>JAXMOA010000015.1:0-170635 GCA_034670145.1 Marinibacterium sp.
CGCCCTTGGCGGCAAACCACCTGCCGTGGTCTACTGGCGAAGAAATGAAACTGCCAACCCCGATCAACAGGCGCAAAGAGTAGCTTAAGTCACGTCGGAAACTGTCCAATAAATGGGGAGTAGCTCACTTTCGAAGCTGCGCATCAACTCGCCGCAAATGTAGATCCGGATCACCCGTATGCTCAATTGCACGGGCATTCGTTTTCGGTGGAGGTATTCGTGAGCGGAGAACCCGATCCGGACACCGGTTGGATCATCGATCTGTCGGATTTTGACAACGCGATTGACCCGGTCAGGCAGCAATTGGATCATAGCTACCTGAACGCGATCGAAGGGCTTGAAAGACCGACACTAGAAAACATCACACAGTGGATCTGGCGGAAGCTTGATCCGCGAATTTCAGGCCTTGACCGAGTGGTGGTCAAGCGGGGCACTTGTGGGCACGGATGTGTCTATCGCGCGAATTAAGGTTAGGATCGAGCAATGACAAGAAGAGCAATGGGGTATGTGTATCTGGCAGCTTTCACGCTGTGTATTCCAATGGCCAACTGGATGATTGGGAATGTTGGGACATTTTGTGTGCCAGACGGCCCATGTCTTATTCCTGTTGCACCCGGGCTCACTGCGCCAAGCGGTGTGCTGATGATTGGTTTGGCGCTCGTGCTACGGGATCTCGTTCAAAGAAACCTGGGAGTTAAATGGGCCGCTGGAGCAATTGTTGGTGGCGCCATCCTTTCAGGATTTGTGGCACCTCCGGCGCTAGTGATTGCGTCAGCGGTAGCGTTCCTCCTCTCGGAGATGGCTGATCTAGCAGTGTATACACCACTTCAAAAGAAGGGACTGGTTTTAGCGGTTTTTGCAAGCAGCATGGTGGGGTTGGTCATAGATAGCGCTATCTTCCTCTACCTTGCCTTTGGCAATTTGGATTTTATTTCTGGGCAGATTGTCGGTAAGGTTTGGATGGTTTTGTTGGCACTGCCAATCATTCATGTGATGCGGAGGCGTGAAGCTACAAACCAGAGCATAATTCAAGCGACTTAATTTTGCCAGAATGCGTGGGCTTGGTGGTTTGACCCTTAGACAACCTCCAAGCCCGACTAGCGTGCTTAAGAAGCTGTTTGTGTGTCTGTGGGCGTTGTTGCAGAACTCTGACTTTGTGCGATTCACATATTGAATCCATACGTTTACACGCGCCGCATGGGCAAGCCATCCCCCGCCCGCTACTACACAACGAACTGGTCCAGTTACAACGCCTCGCTGCGAAAGCGCGGTTCACTGCTGATCTGGCTAGACAAAGAGATGGCTTGGTTGGCGTAGCAGCATCAGGGCAAGCCATGACGCCCGCCGGTGTTCTCCGAATGCCGCGGGTCAGTTCTGTTTGTCGATCAACGTACTGTTCAAGCTTCCATTACGACAGACCGCAGGCATGGTGGCCAGCATGCTCCGAATGGAAGGTCCGGATTGGGCCGTGCCTGAATTTTCGACCCTGTGCCGTCGTCAGAAGACGTTGGCTGTCCAGATCCGGTATGACACGCGCCGTTGCCATTCTGCCATCATTGCGCGTGGTGCCGTTCCGATCCGGCGTTGACAGATTACCGGAGTTTGCTGGGGCAGGACCCGTTTTGACGAGAACGAACGAGAAATTAAGCAGGCGTGCCGATCCGCGCCAACCCTCGGCACGCCTGCAATTGTCGCAACCACATGCGCGGCCGCGCGGTCGGCGAAACTTCGGCCGACCTGGTGGGCTCCGAGCGGGTTCGCCGCCATCCCCACCGCCGCGCTTGATCCGGCCCACTGTCCGGCGTCTCCTGCGGTCCCCGCGCTTGTCGGGTCCGGGTCCCCATCCGTGCTGGCCGCTTTGGCTATTCCGCCTCTGGCGGCAGGGTCGAGGCCATGTCGGTGATCGCTTGAAATTCCGTCAGAAACTCCGGTCGATGCTGCATCAGGTAGCGGACGATCCGGGCATTCCCGAGCAGCTTTCCCAGATACGCTTTGATCACGGTCAACTGCAGATGGTCCTGGCCGTAGGAGTCCTGAATTGAGGTGATGCCTTCCTGCAGCCGGGCCAGCTCGCGCTCCATGCGGGCCATGGCCTCCGGGGTGATGCCCCTCATCTTCTTGGGTTTCTTCGTGTCCACCAACTGCGCCTGGGGCGTTCCTGCAAGGATCGCGGAGATGTAAGCTGGCGAGTAATTGTTCGCGTTCATCATCAGCTCGGCCGCTTCAATCTGGCGCATGGCTTTCATCTTGCGGAGAATTTCAAACACAGCGGTCGCGCAGTGTTTGTCTTTCAGGATGCTGACGGCCTCTTCACATATTCCGTCCAGCAACTTGGCCTTGCGCACAATGCTGCGCGGATTGAGGTCCAGCGCCAGGGCGATCTTTTCCTCGGAGACGCCCCGCTCTATGGCCTTGCGGATCATCTTGTGCTCCTGGATGGGCGCAAGACGGCTGATCCGCTTGTTATAGGTGAAGGCCTCGTCGTCCTTGGAAATCAGGCATTCGACCCGTTCGATGCCGAGATCCTTCAGCACCTCGATCCGGATGTGTCCATCGAGCAGCATGTAGGTGTCTTCCTCACCCGTGGATCGCGTGACCACCGGCGGCTCGACCAGGCCAACCTCTTTGATCGACGCGGTGATCTGGCGGTACTTGCGGCTGGATTTGACCGATGCGCTTAACGCCTTCACGGGCAAGACAGCCTCTACCGGTACGGTGACGCAATCACTCTCAAAGCCGAGCGCAACCGCGTCCGGGGTTTTGCGCTTGCCCCGGCTCATTCGGCCGCTCCTGCGTCCAGCGATTGACCGAGATATGTGGGTAGGGTGTCCAGCCCTTCCGCGCGCAGGAGCGTCAGGAAGTGGTCATCATCGCGCAGCGAGCGAAATGCCTCTACGACAAACATCAGGCGGCCCTGCGTCAGCTCGGCCTTCTTGATCAGCACCTTCTGTCGCTCCGCTTCCTGTTGATAGGCACGTACAAGCGCGTCGCTGGTCAGGTGCCGCTTGGCGTCGTCGCTTCTGCCATATCGGTTGCGATGAAGGTGCGGACCCTGTGCGTCGCGCTGCTGGATGAGACGGCGCACGGCGGCCAGTTTCTTGCCGCGCAGCTTCTTCTGGGTGTAGGCGTCCATCAGAGCGCGCTGACCGCCCTCGGCATCAGTCTTTGAAATGTCGATGGCGAGGTTCAGCGGCAAAAGGCCGGTTTCCACAGCCGAGACCAGCCGTTCTTCCCCGCGCTCCAGAAGCCCCGCGATCATGCCGACATAGTCTGGTGTGACGCCGATCTTGTTTGCGATCTGGCGATCATTGTAGCCGCGTTTGCGCAGGTTGCCGATCTCGCGCATCAGGTCGATCGGGCTGTGCTGGCGGCGCGCACAGTTCTCCACGAGGCTCATGACAAGGCAGTCGCTTTCGTCGGCGTCGATGATGATGGCAGGGATGGCATCCTGCCGAAGCTCGATGAACGCCTCGAGCCGACCCTGACCACAGACGAGGTCATATTCCGCTGGATCTTTACCGGCGCGCTGCGCCACCGTGATAGGTCGCTTCAGGCCGATCTTTGCGATGTTTTCGACCATTTCCTCGAAGGTGCGCCGGTTGCGCACACGGGGATTGAGAATGCGAATTCGGTCGGTGGGGATGAGAGTGACCTGTTTTTGGGTAATGTCCTGGGCGTTGTCTGGCATCAGGCGGCCTCCGTGATCCGGGCCCGGCCAGCGAGCGCATAAAAATAGTCGAGCGTGTCGAAGAGGTAGGCGTCCATCGACAGCCCGTTCTGCTCGGCCAACCTCAGCCTGGCCATGGTCATGTCGATGCTCGGCAACAGGTAATAATCGCGCGGCGCTTCGTTCAATTCGTCCATTCGCACGGCAATCGTGATGTCGGGCACCAAGCCAGTATCGAGACGGATGCGCCATCGCAGTGAGCCGCCCTGCGTCTCGAAACACCGGGCGAGCACCACCGACGCCGTGAACTCGTCATTGATGCGAATGAGGTCGGTGTCCGGATCCTGCGCCGCCTGTCCTCCACGTTCCGCGACACCGTCGAGGATCCGAGCCACAATGCCGGGGTGCGCCTGCCGCAAGGCGCGGTTGATCTCGACGTAACGGTAGTCGCGCTCCGGTTCATAGCCGATCATCTGGTAGGCGCGCAGCAAGCTGCCGAAGCGGTTACGGAAGGCGCTGGACGACGGCAGGTTGTCCTGTTCATCGATGATCAGCCCGGACAAGATGCCTTTCTTTTGCAACACGCTGCGCAAAGCTTCGAGCAGTTCGGCATCTGTGAAATGCTGGCTGCGCGCGTCAACGATTTCGCGTGCGCGCAGGAACAGCGCTTTATCCACAATGGCAGGGTAGACACCCTCGGCCCGGATCCACATCTCGCGCGGGTTCACCACTCGCTTGTGCTTCAGCTTGAAGGACACCTTGTTGTAGACGTTGTTGCCGATGTATTTTTCGTTAGTCAGGACCTGGTGCACCGATGCTCGGGACCATGTCCGCTCCAGATCCGTAAGATGCCCCTCGGCATTCAGGGTTTCCGCAATCTCACGCTCCGAGCGGCCATCCTCGACGAACATCCGATACATCCGGCGCACCACGTCCTGTTCCTGCTCAGGGCCCGGAACGAGAACGACACGGTCAGTCTGAAGGCTCTTTTGTTCGCCGCGGGACAAGGCACCCTTCGGGTTGCCGTGTTCGTCGATGAGCACCCGACGCAGGCCGTATCCAGCCGCTCCGCCTTGCCGGTAGCCAAGCTCAACCAGGCGGCATTGACCGGCGAAGACCTTCACTGAGAGCTCGCGGCTGTATTCGCCCGCCATCACCCGCTTGACGGTCTTTAGCAGGTTGGATCCGATGCTGCCGTCGTTTTCGAACTGCTCGCCACAATAGTGGACCCGGATCCCGGCACGAGAGCAGACATGCTCGTGGTAAGCCCCCTCATCAGCATCCTGAAACCGACCCCAGCGGCTGACGTCATAGACCAGAATGGCCTTGAAATCCGCCTGGCCGGTTCGGACCTCGGCCATCAGGTTCTGCAGCGCCTCGCGGCCGTCCAACCGCAACCCGGACCGACCGGAGTCCTCGAAGACGCGCAGGATTTGCAGGCCCCGGGCGGCGGCGTAGTTCCGGATGGTGTCGAGCTGGTTCTCGGTGGAGTACTTCTGGTGATCGGTCGACATCCGCACATAGGCGACGGCCGGAATATCCTGTCCGGCCTCGTCGCCTTTGTCCTCGCTGTTGTATCGACCGTTATTCAAATCCGGTTTTCCTTTTCAGCCTTGTTTGGTTTCTATTTTTCCATCTGACACAAGCGCGTCTGGAAAGTCGTTTCCTGAAACGGGCAAGGTCTTTCCGTTTGCCCGGCAGTCATTTTTCAAATTCCAATTCATTACTGCGCTCCTAAAATCAGTAGTGTCCGTCAAGCGCGGTCCAATGACCCGCAACGGGCAAAATCGACTCCCGTCGTTTTCATGGTTCTTCAATTGTTTAACGAAGAAGGACGTGAAAATGCGCGTGAAGATGGGCACAGTTGTGCCGAAAATGGGCACATTTGTGCACCTGGTCGAAGAACCAACCGATTATCGAACCGCCATAGCGATGGCTCTGCACGAAGAGTTGCACGACACACACAGGGCAATCAAAATGGCCATGCGCTGGACGGGTGCCAGCGAACGCACCGTGAAGTACTGGTTCTCGGGCGAGCGGGGGCCGAGCGGCGACCATCTGATCGCCCTCGCGCGGCATTCGGATGCTGTGCTCTATGTTGTTCTTGCACTTGCGGGCCGCCACATTGTCGAGGAGGTAGACGATTGAGGGGCGAACGATGATCGGCGGGAGCAGGGTGCAGCTCACTCTTGTTTTGTGTGCGTTTTTGGTTATATTGAATACAGGCGAGATGAGAGGTGCCGTGCCATGTCCCGAACGACCACGATGACCGTCCGCCTTGGTGGGGCACTGAGTGACTTCGTGTCGGCCAACGTCGGCGATGACGGGTCCTATGAGAACGTCAGCGAGTACATCCGTGACCTGATCCGGCGTGACAAGGAGAGGGCGGAGCAGGAAGCCTTCAACCGGCTGAAGGGCGAGCTTGCCCATGCCTTCGCAGCCCCGGAGGAGACATACCAGTCATTGACGGCGGCCGAGGTGATCGAGCGGAACCGGGCCTGATCCAGTGCCCGCCATTCGTATCCAGGAAGGGGCGTCGCACCGCCTCGATGACACCTACCGCTACACCCGTGAAAGGTGGGGAGATGATCAGGCCGAGAAATACATCACCGGCCTGTTCGCCGCCTTCGACAAGATCGCAGCACACGGTGTCGCTTCGAAACCGATCCCAGCCGAGTTTGGTGTTGAAGGGTTCTTCTTTCGATACGAGCGTCATTTCGTCTACTGGCGTCATCTATCGAATGGCGACATCGGGATCGTGACCATCCTGCATGAGCGCATGCATCAGATCGACCGCTTCCGAGATGACTTTGGGCTCGGCTGATCGGACGCCTTTTCACGGCGCATCAGATTTGCGCAGCGTGGAATCGTCAATGTTTGCACGGTCCAGCGGTAACAGTAGCCACCTACTTGCTGGAGGTGAGGAGGATGCCGCTCTCACAAGACGGCATCACCACGTGAGACGCTTGCAGTACTGGAAGCGCTCGTGGGGTGCATTGCGCGAAAAATAAAAACTTAAAATCAATGACTTGATGTGGAGAAGGTTCGACGCCAGTCGCGTTCCCTCCGCCACTATTCCCCGTCAATATATTGATTTAAAGTGATATTTTAGGTCGGAATTTGTCGCGTTCCCACATTTATTCCCACACTTGACGCGCCTTTGAGTGTTTCGATTTTCGCCTCACTCCTCCATCACATCGCCATGTGACTCGCCCGTGATGAGTGCGCGCATCCGGTCGCGGTCGATTTGGCCGTAGCTGCGGAGGGTGGTCAGAACATCCGTGTGGCCAAGGTTTTGTGATGTGGCGACGATTTCCGCAACGGACGTGCAATTTTTCGCCGCATGGCGCGCCAGCATGTGCCGGAAGGCGTGCGGGCCGAAGGTGGGCAGGTTGGTGGCTGTAAAGGCCGCGTTGACGATCTTGCGCGCGGGTTCGCTGCTTTTCCATGGGCGACGCTCAAATCCATCGGCTTGGAACCCGGTTTCGGCGCTGGTCTTTAAAGCCGTTGCCGGGAAGAGCGGGTCATCCGGGCCATAAAGCGCATCATCCTCAAGATGGGTGATCCATGCGCGCAAGGCAATTTCAGCCTCGGGAAAGCCTTTGGCAAAGAAGGTTTGCAGGGATTTGCCAAACTTGGTCGCCACTTCGCGCGGGTTCCGCGTCACGGATTTGTCGTCCAGATCGACATGTTTGATCCGCAGACTGATCAGCGCCGATATGCGGATGCCGGTCAGGCACAACAGAGCAAACAGCGCCTTGTCGCGCAATTCGCGCGGGGTAGACTCTGGCATCATCTCCAATGCGCGTTTGGCCTGTTTGATGCTGGGCGCTGGGCGGGCAGGTGCAGCGCGGGCTTCGGCCTCGTCTCGGCGCGATAGGTTGAAATACTCCGCGTCCGATGCCCTGATCCGGCTTTTGAAACCGTCTTGCTGAGAAAGCCAAAGCGTGAACTCGCGCAGGGTCGCCATGATGGCGCGCGCGGTGGATTTGCTCAGAGGCTTGCCCGTGGTGCCTTTGGCCCTTTCCAGATGAGAGCGAAAATCCATCGCCCATTGGATGTGGAATTTTTCGAAGTCCTGTCGCTCATTCCAGACGTCAAACCGCTCTAGCGCCGCCAGTTCACGGTCCAGTGTCTTGTCGGACAGTTGGCGCGCATATTTGCGGTAGTCCACGAACCGGCGTTTCAAGCGCTCGTTTTTTTCGTTCGGTTGCTTTGACATTTTGGTCTCCTTTCAGGCTGTCATATGGACGGGTCGGCTCTTGCGTCGCTGAGGAGACAGAGCCGCACCCCAATTTCAGGGAGAGGATATTTCGCACGCGGGGGCACGACGGATTTTCGAACCGAAGGCCCCCGAGTTTTGCCCTCCCCCATGCCCTTGCGGTGCATTCCGGGGCTTCCCCTGCGCTGGCTCGACAGGAGCAATTTTGGTGGGCCTTTCGGTTTGCCTTGAAGTGGAAAAACACGGGGGGCACTGTCCACCACCTTAGTGTTCGCTATTGCCGCGTAATTTTGAGGTCGAGGTTTTGGGCAATTTCCGGGATGCGAGCTACGGCAACAGGCTTGGACAGGACCGTCCCGCAGGCTTCGCATAGGGCCGTCAGCTTGGCTCGCCCGCCGATCACGCTGCAATCGGCCATCTCTTCTGCTGCGCGTCGCTCACGTTGACAACAGACGCAATAGAATGTGTCGATCCGGGTTTTGACCGCACGCTTGGCGCGCTGCGATTTGATATGGTCGCGGAGGTCGTCGCCCCGGATCAGCGCGGGGCGCGCTTTGTCCATCACGCGCAACCCGTCCGATGCCCAATTGCGAATCGTGCGAGGCGAGACGCCGGAAACTTCCGCCGCCTCTTCTATGGTGTAGGTCTTGAAAGCCTTGATTCCGGTCAGGCGCGCTTGTTTTGGCATCTTGGCCTCACTCACCCGCCGGGGTCTCGTTGCGCTTCAACCAGTCGCGCAGAGCTTCCATTGTGATAAGGCGGCGCGTGCCGATCTTGACGCTTTTCAACTCGCCCGAGGACAAGGCGGCATAGAGCGTGGTGCGACCGATGCTGCACAGGCGCGCGGCCTCATTGGGGGACACAGCAAGGACTTGCGCGGCTTGGGTGGCAGTTTCGAAAATGTCCGTCATGGCTCATACTCCTTTGTTTGGGTTTGAGCGGACGGTGACGGACGCTGGGTGGTTCAAAACAGACGCTAGGTTTTGAACCCGTTATGAACCCCTGCGCGCTTCCCTGATATAGCGCTTTATGGCGGATTCTGAGGGGATAGGTCTGTCTGGATGGGCGGCTTGAAAGGCGGCGCGGACAGCGCGAAATTCCGCATTGATTGCATGAAGCGCCTCGCCTGCGCGAATGCGTTTGTCGATCAGTGGCCTGAGGAAATCACCATGCTCGCTTGGGCGCCCGCCGGTGTTCCTGCGCGGAATTCCCGCCAAGATGTAGGGATCAGCAATAACGCGTAGCGCTCCAGACGTGACGTTGATCTCGGCAAGGTCATCAAGCCGCGCCGTCGCCAATACATGCAATTTTCCTGTTGTCGTAGGGCTGTGCCTTTCAAATGAAGCCAATCCAGAGGCCTGTGCACAGTCAGTGACGATTGCATCAGGTATGACCGGTTCAATTGCGCCTATCGGTGGCGGGATTGCCTCCTTGCCGGCCAACCCGAACGGGGCGACCATTGTCGCTTGTCGCCCGCCGCATCGACCATCTCGCACCAAGAACGTTGGAGGCCGAGGACACCGGGGTGTTTGTTTGCCCGAGCGATGATCAAGGCTTTTGCAGCGCAATGCGAACAGCCTGAATCTCCTGAAATCAGAGATGTAGCTGCGCCAAGTGAAACATGGTGTTTCAAGTGTTTCACATTGTGCTTTCGTGAAAATCTTTGAAAGCTAAGGCCGGACGTCGCAGAGCAGCAGTAGCTTTGGTGTCTCGGTCCGACCCTCGATCGCCTTCTAACGCCTTGGCCGCTGCCTGAAAGGGCGGCGCGCCCTGGTGGTTGGTGAAGGGGCTAAAGAGCGCGCTCTGCCATGGTGCCCCATTCCGGGCCGGTGATGTTCAGGCCCATGATCTGCTCTAGCAAGGCTGTGTAGGCCTTGGGCCGGGCAATGTAAGGGAAATGCCCGCCGTGGAGAAAACGGTAGGCCACTGCGGGTTGCAGGTTGGTCCGTACAGAGGCGCGCATTTGTGGTGGGATGAGCGGGTCGTCATCTGCCTCTATCGTGACGATGCTGTCAGCAGGCAGGGCAAGTGGTGGCAACGCAGGCGCATGTTTGAGCGCATCAAGGCGGCGGCGCAGCTCTGGTTCGGGTATGCGACCGCCCACCTCCATCAACAGCAGATCCACCAGATCGCTTTGGTCGGGATGGGCTGTGCGCCAGGCTTCAAGCCCGGTGGCGAACCCCGCGCGCAAATCGTCGATTGGCGCGGTTTCGAGGTCCAGGGAGTAAGGCGGGCGCTGGTTCAGGCCGACGACGGAAGCGAGAGTGTTGGCTGCGACGAGACGGTCGACCCGGTGAGGGTGTTTCGCCGCAACATATTGCGCAAGATATCCGCCCAGCGAAGACCCCAGAACGGTCGCGGTCTGGACCTTTTGGTGGTCCATCAGGGTTGCGATATCGTCGCCCCATTCTGCTATGCCGCCCGTTTCGGGGTAGCTGAGGGCAATGATCCGAATGCGCTGCATAAGGGCCTGGAACTGGTGCCAGAAAATGTCGCAACGCCCCAAAGTGCCGGGGATCAAGAGCAATACTGGTCCTTCTCCTACATCGAGATAGCCCCAGTTTCGGCCGTTCAGATCAATCCGTTGTTCGGGATACTTTTGAGCAAAACGGTCACGTGCGGCGATCAATGTGTTTGTCATTTCAATGGGTTCTTTCGCGGTTTCCTGTGCCGGTTGGTGATTGAGCGGCGCACACAGCCGGTTTGAAGCAGGCAATAAGTTTGGCGATCACGGCGCGTGAACGCCCGTTAACCGGGTTTCCAGCAGACGGCCAGCAACGTGGCATCCTGATCTGTTGTTGAAACATAGGCGTGGCCAAGTCCGCTGTCGAAATAAATGCTGTCGCCTTTGTTCAGAATTGTTGGCTCTTTGCCTTTGAGGTGGACCGCAACGCGGCCTTCTAGCACGTAAACGAACTCTTCGCCGGGATGTGAGATGTAGTCTTCGAATTTGGCGAAACTATGCGCTTTGATTTGACCCAGCATTGGCACCATATGCTTGCCCGTCACATGGGATGCCAGCATGCCGTAGTCATATGTCTGAGAGCGATGCACGGGGGCGTCGCCTGCGCGGGTTACGGAGACTGTTCCAAGTGAGAAACTTTCTGCGTCGGAATCGAACAATTCTCCGACGTCCATGCCGAGGCCCTGTGCGAGGCGCATGAACCTGTCGTAGGTCAGCGAAATCTCTCCGCGTTCCATTTTGGAGATCGTCGAAATCGCCAGGCCGGTGCGTTCGGCAACGTCCTTTAGTGTCCAGTTTCGCGTTTTTCGGATCTCGCGCACGCGGGCGCCCAAATCCCCTTCGGAGGCGACAGCGTTTGGTTCCAGGACATCAATGAGTTTTCGCATGGGTTTTCCGATTGGAAAAATTCTGTTGTTTTCCGATTGGAAAATTATGTACGCTTGGTGTCAAGAAAGCAAAATGAAACCATCTGGGTGGACATTTAAATTGCCTGACGCAACACCAGAGTTTGAGATGGCGGTCATTGGGGCTGGCATCGCCGGAGCCTCGGTCGCGGCGGAGCTTTCGGCTGAGGGGGTGCGTGTTGTCTTGCTAGAGCAGGAACCGCAGCCGGGCTATCACACCACAGGGCGGTCGGCGGCGATTTATTCACCGATCTATGGCCCGCAACCGATCCGTGCGTTCACGCGCGCTGCTTTGCCGTTCTTTGAAAACCCACCTTCCGGTTTTGCCGAGCGTCCATTGCTTTCGCCCATCTCGGCGGCATTCATCGCGCGCGGGGATCAGATGGAGCACCTGGACAAAATGGAGCGCGAGTTGGCGGATGCGCCGGGTGTCGTTCGCATAGGTCGCGCGGCGCTATACGACCGGTTGCCGTTATTGCGCGAGGGCTATGCTGAGGCGGCCTTGTGGGACACGGGGACGTCCGAAATCGACGTGGCGGCCTTGCATCAGGGCTATTTGCGCATGTTCAAGGCAAATGGCGGCGTCTTGATGACGAATGCGCCTGCGCGCGCTTTGACACGGAGCGATCAGGGGTGGGCAATCGAAACGCCAAAGGGTGATATCCGGGTAGGGATCGTTGTGAACGCAGCCGGGGCCTGGGCGGACGAGCTGGGCCAGAAGGCGGGGGCGGAGCGGATCGGGTTGGTCCCGAAACGGCGCACCGCATTGATGATCAATGCGCCCGAGGGGATCAACACGCATGGGTTGCCGATGGCGATCGACATTGAGGAACAATTCTATTTCAAGCCTGATGCTGGCAAGCTGCTGATCTCGCCTGCGAATGAGGACCCGGAGCCACCCTGTGACGTTCAGCCGGACGAGATGGACATAGCGATTTGCGTTGACCGCATCGAACGGGCGCTTGATGTGTCGGTTAAGCGGGTGGAAAGCTCTTGGGCGGGGCTGCGCAGCTTTGTGGCAGATAAATCGCCCGTGGCCGGATTTTCACAACAGGTTGACGGGTTTTACTGGCTTGCTGGGCAGGGCGGGTATGGCATTCAGTCGGCTCCCGGGTTGGCGCAATACGCGGCGGCGGAGCTGATGGGTAAGCCTGTGCCGGAGCATATCCTGTCGGAGCGGTTGGATCCGCAGACGGTCAGGCCCGGTCGGAGCGGGATTGGCGCATGATTTGATGTGTTCCGGTTTGTCTGCGGGATGGATAAGCTGATTAGGTCATTCACGTGACGTCTGCTGGAACGGTGACGTCGCATATGACCGCTACGCTGTTTGCCAAAGTCTGGTCCGAAGTCGAAAACCCATTTAGCTGCGAGGAAATCACATGACTGTTGAACGTATTGGCACACCGCCGGTTTTGCCCAATGGCGCGCAGGTGCCGCTTGTCCCTGCGACGCGGGTGGGTGATCTGATCTTTTGTTCCGGGGCCTTGGGCGTTGATGCGGATTTCAAGCTGGTCGAAGGTGGAACAGGCGCGCAGACGCGTCAGGCGATTGCCAATCTGGAGGCTGTGCTGAGGTCAGCGGGTGCGGCGCTGGCGGATGTGGCCAAGACGACCGTGTGGCTCACCGATCTGGCCAATTTCGCCGAATTCAACGCGGCCTATGCCGAAGCCTTTGGGGGGCATATCCCGGCCCGCTCGACCGTCACGTCGGCGCTTGTCATTCCGGGTGCATTGGTTGAGATCGAAGCCATCGCTAGCATGGGATAAAGGGGGGAAGGCCAAGCCATGGCATATGATATCCTGATCCGAAACGGCCGTGTGATTGACCCCGAAACAGGGTTTGACGAGATCTGCGATGTGGCGATCAACGGCGATACGATTGTAGCCGTTGACCGGGGCCTGGGCCCCGCCGCGCGCGAGATTGATGCCACTGGCCTGATTGTTGCGCCCGGGTTCATTGATATTCACGCGCATGGACAATCCGTTGCGGCGGACAGGATGCAGGCGTTTGATGCGGTGACCACCTCGCTTGAGCTGGAAATCGGCGCGCTTCCGGTGGCCGGCTGGTATGCGGCCCAAGCAGAGGTCCCTCGCGTTCTGCACTACGGCACGGCAGCGGCCTGGATTTTTGCGCGCAGGGCGGCCTTTGGTGGGTACACGCTGGATGCCCGGGCCCACCCGTTGGACCAGTTGGGCCGAGCCACACAGGACAACCGCTGGTCGGTTGATGCCGCGGATGATGCAGAGACAGAGGTTTTGGTTGCGCTCACGCGGCAGGGTCTGGAAGAGGGCGGCATTGGTATCGGGATTCCGAACGGCTATGCCCCGGGGGCGGGCGTCAAGGAGTTGACGCGGATTTGCGATCTGGCGGCCGAATTTAACTGTCCGACGTTCACGCATATCGCCTATGCGAGCAATATTGATCCCCACAGTTCGGTTGAAAGTTATGTCAAGCTGATTGGCCTTGCGGGCGCCACGGGTGCGCATATGCATATCTGCCATATGAACTCAACGAGCCTGATGGACATTGAACGGGTCGTTGAGTTGGTGGCCAAGGCGCAGGCAATGGGCTTGCCTGTGACGACAGAGGCCTACCCTTATGGCGCGGGGTCCACGGTGGTTGGCGCCGGGTTCTTTGCCGATCCCGAGTTTACCAAGAAGTCTGGCAGCGACTATAGCGCCATTGCGTTGGTCAAGAACCACCACCGCTTTGCGGGGCGCGATGATGTTTTGGCGGCGAGCGCCGAGAACCCGTCTGACCTGGTCGTCTGGCATTTTCTGGATGTTGAAGCCAACGACCACCATCGCCAGTTGTTGGATGCCTCGGTGACATACCCGGGTGGTTCGATTGCCTCTGATGCGATGCCGTGGATCGAGCCGGATGGTCGTATCTATGCCGGGATGGAGTGGCCTTTGCCCGAAGAGGCGTTGTCGCATCCGCGTTCATCGGGGACTTTCATGCGGTTCCTGCGTGAATATGTGCGCGAGCGCGAGACCATGCCTCTGATCGAAGGGCTGGCGAAATGCACGATTTACCCGGCGCGGGTTATCGAGCATTGCGCGCCACAGATCGCCCGCAAGGCAAGGCTGCGGGCGGGGTTTGATGCGGATGTTGTGATCCTTGATTTTGACCGGGTGACCGACTGCGCCACATTCGAGCACATGAACCAGCCCTCTGAGGGTGTCGTTCATTTGCTGGTTGCGGGGCAATCGGTGATTTCGCAGGGCGTTTTGGATACTGAGGCCAGACCGGGGCGACCGATCCGTCAAGCGGAGCGATGAGTGTTCCGATCCTGTTGGTTGCGGGCTTTTTGGGCAGTGGCAAGACCACCTTTATCAACGGGTTGTTGCAGGGTGATCATGGCAAGCGCATCGCAGCGATTGTAAACGACTTTGGCGCAATCAACATTGATGAGGCATTGCTGGCCAGTGCGACCGACGAGGTCATCGGGCTGAAGAACGGATGTATTTGCTGTGCGCTTCAGGGGGATTTGCTGCGCACGCTCAAGCTGATTTTGGCGGGTGATGCGCCTGATCTGATTGTCATAGAAGCCAGCGGCATAGCCGATCCGCAGGGGATTGTTGATGCGGTGCTTGACCCTGTGTTGTGGCCAGCGGTTTTGTTGGATTCCGTGGTGTGCATGGTTGATGTGGAGGATGTCCTTTCCTCGCCTGAACGCATGGCTGATCCGCTATGGCAGGCGCAGGTCAGGGCTGCGGATCTTGTGCAGTTGAGCAAGGTGGAGGGGATCGCGGAACAGCAGCTTCAGCCTTTGCACACGCGGCTGGCGACCATGGGAAAGCGGAACATTTTTGATGTTGATGTCGCGCCTCTTGCTGCCCTCTTGGGAATGGGCGGTGCAGTCGATCGGCGGCGGGGCGGGTTGCGGGTTCAGAGCCAGTCGCGTTTTACCTCGCTTGAATGGCGGTATGAAGGTCCTGTGCCCATCGCAGCGTTTCAGCATGTGATTGGAGAGCTTTCGGTTATGTTGTTGCGGGCCAAGGGTTTTGTCGCGTTTGTTGAAAAACCGGGTGTTCAATTGGTCTTTCAGCTGGTTGGGCAGCGTGCCGTTTTGGCCCCGCGCACAGAGCCTGGCACGGGATGCGAGATTGTATTTATCGGTGAAAGAGACCAGTTCGATCCCGATGCTGCACGTGCAGTTCTGGATGAGATGGCGGGCTGAACCTCGGCGAGTTTGGTGCCGGTTTCAGATATCTGAGGTTGTTTGTTTGCGCTGGGGTTTAGACAGTCGACCCTTTCTGCGGTGCAAAAAAGGGCGGGGCGTGTTTGGATCTTCGTCAGGCGATGTCGGCCCAGATTGGCAGGTGGTCAGAGGCGACACGCGCCGTACCTTGTTGTTCGACGCCGGCATCGAGCAGGGTTAGATCGCTGCTGAGCGCGATCCGGTCCAGTGCGGCGATGGGGCGGGCGGCGTGGAAGGATTTGCCGGGGCTGTGCACCGTGTACTGATCGGCGAGAGGTTCCAGCCCGCGGCTGTCGGACCATTCGTTGAAATCACCCAGGATGATACTTGGGCGGTGCGGGCGAGTGGCCAGAGCGGCGCGGATTGCGGTGAGCTGGGCCTGACGGTTCTTACGCATCAGGCCCAGGTGTGTGGCGACAACGGTCAGGGCGATCGGGCCGTCTAGATCGACCATGACGGCGCCGCGCGGTTCCAGCGAGGGCAGGTCCACTCGCGTGATCCCGCTCACCTTCAGGCCTTTGCGGAGGAGGATCGCATTGCCATGCCAGCCGAGGCTGACTGCGTTTGTGGCCACCTGGACCGGGACAAAATCGCTGCCTGCTCGGATCATGGCCTCGGTCAGGGCGGCAGGACGGTCTCCCAGGCGGCGGTCCGCTTCTTGAACGGCTATGATATCGGCGCCCATGTCGGCCATGACCTCCAACGCGCGCTCTGGGCGGCGGCGGCGGTCCAGGCCAATGCCTTTGCGGATGTTGTAGCTGGCAATCCGCAGGTTGGGCGTTTGTGCATTCATCATGTCATAGATATGTGATCACAAAAGTGGTCCGACAATGGCCAGAGCGTTATTTCGTAGTCTTTTCATCCGCGACCAGTCGGCGACTTCGGCGGCGGTGACCTCACGGGATTGGGTAAGATAGCTGTGCTGGCGGGTGCGCATGGCGTTTGTCAGAGCGGGATCATGAAACAGAATGTTGTTTTCGTAGTTGAGCTCGAAACTACGTCGATCCATGTTTGCGGATCCGATCAGGGTGATCTCCTGGTCCAGAGTCAGCGATTTGGTGTGCAAGAGACCCGGGAGAAATTCGAAGATGCGCACGCCTGCATCCAGCAAGTCTTCGTAGTAGCTGCGGCTGGTGGCTGCGACGGCGAAATCGTCGTTCCGGGCGGGCAGGATAAGTGTTGTCTGCACATTGCGGTTTGCAGCTGCGCAGAGGGCGGATTGAAGCGATCTGACTGGCACGTAGTACGGGGTTGTGATGATCAATTCGCGGCGGGCGTTGTAGATCAGGCTTTCGAACATTTCCGTGGCGGCGGAGTGGCGCATGGTTGGGCCGCTGGCGATGACCTGAGCGGTAAAGCCCGGCTGCGGCGGGGGAAGGGGAGCCAGGAGAATGTCGCGGATGTCTTCGTCGACATTGGCCATCCAGTCGCCAACGAATACCTTCTGGTTTTGCCGCGCGATGGGGCCGGTGAAGCGCATGACGGCGTCGACCCAGGGGGCATATTTGGCTTTGGTCAGGAACTCTGGGTCGGCGCAGTTCTGGCTGCCGCAATAGGTGATGTGGTTGTCGATCACTGCGATTTTGCGGTGATTGCGCAGGTCGATCCGTCCCTTTGCGATGCGCAGAAGGGGATTGCCTACCTCTAATGCGCGACCCAGTTTGACGCCGGCCTTGTGCATTTCGGCCCAGAGCGGAGAGCGGATCAGCAGACGTGAGCCCAGATCATCAACCAGCACCCGGCAGGCGACGCCGCGCGCTACGGCGCGTTTGACGGCCTCGGCCATTTTGCGACCGTTCCCGTCTGGCATCCAGATATAGAACAAGAGGTGCACGTGATCGGTTGCATTGTCGATGTCGTCTACCATCGCGTCGATTGTGGCGTTGGAATCCGCCATCAACTGAGCCTGGTTGCCACTGATCGGGGGAAAGCCGCTGATGGATTGGCCGACGATGAACAGTGGTTCATGCCTGTCTTCCAGAGTGGGGGTGAGCGCCGAAACATCGGAGCCGGGCACCTGGGAAAACTTTGGCAGTTGGGCCATCACCTGGCTGACACGGAGCGTCCGCTTGCGACCGATATTTGTTTCGCCAATCAGAACGTAGGACAGGACACCAATGACGGGCAGTACCAGGATGACCACGATCCAGGCCATGCGCGCGGCAGGGTCGCGATGCGGGCGCAGCAATACGCGCACAATCACGGCAATCTGGATCAGGAAGAGAAGAGCGACGAGCAAGAACGGTCCATATATCAAAAAACGGGCTCAATAGCAGACAATGATCGAATCCCTTTGCGTGGGCTTCGCGCTATTGTCGCATTCTGAAGCTGGGATTGCACCTGCGGTGTCGGTGTTCTGGCGGGGGGGGGCATTGTCGGCCCCATTGCCCGTGGTTCAGGTGATGCGGATGAATTGCTGGACGTGGGAATGGTCCGGTCGATGCGCGGGCTGCTGGACTGCCCGGTCGAGTGCTGTGGTTGCTTTGGGTCGATGCCGTGTTAAGTCTCATTTCTCGGGCGCGGTTCTGAGATGATAGTGATATTGAGTGTCACGCTTTTCAGGGCTTGCGGTCGGGGTCAACGGCGGGGAGGTCGCGCCCAGATTGGTCGGCAGGGGGGCCTGACAGGGCGCGGAAACATAAGGAATCTTCTGCGGAGAGGGGGCGCTGAAGAATGCATGCATTGCAGATAGAGCATCTGTCCTACCGCTGGCCAAGGGCGGCGGGTGATACTTTGGCGGTTCCTAGCCTGTCGCTGGCGGCAGGAGAGCGAATGTTCCTCTTTGGGCCAAGCGGTTGTGGCAAGTCAACATTGTTGTCGGCAATCGCCGGGGTGATCGATGTTCCCAAGGGGGCAGTGGACGTTTCGGGCCAGGATGTTGGCGCCCTGCGCGGTGGGGCGCGGGACCGGTTTCGTGTGGACCATATCGGTCTGATATTTCAGGTGTTCAACCTTGTTCCCTGGCTGAGTGCGGTCGAGAATGTTCTGTTGCCCTGCACCTATTCGCAGCGGCGCCGCGCGCGCGCGGGTGATGATCCTATGGCGACGACCCGGCGATTGCTGGGCGAATTGGGGTTGGATGATCCGGCATTGATTGCGCGTCCGGCGAATGCGCTGAGTGTCGGGCAACAGCAGCGGGTTGCCGTTGCGCGTGCACTCATTGGTAAACCGGACCTGATCCTGGCAGATGAGCCAACCTCGGCGCTGGACGACGCGGCCAAGGCGGCCTTTGTCGATCTGCTGACGCGAGAGGCCGCTGCTGCAGGCACTGCGTTGTTGTTTGTCAGCCATGATCGCAGTCTTGAGCGTCATTTTGAGCGCAGTGTTGATTTTCAGGACCTGAACCGGAGCAGGGATTGATGTTGGCCTATGGTCTGCGCAGCCTCTGGAACCGGCGTTTTATCACTGCGTTGACGGTTCTGGCGATTGGGTTGAGCGTGGCGCTGATCCTTGGGGTCGAGCGGCTGAGGGATGGGGCGCGAAATGGTTTTGCCAATTCGGCGTCTGGGATTGACCTGATCGTGGCACCGCGCGGCAATTCGGTTCAGATTTTGATGGCCACTGTATTTGGCGTCGGTGGCACCGGTGCGGGGATGAGCTGGGAAAGTTATGAATGGCTGGAGGCCCGACCGGAGGTGGCCTGGGCTGTGCCAATTCAGATGGGCGACAATCATCGGGGCTATCCGGTGATCGGCACGGATGCGTCGTATTTCGAGCATTTCCGCCATTCTGGCGGTCGGCCTTTGACGCTTGCGGATGGCGGGTTCTTGACGGGGGAAGAGACGCAGGCTGCTGTGGTCGGGGCAGAGGTAGCGGCGCGTTTCGGCTATGTGCTGGGGTCGGTGATCGTGAATGCGCACGGGGCGGGTGCGGTGTCTTTTGACCTGCATGAGGAGTCGCCCTTTACGATCGCGGGGGTGCTTGCGCCGACGGGTACGGCCGTTGATCGCATGGTTTTTGTTACGCTCGAAGGGTTTGATGCACTGCATGCGCAGGCGGAGGCGCCCCTGGCAGATCCGTTTGATCCGATGGCTATGGTCACGGCCGACCCTGAAGAACATGCAGATCATCACGATGATGCGGCACATGACGGTCCAGAGCGCCACCATGCGCCGGATCAGATCAATGCAGTCTATATCGGGCTCTCGGATCGTCTGGGGGTTCTGGGCATTCAGAGGGCGGTCAATGAGCACCAGGCAGATGCGTTGAGCGCGGTTCTGCCGGCGACCGCGCTGGTCGAGCTTTGGGGGATTACCGGGACGGCAGAGCGTGCGATGCGGCTGATGGCCTGGGCGGTGGCCGTGGCCGGGATGATCGGGATGGTCGTTATGCTGACGGCCACGCTGGACACGCGCCGGCGAGAATTTGCGATACTTCGGTCCGTGGGGGCGACGCCCGGCCGTATCTTTGGTCTGATCGTGAGCGAGGCGGCGCTATTGACGGGGGCGGGGTTGCTGCTGGGTCTTGTTCTGCTGGTGATTGCGACACTTGTTATCGACCCGATCCTGTCCGCCCGCTTTGGAATGAGGCTGGGTTTGAATGTGTTTGGTGCGCAGGAGCTTGTGACGATGGGGGCCGTTTTCTGTGCGGGTCTCTTGGCTTCGTTGATCCCGGCGGTTCGGGTATACAGAATGACGTTGGCCGACGGGCTGTCGATCCGCGTATGAAATTTGGAAGGGAGTTTGCTATGACTATGATCTCGCGTTTTGCCCTGATGCTGACGCTTGTCGCTTTCCCAGGGTTGGCGTTTGCGTCTGATCCGCAGGAGATCTCTTGGGATCTGCTGTCGCCTCCTGCAGAAGAGATGATTGACGACCCTTTCAAGAGTCTGACCAGCGGGCAGATCGACGTGCTGCGCAGTATCCTAAGGCTGGAAACACGGGCCGAGGCAAATGATGACGCTGATGCGCGTGCCGAGGCCGCAGCGTTGCGCGGCGAAATGGCCGCACAGGGTTTGGATGTTGACGCATTGTTTGCCGCGCGGCTTGTGATCATGGAGCATGTTCAAAGGGCGTACACTGCGGTGAACGAAGACATTGTTGGGAGTCCTGTGCGTATGCCGGGATATTTGCTGCCGTTGGAATTCGACGGGCGTAGGGTGGTTGAGTTTCTTCTTGTTCCGACGGTTGGCGCTTGTATTCACACCCCGCCGCCGGCCCCCAACCAGATTGTTCATGTTTTATACCCCGATGGTATTGAGGTTGACGGTCTTTACACTCCGGTTTGGATATCAGGGGTCATGACGGCACAGCAGTCTGTTCAGAACGTTGGTTATGTCGATGGTCAGGCCCCGGTTTCGGTCAGTTACTCGATGCAGCCGGTGCTGGTTGAGGAATATGGCGGCTGACTGAGCGGACCGGCGGAGTCAACGGGTCGATCTGGTCCGGCGGGCGAATGTTCAGATGTTGGGCGAGGTATTGCCAAGTCTGGTCTGTATGCTTGGTCTGAGCCTCTGCAAGGCGGACCATTTTGATGAGGAGTGTTTGAGCTGGCAAAATGTCGTCCAACCGGCGGAGCCTGCCTTGTGACAAGTGTTCTCCGACCAGAGATTCGGGCAGCCAGGCCATGCCGATCTGGGTCAGTACCAATTGAAGCATCGCCAGTGTCAGCGCGGTTTCGGCGATTGGTGAAACGGTGATTTCCTTGGGTAGTCTGGGGCTGATCCTGCGGGCAAAAACCCGGCCCAGAAAGACCTCTGGCGGGTAGCTGATGGTTTGGATGACTGTGTCGGTCGGGTTGTTGTGCAGGTTCGGGGCCGAGACCGGGATCAGAACGTCGGAACCCAATGTCACGCTGTCGAATGCTTTGCCGGTGTCGAAGGCTTCTTCATCGGGGAGCGCATACATGATCGCAAAATCCACCTCCTTTGAGATCAGGTGCATCAGGCATTCGTCCTGGTTGCCTGAACGCACACGTACGGAAGCGCCGCTGTCTGATGTCAATGCGCGGACGATCTGGGGAGATATGGTGGTTGTCAAAGCATGTTGGCAGACGAAACTGGTCGTTGTTCCGGCCTGATCACTGGCGGTTTTCATGCTGTGGCGCAATTTGTGCAGCCGGGCGCTGAGGTCGCGCAGTTCAGGTTCCAGGGCCTGAACCCCGGGCATCAGGGTGATCGGCTTGCGACGGCGATCAAACAGGGTGGCGCCGACGCTGTCTTCGATGATCCGCACTCTGCGCGTAAAGGCCGATTGGGTCAGCAGCCGTTTTTCAGCGGCGCGCGCCAGAGAGCCGCCGTCGAATACTGCCAAGAGGTCATCAATCCATTCAAGTCGCATGGCGGGTGGATAGCGCAATCTGCCTTAACTTGCAATTTAGTCAATTTAATTGCCCGATTTCGCATTAGTAACGGGCTGAGTTGGTACTTAAGTTGATGGAAATCAAAATTAGGAGTTTTCCCATGCATCTCGCCCGTTTTCCTCGTCTGCATCTTGCCCATCTGCCGACGCCTCTGGAGCCAATGAAGCGGTTGTCCAAAGAGTTGGGATGCGAGATCTGGATCAAACGGGACGACTGTACCGGCATGTCGACCGGTGGGAACAAGACCCGCAAGCTAGAGTTCCTGATGGCCGAGGCCGAAGCGCAGGGGGCAGATATGGTGATGACCCAGGGCGCGACACAAACCAATCATGGCCGCCAGACAGCTGCGTTTGCGGCGAAGCTGGGGTTGGATTGTCATATCCTGTTGGAAGATCGCACAGGTTATCAGGACGGCAATTACAATCACAATGGCAATGTGCTGCTGGACCATCTGCATGGTGCAACAACTGAAAAGTTTCCGGGCGGGCACAATATGGTCGAAGAAATGGAAAAGGCGGCCGCGAAGAAGCGTGCGGAAGGGCGCAACGTGTATGTCATTCCGGGCGGTGGGTCGAACCCCACAGGTGCGCTTGGGTATGTGAATGCTGCGTTTGAATTGCTGTCCCAGGCCAATGATGCAAATCTGCGGATTGATCGTCTGGTTCACGCGACGGGTTCTTCCGGGACGCAGGCCGGGCTGGTTGCGGGAATGTGTGCGATGAATGCTTTGGTGCCAGTTCTGGGCATTGGCACGCGCGCGCCGCAACCCAAGCAGGAACAGATGGTGTTTGACCTGGCCTGCAAGACGGCTGAGAAACTCGGCTGTGCGGGCGTGGTGAAGCGCGAAGACGTGATGGCCAACACGGATTACGTTGGTGAGGGCTATGGTCTGCCGACGCAAAGCGGGATTGAGGCGATCCAGATGTTTGCCGAGCTGGAGGGGATTCTGTTGGATCCTTGTTACTCCGCCAAAGGCGCGGCTGGTCTGATCGACCTGGCCCGTAAGGGTGAATTCAAGGATCAGCGGATTGTCTTTTTGCACACCGGCGGAGCGGCGGCCCTGGGTGGGTATGACTTTGCTTTTGACAATGCCAAGCGTTGGGTCACGCTCTGAGCGATGCCTGAGATGCGCACCGTTGGCATCCTAGGTGGTATGGGGCCAGAGGCGACCATTCTCCTCCAGCGCAGGCTGGTGGAGCGGGTGCCGGCGCGTGATGACAAGGATCATATCCCTCTCTTGATTGATATGAACCCACAGGTGCCGTCGCGGATTGCACATCTGATCGACGGCACGGGCATTGATCCGGGGCTGACGCTGGCGGCTATGGCGCGTCGGTTGCAGGCGGCTGGGGCTGTGGCTTTGGCGATGCCTTGCAATACTGCGCATCACTATGCGGAGGCAATCACTGCGGCGGTAGACATCCCGCTGTTGAACATGGTGGAGCTGGCGGTGAACCATGCGGCGCGGACGCTGGGGCCTGGCGGGCGTGTCGGGATGCTCGCCTCGCCTGCGGTGCGCCATATCGGCCTGTTCGACAAGATGCTTGGCGAGCTTGGGCTGAGTGCCGTCTGGCCGGCAAAGGATGACCATATGCTGGCCGCGATACGTGCGATCAAGGTGGACGGCCCGACCGAAAGGGCGCGTGACACATTGCGGGCCGCTTCTGATGAGCTTGTGGCCGCCGGAGCGGGCATGCAGCTGGTGGCGTGCTCTGAATTCTCGATTATTGCCGACAGTGTCGCGGCGAAGGCCCATGCGGTGGACACGATCGACTTGTTGGTCGGCGCGATTGTTGAGACTGCGCAGGGAGAAGCGGATGGACAAGAGGGCAAGCGTCATTTCGCGGCCGACCCTGATTGAGACCGTTCCCTTAACGACCTCAACCCGCTATCTGCCGGGCAGGAAGTTACCTGAGGATATCAAATGACCCAGATCGAACGTATGCACGGCACAGGCCGGATGAGCCGGATCGTTATTCATGGCGATACCATTTATCTGTGCGGACAGGTTGGTGAAGCAGGGGCCAGCGTCGCCGATCAAACCCGTCAGACCCTTGCCAAGATCGAAGACCTGTTGGCTGAAGCCGGTTCTGACAAGACCAGAATTCTTCAGGCGACCATATGGCTGGCCTCGATGGATGATTTTGCCGAAATGAACGGGGTTTGGGATGATTGGGTTGTTGCAGGCGCGGAACCTGCGCGGGCCTGTGGTGAGGCGGCCTTGGCCCGGCCTGAGCTGAAGGTTGAGATCATTATTATCGCAGCGCGTTGAGGCATTGATTTGCGTGGGGCCTTGCGATTACAGCAGGTCCCACATCGTGCGCGCGATCTGATCAAACGTGCCCGGGTTTGACAGGGCCGAGATTGTCAATGTTGTACGCCAGTTGTCATCGCCGATTGGAACTAGAGCACCTTGGGCCAGCTCTTGGGCGATTGCGGTTTCTGGCATCCATGCAAACCCGGTCCCTTTCAACAGCCTCCGTTTGATCGTTTCGACCAGCCCATCCACATAGATTATTTCTGCATTGAGCGTTTGGCGCTCTATGGTGTTTTCGACAACCATGCCCAGAAACGACGAACGCTCGTAGGCCAGATATGGGATTGGCGGGCCGCTTGGCCTGTTCAGATCCCATCGGTTGGCGCGGGCGGGCTCGGTGGCGGCCACTGGGATCAGGCGTTCTGCCCTGAGGTCCTTTCGGGCAAAGGCGGCTTCGTCGATCATGGGGGAAACCGAATGGTGATAATAGCAGAGCATGACATCCACGGCGCCCTCGACCAAAAGCTCGCAACAGGTGCTGAGGGAGTCTGACATGACCCGTGTACGAAGCTCGGGAATCTGAAGTTGCAATTCGTCTATGCGTGGTGCCAAAAAATTCACCGAAATCGTATGCAATACTGCAAATCGGATGAACCGGCTGTCGCCACGGTCTGCATCGCGCAGAGACTGGCGCGTTTCGGAGAGCTGTGAAACGGCGGCCAAGGCCACTGGCAGGAATTGTTTGCCTGCCTCGGTCAATTGCACTGGGTAGGTGGCCCGATTAACCAATGGCAATCCGACCCAGTTTTCTAAGGCTTTGATTCTGCGGCTGAAAGCGGATTGGGTGATGTTTCGTTCATCAGAGGCACGGGTGAAATTCAAGGTCCGGGCGAGGCATTCAAAATCCTGAAGCCAGTTCAAATCCAAGGAATTCTCCTGCCCTAATTCTGAAGTGTGAGTGAACACTATTTAAATCTATGCAAAAATGGAATGGTTTAATGAAATGTTCGAATTGGCCCGCCGAAAACCCTTTGACTTAGACTTTTAAAAGGAATCGGTGGTCTGAACTTGTGTCTGCCCAGCGCCCACATCGCGGTCCAAGCGGCAAATCGGTCGTTTTGGCCGTCTCAGGTGGGATCCCAAAGAAAAACCAACACGCGCCGAAACACGGCGCTTTTCAACAGAGGATAAGTTAATGAAAACCAAACTGAAAACACTGGGTCTGGCGACTGCGGTCAGCGTCTTTGCGCTGCCGGCGTTTGCGGCCGAAGAGGTCAAGATCGGCGTGCCATCCTGGACCGGCGCACAGGCCATTGCCCATCTTTTGGGTGCCGTCGTTGAAATGCGGATTGGTGGCCAGGTTGAGTATGTGCCTGGCAACAACGCCACAATTTTCCAGGCGATGGATCAGGGCAAGGGCGACATCGATGTGCATCCTGATGTCTGGCTGCCCAACCAGGAGAGTTTCACCAAGAAATATGTCGATGGTGCGGGCACTGTCACGCTTTCGTCCAATCCCTATGAAGGCAATCAGGGCTTTTGCGTTTCCAAGGATTTCGGCGAGGCCAACAACATTACCGATATCGCGGATCTGGGGCGTCCTGATGTTGCTGCGCTGATGGACAGCGATGGCAATGGCAAGGGCGAGATGTGGATTGGTGCGCCGGGGTGGGCCTCTGCGAATGTGAACGAAGTGAAAACCCGCGACTATGGCTTGCTTGATTTCATCGAGCCAGTTCGCGCGGAGGAAAGCGTCAAGACTGCGCGGATCAAGGACAGTATCGCCAAGGGCGAAGGCTATGCGTTCTACTGCTACAAGCCACATGCGGTTTGGTACATGTTCGACGTCAAAATGCTGAGCGAGCCAACCTTTGATCCGGCTAAATACACAATGATTCAGCCATCGGATGATCCGGATTGGTATGAAAAGTCATCCGTGGCCACCAAAGATGCGTTGAAGAATGTGCAGATTGCATGGTCGAATTCGCTTGAGGGTCGTTCGCCTGCGATTGCGGAATTCTTTGCGAATTTCGCTTTGACGGCGGATGACGTTTCGGGCTTTGCCTATGAGATCAGCGGCAAGGGTCGTGAGCCTGCCGAGGTTGCGCGTGAGTGGGTTGAAGCAAACCCCGATCGTGTTGATGCGTGGTTGGGCCTGTAAAAGCGCCTTTCTGAAAGAACGACGCCGGCAGCGGTGAAAATCGGTGCCGGCGTTTCAGCCACCTCCTGCAACATTTGAGTCTTTGGATCCTATTCATGAACACTGACACCGTTGTCGAGATTTCGAATGTCTGGAAAATATTCGGCTCCAATCCACAAGCTGCTTTGCAGGCGATCCGGGACAGGGGGCTGAGCAAGGCGGATGTTCTTGCTGAGATGGGGGCGGTGGTGGGTGTGGCCGATGTCAGCCTGTCGGTCAATCGCGGCGAAATCTTTTGCATCATGGGTTTGTCCGGGAGCGGAAAGTCCACGCTTGTTCGACATTTCAATCGATTGCTGGAACCCACGGCAGGAAACATCAAGATTGAGGGCACCGACGTGATGGCGTTGGGTCCGAAAGAGTTGCAAACGTTCCGCAATCGCAAGATCGGCATGGTGTTTCAGAACTTTGCTCTGATGCCGCATCGGTCGGTTCTGGACAATGTCGCGATGCCCTTGGAAATTCGCCAGGTGGCCAAGAACGAACGTATGCGGCAGGCGGCAGCCATTCTTGATATTGTGGAGCTTGGCGCCTGGGGATCGAAGTTTGCGCATGAGCTTTCGGGGGGTATGCAACAGCGTGTCGGATTGGCCCGCGCGCTGGCGGCGAACCCCGATGTGCTGTTGATGGACGAGCCGTTTTCGGCGCTTGATCCATTGATCCGGCGTCAATTGCAGGACGAATTCATTCGCCTGTCCAAGATTCTGAAAAAGACGACGATCTTTATCACTCATGACCTGGATGAGGCGGTTCGCATTGGGGATCGGATCGCCATTATGCGCGATGGGAAAGTGGTGCAGATGGGCACTGCTGAGGATATCGTGATGAACCCCGCGGATGATTATGTCGCTGATTTTGTTGCCGGTATTTCGCGTCTGAAAGTGGTGCATGCCCATGCTGTCATGCAGCCGCTGGAGGCCTATGTCGCGGCCAATGGGCCGGTTGGTGCAGATGCGCCGCGTGTCGCGGACAGTGAAAATCTGAGCATCCTCATCAATATGGCCATCGACGTCGAAAACCCGATCGTCGTGCAGGCGGATGGACAGGATGTTGGCATTATTACGCGCGCGGATCTGCTGCGCACTGTGATCGAAGGGACGGAAGTATCATGAGCGATCTTGACGATCTCGGCGTAAACCCGCTGGAAGACACCGAAAGCGAGGCCGCTCTGGCCTATGCCGAAGAGCGGCGTGAGAATATCCGGACCTTTGTGCGCACCAACCCGGATTACTACATTCGCATGTTTGACAGGATTGGCGCTTCGTCCCGGTTTACGGCGACGCTGAACGTATTGGCGGGTTTGTTTGGCCCGATCTGGTTTGGCGCCCGTGGGTTATGGTCCTGGGCGCTGCCGTTTCTGATCCTTGAAACGATTGGTTTTGTTCAGATCGCTCGGGGGTTGTTTGGTGATCTTGCCGCGGATGCGATGACACGTATTGCCTCGATCGAAGGCACGCTGGAGTTGCGACGCAAACAGCTTGCGGCTGCGATTGAGAACAACTCCGAAAAGATCGACGTATATCGCCGAACCGTTGAGTCGCTGGAAGAGAACATTGGCGGCATCCGTGCAGAGGCCGAGGCGCTGGCCGCTGAGGGCCCCAAAATCGTGCTGACGGGTATCGCGATACTGCTGGTGGTCAAGGTTGTTCAGTCTTTGGTCGCGAATTGGGCATTGGAGGCGCGGTTCTCGGACTGGCTGTCGGATCGCACGATCCGCTCGGGCATGCCGGTCTCACATATAGTGCTCAGCGCGGTATTTATGGTGCTGATCGTGGCGACAGCGATGCTGCACTACAGTTTTCCGGGTCGTTTTTCATTGCTGAGCCACTTCCCCACAGATCCGGACATTCGGCTGACCAGTATCAATTGGGTTGAGGGCTTCATCGCCTGGTGTGTTCGCAACAGCGAGGCCTTCTTTGACGGGCTCACCTTTGGCATTCGCGCGCTTCTGGATGCGTTGGAGGTCATTCTGGTCCAGACGCCGTGGATTGTGATTGCCAGTTTGATTGTGTTGTTGACCTGGCTGACGGCAGGCATCCGGGCGGCGATCTATTCCGGGGCTTTTCTGGCCTATATGGGGCTGTTGGGGTTCTGGGAAGCGGCGATGACGACGCTGGCCTTGCTGGGGACAGCGGCATGTTTGTCGATTGTGATTGGAATCCCGTTGGGCATGTTCGCGGCCCGTCGTCCGCGGTTTTACCGCTTTATCCAGCCGATCATGGATTTCATGCAAACCATGCCTGCCTTTGTATTCATGGTGCCCGTGATCGCATTTTTCGGAGTGGGTAAACCGGCGGCGGTTGTTGTCACGATGATCTTTGGCGGCACACCGGTGGTGCGACTGACGGTTCTTGGTCTGCGCGGTGTTCCGGAAAGTGTGCGCGAGGCGGCGATCAGTTTTGGTGCCAACAAGTGGTATCTGCTGACCAAAGTTGACCTGCCGTTGGCCAGCCCTTCGATCCGGGCGGGGATCAATCAGACAATTATGCTGTCTTTGGCGATGGTTGTTGTGGCGTCCTTGATCGGGGCCAAGGGGCTGGGTGAGGATGTGCTGGAAGCGCTGCAATATGCCAATGTCGGACAGGGTATCCTGGCGGGCTTCTCGATCCTGTTCTGTGCCATGATCCTGGACCGCATCGTACAGGGCGGACGCAAATGACGCCGGTTGTTTTTGTCCATGGATTTCTGGGCGGCAGCCGACAATGGCAGAAGCAAACCGAGGCTTTGGCGGGTCTGGACATTGTCGCGCTGGATATGCCGGGCTTTGGTCAGAATGCGAAACTGGAGGCGTTGGACAGTATTGAGGGCTATGCCAACTGGGCTCTGAATGAACTGAGTATGCGCGGTATTGAGCGGTTTCACCTGATCGGACATTCGATGGGTGGGATGGTTGTGCAAGAGATGGTCATCCGTGCGCCGGAGCGTGTTGAGCGGCTGGTGCTCTATGGAACCGGGGCGACAGGGGTATTGCCGGGCCGGTTTGAGACCATCGCGACGTCAAAGCGCCGTGCTGCGGCTGACGGCCCGAGGGCGACGGCACGGCGCATTGCGGCGACCTGGTTTCTACAGTGGGAACAAGCAGAAGCCTATGAGGGCTGTGCCGAAATCGCTGAACAATGCAGTTTGAACACCATTCTGGCCGGGCTTGATGCGATGCAAGGCTGGAGCGGGTCTGAGCGATTACAGGCCATAGATGCAAGGACTCTGGTGATCTGGGGCGACCAGGATCGGACCTATCCCTGGTGTCAGACCGAACAATTGTGGCAGTCCATCCGGGGGGCCAACCTTTCGGTTATCCCGGATTGTGCGCATGCGGCGCATCTGGAAAAACCGGCGCTGTTCAACGGGATTGTTGCGGATTTCATTGTGGACTGACCGATGGTGGCGGGGCCTGCAGCGCCTGGCGCTCGGTCATGCTGGGCCCGATCCGGTCAACGTGTATGTCAGAATGTCATGGCCAGGTTGAGCCAGAGTGTATTGCTTTCGAATCTGCGTTTGGCGCCGAATTCGTTGAAGTATTTCAGCTGTAGGCTGACATCTTTGCCGAAGACGTTTGCGCCGCTGTAGGTCACCATGGGGCCCACCCCGAAGACCTGTGCGCTCAGGCTGTCTGCGCCGAGGAATGCCTTGGTGCTTTCGGCCCCTGATCCGCTGTCATCGCCGATTTGCTTGTAAGCGTAGCCGGTGACGCCAAAGGCCCAACCGGATTTTACGTGCTGCAAGACAGCCCCTTCGAGGTTGATGGCCGGGGCGTTTTGGTAGTCGGTTGCTGTATTTCGGGTGCTGAAAAGCAGGCTGGCCGACCCCGATAGTTCCAAGCCGGTGCCGGGGTCGAAATGGGTCATGGCAAAAACCGGTTGGAAGGACCAGATGTTTTTGCCTGTGTTCAGAGCGTCGATGGTTCTGTTGGCAACGTCAAGAGTTGCCGTGTTGTAGGAACCCGTCGGGGCAAACACTGAAACACCGACACTGTAGTGAAGCTTGTCACGATGCCAACCGACGAGGCCGGTTATGGTTGTATCACCAATGCCCGAAGTGGAGTCGGCGAAGGGAATTCCGGTGATGGGCGGTGTTTGTCCGACAAAAGATAGTTCAGCCCCCAGGACGAATGGGATATTGATGTTGACCGCAGGAGTTCCGCCCCAAAGTGTTGCATCCAAAACCTGTGTGATGCTGAGTTTGGCGAATGTCAGGTTGATGTCTGCGTTCGCTCGGATCGGGAGACCGGCAAGGGAAAGCCCTTCGACGGAGCCCTTGGATGTGACCAAGTCCAGGCCAACATAGGTGCCCGGACCTGGTATGATGCCGGCAAAGGTTGTTCTTGATCCCAGCAGATAAGCGCCAATGCCCCCTTCTACGGCGAATGACGGAGCGCTTGTGGCGATCAGAAGGCAGGCTGCCAATGCTGGGCGGATGCGGTTGAACATGAACGTTTCCTTGGGCTGCTGTGGGGCGCGGATGGGTTTACTCTGCTGGATCGATCCAAATCGGAGATGCCCAGGCGCGTTCCTGGATTGTTGCCGGGACCTCGGGCAGCAAGGGCAGACCGGCGCGCACAGCGTCGTATGTGCTCCAGCGGGGGGTGGGGATTTCTAGCACGCGCGCATAGTAAAAGGCGTGCTGGGATGGATCGAAATCCGGATCGCTCCAACTGCCAATCAGGGTTGGTGCCCCGATGTCATTGGTGAACAACGCGGTGGTCAGGTCGACCGTATTGCCCACTGGCGGCAGTTTGCCCGTTGCGTCAGGCGCCCTGTCGCCGGACCAGGCCACATCGACGATCTTTTCATGGGTTGTGCCCTGGGCGTCGACCCAGCCCTTGATGATCTGAATACGATCAAGATTAGCGCCATCAGGGTCCTTTTCAGCATAGACATTGAAGACCATGACCTGGCCATCGGCGGTCAGTGTGCCGCCCATGGGGATGCCATTTGCATAGCCATCCTTGACCATGGCCACCGCGTCTGTTGTCGGATTTAGTTCGGCCCCGCCGAACATGCGAACCTTTATGCGCGTGCCTGAGGTGGCAAAGGTTTCACGCCTTTTCATCGCGTCCCAGATACTGGCGCGTGTGTTTTCCTCGGCCCAGACACCGGCTAGCGAACCGATGGACAGGTCTACACCGTCGATCCAGCCTCCGACTCCGGCGGTGCGCCGCCGTTGAGTGGTTCCGTCCTCGGGGCCGTGCCCACCTTCGAAATCGTTTTCCGCGACATCGCTGGGGGTGCCGTTGTGGGTGTCGGTTCCGCCGATGAATCCCAGTTTGAACGGGTTGGTCCCCAGGTCCTGCTGGTGGGCCAGCCCGACCTTGAGCCCTTCGCGCACGAAGTCACCCTTGGAGAACCAGCGGTTGGAGTTTTTCTGGATCGAGTCGCCGTTTTCAAAATCAGCAAATTCGTCGGCGGCCCAGAATGATCTGTGGACCTCGGAATTGCCTTTGATTTGCATCATTTCGATCAGGGGCTCCCACTCTGCGCGGGTGGCGGCATAGTCGGCATCCAGGGCGTCGCCAAAGCTATCTACGTAGGGAAACATCTGCCCCTTTGATGCGTTAGAGTTGTGCGGGATCGCCAATGGGGTCGCGCCATTGTCGGCGGCTTGCTGCAACCAAACCCAAAGATCCTCGACCTTGTTGGATTCGTAGCTCGACATCGGCAGGTCGGGGGCAATTTCGTCCCGGAAGATGACGTTGCGGTGCATATTGCCGGCGTTCGGCGCGGCGGACCATTCGAAGGCAACAAATGCGGTGAAGGTGCCTGGATCGTTGTGTTCCTGTGCGGCGTCGCGGATTATCTTCCAGCCGGATCGTGTTGTGTCTGGACCCTGGTAGAATGGGGGGTGGGATGGGTTGTCGCCTCGGTTGTTGGCTATGACGTATTTGAAGAACCACTCTTGTTTGTCTTTGAGCGACTCAAGCGTTCGCAATGTCTGGAGGTCTTCTTGGGCGTAGCCTGGTGCATCGGGGAAGATTGCCGAGTACATCTCGCCCAGGTATTCGGCGTGATCGGTTATGGCGGCAAAGTCGAGCGGGCGCGAAAGTTGCTTGTGGCGTCCGTTGACCAAGACAGGTTCGCCTTTGGCGAAGCGCAACGAATCCGAAGGCATCAATCGTGCGCCGCCGATATAGGCATCCAGAGACAGCGCGGTATGGGAATGGGTTTCGCCGAAATATGCGTTTCTGAGTGGGTTCGAGTCGGCCAGCGCAGTGCCTGAGAGGAGCCCGAACAAAAGTGTTGCGGTTGCGTATTTCATCAGGATTATCCTTTGGGGTCGTACCAGATTGGCGATGAATAGGCGCGTTCCTGGGTGATCATCGGAACGTCATCAGGGAGGTCCAGATTGAATTTGACAGCATCGTAGGCTGTCCAGCGTGGCGTCGGGATCTCGATCACGCGTGCATAGTAGAAAGCCTTGAGCGTTGGGTCGAAATCGGGATCTTGCCAGACGGCACCTAGTTCTGAGGCGCCGATGGTGTTGGTCCAGGCTGGAATGCTCAGATCCACTGTGGAGCCAACGGGTGGCAGTTTGCCGTTAGCTCCGGGGATACGTTCGTCGGACCAGGCGACATCGTAGACGCGTTCGCGTGGGGCGCCGTCGGCATCAAGCCAACCCTTGACGATTTGAACACGATCGAGGTTGGCGCCCATTGGATCGCGCAATGCAAACACCAGAAAAGAGGGGGCACCCTGGCCCGGTGACAGGTCCGAGCCCATGGGAACGCCCTTGGTGTAGCCGACCAGACCGAGGTCCCGCCTGTAGGCGTCGCCCGGTTCAAAATCCCAACCGGCAAAGAACCGTAGCCGGATGCGCGAGCCGGTAGTGGCGTAGACTTCGCGCCGCTCCATGGCATCAAAGATTGCCCCACGGGTGTTGCTTGTGGCCCAGACGGCTGTCAGACCCGATGTGATGTAGCGCCAGGAGTAATATTCAACACCATTGTCCTTGTTCTGTTTTGACAGGTGATCTGAGCGGTGCTTGTTGGGTTCATAGGCGGTGAATTTGCCATAGAAATTATCATTGGCAGGCGTCGAAAGGCCTGTATGGGCGTCGCCTGCTCCGACCAATCCGAATTTGAATGGGTTTGTGCCCAGCTTGTTTTCCAGCAGGAACCCGCGTTGTAACCCGGAGCGAACATATTCGCCCGGCAGCATTTCGGGTGTTTTGGCCTCGGATATGTCCAGGTTTCCCCAATCCCAGGTTTCGAAATCTGCAAATTCATCGTCAGGTGACAGCATCGGATGAGCCTCGCCGTCGCCTTTGATCTGAGCGGCCTCATAGAGGCGTTCCCATTTGTTGCGCTGCTCAGCATATTGAGCGTCATAGGGTGCTCCATCGGCAAAGTCGTCTTGCAGCGCGAACATCATGCCGTTGCTCAGATTGCCATTATGGGGAATGGCCGTCACATCCCCGCCGGTGGTTGCCTCGTAGTTTTCAAGCCATTTCCAGAGGTCTTTTGGGTCCCGACTGCCAAGTGGTGGTGTGGTTGTATATGGAACGATCTGTCCCGCACGTTCTGGACCATCGCGAAAGATCACGTTGCGGTGCAGGTTGTTGCCAGCCTCAAGAGAGGTCCATTCATAGGCGATGAAGGTCGTGAAATGGCCCGGGTCGTTGAACTCTTCCGCAGCTTGAATGATGTCGTCCCAGACACGTTTGTAGGCCGGGTTGCCGGGCTGGTAGTTCAATGCGTCGGAGAGTTCGCCCTGTGAAAACTGGCGGACCAGTTCCGTGGCCGCATTTTGGGCGGTCTGGCCGCCTGCATTGAAGGCTTCGTGGAATTTTTTGCCATCGGGATCAGCCATCACGTTGGGTGTGCCGGCGATCATGTCGGTGATTGCACCCATCCCGTCCGAATGATCGGTGATCATGAAGAAATCGAACGGTGTGCGCAGTTTGACAGGCTGACCGGTGTTGGAGGTTACCTGTTCGCCCCGGGCGAAGCGGTAGGCATCGCGTGGCAATAGGGTTGTGCCTCCACCCCCGGCGTCGCCAGAGAGGCCCGTATGAACATGGGTATCGCCGAAATAGACGTTTTCGGGAAAGCCACGGTCGGCATAGGGGGAGTATGGTCGAGGGGGGAAGACTGTTGGCAGTCCTTCCATGTCGATTGAATCCTGGGCCGAAGCCTGGGTGGCCAAAGCTGCTAGGGCAGCGATCAAATGAAACGTTGTCCTGAACATTCGGGGGTCCTCCTCAAACAACTATATTATTGTGACAGGGTAGAGATTGTGCAATTTTGAACATAATAGTGAGAAACGGAGAAACTATGTTCCCGCGTGAACGCCTCAAAGCAGGTTGGTTGAGTGACCTGCCGAAGGACTTTGTTGGGCGCTTTCTGGCATTGGGGAGCTGGGTTCGTATTCCGTCGGGAGATATTGTGTATGGGGTTGGGGACGAAGAGGGCGCTCTGTATGGAATCGCGTCTGGATTGGCCCGATTGCATATCGCCCTGAACGAACATGAGCAGAGGCTGGCCCATCTGTGCGGACCAGGTTTCTGGTTTGGTGATTTCGAGCTGGTCACCAATACCCCACGCACCATGGAATTCGACGCTGCCGAAGATCTGTTGCTATTGCGTATTCAACGCAACGATTTTGTGAGGTTTGCCAGCACTGATCCGGAGGCTTGGCGTTGGATTGCCGTGCTGGTTGCACAGCATGCCTCTCTTGCGGTTTCGGCCGCCGATGATTTGATGCTGCGATCTGCTGAAAAACGCCTGGTCGCGGCGCTTTTGCGGTTAAGTGGTCGTCGCTTTGCGCATCCGGCGTCTGTGCCTTTGACGGCTGTTCCAATCACACAGTTGGACCTAGCGGTTGCGGCGAACCTGTCGCGTTCTTCGGCGGGTTCGATTCTGAGACGGTTGGGGCAGGCCCGGGAAATCTCGATAGACTATGGGAAAATCATCATCCATGACAGCGAGGCGCTGGCGTCTCGGTTGCGTTGATGGGGCGAATGGCCGATGGGGCACGACGTTTTGCAGGGGTAGTTAGAGCGTGGGATGGTCAGGGTCTGACGCGGGTCCGTTGAGGTATAGTCAGGAGACTGCTTTGGCCTGAGGCCCCCGAACTTTTTGAAACCACTCGCAGAATTGAGCGACGGGTTTTGATGGCGCTTCGCCTTTGGGCACGATCAGGTGATAGGCAAAGGATGTTTCAAAGTTGCGGCCAAATGGGTTGACCAAAACCCCTGTTTCCAGTTCGTCCTGCACCAGCCAAGAGGCAAATAGCGATACGCCCAAGCCATTGATGGTCGAGCTGAGTTGAAAGTGGCGATCCTCCAACATCATTTGCGCCTGTGTGGCATTTGCTTTGACCGCATTTTTTGCCATCCATTCTTCCCACATGCGCGTGTCGTCGACATGCAAAAGATTGCAGTGACACAAGTCGTCGGGTTTGCTGATGCGGTGCGCCTTTAGGTAGGCCGGGCTGCAAACGACAGCGAGCGTTTCGGGCCAAAGGCGGGTGACTTCAAATCCGCTCCAATTGCCTTTGCCCCATTGGATTCCGAGATCGGCAAAGCTGGCGGGGTTGTGCATTCTGGCATAGCTGTTGTTGTGATTGTGCATGGACAATTGCAGGTCGGGGTATTGTTCCATCAAGCTGCCGAGGCGCGATGATAGCCAGCGGCTGGAGAACATCGGCAGCAGGGCGAGTTTGATCGAACCGGCCTGATTGGCGACCCGTTCCAATCCGGTCTGGATCATACTGAGACCTTTGCCAACATGGCGCGCGAGCACGTCGCCTTCCTCGGTCAGGGTCAGGCCTTGTTGGCTGCGGTGGAACAGGGGATAGCCTAAATCAGTTTCCAATTTTTTGATGTGATAGCTGACAGAGCTTTGGCTGATGTTGAGAAGTTGGGCAGCTCGTGTGACGTTTCCTGTTTCTGAGGCGACGCTAAATACCTGAATAGATTTTATATTTCTGATGGTGTTGGTCATTTTGTGCCGTCGATCAGGTCGCTTGCAAGAAACCATATCTATCGAATTTTTAGATACAACCTGTAAATCTTTGAATTTTTCCTGCTTCGGCGTCCTCGCTAGCATCAGGTAACCGCAAATCGTGTGCGGAGGGGAGGGGATGTCATGACCGCACCTGTTCTTAGGGTGGACTCGTTGTGCAAATCGTTTGGCGGGGTCCATGCGATCCGTGATTTGTCATTTGAGGTCAACACAGTTGAGATTCTGGGGCTGATCGGTCCGAACGGGTCGGGCAAGTCAACCACTGTGAACAGCCTTGCTGGCATCTTTCCAATCACATCTGGTGCGATCGAATTGGGGGGTGCTCAAATCGACGCGCTGCCGGAATATGCCAGGGTCGCCAAGGGGCTTGCCCGGACGTTCCAGACAGCAAGTATCTTTGCCGAGTTTACGGTGCGGGAACAAATCCAGCTGGGCAGCAATGTCACGCGGACCTCGCATCCATTGGCGTCTGTATTTGGCATCGGGCGAAAGGCGAGCGAAGAGGCGCTGCATGCGGAACGTGTTGAGCGCCTGCTGGAGATAACCGGGTTGAAACCGGTGGAACACGCCCGCGTCGGCACGATCAGCTCGGCGCAGCAACGGTTCTTGATGATCGCAACGGCTCTGGCGTCTGATCCAAAGGTCATACTGCTGGATGAACCGGCGGCGGGTCTGGTCTCGCATGAGCGCAAGACACTGAGCGACCTGATCAAATCCATCAGGTCGCTTGGCGTATCGGTTCTGGTTATCGAACACCACATGGCGCTGATCATGGATGTCTGTGATCGCATTGTGGTTCTGAATTTTGGCCAAAAGATTGCCGAGGGCACACCGGAAGAGATCCGAAACAACCCCGTTGTAATTGACGCCTATCTTGGCGAGGCGGCCTGAGATGCTGACTGTTTCAGACCTGCGCGTCAGCTATGGCCCGATCGAGGTGATTCACGGCATCGATATCGAGGTTGGCGAAGGCGAATGTGTTGCGCTGATTGGAGCCAATGGGGCGGGGAAGTCTTCGACCCTCAAAGCGATCTGCGGGCTTGTCCCGGCACGATCGGGCAGCATCACCTTTGAAGGACATGACATCACCAACCAAAGCGGTCATGCGATTGTCAAAGCAGGCATCACCATGTGTCCGGAGGGCCGCCAGGTGTTCCCTCAGATGACCACACGGCAGAACCTGGCAATGGGGGCCTATGTCCGCACCGATGCAGATCAGGCCAGCGATATAGACGGAATGATGGACATGTTCCCTATTCTGCGGGAACGGGCGTCTCAGGCTGCTGGTACCTTGTCGGGCGGCGAACAGGAAATGCTGGCGATTGCGCGTGCCCTGATGGCGCGACCCAAGCTGTGCATTTTTGATGAACCGTCGCTTGGTCTTGCGCCCAAGATCGTGGCGGAAGTTGGTGAAACCATAAAGCGGATCAAGGAGATGGGTAAAACCATTCTTCTGGTCGAACAGAATTCTGCCATGGCGCTGCGCCTGGCGGATCGCGCCTATCTTTTTGAAGCCGGGGAGATCGTGTTGAGCGGCACGGGCGCAGAACTGCAGTCACATCCGGATGTCGCAAAGGCGTATCTGGGCCACTGAACCAATTGTTTCTGGGAGGAGACACATATGAGACTAACAGCAATCACTGCTGCCTTTGCACTGACGGCTACTGCCGTTGTTGCGGCAGAAAAGACGCTTGATATCGGGGTTAGCGACGCGCTGACGGGTGGCGGCGCGGTCTATGGGTTGCCGCAGGCGAATGCGGTTCAACTCGCCGCCAAGGAGATCAACGCTTCAGGTGGGATCAAGGTCGGTGACGACACATATATGGTCAATGTCATCGCCTATGATGACAAGGCCAACCCGACCGAGGCATCCAATGCGGTGCGCAAGCTGATCGATCGGGACGGGGTGAAATACATTCTTGGGTTTTGCTGTTCTGGGGCAACTGGGGCTGTGGCGTCCTTTATCGCGAATGAAGATGCGGTGATGCTGGTGGGGAATGCGGCTGAGCGGTCGATTACCACCCGTGAAATCCCCAACCTGACACGCACGCGTCCGCCTGCGGATTATACCGGTGCGGCTGCCGGCACGTTTGTTGCGGACAAAGGGCACAAACGTGTCGCTGTACTGGGCGCGTTGGATGTTGGGTTTTATGCCAGCTATGTGGATGCCTTTGAAAAAGAGCTGAACGCGGCGGGTGGCGAGATTGTGAGCCGCGAATCCTTTGGTCTGAAGGATCGGGATATGTCCCCGCAACTGACCAAAATTCGCGGACAGGAACCTGATGCCATTCTTGTTGTTGGGTATGTCGAGCCTGCTGCGTTCATTTACCGTCAAGCGGTTGAACTGGGCATTGATGTGCCGCGCTATGGTTTCACATCGGGCAGCGAAGAACAGTTTCTGCGCGTGGCAACCTCTGAACAGATGGAAGGTGTCTGGGACCTGAGGCCGACTGAGCTCACGCTGCTTTCGGCGTCTGAAAACGGCAAAGCTTATCATGCGAACTATACGGCTGAGTTCGGGATCGCGCCTTCGCCCAGCTCTCCTTATGCTTACGATCAGACCTATGCGTTGAAAGATGCGATCGAGGCGGCGGGCACAGTGGATGACACGGCGGCCGTGGCCGAGGCTCTGCGCGGGCTCAGCGTGCCTGACGAGGTCGTCATGCAGTACCTGCCGGTGGATGGTAAGATGTTTGACGTGAATGGTCAGGCCTATACGTCAAACGGCGCGTTCCAGTGGCAAAGCGGAAACTGGGTTTTTGTTCAGGATCTTCCGTCGGATGCCGCGGCCTATTCGGCCTTTCTGAGCACCATTGACTGATTTCTCTCCTAGGGGCGCGGATCAAATGTTCGCGCCCTTCAACTGCTGTTTGCCTGAGGACTGGTCATGGTTGAAATCATTCAACAAATCATAAACGGCGTGGCCATTGGTGGCGTCTATGTGCTGATCGCGTTGGGGTTGACCACGGTGTTTGGAATCCTTGGGATTGCGCATTTTGCTCATGGATCTGTGTCCATGTTTGGTGGTTATCTGACGTTCTTTTTCGTGACGGGGTGGGGCTTTCCTCTGTTTCTGGCGATCCTGATCGCTTTGGTTGTTGGCCTGGTTCTTGGGGTTTTGATCGAACTGTTGGCATATCGGCCGGTCCGCGACGCCAATCACATCAACGCCTTTATCGTTGCCCTGGGACTGACCATGATGGTCGAAGGTTTGAACCTGGAGTTCTTTGGGCACGAGCAGGTTGTGATCCCAACCAACTTGTCGCGGGTTTTCAATATTGGCGGCGTCACCATTCCTGAGCTTCGGCTATATGTCATTCTGGCGGCGGCGTTTCTGATCCTGGCGATGACGTTGTTTGTCGAAAAGACCAAGACGGGTCAGGCGATCCGCGCGGTTGCAGAGAACCGTGATGCGGCGATCCTGATGGGGGTAAATGTAAATACCATCCCTCTGGTGGTCTTTGCGATTTCGACGGCTTTGGGCGTGTGCGCAGGCGTTATGGTGGGGTCGCTTTTTGCCATCGCGCCGGGCATTGGCGAGGGGCTGGTGGTCAAGGGGTTTGCGGTGCTGATCCTGGGCGGTTTGGGATCGATCCCCGGCGCTGTTGTCGGAGGGCTTGTTCTGGGCATTACCGAGGCGCTGGCGGCTGGATTTATCTCTTCGGCTTATAAGGATGTGATCGCGTTTGTTGTCATGATCGGCGTCCTGTTGTTCCGCCCGCAAGGCTTGATGGGGAAGGCATGATGACGCTGAACCGTACATTCCTGTTTTACGCGATTGCGCTGATTGGGTTTATCCTGCTGCCGCAGTTCATTTCCGTAAAATATTATCTGCATCTGAGTGTTCTGGCGCTGATCTGGGTGATCGCTGCGCAGGGGCAAAACCTGATCCAGGGCTATACGGGTTATGTCTCGATCGTGCAGGCCGGGTTCATGGGCATCGGGGCTTATTCCACGGCGTTGATGGGGCTGCATTTTGATCTGCCGGTTTGGCTGACGATTGTGCTGGCGCCATTTGTCACTGCGGTTTTTGCATTGCTTACCGGCTATCCGAGCTTACGCGTCAAGGGGCACTATTTTGCCATTGTCACGCTGGCATTCAACATGGTGATTTTCATCGTCCTGATGAATTTTCATGACCTGACCCAAGGCGAGGCTGGTATCACTGGTATTCCCAAACCGGGGGGCAAGGACGGTCTGTTCAACTGGCGTGACCGGGAAACATATTACTATTTTGTCTTGATCATCGCCGTTGCAATGACAGGGCTGGCGGCTTTGATTGTCCGCTCTCGCATAGGTCAAACGCTGATTGCGATCCGTCAGAACGAAGATCTTGTCGGAGCGATCGGAATCGCGGCCTGGAAGTACAAGCTGTTCGCCTTTGTGGTTTCCGCCATGTTTGGCGGTTTGGCGGGGGCTATTTATGCGCACTACCAAAGCTTCATCAATCCAGAGATTTTTGGTGTGGCGCAATCTCTGGACGCGATTTTGGCGGTCATTATCGGGGGATCTGGAACGATTGCCGGGCCGGTCATCGGCGCGTTCTTTGTGGTGTTCCTGCCCGAGTATTTGCGGTTTGCTGACAGTTTCCGTCTGATCCTTTACGGGCTTGTTCTGGTCCTTGCTACGATTTTCATGCCGCGTGGCATTGTCGGGGTAACAAGGGACCTGTTGAACAAATGGGGACGGACAAGACGATGACGCAGAGCTTTCTGGATGAAGTGGCCGATTTTGCGGCTGATCATGTCGCTCCTGCAGCCTGTGAATGGTCCATGGGTGCGGGGCCTGATGCCACAGATTTTGAACGCGCAGCGAGGCTGGGCATGCTTGGCATCCAAGTGCCGCAAAGCTGGGGCGGGCTTGGGTTGGATTTCAGGACCCGGGCGGCGGCTTGTAGTCTTTTGGCGGGTGCTGATTTTGGGTTTGCTATGTCGTTGGTCAATACGCAGAATATCGCTCTGAGGTTGAGTCAGAATGCATCTGAAGGCCTGTGCAAGCGGTATATCCCCGATTTGCTGAGTGGGAAGATGAGTGCCTGTGCTGGACTGACGGAGCCGGGGACCGGCAGCGACTTTGCCGCTATTGCGACCACCGCCGTTCAGACAGGCTCGGGGTGGGTTTTGAACGGTGAAAAGACATGGATCATCAATGGGCGGCGCGCGGGATTGTCCATTGTTTATGCCCAATGTCGTACAATTGGGGACAGCGGTGGCATAGGTGCATTTCTGGTGGATCTGACGCAACAGGGCGTGACGCGTCGGCCTATTGAGTCTGCATTTTCTCAGACCAGCCTGGGCACAGGCGGTTTTACCTTGCGCGATGTCGAAGTGGACTCCGAGGCCTTGTTGATTGCGCCCGGCACCGCGTTCAAGTCAATCTTGACCGAGATCAACGCTGCGCGCAGCTATGTGGCTGCCATGTGCAATGGGATGGTCCGTTGTGCAATTGACGTGGCGACGGACTATGGCGCGCGGCGGCATAGTTTTGGCAAGCCATTGAACGCAATCCCAAGCTGGCAGGCTGCGTTGTCCGCGGCTGAGGCTGCGCTGACTGTTTCGCAAGACATGACTGCCGAGGCGGTCGCACGCGTCGATGCGGGCGAGGATGCGCAATTGGCGGCGGCGCAGGCCAAGATCGAGGCCGTTGGCTGTGCGCAACGCCACTTGCCTGAACTGCTGCATTTGATGGGAGCAGAAGGGTTGCGCGCGACCCGGCTCTTTGCCCGTCACATCGCCGGCGCACAGATTGCAGGCTTCACCGATGGGGCCACGAATGTTCTCAAAGACAGGGTGGCGCGGCTGAGCGCTCGGAAAGGGTCTTAAACCATGCGGGTTTTCCAGATCGAAGGTGATTGGGGGTTTGACAACCTCAAACTGGCTGACCGGCCCGAACCGGTTTGCGGGTATGGTCAGGTTTTGATCAGGATGCGGTGTGCTTCGCTAAATGCTCGGGATCTGATCGTGCCGGTCCGTGGTTATGGGAGGGCGACCGGGGAGCTGCCCTTGATCCCTGTTTCAGATGGTGTGGGTGAGGTGATTGAGGTCGGTGGCGGTGTTACCCGTGTCACCGTCGGCGACCGAGTCTGCCCGACCTATTTTCAGAACTGGGTCAGCGGAGAGCCGACGCCTGAAAGGTTTTCGTCGGCCCTGGGTGGGCCGCTGGATGGGGTCATGTCGGATGTGATGTGTCTGTCAGAGGAAGGTTTGGTCAAAGTGCCGGAATTCCTGACCGACGAAGAAGCGGCCACATTGCCCTGTGCGGCCTTGACCGCGTGGAGTGCGATTGTCACCCATGGTCAAACCCGTGCCGGTGACAGGATTTTGGTGCAGGGCACCGGTAGCGTTGCCCTTTTTGCCCTCGCATTTGCCAAGATGCAGGGGGCGCATGTGACTGTGATCTCTTCGAGCGATGAAAAGCTGGAGAGAGTGGTGCAGATGGGGGCGGATGCAACCATCAACTATCGCACAACGCAAGACTGGGCACGTGCGAGCCGATCCATCACTGCCGAGCGCGGCGGCTTTGATAATATTATTGAATTGGGAGGGGCGCAGACCTTGCCTCTGTCCTTGCGCGCGATCCGCCCGGGGGGGACGTTGTCGATGATCGGTGTTCTGACGGGTTTGAACATTGAGGCATCCCTGGGGCCGATCGTTGCCCGTCAGGTCCGTTTGCAAGGGATCACTGTGGGACATCGGGATGGTTTCGAGGCAATGTTGCGGGCCATGGAGCAACATAAGTTGCGTCCTGTTCTGGGTGAGAGATTTGCGTTTGAAGATCTCAAACCTGCGATGGAGCATTTGCGCAGTGGCGGCCATTTTGGCAAGACGTTGATCGGGTTCTGAGCAATATGCAATCTCAGACCCATCGCTATCAACCCCGTGCGCATCCGCCGGAAAAGCCCGCTTTCATCATGGCCGCGTCAGGGGAGACGGTCAGTTTTGGCCTGCTGGAGCAGCGTGCCAATCAAGGTGCTCATTTGCTGCGAGCGCTGGGCGTTGGCCGGGGCGATCACATCGCTATTTTGATGGAGAATCGGCGTGAAATGCTGGAGGTCTGCTTTGCTGCGGATCGGGTTGGCGTTTACTACACGACCATCAGCACGCATCTGACCAAAGATGAGATTGAGTATATTCTGACCGATTGCAATGCGCGGCTGCTGGTTGCCAGTGACCGCTTTGCCGATCGCCTTGGCGATCTGGCGGCAGCGGTTTCAGGCCAATGCGAAATCATGGTGGTTGGCGATTTGGTCAGGGGGTTTGCCTGTTGGACAGATGAAATCGCACAGCACCCAACATCGCCTGTCGAGGCAGAGGCGCAAGGGCTCGACATGCTCTATTCCTCGGGGACTACGGGACGTGCGAAGGGCATCAAATGGCCCTTGGAAAATGCCTTGCCGGGCGGGCGTACGATGTTGGTCGATTTGCTGACGCGGCTGTTCGGGTATGGCCCTGAGACGCGCTATCTGTGTCCTGCACCGCTATATCATGCGGCACCGCTGCGGCATACGATGGTGACGATCAAGATGGGCGGGACGGCTGTGATCATGGACCGGTTCGATGCGGAAACGTCTTTGCGTTTGATTGATCAATACAGGATCACGCACAGCCAATGGGTTCCGACAATGTTTGTTCGGTTGCTGAAGCTCCCTGAGTCCTTGCGGGCTCAGTATGACCTGTCGTCGATGGAAATGGCAGTTCATGCTGCCGCACCCTGTCCGGTTGAGATCAAGAGAAAGATGCTGGCGTGGTGGGGGGACATCATTCACGAGTATTATGCAGGGACCGAAAACAATGGTTTTACGTCCATAACCAGCGCCGAATGGCGGGCGCATCCCGGGTCGGTTGGGCAGGCAAAACTTGGTGTGGTGCATATTTGTGATGGGCAGGGGCAGGAATTGCCAGTCGGATCAGAGGGTGAAATCTATTTTGAGAATGGGCACCAATTTGCCTATCATCGAGACCCGGACAAAACGCGGGCCTGCACGAATGCACGGGGATGGACAACATTGGGGGATATCGGGCGGCTGGACGAAGATGGCTATTTGTATCTGACGGATCGAAAGTCGTTTCTGATCATCTCCGGTGGGGTGAACATTTATCCGCAAGAGACCGAAGATACATTGCTGACGCATCCTGCTGTGCTGGATGCCGCAGTGATCGGCATTCCCCATGAGGAGTTTGGGGAGGCGGTTCATGCCATTGTCCAGTTGTTGCCGGAATATGAAAGTGAACCGGCGATGGATGAGATGCTGATGGCGTTTTGCCGCTCGAGGCTGTCTGCTTTGAAGTGTCCCCGAAGCATTGAATTTCGCACGACCCTGCCGCGCACGGCGACGGGGAAAATGTACAAGCGTGTTTTGAGATCTGAGTATTGGGAGAAGACCAAGTAGACGCCAAGGATATGAACAAGTGAAATCTGCTCGTCCTGTTATTGCGAGCGGTCATTTCCTGGAAGCTCTCTGGTCTATTTGGCCTGCCACTTGTGGTTTGGATCTGACCGCATGAAACACCCTTGCAAGGCGGTGGTTTTACCGCTTGTTGCCTGGTTTTTGCCTAGGCTTATGAACTCGATCGCTTTAGCGTTGCGCAAAGTCGGTCGGGTGCGCGGAATTCCCATCCGACGAATTTATGGGGTTTGTCGGCATCCAGTGTGATCTCGGGAAACTCTTCGAGAAGGATGCGCAGCGCCAGTTCCATTTGGGCAAGTGACATCCACTTTCCGGCACAGAAATGTGGGCCAAAGCCAAATGTTGCAAGTTGTTTGTGGTCGCGTGTCATGTCGAAGACTTCGCCGCCCGGATAGACGTCTTCGTCGCGGTTTGCGGATGCGATGACAGCGGATATCGCATCCCCGGCGGGGATATGCACGCCACGGATTTCGACGTCTATCATTGGGCTGCGGCCTTGCGTGCCGATAGGGGCGACCCAACGGACGCCCTCCATCACTGCCTTCTTCAGATGCTTATCCATGTCCAAGCGCACCAGCGCCATTTGGTCGGGATGCTCAAGCAGCCCGACCAACGTATTGGCCGCGCCGTGTCCTGGTTCTTGCATGCCACCCAGAAGCGTTACCAGAATGGTGGGCATCACATACGCGCGCGACCGGCGCTCTCCTTCCGCCATCCCGTGGTAAAGGAGGTGGGACAGTGGTGTGTCATTGCGTGCGGCCTCCAGCTTGGCAAAGATGGGATCAAAGGCTGCGTTAATCTCGGCTTTGGTTTCTTCACAAATCCGGGTCCGCTCTGCATCGCGGGCGAAGTTGATGGCACCCATTGCCAGACCATGAAACCAGCGACGCAGAGTCTGGGCGTCTGCGTCCATCACACCGAATGTGCGGGCAAGTGTCAGCACGGAGATCGGTTCGAAGTAAGCCTCCAGCAGGTCGACTTTGCCATCTTCGGGAAAGGCCGCGATACAGTCGCGGGCGATGGGGCGCACGATACCGTCAATGTAGTCTGCCACCTTGCCTGCTGCGTAGTGTGGGGCGATGCCCTTTCGTAGTTCGCGGTGGACATCGCCATCGACGTGGATGATGGCCGGATCGCCAAAATGGCGCACGACGGGTGCATCCTGGTCTGCGGCGGTGAACGTTGCGGTTTCGGTCGTGACCCGGGTGACGTCATCCCATTTTGTGACCAGCCAGGAATTCAGTGCGGGGACATAGGCGACAGGTTCTTCTGCGCGCAAGCGTTTATAGACGCTGTAAGCATCTGCTTCGATCTCTTCCACGGTGAGCGATTGCGCATAAGACTTGGTCATGTGTTTTCCCTTGGGCTGTAGTCCTCTTTGCCCCGGGCTGGGCAGAGAGGGCCAATGGTCGGCTAAGCCAAGAGTGGTGTCGGCCTGTTCCGTCTACCGGATTATGCGGCGTTCACGTGGTGATGCAAGCGTCTGCCCCGGTTCGCGTGATTGGGCGGTTGCCGAGGTGGAGCGGACCGCGACCTGAGCTCAGGGGCAGCTCAGACGGTCAGGTGTATTCGCATCGACGCAATGGAGGCGTTGAGGGTGGGTTTCAACAATGGCGATGGGTCAGTTACGCTCTTTCAAAGCCACGGGCGATTTCCCAGTCCGTTACGGCCTGATCGAATTCCTCTTGTTCCCATTCCGCCGCACGCGTGTAGTGGGCAACAACATCTTCGCCCAAGGCGTCTTTGAGGAAAGAGGAATTGCGAAGTGTTTCAGTGGCGGCGCGCAAGGTTTGCGGGATATCCTGAGCCTGAGCGTCCTGGTAGACATCGCCTGTTGTTGCCGGGGCAAGTTCAAGTTTGTCCTGGATGCCTTTGATCCCGGCGGCCAACATGACAGCCTGGGCGAGATAGGGGTTGAGGTCGGAACCGCCAATGCGGCACTCGACCCTTACGGCTTTGGTTCCTTCGCCGCACAGACGGAAGCCAGCGGTTCGGTTGTCAACGGACCAGACCGTTTTGGTCGGGGCGAATGTGCCTTTGGCAAAGCGCTTGTAGCTGTTGACGTAAGGGGCCAGGAAATAGGTGTATTCTGGCGCGTATTTGATCAGGCCGGCCATGTAATGGGTCATCAGCTGGGACATGCCGTGCGACCCATTGGGATCGTAAAATGCGGGTTGGCCGTTTTCCCAGAGTGATTGATGAACGTGGCTGGAGGAGCCGATCCGGTCTTTGTTCCATTTCGGCAGAAAGGTGACGGCGCGCCCGTGCTGCCAGGCGATTTCCTTGACAGCGTGTTTGGCGATCGTGTGGTGGTCGGCACAGTCCATCGCAGGGGCGTAGCGGATGTTGAGTTCTTCTTGCCCGGCTTCGGCCTCGCCTTTGGAGTTTTCAATGGGCAGGCCCGCAGTGAACAAATGATTGCGGATCGGCCGCATCACGCCTTCTTCTTTGGTGGTTTGTAGGATGTGGTAGTCTTCGTTATAGCCGCTGATCGGCTCTAGGTTGCGGAACCCGCCTTTGCGAATATCGTCGAACCCTTGTTCGAACAGGAAAAACTCCAGCTCTGTGGCCATTTTGGCTTCGAGGCCGATGGCATCCAGCTTGGCGATTTGTGCTTTCAGGATGGCCCGGGGAGAATGGGGGACAGGTTGGTGATGGTGGTGGTCGAGGATGTCGCAAAGCACCATTGCGGTGCCTTCCAGCCAGCTGAACAGTCGGATTGTGCTCAGATCGGGTTTCATCACGTAATCGCCATAGCCCGATTGCCAACTGGTCGAGGCATACCCATCAGGCGTTGCCATCTCTAGGTCCGTGGCGAGCAGATAGTTGCAGCAATGGGTTTCCTGGTATGAGGTTTCGACAAAATTGGCTGCGTGAAACCGTTTGCCCATCAACCGGCCCTGCATGTCCACAAAACACGCGAGCACGGTATCAATTGAGCCGTTTGAAACGCGGGATTTCAGGTCGTCGAATGTCAGGGTTCCGGTCATATTGTTCTGTCCTTTGAAAAAAGTTGGGGGCAGCCATTGGCCGCCCCCAGGGAAACGTATTAGCCGTACCGGTATGGGCGGCCAGCCTTGACCATGTCGGCGTTATACTTCTTGAAGATATCGACGACCCGGCGTTTGGTTTCGGATTCGGCTGCGATTTCCTCCCAGAAATTTTGCGCTTCGGCCTCGACGGTTGCCCATTCTTCGTCGGGGATGGAGGTGAGTTCGAGTTTGGTGCCATTGACGCGCAGGTTTGCCTCTCCGCCCCAGTACCACCACTGGCGATAGTAATGGGATTGGTCACAGCACACCCGGAAGAGGGTTTGCAGATCCTCGGGGAGTTCGTTCCAGCGGTCCATGTTGGCAAAGAAAGAGCCCGCCCAGGCGCCGGAGATGTTGTTGGTGAGGAAGTAGTTGGTGACGTCTGCCCAGCCAACGGTGTAATCCTCGGTGATGCCGGACCATGCAATACCGTCCAGTTCGCCGGTTTGCATTGCGACTTCGATATCTTCCCAAGGCAGGTTCACAGGGACAACGCCGAATTTTGTCAGGAAACGGCCGGCTGTTGGGAAGGTGAAGATGCGTTTGCCTTTGAGGTCTTCGAGGCTGCGAATTGGATCCTTGGTGGCGAAATGGCAAGGATCCCAGGCACCGGCAGAGATGTGTTTGACACCAACTGCGGAGTATTCCTCGTCCCAGATTTCATTCAGGCCGTATTGGTTGAAAAGGACCGGAACGTCGAGCGAATAGCGGGAACCGAAGGGGAAGTAGCCGCCAAACACGGTGACTTCGGTCGGGGAAGCCATTGAGTCATCGTCTGATTGCACGGCGTCAATTGTGCCGCGTTGCATGGCTTGGAACAGCTCGCCGGTTGGGACAAGCTGATCGGCAAAGAACAGTTCGATCTGCATGCGGTCGCCGGCGATTTTGTTGAACATTTCGATCGCGGGAACAATGACTTCGGCTGCGAGGGCGGCGCCGGCATATGTTTGCATGCGCCATTTGATCGTGCTTTGGGCGACTGCCGGGGCGGCCAGTGCCGCCGCAGGCGCGGCCAGCGCGGCGCCTTGGATGAACTTACGTCTTGAAGTCATTTTCATTCTCCTTGTTGAGAGAGAGCCGGATTTTGGCTCTGTTGGTGTTGTTGGGTCGGCCGGTTAAAGGCAGGCTCTGTTATGGTTTGTTGTAGACATAGTCTGGCAGCCAGGTTGCGATGCCGGGGAACACCATGACGAGGGCCAGGGCCAGAACCATGATCATCACAAAAGGCGTTATGGAGCTGTAGATATCGCGCAGCGAAATCTCGGGCGGGGCCATCGCGCGCATCAGGAACAGGTTGTACCCGAATGGTGGGGTCATATAGGCGATTTGTGTCGTGATGGTGTAGAGGATGCCATACCAGATCAGATCGAACCCCAGTTCGCCGACCAGCGGCACGTATAGGGGGGCTACGATGACCAGCATCGCTGTATCATCCAGAAATGTGCCCATGAGAATGAAGCTGAGCTGCATCAGGATCAGGATCATCCAGGGGCTGAGATTGAGGCGTTCGGTGAAAACACTTTCGATGGCCTTGACGGCGCCGAGCCCGTCAAAGACGGCGCCGAATGCGAGGGCGGCGAGGATGATCCACATGAACATGCAGGTAATGCCCAAAGTGTTGCGGACGGAGTTTTCGAAAACTTCGCGGGTCATCCGCCCTTTGAATACAGCCGCCAGGAACGCGGCGATGGCGCCGATTGCGGAACTTTCAACCAGCGAGGTCCAGCCATTGACAAAAGGCACCATCATTGTCGCGAAGATGATCACGGGCAACAGGCCGGCGCGTAGAAGCCGCAATTTCTCGGCTCTGGGGATGTCGCGTTCACCGGCGTCCAGGACCGGGCCCAGGTCGGGATTGGCACGGCAGCGAACCACTATGTAGATCACAAACAACGTCGCCATCATGAGACCCGGGATCACGCCTGCCAACCACAGCTGCCCGACCGGTTGGCGGGCGATCATTGCGTAGAGGACGAGGACGACAGAGGGCGGTACAAGGATGCCCAGGCTGGATCCGGCCTGGATCACACCAGTCACCATGCGTTTGTCATAGCCACGCTTGAGCAGCTCTGGCAGAGCGATTGTTGACCCGATTGCCATGCCCGCGACGCTGAGGCCATTCATGGCCGAAATCAGCACCATCAGGCCGATGGTCCCAATGGCCAGCCCGCCGCGCAGCCCGCCCATCCAGACATGGAACATTTTATAGAGATCATCGGCGATTTTGCTCTCGGACAGCACGTAGCCCATGAAGATGAACATTGGCAGGGTCAGTAGTGGATACCATTTCATCAGCTTCATTGCGGCTGAAAATCCGATGTCAAACCCGCCGCGGTCCCCCCACAGCAACAGAGAGGCCACCACGGCGATAAAGCCGATCGCTCCGAATACCCGCTGCCCGGTAAGCAGCATGAGCATCATTGAGGAAAACATCAGTGTGGCAATCAATTCGTAGGACATCAGAAGTCTTTGCCTTGGAGACGCAACACATCCTTCAGGAGTTCTGCGATACATTGGAGAAGCATGAGGAACATGCCTACGACCATGACGACCTTGACCGGCCAGAGGTATGGCCGCCAGGCGGTGGAGGAGCGCTCCATTCGTCCGATTTCTTCGGTGCCGGTGAGCAGACCGCCAAAAAAGGAAAGCGGTTGCGTGCCCCAATATCCCAGCGAATAGGCGGTTGAGCTGATCGCGCCAAAAAGAAGGACCGCGAGATAGAAAATCAGGAAGCAGACAGTAAGGAGGTCGAACCAGGCCTTTTTACGGGGGGACCATTCCCCGTACAAAAGATCCATTCGCACGTTTGAACCTAGTTGGATCGAGTATGGCCCGCCCAAAATGTAGTAGGCGACCATCACGAATTGCGCCATTTCAAGGGTCCAAAGGCTGGGCACGAAGAACGTCTTGCTGATTGACGACCACAACAGGATGCCCATCAGCACAAAAATTCCGTACATGACCAATCGTCCGATCCGGAAGTTCACCGCTTGGACGGTGCGAATATATCCTCTGATCAGGCCGGTCATTGGGCGACTTTGGTTGGCGACAGAGTAGAGACAGCCTGAGCAATCCACTTTGACAGGATAGCTGCCATGTCGGTCTGTTGGTTTGTGGTTTCGATTAGATCGTTACGGATTTCGAGCATGACATTCAGATGACCGGGCGTGATAGCGTGTTCCTTGAGTGTATGGGTGACGCCATCAGAAGGACCGTATGGCTGGTTGCGTTCGACCTTGAGACCGGTTGGCGCCGAAGCGCTTTGCAACATCGCGTCAGCAAGGCGCGAGTCGCTATCGTGCAGGATGCCAATGTCGAGGGTGCGTTTCTGACCGTTATAGATGGGCGTAAAGCTGTGTATCGTCACGATGATTGGGTCGCCGAGTGTCTGGATTGCGGTGCGTACCGCCGCCTGAAACGGAAGATAATATGCCTTGATGCGGTTTTGTCGCTCTGACGCAGAGAGGTTGCGGTTTCCTGGGACCTGAATGCGTTCGCTGCGTTCGGGCATCGCATCAGCAGCCGAAGGCGGGCGGTTGCAGTCGTAGATCAGGCGCGACACGGTTCCGGCAACCAGAGGTGCGCGCAGGTGTTGGGCCATGAATTGCGCGACGGGCAGGGCACCCGGATCCCAGGCGGCGTGGCTGATGCGATCTGCGGGCGAGAGGCCCAGTCCGTCAAAGGCCTCTGGGATGTGGTTGGACGCATGTTCGCATACCAAAAGCACGCCAGGCACCTCGCCCGGACCGGACGAAGGGGAGTCGTTTGAAGATTGGTTTCTGGCGTACGGCATTTGCCCTCCGATGACGGAAGGGTCTTGCGCAGGGGGCTTTTTGTCAACAGGATTGTGAAAATAACAGTCAAATATGATCGGCCTGATAAATTAAATGTCAGAAAGGACATTTGTTCATGACAGAAGGCGCCCTGACGATCGCGGATCGCATACAGGCTCAGTTGGATGATCTGACGCGAGCGGAGCGTCAGTTGGCGCATTCGATCCTGGAAAACTATCCGGCTTCGGGACTGGGGCCGCTGACCGCGTTGGCAAAGGATGCGGAGGTATCTGTTCCAACGGTTGCTCGGATGGTCAACAAATTGGGATTCAACGGTTATCCAGAGTTTCAGACCGCGCTGCGCGAAGAGCTCAAGGCCAAAGCCAAGGGGCCGATTGCCAAACAGGAGACCTGGGCAGGTGGCGCGCCGTCTGGGCATGTACTCAATCGATTTACGGATGCTGTCACGGATAATATCCGGCACTCTTTGGCGCAGATTGACCCGGCTGATTTTGACACGGCGTGCGCAATTTGTGCGGACACGGATCGTCATCTGTACATTGTTGGTGGTCGGATCACGCATACATTGGCGGAATACCTGTTTTTGCATATGCAAGTGATCCGCCCGAAGATTACCCATATTCAATCGACCTCGAACGCCTGGCCGCATTATCTGTTGGATGTGTCGGAGGGGGATGTATTCATCGTGTTCGATATGCGCCGGTATGAGAACAACACTTTGAAGCTGGCCGAATTGGCGCATGAGAAGGGGGCAAAGTTGATCCTGTTTACGGATCAGTGGCGGTCCCCTGTTCACCGGCTGGCGGATATCAGTTTCAGCAGTCGAATCGTGGTTCCGTCGGCCTGGGACTCGGTGGTGACGCCTTTGCTGCTGGTGGAGTCAATGATCGCAACGGTGCAGAGTTTGACCTGGGGTGACAGCAAGGATCGGATGCAGGATCTGGAAGGGATGTTCGACCAGACGAAATTGTTCCGGAAATTTACCTAGGCTCTGGACTCGCAACCAAAAATTTACTGTTGCCGCGAGAGCGATGAAAGACATGGAGACAATGGGGCATCTGTCATGGCGGGGCGCGACCCTGAGCCAGTCCTTCAGGCGTCCAAACATGTTCTCAATTTTATGGTGGGCACGGCAAAACATAGAGGCATACAGGATGACTACGATGCGGTTCCGGCGCGATGGAAAGAAGGGTTCAATGTCCCTTTCTTTCAATCCCTCTCGGAACCAGTCGGCATCACAACCGCGATCCGCGAGCATCCATTTGGCAGCAGGCAGAGACGCAAGAAGTGCCCTCGCGCCAATGTAGTTGCTGACATTGCCGGTGACAAAAGCAACCGAACCGGACGAACCATGGTATCCGCCACAGCGTGCAGTTTGGAGTTGAGACCGCCCTCGGTGCGGCCAACCATGCGACCACGCTGCTTTTCCTTGAGCTCCATGCTGGAGGTTGTTCGTTGGGCTTTCAGATGGGTGGCATCGGTCATCGCAACGTCCGCTTTGCGAGGCGAACCGGTCATCTGACAAAAAGACTCGGATGACCGCAAGGAGCCCATAGTGATCAGCCAAGGCGATGTTGTTTGTACTTAAGTTATTCCCGGTGTGATTGATCTACTGGGAACGGCTCACGCAAATCCTCGGCACTACTCCAATCAGGTTTGGCACTAACTTCGGCCCCGCTATCCAGACTATGCCCTGACTTTTTCAATCATCACAAATACTTGCTCTTCGCTTGGGCGCTGCGAAATGCCTGCCACCGGGCTTTGCCCAATCCAACGTAGAGGGTCTTGAGTGAGGTTTGGTATTCCGTCGATAGCAATGTCACCGGCGGACAAAGCATCTTTCAACGGCCGCCAGCCCATCCAAACCTCGACCATTGAGCGAAGGTCTGTTTCGATCCACGTATCCACTTCCAAGCCGGGATCAACACGGCAAAGATCGATATCGTTCTCTTCGATGACGAGCCAATGTAACCGCTTCTTTTCAACTTCATCCCTAAATTCAAAACGGGTGACCATCCGCGGACCCATCTCCTCGATCCATGAGGCAGAGTTTCGAATACTCCACATCAAATAGCCGCCATCGATCTCATCCACAACGACCGACTTGTTCACCCATTCTTGCCCCCACTTTCCGACAGAAGAGATGACTGGCAACAAGGCCAGTCCGGCCTCAGACAAAATGTACTCGGCATGACCTGTACGCGCAGAGTGTGCCCGCTCAATCAATTTTGCGGCTTCAAGGCCTTTCAAACGTTCCGAAAGTAGCGAGCGCGACATCAACGGGACGCCACGATGAATGTCATTGAAGCGCCTCGATCCAGAGAGCAATTCACGGATGATCAGCAAGGTCCAGCGCCCGCCCAAGATTTCAAGAGAAAGGGCGATTGGGCAAGACTGCCCATACAAAGTTTCTTTCATCTTTTTCTCCCAAAATCAGTATCACCGGCGGTCTCAAGCTCCACAAGTGCAGTTTCTGTACCTGGGAGTTCAGATCGCGGACTGGATCGATGTCGCACTTGTCACTTATGCGTTTCTCATCAATGCCGAGCGGCGCTGAACGAGCAATATTCTTAAAAGCGCACAAACTGACAGAGGTTGAATATGGACATCGAACGAAAGCCAACAACGTCAATAGTGAACGGGCAACTTTGGGGCACTCGCGCACGCGATTGGGCAGAGATTCAGGAGCAGTCTTGCCTTCCCGTATATCACGAAGTCCTAAAACGTGCACAGGTCGGCAATACAACACGCTATTTGGATGTGGGCTGCGGTTCTGGAATGGCCGCCGGTTTGGCGGCAGACCTTGGCGCCGATGTGTCCGGCATTGATGCCTCCGAAGCCTTGCTCGCAATCGCCAAGGAGCGCCTAAACAGTGCATTTTTTCAACTTGCCGATCTGGAAAATCTTCCGTTTGAAGATGATAGTTTCGACGTCGTGACCGGCTTCAACTCGTTCCAATATGCGGGAAATCCGGCGCTGGCGTTGGCAGAAGCCCGACGGGTGACCAAACCTGGCGGAACCGTGGCTATTGTGACCTGGGGCAACCCCGAAGGCATGGACGCCGCTTCGTTGGTGGCAGTCCTAAAACCGTTTCTGCCATCGCCGCCACCCGGCGCACCGGGCCCTTTTGCCTTGTCTGATGAGAGCAAACTAAGGGAATTTGCCTCTGGTGCCGGACTGATGCCGACGGACGTGTTTGATGTCGATGGCTTATGGGTTTACCCGGATCTCGACACTGCAGTCCGAGGCATGTGCTCGGCTGGTGTTGCAGTCAAGGCAATGGAGCATTCAGGCGAAGAGGCTGTGACATCTGCCTATGCCGCTGCTTTCACACCGTTTCTGCAGTCCGATGGTTCTGTTCGGCTCGGTGCAAGTTTCCGGTGTTTGGTTTCACAGCCATAGGCGGTAGGATATCTGGGTAGGAAATACCAACAAACGGAATTCGCTCGTTTAGCGAACGGCAACTTTGTCCGCAGTCCGGAGCTTGCCCCATTTTGACCAATGTCAGCTATTGCGGAAAGCGGTCGTTGTCAGCGTGTGCCGTTTATGGGTCCAGACCCCAGATTTGCGTGCCTTTGGGCCGCTGAACGGTGCTTTGGAACAAGTGCAGCCTAGAGGAAGCTTTGTGGGTCAATGTCGACATTCAGGCGTAGGTCGCCGCGCAATTTGATTGGGGCGATCCAACGGGTCAAAGCGGATTGGAGGGGGGCAGATTTGGCGGCCTTGACCAACAGACGCACCCGATGGCGGCCACGGACCCGAGCGATTGGTGCCGGAGCCGGTCCATAGAGTTCAGCGCCGATTTGTCTTAGCGGTCCGTCGTTCTGGGCCAATGACGTGCCCAGGTCGAACACTTGTTGAAGGTCCGTTCCCGACAACACAATCCCTGCCATGCGGCCATATGGCGGAACGCCTGCGGCCTCGCGTCCTGCGGCTTCGGCCTTCCAGAATTGTTCTTCTTTGCCGGACAGGATTGCGCGTATCACCGGATGCTCTGGTTGATAGGTTTGCAAGAGCGCTGTGCCCGGGCGTTCGGCGCGACCGGCGCGACCAGCGACCTGACGCATGAGCTGGAATGTGCGTTCGGCTGCGCGCAGGTCAGAACCTTGCAGGCCAAGGTCGGCGTCGATCACGCCCACCAATGTAAGCAGGGGGAAATTGTGCCCCTTGGCCACCATCTGAGTGCCGATGATGATGTCCGCGCCGCCTGCAGCAATGTTTTCGATTTCAGCCTTGAGTGCGCGGGCGCTGCCAAACAGGTCGGAACTGAGCACGGCAACACGGGCATCCGGAAAGCGTGCGGCGACTTCCTCTCCGAGGCGTTCGACGCCCGGGCCGACCGGGGCAAGGCGACCTTCGACATGGCAGGAGGGGCAGGCGTCAGGGATTGGGGTGGTTTCACCGCATTGGTGACACATCAGCCGTTTGAGGAAACGATGCTCTACCATGCGGGCATCGCAATGGGCGCAGGCGATCTGTTCTCCGCACGCCCGGCACAGCGTGACAGGGGCATAGCCGCGCCGATTGAGGAACAGCAAGGATTGCTCTTTGCGTTCCAACCGTGCGGTTATGGCCTGATGAAGCGTGGGAGAGACCCAGCGGCCGGTTTCCAGAGATTCGTCGCGCATGTCGATTGTGCGCATTTCAGGCAAGATTGCCGGGCCAAAGCGCGATGTCAGGTCAAGTTTTGTGTATTTGCCTGCGTCGGCATTTGCCCAGCTTTCCAACGAGGGTGTGGCGGAGGCGAGGACGACCTGTGCATCACAGATCGAGGCGCGTAAAACGGCCATGTCACGCGCGTTGTAGAGCACGCCATCTTCTTGTTTGTAGGATGTGTCATGTTCCTCGTCCACGATGATGAGCCCGAGTTGGCGAAAGGGTAAGAACAAAGCTGAGCGGGCGCCGACCACCAGTTGAACCTGTCCCTGACCCGCCATGCGCCAGATACGGCGGCGCTCGGTCATGGTAACGCCAGAATGCCATTCGGCAGGACGTGTCCCAAACCGGGCCTCGACCCGTGACAGAAATTCGGCAGTCAGAGCAATTTCGGGCAGCATGACCAACGCCTGCCGGCCACAGCGCAAGGCTTCTGCGACGGCTTCCAGGTAGACTTCGGTCTTTCCTGAACCGGTTACACCGCGCAACAATGTGGTTCCGTAGCGCCCTTTGCGCAGGGCCGCGCGCAGTGTGGCGGCGGCGGTCGATTGGTCTTCGGTCAGAGATTTGCCGGGAAGCTCTGGATCCAGCGGTGGAAACGGCAGATCACGGGGGCTGTTTTCTTCGACCACTGCGCCCTGTTTCACGAGCCCTTTGATGACTGTGGGTGTGACCCCTGCCATTTCCGCCAATTCTCTTTGTGTGAAGGCGAGCCCCGCGTATTCTTCGAGGATGGCGAGAACGCGGCTGCGGGCCTGGGTCGCGCGGTCGGGCGTTCCATGGCCCATGCGATAGATTTTGCGCATGGAGGGTGGATCGCCAAGACCCGGTGCGCGTGTCGCCAGTCGCAACATCGCTTGCATCGGTGTCAGTGTGTAATCAGCGGCGCGCACGAGGAATTCGCGCATTTCTTCGCGCACCGGAGCGGCATCGAGTACACGGATGACAGAGCGCACCTTGGAGAGATCATAGTCGCCTTGGCCTTTTCCCCAGACCACGCCGAGGACCTTGCGAGGCCCGAGCGGTACCTCGACAAAAGCGCCCCTCATACAGCCACCTTCTGGCGCTTTGTAGTCGAGCGCCCGGTCAAGCGGCTGGGTTGTTTGCACGCAGATCAGTTCACCTTGGTGGAAAAACTCAGAGGTCAAGGGGCGCTCCGCCAGTCATTGATGTGGGGGTTATCGCACCAATTCGCTGGAGGTGGTAGATGCCTCCCCTGCGATGCCGGGGTCGGGTTTGTCTTTCTGCGAGGGAGATTCCCGTGCCAGCCTTGGCTTTCGCGTCTCGATTGGCTTTTTACTGTTGGCAAGCATTTTTCAGCAGCATTTCAGAATCTGACCTGATATAGTCCGAGCAGACATACAGAGGCCACGATGAGCAGTAGCCCAAAATTAGACCAATCTCTGCGCAATGCGATCATTGCAAAGCCTGACGCCATTCTGGATGATCAGGACGTTATGCATGCCTTGATTGCGGCGAACGAAAAGACAATGGGTGGCAATATTGTCGACCTGCGCGGTATTGCGATGGAGCGGCTTGAAGGTCGATTGGATCGCTTGGAAGACACGCATCGCAGCGTGATTGCCGCCGCCTACGAAAATCTGGCCGGGACCAATATGATTCATCGCGCAATTCTGCGGATGATGGATCCAAACGAATTTGAGGTTTTCCTGAAAGATTTGGGTGGCGAAGTCGCTCAGATATTGCGTGTGGATGCGATCACGTTGGTTTTGGAGTCTGTGCAGAATGACAATGATCCGGCGGTTCGGCGTTTGGGTGATGTGCTGACTGTGGCGGAGCCGGGTTTCATCGACGACTATTTGACCCATGGAAGAGGTGGAGGGGTGCGGCAGGTGACTTTGCGTCAGTTGCAGGCGCCTTCGACGCAGATCTATGGCGAAGCGGCCGATTGGGTGCGCTCGGAGGCTTGTTTGCGCCTGGATTTCGGGAAGGGCCGCTTGCCCGGTCTGCTGGTATTGGGCGCAGAAGATCCACATCAATTCTCCCCGCAGCAAGGGGTTGATCTATTGGCTTTTTTCGCAGGCGTGTTCGAACGGTCGATGCGCCATTGGTTGCGTTGATCTCTGCTGCCTGTCGGGATGCGCTGCAGGCGTGGCTCGACGGGCTAAGTGCCCTTGCCGGTGCAGCCGAGAATACAGGCCATGCCTATCGACGGGATGTCGTCAGTTTTCTGAGCTTTATGACAGGACATTTTGGTGGCCCTCAGGGGCTGGGCGCGCTGGAGCGTATTTCAGTAGGTGATATGCGGTCCTGGATGGCTCACGAGCGACGTGGTGGTGTCGGGTCGCGTTCACTTGCGCGCAAATTATCAGCCGTGAAGAGTTTTTATCGCTGGCTGGCTGAGCGTGAAGGTTTTGAAGCCACGGCTGTTTTGTCGGCGCGAGCTCCGAAGTTTCAAAAGAAACTGCCGCGTCCTCTGGATCAGGCAGGGGCGCGGGCCGTGATTGATTTGGCAGAAGTACAGTCTGACACAACCTGGGTCGGGTTGCGGGATGTGGCGGTTCTGACGTTGCTTTACGGTTGTGGCTTGCGGATATCAGAGGCCTTGGCATTGACTGGCAGGGATGTGCCATTGGCCGATGTCCTGCGGATCGTAGGCAAAGGAGGCAAGGAGCGGCTGGTTCCGGTACTTCCGGCTGCCCGCTTGGCCGTGGCGCGGTATTGCGACGTCTGCCCCTGGACGATTGGACCGGATCTGCCCTTGTTTCGCGGTGTGCGCGGGGGTGCATTGTCGCCGCGCGCGATACAGAAAGTGACTGCAACTGTGCGTATGCAATTGGGGCTGCCATCTTCGGCAACACCACACGCTTTGCGCCATAGTTTTGCAACACATCTATTGGCTGCCGGTGGCGATCTGAGAGCAATTCAGGAGTTGTTGGGGCACGCATCCTTGTCCACAACTCAGACCTATACGGCGGTTGATACGGCGCATCTGCAAGAGGTCTATGCCCGCGCCCATCCCAGGTCACAATCGTAACGGCTTTGTTAGATGCCGTGCCTGGAAGTTCAGGTTTGTTGCACGCGAAGTATGGCACAGTTCCCTTCGACCTAGTCAGAATTATTCAACAAGGGGATCAACCATGACATATCGGACCAAGAGCGCCCTGGCAGGCGCGCTGTTTGCCCTATCGGGAGCAGCGGCGATGGCGGAGGATTGCGCAACGGATAAGACCGATCCGTTTGACTTGAGCGAGGCGGAAGTGGTTTCGCTGTATGATTGTATAAAAGACAAGATGGCAACGGGATATGCAAAGCAGGGCGATGAGATCGCTCTGGCGTATCGCGGCTGGACTGTGACTTCGACCCGGCCGGCGGTGGCTGGGCCACATGGTGAGCGCCTGTTGCAGACTTTCGCAAATGACATTGCGGCAGAGCAATATCTGAAGTTTGAAGAGGAAGGCGTGGAAATGCCTGTGGGTTCGATCCTGGCAAAGGAAAGCGCCAAGTTGAACAAGAAGAAAATGCAGATTGTCGTCGGGCCGTTGTTTTTGATGACCAAGATGGAAGAAGGGTCAATACCAGAAACAGATGATTGGCTTTACGGTGGTGTTCTGCCCAATGGCAAACCGATGAAGTTTAAACAGGCGTTTTGTCATGATTGCCATGCCAATTGGGAAGATCAGGACAGTTTGGCTTATCCTTTGGAAGAGGTCCGCGTATCCAATTGATTTGACTCAGAGTGATGTGTTTTGTTGTTGGTGGCTGTTCCTTGCGGGCAGCCCCAACGACGCAAGACAACGGGTCTAGAAAATTCGCAGAATTTTCGTTGGCATGTCAGGCGTCAGCCGAAGCGATCAGCTTTCCCACTTCTGTGAAGTCCCGTTTGCGCGGCGAACTTTTCCGCCAGGCCAATCCTATTTGGCGGGCCGGGGCGGGATCAGGGAATTCTATCAACCGCAAATCGAGTCCCCGTGTTTCGGTTGAAACACTGATTTTGGGTAGCAGTGTAACCCCCATCCCGTTCGCCACCATCCGTACAATTGTTGCCAGACTGGATGCGCCAAGCGTGTCGATTTCATCTTTGCGGTGGCGATCACAAACTTCCAAAGCATGGCCGCGAAAGCAGTGCCCCTCTTCCAGTAGCAAAACACGGCTGTGAGACAGCAGATCATTGGCGGACAGAACCCGTGACGGGAAATTCTCTGTGTTGGGAACAGCCAGCACAAAAGGATCTTCGAACAGGGGCAATGTCTCGATTTCGGGGTGATCGACAGGTAGGGCAAGCAGCAAGAGATCCAGCCCGCCAGTCAACAGGTCGGCGATCAACGTTTCTGTGCGGGTCTCGCGAATGCGTAAGTCCAGCGTGGGATACTGTTTGTTTAACTCTGCTAATGTGGCGGGCAGCAGATAAGGCGCGATGGTTGGAATAACTCCCAGACTTAGTGCGCCGGAAAGCACACGTGCCCGACTGTCCGCAAGGTCGCTCAGGCCTTGGGTTAGGATCAGGATTTCGCTTGCGCGAGCCGCAATTTCTCGACCGATAGGAGTAAGCTCTGCACCGGAAGGGCGACGTTCAACCAGAGGGGCGCCCAGTTCGGACTCCAGTTCTCGGATTTGCATCGACAAGGCCGGTTGAGACACAGAACACAGCCCGGCCGCCTGACCGAAATGGCCAGTTTGGGCGAGGGCCTGAAAGTAACGCAATTGACGGATGGTGATGTTTTTCATCGAGCAAGGGCCATAAGAAATTCTGATTGCCCAAGAAGGAATATCTCATTGGACCTGATCGTAAAGTGGAATTATTCTAAAACTGAGATTCGTAGAGAGGATAACGGTTTTGATGCTCTGGATGCCTGAACGGGACTGATCCGGACCCAACGACATGTGTTTTCTATCCGATCTATGCGGGTGCTTGCGCCTGCTAACCCCTCAATCCACGACCCTGAACGGAGAGTAAGAATGGACGGCGACATCAAGTGCCCTGTGATGCACACTGCCTTTGGCGGACGCTCGAACAAAGATTGGTGGCCTCAGCAGTTGAACCTGAAGCTGCTGGCGCAGAACTCGGCGAAATCTGATCCGATGGGAATTGGTTTCAGCTATGCAGAGGCTTTCAAGTCGCTGGATCTGGAAGCCTTGAAAGCTGATTTGACCGCGTTGATGACGGATAGTCAGGATTGGTGGCCTGCAGACTATGGCCACTATGGCCCATTTTTCATTCGCATGTCATGGCATGCGGCTGGCACTTACCGGACCGGTGACGGGCGCGGTGGCGCCGGAACCGGACAGCAGCGGTTTGCGCCGCTGAACTCCTGGCCTGACAATGGCAACCTAGACAAGGCGCGGCGTTTGCTTTGGCCGGTCAAACAGAAGTACGGCAACCAAATTTCCTGGGCCGATCTATTGGTTCTGGCGGGCAACGTTGCGATCGAAAGCATGGGCGGGCCAATTTTTGGATTTGGCGGCGGCCGTGCAGATGTTTGGGAGCCGGAGGAGGATGTTTATTGGGGCGCGGAGACCGAATGGTTGGCGACGTCGGATAAACCTGCCAGCCGGTATTCAGGCGATCGCCAGTTGGACAATCCTTTGGCTGCGGTGCAAATGGGTCTGATTTACGTGAACCCCGAAGGACCAGATGGGAACCCTGACCCATTGGCCTCGGCACGTGACATCCGCGAGACCTTTGGACGCATGGCGATGAACGACGAAGAAACCGTTGCGCTGGTTGCCGGTGGTCACACGTTCGGCAAGGCGCATGGAGCGGGTGATGCCGCACATGTGGGCCCTGAGCCTGAAGGTGAAGGTATTGAGGCCCAAGGGCTTGGCTGGCTGTCTACCCACAAATCGGGCAAGGGCGTTGATGCGATTACCAGTGGTATCGAAGGTCCTTGGACGGCAAAGCCGACCACTTGGGATATGGGATATCTGGACCTTCTGTTTGGGTATGATTGGGCGCTGACCAAAAGCCCGGCTGGTGCGAACATCTGGCATCCCGCGGATCTGAAAGACGAAGACCATGCACCTGAGGTGGATGGGTCGGACGCCAAGGTCACGCCGATGATGACCACGGCTGATATGGCGATGCGGATGGATCCATCCTACGAGAAGATCGCACGCCGTTTCCATGAGAATCCAGAAGAGTTCGCCGATGCTTTTGCACGGGCCTGGTTCAAACTGACCCACCGCGATATGGGCCCCAAGGTCCGCTATTTGGGGGCAGATGTCCCGAGCGAAGAGTTGATCTGGCAGGATCCTGTGCCAGCGGTTGACCACGATCTGGTCAGCGCTGCGGATATTGCTGCTTTGAAGGCCGCAATTTTGGACAGCGGTTTGAGTGTATCGCAGTTGGTGACGACTGCCTGGGCTTCTGCATCCACCTACCGTGGTTCGGATCACCGTGGAGGTGCAAATGGGGCACGGATCCGTTTGGCGCCGCAAAAGGAATGGGACGTCAACCAGCCTGAGGAATTGTCCAAGGTTCTGAGTACTTTGGAAGGCGTGCAGGCGGCATCGGGCAAGCAGATCTCGATGGCGGATTTGATTGTCCTCGCGGGTTGTGCTGCGGTCGAAAAAGCGGCCAAGGACGCCGGGTTCGAAATCGAGGTGCCATTTACCCCGGGTCGGACGGATGCCTCGGATGAGATGACGGATGCCGAGAGCTTTGACGTTCTGGAGCCTGTCGCAGATGGGTTCCGGAACTATCAAAAGTCCGAATACAGTGTGTCGACCGAGGAACTGTTGATTGACCGGGCACAGCTGTTGACGCTGACGGCGCCCGAGATGACTGTGCTTGTCGGCGGTATGCGGGTCCTGGGCACAAATGCCGACGGCAGTGCGCATGGCGTGTTCACGGACTCTGTTGGCGTTCTGAGCAACGACTTTTTCACCAACCTTTTGGACATGGGGGTTATCTGGAGCAAAACAGATGACAGCGAAATGACCTTTGAAGGCAAGGATCGTTCGACCGGTGCGGTGAAGTGGACGGCGACACGGGCTGATTTGGTGTTCGGCTCGAACTCGCAATTGCGGGCTCTGGCTGAGGTCTATGGTCAGGATGATGCGAAAGAGAAGTTCGTGTCAGATTTTGTCGCGGCCTGGACGAAGGTGATGAACGCGGATCGTTTTGATCTGGTCTGAACCCCAAGCCTGATTTGAAAATTTCCGCCGTCCTGAGGTATCTTGGGGCGGCGGTTTTCTTTACATTGGACGCGAATTTGTGACATGACGTTTCAATGACACATGAGTTGCGCGCACTTTCTGTGCATTTGTTGACCGCCACAGGTGCGGTGTTTGCGATGCTGGCAATGCTGGCAGCGGTCGAGGGTAAATGGGACCTGATGTTCCTATGGCTTGTCGTGGCATTTGCCGTCGACGGGATCGACGGGCCTTTGGCCCGCAAGTATCATGTGACCCATTATGCGCCTCAGTTTGATGGCGTTTTGCTCGATCTCATAATTGACTATCTAACCTACGTATTCATTCCTGCTTTTGCTTTGTTTTCATCGGGTTTGATGGATGGGTGGACGGGTTGGGCTGCGATCATCATCATAACATTTGCCAGTGCGATGTATTTTGCGGATACGCGGATGAAGACCAAGGACAACTCTTTCTCTGGGTTCCCTGGGTGCTGGAATATGTTGGTTCTGGTGATCTTTGCGTTGAAGCCGAATTTTTGGGTTTCAATGTCTTTGGTGACGATTTTGGCGATTGCCATGTTCATGCCGTTGAAGTTTGTGCACCCGGTGCGGACCGAGCGTTGGCGGCCTGTGACCTTGCCGATTGCGCTGGCCTGGACGGTGTTTGCTGGTTGGGCGGCATGGGTCGATTTCCATCCGGAAAGCTGGGCGCATTGGGGCTTGATTGTGACCAGCGTTTATCTGGTGTCGGCAGGGATTGCGCAGCAGCTTATTCCTCAGAAGAAACCTTCAAAATCCGAGTAGACCCGGCACTATCGGCGTCGGTTTGGTGCGACCGTGGGTCCTTTTTGTGCCCATGGTATCGATTGGGGGCGGGACTTTCTTGAGTGTTTTTCACGCTGTTGTGCTGCAAATCAAATAAGGAAACTGCCTGCGCCTTCGTGTTTGAGGAGGGCGACTTTCGTTTCGACGCCGCCCGGGGCAGAAAAACCGGTGAGGCCCTTGGCACCCATGACCCGGTGGCAGGGAATGATGATGGCAATTGGGTTGCCGCCACAGGCCTGTCCGACGGCCTGTGCGGGATGTCCCAGTTCGCGGGCCAATTCGCCATAGGTGCGCGTGTAGCCGAATGGAATAGCCTGCATCGCTTTGCAAACGGACTGTTGGAAGGTCGAACCTGCCACGTGAAGGGGCAGGTCAAACCGCTGTAACTGACCTTGATCGTAAGCGCGCAGCTGGGCGGCGGCCTCGTGCAGCAGTGGGGTAGGTGTGCCTTGGGAGGGTTGGTTCCAAGTCAGCCGGGAAATGGCGCCATCGGTTTCAACAATGGAAATCAGACCAAATTGGGTGTCGATGCTGAGTGTTGGCATAGGGCGAGTGTGCCTGCGCCCTTGGGTCAGTTCAAGAGGTCAGTGGGGCCCGATCGGTGAGACTACCCGTTCACCGGTCGGGCCAGAGCCATTAGCCCAGGGCTGTATCGCACCGGAGGCAGACATCAGGATGTGAATGCCGGCCAACATCAGGCAGGATTTTCCAGCAACGCTGACACTTTTTGCCTTCGGCCATTTCAAAGACGACACCGACCCCCTCTTCCTCGGGCAGGCGGAACGCCTCGTCCGGGGCGGGGTCACGTGTCAGCTGCAAATCAGATGTGATACACAAATCATGCAGGTCCAGGCCGCGCAGGATGTCATAGTAGTCGCCATCCTCGATATGGACCACGGGTGCGGCTTCGAGGCTTGAGCCAATGATTTTGTCCGTACGCTGTACCTCGAGCGCTGCTGTGACAACCCGGCGCACGCGGCGGATACGAGCGACTCGGTCCAACAATTCCGGTTGAGCCCACTCGGCCGGCGTTTCGGGAATGTCCTGGAGGTGGATGGAGCTCTCGTCGCCAGGGAAACGTTCAAGCCAGACCTCTTCCATGGTGAAAACCAGGATTGGCGCAAGCCATGTGGTCAGCCGGTGGAACAAGAGATCCAGAACCGTGCGTGCGGCACGTCTGCGCGGTGTGTCGCCATCACAATAGAGCGCGTCTTTGCGCACATCGAAGTAGAAAGCAGAGAGGTCTACCGTGGCAAAGTTGAAAACTGCGCTGAAAACCCCCTGGAAGTCGAAGGCGGCGTAGCCCTTGCGAACGGTTTCATCGAGTTCAACCAGACGACTTAGGACCCAGCGTTCGAGGGGCGGCATGTCCTCTGGTGCGGTGCGGTCTGCTTCAGTGAAGTCGGACAAAGAGCCGAGCATAAAGCGCATCGTATTGCGCAGGCGGCGATAGCTGTCGGCGACGCCCTTGAGAATTTCGGGCCCAATACGCTGGTCTGCCGTGTAGTCGGTTTGGGCAACCCAAAGCCGCAGGACGTCGGCGCCGTATTGGCGCACCACCTGTTCTGGCAGGATTGTGTTGCCGAGCGATTTGGACATTTTATTGCCCTTTTCGTCCAGCGTGAACCCATGCGTTACGACATTTCGGTAGGGTGCGCGGCCATTGGTGCCACAGGATTGCAGCAAAGAAGAGTGGAACCAACCGCGGTGCTGATCGGTGCCCTCCATGTATACATCGGCAATCCCGTCATCTGTGCCGTCTTCCCGGTCGCGCAAAACAAAAGCGTGGGTCGACCCGGAATCGAACCAAACATCCAGGATGTCGAAGACCTGATCATAGTCTTCGGGCGCGTAGTCCGGGCTCAGGAAACGTTCCTTGGCACCGGGTTGGTACCAGGCGTCGGCGCCTTCGGTTTCAAAGGCCTCGGCGATACGGGCGTTCACGGCCGCATCCTTCAGCAGAAAATCCGCGTCGGTTGGCAATGAGTCGCGTTTGGTGAAACAGGTCAGTGGGACGCCCCAAGCCCTTTGGCGCGACAGAACCCAATCGGGGCGGGCCTCTATCATCGAGTGCAGTCTGTTGCGACCGGTTTGAGGGGTCCATTTGACATTGTCGATTTCGGTAAGGGCACGTTGACGGATCGTGGTGCCATGTGTGTCCTGGCTATCACCAACGGCGCGGTCAATGGCGGCAAACCACTGTGGCGTATTGCGAAAGATCACCGGAGCCTTGGAGCGCCACGAATGTGGATAGGAATGCTTTAGCCGACCTCTAGCCAACATTGCGCCGACCTGGACCAGTTTGTCGATGACGGCCTTGTTTGCATCCCCTTCCTTGCCGTTCGGCTTGAGGATCAGTTTGCCGCCGAAGAATGGGAGTTTGGGGCGGAAGGACCCATCTTCGAGTACATTGTGGGTCATCTCCAGCCCGTGGCGGACGCCCAGGATAAAGTCATCTGCACCGTGGCTGGGGGCCGTGTGAACAAACCCTGTGCCTGCATCATCGGTGACGTGATCGGCGGACAGCAACGGTACATTGTAGTCCCATTCGCCTTCGGCCCCATCCTGACCGGCGAACGGGTGGCCGCAGACCAGAAGGTCCAGTTCTTTCGCGGGCACATCGCGTAACCGCGTGTACATGCCCGGCTCCAACCGTGCTTTTGCAAAGACATCGTCCGCGCAGCGGTCTGCCAACAGATAGCGTTCTCCGACATTGACCCAGCATTCTTCTGGGCAGCCGGTGATTTCGTACAAACCGTAGCTGATGTCCGAATTGAAGGCGATGGCCTTGTTGGAAGGAATCGTCCAGGGTGTCGTCGTCCAGATGACAACCTGATTGCCCAACAGGTCAGACCGAGCGCCATTTTCTGAAATGGCACGAATAATCGGAAACTTGACCCAGATCGCATCAGATTGCTTGTCGTGATACTCGACCTCAGCCTCAGCCAGGGCGGTTTTTTCGACAGGCGACCACATCACGGGTTTGGAGCCTTGGTACAATGTGCCATTCATGAGCAGTTTCATGAACTCTTCTGCGATCACGCGTTCAGCGTGGAAATCCATCGTCAGATAGGGCTGATCCCAATTGCCAGTGATCCCAAGGCGTTTGAATTCTTCGCGCTGGATATTGACCCAACCTTCGGCGAACTTGCGGCATTCTTGGCGGAAATCGACAACCGGCACCTGATCTTTGTCTTTGCCTTTGGCGCGATACTGTTCTTCGATTTTCCATTCGATCGGCAATCCGTGGCAATCCCAGCCGGGGATGTAGCGGCTGTCTCTCCCCATCATCTGGTGACTGCGCACGATCATATCTTTGATGGTTTTGTTCAGCGCGTGGCCAATGTGCAGATGTCCGTTGGCGTAGGGCGGACCATCATGCAAGGCAAAGGGCTTGCGACCGCTCTTTTGGCGCAGCTTATGATACACCTGAATTTTTTCCCATCGGGCCAGCCATTCTGGCTCGCGTTTGGGCAGGCCCGCGCGCATTGGGAAGTCAGTTTTCGGAAGGTTCAGCGTTTCTTTGTAGTCGGGCGTTTCGGCGCACATGTCGGGCGTCCTTGATCGGGAAGGTCTGGGGAACTGTTAGGTCAGAAAACGGTGCGGAGGTCAGACACCTTTGCCCGGCGTCTCAGGATACGAGCGCCGGGGACATAATCAAAATCGGAATGAGGCATATTATGCGCATGCTGGGCGTTATAGGGTGGCACGCGCATGAGGTCCAGTGCCGGAACATGGACTGATAGAACTGGAGCATTTCGTATTTGAATTGCCGTGTTCCAGGAGGCAAAATCACATTCTTTGGCAGATATGGAGTGCCGGCTTGCATGTCCGGGCCCGAGGAACAGGCCCGGAGGGTCAGTGACGAGATATAGAGCGTGCGCGGGACGCGCACTCAATTAATTATCAGCCGAGTTGGTACCCCACAGGTACAAACCGAAATCCGTCCTCGCGTGTTTCAACGTAGCCGGTGCCCGGGAAGGGCATGTGGTAGCCGATCATCGGGATTTTTTCAGCCGCCAGCATGTCGAGCAACTTCCGCCGGGTCGTCGCTGCGGCATCTTTGTCGACGTCAAAGCCAAAATGCCATTCTGGCCGGGAGAATGAATACACGTAGTGGGGTACGACATCTGCGACGAGCATCAACTGGGCACCGTCACTTTCCAAACGGTAGCCCATGTGGCCGGGCGTATGACCAAAGGTTGCAACGGACGTGATACCAGGAGCGATCGTGGCACCATCGTCAACGAAGGTCATCTTCTCTGCCAATGGGGTCACATTTTTTGCCATCAGATCGGTAACGCGGTTTTGGCCCATTGCCAGCCAGCCGTCATACTCCTGACGCCCGGTGACATAGCGGGCGTTGGGAAACGTCGGGGCACCGTCAGTCATAAGCCCGCCGATGTGGTCGGGGTGCATGTGTGTGAGAACAACAACGTCAACCGCGTCCGGTGTCACGCCGGCGTCTGCCAAAGCCTTGGCGATGCCGCCCTGACCCAATCCGGTGTCGAACAAAACCAGTTCCGAGCCTGTGTCTACAAGTGTTGGCGTGAAGTAGAACTGTGCCTTGTCGACGGGAAGGAAATTTTTGGTTGAGACTTGCTCAAACTCTTCCTGTGTGGCGGTGCTCGCAAAAGCGTCCTTGGGCCCTTCACGCATGAACGAGGCATCCAGAAGTGTTGTAACGCCTAATGAACCAATCGAGAAACTGCGTGCCAAAGGCAGCCCAGCCTTGCCACCATGACCGCCTGCTGTCGCCTGAGTGGCTGCTGCGGCTGCAAATGGCAAAGCGGCTGCGCCAGTGAGGGCGGCGCGGCGGGTGAGGGAAAGTGTCATCTGTAGTTCTCCGGCTGTTTCAGTCGAAGAACGTAGCGCTGTTTTAGCGTTTGTCGAACCAGGCAGGGGGCAAAGGTGGCGGCGGCCGATCACAGGTTTGCGATGATGTGAAGATTTGTTGGGTTTTGCGAAGATGAAACATCGGTTGCAGGCATCGTGATCGTTTGTCGCTGCGTTCTAACGCATCGACATTCTGGTTTCGCTACTCGCACGTGCAGCCAACGCAGAGAGGTCGGGGACAGTCAAAACGCCGTCTTTCAGAGTAATCAGCCCATCATGGGCGAGGGCGTTCAGCCGTTTGTTCACAGCCTCGCGTGAAACGCCCAGCATTCTAGCCAGATCGGTTTGTGAGAAATGACGTCGGAATCTGGCGCCAGTGCCGTCGGACTCGGCGTGACCAAGGGCCAGATCATGGAGTTTCTGCGCCAGGCGTCCACCCAGACCGAGGAACGCAAAGGCGCCGAGGGCCTCGGTGTTGCGCCGGAGCAGTTCGCATAAAACGCCAACCATGTGCCGGGCAAGAGATGGATCCAGATCCATCGCGGTTTCCAGCGCGCGGCCTGGCATCAAAAGGCATTCGCCTGCCTCGACCACAGTCGCATTGGCCGATCGGGGAAGGCCGTCCAGGAGTGCTATCTCTCCAAAAGGTTCGCCGGGTTCCATCAGCGACAGTGTCAGTTCTCGTCCTTCAGGGTCTGCGATCCAGATACGCACTAATCCTGATAAGACAACGCGCAGCCCATCTGGAGCGTCGCCAGCTGAGAACAAAGGCTTTCCAGCCTTGTAGCGGACAATGTCGCTGGCTGTGGCCATAGCTGACAAGCTTTGGTCGCTGGCGTCGGCAAACACATAGCAACCGCGGATTGCAGCAATTTTGTCGTCTTGGCGCATTTCGTTTCCCTGGGTCGGCCAACAATATGGCCGATCAAGCTTCTGCCTGAAAACGGCGACCATTTCCAGTGTTGATGCAAGGGTGTAAAACCCCACCATTGTAGTACATCGGTGGTGTGTCTTGCCAAATCGTTTCATCGCTCTTGAAGGGGGTAGGAGCCAGTTTCGACCAAGCCCGGTTTTGAGCGAACGCCGCGCTAGGCAAATTCTGGAAAGATTGGTGGAAATGATGGATTCGATTTGAACGGAAGCCAGCATTAGATTTCCTTGAGGCCGGCAATCGAAGGCTGGCGGCATTGGTCATGCTGGTCCGGCAATATCCGTCAAACTGAGCTTGCTTATCTGTGCTTCGTTGGCGCAGATGGCTCAAAGGCGCGAAAGGACCTCTTCTAGTACAAGTTCAGCGGCGCGTTGTAGTTTGCGGTGGCTGCTTTGAATGACGAAATAGGGCGCGACGACAATCGGGAGTTTGGTTTCCAAGACACTCAATTGGGCAGAGAAACGTGGAGAGATCAGCAGATTTGCCACTTCCTTTGTTTGCGAGGCAATGGCCTGTCCTTCGGCTATTTGGGCGAGGGCGACCAGGAGTGACGAGCTTTCCAAGACGTGTGTCGGGACCGCGACGCCGTTGCGCAACAGAGTATTTTCGACAGCCATTCGGATTGGGCTTCCTTGTTCCTGAATGACCCAAGGGTAATCTGCGAGCGTTGCCCAATCGATGACGCCTTTGCCTGCCAAAGGGTGGGATGCATGAACAAGCAGTGAAACTGTTTCCGAGCGTGCAGGATGAAACCTGAAGTCAACTTTTTCATGCCCAGGAAGGATACGGCCCATGATGAAATCATATCGGGCCTCTTCGAGACGGCGAAACAACTCGTTCGACGGCGCTACGTCGATTGAGACATGCACGTCCGGATGTCTTTGTAGAATCGTTTGAATGGCAGGCATCAGATAGCCAACTGCGGGGCCGGTCACGGCACCAACGCGGACATGCCCGGAAGCGCCGGATCGCAGGCTGATAAGTTCTTCGTTCATTGTCTTTAGCTCGGACAACACCACGCGAGCATGTCTCAGCAGCACCTCGCCAGCTTGTGTAGGCTCCATTCCAGCCGGGTGGCGGGAGAAGAGTTGGCTCCCCAACACTTTTTCCAAATCAGAAAGGATACGCGACGCGGCTGGTTGCGAAATTGCGACTGCTTGGGCAGCAAGTTGCAGCTGTTTTGTTTCTGCGATCATCAGAACGAGGCGCAGGTGTTTGGGTTTGATCTGTTGTATGATCGGCATCAGTGGCTCATTTGCTGTTAGAATACCAAAAATGATATGTAGATTGATGATATATCGATTTTACTGTTATGCAATGGCTGGCTACGGTCCGATCGAAGCTGCGTGCCGCACTGCAGGGTGGACCTGAGTGTATACGGCCGGGCGTCGCGTTTATGGGAGGACCAAAATGAAACTTAGACTTTTGCTCGCCACTTCTTTGGTGGCCCTGACAGGTTTGTCTGCTGCTGCGGAAACAGTTGGTATTGCAATGCCGACAAAATCTTCGGCGCGTTGGATCTCGGACGGAAATTCGATGGTCGATCAGTTCCGCGAAGCGGGCTATGACACCATCCTTCAGTATGCCGAAGACGACATTCCCAACCAGTTGGCACAGATCGAGAATATGATCACCAATGGCGTTGATGTGTTGGTTATCGCAGCAATCGACGGCACAACACTGTCAAATGCATTGGAAAACGCGCATTTCGCCGGAATCAAGACAATCGCTTATGATCGACTGATTCGTGACAGTGAGTATGTCGACTACTACGCTACGTTCGACAATTTCAAAGTGGGTGTGCAGCAGGCTGAAAGTCTGGTTGCTGGCCTGAAAGGGCGGTTCGGCGATGGCCCTTACAATGTTGAATTGTTCGGCGGTTCCCCTGACGACAACAACGCCTACTTTTTCTATGATGGCGCTATGTCGGTTCTGCAGCCGCTGATCGATGCCGGTACCGTCAATATCGTGTCTGGCCAAGTGGGCATGGACACAGTGGGGACGCTCCGTTGGGATGGAGCCGTCGCACAGGCGCGCATGGATAACCTGCTGTCTGCACATTATACAGACACTCAGATTCAGGGTGTTTTGTCCCCCTATGATGGCTTGTCCATTGGCATCATTTCCTCTTTGAAGGGTGTCGGCTACGGATCCGGCGGTCAGGAAATGCCTATTGTTTCCGGCCAGGATGCGGAATTGCGTTCGGTGAAATCTATGCTGGCGAATGAGCAGTATTCGACTGTTTTCAAAGACACACGCGAACTGGCGCGGGTTACGGTTGGTATGGTCGATGCTTTGCTTGAAGGCAGCGAACCGGAAATCAACGACACCACCACCTATGACAACGGCGTCAAGGTTGTGCCATCTTACCTGCTCGAGCCGGTCTCTGTTGACCTGTCGAACTGGGAAGAGGTGCTGCTAGGCTCTGGCTACTACACCAAAGACCAAGTGGAATAGCACAGGTTTTCTCCCGAAGTCGGCTCGCTATTCACTTTGCAGCGAGTCGGCTTTGGAGAAATGGCGTCACAAAGGGGGAGATGTCATGTCGACGCTTCTGGAAATGCAGGGGATTACCAAGGAGTTCCCTGGCGTAAAAGCCTTAGACAAAGTGGATCTTTCCGTCGACGAAGGTGAGATTCTGGCGCTTGTAGGTGAGAATGGGGCGGGGAAATCGACCCTGATGAAAGTTCTCTCTGGGGTCTATCCGGCAGGGAGCTACAAAGGGAACATCAACTATGATGGTGCCCTGGCAGAGTTCAGCGATGTTTCCGACAGCGAAGAGCGCGGCATCATCATCATTCACCAGGAACTTGCCCTCGTACCGCTTCTGTCAATTGCTGAGAATATTTTTCTGGGAAATGAACGGGCCAAAGGTGGCGTCATCAATTGGCGCGAGACCGACAAGAGCACGGTCGATCTGTTGCGCAAAGTTGGCCTGAGCGAAGCACCTGGAACGCTGATCGACAAACTGGGTGTTGGCAAGCAGCAACTGGTCGAGATTGCGAAAGCCCTGTCCAAAGAAGTTCGATTGCTGATCCTTGACGAGCCGACTGCGGCCTTGTCGGAGTCTGACAGCCAAGCGCTGCTTGATCTGATGCTTGAGTTGAAAAAACAGGGTGTTACGCAGATCATCATCAGCCATAAGCTGAACGAAGTTCGACGGGTTGCTGATAAGATCACTGTGATCCGCGACGGGCGCAGCATTTCCACCATGCATGCGCGCACCGAAGAGATCACTGAGGATCGGATCGTGCACGATATGGTCGGGCGCGATATGGAGCAGCGATATCCGACGCGCGAGCGCAAGAGCGGCGAGGAATTGCTGCGTATCCGCGATTGGAATGTCTACCACCCCCTGCACGCGAGCAGAAAGGTCATCCACGATGTGGAACTGAGCGTGAATGCCGGTGAGGTTGTCGGAATTGCAGGCTTGATGGGGGCAGGGCGCACAGAGCTGGCGATGAGCTTGTTCGGCAGATCCTACGGCCAGAAAGTCACCGGCACTGTCGAGATGCACGGTAAACCAATTGATGTCAGCACTGTAAGTAACGCGATTGAGGCTGGGATTGCATATGTCACCGAAGACCGAAAAGAGCTGGGCCTGATTCTGGATGAAACGATCCAACGCAATATCACCCTGGCCAATCTATCCGGCGTGGCGCGTGGGCAGGTTTTGCAAGAGGCCACTGAAACAGAAGTGGCGGAACGGTATCGCAAGGCCCTGAACATTCGTACGCCGAGCGTTTTCCAGAAGACTGTCAACCTGTCGGGAGGCAACCAACAAAAAGTTGTGCTGTCCAAATGGTTGTTCGCCCAGCCCGAGGTTTTGATCCTTGACGAACCGACACGCGGGATCGATGTGGGCGCCAAATTTGAAATTTACGGGATCATCAACGACCTGAGCGCCCAAGGCAAAGGTGTGCTGATGATCTCTTCCGAGATGCCGGAACTTTTGGGCATGTGTGATCGGATTTACGTCATGAACGAAGGCGCTTTTGTGGGCGAGTTGTCCGCCGAAGAGGCGAGCCAGGAGCGCATCATGTCGCTCATCGTGACGGACTAGAAAGCAGGATTGAAATGACAGACAGTAATTCGCGCGAAACCGCCGCTTTGGGCATTGGTGCCTATCTTGCCCGCCACATGAGAGAGTTCGGGCTGCTTTTTGCCTTGATCGCGATCATGGCCTTTTTCCAGATTGTCACGAATGGCACATTGCTGAAACCGGTCAACGTAACCAACCTGTTGTTGCAAAACAGCTATATTGTGATCATGGCGCTTGGCATGCTGATCGTCATTGTAGCGGGGCATATCGATTTGTCGGTGGGCTCGGTGATGGGGTTTGTCGGTGCTTTGGCCGCGGTCATGATCGTTGAGTTGGATCAACCGACCTGGTTTACGATCATCGTGTGCATTTTTGCCGGTGGTGTGATCGGCGCTGCACAGGGGTATTGGGTCGCTTACTGGGGGATTCCGTCCTTTATTGTGACCTTGGCTGGGATGCTCGTGTTTCGAGGGGCCTCCTTGTGGTTGCTTGAAGGGCAGTCCCTCGGGCCGTTTCCACGTGAATTTCAGCTGATTGCAAATGGGTTTGTGCCGGACGTTTTCCCGTCAGGGCTGGGTGCTGCCGTGGCGGATATGCTGGGGCAACGGCAAGTCAATATGCTGGCTTTTTCGGTCGGTCTGTTGGCTGCCGGAGTCATCATCTGGCTGGAACTGAAAAAACGCACTCAGAACAAAAAATATGGGATGGAGATCGAACCGGCAGCGTTCTTCTGGAGCCGGATCGGGATTGTTGCATTTGCTTTGGTGTTCATTCTCTTCAAGCTTTCGACGTTCCGTGGTTTGCCAAATGTTCTGATTACGATGGGTGTCCTGACGGTTCTGTACGCGTTCTTTACCGAGCGTACTGTGACCGGGCGCCGGATCTATGCGCTGGGCGGCAACGTAAAGGCCGCAAAACTGTCTGGTGTTAAAACGGCACGTCTGACGTTCCTTGCATTCGTCAACATGGGTGTCTTGGCCGCGATTGCCGGGATGGTTTTTGCGGCGCGGTTGAATTCGGCGACGCCCAAAGCGGGATTTGCTTTGGAGCTGGATGTGATTGCCGCGGTCTTTATCGGCGGGGCATCGATGTCAGGTGGCGTTGGGAAGATCGTCGGAGCCGTTGTCGGTGCCTTCCTGATGGGGGTTTTGAACAATGGGATGTCTATTCTGGGTATTGGGATCGACTACCAGCAAATGATCAAAGGGCTTGTTTTGCTCGCTGCCGTTATCTTCGACGTATACAACAAATCAAAGCAGGGCTGATATGACTTTCAAACCAGCAGAATGGCCCCGTCGGCTGCGCAGCCAGGAATGGTATGGCGGCACGTCCAGAGACGTTATCTACCATCGCGGCTGGATGAAGAACCAAGGCTATCCCGACGATTTGTTTGATGGTCGCCCTGTCATCGGGATCATGAACACCTGGTCCGAACTGACACCTTGCAACGGTCATCTTCGTGAGTTGGCGGAGAAGGTGAAGGCCGGAATCTGGGAGGCTGGGGGTTTCCCGGTAGAGGTGCCTGCCTTTAGCGCCTCAGAGAACACATTCCGTCCGACGGCCATGATGTTCCGAAATCTGGCCGCCATGTCCATCGAAGAGCAGATGCGCGGCCAGCCGATTGATGGGGCGGTGCTGATGGTTGGTTGTGACAAAACCACACCAAGCCTGCTGATGGCTGCGGCCTCAACCAATTTACCGTCTATTGTGGTTACGGGCGGCCCGATGCTCAACGGTGAGTTTCGCGGTGAACGAGTCGGATCCGGCACGCATCTTTGGAAATTCTCTGAAGCGGTGAAAGCCGGAGAGATGACCCAGGAGGAATTTCTGGAAGCCGAACAATCGATGAGCCGTTCCACCGGGACCTGCAACACGATGGGTACCGCCTCTTCGATGGCAAGCATGGCCGAAGCTTTGGGCATGGCCTTGTCTGGCAATGCCGCCATCCCTGCGGTCGACAGCCGTCGCCGAGTGATGGCACAGATGTCGGGGCGTCGGATTGTCCAGATGGTGAAGGATGATTTGAAACCATCTGACATCATGACCAAGGAAGCCTTCGAAAATGCGATCCGCACCAACGGGGCCATTGGAGGTTCGACCAATGCCGTGGTTCACCTGTTGGCGATTTCAGGGCGTTTAGAGTTGGATTTGACGCTGGATGATTGGGATCGTTGTGGCCGGGATGTAGCTACTATCGTCAATCTGATGCCTTCGGGTTCCTATCTGATGGAAGAGTTTTTCTATGCCGGCGGCTTGCCTGTGGTCTTGCGTCATCTGGGTGAAGCCGGGTTGCTGCATAAGGATGCGCTGACAGTGTCCGGTCGCGCGATCTGGGAAGACGTGAAATCGGCTGAAAATTACAATACGGATGTTATACGGCCTCTGGAACATGCTTTGACGGATCAAGGCGGTATTGCCGTTCTGCGCGGCAATCTGGCACCCAATGGTGCGGTTCTGAAACCCTCTGCGGCATCTGAGCATCTGATGAAACATCGTGGTCGCGCTGTCGTGTTCGAAGACATCGATGACTACAAAGCGAAGATCAATGATGACGACCTGGATATCGATGAAACCTGTATCATGGTCCTCAAGAATTGCGGGCCCAAAGGTTATCCCGGCATGTCTGAAGTCGGCAACATGGGGTTGCCGCCCAAGGTACTGAAAAAAGGTATTACAGATATGGTGCGCATTTCTGATGCGCGCATGTCGGGAACGGCCTTTGGTACAGTGATTTTACATACCTCCCCCGAGGCGGCTGCGGGTGGGCCACTGGCCGTTGTTACCGACGGGGATATGATCGAGATCGACGTTGATGAACGACGGCTTCATCTGGATATCTCTGACGAAGAACTGGAGACACGGTTGCGGGCGTGGAAGCCAACCCATGAAAAGATGGAGTCAGGTTATGCGTGGCTGCATCAGCAACATGTAGAAGGTGCGGATACGGGGGCTGATCTGACGTTCCTGAAAGGCTGTCGTGGCAGTCCCGTTGGGAGGGATTCACATTGATGGATATTGCGCTTGTTGGCATTGGAAAGATCGCACGGGATCAACACCTCCCTGCGATTGCGGGCTCGGATGACTGGTCGTTGGCCGCATGTGTCTCACGTAAAGGAGAGGTTCCCGGAGTCGAGACATACTCTGATTTCAATCGCTTCTTGGAAAAACGTACGGATGTTCGGGTTGTGTCGCTTTGCCTGCCGCCTGTGCCACGGTTTGATTATGCGCAAGCTGCATTGCGGGCCGGGCGGCATGTGATGCTGGAAAAACCCCCGGGCGCATCGCTTTCCGAGTGTGAAAAGCTGCGAACGCTTGCGCAGGAAAACGGGGTGTCGTTGTTTGCGACCTGGCATTCGCGCGCAGCCGATATGGTCGCGCCCGCCAAGGCCTTTTTGGTGGGCAAGCGATTGAAACAGGTGACGGTGACGTGGAAGGAAGACGTACGCGTCTGGCATCCCGGTCAGGAGTGGATTTGGGAACCGGGAGGCATGGGCGTGTTTGATCCCGGGATTAACGCGTTGTCGATTTTGACCGAGATCGTGCCCGAGAGGCTCCATCTTATGGAGGCAATTCTTGAAACGCCGGAGAACCGGCAAATGCCGATTGCTGCTCAAATGACTTTTGCTCATCCAGGCGGGGCCTCGGTGCGTGCTGAGTTTGATTGGCGCCAGGAAGGGGAACAGATCTGGCGGATCGAAGCCGAAACGGATGACGGAGTCCTGGTGCTGGACAATGGCGGCGCACAGCTGAGCATCAATGGCATAGCACAAAGCAATGTTTCCGGAGCTGAAACCGGAGAATACCCGCGCCTATATGCACAAATGGCAGAACTGGTCGCCAAAGGTGCCAGTGACACTGACTTTGAGCCACTGCGCCATGTTGCGGACGCGTTCATGCTTGGGCGCCGGGAAACTGTATCCCCATTTTAAGTTAGGTGAGAAAGATGAAAACGCCTCTTACAGGTATTCTGCCTGTCGCTCCTACACCATTCCATGAAGATGGTCGTGTTGATGAGGAAGGCATGCGTCGTGTGCTGGATTGCATCATCGCGCAAGGTGTGGATGCGATCTGTATCCTCGCAAACTATTCAGAACAGTTTGTTTTGTCTGACAGTGAACGCATGTCATTGATGAGGATCAGTTTGGAACATGTGGCTGGGCGTGTTCCGGTCATTGTTACAATCAGCCATTTCTACACAGGAATTGTTGTCGAACGGGCCAAGGCGGCTGAGGAACTGGGCGCGGCGATGGTTATGGTGATGCCGCCTTATCACGGTGTCGGATTGGTCCCTGGCGAGGCCGGGATTTACGAGCATTTCCAAGCTGTTTCAGACGCTGTTTCGATCCCGATCATGGTGCAAGATGCACCTTTGTCGGGGTGCCAACTATCTGTTCCGCTTTTGGTTCGCATGGCGAAAGAGTTGGAACAAGTGCGCTATTTCAAGATGGAGATGCCGTTTGCCGCCGACAAGACCGCCGAGCTCATCGCAGTTGGGGGGGATGTGATCGAGGGTCCATTTGATGGTGAAGAGGCTGTAACTCTTTTGGCTGATTTGGACGCGGGTTGCACAGGAACGATGACATCCGGGTTGCAATGTGAGCATATCGGGAAAATCATACGTAGCTACCGATCAGGCGACAAGGACGCGGCATTGACACATTGGACCCGCAGTCTGCCGTTGATCAATCACGAAAACCGTCAATGCGGGCTGCGGGCCTGCAAGACGGTCATGAAGGCGGGTGGGGTCATCAAAAGCGATCATGTGCGTCACCCTCTCAAACCAATGACAGAACGAACCAAGGAGCGTCTGCTGCAATTGGCAGCCGACTTGGATCTGATCGCCTTAAACTGGGGAAAATAAAATATGTCCGATAGCGCGTTCAAACCGCATGGCATGCATTTGATTGCTGGAAAATGGGTCGCAAATGAGACGAGGTTTCAATCCACGCCGGTTCACGGCGACGGGCATTCGTTTTCGGAAGGGACAGCGGAAAATGTAGACGACGCTTGTATTCAGGCGGAGGCTGCTTTCGAAGCCTATGCGGCGACGACGACGCAGGAACGCGCCGATTTCTTGAACGCAATCGCGGATGAGATTGAAGCGCGTGGCGCGGAGATTACAGAAATTGGCTGCGCAGAAACTGGTTTGCCTCAGGCCCGGTTGCAGGGGGAACGCGGCCGTACGACGGGCCAGCTCAAACTGTTTGCGCAGCATATCCTGCAAGGCGACTATCTCGATCAACGCCATGATCCAGCTTTGCCCGAGCGGGCGCCGTTGCCGCGCCCGGATCTGAAGATGGTTCAGCGTCCAATTGGCCCAGTTGGCGTTTTCGGAGCCTCCAATTTCCCGCTCGCGTTTTCCACGGCTGGCGGCGATACGGCTTCGGCTTTGGCTGCGGGTTGTCCTGTTGTGGTCAAAGGGCATCCTGCTCATCCGGGTACAGGTGAAATCATTGCAGAGGCGATCCATGCGGCAATCGTCAAGACGGGTATGCCTGCGGGAGTTTTCAGCCTGATCCAGGGGTCTGGAATTGAGGTCGGAACAGAGCTTGTTCAACACCCGCTCATCCAGGCCATTGGATTTACTGGTTCTCTCGGAGCAGGTCGCGCGCTTTTCGATCTTTGCGCTGCGCGTTCCGTTCCCATTCCGTTTTTCGGCGAATTGGGATCGATAAATCCGGTGTTTGTGCTGGAAGGGGCCTTGGCCGCGCGCTCTGCTGAAATCGGAGCTGGTTGGGCCGGATCCTTGGTCATGGGAGCCGGGCAGTTTTGTACCAATCCAGGTCTTGTTGTCGTTCCCGATGGGCCGGACGCGGACGTGTTCATTCAAAGCGCCAAGGCTGCTCTGGAGGGTGTTGCACCTCAGGACATGCTTACAAACGGAATCGCGGCAGCATATCAGAGCGGTCAAAAGAAGATGTCGTCGGTCTCGGGGGTTTCCAATCTTCTTTCAAATACTTGTGGCGATCGTCAGGCGATGCCTAACCTACTGGAAACCACAGGAGATGTTTGGCAAGCCAATGCATCTTTGCGTGAAGAGGTGTTCGGGCCATTGGGTATTGTTGTGCGGGTGAAAGATGCAGAAGAGGCCGCACAAATTGCACGTGGCCTGGATGGGCAGTTGACTACTACTTTGCAAATGGAAAGCAGCGACATGGAACAGGCCAGAGGCTTGGTTTCCATTCTGGAACGCAAGGCTGGCCGAATTCTGGCCAACGGGTTCCCGACCGGAGTTGAGGTCGCAGACGCGATGGTCCATGGTGGGCCCTATCCTGCTTCAACCAATTTTGGCGCATCCAGTGTCGGAACGATTGCAATCCGTCGTTTCTTGCGACCTGTTTGTTACCAGGATTTGCCGACTGAATTGTTGCCAGTTTAGGCAGGGCCTGCGGCCAATCCAGTTCTAGTGTGAACCGGCTCTGAACGTCGGTTTACACTGCGCCCTGAAAAATCTCGGGTGGGGCGGAAGGTGTGACGGCGCAGCAGTTCAGCGTGTGGTGCTGCCCCTCTACCAGCCAGCCTTGGCTGGTCAGTTTACATATAAAAAAATGTATATGTATTCATTTTGATCAGTCTGCTAACCTCTCTCTTGTTTAAGGGGAGGTGAGAAATGAAAACTTTTGTAGCAGCAGCACTCGTTGCTTTGACCGCAGCCGGAGGTGCTTTGGCTGAGGGTAAGACCCATTATGTTGCCATTCATGTCAATGAGAACGACCCAGCACGTATGAACATGGCGCTCAACAATGCAAAGAATGTAAGTACATATTATGAGGCGCAAGGTGACGACGTTGTCATCGAAATGGTCGCTTACGGTCCGGGACTTAACATGTTGATTCCGGGCAAATCGCCAGTTGAAGATCGCATTTCGGCGATGTCGTTGGAAATTCCCAACCTGAGCTTTGCGGCCTGTGGAAACACCCATCGCAAGATGAGCGAGAAGGCGGGAAAAGACATCGCCCTCATGGAAGAAGCCATAATGGTTCCTTCCGGTGTCGTGCGTTTGATTGAATTGCAAGAGAATGGTTTTGCGTATGTGCGCCCCTAGCATAGATTCGAAAATGCAGGGTTTGCTGCCTGTGTGATCGGAGATGGACGGGTTCGGATGGCGACGCTGCCCGGGCCCGTTGCTTTTTGAAATCACACCTGTTTGGGTTGATGCCTGTTCGGTGGCATCGCGTCAAAACAGTTCCAGTTCTTTGGTAATTCTCAACCAATTGTCTATTCTGGTACGTGCCTTTTCGGGGCTTTTTTCGGCGATTGCATGCACCACGAGATTCAGGATGGAGTTTAGTGAGGCTGTGGATTCCAGGAACGGTCCTGTCTTGGATACGGCATGGAAGACGAGGCTTGTATAGCTATAGGCCCAGTTGTTGAATTCGTCGGTGAAAACCACAACCTGGAAGCCCAGATCGCGGGCGATTTTGCAGGCTTTTTCGGCCTCGCGTGCGTAAGGCATGATATCGACCAGTACGAAGACGTTTCTTGTTCCTTCGAATGACTCGGCGGGCGGGGTCCATTCGACCAAACCTCCTTCGTGAACCGAAAGAAAACGCACTGCGTCACGTACGACGCCCAGTCGTTTGGCAAAGTCTCCGGCCATGCCGCGCACGGTTTGAAAACCGGTGACAAAGATGCGATCGGCGTCGAACAGGCAATGTGCCATTTCCTGCCATTCTTCCCGCGCGATCTGGCTCGAAAGTTTGAGGATCGCACGCGCCTCGGCCTCGATCATTGCGCTGTCACTGCCGCTCAGCAACCGCCTGAAGCGTTCGGCGCTTTCGACGGCGCTTTGTGATGGGATGGACTTGAGCTGTTCCTTCAAAGAACGCATGCCGCGCAGGCCTAGTTTGTTCAGGAACCGGCTGACCGTGATTTCGCTTACCTGTGTCGCGGCCGCCAGCGATACGCCAGTCTCCATCCCGATCCGATCCGGGTTGTTCAAGATATACCGCGCAATTCGTGCCTCAGACTTTGTCAGATACGGCAGATGGGCACGGATCGCTTCAAACACCGGTGAATCGAACATTGGGGAGCCCTATGACATGTTTCTACCATTTCTACCATTTGCTATGAACTTTAGAACAACGATGCAAGCCTGACGTTGCATTGAGTCGCACAAACGGCCGGACATCGACAGGAGACTAACATGTCATTCATCAAGCTCATTACCGCAGGTCTGGCCGTCGCCAGCGTTTTTACCGGTGCTGCCAATGCGGAGAAGCTGCAACTCTACAACTGGGGCGACTACATCAACCCAGAGATCCTGGCTAAGTTCACCGAAGAAACGGGAATTGAAGTTGGCCTTGATACATACTCTTCCAACGAGGAAATGTTGGCCAAGATTCAGGCCGGGGCGACAGGGTATGATGTCGTTTTCCCGTCGATCCATATGGTGGATATCATGTTGAAACTGGGCCTTCTGGCCCAGACAGACATCAACACGGCCGCCGATTGGGGCAATATCGACCCAACGTTCCTGCGCGCCAATAGTGATCCAAACGGTAGCTATTGCATGCCCTATGCGTGGGGCACGGTTGGGATATTCTACAATCGCGAAAAGGCCGGTGGTGATATTTCCAGCTGGAGAGAATTCTTTGCCATTCCAGAAAAGACCGGCAACAATATCACGATGGTCGATGACATGCGTGAAGTCATGGCTGTTGGGTTGATGGCGAATGGGTATTCGGTGAACACGACCGATCCGGCCGAGATAAAGGCCGCTGCGGACTGGTTGATCGAACAGAAGGGAAGTGTTTCGGCCTTCACATATGCGATGCCCGGGTTGTTCTTGTCCGGTGACATTGCGGCGGGGCAGTTCTTTGTCGGTCTGACCGGCGCAATCGCCGAGGACGATAACCTGCAATATGTGCTGCCGTCCGAAGGCGCGACACTGTACGAAGAGGCGATGTGCGTGCTGAAGACTGCTCCCAACAAGGAGGCAGCGGTCAAGTTCATGGAATTCCTGTTGCGTCCTGAGGTGTCGGTTATGAACACCAACCAGCAATTCAACGGTTCCGTTAACATTCCAGCCCGTGATCTGATTAGTGATGTCATCAAGTCGAATCCGAATGTGAATGTTGGACCGGAAACGATGGCGCGTCTGCAAATGTTCGCGGATGTCGGTGTGGCGTTGAAAATGTACGACCGGGCATGGAACAGGATCCGCACTGCGGAATAAGGCTGGGTCTTGGTTCCGGGTCGCCGGCCGTAGGTTGTGCGAAGATACCGTGCTTCCCCTGAAATCGAGAGGACGGATCATGTCGATCCTTGAAATTCGCAACGCTCAGCGTGTTTATCGCACGCCCGAAGGTGGCACTGTAAATGCCCTGGATGGTGTCAGCCTTGAGGTTGATCAGAATGAGTTTGTCACGCTGCTGGGTCCGTCGGGGTGTGGAAAGACAACACTGCTGCGCGCAATTGCAGGTTTTGAACATCTTGATGGCGGTTCGATCCATTTGGATGGGGTCGACATGATCGGCGTTCCGGCCTTTCGACGTCCGATCAATACTGTGTTTCAGAGCTATGCCTTGTTTTCGCACATGTCGGTGCGACGCAACGTGGCCTATGCGCTTGAGGTGGCAGGGATCGGTAAGGCTGAACGTGAAGGTCGTGCCGACGAGATGCTAGAACTTGTTGGGCTTTCCGGTATGGGTGCCCGCCGACCGGCTCAGCTTTCCGGCGGGCAACGGCAAAGGGTGGCTTTGGCGCGGTCACTGATCGCACGCCCCAAAATCCTGTTGCTGGATGAACCTTTGTCCGCGCTGGATAGGCAATTGCGGCAGCAAATGCAGGTCGAATTGAAGAGCCTGCAACATGAGGTTGGTATCAGTTTCGTGTTTGTTACCCATGATCAGGAAGAAGCGCTCACGATGTCTGACAGGATTGTTGTGATGCGATCGGGATCTGTGGAACAAGTCGGATCGCCTCGCGAGATTTACCGGCGCCCTGCGACGCGTTTTGTTGCGGGGTTCATCGGTGAGACAAACATGATGGAGGTCAAGCTGGACGGCTCAGGTTTGGCCAGTTCGACCGGTGGTCCCTCCATCAGACTGTTCGATGGTGGAGCGAGTGGTGCAGCAACGGCGGTTATTCGGCCGTCCGATCTCAGCCTGGGTCCGCGTGACGAAGCGGCTGAGGGGGCTATCCCGGGCTACATCCGGCAAGAAGTCTACCTTGGCTCTGAATTACATTTCATGATCGACGTAGTCGGCAGCGATGTGCCTTGGCGGGTGACCGCCCGGGACGAGGGGCGCCACTATGCCAATGGTGCCGAAGTTGCTCTGAGCTACGACCCGGCCTCGGTACACTTGATCCGGAGGGCCGTCTGATGCGACGGCAGAGGCTGTTCCTCGTTGGGCTTTTGTCACCCGTTACCCTGTATCTTGGCTTTTTCTTCTTTGGCCCGCTTCTGATTATTGGCGTTTTTTCGTTCCTGGAGCCAGGGCTGTACGGCGGAGTGGAGTGGAATTTCTACCATTGGAACTACGGCCGCATATTCGGTTGGGCCGATGGGGTGATCGAGTGGTACGAACCGATCTACCTGACGATTTTGTTTCGCTCCATGCTTATGGCTGTCTTTACCGTGATTGCCTGTCTTGTGGTCGTCTACCCGGTTGCCTTCTGGGTTAGCCGCCTACCAGAGCGCATGCAGCTGTTTTTTATGTTCCTGATCACGCTGCCGTTTTTTACCAGTCTGATCATCCGCCTCTATGCATGGTTGGTCATTCTGAAACCGTCTGGTGTGATCAACGATTTGCTGTTGGCGCTTGGGTTGATTGCTGCACCGCTGGATATGCTTTTTACCCGTTTTGCGGTGGTACTGGGCATGGTCTATGTGATGATCCCGTTTATGTTCCTGCCGGTCTATGGTTCGATCGAGCGCCTGGATCGCTCACTTATTGAGGCATCTGGCGACCTGGGGGCGCGCGGCTGGCAGACATTCTTGAAAGTGGTTTTGCCGCAAACCTTGCCGGGAATCGCCGGAGGTTCGGTGCTTGTGTTCATTCCTTCGGTCGGCAATTTTATCATCCCTGACGTGCTCGGTGGTGCCAAAGGTTTGATGATCGGCAATCTGGTGGAACAGCAATTCCTGGACGCCCGGAACTGGCCCTTTGGCGCGGCGCTTAGCATGGTCATCATGGCCGTGGTTCTGACGGTGATGCTGATTTATGCGACCAAGGTTGTGCGCGCGGGCCAGCAGGTTGGGGACGCATGATGAAGAAATTTCGCCCAGGCGTTGTAGCCTTGACGATCTACAGCATCGTTTTCTTTGGTTTCATCTATTTGCCGCTGGCCATCGTCGTGATCTATTCTTTCAACTCCAACCCGATCGATATGGCCTCCTGGCAGAGCTTCACATTGGACTGGTATCGTGGACTGTTCGGCTTGAAGGACGTTGACCCCTCTCTGGGAAGTTCGGCGATCTATGTGGAAAGCACGGACCAACTGCTGAAGTCGTTGAGAAACAGCCTGATCGTGGCCACGGTTACAACGATCATCTCGACCACCATCGGCACAGCAACCGCCGTTGCGATGGGGCGTTATCGCTTTGGACTGCGCAATACCTATCAAGGGGTGATGATGCTTCCTATGATGATGCCGGACATCGTGCTTGGTATTGGGCTATTGATCTTCTTCATCACGCTGGGATTCAAACTGAGCCTTTTGACCATTATCATCGGACATTGCACCTTTCTCAGTTCTTACGTCTTTATCATTGTACAGGCCCGTATGGCCGCGTTGGATCCCATCTTGGAAGAGGCCAGCGCTGATCTGGGTGCGAATGAATGGGTGACGTTTCGCAAAGTGCTTTTGCCACAACTCTCGCCGGGTGTTCTGGGTGGGGCGATGCTGGCATTCATCATTTCGATGGACGATCTGGTGATCACCTATTTCATCGCCGGGACCGATAGCACCACACTTCCCATGTTCATCTTTTCGATGATCCGGCGTGGGGTCAAACCAGAGATCAACGCAATCGCGACACTGCTTATTCTGGCTTCGTTGGTCATTGCGGCTATCGGTCTATATCTGCGAACAAGACGAGTGGAGTAATTCATGACCAAAATTCGCGCCCGAGACATCGGCATACCCTTTGACGGAACTCCGGGTCCGTTCAATGCCATCACAGATATTCCCGGCGTCGAGGTGGGTCTTACCACGGTGATCTCAGGCGACGCACCTTTAGAGGTCGGCATTGGACCGGTCCGAACGGGTGTCACTGCGATCTTACCGCGTGGCAAGAACCGTAACCCAAGTCCGGTCTGGGCAGGGCATTTCAACCTTAATGGCAACGGCGAGATGACCGGCACGCATTGGATCAACGAGGCCGGCTATTTTCTGGGACCGATCTGCATAACCAATACGCATTCAGTCGGTATGGTCCACCACGCTGCCACCGGTTGGATGATTGACACGTACAGCAGCCATTTCAAGGACGACCACGGTTGGGCGATGCCGGTCGTGGCTGAAACCTACGACGGTCCGGCAAATGACATTTGTGGACGTCACATCACCGAAGCGCACGCCCTTGCCGCGCTGAACGGGGCAACATCCGGCTCGGTTGCAGAGGGCAATACCGGCGGAGGGACCGGTATGATGACGTATGAATTCAAGGGCGGTACCGGCACCTCGTCCAGGCAGATTCAGTTTGGTGGTGACGCCTACACAGTTGCTGCTTTGGTTCAATCCAACTTTGGCAGTCGTCACAATCTGATGGTGCGGGGAGTCCCGGTGGGGCGTGAATGGCCTGATGGCGCGCCTTTGTCTGAGATGGGCGGTCAGGAACAAGGGTCGATCATCGTCATCATGGGCACGGACATTCCGCTTTTACCTAATCAGCTAAAACGGCTGGCAAAACGTGGGGCATTGGGAATTGGGCGAACCGGAACAGCGGGCGGTCATTACTCCGGTGACATCATGCTCGCCTTTTCCACTGCAAATGACATCGGAATGCCGCGTATGGTGGCGGACACTCATCCTGTGTTTAACACGATGCAGTCGCTGGGGGACCACTATATCGAAACGGTCTATGAGGCTGCGGTTGACGCCGTGGAGGAAGCAATCCTCAATGCGTTGGTAGCAGCCGAAACAATGTCGCTGATCAAACCGTCGGGACAGGAGTGGAAAGCAATGGATCACCATCGCCTGAAGGAGATCCTGGCAATGTATAATCGGTGATTTCGGCACTGGCCAGCGACGTTGCAGAGTCTGGACTTTTTGTTGTTGGGACCTGACCGACGACTGGAAAAACGGGGTGCCCGGAAGACTATCTCAAAAAGAATAGTGCTGTGCCAGGAACAAATGTGACGATCAGCAAAACCAGTAGGATCAGCGAGATGAAAGGCAGTACAGCGCGGCTGATTTCGAGGAAGTTTTCCTTAAATGCTGTCATGGCGACAATTATGTTTAGGCCCAAAGGTGGCGTCAGAAATCCGATCTCGAGATTGATAACCATTATGACGCCCAAATGGACTGGGTCGATGCCATAGGCGATTGCCGGGACGAGCAATAAGGGGGCCAGAATGAGGATCGCGGAGATAACGTCAAACAGGCAACCGACCAGCAACAGCAGCACATTGATGGCCAGAAGGAAGGCGATCTTGTTGTCGGTAAAGGATGTGATCCAGAGCGCCAGGTGATCGGGTATTTCCTCAATAGTCAGGATTGTCTTGATCGACAGCGCTACAGCGACAATTGGAAAGAGCATGCCGAGCAGTTTTGCGGTCTCAACGGCCGTGTGGTAAAAATCTATCGGTTTCAATTCGCGGTGAATGAAGATCTCTACAAAAATGGCATAGACCAGGGCGACGGCTGCTGCTTCGGTGGGTGAGAAGTAGCCAGAATAAATTCCGCCCAGCAAGATCACAGGTAACATCGCGGACCAGCCGCCGCGAATAAGTGCAGTCTTGAATTCACCAAAGTCGAACTGTTGCGCGGGCATTCTGCGATTGACCCAGAAGGAATAGCCGGCAAGCACCAATGCGATCATTATGCCTGGAATGATGCCTGCCAAGAATAGATCTGCGATAGATGTCTCGGTCACAATGCCGAAAAGGATAAGCGGGATCGACGGTGGAATGATGATGCCGAGGGTCCCACCGGAGGTAAGCGCGCCCAACGCAAACCGTTTGTGATACCCATTTTCCAGAAGTGCTGGATAAAGTACGGTGCCTACAGCCAAAAGCGTGACTGGCGAAGAACCGGAAATGGCGGCGAAGATGGCGCAAGAGAGGATCGTGGCAACAGCAAGCCCCCCTGGCAGAGGTTTTGTGATGCTTATGGCCAGGTCGATCAGGCGCCGTGCAATGGAACCGCGGGTCATGACATTGCCCGCGAGCAGAAACATAGGAATGGCCAATAGTAGCGAATTGTCCAGGCTGATCCAGACATCCTCGGCCAAGTACTCCAGATGGCCGTCACCCCAAACCAGATGCACATATGCCGCCGAGCCCAGCAGGATCACGATAATGTTTTGCCGCAAAGCCAGCGCCAGCAGAACAAGTCCCAAGAGGATCACGGCCGCCATGTCAGGTTGCTTTGCCGGGTAGAGGTTTCAATTCTGGCCTGAAGCTGAAGATCAGGTGTTTCAATGCGCAAGATGCAAACGCGTAAGGAATGATCAACTGGAGGGGCCAGACTACGAAATACAGAACGGGCGCGCGGTCTTTCGCCTCCATCGAGACATCGACAAAGGTCCAGGCCACATAGGCCGCGCCCAGAAAGAACATTGCGGAGATCAAGTCGCCAATTCGTACGGCGATGTGCTCATGCCGTTGGAAAAGAAAGTCCATGAAGCCGGGGCGCAGATGAGCATTGTCCGAGGTCGCCAAAGAGAGACCAAGAAACCCGGCCATAATCGCACCATAGACCGCAAGTTGTTGCGCGCCCAGGAAGGAGGTTTGAAACAACTCGCGTCCAATGACATCAGTCATCAGCAAACCGGCGACAACGGCGTAAGCTGCCGTTGCCACTATTCCTTCGATCTGGCGAAGTGCAATGATCAGAACGCTTAGCATGTTGATCTAGGAACAGGCTGCTTTGGCGTCTTGGATTGCATCCCACTTGGTTTTGGCGGCGTCTCCCATCTCTTTCAGGATGATGTCCTGAGCAGCGGGCGCGACAGCCTTCCATTCGTTCAATTCACTCTCGTTCAACTCGATCACGGTCGCGCCTTCGCCTGCTGCCTTGTTTAGGAGCGCCCCCTCGGCCCCTCGTAGCGCTCCACGGAGTTCTAGAAAGATGGGGGCGGCCTCATTGATCCAGGCCTGTTCTTGTTCGGACAAACGGTCCCACGACTTTTGGGAAATTACGACGCCGCCGACCTGATGCTGGTGGCGAGTCAGTGTTATGTGCGGTGCGACATTGTGATAGCCGACAACGATGCCAAACACTGACAATTGAGTGGCGCCCTCGACCTGCCCGGTTTTCATCGCCGGTATGGTGTCTTTTGGGCTGAGTGGCACGGCGGTGCTGCCTGCTTGCTGTATGTATTTGGTATCCGTGACCGATGGCGCGGTGCGTAATTTCATCCCGTTCAGGTCAGACGGTACCCGGATGCCGTTTTTGGTGAAAATGACCTGATAGCCGACTTCCATCCAGCTGAGTGTTTTGATCCCGGCATCTTCGAATTCTTGGCCAAAGGTCGACAAAAGATGATTGTCGGCCACGCAATCAAACTGTTCGGCGCTCTCAAACGCATAGGGCGAAGCCAAGAGACCGAACTCTGGCACAAGAAGAGAGACTGCTGTGTTGGACATCACTCCCATATCGACACGACCGCGTGCGATCTGCTTGATAACATCCTGTTCGCCGCCCAGCTTTGATCCCATGAACGCCTTGATGGTCAGTTCACCGCCTGAAAGTTCCCCGACCTTATCGACAAATTTCTGGGCCACGGCGCCCCATGGTGAGTTTGGCGGCGGCGCCATACTGAGACGCAATTCGGTTGCCTGCGCGGTGAATGAAGTTAGTCCAAGCGCAAAGAGCGCCGCTGCAAAATGTTTCATGGTTTTCTCCCTGGAACTGGTCCTGTTTGAGGATCCTTATGTATTTTTCAGATATGGGCCGAGCGCCGCAGCAATTTTCTCGCCGAGGTCGGCATCTTCGAGTTTGAGGGGGCCGGGATCGTGCAACAGCGCATTGACCAGCATGCCAAAGGCCAGTTGCAAAGCTGTTTCCAGTTTTTCCCTGTCTTCGTTGTTTAGGCCGACATTGGCCGCCGCCACGATCCTTTGGGTCATGGCCCGGTTGGGAGCCCAGCCCTCGGGTATACGGCGCTCGTATCGCAGAGCCGAACGGACGACGCCGGTCCGTTTGCGGAAATAGTTCAAGGTCACGTCCACGCAGAGGTCCAAGCGTTCACAAAGCGAATTCTGGATCATGGCGGGTGTTTCGAGCCGGTCGCGCACGACGGTTCCCTGTTCGCAACTGACCCAGGTCTGAACAGCAATGAAAAAGGCCCGTTTGTCCTCAAAATAGCTGTAAAATGAGCCGATTGAGTAGCCAAGACCTCTGGTGATTTCAGCAATCGACAGCTCATCCAGATCTTTCTGGTTCAAAAGGGTAACCCCGAATTCGATGAGTTTATCGCGACGGGCGCGGCTGCGTGCCTGCTTTGGTCGCTGCAAAGCTTTGGGGTCCGTTGTCACCATCAAGAGTTGATACCTTTCCATACTTGAATATGAATTCAAGTTCATGTTTTATGGATTCGTCAAGGAATTTTTGTGGTGGAGCCCGAATGTCCCAACCAAACGTGATCCTGATTTTCACCGACAACCAGCAGGCGACGACGTTGGGCTGTTATGGAAATCCAGAAATCCACACGCCAAACATTGATGCTCTGGCGGATCAAGGTATCCGGTTTGATCGGGCCTTTTGTGCCAATTCTTTCTGTTCGGCCTGCCGTGCCTCGGCACTGACGGGTATGCTGCCGTCGCAGCATGGGGTTCATTCGTGGATAGACGACCGCAACATGGAAGCATGGCCCAAGGGCTGGCACGCTCTGAGCGGTCTGGCGACGCTTCCGGAAGAGATGCAGCGCAACGGTTACACCACAGGATTGTTCGGCAAATACCACCTTGGCGACGCCATGAGCATTGGGCCGGGTTGGGACAATTGGGTGTCGATGGCTGATGGTCACGTCAGGAGCTTTTACAAGAATAAGATCTTTGACAATGGTCATACCTATGAACAACCTGGCCATTCGGTGGACTTCTTTACCGACAAAGCTGTCGAATTCATTCAAGGTGCCGCTCAACCTTACTTTGCCTACATCCCGTTTCCGGCCCCTTATGGCCATTGGCCTGCGACCAATGATGGGAGCCGGAATCGGTTTTCCGAGATGTACGACGATTGCCCGATGGAGTCCGTTCCGCGCCAGGGTTTGTCAGCAGAGGCTGTCACGAACTATGACATGATCAAATCTGGTAGTGGTCATGGCCTGGATTTTTCCATGTTGATGCGGGCGCCGAACCATCTACCAGCGCTGCGCAACTATTACAGTCAGATCAGTATGATCGACGATGCGGTGGGGCGCATTGCCGCTGCCGATCCAGATGCATTGATTATCTTTACCACCGACCACGGGCTATCTCTGGGCCATCACGGGTTCTGGGGGCATGGCGGATCGACTTATCCGTCCAATCTGCATTTGGCGGCGCATTCGATCCCAATGATTTTGCGCCATCCCGGCAAGATCGAGCAAGGGAGAAGTTCACCGATCCACGTCTCGAATGTCGATATTTACGCCACGATCCTTGACTACACGGGTGGTCAACCAGACCCGGCACTGCCCAGCCGTTCGTTTGCGGGGCTGTTACGCGGCGAGGATGTAGCGGATTGGGGCGAGGACGAGGTCTATTCAGAACAGGAAGAAACCCGGGTCATTCGGACCCCGCAATGGGCGTTTTTCAAACGCTACAACAGTACAGATGCGCCAAAACTACCGGACGAGCTTTTCAATGTGGCGGTGGATCCGGGGGAAACCAACAACCTCGCTGACGATCCTGGCCATGCCCATATCGTGGCCGATCTGAGCGCCCGAATTGACAATTTCTTTGCAGAGCATTCAAGGGCCCAGGCGGATTTGTGGAAAGGTGGCAGGCCGATTCAGAATTCGATGATGCAAACCTACTGGGGAGATATCTGGGGGGATGATTGGCATCCGGTCTATTCCTACAATGATGATTAACCTTGCGACGATCCCCGAAGGCCATTTTGCCATGGGGTCCAACGTGGCCCCGCATCCAGAAGACGGTGAAGGCCCGGTGCGTGACGTTTGGCTCGACGCCTTCATGATTTCTTCGAGCACCATCACGAATGCCGCCTTTGCGGCCTTCGTGGATGCGACGGCCTATGTCACAACCGCCGAACGCCGGGGTTCTTCGCATGTCTTTCAGGGACAATTGGAGCGGCCAGAGGTTCATCCAATGGCGTCCGCCGTAGCGCCGTGGTGGCGTGTGGTCAAAGGGGCCAGTTGGCGTATCCCGAATGGTTCAGACGCGGCGCGTGCTGTCGATCCTGTTGTCCATGTCACGCGGTCGGACGCCCTTGCTTTCTGCGACTGGAGCGGCACCCGATTGCCCAGCGAGGCCGAATGGGAACGTGCGGCAGGCGGTCAACACTGTATCACACCACATATTTGGCAGGGGCAATTTCCAGATGCACCGACCAGTCCTCCATACCCTCGCCCGGCCGCAGAAGGGGTAGCGAATGAATTTGGTCTGATTCATGCCTGCGGCAATGTCTGGGAGTGGGTAGCAGATCGTTTCACCCGGCTTCATTCGCCGCGTCCTGACAAAAATCCGCGCGGCCCGCTGAACGGTAGGTATTACGTTGTAAAAGGTGGCTCCTTTCTTTGCGCGCCATCTTATTGCGCGCGTTTCAGGTCGACATCCAGGCGGCAGGAAGAGGCAGATGCAACCACTTGCCATCTTGGTTTTCGCGTCGTGCAGGACCTGGTGCGCTGATTTACTTTCCTTCTTTTGCCGGACTCGGTTTATTGGGCAACTGCGATGTTGAGGCCCCGGTTTCTGGTGTTGGTGTCCAATAGTCAGGGCGCCAGGACAGGCCGCCAAAAATGACTCGCAGGCGATCACCTACCGTTTTGCATCTCTTCACATCATTCCAGATGTGTCCAAACTCCACAAAGGTGATCTTGATGGGATTGTTGCTGTGGATGTTGCGGGTCAGCCCATAAATCACCTTTTCCTCTTCGCGCTCGAAGGTCCCGAACAATTTGTCCCAGAGCATCAGAATTCCACCGTAGTTCTTGTCCAGATACTGTTGGTTCGAACCGTGATGAACTCGATGAACAGAAGGTGTGTTGAACACTTCATCAAGCCAGCCCAGCTTCTTCACCCGCTCGGTATGCACCCAATGCTGATATTGAGCGACAAGGATCAGCCCGACCAGCGCCTGGAACGGGTTGAAGCCGATCAAAATCATGGGGATAAGAAAGGCCCATTCAAAGAGCCCCTCGACCAGGCTGAGGCGGAAACCGACCGTCAAATTGTAGTCTTCCGAGCTGTGGTGAACGCTGTGGCTGGCCCAAAGTATGCGGTGTTCATGCTCCAGTCGATGCATCCAGTAGTAGGTGAAATCCGCCACCAAGAGGGCGAGCGCCCAGGTCCAGGCCGTCATTGGGATCGAAAACGGCGACAAATAGTAAAACGGTAGCAAGGCGACGAAGCCAAGAGAGGCGAGGGCAGTCTTTTCCAACACCTGATGAGCCACGAAAATTGCGCCGTTTGCGGCCGTGTCTTTCCAGCGCCTCTCTTTTTGGGTGACGAGGTCAAGGATGACCTCAAATCCAGTTATGGTCAGGTTGATGAAAAACAGAGAGACAACCAAAAGCATGATTGGGTTTGTCTGAAACTGAGCAACGATGTTTTCAACTGACATCCTATCACTCCGTCCTGTCATCTGATGCGCCGGTATCGGCTGCAGGAAGGAAGTACAGGAACCAGATGAACCACAAAGCGCCGGTCAGGTCCCACCAAGATCCATCTGGCTGAAACACAGAGATTAGTTTGGGAAGTTCGTAAACTCCCACCACGCCGAGAAAACCCAAGTACCAATGTTTTTGAAGCCGCATGTTACCTCTTTCCCCGAAACTCAAAACCATTTATGAACGAACGATCGTTCATAAATGGTGTGCAAGCTAAGGAGCGTCAAGACATTGCCCGACAACACCCACGAGCCTCATCCGCGCAAGTTGGAAATCATCGATGCCGCGGTCACGTGTTTTTTAGAGAACGGGTATCATCAGACCGGCGTAAGAGACATTGCCAAGCAGGCGGGTGTAAGCTTGGGAAACCTATACAACCACTTCAAAGGAAAAGAGGCGGTATTGGTGGCCATTGCTGAAATCGAAGGGGCGGACCTGTCCGAGTTCGTCACATTGCTGACCGATCCAACCGATCCAGCCGCTGCTTTGGAGCAATTTGTCAAAGCGTATGCCGTGTATGCGTCGCATGCCGAGAATGCATTGCTTGGGGTCGAGATACTGACTGAGGCGCTGCGCAATCCTGTGATTGCGGAGGTTTTTGGAAAGAACCAAAATCAGTTGATTGATGCGTTGACGAGTTGTTTGTACTCAGGCGAGGTGTCAGGTGTTTTTGTGTTTCACGAAAAACCGGGGGTGGTCGCCTGCATGATTTTGGACATGTTGGACGGCTATGGCCTGCGCAGTCTGTCAAAAGATGCAAACATTGAGTCTGAATGGCCAATCCTAAGCCGGTTTATTGTCAATGGCCTGAAGCCTGGGTGAGGTATTCCAGCGGGGAAGGCGCCTTTTGGCAACGTTTTACGGAGGTTGACGCCGGCCTTTCTGAGCGTTGTGCGCGCGGAATGTGACGTGTCCTACTTTCTGTTTCCCGACAGGTTTAGGGCTCTGGCCATGCGTGAATATGGGAAAGGGCATTGACAATGCGATCAGGCCTTCCCGCGACCAAGGTTTGGGGCAAAGGGGTGAAATTGCGATTTGGAAACCTCAGATTTCGTAGATGTCCAGATCTTCGACAATCCCGGATTCCCCACTGAAATGTTCCGCCAGATCAGCCTTTGCCCTCTGGTGACTGGTGTCGTCGTCCATATGGATACGGAAGTGACTTAGGAAAAGCCGTTTCACGCCGACACTCTCGGCCATTCGGGCCACTTCGCCCGGGTCAGGGCTAAAGGGCATAAGGCTGGGGTGCAATTCCTCACCACTGCCACGATAACACCAATGCAACAGGAGGTCAGCTTCGCGGCACAGCTCTGTAATCTGCGGATTGATACCAGAGTCGCCGGAATACACAAATTTTCGCCCTGCGGCTTCGACGGAAAAACCGAGGCATTCAAGAATGGGTTGAGCATGCGTCGCCTGGGCAGAGCTTAGGCGCCAACCATTGCCCTGGTATTCGAAGCCCGGTTCAATTTCTGTCACCTTTGGCGCGGGCCACGGTCTTGGCAAGACGCCGCCGCGGGCGACCCAGATTTGCTGACTCTGCGCCAGCTCGGTGCGGGCGCGCAGGTCGTTGTTCAGCACGCCGTTTCGTCCAAAGAACCCTTCGGTAATGTCCTTCAAAGGTGCGGGACCGAACACTTTGAGAGGTGGCGCACCTTCGTCCCATGCGGCATGCACCAGGCGGGCGTAGTCCATCATGTGGTCCGTGTGATAATGCGTAAAAAACAGATGTGTGATGTCTTTGGGCAGGCGACCCGAGCGGAGCAGATTGTCCACGACCCCGCCGCCGCAGTCGAACAAGATACGATCCCCGCCAATTTCCAGCAGGTAGCCCGAGGAGGCTCGACGGGCATAAGCCTCTGGTGAGCCAGAGCCGAGAATAGTCAGTTTCATCTGGACCTCATGTTGTTGGAGGCGGCGTTGCGCCGGGAGCTCCCAGTTTTAACGCGGCATCTCGGCCGCCATAGCGGGCAATCATATTGGCTTGATCGGCAAATGCTTGGGCATCGACGGCCTCTGGATCGCAGACCTGACGCAGGGCCGCGTCCATTGCAGCCAAAGTGGAGCCATATTTCGGATCATCGGCCAGATTGATCAGCTCTTCGGGGTCATTCTGCAAATCGAAGAGTTCAGGCGGAAAGCCGACGTAGGCGTGGTATTTCCAACGTCCTTTGCGGAGCATGAAACCGCCAGAAACGGCCCCGGCCGCATGATACTCGCTGAACACCGGACGGTCCGGGTCTGTTGGCGCAGCGGCGATTTCTGCCAGTGACATTGTGCCCTTGGCTGCTTGGATGTCGGTACCGAAATGTATGGCTATGGTTCTGGAAAGATCCAACAGGCTAACGGGTGTATTGCAGGTGCCCTGCGGTATGTCCGGTCCGGCCAAGATCATCGGAATTTCGACACTTTCGCGGTAAAAATTTGATTTGCCCCATAGGCCACGAGCGCCGACATTGTCACCATGATCAGAGGTGTAGACCACTGTCGTGTTTTCGCTCATACCGCTATTGTCGAGTGCCTCCAGGATTTGACCGATATTGAAATCCAGCCAACTACATAGCCCATAATAAGCTGACATGGCTGCAACCCGCTCTTGTGGCGAGTGGAACATGCTTTCACTGTCCATGAGAGCGTTTTGTTTCTCTACCCAAGGGTGTCGAACATAACCGGAAGAGGGGTGCTGTTTGACTTGGGGCATGGTTTCGGCCGGGTAAAGGTCGAAGAACTCCTGAGGTGCAACCAAAGGGAAATGGGGGGCAACCAGGCCGACATATAGACACCAAGGCCGGCTATCCGCCGAGGTGGACCGGTCAACCAGCCACTCTTGCGTCCGTGCAGTGACGGATACGTCATATTCGGTATATCGTGATGCGCCTGGGCCGATGTCCTCTCCCAGCATCCGGGTTTTGGGGCTGACTCTCTCATCCTCTTGCCGGATCGAGGCCCAGACCATACCGACCCCGTTCGCAACCTGCATCGGAATATGCTGTGCATCGAAACCCGTCGGATCGGCCGCATTACGATAGTGCAGCTTGCCAATGGATTCGACCGGCACACCTCTGGCTTGCAGTGCGTGACCCCACCCCGGAATCTTCCCGGTGTATGGCATGGCGTTGTCCCAGAGCCGCGTTTGATGCGGATATAGTCCAGTCGCAAAGCTGGCGCGTGCGGGCACACAGATAGGCGATGGTGTATAGGCATTGGTAAACTGTGTGCCGCGCTCGGCAAGCGCATCAAGATTGGGCGTTTGAACAAAGGGGTGTCCCGCACAGCCCATGGCCCGGGCCTGATGTTCGTCTGACATGATAACCAAAAGATTTGATTGGCCCATATTCTTCTACCGCTCAGCCAATTGTTCGAGTTTATCTATAGCGCGGTTCAGAATTTCGCGCTCTTGCTGGGTCAGGCTATTCGCAAAATCGGCCTGACGTTGACGCATGGCTGGTTGCGCGCGTTCGAACACTCTGCGGCCCAATTCAGTTCGGCTGATCACAACAGCGCGGTTGTCTGCTTCGCTGGCATCGACCTTGATCAAGCCTTTTTCCGACATTGTTTTTATTGTCCGGCTCAATTGCCCTTTGTCCATGAGGATTTCACGGGCGATGTGAGCGGGTGAGGTCGGTCCGAGGTAGTCAATGAGTACCAAAACCCGCCATTGCGTTTGGGATAAGCCACCGTTTTCCTTAAGAACTCTGCCAGCTTGCGCGTTCATTTTGGCGTTCAGACGGGTGAACCTATAGGTCAGCATTTGCCGCAACGGCGTCTTGTTGATCGTCAGATTTTCAACCGGATCGGCACTCATTTTTCGGTCCTCCATCTGTTGATCTATGCACGAGTAAGGTTGATAGGACAACTTTTTAGTTGACTGGTCAACTAAAATCAGCATTCCATAGTCTCAATCGAAAATCTGGGAGGAATTATTATGAAACGCCTGTTGAAGACAGCAATGTCCACGGCCGCTGCGCTGGTTCTTGCCACAGCTGCATTCGCCTCTGATTGGACTCCACCGGGCCCGATCAAGCTCATGATCGCTTTCAAGGCAGGCGGCGGTGCGGACACGCAGGCACGCCTGATCGCCGAGGCGCTGGAAGCAAAAATGGGGTGGAAATTCATCCCGGAGCAGGTCACGGGCAAAGGGGGCGTTAACCTTCTGGCCGCTCTGAAAGATGCGCCAAACGACGGCACGACTATCGGAATGGTCGTAACAGAGTCGCTGGGCTACAATCTGGCGGCAGCCAATGCGGGAATGACCCCTGCCGATTTCACTGGATTGTCCACCACTGCCGGATTCCAGATGGGAGTTGTATCTTTGACGTCCAAAGGCTGGACGACGTTTTCCGATGTGGTTGCAGCGGCCAAGGGCGGCGCGTCATTGAAATTTGGTGCTATGAGCCCAAAGCTGGAAGACATCGCCTTTCTGTTGGCCGAGGCGCAAGGAATTGAGTTCAACATAGTGCCGGTCAAGGGCGGCAAAGCCGTGATGAACGGTGTCAATGCCGGTGACCTGGACCTTGGTTTCATGGCGGGCATTCAAGGCAAGGGTGTTGCAGCAGGTGATCTGGTCAATCTGGCATCCGGATTGTCGACGCCATTGAAGCAAACGCCCGACGCTCCAACGTTGGCGGATCTTGGCGTGAACTATAACGCTGACGGTTATTTTGTTTTTGTTGGCCCTGCCGGAATGCCTGAAGAGGCCCGCAATGCGCTAGCGGAAGCGATCGGGTCAGTTGCGGGTGACGAAAACAGCAAGGCTGGCGGGATCATCAAAAAGGCCTTTGGCGGTGCAGCGCTGATCACTGGCGCCGAACTCGATTCACTTCTGGCTGACGGATTCACCGGCGCTGGCGAGCTGATGAAGGCCGTAACAGAGTAAGTGCTGCACATTTTTGCAGGCTCTGCTCTCGCTTTGTGGGCGCGGGGCCTGCCTATCAAAGGGCTATGACATGACCCCGCACTCGCGAGCCAACATCTATCTGGGCCTTGGCTGCATCGCGTTTGCCGCATTGGTCGCCTTTGTCTGGGTGCCGCTCGATGTCGATTCAGGCCTGGTTGAGAAGGTCCGGCGACGCTTGGCCATCGGCGATGCGTTGGCCCCTACGGTGGCTGCTGTCTTTATCGGGGTCGGCGGATTGGTTTTGGTCTTGGTCGAGGGCAGGGCGCTGGAACAGGCGCGTTTGCGTTTCAATGATCTGGTGTTTGTTGCCTTGGCGCTTTCTATTTTGGTCGCAGGCTTTCTGATCATGCTCTATGCCGGGCCGGTTGCAGTCGCCCTTTTCGCAAGCGAGACTGAGTACCGGCTGCTGCGAGACACCGTACCTTGGAAGTACATCGGTTTCTTCCTTGGTGGTGTCTTCATTCTCGTTGGCTTGATCACCCCATCCGAAAACGGCTTTCGTTTGCGCACCCTGTGGGTGGCAATCGCGGTGGTTTTGGTCTTGATTCTGATCTACGACGTGCCTTTTGAGGATCTTCTGTTGCCGCCCAACGGAGATGTATGATGGGAGTGCTCGACTACATCTGGATGGGCATTCTCGCCGTTTTTCAGGGGCCGGAACTGTTCTCCATCCTAGGTTTGCCAATCTCGGTCACATTGGTCATGATCCTGTCGGGTTTTCTACTGGGGATCATGGTTGGGGCCACGCCGGGCATGGCCGGTCCGGTCGCCATGGCCATTGCTCTGCCAATTCTGATTTCGGTCTTTGGATACAATCAAAGTGCGCTTCTGCCTGTCATGGGTTTCCTGATCGGTATCATGAAAGGGGCCACAGTTGGCGGAGCGGTTCCCGCAATTCTCTTTAATACGCCCGGAACGCCGGATGCTTTCATGACCACGCTCGATGGTTATCCCATGGCTCAACGTGGCAAGGCGCGCAAGGCGCTGAGGGTGGCGCATCTGTCTTCGGTTACCGGGGATACCTTCTCGGATATTGTCCTGTTTATCTGTGCGCCATTTCTAGCAATTTTGGTCGAAGCCTATCTTGACCTGCCCGAAAAGACGGCGCTTCTGATCCTGTCGCTCAGCTTCATCGCAGCTGTGATTGGTGGCTCCCCAGCCAAAGGGCTGATCTCGACCGGCTTGGGGCTTTTGGCCGTTTATGTCGGCACCGGCGATGATTTCTATCCGCGCTTGTCGTTGGGGTCCCAGGAATTGGCACGAGGCTTTCCAATCGCCACATCAGTTCTTGGAGTCCTGATTATTGGCGCTGTTTTTAAAGGGCTCGACGAGCTTTGGCAGGAGCGACGTGCCCAAGGCGAGATTAGCGTGATACCCGAGGACGGAGATCAGCGCCTGCACTGGGCCGACATTCGCCGTTTGTTGCCCTATATCGCGCGCTCGGCGGTTATTGGCACGATGGTCGGCGCGCTGCCGGGTATTGGTTCGACGCTCGCCGCGACTTTGGGGTATACCGTTGGCCGAGCCCGGCATGCCAAGCGCAAGACGCCTGAGCAAACCAGTTTTGGCAAAGGGGCAATGGAAGGTATTGCGTCGACCGAAGCGGCCAATTCGTCTGTGTCGGGAGCGAATTTGATCCCCGTTTTGTCCCTGGGTATCCCCGGCAACGCCGCAGCGGTATTCTTGATCCTGGCGGCCGAAAGCATCGGTGGCTTCAACCCTGGTCCTTCGGTGTTCCGGTTTACGCAGGACGAGGTCAATCCCGAACTTGTCATTGCGTTCGGCCTATTCACTGCCATGTTCCTAGCCAATCTGATGAACTGGACCATCGGCGGGGTTTTTATGCGCTCGATGGGGATAATGATTAACATTCCCAAACAGGTACTACTTCCGTCTGTTCTGCTTTTGACGTTGACGGCAATATATGTGCAGGAAACCCGGATCGAAGCCATCTGGTTCGCCCTTGGCTTTGGCGTGCTGGGCTACCTGATGCGGCGGCTCGACATCTCTCCATTGCCATTTGTCATCGCCTTCATCCTTGGCGGAAAACTGGAGGAAAGCGCGCGTCAGGCCTATGCAGCCACGGGCAACGATCCTTTCTTTCTGTTCACGCATCCTATTGCTGCCGTTTTCATGGCGATGTCGTTGGGCGTCATACTCTTCACTGCTCGAAAATCAAAAGGCACAACATGACATTGGTTCCCAACAACATCCTGATGACAGGCAATGAGGCCAGGTCCGGGCTCGGGTGTTGGAGCACTGTCAATCTCACACACCAGAAAGGCACGATATGAGCGCAAACCGTCCCAATATCCTGTTGATCTCTGCTGATCAGCACCGCGCAGACTGCATGGGTTTCATGGGGCGCAACATCAAAACGCCCCACTTGGATCAACTCGCGGCCAATGGTACGCACTTCGATGCTTGCATCACACCTTCGGTGGTGTGTCAGCCGGCAAGAGCCTCGATCCTGACCGGGCAGCTTTGCCGCACGCACGGCGTGCATGACAATGGCATTGACCTTTCACCTGAAATTGGCAGCAAGGGTTTTGCCGGTGCCATGGGCGCATCAGGCTATCAGACCAGCTTTTTTGGCAAGGCACATTTTTCAACTTACCACACATATGAACCAACCGGCACGCCGGAATGCCTTAGATCGTCCCAGGATTATGGGGCGGATTGGGTTGGTCCCTATATGGGGTTTGAACATCTGGAACTGATGCTGGTTGGACACAACTGGTGGGCGCCGGAAAAACCGCCCGGAGGCCAACACTATGAACGTTTCTATCATCGGGACGGACAGGGTGACGAAAAGACCAAACTTATGTGGGAAAATGCTGGTGATACAAAAGGTGCAGCGCAAACCTGGCATTCCAAACTTCCCGTCGCATGGCACAACACCCCGTGGACGGCTGACCGGGCCATAGAATGGTTGCGCCATGGACGGGACGAAGAAAAGCCATTTTGCACCTGGGTCTCTTTCCCAGATCCGCATCATCCCTTTGATTGTCCCGAACCTTGGTCGCGGTTGCATGATCCTGACCAGGTGGACCTGCCCGAGAACCGCACGCGCGACTTCGAGAACCGTCCATGGTGGCATCAGGCGGCGATAACCGGCGAACCGGCGGACGCCAAATTCGCGGAAATCCGCAAGGCCTATAGCCGGATTGAGCCACAAACCGATACGCAATTGCGCGAGATCATTGCCAACACCTATGGTCAGATCAGTTTCATCGATCATCAAATCGGTCGGTTGATGATTGAATTGCAGGAGCTCGGCTTGGATGACAACACCATTGTCGTCTATATCTCAGACCATGGAGACTGGCTCGGCGATCATGGGCTGATCCTCAAGGGACCGATGCACTACGAAGGCTTGCTACGTGTGCCGATGATCGTAAAGGGGCCTGGAGTTCCGGCGGGTAAAGTGGTCAAGGACGCAGTATCGACGCTGGATCTTGCCGCCACATTCTTTGACTATGGCCAAGCAGAGCCACTGTTGCCCCAGCATGGACAAAGCCTGAGATCGCTGATCGAGACGGATGAGGCAACGCGAGAGTATGCGCTCAACGAATGGGGGCTAGGGGCAGGGCGGGCGGGTGTGCCGTTGGAATTGCGTACAGTTCGAACGCGTACTCACAAGCTTACAGTTGACCTATTGTCCGGAGAGGGGGAGCTTTACGATTTGGAGAAGGACCCGGGTGAGATGTGCAACCTGATCAAGGATCCGGCAGCGGCTGATATCCGCAAAACGCTCGAAGCATATATTGCGAGCCGCCCGGCCGACATACTACAGGACCAACCGCGTGTTGGAACGGCGTAGGAGAACAGGTTCGCGGCACTAGATTGAGCTGTTGCGCTCGACTGCGGAGGAAGACGGCGCACTATCTGGATCAACGGCGCGCAGCTTGTAAGCGTCGCTTTTTGGTGCCCAGCTATCATAAAGTGATGCGAGGTCCTGCAGGGGCGTTTTGGAGTCATCAACACGTAGGTCAGTATCTTTTAGCTCGTCGGGTCCCATCACGACCAGTGATGCTGACTGGAGCGGGTCGCGTTCGCTGCCCGCTGCCTCACCTGCCAGCATTCCTGCAAGAAGCCTTTGTTCGAGCGTGCCAGAGCCCTCTTCGAAGCCACGGATCATCTCTGGCAGCACTTCTGCGCTTCCTAGAAAGTTGCCGATGGCGAGACAGTCTACACCGGTCAGGCCACCGGTGTGATCAAGGCAGGAAGCTCCCGTGTGGTGCACCCCATCGCCGGTCAGGGTCAACACCCCAAGCTGGCGCCAATGGGGGGCGTGGGCTGCGTTTTGCATCGCCTCAAGCACGCCGTTCGCGTCCGCACCATTTTGAAAGGCCTGCAAGCCGACGCGATGCAGGCGCGGATCGGTGCGTGCCTGAGAGAACACGACACAGCCGGGCAGCACGTCGCCAACGCGTGCACCGACGGCGACAGAAGAGGTGGCGACAGCAAAACCAATGTGGCCCGTTTCGGGGCAGCGCCCGGCAAGCGAATAGGTCATTCTTCGATCTCCACTCCGGTCTGCGATGTTATCAAGCCGTAGTGCTCGATCCGGCGATGTTTCGCGAAATTGAATACTGAGCGTCGAATGTATTCGCCGAGTTCCAGATCACAATTGTAGGAGATGAGTTCGTCATCCTCACTCACTGCACGGGCCACAGTTTCCCCGGTTGGGGCCACAATTGCGGACCCCCCTATCATCGTAAATCCATCTTCAGAGCCGCATTTCGCAGCCGCCATAACCCAGGCACCGTTCTGATAGGCTGCGGATTCGAGGCTTAGGCGGTGGTGATGTTCGCGCAGGTGGACGGGTTCATTGTGGTGAATGTTTCGTGTCGGAGTGTTGTACCCAAGCATGAAGACTTCGGCGCCCTTGAGGGCCATTACGCGAAACGTCTCGGGCCAACGACGGTCGTTGCAGATGCACATGCCGATCCGTCCGACATCGGATTTGTAGACAGGAAAACCTAGATCTCCGACTTCGAAGTACCGCTTTTCCAGATGCTCGAACTCCGGGTCCCCGATTGGGTCCTTGGTGCCTGGCAAATGGATCTTGCGGTATTTACCGATAATGTCTCCGGCTGGTGAAACCAGAACAGATGTGTTGAATCGTCTGACTTTGCCGTTGATTTTTGTTTTTTCAGCGTAGCCCAGGTAAAAACCAACACCCAGCTTACGGGCGGCCTCAAACAACGGTTCAGTCGCCGGTGACGGCAGACTTTCCTCAAAAAAGCGGTCGTATTCATCGGGGTCGTCATAGGCATAACGTGGGAAAAAAGTGGTTAGGGCCAGCTCTGGAAACGTCACCCACCTGGCGCCGCGCGAATGAGCCTCTCTCAGCAAATCTACAAGCCGACCGACGACTGTTTTGCGGGTGTCGTCCAAATGAATAGGACCCAATTGCGCTACCGCAAACACGACACTTCGACTCATTTGTTTCTCCAATCCGTGGTGACATCCAGACCTAGACAACAGCGCTTTTTCCAGGAAATAATAAAACGGGCCCATGAAATAACTGGAGGTTATTGTCTATGCTTCGTTTTCGGCAACTTGAAATGCTCTGTGCAGTTGTAGACTTGGGAACAACCTCTGGCGCTGCGGAGTCTCTGGGCGTGAGCCAACCCGCGGTCTCGAATATGATCAGACACATTGAGGACGTGGTTGGGTTTTCTCTGTTTCGCCGCGAAAAGGGGCGTCTCGCGCCAACACCGGAAGCATTGCACATTGCGCAAGAGGCCCAGCATCTGTTCGCGCAGCAAAAGCGCATGGACCAGATCGTGCAACAGCTGCGTGGCGGGACCATGGGCCAGTTGAACCTGATCGCCACACCATCAATCGGGCATGTTCTGCTGCCCGGTTTGGTCACGCGGTTCTTGCAGATGCGACCGCGGCTTAGGCCGTCAATAGAGTTGGGCAGCGTTGATGAAGTGATCCAGCAACTGGTCAGCGGTCGCGCCGAACTTGGGTTTTCGATTACGCCACCGCGCCATTCAGCGCTGACTGTTCAGCCTTTGGCAGAAGGAGAAATGGTATGCGTCATGCCAAATGGTCACGACCTGGCGCATGCCCGCACTGTCAATATCTCTGACCTGAATCATGTCAACCACATCTCTTATGGCACCTCGACGCCGCTTGGTCAGATGATTGATCAAGCCTATTCAAGGCAAGGGTTGGAGCGGCGTTTCGACTGCGAGGTGCGTCATACATCAACGGCCTTGGAAATGGTTTCGGCCGGGGCAGGAGTGGCTCTGGTTGACAGTTTTGCTCTGCGTGGTGGGGACCGAAATGACATAATTGCCCGGTCAATAGAACCCTCCCTGCCGGTCACTCTCTATGGAATAACATCAAAGCTTTTCCCAACGTCGCAGATGGTGGGAAAATTCCAGCAGTTCCTGCGCGATTCACTGGCGGTGGGGGTGGACTATGAATCTAATGTATAACTGTGCATTATTCTTGTAGGTGAATTTTTTATTTCACCGAATTGCATGGCTCTGGTTTGCTTGCGATGTCCCGCCAACTGACGGGCGGACCCTCGTGGAGACCACTGCTGAATGCCAAGTCCGATTATCTCCGTCCGGAATGCTGTCAAAACATATGGAGAGGTCCGAGCGCTTGACAGCGTTCAGCTGGATATCCGCGAAGGCGAATTTCTGACGCTGCTTGGCCCATCAGGATCTGGGAAGACGACGCTTCTCTCTGCCATAGCCGGTTTCCTGTCTTTGACCAGCGGGTCTATTCAAGCCCGTGGCGCTGATATTACGCGTCTGCCGCCGGAAAAGCGCGGCTTTGCGATGGTTTTTCAGGGGTATGCGTTGTTTCCCACAATGACCGTGGCAGAAAATGTCGGGTATCCCTTGCGGGTGCGAAAGATGCCCAAGGAAGAGCGCGCGGAACGTGTCCGCGAATGTCTTGAGCTGGTGCAGATGTCAGGCTTTGCAGATCGGATGCCAGACCAGCTTTCGGGCGGGCAACAGCAGCGCATCGCCCTGGCGCGCGCTCTTTCGTTCAAGCCGGATGTCCTGCTGTTGGACGAGCCGCTTTCGGCGCTGGACAAAAAGCTTCGGGCCGATTTGCAATGGGAACTCAAGGCGTTGCACGACAGGTTGGGGGTGACATTCATCTACGTCACCCATGATCAGGACGAGGCCATGTCGATGTCTGACCGGGTCATTATCCTGAACAACGGATCGATCCAGCAAGAAGGCGCGCCGAACGAGCTGTATGACCTTCCCCGCAACAAATTTGTGGCAAGCTTTCTGGGGAAATCGAACTTTATTCCAGCAGTTTACGAGAAGCAGGCAGACGGCAGTTATACCGCCAAAGTCGCGGATCAAAGCTTTGCGCTTGCGGCGCAGCCTGACCGCGTCACCGAGGGAGCAGGATGCCTTGCGATCCGCCCAGAGCGCGTGCGGATGGCGCTGCCGGGGCAGGAGTGCTTTGCTGGGCGCATTCGCCAGATCAGCTATCTGGGTGAGCGGTGCCTTGTGCTGGTCGATCATGACAGTTTCGGCGAGGTCCTGATCTCGCAAACAACGTGGAACGCCGACCTGCCGCCAAAGCCGAACATGGAGATCAGCTTTGGTTGGGACGGGAAGGCCTGTGTTCCGATTGCAGAGAATTGAGCATGGGGCGTGTGACCCGGTCACGCGTCAAAAACCAAAGAACAAAGGCCCAAATAACAAGGGTCAGCCATAACTTGGACAACTTGGAGAAAGCGAATGGATACAACAGACCATCAATTCAAGACAGATCTCGCTGAAATAGCAGTCGAGAAATACAAGGCGGGCACTCTGTCACGTCGCGGTTTCCTGACGGCGATGGGGGCAATGGGGTTGGTGCCACTGCTTGGCAAAGGGGCGCAGGCCCAAGCCAGCGAAGTTGTGATTTGTAACTGGGGCGGGGCGGCTTCTGATATTCTCGCCGACGTTCTGGGCACGGCCTTTACTGCCGAAACGGGTATCCCGCTGCGGGTCGACGGCGCTGGCCCGTCGCCGGGCAAGGTGCGCGCCATGGTCGAAAGCGGCGCGGTCGTTTGGGATGTGCTGGACAGTGGTGCAGGGTCAGCCATTGTTATGAACAAAGCGGGCGTGATCCAGCCTATCGACTATGACATTGTTGATGCCTCTAAGGTTCTGGAAGGCACGGCGCTGCCATTTGCGGTTGGTAACTATCTGTTCGGCTATGGCCTGGCCACAAACCCGACGATGCTTCCCAATGGTGTGCCGCAAAACTGGGCTGATGTCTGGGATGTCGAACAGTTCCCCGGCATTCGGACTTTCCGCAAGTCTGTGCGCGGCCAGTTGGAAAGTGCCGTGCTGGCCATGGGCATCCCGAAAGAGGACGTCTATGATTTCCTTGACGAAGACGGGATGAAGGCCGCTATCGCCAAGTTCCGCGAGCTGCGCGAACATATCATCGTCTGGGGCTCTGGCTCTGAAAGTCAGAACCTGTTCTTGCAGGGCGAAGTGGCCATGGGCAAGATCTGGTCGACGCGGGCCTTCCTGCTGAAAGACCAGATGGAGCCGGGAACCTTTGAGCTGAGCTTTGAGGGCGGTGTTTTGCAGCCAGGCATGTGGGCTGTTCCACAGAACAACCCGGCGGGAACCGAAGCGGCGATGAAGTTCATTGCCGTGACCCAAGATCCCGATCTGCAAGTCGAGTGGTTCAAGAACATCGGTAACGCGCCGATCAACCCGGAAGCGGCCGCGAAGGTCCCGGCCGAGTTGGCAGCCTGGAACCCGGCAGATGCCGCAAATGTTGCCCGGATGGTGATCTATTCGGACGAATGGTACGGCAAAAATCAGGTCCACGCCGAAGAGCTTTATATCGACGCCCTGATCGGCTGATCTACACAAAAGGAACATCCCGAAAATGTCGGAAAAAACCAGCTATTGGATGCTTGCCGTGCCCGCCCTGGCGTTGATGGCGATATTCTATATCTGGCCGGTTCTGAACATTTTCGGGATTTCCGTGACCGAGCCCGAACCCGGGCTTGGTAACTATATAAAGATGTTTGATTCCAACGCTGTGCGGGTCAGTTTTCTGCTGACGTTCCGCATTGCAGCCATTACAACGGCTTTCTGTCTGGTGCTGGGCTATATCGTGGCCTACGCGATCACGACATATGGTGGCCGCCACGGGCCGCTGATGCTGGGCCTTGTATTGCTGCCCTTTTGGGTTTCGGTTTTGGTGCGCTCTTTCGCCTGGATCGTTCTGCTGGGGCGCTCGGGGTTGGTGAATGACACCCTGATGGATTGGGGCATTGTCAGCACGCCGATACGGCTGATGCATAACGAACTTGGCGTGTTGATCTCTATGGTCCATGTCATGCTGCCTTTCGCGATCCTGCCGATGCTTGCCAATATGCGCGGCATCTCTCAGAGTCACATGATGGCGGCCCGCGGCCTTGGTGCCAGCGAATGGCGCGCCTTCCGCGAGGTGTATTTTCCGCAAACATTGCCCGGCGTCTTTTCCGGCGGGCTGTTGGTGTTTGTGTTGTCGCTTGGGTTCTACATCACGCCTGCGCTCTTGGGCGGGGGGCGCATAATGATGATCTCTGAATACATCTCTTATCAGATTCAAGAGCTTTTGCGCTGGGGGCTTGCGGCTTCGCTGTCGGTGGCCTTGCTGGTTGCGACCGCTTTGGTGCTGCTTGTCGCGGGGCGGCTTGTGAACCTGCGCAAAACCTTTCTGGAGCGCAAATAATGCCACGATCCACCCTGCGCATCGTCTTTACCACCGGCTGTTGGATGGTGCTGGCCTTTCTTGTGCTGCCCATTCTTGTGGTTATTCCGGTATCCTTCACCGATACCGCGTTCATTGGCCTGCCGCGCGACGGCCTGTCGCTGCAACATTATGAGACGTTTCTGAGTTCGCCCAAATGGCTGCACGCCAGTTTCACCAGCCTTTGGATCGGTGCGATTGTGGCGGCGGTGTCGACCGTGCTGGGAACACTGTTTTGTATCGGCGTTTGGTTCCTGTCGGATCGGGTGGCCACGATTGCCCGTTGGGTGATGATTGTCCCCATTCTGGTGCCGCCGGTTGTTCAGTCTTTGGGGTTTTACAAGTTCTGGGTCGTCCTTGGGCTGATTGATACGCATATCGGGGTCATTCTGGCGCATACGCTTTTGGCACTGCCCTATGTGACCATCTCGGTTTTTGCGGCTTTGACAAACCTGGATCGACGGATTCCGCAGGCGGCGCGCAATTTGGGGGCGTCGTTGCCTGTGACGATCCTGACCGTTATTCTGCCGTCCATCCGCCCCGGCATGATCGCAGGGGCGCTGTTTGCCTTTACGGTCAGTTTTGACGAAATTGTTGGCGTGCTGTTTCTGACCGTGCGACGGGTTGAGACGCTGCCAAAGGTGATTTGGGATGGGATTCAGGAATCAATCGATCCCGTCATCGCATCGGTGGCGACCATTCTTGTGGCGATCACATTGCTGGTTACAATTCTGGGCCTGCGCGGGCGCAATATATAGCCGCCCGGCCCCACAGTCGAAAACAATAGGAGATACAGCGCGTGACCTTTTCCATCATTGGCCATTGTGAACGCACCGGAGCCTTTGGCGGAGCCATCACAACCTCTGACCTGGCCGTCGGCAGCAGATGTCTCCGTCTGGCGCATGGCAAGGGGGCGATCCTGTCGCAGCACCGCACCGATAGCCGGTTGGGGGATCGGGGCATTGCGTTGTTGATCGGCGGGAAAGATGCCGATGACACGATTCAAGAGGTCTGTAACTCTTCGCCGGATATCGACTGGCGGCAACTGGGGGTCCTGGATGCGCGGGGCAGATCCGCGATCTATCATGGGCGCCGCATGTATTCGATATTCAGCCATAGCACGGCACCGGGTTGTCTTGCACTTGGCAATATTCTGGACAATGACCGTGTGACCAATGCGATGTCTGCCGCCTTCGCCGCTGATCCTGAGCTGCCTTTGGCCGAAAAACTGCTAAACGCGCTTGAGGTCGGAGAGGACGCCGGTGGCGAGGTTGCCGGTGCCCTGCGATCTGCCGCGCTTCAGGTGACGGGGGAACATGGTATCGCGAAATATGATCTGCGCGTTGACATGTCCGATGGCCGTGCGGTGCAGGATCTGCGCACCCTGTTTCAGGCCTATAGCGGCCGCGAAAAGGCCCTGCGCGATGTTGCCCTGGCCCCTGATACGGTGCCGGTTCAAAAGACATTGTTCGAGGCAAGCATAAAGCGCATCGAGGAACTGGGCCTTTCCGACCGCTTTCCAACAGCGGATCAACGCCACAACTGGACGGTAACGGGGTAACGAAATGGAGTTCGACACAGTCATCCACTCTGGCCAGGTCGCCACAGCCGATTGGACCGCAAAGGCCGACGTTGGCATCAAAGATGGTCGCATCATCGCAATTGCCGAGGCTTTGCCAGGCGGTGCGCGGCGCATTGATGCGGGCGGGCGGATCGTTATGCCCGGCGGTATCGAGGCCCATTGTCATATCGCCCAGGAAAGCTCTTCCGGGATCATGACCAGTGACGACTATCAAAGCGGCTCGATCTCGGCGGCTTTTGGCGGGAACTCCACAATCATCCCCTTTGCCGCGCAACAGCGTGGGCAATCGGTGGATGATGTCATTGCGACCTACGGTGCCCGTGCCGCAAAATCCGTGCTGGATTATTCCTGGCATCTCATCATCAGTGACCCAACCGAAACAGTTCTGACCGAGGAGCTCCCCCGCGCGTTCGAGGCAGGGATCACCAGCTTTAAGGTTTTTATGACCTATGATCTGATGAATATCGGTGATGGGGGGATGCTGGATATTCTGACCGTGGCGCGCAAACATGGCGCGATCACGATGGTCCATGCCGAAAACAACGACATGGTCAAATGGATGAACCGGCAACTGGCAGAGCGCGGGCTGACCGCGCCGCGATACCACGCGATTTCGCGCCCTGAACTGGCCGAAGCCGAGGCGATCAACCGCGCCATTCAGTTGGCCAAACTGGCCGATGCGCCGCTGTTTGTTGTGCATGTCTCTACCGCCGCCGGGGCCGAGATTGTGCGGAAAGAAAAATTCGCAGGCGCGAAGCTATTTGCCGAAACCTGCCCGCAATACTTGGCGCTGACGCGCGAGGCGCTTGATAAGCCGGGCATGGAGGGCGCGAAGTTCATCTGTTCCCCGCCCGTGCGGGGGGCCGACACCCAAGATGCGCTGTGGCACCATGTGGCGCAAGGCACGTTTGAAAGTGTCAGTTCGGATCACGCGCCCTACCGCGCCGACGAAACCGGCAAGTTTTTCAATGGCGCGGATGTGGCCTATCCCAAGATCGCCAACGGTATGCCGGGCATCGCGACACGCTTGCCCTGGCTGTTTTCCGAAGGCTTCATCGCCGGCCGCATCACGTTGGAACAATTCGTGGCCCTAAGTGCCACCAACGCCGCCCGCACTTTTGGCTGCAAGACAAAGGGGCGTATCGCGCCGGGCTGTGATGCTGACATCGCGATCTGGAACCCCGAAGCACGGCGCAAGGTCACGCTGCAAGACCAGCATGACAACATGGATTACACGCCCCTTGACGGGCACGAGCTGACGGGTGTGCCAGAGGTGGTGATCAGCCGAGGCAATGTCATTGTGGAACAGGGCGCACTAAAGGCCACGCCGGGGCAGGGCCGGTTCTTTAAGCGTGCACCGGTAGATTTGCGCGGACGGCCTGGTGTGACCCTGCCCGAGTTTGACCCTGCGCAGAATTTCGGCGCAGATCTGCGAACGTGAGTATCCTCGTCTATAATCCGAACTCATCCGCCACGGTTACACGCGCCATCGCTGATGCGCTTGCCCCGCTGGGCGCGTATTTTGATGTCACGCGAAATGCCGAAGGCCCGGCGACGATCCGAACCGACGAAGATGTCCGCGTTGCGGGCAACGCGTTTTTGCCCCATGCGCAAGCGTCCGATTGTGATGGCTTCATCATCGCCTGTTTTTCCGACCCCGGATTGGACCAAGCACGCGCGCATTTGTCAAAACCCGTCACCGGCGCGCAAGAGGCCTCTATTCTGGAGGCCACAGAACGCGCGGACCGCTATGGTATTATCGCACTGTCCGCCAAGGCCGTTCCACGGCACCTGAAGAGGATCGACGGCATGGAATTGCTCGACAGGCTGGTGGCAGAACTGCCGCTGTCCGACGTTTCGGCGGCGGCCTCCGGGCAAGACGATATCTGGCCCGAGATGCTGGCAAATGGGCGTGACCTTAAACGACAGGGGGCCGGGGCCATCGTGCTTGGGTGCGCTGGAATGGGGCCACTGGCAGAGCGGTTGCAAGCAGAGCTTGATATTCCCGTGATTGACCCTGTTTATGCGGCAGGCAAGCTGGCACTGAAACGACAAAACACTGATACCCGCAGGAGATAACCGTGATTGACCCACTTCCCGACACGCAGGCAACAACGGCTGTCTTTGGCAGTTACGTGCTGGATGGGCGTGCCGATGTGCCGACCGTCATTCGCGATCATTGGGTGATTTTGGAAGGCGACCGGGTTGCCGCAATCTCTGCTTCGCGGTCGAAAGACGCGGATGTGGTGCTTGATGCGCCGGGGCGGTTTGTTCTGCCGGGGTTGATGAACCTGCATAATCATTGCTTCAGCGAAGCAATCGCGCGCAGCCATGTCGAAGACGGCGCCGGGAGCAGGGCGGATAATAGTGTCGTCTATACCGTGCTGCTGCCGCTCTCGAAATCGGGTTTGGACATTCTGTCATCGCAAGAACGTCTTGCGATTGCTCGGATGGGGATTGTTCAGCTTTTGCTGGGGGGCGCGACCTCTGTGATGGAGCCGTTTCGCAATGGCCTCCCAGAGATGTTTGACGCGGCGCTGGAGCTTGGCATTCGCTTTTGGGGCGCACCCTATCTGTTTTCGGCCTCCGATCCGCGGGCAGAGAACGGCGAAGTGGTCTATAACACGCAATCCAGCGATGGGTCGGACAATGCCAGCGACCTGGCAGCCTGGAATACCTTGTACGAGACATGGCAAGGCCGGGACAATGGCCGCATCGGGCTGGCGATGAGCCCGCACGCCACCGACACCTGCGACCCCGATTTGCTGCGGGCCGCGACAAGTCGTGCGCGCGACCTTGGCGTGCCCATCACCACGCATTTGGCGCAAAGCGCCAGTGAGGTAGAGAAAATCAAGGCAAGGTGGGGCGGTCGAACACCGGCAGAATATCTTGACTGGCTTGGTGTCCTTGGACCCGATCTGCTGGCGGCCCATTGTGTGTATTGTTCCGACGACGATTTGGCATTGATGCGCCAGCGGGATGTCACGGTGATGTCATGCCCCCGCGTTTTTGCTCGCACTGGCAAGACGGCGGCCTTTGGTCGATTTGAAAAGGCAGGATTGCGCACGATGGTGGGTACCGACGGGTACAATATGGATCTGTTGGGAGAGGTAAACGCCGCTGCAATCGTCTCTAAAACGGTGTCGGGTGATCCCGGAATTGCGTCAGCCCCGGTCCTGCTGCAAAGCGTGACCTCTGCCGGCGGCGACGCTGTTGGCAGGCCGGATCTTGGGCGTATCGCGCCTGGGTCAAAGGCCGATCTGACCATTGTCGATATGACCCACCCACATTTGTTACCCCATCGGGACCCGATGCGCGTTCTTGTATCGCTTGCCAACCGGGCGCAGATTGACAGCGTGATTGTCGATGGTCGCCTGCTGGTTTCAGGCGGCCGAATGCGGATTGGCGATCAGTCCCGGATCGTGGCAGAGGGCTGCGCCGCGATCGAAAAGATATGGGATCTGCCCGAGGCGCGCGCGGCACTATCGAAAGCATGATAAATCGCGGATTTGGTTGTGCTCAGACACTGAAACAAATCAGATGAAGGCTTGGAAACGACTTATTGGAATGCTCAAAGACAAAAGGTGAGCTATCCCTGAAATCCAAACACTGACGTAAGATGCAATTTGCTGTCTGCGGATCCTCAACAGGAACGAGATCAGGGTTGTCCAAATGCACGAACGGCTACACCTTCATTTTTCGTAGTCACGGCGGCTTGGTTGGCGCTGGCATCCAAAAAGTTCGGAAGGTTGCACGGTAGCGGCTCCCTTGAATATCCAAACAACCAAGGTGCGACCTCTATGCTTTTGTTTTCGCGGCTGTATTTCTCGGAATGTTTGACAAATTCAGCTGCCAGAATTGATCGCCAGGGTCAGGGATGATGGTCGGGTCAAACCAAAAGGACGAAGCATGCATCTGGCTTAGTTGGCCAACGGCCTGTTGAGCTACGATCCAGGCTCTCCTTGTTCGCGGTGAAGGGTGTCGTTGCAGAGACACATTTAAAAGTTCGCGGGCAAACATTGAATTTTTCCGCGCGCAAAGAAATAGTGGGCGTGATGAAACTTTGAATCTTCACACCGAATGATGGGCGGGGCGACTGGCGATGGCAGGTAGAAAAATTCAGAACATGGAAGAATTAGCAAGCGTCAGCGGAATTTCTCGTCCGACTATATCAAAATATTTCAACGAGCCTGGCAGCGTAAGGCCGTCTACTCGGGCCAAGATTGAAGCAGCTTTGGAACTGCATGACTATCGCCCCAACATCTATGCAATGAACCAGAACCGAAAGCTGACCAAAAATGTAGGCGTTGTTGTGCCGTTGTTGTCCGATCCCTATTTCGCCGAAATCGCCCGCAATCTGGAGCAACATTGTATCGCAGCTGGATATCGCCCAACCCTGTTTAGTTCCCATGGTGATCCGGCCCTTGAGGTCGAAGTGCTGGATACATTGCGCTCGCTCAAACCGGCGGGAGTGTTGTTGGCCCCTTTGGGGCGTGCGTCGGACCGGGCTGCGTTGGAAAAGTTCTGTGATGATGTACCGACGCTGATTTTTGATAGCAGCGTGGACGAGATTGGCCTGGCTTTCGTCGGATCGGATAATTTTCAGTTCACCGCCCATATCACTGACTACCTCTGCCGTACCAGCGAGCCTCCATGCTTTTTCGAGATGAAGACGCCGGCGAACCCCAATGCCCACCGCCGCCGTCAAAGCTATCTCGATGCGATGGAGAGTTTTGGTTATACTCCTGACGTGGTTTCTATTGCTGGCGAAGGTTGGGGCTTCGAAGAGATCGGACGTCTTGGCGGCCACGAAGCGTTTGAGAATGGCAGATTTTCGACGAATTCGATCCTGTGCAGCAATGACCGACTGGCAATTGGATTGCTGACTGCGTGCTATGAGCGCGGTATTCGCGTCGGGCGAACAGAGGACTGCAGGATTCGGGTCGCCGGGCAGGACGGACATCCGCACTCCCGCTATACGTGCCCTCCGCTTACAACGATTTCGCATAACTACGAAGCCGTATCCCAGACAGCCGCTGATGCATTGTTCACTGCGATTGAAGGTCAAGTATCTCCTTGGAAAAGCACACGATTGGAAGGGAAGCTCATCCTAAGGGACTCCGCGTGACATCTAATTTTTTTACGCGCGTAAAACTTTGATTGACGCTGCGTTGATTGTGCGGATAGCTTAGCGCCATCACATCCAACCAGGGAGGACAACGGATGTCTTTGAAGAGCTCCTTTTTTGCGGCGACTGCGCTTTGCTTGATAAGCACTGGCGCGACGTTTGCAGACGGCCACAGCAAAACGATCACAATCGCCACCGTGAACAACGGCGATATGATCCGGATGCAGGGTTACACCGACACTTTCACCAAAGCGACCGGCATCAATGTTGAGTGGGTCACATTGGAGGAAAACGTTCTGCGTCAGCGGGTGACCACCGACATCACGACCAAGGGCGGTGCCTTTGATATCATGACCATCGGCATGTACGAAACGCCGATCTGGGGTGCGAATGGTTGGCTGGTGCCGTTGAATGATCTGTCCGCAGAGTACGATGTACAAGACATCCTGCCTGCAATGCGCGGCGGTCTTTCTCACGATGGCACATTGTATGCGGCACCCTTCTACGGTGAATCGTCAATGGTGATGTACCGCACAGACCTAATGGAAGCCGCCGGTCTGGAGATGCCAGCCGATCCGACATGGCAATTTATTCGCGAAGCTGCCGCCGCGATGGACGACCCAGAAAAAGACATCAATGGCGTTTGCCTGCGTGGCAAGGCCGGCTGGGGCGAAGGTGGTGCGTTTATTACCGTCACCGGTAACTCCTTTGGTGCGCGTTGGTTCGATGAGGACTGGAACGCACAGTTTGATCAGCCTGAATGGGCTGACGCGTTGAATTTCTATGTAAATCTGATGAACGACTTCGGTCCAGAAGGCTACGCGACGAATGGTTTCAACGAAAACTTGTCACTGTTCAATCAGGGCAAATGCGGCATGTGGATTGACGCGACCGTTGCTGCGTCCTTTGTGACCGGAGATGACTCGACAGTGGCTGATCACGTTGGCTTCGCACTGGCACCCAACTCTGAAGGCGTAGAAAAGCGTGCGAATTGGCTTTGGGCCTGGGCGCTGGCTATTCCGGCAGGTACCCAGCAGCAGGCTGAAGCCAAGCAATTCATCGAATGGGCCACTGGCAAAGCATATATTGAGCTGGTCGCGGGCAATGAGGGATGGGCCAACGTGCCTCCAGGCGCGCGGACGTCTCTCTATGCGAATGCAGAATATCAGAAAGTTCCATTCGCAAAGATGACGCTGGATTCGATCAATGCAGCTGATCCGACCAACCCAACGGTTGATCCGGTGCCTTACGTTGGCATTCAGTTTGTCGCGATCCCTGAATTTGCGGGGATGGCTACCGAAGTGAGCCAAGAGTTCTCTGCGGCTTACGCTGGTCAACAGACCGTCGCAGAAGCGCTTGAGAAAGCTCAGGCGATTACAAACGAAACCATGGAAGCGGCTGGCTACCGCTAGGTCTTCTTTCCTTGAGGGCGGCGTCTACGTCGCCCTCGAAATCCTGACTTTCCGTTTTCCCTGCTCTGTTTCTGGACGCATTTCGCTTCACAGGAAAGGACCGTCTCATGGCCACCAAAGCATCCCGTTCCGCCGCCCGCTTCATGATGGCACCCGCGGTCGTCTTACTGCTTGGTTGGATGTTGGTTCCGCTGACCCTGACGCTCTGGTTTTCTTTTACTAAGTATTTGCCCCTGCGCGGCGACAGCATTGATCGTGGTCTCGATTGGGTTGGATTCACAAACTACAGCCGGTTTATCTCATCCAGTTCGTTCTGGCCGTCAGTCCAGACAACGCTTGTCATGGTGGGCGGGGTTTTGTTGATCACCGTAGTGTTAGGCATCTTGTTGGCGATGCTATTGGATCAGCCGATCTGGGGCCAAGGCGTCGTGCGTATTCTTGTGATTGCCCCATTCTTTGTTATGCCGACGGTTTCCGCTCTGGTGTGGAAAAACATGATGATGGATCCCGTCAATGGCATTTTTGCCCATCTCTGGCGGTTCTTCGGAGCAGAGCCCGTGGCATGGTTGCAGGATGCTTCACTCAGCTCGATCATCATGATCGTCTCTTGGCAGTGGCTGCCTTTCGCAACCTTGATCCTCCTCACAGCTATTCAGTCGCTCGACAGTGAGCAGCTTGAAGCTGCCGAAATGGACGGCGCACCGGCTCTCAAGAGGTTCTGGCATATCGTGCTGCCTCACCTGGCCCGTGCGATTACCATCGTTGTACTGATCCAGACCATTTTCCTTCTGTCGATCTTTGCCGAGATTTTCGTAACAACCGGCGGCGCTTTTGGCACCCGCACCCTTACCTATCTGATCTTCCAGCGTGTCATTGACAGCCAGAACATCGGGCTGGGGTCCGCAGGCGGTGTCTACGCCATCATCCTTGCCAATATCGTTGCCATCTTCCTGATGCGCATCGTCGGCAAGAACCTGGACGCATAAGAGGGCTGGACACATGGCACGCGCAGTTACAACCAAACGCAAAATCATAACGACGGCCGCCGCTTGGACGATTGCCCTGATCATCTTTTTCCCGATTTACTGGACAATCCTGACCAGCTTCAAATCCGAAGCCCAGGCGATCAACGATCCTCCGCTGTTTTTCAACTTTGATTGGACGTTGGAGAACTACGCGGTCGTGCAGGAGCGATCTGACTACATGAAATTTCTGTGGAATTCGGTGGTAATCGCAGGTGGCAGCACTTTGCTGGGTATCCTCATCGCAGTTCCTGCGGCCTGGTCTATGGCCTTCGTGCCCTCCAAGCGCACCAAAGATATCCTGCTTTGGATGCTCTCAACCAAGATGTTGCCAGCCGTTGGCGTTTTGTACCCAATTTCGCTGATCTTTGTAGAGTTCAATCTGTTGGACACGCGCGGCGGCCTGATGGTTGTTCTGATGCTGATCAATCTGCCGATAATCGTCTGGATGCTCTACACCTACTTCCGTGAGGTCCCCGGCGAGATCCTGGAGGCCGCCCGCATGGACGGCGCGACCCTGAAAGAAGAGATCCTTTACGTCCTGACGCCCATGGCGATACCCGGCATCGCCTCAACACTGCTATTGAATTTCATTCTTGCCTGGAACGAAGCGTTCTGGACGCTCAATCTGACGGCGGCAAAGGCGGCCCCTTTGACGGCCTTTATAGCCAGCTATTCCAGCCCTGAGGGTCTGTTTTTTGCGAAACTCAGCGCAGCTTCCACCATGGCCATAGCCCCGATTCTGATCTTGGGCTGGTTCAGCCAGAAACAACTCGTCCGCGGTCTGACTTTCGGCGCGGTGAAATAAGGAACCTGAAACATGGGACAGATCACACTCAAGCAGGTCACCAAAAGCTTCGGCGAAACGCAGGTCATCCCACCGCTTGACTTGACCATCGAGGATGGAGAATTCACCGTTTTCGTCGGCCCCTCGGGCTGCGGAAAGTCAACGCTGTTGCGCCTGATCGCTGGGCTTGAGGATATCACATCTGGTCATATTGAAATTGATGGCAAGGACGCCACTGACGTGGTCCCCGCTAAACGAGGCCTTGCCATGGTGTTCCAGTCCTATGCGCTCTATCCGCATATGACGGTGCGCAAGAATATCGCTTTTCCGCTACGTATGGCCAAACTTGACGCGGCTGAAATCACCAAGCGGGTTGAAAGTGCGGCGTCTGTTCTGAACCTGACTGATTACCTAGACCGGCGTCCCGGTCAACTTTCGGGTGGGCAGCGCCAGCGCGTTGCAATTGGTCGCGCAATTGTTCGGGAGCCCTCGGCCTTCCTGTTTGACGAACCGCTGTCGAATCTCGATGCCGCGCTGCGTGTGGGGATGCGGATGGAAATCTCCGAACTCCACAAAAAGCTTGCCACGACGATGATCTATGTCACCCACGACCAAGTCGAGGCCATGACAATGGCCGACAAAATCGTTGTGTTACAGGCCGGGGTGATTGAGCAGGTCGGCTCTCCATTGGAACTCTACCGCACACCACTCAATACATTTGTTGCGGGTTTCATAGGCTCGCCCAAGATGAACCTTATCACTGGCGAAGAGGCCGCAAAGCACGACGCCCATACCATTGGCGTGCGGCCTGAACATATCGACGTGGTCGAAAGTGGCGGCCAGTGGCAGGGTACTGTTGGTGTGGCTGAGCACCTCGGATCTGACACGTTCTTTCACATTCATAACACGGGACTGGCAGAAACCCTGACCGTCCGTGCCATTGGTGACGTGAGCCTGAAACACGGCGATACGATCCATCTGACACCACGGGCCGACGAAATCCACCGGTTTGATGCCCAGGGTTTGCGGACAGCATGAACCGACTATCAGGGAAAACGGCGCTGATCACAGGCGCAGCGCGGGGCATCGGGTTGGCTTTCGCCAAGGCCTATGTGGCCGAAGGCGCACGTGTGGCCATTGCCGATATCGATTTCGACCGTGCACAGGCGGCGACCGCCGAGATCGGTGAGGCCACGATCGCAGTGCACATGGATGTGACGGATCAGGCCAGCATTGATGCAGGCGTCGCCGCCACGGTCGAAGCCTTTGGTCAGATCGACGTTCTTGTTAACAACGCCGCCATTTTCACTGCGGCCCCGATAGATGAGATCACGCGTGAGGATTACGCCCGCATTTTTGATATCAACGTCAGCGGCACCCTGTTCACTACCCAGAGCGTCGCTCGCCATATGATCAAGCATGGTATCAAGGGCCGTATCATCAACATGGCCTCACAGGCAGGGCGCAGGGGAGAAGCCCTTGTTGCGGTCTATTGTGCCAGCAAGGCGGCCGTCATCTCGCTTACGCAATCCGCCGGACTGAACCTGATCCAACACGGTATCAACGTGAATGCCATCGCTCCGGGAGTAGTGGATGGCGAACACTGGGATGGTGTCGATGCCTTCTTTGCCAAATACGAAGGCAAGGCACCGGGCCAGAAGAAACGCGAAGTGGGCGGGGCCGTTCCTTTTGGGCGCATGGGCACCGCCGAAGACCTGACCGGCATGGCCGTGTTCCTTGCCAGCGAAGACGCATCTTACATTGTAGCCCAGACCTACAATGTGGATGGCGGGAACTGGATGAGCTGATGAAAGCGCAACCTGCTAAAAAGCTATCCAATGCAGCCCTTGGGTGTCTTCCAGAGGGCATCAAAGTCCTGACCTATGACCGCAGCAAGCTAACGGCCGGGGTTGTTCATATCGGACTTGGCAATTTCCACCGCGCCCATCAGGCGTGGTACTTGCATCGTCTTATGCAGCAGGGGCTGGCACGGGATTGGGCGATCATCGGCGCCGGCGTGCGGCCCTATGATGAAGAACAGCGGAGCAAGCTGGCAGACCAAGACTACCTGACCACCCTGATCGAATTGTCGCCAAACGGCCGCTCAGCCGAAATCATCGGCCCGATGATTGATTACACGCCAATCCAGCCGACCAATGCGGCGCTGATCGCGCAGATGGCCCAGCCCGAAATCAGGATCGTTGCACTGACAGTAACCGAGGGCGGGTACTACATTGATCCCCTCACCAAGGGTTTTGATGCCGTGCATCCCGATATCCTCCATGATGCCAACAATCCAGAAGCACCCAGGACTGCCTTCGGTGCAATGGTCGCCGCGCTACGCCTGCGGCGTGATACCGGAACCGGTCCCTTCACGGGTCTTAGCTGCGACAATCTTCAGGGCAATGGAACGATCCTGAGACAAACCATTGTGTCTTTGGCACGCCTCTCTGATCCTGATCTTGCGGGTTGGATTGATGCGTCCTGTAGTTTCCCCAATTCGATGGTAGATTGCATCGTACCCGCAACCGGTCCCAAGGAACTGGAGTTGGTGCGCGACCTCGGCATAGACGATAGAGCTCCGGTCACCCATGAAAGTTTCCGCCAATGGGTCATCGAAGACAAATTCTGCGCAGGTCGCCCGGATTGGGAAAAGGCCGGCGCCACCTTTACAGATAATGTGCATGATTTTGAGGCGATGAAGATTCGCATTCTAAATGGCGGGCATCAGGTGATTGCGGGTGTTGGCGAGGTTCTATCGATTTCTACGATCGCTGACTGTATGGCCAGGGAAAACATTGCGCGATTGTTCACCAAGCTCGCCCGTACAGAAATAGCTCCCCTTGTTAAAGCTGTGCCTGACATGACGCCCGAGCACTATGTAGACGTGATCGCTGACCGGTTTTCTAATCCTTTGATTGAGGACACAACCCGCCGGGTGGCTTTTGACGGATCGTCGCGGCATCCGGGCTTCATTGTTCCGTCAATCCGCGATGGCCTGTCCGCAGGAACACCCATCGACGGGCTCGCGCTGATTTCCGCAGTTTGGGCACGCATGTGCGACGGAACGCGAGAGGACGGTAGCCTGATCGAGCCAAATGATCCCGTCTGGCACACCCTTCAAGAAACCGCAAAAGAGGCCCGGGGGAACCCATCCACCTGGCTTGCACAGACTCAATTCTATGGCGATCTGGCGCAGCAACCGCGTTTTGCCAAAGCATTTGAAAAGTGGCTGATGATGATCTGGGCAGATGGCGTCGACGCAGCGATCGATGAATATTTGGCCGGTTAAACCACAGGCCGCCACGTGAGCAAAGCTTGCCCGGAGCCTCGCAATACTTCCACCAAGAGGGCCCGAATGGAGAGAACCAGATGATCCTGTGTTGCGGAGAAGCCTTGATTGACATGATCCCTGAGCCAACCGTTTCAGGGGAGGACGGCTTCGTTCCCCATGCTGGCGGGGCGGTGTATAACACTGCGGTGGCTTTAGGGCGTTTGGGAGCGCAAGTCGGAATGCTAACTGGGCTGAGCAGTGACCTGTTCGGCACAACCCTGTGCGCGGGCCTGGAAGCGTCCAATGTCGACTCATCACATGTGATTTACAGCGACCGACCGACAACACTGGCCTTTGTTCATCTGGTAAATGGCCATGCCAGCTATACATTCATGGATGAAAACTCTGCCGGTCGCTTGCTGACACCTGCAGACATGCCGGTGTTGGCACAGAGTGTGTCAACGCTCTATTTTGGGGGCATAAGTCTGGCTTGCGAACCAGGGGCCGATGCCTATGCCGCGCTGTTGGAAGCCGAAGGAGCCTCGCGTGCTGTGATGCTCGACCCGAACATTCGTCCAGGATTCATTGAGGATGAGACGCGTTACCGCAATCGTTTGAACCGGATGATCGCTGCCGCCGACATCATCAAGGTTTCGGATGAAGATCTGATCTGGATCAACAATGCGCCAATCACGCCACAGGAAAAAGCCCAAGACTTATTGGACATGGGTCCTTCGGTTGTGATCCTGACACAAGGCGGCGCCGGCGCAAAGGTGTTCCTTCGAGGCGGCGGCACGGCACATATTGCATCTGAACAGGTCAAAGTGGTCGACACGATTGGCGCCGGAGACACCTTTAATGCAGGCGTCCTTGCAAATTTAGCGCTAAGCGGGTTTCTGAGTAAAAACAGGCTGGCAGAATTGCCTGCCCATGCCGCTGAAGAAGCACTCAGATATGGAGCAAAAGTCGCAGCCGTCACCGTATCGCGCGCGGGCGCAAATCCGCCTTGGGCCCATGAACTATGACAAAGAATCCGAAAATCGCATGACTATTTTCACCGGACCTTCCTTCCTTTTCAAAATCAAAGAAGTCGCCGGCGGGAAGGGCAGAATTCTTGTTGCCATCGCAGGGCCAAACTTTGCAATCCACCGCCGGATCGTTTGGTACGACACGTCGCTACCGCGTTCTAAGAGCAATTCCTCGACTTCGCGAAGGCTCATATTGAACCGGCAATAAAGCCAAACCCTGTGCGCAATGATCTGAGGTGGAAAGCGGTGACGTTTGTAGTTGATCGACGGAGCGCGCATCAGCGCTGACTATCCATAAGGACCGCTACCTGCAATTATCACCGGCTTAATGGGCGGTCTCCTAAAAAGGCATTGAAAGTTGTTAGTTTTACTGGCTTAATTCAGTGGAATAGAGTTGGATGAATCACGTTACCTTTGGAGTAATAAAAAATGAAAAATAATTTTGACTATTGCCATCTCTAGCTTCTCCGCGATGAGTGTTAACGCAGATAGTAGTAATAGCGTACCCTACAAAGAACGGGTAAACGTGAAAGTCGGTCAAGGCGTGGTTATTCACGGTCTTCGCGGCGACTGTGGTAAAGCACCGACAAAGTCGGCGGTTGCCTCAATGGAACAAAAGTACCGAGATATTAAAGTTGGGAAAATCGTCGCAGGTAAGGCCGGTGTTCGTCGGAGTCGTAGCTGTGGCGGAGCAACACCTGTTGTTGAGGCGGTTTTTGTTGCTCAAAAAAAGGGCAGAGTAAAGATCGAACTGTTTGGGGATCCTATTTCCATCAAAGTGAAATAAGACTGAAGCGGCGAGTGTCTTATGGTCAGGCCCCATAGCCAATAGATAACGAGTGCGGCGAGTGCGAAGGCGGATAGGAAGACATTTGGGCATCTGTCGTATCGGGTTGCTATGCGCCGCCAATCCTTGAGCCTGCCAAACATGATCTCAATCACTGCCCGGCAGTGCATCGCGCAGCGATGTCACGAGAGGGGCGGTTAGGACCGGCGTTCCGTCAAGAAGTTCCATCTCTGCGCCTGGCAGTGGCAATGGAAAGGCGCTGTTGTAAGGGGAGCCCGTCGTTTCAGCATCAGCCAAGAAACGCTGTGCCTCAGCGTGCTCGACTTCGCTAACCTCGTAAATCTTGGTGAACTTTTCACCGCAGAGAATGTGTTCTTCCAAAGCATCAATGAGTTGGGGTTCTTTGGAGCCGTGATTGCCAGAGGCAATCTTCTGAATGGACTTATGCGAAGGAAACCGAGGGCTACACACGTAGCAAGGTCTGTTTCTCGGACAATTGGTTCAAGATGCGCCGATGGGAGAAGGGGCTTGCCCAGATAAAGGCGGACCGGGAGAACCAAACAGGTCAGACGCTCGGCCAAGTCATTCTTACACAGATGGCTGAAGGCGGTGCCGATATCGACATCAGTGGTCTGGAATTCGATTTCGTGCGCTCGATCCGCGTCTGGGATGTTCGATACTACAGCCATAGCGAACGCGGTCGCGACGATAACTGCTCTGAGAGCTACAATATTCGCCTCGGGACCTATGGCACGCAGGGCGAATTCGGATGGCAACGCACGACACCGGCGGCCGCCCCGCAGTGGGTGCTGCCGTCGCGGCGCTGTTCGTCATCGAATTGGCGACGCGGGGTTGGCGTTGAATGGGAAGATCACGAAGGCAACCATGGATACGAGTGGGTGGCCTACTAAGGCTATTCCCCGATATCCTTCATGCGTTCCGATATATCGCCCGCAATACGCTCGTATAGGGCGGCTTGCTTGTCTCTGGGTGAGCCCGGTTGCGGGCTTCTCCTTCGGATTCGTTTGGCGAGCCAGAATAGCATTCGGGCTGCGGGGTCGCTGATGTTTTCCGGGACTGGCGCGGGGTAGTTTTCTTCAAGGACGGCAACGACCTCAGCGTTCATGCTACGGTGGTTGCTCTCGGCCGCAAGCCGTATCCGGTCACGAAGGCCATCCGGCAATCGCACGATGAACTTGTCCTGATTTTGAGCACTTTGTTCTGACATGGTGGCACTGTGCCATAAAATTCGATTGACGCAATAGTGGCTAAGTGCCACTAAAGGGGTATGTTTTCAACCTGGAGGCGTTTCATGAATAGTCGTAAACCAATGCAGCTTCGGCTTCCGCAAGAGCTCAAGGAGTGGATTAAGGCGGAGTCCGATCGCAATGGCAACTCCCAAAACTCTGAAGTTATCCGAGCCATTCGCGCGGCGAAGGACAGGCGTTCCGCACTCGGTTCAATTGGAAATATCAATATGAATCAGTGTGATAATGCGCGTTGTTAACGAGGTGAGAGAGGTGTCGAGACGATGACCAAAGCAAGTGCACAGACAAAAGCGAAACAAGCGGCCTCAGCCTTTATCCGCGAGGCGCGGGAGGCAGGTTGGCAGCGCGCAAAGTTCGAGATCAAGCCTGATGGCAGTGTCATCGTCGATGCGAATATGGTCGCGCCAGAGGCCGCCGACGACTTTCTCAACAGCGACTTGAGAATGGGCGAATGACCCGCAAGAGCCTGCCAAAATATGTCTATAGTGACAGGGGTTACCTACGGGTCATCCGGCGATCGCGCGGCATCTCTATTATGATGCACGAGGAAGCGGGCACACCGGAATTTTGGGATCACTACAATCGCTTGCTGAAGGGAAAACCAGCGCCTGCGCCGGTGAAGCGCAATTTTGAGGCGTTGATTCTCAGCTACTACGAGAGCGACGCCTACAAGAAGCTGAAGCCCCGGACGAGATCCGACTATCGGCGTTACATCAGCCACATTCGTGAGATATGGGCGGAGAAAGACCCGGCCAGGATCGAATCCCATCACATTTACGAATTGCACCGCGCCAATGCGGATCACTGGCGGCAAGCCAACTATCTCGTCCAGGTCATGGTCGTCTTGATGAACCACGCCCGTCTGATTGGTTTTATCAAGAAAGAGCATGGCAATCCGGCGAAGGGCATTCCGCTCTTCAAGCAGCAAAGCGACGGGTGGGAGCCTTGGCCAGACGATGTTCGAGCAGAGTTCGAGGCCCTGGCTTCAAAACGCGCGCGGCTGGTCTACGAGCTTTGCGTTGGCACGGGCCAGCGCATTGGCGATGTCGTGAAGATGAAGTGGGCGCACTTTTCGGATGAGGGATTCGATTTCACTCAAGGCAAAACCGACAAGCCGCTGTGGATCCCGCTCACCGATCGCCTCAAGGCCCATCTCGACGGACTCGCGCGAACGGATGGTACTGTCGTGACCGACCCCAAAGGTCGACCGGTGAGCTACCGCATCGTTGCGGAGGAAATGCGCACCATCAAAAAGAAAGTGAAGCATGAGAAGGCGAGCTACTACAAAACGCACGGGCTCAGGAAAAACGCGACGATCGAGCTTTATTTGGCTGGATGTGATGACGAGATGGTCAAGGCTGTCACCGGGCACTCAGGCGTTGCGATGCTGAAAAAATACGGCGGGCCGATCCGGCAAAGGGAGCTCGCGAAGCGCGCTCAAGAGGCGAGAAATCAAATGGAACGAAGCAAGAGCGAAACGTGAAAGTTTCAACGGTTGTTTCAAAAATGGCAGTGAAGGAGAGGTAGGATGACGCAAGTCTTTGATTTTATTGGAGGCGAGTACCGGAATCGAACCGGTGTACACGGATTTGCAATCCGCTGCGTCACCACTCCGCCAACTCGCCCATTTATTGAATCGGTAGAGATCGTGGTGAGATCACTACAGGTTGCCTACTCCTTCACAAATCAGAGCCGGCCGGCACCGTTTAGCGCGGGATCCTTGGCGTGTCGAGCCGAAAAACGGGAACAATGAGTTGGGTCAGTGGCAGACTAGATGCTGCCTTGGCTGCCTTCTGCAAATCCTCAAGAGGCGCGCTGGGCGACGGCCGCAATGACAATTGCAGGCGGGCATCTAAATCTTTCGCATGGCTTCTTCGCTCGGCCACATTGGGGGTCGCCTGTCGTGTTGACCGAAGAATCCGTGTCATTTGGAAGGCTGGGAAGTCGTTTCCACACCAGGACTTCAACCTACAAAGGCAAATGTGGCAGGGTATAGCGGTCTTGAGTGGAAAGTTGCCCGAAGAGGAGGCACCAAGTCTGCGGTCCGTCGCAACGACTTGACATTTTCCAAATGCAACGATTGCGCACGTCGATACCGCATTATTGCTGACTGAGTAGGGCGCCTCGCGTCGGATTCAGCGCTCAATTGCCTGCGATTGCCCGGCAGTGAGGAGATTTCCTAGATTACTTTGGCGCGGTAAAACATGTTTCTCAGGCGTCAAAATCCATCTGCCGCGCAGATTTCCAAAATGCGCGGGGGAAACCCACTATCAAGCGGCTATGGAAAAGCGCGTTGGGCCATCTTATGAACAGTTGCCCTGGCCGAAGGAACGTAAGTAGGTAATTCGCGGCGCGGGGCGTTGCTGGTCCGCTTCGAATGTGGCAAAGACTCGGATACAATGAATCAAGAGACGAGTTTGGCCATGAGTGACTTTGCCGATCGCCGCACGATGATGGTGGACACGCAGATCCGCCCGTCCGATGTGACCAAATACCCAATCATCGACGCTATGTTGGACGTTCCGCGTGAGCGTTTTGTGCGGGAGGGACAAGTTGAGGCAGCTTATGCTGGTGAGAACTTGGAAATTGCTCAGGACCGGGTGATGCTGGACCCGCGGACGCTCGCCAAGATGTTGGATGTTCTCGACATTCGGGACGATGAGCTGGTGTTGGATATCGGCTCTGGTCTAGGATATTCGGCCGCTGTTGTGTCGCATATGGCCCAGGCCGTCGTTGCGGTCGAAGAGGACGAAACGCTCGCCAGTGAAGCACAGACAACGCTTATGGATACCGGCGCGGACAATGTCGCCGTGCACACGGGTCCATTGGTTGATGGTGCTCCAGATCTTGGGCCTTTCGATGTGATCTTGTTGCAGGGCGCCGTGGAAACCATTCCACAGAATCTGCTGGATCAATTGAAGGATGGCGGTCGAATCGCCTGTCTGTTTATGGAAGGTGCGCTCGGAGTGGTGCGTCTGGGCAGCAAACAGCGGGGGCGGGTATCTTGGCGTTTTGAATTCAACGCAAGTGCGCCGGTTTTACCTGGCTTCCAGGCCGAACAGGCGTTTGCCTTGTAGTCGATAGACGCTAACATGGACCGACTCGGAAGAGGCGCGGCATAGACCCGTCCTAGCGGTCCAGTCCAGGAGACAATGATGATACGAGCAGCAAAATCGCGCGCAGCGAAATTGGTCAAAGCAGCAGCGATTCCTATCTTGATGATGTCGCCTGGAATTGCCTCAGCCGAAAACTTGGCGGACGCTTTGATCGGCGCCTACAAAACGAGCGGATTGCTGATCCAGAACCGGGCGCTCTTGCGAGCAGCTGACGAAGATGTGGCCGTTGCCGTTTCCGCCTTGCGTCCGATTATTGACTGGTCGGGCCGCTACACAGCAACGTCTTCTCGTTCGTCGACAAGCGGCGTGGTCGTGGATACCGACCGATCAACTGTTTTCTGGGGCCTCACACTCCAGCAATTGCTGTATGATGGCGGCAATGCACGATTGGGGATTGAAGCGGCGCAGGAAACTGTCCTGGCCACCCGTCAGACACTGCTGGAAGTTGAGCAATCCATTCTGATGCGTGCTGTGACTGCCTACATGGAAGTCCTGCGTACAGCTGAAATTGTGCGGTTGCGCCAAAACAACGTCCGCGTCTTGGGCGAGGAATTGCGCGCTGCCCAAGACCGTTTCGAAGTTGGTGAAGTTACACGGACCGATGTCGCTTTGGCTGAGTCGCGCCGCGCTTCCGCACGGACTGATCTCGCCGTCGCACAGGGGGATTTCGTAAACTCTCAAGAAGAGTACTTGGCGGCTGTTGGCAACCGTCCAGGGAACCTGTCATCGACGCCCTATCTGCCCAAAGCCCCCGCAACTCTTGAAGCCGCACAGTCAGTTGCCGTGCGCAACCACCCTTCGGTCTTGGGGGCGCAGCATCAGGTCAGTGCCGGTGAAATCAACGTCAGACGTGCCGAAACTCTGATGGGACCGACGGCGGCACTCGGGGCCGAAGTTGGCCTGAGCGATACATATAATTCAACCAACTTCTCGGATTCGGCTTCGGTGTCTTTGAACTTCAGTCAGCGGCTGTACCAAGGCGGCGCAAACTCAGCGACCGTTCGCCGGGCAATGGCGACCCGGGATTCACTGCGCGCCAATCTTTTGACCGTAAATGAGAATGTGGCCCAAGATGTGGCCTCTGCCTACATTGGCCTGAAGGTATCCGAGGCAAGCCTGGCGGCATCCGAAGCGAACATCCGGGCGGCGGAAATCGCCTTCGAAGGGATCAGGGAAGAAGCGAAACTCGGATCACGAACCACATTGGATGTGTTGGATTCGGAGCAGGAACTGCTGGACGCACGCGCCACTCGAGTGACAGCACAAGCATCGCGCTACATCGCTTCGTATCAGCTGTTGGCGGCGCAAGGTCTGCTGACAGCTGAGCGGTTGAAGCTGGATGTGCCGATTTATGACCCTGCAGCCTACTATAATCGCGTGAAGAATGCCCCCTCGGTTTATTCCAAGCAGGGCAAGGATTTGGATCGTGTATTGCGTTCTTTGGGCAAGAACTGACAATTCTCTGCACCTGTTGTGGAAAATCCGCCAAACGGGTACACTGTTGTCCGAGGTGAGAGTGGATGAGCAACAATGTCTGAGCCTGTGACAAATGCTGAGATTGAGGATGTTTTGTCCTCGATACGTCGTCTTGTGTCCGAGGACGTGCGCAATACTGTTCGTGAACACGTTGAAATTAAACGGGAAGAACCAGATCGATTGGTTCTGAGCCCGGCGCTTAGAGTGGCCGATCCCGAAATCGTCAGCGTTTCGGAAAACGACCATTCTGAGGCAGGGGATGCCTTCCCCGGTGCAGAGGATGAAGCGTCCTTTGACGTTCAGGATGCGAATGCCGCGCTGGATGACTCGAATTCGATCAATGCTGACGAGCACGCCGCCCAAGAATTGAGCACGCCTTGGGAGGATCCCGGCGCGACCCTTTATGAGGCTGCAGCTGCTATCGAGGGTGAAAACCTGCAAGAACGGCAGGACGAGGCAGATGGGGAGGAACGCACCGCCTTGGACGACGAGGCGTTGTTGGACGCAGCGTCGCTGGAAGTGCGTGAGGATCATGGGCTGGGTGTGGGCGAACTCGCCGAGAATGATACTGTCGTAGATGATGACCTTCAAAATCTGTCGGCAAAGGACCCACAGATTGAAGAGGAGCAGACCGAAACTCCTGTTTCCGACGAGCTATCAATCAGTGTCGAGGCTGAAACGGATGAGCAGATCCTGCAGCCAGAGGCGACTGCACACCACCCGGAAGAGGCCGAACCGGAAGAAGATGGCGGTGTTCGCCTGTCCGCCGCTGTTGAGGCGTTGAGCGCCGCGATGAGCGACAGTGATGATGTCGAATGGGAGCCGCACGGGGATGAGGCCACCGAGGCCACTCTGCCCGACCCGGAGCCTTTGGAATGGCAAGACGCTGATGGTCCAGAGGCTTCACAGGCTACGCCGTCATTTGCATATATCGACGAAGATCCAGAAGATGATGAACCGGAAGACGCGTTGTTCGACGACGAAGACGAGACCGTCTTGGACGAAGCCATGCTGCGAGAGTTGGTCACAGACATCGTACGCGAAGAATTGCAGGGCGCATTGGGAGAGCGGATTACGCGAAACGTTCGTAAACTGGTTCGCCGCGAGATCAATAGGGCGCTCAGCGTTCAGGATCTGGAGTAGCACGCGATGAACCGCGAGGGTTGCTAATCCGGATAAGTTCCGAAGAAGGCCTTTTGGGGTGTCCAACTTCTAAGACCACGCGGAGCAATTTGCGTTCGTATTGCCGCAAAAATAACAGGGCAAAACGCGCCGATTTACTCGCGCACCAATCAACATTTTTTTGGGTGCAGGTGCCACACCGGGCCATAATCTCTGCGAACCCTCTGTAAACCGCAATCTGCAATCATAGCGTCACACATTTCATGTGGACAATATGAACGAAAGAGCCAACTGAGCCCTGCAGTCTTGGTCTGGCGCGGCTTTGCTGGTCGCATTTGGATCTGCCGAGGCCCGATCAAACACCTGTTGAGGCACTAGAAGACAGCGCAACAAACTGCGTTCGCCTCAGGCACAACTCCCAAAAAAGAAACGCGCGCCCAAAAGAGGGCGCGGTTTTCTCACCGCCCGAAGGCGGAGTAAATAGGTCAGGCAGCTTCTGCCTGAGCAGCCGCGTTGCGACGTTCGCTTTCTTCGCGGGACAGCGCAACGGAGGTCCGAACACCACGTCCGACAAACTCCATAAGGCCTTGGACAACGCGTTCATTTGGATCAATGCCAGCGCATGTCAAAACTTCGCGTCCGTCACGGGAACGGGCCCAGCGTGCAATCTGCTCGGGTCCATTGCCGTATTTCTTGTCGTCGGCAATCGCGTCATCCAACGCAGCCAGCACAACGGCTGCAAATAGTTTTCTTGCACGGTTGCCTTGTTCAGCATTAAAAGCCGTGCCGTCAACGAAATCTCGCATCTCGTTTCCTTTGTTTTTCTTGCTCTTGTATTTTCGGCGTGGCGCTCTTTATGGCGAAATATGAACGATTCGGGTACCCCGTTTTGACATAGCATCTATGCATTCAATGCATAGCTCTCTGATCGAACAGGGCAGGGATCGCTGTCTTGCCACGACGAACCTCTGTGTATATAGGACGTCGAACTGTCCCATCAACCGTTCTAGAAGGTTTTGTGTCATGCCGAAAATCAATGGCAATGAGATCCGTTCCGGTAATGTACTAGAGCACAACGGCGGTCTTTGGGCTGCTGTCAAAGTAGACCACGTGAAGCCCGGCAAGGGTGGGGCGTTTGCCCAGGTTGAAATGCGGAACTTGCGCAATGGCTCAAAACTGAATGAGCGGTTCCGCAGCGCGGATAAGGTAGAGCGCGTGCGCCTGGAGCAAAAAGACATGCAGTTCCTGTATGAAAACGATGGCATGCTCGTGTTCATGGACACAGAAACTTACGATCAGGTTGAGCTGTCCGCAGAAATTCTGGGCGAACGGCGCCCGTTCTTGCAGGACGGGATGACAATTGTAGTGGAATTTCATGAGGCAGAGGCGCTCAATGCGACATTGCCACAGAAAGTGACGTGCAAGATTGTTGAGACAGAACCGGTGGTCAAAGGTCAAACGGCTGCAAATTCTTTCAAGCCTGCGATTTTGGACAATGGAGTCAAAGTTTCAGTACCGCCGTTTGTGGGCCAGGATGAGTTGATCGTCGTAAATACTGAAACCATGGAATATTCGGAACGCGCCTGATCCCTTCAGCGAAAAAGTCGGCCGTAGTCTGGTCATAGCAAGGCCGTCGTTCACCGAACCTGTCCAGCGATCTCGCGCAATAGTTCGAATTTGACACGCGTGGCGCTGACCTGCCGGTAAAATGAAATCAAAAAGCTGGTTGGTCCCTGCAAACGGGCCAACCCGGCCGTCGCCGCCACCACCGTGCCTACATCGGTTCGCCCGTCGACAACAAACCAACCTCCCAACAGCAATACCGCAACCGTTCCACCGCTGCTGAGTGTGCTGACAATGAACTTTGTCGACAACTTCCAGATGAACATCTTTCTGCGGGTTGCATATATGCGATCAAAATCTTCCATTACCGTGTCACGCACCCTCTGGTAATCTGATTCCAAAATGGTGTCGGTGGATCGTCGCAAAGTATGCACGCGAGCTGCGACCAGTTGATTGACGTGCCGCTGGGTGAGCAGAACCAGCACGACCTGTGGAATGATAATGCACAGCGCAATGCCTCCCAATCCTGGATGCGACGCCGCGATAAATCCGATCACTGAGAAAAGCGTGCCAATCTGGACCACAGGGTCGGAAAATGCGCCTCCTGTAAACTTTCCCAGATCTTCAGCTTCGGCTGAGATCACAGTTGCCAGCGTCCCCTTGGCCACACCGGCTTGGTCATTGCGCGCGGGGCCGAGCGTGTTGTCATAGATCCGCCCTCGTAAAAGTCGGATCATGTCCTCGCCCAGGGTGCTGGATCGAAACCCAAGCAACCATTTCAGCGACAGGCTGATCAGGATCACACCAAGCATTCCTGCACACATCTGGATGAGGGTGGCATGGTCGGCGCTGCCATCTGTCAGCCCATTGACGATTTGCTTCTGGAATTCCAACGGGGCCGCGGCAAGGGTTGCGACCGCGATCGAGAGCAGGATCAGAACGATCTGGCGACGCCAGCTTACACGCCAGATGGCAGCATACATTTGATACATGGCTTCTCACCCTCAGATGCGTGACACGTTTCTGGGGGGTGAGAGGCCAGGGCGCAAGCACGGCGTTGGTGTCAGAGGGCTGATACGACTGCCGTGCCGGCCTGCATCTGGTCGCTGACCCGATCGAAACGCAAATAGGCAATCGCGGCCCCATTGCTTTGTGTATGCAGAATGCCAACGGGTTTGCCGTTCGCCAGGATTTCAGTGCCAGGCGGAGCTGTCCCCGTCACAGCCACGGTGCGCAGTCCCTTACGAAGGACGGTTTTGTGTTTCATACGGGCTGTCACCTCTTGGCCGACATAACATCCCTTGCGGAAATTGACGCCGTTGAGTTGCTCAAAACCGGCTTCCAGAATAAATGTATCTGGCGTCAGTTCGTTTCCGTATTCAGGAATGCAATGGGCCACGCGAATAGCATCCCAATCGGTGCCATCGTCCGCTTCTGCTGCATCTGAGTACAGCCGCCATCCCAAGGCTGGATGACGCGGGTCCGCATGACTGCCCTCGGGTGCCGGTCCGGTCCCACGCTGTAGGTTCAGTCCGCTGTCTGCGATAACAACATCTGCACGCAGTTTATACATGTTGAGACGCTTGATCACGGTTTCGGCGCTCGCAGCAGGCAGATCCATCAAGATGCCATTGCTACATGGGACCAAAAAGAAATCGGCCAGAAATTTGCCCTGTGGCGTCAGCAGAGCGGTATAGACGATTCCCTGGTCCAGGCCGGTCACATCGTTGGTGACCAGATCCTGCAAAAACTTGTGTACGTCCGCGCCTGTGAGCCGCATTATGCGTCGTTGCGTCATTTTAACGATCCCTACCTGCCATATGTTTTGATATAAGGGGACGGCGCGAAATGAACAGGGACCATCGTGACTGCAACACTATCAATTATTGTGCCTACACTGAATGCCCAGGATCAACTGCCCGCCTGCGTGGGCGCGTTGATGGAGGGTGTTGTCAGCGGACTGGTGCGCGAACTGATCGTGACGGATGGTGGATCCGAGGATGAAACACTGAAAATTGCTGACGAGGTCGGGGCAGAGATTGTGGTCGGCCCAGCCTCGAGAGGCGGACAATTGAAGCGCGGGGCCGGGCAGGCGCAAGGGGCGTGGTTGCTGATCTTGCACGCCGACACCTGTTTGACACCAGGGTGGTCGCGGCATGTTTCGTCGCATATCCGCGACACGAACGGCCCAGCCTACTTTCGTTTGGCATTTGATCAACGAGGGGTGTTCCCCGTTTTGGTCGCAGGTTGGGCAAACCTGCGCTCACGTTTGTTTGGCCTGCCTTACGGTGATCAGGGGTTGTTGATCAGCCAAGAGGACTATGCGCAGGCAGGCGGCTATCCGGATCAACCACTTATGGAGGATGTGCATTTGGTGCGGTCCCTGGAGCGGCCTCTAACCTGCCTGGAATTGCCCGCCGTGACCAGCGCTGCCCGGTATCGTCGGGCAGGGTGGGTGCGGCGTGGAACGCGCAATCTCTGGACATTGGTACGGTACTTCGCCGGGGTCAGTCCCGAACGGCTGGTGGCGGGCTATCACCGATAGCCTTATTTGTTTCTCTCGACCCAGAAGGTTGCAGAGCGCTGAAATGGTGGTGAACACCCTACCAGCGTGACAGCACTAGGTTTCAGTTCGCCCTGTTTCACTCTCCGCCAAAAATGCGGCGGCGTAGCCGGTTCAACCATGTTGGCGCCCGCGTGCCCTGTTGCGGCTCAACTGTATCGGCTGCCTTTTGCATGTTGGTGGTGTCGACCAGTGCTTTGCCATCCTGAAACTGCAGCCTGTATAGGTCGGCGTAGATCCCACCCCGTTCCAATAGTTCGTGGTGCGTGCCTTGGTCGACAACCTGACCGCGATCCATCACGACAATCTTGTCCGCATTGCGAATAGTGCTGAGCCTATGGGCAATGACAATCGTTGTCCTCCCACCGGCAAGTTTGTCCAAGGCGGCCTGAACCACTTTTTCCGATTGGGCATCCAGCGCACTGGTCGCTTCGTCCAACAGCAAGATTGGTGTATCCCGCAGCAACGCGCGCGCGATCACAACCCGTTGGCGTTGCCCCCCCGATAAGGCAGAGCCGCGCGGGCCAACTTCGGTCTCCAGCCCGAATTCCAGATTGGGCAGAACTTCGGAAACATGTGCAGCGTCCAGGACTTCCTTCAGGCGCGCATCAGTCACGTCGGTTCGCCCCAACAGGATGTTCTCACGCAGGCTTTCGTCAAACAACAGCGCTTCTTGGCTGACCACTGAAAACAGACCGCGCAAATCCTCCAACGCCATGGAGCGGGCCTCGACCCCGCCAATGGTAACCGAGCCTTCCTGAGGGTCCACCAGCCGTGTAAGCAAATTGAAAATAGTGGACTTCCCAGCCCCTGAGGCCCCGACCAAAGCAGTGGTCTTGCCTGGCTCGGCCATCAGTGACAGCCCGGTCAGGACCTGCGCATCACCATACCGCAGCGTGACATTGTCCAGCGCAATCCCTGGCAGCCCCTGAGGTGGCGAAACGGGTTTGGATGGGGATGTCACCCGAATTGGGGCGTCCAGCAGTTCCTTGATCCGCTCCATCGCAGCAGCAGCGATCTGCCAAAGACCGCTGATGGTGCCCAACCTGCGCATCGGCTCAAACGCCAGCCCCATGGCCGTGAAAAAGCTCATGAATTGGCCAACGGTTTTCTCGCCTGACACAATCTCTCCGCCGCCATAGATCAACACGGCAAGAAAGCCGATGCCGGCCATGATATCCATCAGCCCGGGGATCGAGGCCGACCCGATTGTTGCCCGGACCTCGCGCGAAATAAATGCGTTCGTTTTGTCAGAGTATTGGCGCTGTTGGTATTCTTCCAGATTGTTGAGTTTGATAGGCACGATGCCATGAAAGACCTCGTCCAGTCGGACGGCCAGGCCCGCCCCAAGATCGCGGGCGGAACGCGCCTGTTTTCGCACGAATTTCTGAATCACAGCGACAGGCAGAAACAACAGCGGCAGCCCGATGAGTGTGACAGCGGTCCAGCGCCAGTCAATGCTGATTGCGACCGTCATCAGGGCAATCAACGCGATAGCGTCGCGCCCTGCGCCCGTTATGACCGCGCGCCAGACATCATTGACAGCGTTCACGTCCATCTGAACCCGCTGGATCAGAAAACCCGGCGGATGTGTATGATGAAATGAACCGTCCTGCTTCATCGCTCGGGCCAACAGGTCCAGGCGCAGTTTGGCGGCCGTCCGCTGCGATATGTTGGCCATAATCGCTTGTTGCGCGACTCCGGAGCACGCCCGGAGCAGGAAAATACCCATGATGGCGATGCCAACCCATGTGATTGCACTGGTGTCGCCGCCGACAAAAATGTCGTCAAACATGGGCCGCATCATGTAGCTGAGCGCGCCCAGCATAGAACCTTCCAGCGTCATGAAAAACAGCGCCAGCAAGAGCCATCCAAGATGAAACCGCAGATAGTCCCGCCAGAGCCACGTCAGCAACTCGCGGCTCGTTTTCTCTGGTCCCTTGGAACCCGAACCGGTCGCTTGCGGCAGGGCAGGTTGCGCGGTGATGGTTCGGGTGGCCGCGTTTTCGGACACAGCGGTTTCTGTATCAGGAGCCGGCGTGGTGGTTTGCTCGGGGCCAACAGTCATTGCGCGGGCTTTCTCGCCTGAAAATTGGCTTGTACCTGATCGCGGTCATATTCCGTACGGACCCAGCTTTCAAAGCTGATCGGCCCACGGCTAAGGCGGGCGGCGTAACAATCCAGCATGTAGTCCAGAATGCCGACCTTGGTATTGCGAAAGTGCCAGTATTTTGGACCCAGCATTCTACGCGCCTGTTCGACGGGTTGCCCCTCCATAACCATCAGCCAGATGGCCGAGGCCAATCCGGCCCGGTCCGCGCCAGATTTGCAATGCATCACAAAGGGGCGGTCAATGTCATGAAACATGTCGATCAGGCCAACCAATTCGTCCCGCGTTGCGGCCGAACGGGCCTGCATCGATGTGGCCCGCAGGCTCAGGCCCAGTTTGCGGCAACTGGCGGCTTCGGTCAGGTAATGCGCCGCTGTGCTGGCACCGCGCAGGGTCAATATCGTACCAATGCCGTCATCGCGCATCTTTTCCAAACGTTTGTGGCTGGGTTGGTTCGATCGGTAAACGCCAGGCGCAATACAATAGAAATTGGTCCAGAACGTGCGCAGGAACGCGTGGTCAAAGAAGTTGTTATAGACCCAGGCCCGGCGTTCATTGCCTGGCACGTCGGGATCGACGTTGTAGTGGGCGCGTATCCGCCGCTCTACCTTAATGATCTCTGTCCCGAGGCCCATGTTGTTCCTTTGATGACTGATCGTTACCCATTCAGCAACTGCGCCGATCTAAAGCGTCGGACGACTGCATTCAAGATGCGCACAGGGCGCGGGTTCACATTGACGTTGCGCGCCGGGTGAGTAGTGTGCGTCTTGCTCATACAGGATTACACGATGACCGCCAATATCAGCCTTTCGCAGGGCCGGGCCTATACGGCTATCCCCGGACCGTCCGTTATTCCAGATCAAGTGTTGCAGGCCATGCATCGCCCCGCGCCGAACATCTATGCGGGCGAAATTGTTGACCTGACCCATAGTTTGATCCCGGATCTGGCGGCGATCGCGCGCACAAAGGGCCATGTAGCGATTTACATCGGCAACGGACATTCCGCCTGGGAAGCAGCGCTTGCGAATACGGTTGCCCCCGGAGAGACAGTTCTGGTGCCTGCGACAGGCCGGTTTGGGCATGGTTGGGCGGACATCGCACAAGGCTTGGGAATCGAGACCGAGATTCTGGATTTCGGCAAATCCTCCCCTTGGGATCTGGATCAGATCGCCGAGGCGCTCCGGGCGGATACCAGCCACCGTATCAAGGCGGTACTGGCCGTACACGTGGACACCTCCAGTTCGGTCAAGAATGACGTGCCTGGGTTGCGGCGCGTGTTGGACGAGGTCGGCCACCCGGCGTTGTTGATGGCGGATTGTATCGCGTCTCTGGGCTGTGACCGGTTCGAGATGGACGCCTGGGGCGTCGACGTCACAGTCACCGGTTGTCAAAAGGGGTTGATGGTGCCACCGGGCCTCAGCTTTGTCTTTTTCAACGACAAGGCCGCAGAGGTGCGTCGCGCCATGCCGCGGGTCAGCCGCTATTGGGATTGGGAGCCTCGGGGCAACCCAAAGGAGTACTATCAGCATTTCGCCGGCACCGCGCCGACCAACCACTTGTATGGACTGCGTTGTGCCTTGGACATGATCCACGCCGAGGGGATAGATCACGTGTGGGCACGCCATGAACGGCTGGCCCAGTCCGTTTGGGCTGCTTGTGATGTTTGGGGCAGCGAAGGCCCTTTGACCCTCAACGTTGCGGATCCGGCCAATCGCTCCTGTGCGGTAACGGCGCTGAAACTGGGGGCGCCCCATGGAACCGCGCTGCGGGATTGGACACAGCTCAATCTGGGGCTGACGCTGGGAATCGGCCTGGGCATGGCAACGCCAGATGATCCGGCCTGGCATGGGTTCTTCCGTCTCGGCCACATGGGGCATGTGAACGGACAAATGATCATGGCTCTGTTGGGCGGTATCGAGACTGGCCTGGCCGCGCTGGATATCCCGCGCGGGCGGGGCGCTGTTGATGCGGCTGCTGCGGTTCTCGCGGGCAAGTAAAGCCACAGGATTGGCGCGGCTGTTTCAGCTGGGCCAATCCTTGTCCCTGGATTCCAGCGCTATTGCACATGGCTCTTTTGACAAGACAGGGGCGCTACTGGCTCTTGCCTGCTTGGTACCGCTGACCTGCCTTGGCCAGCGCGATAGGCAAAGCCCGCTCAAACGCGTTCAGATCTTCATCGCGGCCACAACTGACCCGGATGCATCGGTTTTGCGGCGCGGCAAAGGGCATCCGGACAAATACGCCCGCCGCGACCAGCCCGTCGACCACAGATTTGGCGTAGGCGCCGTCCCGCCCGCAATCAATGGCGACAAAATTTGTGGCTGATGGTAGCGGGGTCAACCCATTGGCATATGCGATATCCGAGATGCGCTGACGGGCTGCGACGATCTTGTGTTGCACCTGGGTGATCCAAGCCTGATCTGCCAGTGCCGCCAGGGCCCCAGCCTGGGCGATCCTGTTCATTCCGAAATGGTTGCGCACCTTGTTGAATGCTGTGATCAATTCCGGCGCTGCCATCGCATAGCCTACGCGCGCGCCGGCCATGCCATACACCTTGGAAAATGTGCGCATTCTGATGACTCTGGGATCGTTGATTTCGACCGGAGCAGCCGTTCCAGGGGGCGCACATTCCACATAGGCCTCGTCCAGCAACAACAACGTGCCTTCGGGCAGGGCGGACATCGCATCGACAATCTCTTGCCCGGATCGCCACGACCCCATCGGATTGTCCGGATTGCACAGATAGACCAGCTTGGCATTCACCTCGGCAGCTTTGGCAAACAACGAAACCGGATCCTGGCGATCATCAACATAGGGCACAGCATGCAGAGCACCGCCGAACCCAGCGACATGATAGTTGAACGTCGGATAAGCTCCAACCGAAGTAACGACCGCATCTCCCGGTCCTGCCACCAGACGCGCGATATATCCCAACAGGCCATCGATCCCTTCGCCCAACATGATGTTGTCAGCAGAAACCCCATGATGCGCGGCCAGTGCATGAACCAGATCGTAATTCTCCGGATCGCCATATTGCCAAACCTGTGCCGCAGCGTTGCGCATCGCCTCAATGGCTTTGGGAGAGGGGCCAAAGACGCTCTCATTCGCCCCCAGACGCGCGTCAAAAACGGCGCCGCGCATACGCTCCTGTGCCTCAGGTCCCACAAATGGGACAGTTGCAGGCAAAGAGGCGGCAAGCGGGGTGTAACGTGGGCCAGTCATGGCGCTAGATAAGCCGGTCTGCGCCAGTGCGGCAAGCCCCCCGTTTTAGCGATCGGGCCGGGTCAGGACATAAGCTGCGCCGAGCGTCATCAAACTACCCTGGCAGATCAAAACCCAAAGCGGCAAGCCAACATAGACGCACACCAAAAATGTGGCCCCCATCACGCCACATGCTGACATTTTGATGTGTCGGGGAATGGCACCCGTCGTCTCCCAATCCTCAATCATCGGGCCAAACGTGCTGTGTTGAATGATCCACCGTCTCAGCCGCGGCGATCCTTTACCAAAACAAAACGCCGCAAGCAAAACCAACGGAACAGTCGGCAGAATCGGCAGGAAGATTCCGACCACGCCCGTAGCCAGGGAAATCAGCCCGGCCAAGGCCCAGAGCGGACGCAGGCGAAGTGGCCCAGAGCGTTCAGTTTCAGACAAATCGCGCTCCTCTCCATCTGTACGGGGCTTTATGCTAGGACAATTCATGCCAGGACAATTCCACAATGCCCCTACGTTGTGCTGGTTTGTCCGTTGGGTTCAAGGCAGGATCGCTCCCAAGCATCGCAGAAGAGGAGAGATCATGGCGCGCGTATCAGTTGAGTATCAGGATCACATCGCCAAGGTGACGTTGACCCGTGGGAACAAGATGAATGCGCTGGATGACGATATGGTTCAGTCCATCATCTCCGCTGGCCAGGAGGTTGCCGCATCCGATGCACGGGCTGTGGTGCTGACAGGCGAAGGGCGCAGTTTTTGTGCTGGTCTGGATCTGGCCAGCTTTGCCAAAATGGGCCAATCCAACCCGTCCGAATGGCTGATGACCCGCAGCCATGAAGATGCCAACATGATGCAGGAAATCACGATGATCTGGCGGCGCGTCCCGGTGCCGGTAATCGCTGCGGTGCACGGCGCGGTTTACGGCGGGGGGCTGCAACTGGCGCTGGGGGCGGACATTCGCATCGCGGCACCTGACGCCAAGTTTTCTATTATGGAAATGAAATGGGGATTGGTCCCCGACCTGGGCGGCATGGTCCTCTTGCCACATCTGATGCGCTCGGATGTGTTGCGCCTGCTGACTTACACAGCCGAACCCATCGGGGTCGAACAGGCCGAGCGTTGGGGTCTGGTCACCGAAATTGCCGAAGACGCAGTCGCGCGTGCCCAGGCATTGGCCCAGACGATTGCTGGCAAAAGCCCATCAGGCATGCGCGCAGCCAAACGGTTGATCGATTTTTCCGAAACCAACGCGCGCGCGGATGTTCTGCTCGAAGAATCGCGCGAACAACTGTCCTTGGTTGGAAAACCGGATCAGATGGAAGTCATCGCCGCCCAGATGCAGGGACGCCCACCCAAGTTTGCCTGACCCCCTTGCGCCCAGGGGTGCGCGCCCCATAAACAGGGAACGCACCCGTTAGGAGACCGGACATGGCCGAAAATGTGACCGTCGTTGAGCACCCTCTGGTTCAGCACAAGCTGACATTGATGCGCGATAAATCCACGCCGACGGCCGTTTTCCGCCAACTTCTTCGCGAGATTACATTGCTATTGGCTTACGAGATCACGCGCGAACTGCCGATGATCTCAAAGCCGATCGAAACCCCTGTCGAAGAGATGGACGCACCGACCCTCGCTGGAAAGAAACTGGCGCTGGTGTCGATTCTCCGCGCCGGCAACGGCATGCTGGACGGTGTGTTGGAGTTGGTCCCCCTCGCTCGGGTCGGTTTTATCGGCCTCTATCGGGACGAAGAGACACTGCAACCCGTTCAATACTATTTCAAAGTCCCGGATTCTCTGGAGGATCGGCTGGTAATCGCCGTCGACCCAATGCTGGCCACAGGCAATTCCAGTGCAGCAGCCATTGACCTTCTCAAAGAGGCCGGAGCCAAGGATATCAGGTTCTTGTGCCTTCTGGCCGCGCCCGAGGGAATCGCCCGCATGCAAGAGGCGCATCCGGATGTGCAGATCGTTACAGCTGCAGTAGATCGCGGCCTGAACGAAAAAGGCTACATCATGCCCGGACTTGGCGATGCCGGTGATCGCATGTTCGGCACGAAATAGCACAAACCTGCGCTTTACTCAGCTTTGAAACTCCGGCATGATTGCTCAACATCTTGTGGGGGCAAGCATGCGTTTGACTAGAGTTATTGCCGGTTTTGTGATGGCGTCATCCTTGGGGCTGTGCGCGTTTTCGTCGTTGCAGGCGCAGTCGCTGCGCAATGCAGGTCCTCCGGCCGAGTTTCCACCGGACAGCTTCAAAGGCAGCCAGTATGTGGACAGCCGCGGTTGCATCTACATTCGTGCCGGTGTCGATGGGTACACAACCTGGGTGCCCCGCGTCTCGCGTGATCGCAAGGTCGTATGTGGTTACAAGCCGTCTCTGGCTCCGGGCAGTGGAACAACTGCGGTCGCTTCTGCGCCAAAGTCCACTGGTGTCGAACAAATCACCCTGCCGCCGTCGCAACAACCCGCAGCCGCCGCGAAACCAGCGACAACCGCCACGGCGAGCACCAGCACATCGACCGTAAGCCCCGCGTCACCAACGCCGACGGGTGCCGGAGTGGCCGGCGCCGGGTTGGCAAGCGTTCTGGGGTTGGACGGCCCCGCGCCCTCTGCCGGTCCAGAGCCGACGGTGTATCAAAACCCAACCCCAAAGGTGGCAAAACCCGCCCCAACGGCGACCAATCCTGCCCAGGTAAAGACCGCAACCGTGCAACCATCGCCATCGCGCACGCCTTCGCCCGGTCCAGAACCAACAGTGTTCAAGAACCCTCCGGCCGAGGTTGCACAACCAACCGCAACTCAGCCAGCCCGGGTGAAAACTGCGGCGGTACAACCAACCCAAACCCGCAAGCCATCACCGGGGCCAGAGCCAACTATTGCGCTGGGCCGGAAGGATCCGACGCCTGCTCCAGCGTCGGCACCAACGGCGCGCCGAACGGTTGCTGTGACGACTACTCCTGCTTCGCCCGGTGTGCGCTGTTCGAATGCGTCTGAATTCAGCCAGCGTTACATCAACGATGGCAGCCGCCATCCGGTTCGCTGCGGGCCTCAGGCCGCATCGCCCTATACATATGTAAATGGATCAACCACTGCCTCTGCTGGCGCCGCATCGACCGGGACGTATCGCACGGTTGGAACGGCCACCACTGGATCCGCTGCTACGGTATCATCGTCAACCCGGGTTGTGCCGCGCCACGTATATGACAACCGTCAAAATACGCAGAATGTCACGGTTCCAAACGGGTTTGCCACGGTCTGGGAAGATGGCCGCCTGAACCCCAACCGCGCCGAACGGACACTGGCACCGGCCCGCCCGACCGACAGCACTATGGTGCCACAGGGCTATCGGGTGGCCTGGGAAGACGGTCGTTTGAATCCTAGCCGGGGTGTGACAACCGCCCCCGGAAATGCCCAGACCCAGCAGGTCTGGACAAACACCGTGCCGCGCACCCTGCAAAAGGTTCCGACAGATCGCCAGGTTATTCAAAACCCAAATCCGCAAAACCCGGGCTTGCCTCGCGCACGTAAGTCGACCCGCTCGGAACCAAACCCAGCGGCCCAACAGCAAACCGCGCGGGCACAGCCCAAAAGCCAGCCCACAAAGCGCCGTTATATCCGCGTCGCCACCTATAACTCGGACGCAGATGCACGGGCCTCGGCCAAAGCATTGGTGCGGCGCACCGGACTGGAGGTTCGGCTGGGAACCTTGCATCGCAAGGGCAAAACCTATCGCGTGGTCATGGCTGGGCCTTTCACAACCGACGCCAGCGCCAATTCGGCCATGTCCAAGGTGCGTGGAGCGGGTTTCTCCAAGGCGCGTCTGAGCAAGTAATCACTCGACACAGCGACCCCATGCAGCCCAGGCAGGCTGCATGGTTCAGCGTGTTTCAGAGTCGGCCACATCGCTCATGCGGCGGCCAACAAGGGATGCGATAAACACCGTGAAAAGAATGCGAAAGACGTGATGTGTGGCCACGATCAATGGGCTCAGGTTGAGGCTCAGCGCGATCAGGCTCATCTCAGTCACCCCGCCAGGCGTGAAACTGACGATCAGCGCTGGCAGCTGCAATCCGGTCCAAAGATGCAGCACATAGGCAAATACGACGCCAATTCCCAGGAACACGCAGACCGATAGCAGGCTCATCGCAAAGGCCCGGATCAACTGAGCGCGCTCGATCCCGACAAATGAACTGCCCAGTCCGACGCCCACGACCAACTGTGCGGTAAACAGCATCCAAGGGGGCTCGGACGCATCCAACAGGCCCGCGCCGTGCAGCGCCGCACTCAATATCAGCGGGCCGATCAGGATGCCGGCGGGCAAACGCAGAACGCGGCCCAGCCCTATGCCGCCTGCCGCGATGATCATCGTCCAGATCACATCGGACAGCGTATGCTGCTCGCCATGATCCAACGACACGCCGCTGGCGCTGCCCACGCTCACCCCCATCCAGATCAGGAACATGAAAGGCACCAGAATGACCACCAGAATCACCCGCGCAAAATGCTGCACTGTGATCGCCTGCACATTGGCGCCAAAGCGTTCTGCAAACGTCACCGCCTCGATCAATCCGCCAGGCATAGCGGCGAAAAACGCAGTGCGCGCATCATAACCTCCGACCACACGAAACAACGCGTAACCGACGATCTGGGCAACCAACACAAAAACGGCAACACCCAGGATCGTGATCCAATAGACCGACAGACCCTGGATCAATTCCGGGGTAAAGCTCTGTCCGATCATGACGCCGATTATCGCTGTAAAATACCGCCGCACAGGCTGCGGAAACCTGTGGGCAAACGGGCCCCGTCCGTCCGCCCGAATCGAAACAACCGCGATCGCCACAAGTCCGCCCACCAAAAACGGCATCGGCAGACCGGCATACCACGCCGCAAACCCGCCAGCGGCCCCAACTGCCAGTTGCAGCAGGATCGCTCCGATCCGAATTTCGCCGAAATTGAAGGTCATGCAATTCTACCTGCTTTGCAGAGGTCGTGCACTGCGCTCAGTGTAGTGTCAACCGCCCCTCAATCACTGGGACGTGGCCATGTGTTGGGCCTCTTTGTCCAATCTCCGGCGATCTGTCCGCCTGTGCTGGCGCCAGGCGATTCATAGCGCGGCACGACCAATCAGCACCTTCCCGCCGGTTGGCTGTTGTCTGGCGCCAGGAAACGTTGAATTGTTGGGCACATCGCTTACCTGTCACTCCAGTTCGCACAAGGAAATGATCATGTTGAAACGTTTGGCTGCCTTCGTTCTGGCGTTGGGAATCATAGGAAGCGGAGAAGTAATGGCGCAAACTCAGCAGGTGACCGGCAGTGTGACCTATCTGGAGCGGATGGCCCTACCACCAGAGGCAAAGCTCAAAGTCTCTTTGCAGGATGTGTCCCTTCAGGATGTGCCCGCCAAGGTTATCTCCCAGACCGAGACTGAACTAAAAGGCGTTCCAGCACCTTTCAGCCTGCCGTATGACGCTGATCAGATCTTGCCAAACCATACCTATTCCGTCCGTGCTCAAATTGTTCTGGATGATCGGCTCCTGTTTTCAAGCACTTCATTCTATCCGGTCTTGACCAACGGAGCGGGCGACACAGCAGATATTATCGTCAAACGCGCCAACATGGCGCAAACCAACATTCTGGGTACAGAGTGGACCGTGGTTTCCATCGGCGATCAACCAATCACCCTGGCGCGCATGCCCACGATTTCCTTTGGCAAGGACGGCAAGGTCTCGGTGTTTGGCGGCTGCAATCGGTTTATGGGACAACTGGAAACAAATGAAAGGGGCCTGGGCCTTTCCGACAAAATGGCCGGTACGCTGATGGCATGTTCCCCCGAGCTGGACACGCTTGAACGGCATTTGTTGACCCAATTGCAGAATGCATCCGTGTTCAATAGCAATGGTCAGGAACTGACGATAATGAATGCCGATCATATCGTGTTGGTCCGGGCCAGGGCAGGGATCTGACTCCAAATCCAGGATCACTGGCCTGTCCGCGCTTGAACACCTTGGCAAATAGACCCACGATACAGCATATACGCGCCGACACACCGGCCTAGGAAAGCGAGACTGCCATGTCTGACCCTTGTATCATCTGCGTCGCGATCACTGGTTCGGTGCCGACAAAAGCCGACAATCCAGCAGTGCCGATAACCATCGAGGAACAGATCGAAAGCACCCATGAGGCCTTCGAGGCCGGCGCCGCGATCTGCCATGCGCATGTCCGCAATCCAGATCAAACGCCGACATCCGATCCCGACAAATTCGCGTTGCTCAAAGAGGGGCTGGAAAAACATTGCCCCGGCATGATCATCCAGTTTTCCACCGGGGGGCGATCTGGTGCAGGTGCGACGCGAGGGGGCATGTTGCCGCTGGCTCCGGATATGGCCAGCCTGACGGTTGGGTCAAACAACTTTCCCACACGCGTCTATGAAAACCCGCCTGATCTGGTCGCATGGCTGGCTCAGGAAATGCGGACATATCAAATCAAACCTGAAATCGAGGCCTTTGACCTGTCCCACATCTTTCAGGCGGCTGCGATGCATGAACGTGGCGAGATTGTAGATCCTCCATATGTGCAATTCGTGATGGGGGTGAAAAACGCCATGCCGACGGATAAGGACGTGTTCGACTACTACGTACACACGGTCAACCGGCTGATATCGGGTGCTCCGTGGTGTGCAGCAGGGATCGGGGCCAATCAGTTGGTGGTTAATGAATGGTCCATCTCTCAGGGTGGCCATGCCCGAACCGGCCTCGAAGACAACGTACGCCTGGACCGCCAAAGCCTGGCGCCTTCGAACGCGGCATTGGTACAGCGTGCGGCTGACCTTTGCGAAAAATATGAACGCCCGGTTGCCACAGCAGCTCAGGCGCGCCAGATCCTGGGGCTGCGCGCAGCTTAAGGATTGCGGTCCTACTTCTTGCGAAACAGGGCGGTGAGTAGAAACATCGCCGCCGTCAAACAGACTATGGACGGTCCGGCAGGGGTGTCGAACTGATAAGACGCGCCCAAACCGCCAATCGCTGCAATGGCCGCTATGATCGTCGCCACCAGCGCCATGGCTTCAGGGGTGCGGGTCAATGGGCGTGCAGCAGCAGGCGGAATGATCAGCAGAGCCGTGATCAGCAAGACACCAACCACTTTGATCGCGACGGCAACGGTCAAGGCCAGCGCCAGGGTAAGCCCCCATTCTTCACGCCTGGGGTCGATGCCGCTGGCACGGGCCAGATCCGGGTTCAAAGTAGAGGCCAGCAATGCAGACCATCGCCACACCAACAGCCCGACAATCAACGCAGCGCCGCCCCATATGATCGCCAGATCAGACTTGCCAACCGCCAATATGTCCCCAAACAGAAAGCTCGACAGATCAATCCGGGCATTGGTCAGCAGCGACACGGCGACCAGCCCCAACGCCAGAGCCGAATGCGCCAGCACACCCAAGGCGGTGTCCATGGTATAGCCTCGCCCGGTGAGCAACGAAACAGCGGCGGCCATGGCCAGTGCGGTAATCAGAATGGCAGGCATCATCGGCACGCTCAGCGCCAACGCCAGCGCCACACCCAGAATTCCGGCATGAGCCGTGGCCTCGCCAAAATACGCCATTCGGCGCCAGACCACAAAACACCCCAACGGTGCAGCAGCCACAGCCACGCCCAGGCCAGCCAAGGCCGCGCGCACCAGAAAATCATCCAGCATCAGTGCGGTCCGTGTTCATGAGCATGTTGGTGAGCATCAGCGGTGCCATCTTCCGGCGCGGCGGCGTGGTCATGGGAATGGCTGTGTTCATGGCGATACAACGCCAACGCACCCTGTGTCCCGGTCCCGAACAGCGCGCGATAGGCCGGCGCGCTGGCCACAACTTCAGGCGTTCCGGCGCAACAGAGATGCCCGTTCATACACAAAACTCTGTCCGACGCCGCCATGACCACATGCAAATCGTGGCTGACCATGACGACGGCACAGCCTATGGCCTGACGCACCTCTTCGATTTGATGATAAAATGCAGCCGCTCCGGGTTGATCCAGCCCCTGCGTCGCCTCGTCCAGCAACAGCAATTCGGGTTCCCCCAGCAAAGCGCGCGCCAACAAGACGCGCTGAAACTGCCCGCCGCTCAATTGCACCATCTGCTGAGTCAACAAACCCGGCACGCCCGCCCGTTCCAGCGCCGCCCGCGCCTGAGCCCCGCGGATGCGGCGGGGCAGGCTCAAAAACCGCTGCACTGTCAAAGGTAAACTTGCGTCAATCGCCAGTTTTTGCGGCACATATCCAATGCGCAGGCCCGCCCGACGCGTCACACTGCCACGTGCCGGGTCAATGGCCCCAATCAACGCCCGCAGGAACGAGGACTTTCCGGATCCGTTGGGTCCGACAATCGTGACAATCTCTCCGGCGGCAATATCAACCGTTACATCGCGCAGTACGTCGCGACCGCCCAGCCGCAAGGTCAGATCACGGGTCGAGATCAAAGGTGCGGTCATGCTGCCGTCTCGGTACAGGTCGGGCAAAGGCCGACCAACTCAACCGCGATTCGCTCAATGCTGAACCCGGTGGATGCAACCTCCGCATCCAGCGCTGAATTGAAATCCTCGCCGTCCAGTTCAGCGATCAACTGACAGGCCCGGCAAATCAGGAACGCAGGCGCATGCGACGTGCCCAGATGGGCACAGGCCGCATAGGCATTCAACCGTTCAATCCGATGCGCCAACCCATGTTTTACCAGAAAATCCAAGGCTCTATAGGCCACAGGCGGTTGCGAACCCAAACCTTCTTCGGACAATGTCTGCAACACCTCATAGGCGCCCTTGGCGCGATGCTCCGCCAGCAAAAGCTCCAGAACACGGCGCCGCACCGGCGTGAACCGCAATTGGTTCTCGCGGCAATGGGCTTCGGCGCTTTGCATCATGTCTGTGATGCAATGGCTGTGATCGTGCTGTCCGAATCCTATTGTGGTCACGCGGTCATTCCTCCGTGGATCGGGGGTTGATATGTTATAACATCTCAATTATCAACCGCATCCTGTCATCCCCCATCTCATCACGGAGAGTCCCTTGGTTAGAAGTATCGCGGTTCTGTTGAGCCTTGCCACTCCTGTTATTGCCGAAGTTCCAGAGGTTGTCACTGACATCGCTCCGGTGCACGGTTTGGTATCGCAGGTGATGGAAGGCGTGGGCTCCCCCGCCTTGTTATTGCGTCAGGGGCAATCCCCTCACTCATATTCCATGCGCCCGTCCGAGGCGCGCAGCCTCGAAAACGCCGACCTTGTATTCTGGGTTGGAGAGGGGCTGACCCCATGGTTGGCCAAACCGCTTAACGCACTCGCGACAGGGGCCACAAGCATAGAGTTGCTAGAGGTCAAGGACCTGCCGCTGCTGGGTTTTGATGACGATGGGGAAGAGGACGATCATGATGATCATGACGATCACGCCGCTGGCGAGGATGATCATGAGGATGCGCATGACAAAGATCATGACGCAGACCACGATTCGGAACATGAGACGGATCATGAACAGGCGGCCGATCACGACGATCACCACCACCACGGCGACGTGGACCCTCATGCCTGGCTGAACCCGCAGATCGCCCAGGTCTGGCTGGCTGTCATTGCCGATACTTTGTCCACTGCCGATCCTGAAAACGCGACCCGCTATCACAACAACGCCAAAGCAGCACAAGAGAGCCTGGCGGAATTGGACGCACAGCTGGCGACTGATCTGACTGCGGTCCAGCAAGAGCCCTTTGTGGCCTTTCACGACGCCTATAAATACCTCGAAGTACGCTATGGTCTGACCAATGCGGGCACCGTCTCGCCCGGCGATGCCACTCGACCGGGCGCCGCGCAATTGTCTCATCTCAAAAAGGAAATCGCGGACCGAGGCATTCGTTGTGGTTTTGCCGAGCCACAATATGACCCCGCCTTGTTGGAGGTCGCCGGAGAAGGTTCAGAACTGAAGATTTCGGTTTTGGATCCGCTGGGTACGGATCTGGAGTTGGGTGTCGGGTTTTACCCAGAATTGATGCGCTCGATTTCTGGGGCTTTGATCGGATGCCTGGCCGACAACGGTTAACGCCCGATTTGGTTTGCGGCCTGAACCAGGGCTGCAAACCAAGGTCCCAGGCGCCGCTTTGCGGATAGGTGTCAGGCGGCCATCTTACACCGGGCGCCGCAATAGCGGTTGCCCAACATGCCATCCCGCCTCGTGTTGTCATTCGCCGCCATATGTGGGCCTGGATCGCTCAATTGGTCAAATCCATCATGCACCAGAGTCACACGCGTGCCTTCCGACTCTGGCTCGAACCGGACAGTGACCTGCGTGGTTTCTGACCGGTCTCGGTTTACATACCAATCAAAGGCAAATCGCTCGCCTGGTCTCCATTCTGTGATTGTTGCCCATTCAGATGACGCTCCATCTGGCATGGTTTCGACAATCTTTCCGCCTTCTTGTTCTTGGACGGTGACATCCATTGACGGCGCGTCTTGCCCGTCTGACTCGAAGTGGGGTTCGGCAGGCCACCAGGATGCAAAACCCTTGGTGAATAGACGAAACGCCTCTTTCGGAGGGAGTGGCACAATCACAGTCTTTTCGATGGCAGGGATCATTCGGTGTCTCCTTGGGTCTCGGATTGGCTCGCCTGATGCTGCGCCTCGGCGGCGAAATTGCACAGCGCATCATCCCAAAGCTGGTCGAGGTATGCCCGCAAATCCGCGACCGCAGCAGGCGCAATGGCATAAAGCCTGCGGGTGCCTTGGCGCGAAACTGACAGCAGTCCGCAATCTGAGAGGATTTTCAGATGTTGGGACACCGCCGGGCGCGAAACCGGCAATTTCTGAGCCAGCTCCCCCACAGATTGCGCTCCGCCCCGCAAATGGCCCACAATCGACCTGCGCGTTGGATCGGAAAGTGCAGATAAAACTGTCTCCGGGGTTTTAATTCCGTAAGTCATTACTTACGGTAAGTATTGACTTACATGTTTGTCAAGTTGAAACCTGAAACCCCAGCGGCCCTTGAAGGTCGACATGGGGGCCACTAAGACTCTTTTGAACCGGTCGCGCGACGACCATTGGAAATGAAAAGGCAGGCAAGATGCACGATCCCGTCGACACATACATGAACTTGGTGCCTATGGTGGTCGAGCAGACCAGCCGTGGCGAGCGTTCCTACGATATTTTCTCCAGACTGCTCAAAGAGCGGATCATTTTCATCAACGGTCCGATTCATGACGGAATGAGCCATCTGATCGTGGCCCAGTTGTTGCATTTGGAGGCAGAGAATCCTTCCAAAGAGATCTCAATCTATATCAACAGCCCAGGGGGCGTAGTGACCTCTGGTTTGTCGATTTACGATACAATGCAGTATATTCGGCCAAAATGTTCCACACTCGTGATCGGGCAGGCGGCTTCGATGGGGTCACTCTTGTTGGCTGGTGGAGAGGCCGGGATGCGCTTTTCGTTGCCCAATTCACGGATCATGGTGCATCAACCGTCCGGTGGATTCCAGGGCCAGGCCAGTGACATCATGATTCACGCCGCCGAGACGCAAAAGCTGAAAGATCGCCTGAACGATATTTATGTAAAACATACAGGCCAGTCGAAAAAGGCGATCGAAAAGGCGTTGGACCGCGACAACTTCATGTCTCCTGAAGAGGCGAAGGAATGGGGTCATATCGACGAAATCGTCGAAAGCCGTTCCAAGGCTGATGAGCCCGAGGCATAATCACCAGAGATTGATCACGTCTGGCAAAGCTGGACGTGATCGCTGATTTTGAGATTGTCGCGCCTTGCCCACTGGCCTAAGCTGTTTCAACACGCTTTGCCCGGGTCGGGGCGAGCGACTGAAAACCGAAAGGTGGACCATGGCAACGAATTCCGGCGGCGACAGCAAAAATACGCTTTACTGTAGTTTTTGCGGCAAGAGCCAGCATGAAGTGCGCAAATTGATTGCCGGTCCGACCGTGTTCATCTGTGATGAGTGCGTCGAACTGTGCATGGATATCATCCGAGAAGAAACCAAGGCCAGCGGGCTGAAGGCTTCGGATGGGGTTCCAACACCCAAAGATATCTGTGAAGTGCTGGACGATTACGTAATCGGGCAGGCGATGGCCAAGCGTGTGCTGTCGGTTGCGGTGCACAATCACTATAAACGTCTCAATCATGCCCAAAAGGCGGGCAATGATATTGAGTTGGCGAAATCGAACATCCTGCTGGTTGGGCCGACGGGCTGTGGCAAGACCTTGCTGGCCCAGACGCTGGCGCGGATTTTGGATGTGCCGTTCACGATGGCCGATGCGACGACGCTGACAGAGGCGGGGTATGTGGGCGAGGATGTGGAGAATATCATCCTCAAGCTGCTCCAGTCTTCGGAGTATAATGTTGAGCGGGCCCAGCGTGGGATTGTCTATATTGATGAAGTCGACAAGATCACCCGCAAATCCGAGAACCCGTCGATCACACGCGATGTGTCGGGGGAAGGGGTTCAGCAGGCGCTGTTGAAACTGATGGAAGGCACCGTCGCGAGCGTGCCGCCCCAAGGTGGGCGCAAGCATCCGCAGCAGGAATTCCTGCAGGTGGATACGACAAATATCCTGTTCATCTGTGGCGGCGCGTTTGCTGGTCTGGACAAGATCATTGCTCAGCGTGGCAAAGGGTCGGCCATGGGATTCGGCGCGGATGTGCGCGATAATGACGACAGAAATGTGGGCGAGCTGTTCAAGGAACTGGAGCCTGAGGATTTGTTGAAGTTCGGGTTGATCCCTGAATTTGTCGGCCGCTTGCCGGTTCTGGCGACCCTCGAAGATCTGGATGAGGGCGCGCTGGTCGAGATTTTGACCACGCCAAAGAATGCTCTGGTCAAACAGTATCAGCGGTTGTTCGAGCTGGAAGATACCGAGCTTTTGTTCACCGATGATGCCCTGTCCGCGATCGCGAAACGGGCGATCGCGCGCAAGACCGGTGCACGGGGATTGCGCTCGATTCTGGAAGACATCCTGCTGGATACGATGTTCGAACTTCCGGGTCTGGAAAGCGTGCATCAGGTGGTGGTGAATGAGGAATCCGTGAACTCGGATGCGGCGCCTTTGATGATCCATACCGACGCCGATAAAGAGCCTGCAACAGCCGGCTGAGGCCGGGTCTGAGCCTCGGAAAATGATTGATTTGGCCCCATGTCCCAGCTGGGACATGGGGTTAAGTATTTGTTTTATATGAAATATCCGAATCTACAGCGCACTACGAAACACCTGAATCACGTGACGCTGCCGGGAATCAAAGATTTCAACGCGCCACGAGAAACCATGTGTTTCTAGTCTCTCGCACTCTGCCTTAGTGACCCGGGACAGGACGCCATTTTCGCCCTTTGCGCCGTGGCGCGGATCGTTTGGTCAGCCGGCCTTGGAAGCGGATTCGCCTGGCGACGATTGCGCCAGCGCGGGGTCCAGGGCCTCGGACGGATTTTGGCCGGGGGTGTGGACCCGATAGCTGAGCCCGGGGCGATTGCTTTGGCTGAGGTCGGCGAGAACGTCCGCCTCTGTCAGGGCAGGCCAGGGGGCGGCGGGTTCGATAAATCCGGCCTCGGTCAGGCGGGACTGGATGGCGGGATAGTCTGGCTCTCCGCGAGCGAAACGGGGCTTTTCGAAGCCTTCGGGGCGCCAGGAGCGACGCACCTCGTTCAGGATGAGCGGCTCAAACTCTCCGAAAGCGCGCACGTGATCAGCGATGTATTTGGTGGCATTGGAGCGGCGGCGGACGATGACTGCCAGTTCCTGGCTGGGCCGGGCCACAAGGCCGAACATATGGATGGCCGAGCCTTCGCTGGCGATGACCTGACGGGCGGCGCGGTAGTGGGCGATCTGCGTGCGCAGGTCGTGCTGCTGGGGGTGGAAGATGTGATAGCCGTGCTCTTGCAGGCGGGATTCGAATTGCGCCTCGCAGATCAGGGCGCCCTTGGTCGGGCCAATGGCGCTGCGGCTGATATAGAGGCGTTCGGGCCCGTCGGGCGCGACATCGGGCGCGAAATCATTGCGGTAGAAGTCTCGGCAGGCCTTGGTGCCCTGCATGATCCGGCCGATGCCCAGCCCCTGTCCGGGGACGATCAGATTGTCGACCTGCATCGGTTTGGTCAGGAGCCGGGCCTGTGCCCCGGCGAGGCCAAAGAAATCGCGGTGAAAGCCGGTGAGCGTATCGCCGTATTTGGGGCTTTTGGGGATGAAGAGAACCCCGTCAAAATCCCCCTCAGCCGCGGATTGGCCCCAGAGGCGTCCGGTGCTTTCGACAATGAAATGCCCGAAGTGCCGCCACAGCACGCCGCCCCAAAGCCAGCGGCCCGGCAGGCGTTCTGGCGGTGTGTCGGGCATATCGGGTTGCGTGGTGATTTCCTGATCCTTGCGCCATAGGGCGCCGGCGGCCACGTAGCTGCCATCGCGGCGCAGCACCCCGGCCTTTTGTATGAACAGGCGGCTTTCGGGTGGCACGACGATGGCCTTGCGCACGCGGTGGGTGCGTGTGGCCCAGCCCCGAAACGGGTTTGGGGCGCGCAAATCAGGCTCTGCCGGGAGGTCAGGTGCGGAAGCCGTAGGGGTTTGATGTGCCGTCATGGTCTGGGGGGACCTGTGTTGTTGGAGCTGCTGCGACGCCGGTTTGTCCGGTATTTGTGTTTCTGGATCTGTAACATCTGCGAGGACAATTGTCGCGGTGAAAGCAAAGATTGGGTGAAGCTGCGGCAAATTAATGGTTTGGTCGGCATGATTGTGTCGACAACACGTGCAGCACTGGACCTTGTACCGCCCTTGGGGCATAAACCGGCCAAACAGTTCGGAGTCCTCTATGAGCTTGTCGACCAATATTCTTCGCGCCTTGACCTGGTGGAACGGTCAGACGTTGAACACCCAGCTTTGGACGCGCCGTCATGGTGTGAAAGTGGGCGAGGATGATGCCGGTAACATCTATTACCGCACGGCGGATGATTCCCGGCGCTGGGTCATCTTTAACGGTGAGGCCGAGGCCAGCCGGGTGAACCCGGATTGGCATGGTTGGCTGCACAAGACATGGGACGAGCCGCCCACGGAAAAGCCATTGGCGCATAAATCCTGGGAAAAGCCGCATGAGCCGAACCTGACGGGGACAGCGATGGCCTATGCGCCATCCGGGTCCCTGCGCCAGTCTGCGCCTGCGGCGCGGACGGATTACGAGGCGTGGAGCCCCGAATAAGATGGCGTCAAACACAACCGAGGTGATCGTTGGCGGTCTGGTTCTGGCTGGAGCGCTGGGATTCGCTGTTTATGCCGGGCAGGCGACGGGATATTCGAGTGGCGGCTCGGGCTATGAGCTGCGCGCGTCGTTTCGTTCGCTCGAAGGGGTGAGCGTTGGCAGCGATGTGCGTCTGGCCGGGGTCAAGATTGGCGCTGTGACGGACATGGAGCTGGACGTGGAGACCTATCGCGCAGAGGCGAAGGTGCAGATTCGCGATGGCATTGAGATTCCGGATGACAGTGCGATTGTGATTTCATCCGAGGGTTTGTTGGGCGGCAATTTTGTCGAGATCATGCCCGGCGGGTCGCCGTTCTATTTTGCGGCTGGGGATGAGTTCAGCGATACGCAGGGTGCGGTCAGTTTGATTTCGCTGCTGGTCAAGTTTGTGGCCGGCGACGGCGGGAATTGAGTATGATTCGCGCGCTGGCGGTTTTGGCGGCTCTGGTGCTGCCGGTGATGGCGTTTGCGCAGGAGAATACGTTGACCGGGCAGGGTGCGTTGTTGCGTGCGCTGGACAAGGTGAATGGTCAGACCGAGGATCTGGAGCTGCGCAGCGGTCAGGCCGGGGCTGCTTATGGGCTGGAAATTGACATGATCGAGTGTCGTTATCCGGCCGAGAACCCTACGGGGGATGCCTTTGCCTATCTGGTGATACGGGATGAGGGGCAGTCGGATATCATTTTTGAAGGGTGGATGATTGCGTCCTCGCCTGCGTTGAGTGCGATGGAACATGCGCGTTATGACGTTTGGGTGTTGCGCTGTATCACGTCCTGAGCGGTTGGGATTTCAGGTGCGTTGAAGTCGGCCCGGCGGGGCAGGGCGTTTTGCAGGCGTTGGCGGTAGTCGGCGCGGGGGATTTCGATGGCGCCGAGGCTGGCCAGGTGTGGCGTTAGAAATTGTGTATCCAGCAGTGTGAAATTCGCGAGCCTTAACCTGTCGACCAGGTAGGCGAGGGCGATTTTGGAGGCGTTGGGGCGGGCGGAGAACATGCTTTCTCCGAAGAAAGCCGAGCCGAGGGTGACGCCGTAGAGGCCTCCGATGAGGGTGGTGTCCTGCCAGACTTCGAGAGAGTGGGCGCTGTTGATCCGGTGTAATGCGATGTAATGGCTGCGGATTTCGGCGTTGATCCAGGTGTCTTCGCGGTCGGCGCAGGCGTCGATGACGGCGGCGAAATCGGTGTTGATGGTGATGCGGTGGTTGCCCCGGCGCATGCAGCGGGCGAGGGAGCGGGAGATGTGGAAGCCGTGCAGTGGGATGATGCCGCGCCGTTTGGGGTCGACCCAGTAGATCTCTGGGTCGTCGCGGTGGTCTGCCATTGGGAACACGCCCTGTGCGTAGCCGTGCAGCAGAATTTCGGGCGTTATGGTCATTTCTGGATCGCCTGCCGGGTCGGTCGCGCGGCTAGAAATCTGACGCGTGTTGTTCCAGCCATTTTTCGAGCCAGTGGATATTGTAGGTGCCTTTGTGGATATCGGCCTCGGCGAGGAGGGCGTCGAACAGGGGCACGGTGGTATCCACGCCGTCGATGATCAGCTCGCCCAGGGCGCGGTGCAGACGGGCGAGGGCCTCGGGGCGGTCACGGCCGTGGACGATCAGTTTGGCGATCAGGCTGTCGTAGTAGGGCGGGATGGAGTAGCCGTCGTAGAGGGCGCTGTCCATCCGCACGCCAAGCCCGCCGGGGACGTGGAAATGGGTGATCTTGCCGGGGCAGGGCGAGAAATTCGGGAGTTTCTCGGCGTTGATGCGGACTTCGATGGCGTGGCCGTTGATGTGCAGGTCGTCCTGGGAAAAGGACAGCGGCAGGCCGGCGGCGACGCGGATTTGTTCGCGCACGAGGTCGACGCCAAAGATGCTTTCGGTGACGGGATGTTCGACCTGGAGGCGGGTGTTCATTTCGATGAAGTAGAATTCGCCATTTTCGTAGAGGAATTCGATGGTGCCGGCGCCGATGTAGTTGATGCGCGCGACCGCTTCGGCGCAGGTTTTGCCGATCTCGGCGCGTTCTGCGGGCGAGATGCAGGGGCCGGGGGCCTCTTCGAAGACTTTCTGGTGACGCCGTTGCAGCGAGCAGTCGCGCTCGCCCAGGTGAACGGCCTGGCCCTTGCCATCGCCAAAGACCTGAATTTCGATGTGGCGCGGAGTGGTCAGATATTTCTCGATATAGACTTCGTCGTTGCCAAAGGCGGCCTTGGCCTCGGCGCGGGCGGTTTGAAAGGCGCTTTCCATATCGGCTGCGGTCTGGGCGACCTTCATGCCGCGCCCGCCGCCGCCTGCGGTGGCTTTGACGATGACGGGATAGCCCATCTCGGCCCCCAGCGCCTGCGCCGCTTCGAGATCGGGCACGCCGCCTTCGGAGCCGGGCACGCAGGGCACGCCGAGGCGCTTCATGGTGTCCTTGGCGGTGATCTTGTCACCCATCACGCGGATATGTTCGGCGGTTGGGCCGATAAAGGTGATGCCGTGATCCTGAACCGCCTGCACGAAATTGGCATTCTCGGAGAGGAAGCCATAGCCCGGGTGGATCGCATCCGCGCCGGTCACTTCGCAGGCCGCAATGATGCTGGCGGCGGAGAGATAGCTTTGTTGTCCGGGCGGGGGGCCGATGCAGATGCTTTCATCCGCCATGCGGACATGCATCGCGTCGCTGTCGGCAGTGGAGTGCACAGCCACGCTGGCAATGCCCATTTCGCGCGCGGCACGGATGATACGCAGGGCGATTTCGCCCCGGTTGGCGATCAGGATTTTTTCAAACATGTCAGGACCACCTATTCGATGATCACAAGAGGTGATCCGTATTCGACGGCGCCGCCATCCTCGACCAGAATGCGTTTGATGGTTCCGGCGCGTGGGGCCGGGATGTGGTTCATGGTTTTCATCGCTTCGACGATGAGGACGGTATCGCCCTTGGCCACTTCGCTGCCGATAGAGACAAAGGCGGGTGCGTCCGGCTCTGGCTGGAGGTAGACGGTGCCGACCATTGGCGAGGTCACCGCGCCGGGGTGATTGGCGGGGTCGTCGACGCTCTGATCTGCGGCGGGGGCGGCCGCCGGAGCGGCGGCGGCAACGGGCGCTGCGGCGATGGGCGCGGCCATCTGGGCCGGAGCGGCGATTTGAGCAGGCGGTGTGCGGCTGACCTTGACGTTGAGGGTGTCATCCTTGCCGTACTCGCGATTGACTTCGACCTCGGTCAGGTCATTCGCATGCAAAAGTTCGGCTAGCGATTTGATGAATGCCACGTCTGCATCGTGCCTGTTATCCGTCATGTGTACCCTCAACCGGTTGCGCCTGTAATTCCTGCGATTGTTGTGCAGGCTGGGGCGTATATAGGGGATGCGGAATATCGTGAAAAGGCAAATACACAGATTTGCGCCCATTACAGGCGGAGCTTTGCGTGTCTGAACGTGTTTGTGAGGGGCTGTGGTGGTGCGCCGGGGCGCTGTGCCCCGGTTGCGATCCGGTATCGGGCGGCCCGCGCCGCCCGATCTGTGCCGCGCCCCCTGGGGCACGGGGATATGGTGTCTGAGTTGGGGTGCGCTCAGATCGCCAGATATTCGGCGCGCAGCTTTTCGTCGTCCAGCACCTCTTGGGCGGAGCCGTCAAAGACGATCAGCCCGGTGTCGAGGATCACGGCGCGGTCTGCCAGGTCGAGCGCGCGCAGGGCGTTTTGTTCGACGATGATGGTGGTGATGCCCTGTTGTTTGATGATGCGCAGGGTTTTTTCGATTTCGTCGACGATGACGGGGGCGAGGCCCTCGTAAGGTTCGTCCAGCAGCAGCACCTTGATGTCGCGGGCCAGGGCGCGGGCGATGGCCAGCATCTGCTGTTCCCCGCCGGAGAGGGTGGTGCCCTCTTGTTTGCGCCGTTCGCCCAGGCGCGGGAAGAGGTCAAACAGCCGGTCCAGCGACCAGCCGATGGGCGGGGCGATCTGGGCGAGTTGCAGGTTTTCCTCGACCGTGAGGCCGGGGATGATGCGGCGGTCTTCGGGGACCAGGCTGATCCCGAGGGAGGCGGCCTCGTGGCTGCGCATTTGGTGCAGCGGTTGATGGTCGAGCCAGATTTCGCCGTGCTGGACCTGTGGGTCATCGAGGCGGGCGATGGAGCGCAATGTGGTGGTTTTGCCGGCGCCGTTGCGGCCCAGGAGGGCGAGGATTTCGCCTTCGTGGACATTAAAGGAGATGCCCTGGATGATGTAGCTTTCGCCATAATAGGACTGCATGTCCCAGACCGAGAGGAAGGCCGGGGCGGTTTCGGCGTGGCTGCGGCCTTTGGAGAAGTCGGGTTTGGTGTTCATTGTCGGTCTCCTCAGGAGCTTTCGCCGAGATAGGCTTCTCTGACTTTCGGGTGGCCCTTGATGTTTTCTGGAACATCTTCGACCAATGGGGTGCCCTGGGCCAGAACGGTGATGCGTTCGGCGAGGGAGAAGACGACGTGCATGTCGTGTTCGATGATGGCGATGGTGATGTCGCGCTGGTCGCTGATCTGTTTGAGCAGGTCGATGGTGTTGTTGGTGTCGGCGCGTGCCATGCCAGCGGTGGGTTCGTCGAGCAGCAGCAGGCGTGGATCCTGGCTGAGGCACATGCCGATTTCGAGGCGGCGTTTGTCGCCGCGTGACATGGAGGCCGCGTGGTCGTGGCGTTTGTCGGCCATGCCCATGTCTTCGAGCATTTCCTCGGCCCGGTCGACGATTTCCTTTTGGCCCATCATGTTGGGCAGAGCGTTGAGTTCGAATGCGCCGTCGCGTTTGGCAAAGCAGGGGATCATCATGTTTTCGAGGACGGTGAGGTCTCCGAAGATCTCCGGCGTCTGGAAGACGCGGGAGATGCCCATCTGGTTGATCTCATACGGGGCGCGGCCGAGGACGGATTGGCCGTCAAACATGACGCTGCCGGTGTCGGGGATGAGTTTGCCGACGAAGCAGTTGAGCAGGGTGGATTTGCCGGCTCCGTTTGGTCCGATGATGGCGTGGACGGAGTTTTCGGCCACGTTGAGGTTGACGTCGGTCAGCGCCTTGAGCCCGCCGAACCGTTTGCTGACGTCTTTGACTTCGAGAATTGCCATTGTCGTCTGTCCTTATTCTGCGGGTTTGGTGGAAGCGGCGGAGTCTTTGGCGGATTTGCCGCGTTTTTTGCGGAGCCAGTTGCCGATGCGCTGACCACCGTCGACCAGGCCGCCGGGGAGGAAGATGACGACTGCCATGAACAGCAGGCCGAGCGTCAGGTGCCAGCCTTTGCCGACGAAGGGATGGACGAGGGTGACCATGAAGTCTTCGAGGCCGGCGGGCAGCCAGGAGAACCACTGGTGCAGGACCTGGTCGTTGATTTTGGAGAAGATGTTTTCGAAGTATTTGATGAAGCCCGCGCCCAGGATCGGCCCGATGAGCGTGCCTGCGCCGCCGAGGATGGTCATGAGGACGACCTCTCCGCTGGCGGTCCATTGCATGCGTTCGGCACCGGCGAGCGGGTCCATTGCGGCCAGCAGGCCTCCGGCGAGGCCGGCGTACATGCCGGAGATGACGAAGGCGGCCAGTGTGTAGGGTTTGGTGTTCAGGCCGGTGTAGTTCATGCGCTGCTGGTTGGATTTGACGGCCCGCAGCATCATGCCGAAGGGCGAGCGGAAGATGCGGGTGGCCAGGTAGAAGACGGCCAGCATGATGACGGCGCAGAGGTAGTAGCCGGCGTTGAAGTCAAACGACCAGGCACCGATGTTCATTTCGTAGGTGGAGCGCATGGACAGGCCGAAGAAATGCGGCAGGTCGGGCGCGCCGGCGCGGTGGAACATCTGAGGATCGTCGGCATAGACCTGAAGCCCGGTCTCACCGTTGGTGAGGTTGAATTTCGGGTTTGACAGGACCGAATAGGCCAGGGCGAAGGACATCTGGGCGAAGGCCAGTGTCAGGATGGAGAAGTAGATCCCGGAGCGACGCAGCGAGACGTAGCCGATGGCCAGCGAGAAGATACCGGCAACGATGACGCTGAAGCCGATGGCGGGCAGGACGTTGAAGCTGAACAGCTTGAACATCCAGACCGCGGCGTAGGAGCCTATCCCGAGGAAGGCGGCGTGGCCGAAGCTGAGGTAGCCGGTCAGGCCGAACAGGATGTTGAAGCCGATGGCGAAGATCCCGAAGATCACGAAGCGCTGCATCAGGTCCGGGTAGCCCGCGTTGAACTGTGCCATGCCGCTGTCGGCTGGAAACGGGTTCAGGATGAAGGGCGCCAGCATTGTCAGGGCGACGACGAAAAGGAAGGTGGTGGTGTCTTTTTTGTCCAGTCCGAGCATTGGTCAGTCCTCCATGACGCCTTTGCGACCCATCAATCCGCGCGGACGAGCGAGCAGGACGAGGATGGCGACAAGGTAAATAATGATCTGGTTGATACCGGGCAGCGTGGTGGTGGCCCATGTGGTCGAGGCGAAGCTTTCGAGGATGCCGAGCAGGAAGCCCGCGAGCACGGCGCCGGGAAGCGATCCCATGCCGCCGACCACAACAACCACGAAGCTGAGCACCAGGAAGTCCATGCCCATGTGATAATTGGGCGGGTTTATGGGCCCGTACATCACCCCCGCCAGTCCTGCCACGGCCGAGGCGATGCCGAACATGATGGTAAAGCGGCGGTCGATATTGATCCCCAGAAGCCCGACAGTTTCACGATCCGCCATACCGGCGCGCACGACCATGCCGAAGGTGGTGAATTGCAGGAAGGCAAACACGGCAGAGATGATCACGGCGGCAAAGCAGAAGTAGACGATCCGCCACACAGGATAGACCAGGTCCAGCCCGACCATGGCGCCCAGATTTGCCACACCAGAGAGCGCATCGGGCGCCGGCGTCTGGATGGGGTTGGCGCCGAAATTGGCCTTGATGATCTCTTGCAGAACGATGGCGAGGCCGAATGTCACCAGGATCTGATCTGCGTGAGGGCGTTTGTAAAAATGTTTGATCAGTCCGCGTTCCATGATCAGACCCAGCAGGATCATCACCGGAATCGCCAGCAGGATTGCCAGCGGTACGGACCAGTCGATGATGGAGGAGCCGATTTCGGGACCGAACCATTTCTCGACGTAGGGTGTGTCGACCTTGAGCGGATTTCCAAGGAAGTCTTTCTGGGTTGGGTCTTCGACTGTGAAGCTGAAGTTCAGCACGCGTTGCAGCGTGACAGCGCAGAAGGCGCCGATCATGAACAATGCGCCATGGGCGAAGTTCACAACGCCCAATGTGCCAAAGATCAATGTGAGCCCGAGCGCGATCAGCGCATAGGCGGAGCCCTTATCGAGCCCGTTCAGAATTTGCAGAAAGAGTGCGTCCATGGGTCCCCACCGTCGGGTTGCTCAGGCAACAAGAATTGAGCCGGCCGCCTGACCTGCGAATGGTCTGGCGGCCGGAAGGCCGGGGTGGCGTTAGAGAGAGAGAGGAGAGCCACCCCGAAGATTGAGGCTTATGCGCCTGGGTTACAGGAACCCAGAGTTGCTTCGTCGCCGCCGAACATTGGGTGGTTCGGTGGGTATGTGACCTGTGCAACTGGCGTGATCTCAACGATTTCCAGCGTGTCATAGGCGTTGGTTGGGTTCTGCGCACCGCGCACAACCAGAACGTCCTTGAAGCACTGGTGATCTTCGGCGCGGTACAATGTCTTGCCATTGCCCAGACCGTCGAATTCAAAGCCTTCGAGGGCTTCGACAACGCCACATGGGTTGAACGTGCCGGCGCGTTCACATGCGTCTGCATAGAGCAGGGTCTGTGCGTAGCATGTCTGAGCCGAGTTCGAAGGTGGCTTGCCGTATTTTTCGCCGAAGGATTTGACGAATGCTTTGGAGCCTTCGTTCTGGAGTTGCCAGTTGTAGTTCATGGAGCCCAGCACGCCCTTGATGTTTTCACCCGCACCAGCGGCCATCAGTTCGGAGTAGAGTGGCACGACAATCTTGAAGTCTTTGCCGTTCACGGCCTTGTCGAGCAGGCCGAACTGGATGGCGTTGGTCAGCGAGTTGACCATGTTTCCGCCGTAGTGGTTGAGAACCAGAACGTCGGCGCCAGAGTTCAGAACCGGAGCGATGTAGGACGAGAAGTCTGTCGATGCCAGCGGGGTTTTGACCGTGTTGACGGTTTCCCAGCCCAGGGCCTCGGTGGAGGCAACGATCGACTCTTCCTGGGTCCAGCCCCAGTTGTAGTCTGCTGTCAGGTGATAGGCACGACGATCGGCGCCCATTTCCTTGGCCAGAACCGGGGCCAGAGCCGCGCCGGACATATAGGCGTTGAAGAAGTGGCGGAAGCCGTTCGCCTTGCGGTCTTTGCCGGTTGTGTCGTTGGCGTGGGTCAGACCCGCCATAAAGATAACGCCGGCGTCCTGGCAGAGGCCCTGAACAGCCACGGCCACGCCCGAAGACGAGCCGCCGTTGATCATGATGGCGCCGTCTTTTTCGATCATCGACTTGGCGGATGCGCGTGCGGCGTCGGATTTGGTCTGGGTGTCACCGGTTACGAAGGTGACTTTCTTGCCCAGGATGCCGTTGCCCTTGAGCGCCTTGGAGGTGAAGGTGTTCAGGCAGCCGCCGTCGCCTTCGCCGTTGATGTGTTCTACGGCCAGCTGTTGTGCCAGCAGTTCGTCTGCGCCTTCGTCAGCGTAGGGCCCGGTCTGGGGTACGTTGAAGCCGAGCGTGACAGTGCCGCCTGTTGGTTCATTGGTATAGGCAGCAGCGGACGATGCAGTGAAGATCGTCGGAACGGCCAGGCCGGCACCGGCCAGGGCGCCGGTTCTGATTAGGCCACGACGTGTGACATCGGTTTTGGACATTGATTCCTCCCGTTGGAATGATCGGCCTTTCGCCTCCCGAGCGAATGGCATCGCACTATGGTGCAAAGTCATTATGGTGGTGAAATGGAAAACCGCTCAATAAGTCCCTTGATTGCTGAGGAAAAGTTGTAAACAACTCGACAAGAGGGAGGCGGTTTTTGTAAAGTAGTTTATGCTGCGGCGCAAAAAGCTGCGTGTTTTCAGGGCGGAAGCGAGGTTCAGCGATGGCGCGGGATATCCTGACGGGGAGCCGGATCCGGGAGCGGCGCCAGATGGCGGGGCTGCGGCAGGCGGAATTGGCGCGGCTGGTGGGGATATCGGCGTCTTATATCAACCTGATCGAGCATAACCGGCGCAGAATCGGCGGTAAGCTGTTGTTGGACATTGCGCGGGTTCTGAAGGTGGATCCCACCCTGTTGACCGAAGGCGCGGAGGCGGCGCTGGTGTCGGCCTTGCGCGCGGCGGCGGCAGAGAGCGGGACCGCCCTGCCCGAGCTTGACCGGACCGAGGAGTTTGCCGGGCGGTTTGCCGGGTGGGCCGAGACTCTGGTCCGCCAGCAGCAGCGGATCCGGTCATTGGAGCAGGCGGTGGGGACGTTGTCGGATCGGTTCAATCATGATCCGCAACTGGCTGCTGCGCTGCATGAGTTGCTGTCGACGGCGACGGCGATCCGCTCGACCGCGGCGATTTTGGCGGAGACCGGGGATTTGACGGCGCAGTGGCGGGACCGGTTTCATCGCAATCTGGACGAGGACAGCCGGCGGTTGGCGCAAAGCTCCAAGGCATTGGTGGCTTATCTGGATATGCATCGGGTGGAGGATGCGTCTCATGCGGTGCCTCAGGAGGAGGCGGAGGCGTTTCTGGCAGCGCATGGGGCGCATTTTCCGGAGTTGGAGGCGGAGGCGGGTGCTGTGCCGGGGGACCCGGAGCAGATGGCGGCGCAGGGGGAGGGGTTAAGCTCGGGCGCGGCGCGTCAGATTACGGCGGAGATCCTGCGCCAGTATGTGGCGGATGCGGCGGCGATGCCTTTGACCGAGGTGGCGCGGGTTCTGGCGCGGGAGGGGCGCGATCCTTTGGCGTTGATGGCGCGGTTCGGGGTGAGCCTGGCGGTTGTGCTGCGGCGTCTGGCGGCGATGCCACCCGAGGCGGTGGGGGGCGAGGTCGGGTTGGTGATCTGTGATGCCTCGGGCAGTATTGTGTTTCGCAAGGCGGTGGAGGGGTTTGCCTTGCCCCGGTTTGGGGACAGTTGCCCGCTGTGGCCGATCTTTGGCGCGTTGAGCCGTCCGATGACGCCGATCCGGCGGCGGGTGGCGCAGCCCGGGCAGGATGGCGCCCGGTTTGACTGTATTGCCATCAGCGAGCCGATTGGTCCGCCGGCGTTTGATCGCGATCCGGTGTATCGCTCGACCATGTTGATTTTGCCGGTCACGGGCCCTGCGGCCAGTGATGGCGAAGCGGCGGAGCCGGTGGGGGTGAGCTGTCGGATCTGTCCGCGCGAGGGGTGTCATGCGCGGCGGGAGCCGTCGATTTTGCGATAGTATACGGGGATTGAGGAGAAAAGCGGGGGATAAACGGAGAGAAGGTTGGTTTTGTCAGCTAAGGTTTTGACAGGATCGGGCCGGGACGATTACTCTCGGTCAGGCCCCGGACAACGGGGGAGGGGGAGAATTGGATGACGAACCGGCAGGTTCTGCTCGTTGAAGACGAGCCAAACATTGTGGAGGCGATCCGGTTTCTGTTGACGCGCGAGGGGTGGTCCGTGGCGTGTCACCGCGATGGCGGTGACGCGTTGGATGTGATCCGCGAGGTGCGGCCGGATCTGTTGATTCTGGATTTGATGCTGCCGGGCAAGAGCGGTCTGGAGATCCTGCGCGAGTTGCGGGCTCTGGATGAGTTCGAGGCCTTGCCGGTGTTGATGCTGACGGCGCGCGGTCAGAGCAAGGACCGGGATATGGCGGAAAAGGCCGGGGTCAGCCGGTTCATGACCAAACCGTTTTCGAACATGGAGGTGCTGACGGCGGTGCGGGATCTGGTGGCTTTGTCGGATCACGGCACGCAGCCGCAGGACGCGCTGACGCGCCAGGAGACTGAGGCTGATCGGGCCGGCGGGGCCTGACATGCCGGTGGTGGAAAAGACGCCGCGACCGTTGTTTCTGGAACGGCCGAGTTATCGGCGGCGGCGGATGGCGGATGCGGCGTTCTTGCTGCCGGTTTTCGGAGGGTTGTTGTTCTGCGCGCCGACCTTGTGGTCGGTGCCGCAAGAGGCCGCGCCCGGGGTTGAACCGGTGTCGACCTCTGGCGCGATTGTTTATCTGTTTGGCGCCTGGTTTACCCTGATCCTGGGGGCTGTGCTGTTTGGCCGGCTGGTGCGGGGCTGGGCCGAAGAACGCGCGCCGGATGGTGCGGGTGTGGCGGCGTCCGGCGAGGCCAGGCCTGGGGCTGCGCAAGCACAGCGGGCCCGGGCCGGTCAGGCGGTTGACCGGGAACCGGACGCGGGAGGCCCGGAGACCGGGGCTCTGGAAACGGGGGCTTCGGGGCGGTCGTGATGGCGTCCTTCAACCTGCTGGTTCTGGTCTGTCTGGCCTATGTGGCCTTTTTGTTTTTGGTCGCCTTTGTGGCCGAGCGGCTGGCGGCCACGGGGCGCAACCGCTGGCTGCGTTCGCCTTTGATTTATACGCTGTCCCTGTCAATCTATTGCACGGCCTGGACGTTTTATGGCGCGGTTGGCTATGCGGCGCGTTCGGGGCTGGAGTTTATCACCATCTATCTGGGGCCGACGCTGGTGATGATCGGCTGGTGGTGGGGCGTGCGCAAGCTGGTGCGGATCGGGCGCAGCCAGCGGGTCACCTCGATCGCGGATCTGTTGTCGGCGCGCTATGGCAAGTCGAACATGCTGGCGGTGCTGGTGACGGTTTTGTCGGTGATTGCGATCACGCCTTATATTGCGTTGCAGTTGCAATCCATCACGCTTTCTTTTGGTGCGTTTGTCGAAGAGGCCGGGCAGGGCAGCCCCAGCACCACGGCCTTTTGGGCGGCCACGGGGCTGGCCATCTTTGCCATTCTGTTCGGCACGCGCAATCTGGATGCGAATGAGCGCCATCCCGGCGTAGTGACGGCGGTGGCGTTGGAGGCTGTGGTCAAATTGATTGCCTTGCTGGCGGTCGGGATATTTGTGGTCTGGGGCATCGGCGGCGGGATAGCGGATACGCTGGCGCGTATTGATGCCTCCGAGATTGGTGTCTGGCAGGTCAACGGGTCGCGTTGGACGACGATCATGTTTCTGGCGGCGGCGGCCTTTATCTGTTTGCCGCGCATGTTTCAGGTGATGGTGGTCGAGAATGATGACGAGCGTCATTTGCAGACGGCCGGGTGGGCGTTTCCCCTGTATCTGGCGGCGATGAGCCTGTTTGTGGTGCCGATTGCGGTTGTGGGGCTGGGCAATTTGCCGGCCGGGTCGAACCCGGATCTGTTCGTATTGACCCTGCCGTTGAGCGAGGGCCGTGACGGTTTGGCGGTGTTTGCCTTTTTGGGCGGGTTTTCGTCGGCGACCTCGATGGTGATTGTGGCGGCGATGGCCCTGTCGACGATGGTGTCGAACCATATCGTGATGCCGATCTGGCTGTCGCGGCGGGGGGATGGGGCCTCGGTTTCGGGGGATGTGCGGAGCATCGCGCTGATGTCGCGGCGGTTGGCGATCGCGGGGATCATGGCGCTGGGCTATACCTATTTTCTGGTCTCTGGCGGCGGGGCGGCGCTGGCGGCGATCGGGTTGATTGCCTTTGCGGGGATTGCGCAGATTCTGCCGGCGCTGGTGGGGGGGCTGTATTGGCGCGGGGCGACGCGGGCGGGTGCGGTCGGTGGTGTTTTGGTTGGGTTTTTTGTCTGGGTTTACACGTTGTTACTGCCCGAGACCGGCAGCGGCATTCTGACGGCGGGGGTGTTGGAATATGGCCCCTTGGGTCTGTCGTGGCTGCGTCCGCAGGCCTTGTTTGGCATGGATGGTCTGGACCCTATCGTGCATTCGGTGGTGTGGAGTTTGTTCCTGAATTCGGCGGTGTTCTGTGTGGTGTCGCTGGGCACTTTTCCCGGTCCGCTGGAGCGGTTGCAGGGCGCGCAGTTTGTGAATGTGTTTGACCATTCGGCCTCGCCCCGGGAGTGGGCGGGGACTTATGCGCAGGTTGAAGATCTGATGATCATGGTGCAGCGCATCATGGGGGCCGAGCAGGCGCAGGCCTTGTTCAATCAGGGGGCGCGTCAGCAGGGGTTGGCCGAGGCCATGCCCGAGCCGACTCCTGCGTTTCTGGAGTTTGTGGAGCGCGAGTTGGCCGGGTCGGTCGGGACGGCGACGGCGCATGCGATGATCGGGCAGATTGTGGGGCGGTCTTCGGTCTCGGTTGAGGATCTGCTGGCGGTGGCGGATGAATCGGCGGAGTTGATGGAGTATTCCAGCCGGTTGGAGGCGCAGTCGGCGGAGCTGAGCCGGACCGCGCGGCAGTTGCGCGAGGCGAACCAGATGCTGACGCAATTGTCCGAGCAGAAGGACGCGTTTCTGAGCCAGGTCAGCCATGAGCTGCGCACGCCCATGACCTCGATCCGGGCGTTTTCAGAGCTGATGCGGGAGGCGGATGATTTGCCCGGGGCCGAGCAGGAGCGGTTTGCGCGGATCATCCATGACGAGGCGCAGCGGTTGACGCGGTTGCTGGATGATTTGCTGGATCTGAGCGTGTTGGAGAGTGGCAAGGTCAGTTTGAACCTGACCGAGGGGCGGATCGGGGATCTGTTGGATCTGGCTGTTTCGACCGCTCTGACCGGGCAGGATCAGCCGATTCGGGTGCGTCGGGTCGCGCCTGGGGGCAAGGGTGAGGGGGCCTTGATCCGGACCGATCTGGACCGGCTGACGCAGGTTTTTATCAATATTATCAGTAATGCGCAGAAATACTGTGATGCGCAGGACCCGGAGCTGGTGATCACGGTTTCGCAGGCCGGGGGGCGGTTTGTGATGGATTTTGTCGACAACGGCAGCGGGATCCCGCCCGAGGCGCGGGCGACTGTTTTTGAGAAATTCGCGCGGGTGAGTACGGATAAGGCTGGCGGGGCGGGGTTGGGGCTGGCGATTTGCCGGGAGATCCTGCAGCGGCTGGGCGGCGACATGATCTATCTGGGCGGCCGGGGCGGCGGCGCATTTCGGGTCCGTTTGGGGGCGGATAGCGCGAATTGAGTGCCGGGTTGTAAAGGCATTGGTAACCTGACGTGGCCTATACCGGGCAAGACCCGTTTGGGCAGTAGACTGCCGTAGGCAAGGCCATGGAAAACAGCGACGACGTTTCAATACTCCGCAAGAAAATGCACGATCGTGCCGCAGCGCCAGGGGATGTGACCCGCCCGATCCTGCGCGCTTTGCGGTTGGCGATGGCGCGTGTTTCGCGGGATCGGCTGGGGCTGAGGATCGATACGATCGGGGGCACCCATGACGTGCAGCCGCCAGAGGCATTGGTGCCCGTGCTGCGCGATGACCATCTGCTGCTGTTTCTGGAGGGCGAGGCCGGGATCTCGGGGGCGGTTGCGTTGGGCCCGGATCTGGTGCGGGCGTTGGTGCAGCAGCAGACCATCGGTATGTTGCTGCCTTCGGAGGGGGCCGCGCGGGAGTTTACCGATACGGATGCCGCGCTTTGTGCGCCGGTTGTGGAAGAGGTGCTGAAACGGGCCGCTGCCCTATCGGGTCTGGCCGAGGATCGGGATGCCTTGTCCGGGCACGGGTTTGGCGCCCGGGCGCAGGATGGGCAGAGCATGGCCCTCGCGTTGGATGGGGAGCAGTTTCGCGCGGTTGAACTGACGCTGGATATTGGCGCCGGGACCGCGCAGAGCCGGCTGGCCGTGATCCTGCCCGATGCGACCCCTGCAGAAGTGGCAGCGGAGGAGACCGCGACGGGGCGGCGCACGTTGGGGGATGCGGCGCTGGGAGCGTCTGTTCGGTTGAATGCCATCATGTGCCGGATGCCCGTGGCGCTGGGCGAATTGGCGCGGATGCAGCCGGGCGATGTGCTGCCGCTGCCGGCTTATCGGCTGGACCGGACCGAGCTTTTGACGGTTTCGGGGCAGTCGATCGGTGTGGGACGGCTGGGCCGGGTCGATGGATTGCGGGCGGTTCGGGTCAATGAGACCTCGATACCCGACCCTGATTTTATAGAGCCGCAGGCGCCGGAGCCTGACACGGTGGAATTGACCCTGACTCCGGAACCTGCGGAGGAACCGCCACGCAAGCCAGAGCCGGAGGCGGAGGATGTGGCCCTGGACCTGATGGATCAGGAGGCGGCGTTGAAGCATATCTCGGAATTGGCGGGTTTGGGGCAGGACGATTTGAGTGCGGATGATCAACCCGGCAAATGAGAATGAAAGGAGGGATTGTCGCGCGGGAATTGAGACGTGGGGCTCGAAAATGGAGAGTTTGAGAAGGAGAATTTGAGGTTGGGCTGCTGACAATGCGCCGCGCGGCGTTGGGTTTGAGGGCTGCCGGATCGAAGAGCCGGGGCGGGCGGGAAGATCTGGCTGGAGTCTGGCAGAACCTGCGACGGAGGTGATAGCGGCCTGTGTTGTGGCCCGGATCTGGATTGACCGGATGTGTCTGGCTTGTCGCGACAGGGCCTCTAGGCCACCGACTCATAACTCCGCAACCAGATGCGGATAGAAGCGAGTTGGACCGAGGCGAGGAAGTTGTCGTCGCGTTTGTCGTATCGGGTTGCAATCGCGCGGTAGTTCTTGATCTTGTTGAAG
>JAXMOA010000016.1:0-154221 GCA_034670145.1 Marinibacterium sp.
CGGGAAAAAGGGTTCCAGCTTGGCCATCTGCATGTCGCTCAGCCAGAAAAGATTGCTCATGTCACCGCTCCGTTTTCGGAGCCATGAATCACGCAGAACAACGGAAATCAATGCATCCTGACCCTAAGCAAAGCCTTATGACCAGTTCTGAGACCGCATCTATGCCAGTATTGAGCGCAGCCGAATATGGGTATCGACCTGTCGCAAAAGAGAACTTGCTTGCGGTGCAAGACGGCGCAACCCGAATGGAAATGAAAAGCACAGGCCGCTACAAGGCCGCCGGAACGTCAGTATCGATTCCAATTGTGAAGGGGGTTCGCTATCGCGTCGGTTCTGGCAGCATTCGCACAGAAAAGTCTTGGCAAGCAACCGCACACGGTAGACTCATAGTCACCGATAAAGCTGTGGTCTTTGAGGGCGGCGAAAAGAACGAACGCATCACATGGACGCAGGTGGCAGACGTAGAGCTGTTGATTGACGGCTTCACGATTTCCAAACGCAGCGGCCCACCGCGCACCTACCAAGTTGCTTCCCCTGACCCGAAATTCGCGGCTGTGGTCGAACTCATGCTGTCACGAACGGCCTAGGTTTTCATGTCTTCGTGAGCTAAAACCGTCATTCGTCCGTATTGAACCCAATCCCGAAGCATGGGGCGATTGACTGGCTTCCGAAAAAAAATGAAATCAAATGTAAATGGCGGAGAGACAGGGATTCGAACCCTGGGTGGGCTTGCACCCACAACGGTTTTCGAGACCGCCCCGTTCGACCACTCCGGCACCTCTCCGCGGGGATCTGGAGGCTGCGTTTAAATGGGAACTGCCGGGCATTCAAGCACCGATTTGCGTCGAAATGGCAGTTTGTGGAAATAGTATTGCCAGTTGACCCAAAAGGCCCCAGATTTAGGGCATGAAACATACGTCTTTTTTGCATTTTCGGGCTGTCCTTGTGGCGGCGATCTGTTTGTTTTTAACGGCTGTTCCCTCGGTTCGGGCGGCGGATCGGGACAAGGTGGCGGCGTTTTTGTCTGTGACCGGGTTCGATGTGGCGTTGGACAGTTTGCGGCTGTCGGCCTCGATGGCGCCAACCATGCTGGGCGTGGAGAAGGGCGACTTTGGCAGCCAGTGGACGCGGATGGCGGACAAGGTGTTTGATCCGCAGATCATGCGCGCGATGGCTGCGGATTTCCTGGCGGAGTTGTTGAGCGAGGAAAACCTGTCGCATGCGGCAGCGTTTTATGCGTCGGATCTGGGGCAGCGGCTGGTGGAGGCGGAGAATGCGTCTCATATGATGGAGGATGACGGCAAGATCGAAAGCGGAAAGGCGTTGGTGGCCGAGATGGTTGCGAACGGGTCCAAACGGGTCGAGATTTTGCGGCAGATGAGCCGGGCGATTGACAGTTCGGGGCAGGGGGTGCGGGCGTTTCAGGAGATCCAGCTGCGGTTTCTGTTGGCGGCCAGCGGGGCCGGGGTGGTCGACCTGAAGATGGACGAGGGAGAGCTGCGCGCCTTTTTGCAGAGCCGGGAGGGTGATTTGCGCCGGGCCATGTTGCAAAACGGTCTGGCCGGCAGCGCCTATACCTATCAGGGGTTTTCTGATGCGGATCTGGAGGCCTATGTCGCGGCGTTGGAGACGCCTCAGATGCAGTCGGTTTATGAGTTGATGAATGCGGTGCAATTCGAGATCCTGGCGAACCGGTTCGAGGCGCTGGCGGTCGAGATGGCCGGTTTGAAGCCGGAGCAGGATATATGAGGCCTGTGGGCCGGACAGCCCGGTTTGCGGCTGGTGTTGTCGTATCGGCGTCTTTGCTGGTGGGGCCGGTCTGTGGGGGGGCGGTCTGGGCCGGGTCCGCGGGGGATGACGCGGAGTTTGATGCCCTGGTCGAGGCGCTGCGGCTGGCGGATGTGATGGAGATTCTGGGCCGGGAGGGTCTGGAGCATGGGCAGCAGTTGAATGACGGGTTTCTGGGCGGCGAGGGCGGCGCTTACTTCTCGCAGCAGGTCGAGGCGATCTTTGACGCGGAGGCGATGACCGATCTGTTCAAGGCCACGATGGCGGCGCATATGACCGACGATGCGGTGACGCAGAGCGTGGCGTTCTTTGGTTCGGATCTGGGGCAGCGGATCATCGGGCTGGAGATTTCGGCGCGCGTTGCCTTTGATGATGAGGATGTGCAGGATTTCGCGGTAGAGGTGTTGGACGCGCTGCCGCAGGATGATGCGCGGCGCCAGCTGGTTTCGGAATATGTGGCGGCCAATGATCTGGTGGCGCGGAATGTGAAGGGGACGCATTCGTCCGAGTACAATATGTACCGGGGGCTGGTGGATGGCGGCTATCTGGCGGGGGATGACGAATCCTATCTGGCGGGGATGCTGGCGGATCGGGAGGCGCTGGTGCGCGATACCGAGGAATGGGCGATGAGTTTTCACCTGATGGCCTATCAGCCGCTGAGCGTTGAGGAGCAGCAGGCCAACATCGTGTTTTCGCTGAGTGACAGTGGTCAGATGTTCAACAACGCGATGTTCAAGGCGTTTGACGGCATGTATGACGACATCTTTTACCGGCTGGGGCGATTGGTGGCGCGGTCCAGCGACGCTGCGGATTTGTAGCGGGGCGAGGTAGCGGGCCATGCAGAGGGCCGGTGCGTGGGCCGTGACAAAGCGGTTGACAGTCCGCGCCCTGTGGATGATAAGCCGCCCAGGCCTGGCCGGGATTCCGTGCTGGGTTTCGTTATTATTTAGACACTCTCGCTTTGAAAAGCGCGCAGTTCGCGGTGGCCCGTTCGGGCCGAAAACGCTCCGCCCTGGGTGATCCAGGATACCGGGGGACCCCAGGACGCGATAGAAAAAGGAAGACGCGATGTTTGCGGTCCTCAAGACCGGCGGCAAGCAGTACAAGGTTCAGTCGGGCGATACGCTTCAGGTTGAAAAATTGGCTGCAGATGCGGGTGAAAAGATTCAATTCAACGATGTGCTGATGCTGGGCGGTGAAACCACCGTTGTTGGCGCTCCGATGGTGGAAGGCGCGGCCGTGCAGGCCGAGGTTGTCGACCAGATCAAGGGCGAGAAGCTGATCCACTTTGTGAAGCGTCGGCGGAAGCATTCGTCCAAGCGCACCAAGGGTCACCGTCAGAAGCTGACGCTGGTCAAGATCACCGACATCCTGGCCTCGGGCGCGGATGCAACCGGTGTGAAGGCGGCGATTGGTGCGGGTTCTGTTTCTGGTGCGCCAAAGGCTGCCCCGGCAGCGGCGGCTCCTGCGGCTGCGGCAGCGCCTGCGGCGGCTGAGGCCCCTGCGGCGGGCAGCGACGACCTGAAGAAACTGTCAGGTGTTGGCCCCGCGCTGGAGAAGAAGCTGCATGCGGGTGGCGTCACCTCGTTTGCGCAGATCGCTGCGTGGACCGAAGCGGACGTTGCTGAATTCGACGAGAAACTGTCGTTCAAAGGCCGGATCGAGCGTGAAGGCTGGATCGAACAGGCCAAAGAGCTGATCAAAGGCTAAGGAGAACACCGATGGCACATAAAAAAGCAGGCGGCTCCTCCCGCAACGGTCGCGACTCCGCTGGACGTCGCTTGGGCGTGAAGCTGTATGGCGGTCAGGCCGCTATTCCGGGCAATATCATCGTGCGTCAGCGCGGCACCAAGTTTTGGCCGGGTGAAGGCGTGGGTATTGGCAAGGATCACACCATCTTTGCGACCGAGCAAGGCGCGGTCAAATTCCACAAAGGCCTGAAGGGCCGCACGTTTATTTCGGTGCTTCCGGTCGCGGAGGCCGCCGAATAGCCGAACCTGAACAGGTTAGAAAACCAAGGGGATCGGCGCATACCGCCGGTCCCCTTTTCGTTTCAGATTTCAGAAACGGGGGCCGGTCCAAACCAGCGCGACAGAGCGCATCAACCTTTAGAGGAAGAATGGACTAGTCTGATGTTTACGATTGCTGACAACCACCGGAATGTACTGGGTTTTGAATATGGCCGCGTGCGGGCATATGCGCTGAGGGCGATTGGCCTGACGGCGATTGGACTGGCGGTGCAGGTGGTCTGGGGCGGTTGTAAACCGGTGGTCCAAAAGCGCGCCGGGGTCGGCGGCGGGCTGACGCATGGCGCGGGTGGGCGCGGGGCGGCGCTGGACGCCAGCGGGTCACGAAGGGACAGGGCATGACCGATCAGTTGACCATATGCCCGCAAGAGCGCCCCTCGGCACCACCGATGGCGCGCAGGACAGCGCGCCCGACCTTTCGCGGCAACCGGGTGACGCTGCGCGCGCCGCGTGCGCAGGATGTGGCCGGGCGGTTTGCCCTGGGCAATTCGCCTGAAATCAACCGCATGTTTGGCGCTGATCCGGCCCAGACGCGGGCGCTGACGCCTGAGGCGGCAGAGGCCTGGGTTGAGGCGCAGATGGCAGCGCCGCTGGCCTGGATCATCGAGGTCGATGGCCGCCTGTTGGGGGCGGTTCGGCTGCATTCGCTGAACCATGCGGACCACAATGGACAATTGGCGGTGGGTATTCTGGACCCGGACAAACTGGATCAGGGGCTGGGCACCGAGGCGATGCGGCTGTTGTTGGCCCATGCCTTTGGGGCGCTGGCGCTGCATCGCTTGTCCTTGCGGGTGCTGGCGTTCAATGCGCGTGCGATTGCGTCTTATCACAAGCTGGGCTTTGTTCAGGAGGGGCGCGCGCGTCAGGCGGCGCTGATTGCAGGGGTCTGGCATGATGATCTGATCATGGGATTGCTGGCGACGGAGTTTGTCTCATGAGCGTTGCATTTGGCACATTGGCGGTCTTTGCCGCCAGCCAGGTCGGCACGCCGGGCCCGGCCAATATGGCCATGCTGGCGGCCGGGGCGCGCTATGGGTTTCGCGCGGCCTTGCCGTTCATGTTTGGCGTGGTGCTGGGCAAGCAACTGATCATCTGGCCCATCGGCTTTGGCCTGATGGAACTGGCGGATCGGGTGCCCTGGCTGTTCATGGCGCTGAAATACATTTCTGCCGGTTATATCATCTGGCTGGCCTGGAAGGTGGCCAATCTGCGGTTGAGCCCGGGGCAGGCGACGGATCGGCCGCCGGGGTTTCGGGCGGGTCTGATCGTGCATCCGCTGAACCCCAAGGCCTGGGCGATGATCGTGGCGGGCTTTACCAATTTTGTTGCGGTTGGCACGCCGGTCTTGACGGCGACGGCCAGTGTGGCGGCGGTTTTGATGCTGTGCCAGTTGGTTTTTCACCCGATCTGGACCTTTGCCGGAGACCGGATCGCCCGTGTGGTTGCCGGAACGCGTATGGAACCTTACTTGATGTGGACCTTGGCGGGTTTGACCGTCCTGTCCGTGATGTTTGTGCTGTTTGGAGGAGGAACGCCGTCATGAAACTGGAAACGAGCACCAATCAACCCGTGATCGAGGCGGAACGGTTTACCCTGCGTGCGCTGCGTTTGTCCGATATGGGCCTGATCGAGCATTATGCCAGCGACGAGCGGGTGGCGCGGATGACCGCGTCGATCCCGCATCCTTTGCCGCCGGGTGTGACCGAGGCGTTTGTGGCCCGCGCGATGGGCGAAGAGCGCAGCGAGGATATCTGGGCGATTGATGGCACGACGTCGGACCTGCCTGAACTGAAGGGTTTGATCAGCCTCAAGGCATTGGACCGCGACCAATCCGAGGTTGGGTATTGGGTTGCGCCTCCGTTTTGGAACACCGGGCTGGCGTCGGAGGCGTTGATGGCCTTGGTTCAGGCCAATCCGCAGGGCAGCAAGGTGATGTTCGCCTCGGTTTTTCAGGATAACCCGGCCTCGGCGCGGGTGCTGATCCATTGCGGGTTTGAATATCTGGGCGATGCGGAGACGTTTTCGGTGGCGCGGGATGCGAATGTGCCGACCTGGACCTATTCCAAACGGTTGGAGTGAGCGATGATCACGACAGAGCGATTGACGCTGCGCGCCTTGCAGGGCTCTGACGCGGGCTGGATTGCGCGCGAGGTGTCGAACCCGGCGGTGCAACGCTGGCTGACCAGCCCGCCGCATCCGTATCGTTTGGCCGATGCAGAGGGGTTTATTGCCAAATATGCGGCGAACCCCTGGTTTCGGGTCATTCAGGCGGATGGGGCTGCGGTGGGGGTTGTTTCGGTCGGGAATGCGGCCGAGATGGATCCGCAGCGGGCGGCGGCGGATGAGCTGGGCTATTGGTTGTGTGTTGACGCGCATGGGCATGGATATATGACCGAGGCTGCGGGCGCGATGGTTGATGCGTTCTTTCGCTCTGGCGCGAAAGAGATCGAAAGCGGCTGGGTTGACGGGAATGAGGCGTCGGAAAATGTACTGCGCAAGCTGGGCTTTGCCCGTACAGGCGTGGTAGTTCAGCGGCGGGTCAACTATTTGAACAAGGAACTTCCGATTGTGCGCGTGCATTTGCCCCGCGACGTATGGCACAGGAACAGGCACTGATTTGGGCGGCGGGCCCATGAGCAAATGACTGAGAGAGGCCGGAGAGCGTATCGCTCTTTGGACATGTGACGGTATGAAATTCCTCGACTTGACCAAAGTTTACATCCGCTCGGGCGGAGGAGGCGCGGGATGCGTCAGCTTTCGGCGTGAGAAATACATCGAATACGGCGGCCCGGACGGGGGCAATGGCGGCAAGGGCGGTTCGGTCTATGTCGAGGCTGTGGACGGGTTGAACACGCTGATTGATTTCCGCTACCAGCAGCATTTCTTTGCCGATAATGGCCGCCCCGGAATGGGCCAGCAACGGACGGGACATGACGGGGCGGATATTCACCTGCGGGTGCCTGTCGGGACCGAGATTCTGGATGAGGATCAGGAGGTTCTGATCGCGGATCTGTCGACCCTGGGGGACCGGGTTGAACTGGCGCGCGGTGGCAACGGCGGGTTTGGCAATCTGCATTTCAAATCGTCGACCAACCAGGCGCCGCGGCGGGCCAATCCGGGGCAGGAAGGCGTCGAGCGGACGCTGTGGCTGCGGCTCAAGCTGATTGCCGATGCGGGGTTGCTGGGCATGCCGAACGCGGGCAAGTCGACCTTTCTGGCGGCCACCTCGAATGCGCGGCCCAAAATTGCGGAATATCCATTTACCACGCTGCATCCCAATCTGGGCGTTGTGGGGGTGGATTCGGCGGAATTTGTGATAGCGGATATTCCCGGTCTGATCCAGGGCGCCCATGAGGGGCGTGGGATTGGCGACCGGTTTCTGGGCCATGTGGAGCGCTGCTCGGTTCTGTTGCATCTGGTTGATGGCACGTCGCAGGATGTGGCTGGCGACTATCGCACCATCATCAACGAGCTGGAGGCCTATGGCGGCGATCTGGCGACCAAACCGCGGGTGACGGTGCTGAACAAAGTGGACGCGCTGAGCGAAGAAGAACGCAACGAGGCCCGCGCCGCGCTGGAGGCAGAGGCCGGGCCGGTGATGACGATGTCAGGGGTCAGCCGCGAGGGTGTTGTCGATGTCTTGCGCGCCTTGCGCAGCGAGATTTCAGACGACCGCATACGCCGCACGACCCCAGAGGAGCAGGCGCCTTGGCAACCCTGAGCGATCTGCGCCGGCTGGTGGTCAAGATCGGCTCGGCGCTCCTGGTGGATAAGACAAGCGGCGCGTTGCGCTCGGACTGGCTGCATTCCCTGGCGGCGGATGTTGCCATGCTCAAGGCGCGCGGGACGGATGTGATCCTGGTGTCTTCGGGCTCGATCGCGCTGGGGCGGGGGGTGCTGGGGTTGCCAGCGGCGGATCTGGCGCTGGAGCAGTCTCAGGCGGCGGCGGCTGTCGGGCAGATCCGCCTGGCGCGCGCCTATGAGGATGCGCTGGCGCCCCATGGGATCACCACCGCGCAGGTGCTGGTGACGCTGGAAGACAGCGAGGACCGGCGCCGCTATCTCAACAGCCGGGCGACGCTGGGCACTTTGCTGGGTCTGGGTGTGGTGCCGATCGTGAACGAGAATGACACCGTTGCCACGGATGAAATCCGCTATGGCGACAATGACCGGCTGGCGGCGCGCGTTGCGGTGACGGTGGGGGCGGATTGCCTGGTCCTGTTGTCGGATGTGGATGGGTTTTACAGCGCCAACCCGGCCGAGGACCCGACCGCGCGCCGGTTCGATGTGATCGAGCGGATCACGCCCGAAATCGAGGCGATGGCCGGGGACGCCGGGTCGGGCCTGTCCAAGGGTGGCATGAAGACCAAGCTGATGGCCGCCAGGATGGCGACATCGGCAGGCTGCCGGATGGCAATCAGCGAGGGATCGCCGCTGAACCCGCTCAAGGCCCTGGACGAGGGCGCGCCGACCACATGGTTCACGGCCCAGCTGGACCCGCAGGCCGCGCGCAAGCGCTGGATCGCTGCGATGAAGCCGCGCGGAGAAATCCGCATCGACTCGGGCGCCGCGCACGCCCTGGGCACGGGCAAGAGCCTGCTGCCCGCCGGTGTGACCGAGGTGGTGGGGCAGTTCGGCCGCGGCGACCCGGTGGAAATCCTGGGCCCGGACCGGTCGCAACTGGGCCAGGGGCTCAGCCGCTATACCTCGCAAGAGGCGCTGGCCATTCGCGGCCATCACACTTCGGAGATCGAAGAGGTTCTGGGCTATCCTGGCCGCGCCGCTTTGATCCATCGGGACGATATGGCACTCTGACACTTCTTTTTGGTCCAAATACTCAAATTCCAACCGCGCCGCGCACGCGCGGTCACAGATAGGAAGGCATCGGATGAACGACCTCGACACAATTCCCGGCCTGATGGCGGATCTGGGCGCCCGGGCCAAGGCCGCGGCAGCGCAGCTGGCTTTTGCCACGGCTGAACGCAAACACGCCGCCCTGATTGGCGCCGCCGAAGCCGTCTGGGCGCGGCGCGAGGAAATCATCGCCGCCAATGCGCTGGATCTGGATTTTGGACGCGACAAAGGTCTGAGCAACGCGATGATGGACCGGCTGATGCTGGACGAAGACCGCATCCGGGGTATGGTGGACGGCCTGCGTGCCGTGGCCGAGCAGACCGACCCGGTCGGAGAGGTGATCGCCGAATGGGACATGCCCAGCGGTTTGAACATTCAGCGCGTGCGCACGCCGCTGGGAGTGATTGGCGTGATCTATGAAAGCCGGCCCAATGTGACGGCGGATGCTGGCGCGCTTTGCCTGAAATCGGGCAATGCGGTCATTCTGCGCGGCGGGTCCGAGAGCTTTCATTCCGCGGGGGTGATCCATGCCTGCCTGCTGGACGGGTTGCGCGGGGCAAACCTGCCCGAAGATGCAATTCTGCGGGTCCCGACGCGGGACCGGGCGGCTGTGTCCGAGCTTTTGACCATGACCGATACGGTTGATGTGATCGTGCCACGCGGGGGCAAGGGGCTGGTCGGATTGGTGCAGCGCGAGGCGCGGGTGCCGGTCTTTGCACATCTGGAAGGGATCTGCCACGTCTATGTGGGCGCGCAGGCCGATCCGGTGATGGCGACAGAAATCATCCTGAATGCCAAGACCCGGCGCACCGGGATCTGCGGCGCGGCGGAATGCCTGTTGATTGACTGGCGGTTCTACACCGAACACGGCCCCACCATCGTGCAGGCGCTGGTCGCTGCCGGTGTCGAGGTGCGCGCGGACGGCGAGCTGGCCAGGATCGACGGCACTGTGCCCGCGTCGCCCGAGGATTTCGGCTGTGAGTTTCTTGACATGATCATCGCCGCCAAACTGGTGGACGGGGTGGATGAGGCGATTGCGCATATTCGCCAATATGGCTCCAACCATACCGATTGCATCGTGACCGGGGACGAGGCAACCGCTGCGCATTTCTTTGAGCGGCTGGACAGCGCGATCCTGCTGCACAATGCCTCGACCCAGTTTGCGGATGGTGGCGAGTTCGGCATGGGCGCCGAGATTGGCATCGCAACCGGCAAGATGCACGCGCGCGGCCCCGTGGGCGCGGCGCAGCTGACCAGTTTCAAATATCAGGTGCGCGGCAATGGGACGCTGCGCCCCTGATCCTAAAAGCGGATCGTGACACTGTTTTGCGTCAGGTTCACCGACAGGGCGCGCCCATCCTCCTGGGCGAGCACGGGCAGCAGGGCAAATTGAACCGTGGCCGCCGCAGGTGTAGCCGGGGGTTTCCCATTGGCGAGATCGTCCCAAAGCGGGCGGTCGATATTGATCGTATCGGCCTGGGCGGTCACCTCCCATTGGTCGTGATTGGTCACGGTGATCGTGCCGCCATAGGGCAGGGCGCTTTCGCAGCATTGATAGGCCAGAAAGGCCAGGCGCACAGCGCTGCGCGATTGTGGTTCGCTGGGTTGCCAGGCGGCAAGAATACGGGTGCCGGCGGTCATCGCGGTGAGAATGCCGGAAATCTCTGACCGGGTCATGGGCCGGGCATTGGCCGCGCCAAAGGCCACGCGGAAAAAGCCGATCCGCGCGCCTGCATTTCCGGCGCTGTCGGCGATCAGGTCAAATTCTGGCCCGGATGGTTCGCCAGACATGGACAAAAGTTCCAGCCCGTTGGAGATTGCACCAATCGGGCTGATCAGGTCGTGACAGATGCGCGATCCGATCAGCGTTGCCAGATCTGTTTCTTTTTGTTCACTCTTCAAAATTCGGAGCCCTTTGTTTCATGAGCGATTTGAATGCTTTCCTGACCCCTGGCATGCGTGTCACACACCCCGGCCAGCCGGATTGGGGGGTCGGGCAGGTCCAGTCGAATATTGGTGGCCGAGTCACCGTGAATTTCCCCGAAGCGGGCAAGGTTGTCATCGAAGGCTCGCGTGTTGCACTACTTCCGGTATTTGATAGCTGATTGTGGCTCGAAAATGGTTAACACAACCTAAAGAGATGCAGAGTTATCCAAAATGCCCATTCTTGTAATGGGGGGGGAAACTGGCTATCTCCTGCGCACCCCCGAGAATGGATGCGCCCCCTGATGATACAGCCCGACATATCCAAGGATCTTTCTGGGCCTGAATTTTCTGTAAAACTGGTCGAAACCGAGGCTGAGCTGAGGGCGGCGCAGGCGTTGCGGTACGATGTGTTTGTGCGTGAATTGGGCGGTGGCGGCGAGATGGTGGATCACGTGGCCGGGCTGGAGCGGGACCGGTTTGACGGGTTTTTCGATCACATGATCCTGACGGACACGGGCACGGGGCAGATCGTCGGCGTGTACCGCCTGATGCGGGCCGAGCAGGCCGCGCGCGCCGGGCAGTTTTATTCAGAGGATGAATATGATCTGACGCCGCTGCGCCGCTCGGGCCGGCGCTTGTTGGAGCTGGGGCGGTCCTGTTTGCATCGCGATTATCGCGGTGGCGCGGCGATGTATCATCTGTGGAACGGGTTGGCGGCCTATGTTCAGCAGCATGGTATCGAGGTTCTGTTCGGTGTGGCCAGTTTTCATGGCACGGATATCGCGGCGCTGGCGCGGCCGTTGTCGATGCTGCATCACAACCATCTGGCGCCTTCTGCGCTGCGGGTGCGGGCGCGGCCGGAGCATTTTCAGACCATGGATCTGATTGCGCCCGATGCGCTGGAGCGGCGGGCCGCGATGCTGGAGGTGCCTGCCCTGATCAAGGCCTATCTGCGGTTGGGGGGCACTGTGGGCGAGGGCGCCTGGATTGATCACACGTTCAACACCACGGATGTTTGTCTGGTTCTGGATACTGCGCGCATGAATGACCGGCAGCGCCGGATCTATGCCCGGGATGTGCGATGAGCCTGACCTGGGAGGGTGAACCGCCCCCCGCCCAGCCAGCGCCGGGTCCGGTGGGGTATGTGTTGGCGGTGTTGCGGGCCGTGCCGTTGGCCTTGCTGGTGTTTGGGGGGCTGTTGGTCCTGTTGGTCCTGCGCCTGATCGAGCGGCCCTTGTTCGGGTTGCATCGCCCGTTGACGCCTTATGTCACGCGCTTTGTGTGCCGAAATGCGTTCCGGTGTCTGGGAATGCGGTTTCGCGCGACGGGGCAGCCGATGCGGGCGCGGGGCGCGATGGTGGCCAATCACAGCTCTTGGCTGGATATCTATGCGCTGAACGCCAGCGAACGGTTGTATTTTGTATCAAAGGCCGAGGTGAGATCCTGGCCGGGCATCGGTTGGCTGGCGCGGGCCACGGGGACCGTTTTTATCGAGCGCGACAGGACGCAGGCCCGGGCCCATGCGGAGTTGATGCAGCAGCGGTTGCTGATCGGGCATAAGGTGCTGTTCTTTCCGGAGGGCACCTCGACCGATGGGCTGCGGGTGCTGCCGTTTCGCACCACATTGTTTGCGGCGTTCTATGCGGAGAGCCTGCGGGATGCGATCGAGGTGCAGCCGGTTTCGGTGGTGTACCACGCGCCGCGAGGCAAGGATTCGCGCCATTACGGGTGGTGGGGCGATATGAGCTTTGGCGGGCATCTGATCCAGGTCTTGTCGACCTGGCCGCAGGGGCGGGTGGAGGTGGCCTATCATCCGCCCATTGCGGTTGGCGATCACCCGGATCGCAAGGCGCTGGCGGCGGCCTGTGAGGCGGCCGTGCGCGCAGGCCACGCGGCGCGGTTGCCGCAGAGCTGAGCGCCGCGCCAGAGCCAGGCCGATCAGATCGACAGGCGGGCCGAATTTGTGCCGCGTTCGCGATATGGGGTCGTGTCGTAATGCGAGCGGTAGCATTTGGAGAAATGCGACGGTGAGGCAAAGCCACAGGCCAGCGCCACATTGATCACGCTCATATCGGTTTGCAGCAGCAGGTTGCGGGCCTTTTGCAGGCGCAGTTCCATGTAATAACGCTTGGGCGAGCGGTTGAGGTAGCGGCGGAACAGCCGTTCCAGCTGGCGGGTGGACATGCGCACGTCGCTGGCCAGGATGGAGGGGCTGATGGGTTCTTCGATATTGGCCTCCATCATCTGGATGACCTGGCTGAGCTTTGGGTGGCGTACGCCGATGCGGGTGGGCACAGAGAGGCGCTGGGTGTCCTGGTCTGTGCGGATGGTGGTATAGATCAGCTGATCGGCCACGGCATTGGCCAGTTGATCGCCGTGGTCATCTGCGATGAGTTTGAGCATGAGGTCGATGGAGGAGGTGCCGCCAGCGGTTGTCATCCGGTTGCCATCCACGACAAAGACGGATTTTGTCAGCTCGACCTCGTCAAATTCTTCGGCAAAGCTGTCCTGGTTTTCCCAATGGGTGGTGGCGCGTTTGCCGTCCAGCAGGCCGGCCTTGGCCAATGTATGCGCGGCTGTGCACAGGCCCGCAACGGCCAGCCCCTTGCGGGATTCCCGGCGCAGCCAGCCCAGCAGCCGTTTGGTGGTGGATTTCTGCACGTCGATGCCACCGCAGATCATCAACGTATCGTCCCGGTTCATGTCACCAAGGTCGTTGTCGAGTTTGAACGTGGTCCCGGCAGAGCAGGTGACCGTGTCTCCGCCTTCTCCGGCGAGGGTCCAGGAATACAGGTCCTGGCCGGACATGCGGTTTGCGATGCGCAAACTTTCGATCGCGGAGGAAAAGCAGAGCATGGTGAAGTTGTCGAGCAGGACAAAGACGAATCTGCGGGGTTTTTTCCCCGCGGTGTCGACCTCTACGATCTGCGGCGTTTCACTCATTTCGTGGTCCTTAGAGCGTCTTTGGCCCAATAGGGGACCAAAGCGTAGATAGCAGCATTTCCAGAGTCACAAGTCCGCGTCAAGGGGCAGGAAAACACGTATGGCCAGTCAGGCAGACCTTTTGTATATAGGGGATCTATTCTGAGGTCGGAGATTTGACATGAGCACTTGGCAGAAAACGGACTGGCGCAACAAGCCTCGGGTTCAGATGCCCGACTATACAGACGCAGAGGCATTGCGTGCGGTTGAAGGGCAATTGGGGCAGTATCCTCCGTTGGTGTTTGCCGGAGAGGCGCGGCGGCTGAAAGAACAGCTGGCTGCGGTCTCGCGGGGCGAGGCGTTTTTGTTGCAGGGCGGCGATTGCGCCGAGAGTTTTTCGGAGTTTTCCGCCGATACGATCCGCGACACATTCAAGGTGATGTTGCAGATGGCGATGGTGCTGACCTATGGCGCCAAGGTGCCTGTGGTCAAAGTGGGCCGGATGGCCGGGCAATTTGCCAAACCGCGTTCCGCGCCGACCGAGGTTGTGGATGGGGTTGAGTTGCCCAGTTATCGCGGCGATATCATCAACGAGCTGCCCTTTACGCCTGAGGCGCGTTTGCCCAATCCAAACAAGATGTTGCAGGCCTATACTCAGGCAGCGGCGACGCTGAACCTGTTGCGGGCGTTTTCGACGGGTGGCTATGCGGATATGAACCGGGTGCATGCCTGGACGCTGGGATTTGCCGGTGGTGCGGGGGCCGAGCGGTATCGTGATATGGCCGGGCATATTCAGGATTCCATCGACTTCATGCATGCCGCCGGGATTGATGCGGATGCGTCGCATGCGTTTTCGACGGTGGATTTCTATACCAGCCACGAAGCGCTGTTGCTGGAATATGAAGAGGCGCTGTGCCGGGTTGATACGACCTCGGGCGACTGGCTGGCCGGGTCGGGGCATATGATCTGGATCGGTGATCGGACACGTCAGCCGGATGGGGCGCATGTGGAGTTTGCCAAAGGGGTGCAGAATCCGATTGGTCTGAAATGCGGACCGTCGACCTCGGCCGAAGATCTGAAGGTGCTGATGGCGGCGCTGAACCCGGAAAATGAGGCCGGTCGGTTGACGCTGATTGCGCGGTTTGGTGCGGGCAAGGTGGGCGATCACCTGCCGCGTCTGATCAAGGCGGTGCAGGAAGAAGGCGCCAATGTGGTTTGGTCCTGTGATCCGATGCATGGCAATACGGTCAAATCAACAACGGGCTACAAGACGCGGTTCTTCAACAATATTTTGCAGGAAGTTCAGGATTTCTTTGCGATCCACAAGGCCGAGGGCACGATCCCGGGCGGTGTGCATTTCGAGATGACCGGTCAGGATGTGACCGAATGCACCGGCGGCGTGCGGGCGATCACGGATGAAGATCTGGGCGATCGCTATCACACGGCCTGTGATCCGCGGATGAATGCGAGTCAGGCGCTGGAGCTGGCCTTCCTCGTGGCCGAGGAACTGACGGCGTTGCGCAGCGCGCCGGTGAGCCGCGAGGCGGTCTGACGGCGGCGGCTGGCTGTTGCCGGCTTGAGTTGAAACAGGAAGCTGTGCAGGAGCGGAGGCTTTTGCACAGCTTTTTCATGTCGCCCGTTAGTCGTTTGAATGAACGATGCGCAGTTTGGGGGGCTGACCCCGCAGGGGGGCGGCCTCTTCGGCGAAGGCGGTGTTATGGGCATCGGTGCTATGGGAGTCGGCCATTGGGTATTGGCCGGGTTCGGCGTGTTCGGTGGGCAATGGGCGCAGGTCAAACGCGGCCGAGTGCAGCTGGCAGGGGTTCGTTTCGGCCTGGGCATTGGTGACGATGGCGCCCATCGCGCGCGAGACTTCTCCGTTTTCGAGGCAGAGCGGCAGCAGCATCATCTGACCGCTGATCGCTTCGCCGCCGCGATGCGGGGCGCCGGTCAGATGGGCGTGCAGGATGGCCGGGCGGTCGAACATTTCGCTGAGCGCTGCGCCCAGCGGGGCGCGCGAGGCGGCCGAGAACAGAGCCGTGAGGGGCATGCCGCGCACTTCCATCCCGGTCAGGTCGGTGAGGTGCTGGCCGGCGATGCGAAACCGGGCGACGCCCGGCGCGACCCGTTCCAGAATGATCGCGTTGCGCAGCAGGGATTCGACCCCGCGCGGGTCAACATCCGAGCGGCGCGGCACTGGCCCGCTGCGTGGCAGGGCGCGCCAATAGGCCTCCATCTGCCAGAGCAGCGAGCGGGTGTTGTGCGGTTCCTGTTTCGGTTTCATCGCTATGATATTTCCGAATGGTTTCAATCCCAACATGCGACCCATCTTACTCATTGTTAACCCTCTGGCAGATCTCTCTGGCAGATCCTTCTGATCGTGTTGCCCCGTTCCGAACCTGGTTGGGGGCCGTTCAAAACACATATGAACCAGCCATATGCGCCTGTTCTGGGTATTGGCTTAGGTCACCAACGTCGTTTCTGAAAGGTTAACATTAACAAATGGTTAACTTGAGGGCGCAGGTCTGCGGGTTTCATTGCGTCTTTGGGCCATGCAAACCCACGCGGCATGACGTCAAAAAGGGATGTAGGGTGGAGGCGCGGGTTTGGCGGCAATTTGGTGACCCGTGTTCCTGGGGTTTGTTTGTGTTGGGCGTGCTTTTGCTGCTGATTTGACGTATGGGACGGGCGTGCCGGGCTTGCTCTGACGGGGTGGTGTGGCTTAGGAACGCGGTTTCTGATCCGGTGAAAGAGAGACGGTTTATGATTCATTCGATGACGGCCTTTGCCTCTGCGCGGGGGGAGTTTGCGCCCTGGTCCTGGAGTTGGGAGTTGCGCAGCGTGAATGCGCGAGGGCTGGATTTGCGGGTGCGGGTGCCGGATTGGCTGGAGGGGCTGGAGGCGGGCGTGCGCGCGGATCTGGGCGCGGCGATGGCGCGCGGGTCGGTCACGCTGGGGCTGCGGGTGCAGCGCGAGGATGCGGTGGCGACCTTGCAGGTGAATGCGGAGGTTCTGGGGGGCGTGCTGGCGGCGTTGGAAGAGGTCGAATCGCAGGCGATGGACCGGGGCATCACGCTGGCGCTATCCTGCGGTACGGATATCCTGGCGTTGCGCGGTGTGCTGGAGGCCGGGACGAGCGAAGACAATGTGGCGCCCCTGGTGGCGCGGCTGCGGGCGGATCTGAAACCGGTGGTGGCGGATTTCCTGGCGATGCGGGCCCATGAGGGGCAGGCGTTGGAACAGGTTTTGGCCGGGCAGCTGGATCAGATTGCGGATTTGACCGAACAGGCGGCGCAATGCGCCGAGGACCGTCGTGCGGCCATGGCCGAAGCGATGCGGGAAAACCTGGCGCGGGTCATGGAGGGCGCGGCGGAGGCGGACCCGGACCGGGTGGCACAGGAGCTGGCCATGATCGCGGTCAAGGCGGATGTCACCGAGGAGATTGACCGGCTGACCACCCATGTCACGGCGGCGCGTGATCTGCTGGCGGCGGGGGGCGCGGTGGGGCGCAAGCTGGATTTCATGACGCAGGAGTTCAACCGCGAGGCCAATACCCTGTGTTCGAAGGCGCAGAACCGGGATCTGACGGCGATTGGGCTGGAGCTGAAAGCTGTGATAGACCAGATGCGCGAGCAGGTTCAAAACGTTGAATAGGAAAGCGGCATGAGCGACCGTCGGGGTTTGCTGATCATTTTGTCTTCGCCTTCGGGAGCGGGGAAATCGACCTTGGCGGGGCGGTTGCGCCAATGGGACCCGGAGATCGTGTTTTCGGTCTCGGCCACCACACGTGCGGCGCGCCCCGGCGAAGAGGACGGCAGGGACTATCACTTCATCCCGGAGGCGGAGTTCAAGGCGCAGGTCATTGACGAGGGGATGCTGGAGCATGCGCATGTGTTCGGCAATTTCTATGGCTCGCCACGGGCGCCGGTGGAACAGGCGATTTCGCAGGGGCGGGATGTGCTGTTTGACATCGACTGGCAGGGTGCGCAGCAGATCCGCAACTCGGCCCTGGGGCAGCACACGCTGTCGATCTTTCTGTTGCCGCCGTCGATCCCTGAATTGCGCCGGCGTCTGGTGGCCCGGGCGCAGGATGATGATCAGGTGATTGCGCGCCGGATGCAGAAAAGCTGGGACGAAATCAGCCATTGGGATGGCTATGATTACGTTCTGGTGAACGCGGATCTGGATCAGACCGAAGACCAGTTGAAAACCATCATCACCGCCACACGTTTACGCCGGTTGCAGCAACCTGCACTGACCGGGCATGTGCGAACTCTACAGGCCGAATTCGAGGAACAGTTATGACCATCTATGCATTGGGCGAGCATACGCCCCAAATTCACGCGGACTCCTGGGTTGCGCCGGATGCCAATCTGGTTGGCAAAACGGTTGTCGAAGAGGGTGCTTCGGTCTGGTTCGGGTGCACGATCCGGGCGGATCACGAAGAGATCCGGGTGGGCAAGGGATCGAACGTGCAGGAAAACTGTGTCATGCATATTGATGCGGGATACCCGCTGACGATTGGCGAAAACTGTACCATCGGGCACAAGGTGATGCTGCATGGCTGCACGATCGGGGACAATTCCCTGATCGGTATGGGGGCAATTGTGCTGAACGGGGCCAAGATCGGCAAGAATTGCCTGATCGGGGCCGGTGCCCTGGTGACAGAGGGCAAGGTTATTCCGGATGGCTCTTTGGTGATGGGCGCGCCGGGCAAGGTTGTGCGTCAGCTGGACGAGGCCGCGATCCAGCGGCTGACCCTGAGTGCGTTGCATTATCAGGAAAACATGCGCCGGTTCCGCGACACTCTGGTGCCAGTGGAATGACCCGCAACTCGCGTGGATCTCTGATGCGCCCTTATGGGTTGCCGGAGAGTGCCAGCTGGCCTGTGGTGACGCCTCTGTCGCCTTCGGTTGTCTATGCCAGTGACACGCCGGATGCGCTGGATTCGCAGTATGAAGGCAAGGTGCATGGCTATACCTATTCGCGCGAGGGGCATCCGAATGCGGATGTGGTCGCGGCGCGGCTGGATGCGATGGAAGGGGCGAGCGGGGGCGTTGTGACGGCCTCGGGGATGGCGGCGGTGAGCGCGGTTCTGCTGGGCCTGTTGGGCAGCGGGGATCATGTGATTGGCGGCAATCAGCTGTATGGCCGGTCCTTGCGCCTGATGAAGGAGGATTTGCCGCGTCTGGGCATTGCGACCTCTTTGGCGGATCCCTGTGATGTGGAGGCGGTGCGGGCGGCCTTGCGGCCGGAAACGCGGATGGTGCTGGTCGAGGTGGTGTCCAATCCGACCCTGCGGATTGCCGATATCACCGGGTTGGCGGCCCTGTGCAAGGAGGCGGGTGTTTTGCTGGTGGTGGACAATACGTTTACCACGCCCCGGTCTTTTCGTCCGTTCGAACATGGTGCGGATATCGTCATCCATTCGATCACCAAGCTGTTGGCGGGGCATTCGGATGTGATGCTGGGCTATGCTGTTGCGCGCGACCCGGAATTGAACCAGCGGATGCGGGTGTTTTCGGTCACCACCGGTGCTTCGCCCAGCCCGTTTGATTGTTGGCTGGCCGAGCGGGGGTTGCTGAGCTTTGAGCTGCGGTTTGATCGCGCCCAGCAGACGGCGCGGATGCTGGCCGATGTGCTGGCGGTGCAGCCGGGGGTGCGGCGCGTGTTGTATCCGACGCGCGCGGACCATCCGGACCGGGCGCGGGCGGATGGCCTGTTGGACGGGCAGGGCTGCAATATGGTGAGTTTCGAGCTGGACGGCGGGCGCGGTGCGGCCAATGCTTTTACCCGGGCGGCGCAGGGGTTGAACTTTGCGCCAACCTTGGGGGATGTGGGCACGACGCTGTCGCATCCGGCGTCTTCGTCGCATCGGGCATTGACCGAGGCAGAGCGTCAGGCGCTGGGGATGACCGAGGGGTTTTTCCGGGTTTCTGTCGGGCTGGAGGAGCCGGAGGCTCTGAAATCCGTGTTCATTGACGCGATTGCAGAGGCCACCGTCACGCGTGGGTTACATGGGGCGTGAATGTAGGTTGGATCAAACGACTGAGTGATTCTGCCCAGGGCAAACAGAGTGAATGAAGCCTTTTTGAATGCCATGCCGCTGCCGGCGCTGCTGGTCGATCAGACCGAGCGCATTGTAGCGGCGAATCCCGAGGCGCTGACCCTGTTGGGGCAGCAGATTGTCGGGCGCCATTTTGCGACGATTTTGCGCCAGCCGCCGGTGTTGGATGCGATTGAGGCCGGGCTGCGGGACCGGATGCCGCGCAAGGTGCAGCATTTGTCCAATGATGGCGCGCATGACACGACGTTCGAGGTGTTCTGCCGCTATGTTGCGGGGATTGGTGCGGTTGAGGCGGGGGCGATTCTGGTTTCGTTTCAGGATGTCACCCATGTGCAGCAGGCCGGCAAGATGCGGCGGGATTTTGTGGCCAATGTCAGCCATGAATTGCGCACACCGCTGACGGCTTTGATCGGGTTCATAGAGACGCTGCGGGGGCCGGCCCGCGAGGATGCCGGGGCGCGGGAGCGGTTTCTGGGCATCATGCATGACGAAGCATCGCGGATGAACCGGTTGATTGCGGATCTGCTGTCGCTGAGCCGGGTCGAGGGGGATGAACGGGTGCGGCCACGCGAGCAGGTGGATCTGCGCGAGACGCTGGAGTCCACCGTCCGGTCGATTACGCCGCTGGCCGAGCAGGCCGGGGTGACGATTGATCTGTCGCATCCGCCGGGTGAGGTGATTGTGCTGGGCGATACGGATCAGCTGCATCAGGTGTTTTCCAATCTGATCGAGAATGCGATCAAATATGGCGGCTCGGGCGGTCAGGTGAATGTGATGATGACCGTGCAGGACCGTGACCCGGCGGTGCGGGGGCCCTCGGCGCGGGTGCAGGTGGTTGACTATGGACCGGGGATTGATCCGGTGCATCTGCCACGGCTGACCGAGCGGTTTTACCGGGGCGACGAACATCGCAGCCGCGCGCTGGGGGGCACGGGGCTGGGTCTGGCGATTGTAAAACATATCATCAACCGCCATCGCGGGCGCCTGCGGGTCGAGAGCGATCTGGGGCAGGGGTCTGTGTTTACCGTGGTATTGCCGCGCTGAACGCGGGCGGACGGGGTTTCGTGCGGGGAATCGGTGCGGTTTGGTCCGGTTCGGGGAATGGAATCGGGAGTTTTGTGACGCCGGTTTCAAGAAACTGTCGCACAGATCGGGTGATTCCATAGCGGGACAGAGAGAGCTGTTGGGTTTTGCCGGGGCTTGCGTGTTTTTGTGGACAAATATTCCACAACTCCATATAGGCGGGCGGCGGTTTTCGGGATCTTTGGAATTCCGCTTAATTTGTTGAAATTAATACATATAAAGTGAATCCGATCACAGGTCGCGGGTCAGAGCTGGCGGCGAGGATGCGACATTGCGTCCTGCGGAGTAGACAAATCCGGCACTGTCATAAACCTGTTACGCAAGCGTCACAAAAGGCACATGTGGTCCGCATAGTAGGGCCGCAAGGTCCTCATGGGGAGGACCACATTTATACCTACTCAGGAGACTCACATGTCTTATGTGAAAATGGCCGCTTCGTCGTTGGCCATCGCCGCTGTTTCAGCAACTGCCGCCGTTGCGCGTGACAATGTTCAGGTTGCTGGTTCGTCCACTGTTCTGCCTTATGCATCCATCGTGGCCGAAGCCTTTGGCGAAAACTTTGACTTCCCTACACCCGTTGTTGAATCCGGTGGCTCCTCTGCCGGTCTGAAGCGGTTCTGTGAAGGTGTCGGCGAAAACACCATCGACATTGCAAACGCATCGCGCGGGATCCGTGAAAAAGAGATCAAAGCCTGTGCCGAAAACGGCGTAACCGACATTGTCGAAGTGCGCATCGGCTATGACGGCATCGTGTTTGCCTCGCAGCTCGACGGGCCAGATTACTCTGCGTTCGAGCCAAGCGACATCTTCCTGGCGCTGTCGGACAAGGTTGTTGTGGACGGCAAGGTTGTCGAAAACCCTTACAACCAGTGGGCGGATTTCAACAGCGCGCTGCCAGCGGCTGACATTCTGGCGTTTGTTCCAGGCACCAAGCACGGCACACGCGAAGTGTTCGAGGACAAGGTTGTTCTGGCAGGTTGTGAAGCAACCGGCGCATTTGACGTCTTCCTGGCCGCGGCCGAAGGCGACAGCGACAAAGCCAAGAAAAAAGCGGCTGAAAAGCAGTGCATCAGCCTGCGCACAGACGGCCGTGCGGTCGACATCGACGGCGACTACACCGAGACTCTGGCCCGTATCGACGCCAACTCCAACGGCATCGGCGTGTTTGGTCTGGCGTTCTACGAAAACAACACCGACACTTTGAAAGTTGCGACAGTTTCGGGCGTGGTTCCGTCCACAGAGTCCATCGCAACCGGCGAATACCCTGTGTCGCGTCCGTTGTTCTTCTACATCAAGAAGGCGCATGTTGGCGTGATCCCTGGTCTGCAGGAATTTGCAGAATTCTTTGTGTCTGACGAAATCGCTGGTGCGGATGGCCCTCTGGCCACATACGGCCTGGTTTCTGATCCAGAACTGGCGGCCACGCAGGACGCTGTTGCGAACCTGGTGACCATGAGCTCCAACTGATCTGGTTGGATCTGCGGGCGGTGCGATTTCGCGCCGCCCTTTTTGATACCTCTCCCCCCTGAAAAGGCGCATTTTCATGCCACTCTATTGGCTTGTCCTTCTTATCCTAGCTCTTGGCGTGGTCGGCTTTTTCGCTGGTCGTCATCGCGCCCTGGCGTCTGCGGGCGGCAATGGCCGCGACCTGCATTCGCTGCCTGTGTTTTACGGCTCGAACGTGATGTTCAGCGCGATTATCCCGTCGCTGGCGTTTATCGTGATCGTCTCGATTGCGTTGCCCGGTTTTGTGAGCAGCCGCGTGTCTCATATGGTGCCGGCCAGTGAGGTCCAGGAAGGCAGCAGCCTGAACCTGGTCATGGCCGAGGTGCGGCGTGTGTCCGACGGGCTGGAGAACGCTGTGGCGAGCGGCGCCATCAGCGAAGAGATGGCGCGTGATCCGGGCGCGGATTTCGATGACATGACCGCGCGCCTGAAGGACTCGGGTCAGATCATGACAGCGGCATTGACGGCCAATGTGATGCAGGCGGCGCAAGAGTATCGTGCGATGTCGCATGGGGGCCATAGATTTATCGTGATCGGGGCGCTGGTTCTGGCGATTGCCGGGTTCGCCTGGGCCTATCTGCGCACGAACAAGGATTTCAGAGCCCGCAACTTTGTCGAGCGTGGGGTTTTGGGGCTGCTGATCTTTGCCGCCTCGGTGGCCATTCTGACGACGGTTGGCATTGTCTTGTCTCTGATCTTTAACACGATCGAGTTTTTCAACCTCTACAAGGCCTCGGATTTCTTTTTCGGTCTGACCTGGTCGCCCAGCTTTTCGGGGCGGGGGGGATCCTCGGCTTTGGGGTTGATCCCGCTGCTGTGGGGGACGCTGTTCATTTCCTTTATCGCGCTGCTGGTGGCGGTGCCGATTGGATTGTTTGCGGCGATTTACCTGTCTGAATATGCCTCGCCCAAGGTGCGGTCGATTGCGAAACCGGCGCTGGAGGTGCTGGCGGGTATTCCGACGATTGTTTACGGCCTGTTTGCCTTGCTGACGATCGGGCCGTTGTTGATGTCGGTTTTCGGCCGCGACGGGCTGGGCTGGATGAACGGGGCATCCTCGGTCATGACGGCGGGTTTGGTGATGGGGATCATGTTGATCCCGTTTGTGTCGTCCCTGTCGGATGACATCATCAATGCGGTGCCGCAGACCATGCGCGACGGGTCCTTGGGGCTGGGCGCGACCCAGTCTGAGACGATCCGTCAGGTTGTGATGCCGGCCGCCCTGCCGGGCATCGTGGGGGCCATCATCCTGGCGGCTTCGCGCGCGATTGGCGAGACGATGATTGTGGTGATGGGCGCGGGTGCCGCTGCGCGGTTGAGCCTGAACCCCTTTGAAGCCATGACCACCGTGACCGCCAAGATTGTCAGCCAGTTGACCGGTGACAGCGATTTTGCCTCGCCGGAGGCGCTGGTGGCCTTTGCGCTTGGCATGTCGCTTTTTGTGATCACCCTTTGCCTTAATATCCTCGCTCTGCAGATCGTGCGGAAATACCGGGAGCAGTATGAATGACCGACGCAACCGCAAGCTTGTCCGAGCAGCCAAAGAAGAGCAAGCACGCCGCTTCGCTGTTGGTGGCTGACGCCCGGACCAAACGCCGAAACGCCGCAGAGCGCCGGTTTCGGATGTATGGGATTGCCGCCATTGCCGTTGGTCTGGTGTTCCTTGTGATCCTGCTGGCGTCGATTGTGCGCAACGGGATCCCGGCCTTTACCCAGACCTATATGACGGTCTCGGTTGAATTGCCGGCGGATAAACTGGACAAGAAGGGCAACCGCGATCTGGCGGACCTGAAGAAAGTGTCGACCTTTGGGTATGCGCCGCTGATCGACAAGGCGATTTTCGCCAAAGTCCAGGTGCTGGGGATCGAAACACCCTTTACCAAGCCCAAGGAGATGCGGGCCCTGGTTTCGGCCAGTGCGCCGGCGCAGCTGCGCGATTACGTTCTGAACGATCCGAGTGTGATCGGGTCGACGGTTGAGTTCAAAGTGCTGAATTCGAGCCGGGTCGATGGTTACATGAAGGGGCGCGTGACCCGCGACTCTGTTGCACGGGACAAGAACATTGATGCCGAGCATTTCGACATTGTCGATGCGATGGTCAAGCAGGGCTCGGTTTCGCGGGTGTTCAACTGGGCCTTTGTGACGGGGGCGGATGCCTCGGAGAGCCGCCCAGAGCAGGCCGGGATCGGTGTGTCGATGATCGGGTCGTTCTTTATGATGCTGGTGGTTCTGGTGTTGTCCCTGCCTTTGGGCGTGGCTGCGTCGATCTATCTGGAGGAGTTCGCGGCCAAGAACCGGTTCACCGATCTGATCGAGGTGAATATTTCGAACCTGGCGGCGGTGCCGTCCATTGTGTTCGGTATTCTGGGTCTGGCGGTGTTCATCCAGTTCATGCATCTGCCGCAATCCGCGCCTTTGGTGGGTGGTCTGGTGCTGACGCTGATGACGCTGCCGACGATCATCATCTCGACCCGTGCGTCGCTCAAGGCGGTGCCGCCGTCGATCCGTGATGCGGCGTTGGGGGTTGGCGCGTCCAAGATGCAGTCGGTGTTCCATCACGTGCTGCCGCTGGCTGCGCCCGGGATCCTGACCGGGACGATCATTGGTCTGGCGCAGGCTCTGGGTGAAACTGCACCTTTGCTGCTGATCGGGATGGTGGGCTATATCGCCTCGAACTATCCTGACGGGATTGCGGCGGGCTTCCTTTCGCCGAACTCTTCCATGCCGGCGCAGATCTATGAATGGTCCAAACGCGCCGACCCGGCCTATTACGAACGGGCCTGGGGCGGGATCATCATCCTGCTTCTTTTCCTCATGACGATGAACATCATCGCAATCATCCTGCGCCGCCGCTTTGAACGCCGCTGGTAAACCCCGAGGTCGCACATATGTTTGATACGCCTACCTATAAGGACACCACCGTGGAAACCACCGCCATCAAGCTCGAATGCCGCAACTGCCAAGTTTATTATGGCACCACCCACGCCATCAAGGACGTGAATTGCGAGATCGAAGACAAGACCGTGACCGCCTTTATCGGCCCATCGGGATGTGGCAAGTCGACCTTTTTGCGCTGCCTGAACCGGATGAATGACACGATTGATATTGCGCGGGTGGAAGGGGATTTCATCCTGGACGGCGAAGATATCTACGACGCCCGTGTCGATCCGGTGCAGCTGCGTGCCAAGGTTGGCATGGTGTTTCAAAAGCCCAACCCGTTTCCCAAGTCGATCTATGACAACATCGCTTATGGGCCGCGCATTCACGGTCTGGCCAAGAACAAGGCCGAGCTGGACGAGATCGTAGAAAAGTCGCTGCGGCGGGGTGCGATCTGGAACGAGGTCAAGGATCGTCTGGATGCGCCGGGCACCGGCCTGTCGGGGGGGCAGCAGCAGCGTTTGTGCATTGCCCGCGCGATTGCGACGGAGCCTGAGGTTCTGTTGATGGACGAACCCTGTTCGGCGCTGGACCCGATTGCCACGGCACAGGTCGAAGAGTTGATTGACGAGCTGCGCGAAAACTATTCGGTTGTGATCGTGACACACTCGATGCAGCAGGCGGCGCGGGTGAGCCAGAAGACAGCCTTTTTCCATCTTGGAAATCTGGTGGAATTTGGCGAAACCGGGCAGATCTTTACAAATCCTGAAGATCCGCGGACGGAAAGCTATATTACCGGACGGATCGGTTAAAAAGGAACGACAACATGCCAGACCAGCACATATCCTCGGTCTTTGACCGCGATTTGGAGGCTATCCAGGCGCAGATCATGAAAATGGGGGGCCTGGTCGAAGCGTCGATCAAAGGGGCCGCCCGGTCGCTTGCGACGCGCGATGAGGAGTTGGCCACACAGATCCGGATTGGCGACAAGGCGATTGACGAGCTGGAAGAGCTGATCAATCAGGAAGCCGCACGGGTGATCGCGCTGCGGGCGCCGATCGCGGTGGATCTGCGTCTGATCCTGTCGGTGATGAAGATCAGTGGCAATCTGGAGCGGATTGGCGATTATTCCAAGAATATCGCCAAGCGGACCACAGTTCTGGTGTCGATGACTCCGGTCAATGACAGCGCCTCGGCGTTGCGTCGGATGGCCCGTGAGGTCGAGATGATGCTGAAGGATGCGCTGGACAGCTACATCCAGCGCGATGCGGATCTGGCCCGGGATGTGATTGATCGCGATCTGGATGTGGACCAGATGTATACGTCGCTGTTTCGCGAATTCCTGACCTTCATGATGGAAGATCCGCGCAACATCACAGCCTGTATGCATCTGCATTTCATTGCCAAGAACATCGAGCGGATGGGCGATCACGTGACGTCGATTGCCGAGCAGGTGGTGTATTTGGTGACGGGGGACGTGCCTGAGGAAGGGCGGCCCAAAGCGGACGTATTGTCCGAGGAAATCTGAGAAAGACAAAATCAATGTCGGTCGATCAACCAACGGTTCTAGTTGTTGAGGATGAGCACGCGCAGCGTGAGGTTTTGGCGTATAACCTGGAGGCCGAAGGGTTTCGGGTGGCCAGGGCCGAGAATGGCGAAGAGGCGATGCTGCTGGTGGAAGAAGATATGCCGGACATCATCGTGCTGGACTGGATGATGCCCAATCTGAGCGGTATCGAAGTCTGCCGCCGGCTGAAATCCCGGCCAGAGACACGCGGTATTCCGATCATCATGCTGTCTGCCCGGACAGAAGAGGTGGACAAGGTGCGTGGTCTGGAGACCGGAGCGGATGACTATGTGATCAAGCCCTATTCGGTGGTTGAGCTGATGGCGCGTGTGCGCACACAGCTGCGCCGGGTGCGCCCGTCGACCGTGGGTCTGCGGCTGGAATATGATGACATCGTGCTGGACGCAGAGACCCACAAGGTCAGCCGGTCAGAGCAGCCGCTGAAGTTGGGTCCGACAGAGTTTCGTCTGTTGAGCACCTTTATGGAGAAACCCGGGCGGGTCTGGAGCCGGGAGCAGCTGTTGGATCGGGTCTGGGGGCGTGACATTTATGTGGATACGCGCACGGTTGACGTCCATATCGGTCGTCTGCGCAAGGCGTTGACCCAACATGGTGGCGGCGATCCGGTGCGCACGGTGCGTGGTGCGGGTTACGCCCTGGGCTAGTGGATGGCCTGCACGGGCGTGATCCGGTGTCGCGTGTCTTTGGTTTTGCAGGTGCCGCCCTTTGGGCGGCACTTGGCTTTTGCGGGCGATCAGCGCGCGCGTTTTTCCACGATCATTTCCGCCATCTGATCCGCAGGCAAAAACCCACGCAGCAATTCATCCTGCAGGACAAAAGTTGGCGTTCCGTTGATCTGTAGTTTCTGTGCCAGCGCCTGGGTGCGGCTCAGCTCTTCGGTCACAGCGCCCGAGTCCATTGCGGCCAGAATGGCATTTGCGTCCAGACCCAGACCATCGGCCAGGCGGCGCAGCACGGGTTCTGTGGGCTCTGCCGTCATGTCCATCAATGCGTCATGCACCTGTCCGTAGGCCTCGGGCCCGGCGATGTGCTTGGTCGCGACGGCAAACCGGGAGGAGGTCACCGAGGCCTCGCCCAAAATCGGCAGTTCCTTGACGATCCAGCGGATGTTGCCGTCCTCGGCCAGCAGGCGGGCGACCTCGGGGACGGCGCGGCGGCAGAACCCGCAGCGGTAGTCCATGAATTCGACCAGGGTGATGTCGCCATCCGGGTTGCCGCCGATCCAGGAATAGCCATCGTCAAACAGCTCGGCCTCGTTTTCGGCCACCAGGGTGAAATCCGATTGCATCTGCGCCTGGGCCTGGCGTTCTTCGAGCAATTGCACCGCTTCGAGGATCACTTCGGGGTTGTCGAGCAGGTAGGCGCGGACTTCGGCGCGAAAGGCGTCTCTTTCGGCGGGAGTCATGGAGGTGAGATCCGCAGCCCCTAAGGGCGCGGTCATCAGGCCGAGCATCAAGGCAGCCGTTGTAGAGAATCGGATCATCATTTTTTGTCCTTTGTCAGTCGTTCTGTTGTAATGAGCACATCTTGGGCGTTCCACCAAGGCTCTGTTCGTTCTGGCCCTGGGCGGCGGGGCGGTCTGTGGCCTGAAAATACGCGGGTTGGCTGACGGAAGCGGGGCCCAAACAAAACCTTGGCCGGGATTGACCTGTGGGGTAATTCGCGGTGAATACGCATTGTCACAGCATGGGAGAAGCAGGTGCGAAACTCTAGCCGGTCCGAGGTTGATCCCTTTATTGTGATGGATGTGATGGAGGCGGCGCGCAAGGCCGAGGCGGCCGGGCGTCATATCATCCACATGGAAGTTGGCCAGCCGGGCACTGGCGCGCCGCAGGGGGCGTTGGATGCGGTGGCGGATGTCATGGGGCAGGATCCGTTGGGCTATACTGTGGCGCTGGGATTGCCGGCGTTGCGCCAGAGAATTGCCCGCATGTATGGCGAATGGCATGATCTGGATCTGGATCCAGAGCGGGTGGTTGTGACCTCGGGGTCGTCTGGCGGGTTCATTCTGGCGTTCAACGCACTGTTTGATTCAGGCGAGCGGGTCGGCATTGGTGCACCGGGGTATCCGTCGTATCGCCAGATTCTGAGCGCGCTGGGGCTGGTGCCGGTGGATATAGAAACCCGGGCGCAGAACCGGTATCAACCGGTGCCTGCGGATCTGGAGGGGCTGGATCTGGCGGGCGTGTTGGTGGCGTCGCCGGCCAATCCGACCGGCACGATGCTGGACCGGGGGGCGATGCAGGCATTGATCGAGGGCGCGGCGGGGCAGGGCGCGGCCTTTGTCTCGGACGAGATTTACCATGGGTTGAGCTATGACGGACCCGCTGTTTCGGCCCTGTCGGTGTCCGATGACGTCTATGTCATCAATTCGTTTTCCAAGTATTTCAGCATGACGGGCTGGCGGGTTGGCTGGATGGTGGTGCCCGAGGATCATGTGCGGGTGATCGAGCGTTTGGCGCAGAACCTGTTCATCTGCCCGCCCCATGTCAGCCAGGTGGCCGCATTGGCGGCGATGGATTGCCAGCAAGAGCTGGACCGTAACCTGGCCGTTTACCGCAAGAACCGGGCGTTGATGCTGGAGGGGTTGCCCAAGGCCGGGTTCACCCGCATCGCGCCGCCGGATGGGGCGTTTTACATTTATGCGGATGTGTCTGACCTGACGCAGGACAGCCGCGCCTTTGCGGCGCGGATTCTGGAGGAGGCCGGCGTTGCGGTGACCCCGGGGCTGGATTTTGACCCTCAGCGTGGCGGGGGCACTTTGCGGTTTTCCTATGCCCGCGCCACGGCGGACATCGAAGAGGGGTTGGCCAGGTTGACCCGTTTCATGGCCGGTTTCATGGGCTGAATGTCGCGCCAAGGCGTTGCGAGTTTTGCCTGGGTCACGTGTTCGCGGCCTTTTTCTGTCGTCGAATGCGAACAGTGATACGTGATGTCTTGGGGTGAACTCGAAACTCTATAGTCATTTTCAATACAGCGCTGTTGGGTTAGGATCGGGGAAACGGGACAGGCAAGATCCCGATGCAGACAGATGCGGTGAATTGAGGGTAAAGCAGATGCGCGGCAGGATCGCTTTGGGTGTTATGAGGCTGTGTTTGGTCTTGGGGCTGGCCGGGGGGCTGGTTTCGGCTGCGGGGGCGCAGGGGTTTAGCGGGCTGGCCCGGGTTTTGCCTGAGGAGTCGCAGTTGCTGGACACCCGGCGTGGCGCCAAGGTGGAGCTGACGCTGAGCCAGGGGGTGCCATACCGGATTTTCACCCTGGATGCGCCGGCCCGGTTGGTTCTGGATTTTCAGGAGGTGGATTGGAGCGGTTTGGACGCCGAACAATTCGATGCCTCTGAGCGGTTGGGGCCGGTCAAATTTGGCGCTTATGTGCCGGGGTGGTCGCGGTTGGTGTTGCCATTGTCCCAGCCGATGGCGGTGCTGTTTTCGGATTTGCGGATTGATGATGTGACCGGGGCGGCGCAGCTGATCCTGGTTCTGGAACCGATTGATGCAGGGACCTTTGCCGCCGGAGCCGGGGCGCCGCGGGATGCGCGCTGGGATCTGCCCGAGGCCGCCGAGATCCCGGCACGGCCGGATCGGGACCCGGATGCGCCATTGCGGGTGATGCTGGATCCGGGGCATGGCGGGATTGATCCGGGGGCGGAACATGGTGATCTGGCGGAAAAGGATCTGATGCTGACCTTTGCGCGGGAAGTGCGCGAAACCCTGGTGCGCAGCGGCGAGTTCGAAGTCGCGTTGACGCGGGACGGGGATTACTTTGTGTCTTTGGAACAAAGGGTTGCACTGGCACATCAATGGCAGGCCGATGTTTTCATCAGCCTGCATGCCGACAGCCTTTCCGAGGGGCTGGCCCATGGGGCGACGGTGCATGTCTTGTCCAAGGAGGCATCGGATATTGCAAGTGCCAAACTGGCCGAGCGGCATGACCGCAGTGATCTGTTGTCTGGTGTTGACCTGAGCGCGGCGGATGATGCGGTGACGGCGATCCTGTTGAATCTGGCGCGGACCGAGACACAGCCGCGAACCGAAACCATGGCGCGCGCGCTGGTCAATGCCATGGCGCAGACCGGCGGGCCGATGAATCGGCGGCCGTTGCGGTCTGCGGCGTTTTCCGTTTTGAAATCGGCGGATATCCCGTCTGTTCTGATCGAGATCGGGTTCCTGTCCTCGCCCCGCGACCTGAAGAACCTGGCCAATGCTGAATGGCGGGGGCAAATGGCCGAGGCCATTCGCAATGGTCTGCAATCCTGGCGGGCCGACGATGATGCCCGCCGCCCGCTGGTGCGCCAGTAGCCGCGCCGTCAGGCGGCGCGTTTGGCCTGAACCTGTTGCAGGATGTTGGTGTAGTTTTCGACGCCCTGCGCGCCGGTGACCAGAAACTTTTGATCAAAGACCATGGCCGGCACGCCGGAGATCCCCTGTTCGATCCAGAACGCCTGTTCTTCGCGCACGGCCTGGGCGTGGGTTCCGTTTTCCAGATCCTGGCGGATCTGGTCTTGATCCAGGCCAATTTCCTGGGCGATGGCCACCAGTTCATCAAGCGAGCCGACCGGGCGATTGTCGGTGAAATGGGCCTTGAACAGAGCCAGTTTGGTTTTGTGCCCCTCGCCCTGAAGTGCGGCGGCGTGGATCATTTGGTGAGCAAGAAAAGTATTATGCATCATCATGTTGTCGGCATATGTGAAGGTAAAGCCCAAAGATGCGCCAAGCTCGGCCAGCATGGTGCGGGTCTTGTCGCTTTGTTCTTTGGTCACGCCATATTTTTCGGACAGATGTTCGCGCAGGTCCTGACCTTCGGCGGGCATCTGAGTGTTGAGCTCGAAGGGATGCCAGTAAACCTCGCAAGGGATTTTGGCGGCGGTGCAGGCGGCCTGCAGCTGGAGGTAGCCCACGATGCACCAGGGGCAAACCACATCTGAAACGATGTCGACTCGGATGGGTTGGGTCATTTGGGGGCTCCTGCTGTGGGCTGTGTGACTGCGTGTTGTCGGCTATATAGGCGTGGGCGTGCGGATTTACGAGCGGCATGGTCGGGTTGGTTGGTTGGGCCTCAGAGACGCAAAAAGGGGCCAGCGGCCCCCAGTCACGTCGTTACAGTTGCATTCATTCATAGATGGCGGCGGTTCAACCGCCCCAGCTGCGGACCTGTCCGCAATCCATGTGAACGAAGTTGGAGCGCGAATAGCTGCCGACGCCGCCGCCTTTGCAGGCACGGGCCGCGCGGGCCATCTGGCCGACCGAACGAGAGGACAAACGGACGTCAGCCGCCTGGCCCTTCATATGCAGAGAGTTTTTCGCAACGCCGCCCGAGCGACGGCGCAGCATCGCGTTGGTTTCCGGGCTGCGGTAGCCGGACAGCAACATGTAGGGTTCGCTGACATCCATCATGTTGTGCGCCGCTGCCAGCACGTCGATTGTTCTGAGGTCCATCTTGTAGACCTGATCTGTGCGCCAGTCGCGCATGAAATGGCGGACTTCCTTGACCGAATCCTTCAGGTATTTCCCCTCGATCCAGTAAATCATGTCCAGCCGTTCGCCGGTTCGGCCCGAATACATACGGATGCGGCGAATATCGCCCGCCCCGCGCAGGAGCCCCGCAGCCTTGGTAAACGTCGGCGCTGCTACCACAGCCGTTGCGGCAAACGCCCCAAGGAGTGCACGCCGGGTGAAACCCGACCCATCGCTTTCTGTCATTTGTTTGTTTCGTCCCGTACTGTAACTTTTTCCTGCCATTGCCCGATGTTACGGACAAATTTTAGTGCCATCCCCAGATGGGGGAATGTATTACACAGCTCGAATCATGAGCCAAGCTTCGATTTTTTCCCCCTATGGAATCATGCAAATTTGGGCGAAATTTCGCGCAAATATGACCATTCTGGGGCAAAGTTCCCCGTGCCCGATGGGGTTTAGAGTGTCTCAAACGATGCAACAGGGCATCAATCCTGCATTCACATGGCATTTGAAGCAATTGTGAGTGGACATGTTCCACCGGCATGAGAAATTTGCACGAAATTGATTTAAGCACAGTTAAAGAGGCTTTCGACCATGAAAAATGCGCGTTCTCCCTCGTTTCGGTCCCGGATTCTGGGTGCGGTTGCCGGATTGGCCGTGTCGACTTTGGTTCTGACCGCGGCCCCGGTTCAGGCGCAGGTCACCGCGTTCAAGCAGGCCGTGGCAGAAGCGTCCTGGGGCGAAGATGCGATTGGCGCATTTTACCGTGAGAACAACTATACGCCGATCTGGACCGGCACTTCGGATGCGGACCGCGCGCGGCGGGCGGCATTGCTGGATGCGCTGTCTGACACTTCGATCCACGCGATCCCGTCGAGCCGTTATGACCCGCAGGGTCTGAAGGACGCGATGCGCGACGCCAAGACGACCCGGGATATGGGGTTTCTTGAGGTACAGCTGAGCCAGGCGTTTCTGAAATACGCGCGTGATGTGCGCAATGGGATCCTGACGCCGCGCAAGATTGATCCGGGGCTGGTGCGCGAGGTGCTTTTTGCCGATGGCACCGAGCAGTTGGCAGCCTTTGCGGAGAGTGATCCGTTTGAGTTCATCGCACAGCTGCCGCCGCAAACGCGTGAGTATCATGCGTTGATGAAGGCCCGGCTAAAGCTGGAGCGTCTGGTGGCCAATGGCGGCTGGGGCGCGCGGGTGCCCGGTGGGGCGCTGAAGCCCGGGCAGAGTGGGCAGGCTGTGGTCGACCTGCGCAACCGGTTGCAGCGGATGGGCTATATGGGGCGCAGCGCGACGCGCACGTATGACGCTGAGATGGAAAAGGCCGTGGCCGAGTTTCAGGCCGCCCATGGGTTGGAAGTGGATGGCGTGGCCGGCAAGGGCACGGTTGATGAGGTGAACGTTTCGGCGTCGAACCGGCTGCGGTCGGTTCTGGTTGCGATGGAGCGGGAGCGCTGGTTGAACCGCGATCTGGGCGATCGTCATATCATGGTGAACCTGGCCGATTTTCACGCCAAGGTCGTTGATCATGGGGCGGTGACGTTTCAGACCCGCTCGGTCGTGGGCAAGAACCAGTCTGACCGGCGCAGCCCGGAATTCTCGGATGTCATGGAGCATATGATCATCAATCCGAGCTGGCATGTTCCGCGGTCGATCATCACCAAGGAATATCTGCCGGCACTGCGCAGCAACCCTTATGCTGTCAGCCATCTGATCATCACAGATTCACGGGGGCGTCGGGTGGATCGCGGGGCTGTCGATTTTTCCAAATATTCGTCGCGCAGTTTCCCGTTTGACATGCGTCAGCCTCCGGGCGCGCGCAATGCCCTGGGGCTGGTGAAATTCATGTTCCCGAACAAGCACAATATCTATCTGCATGACACGCCGCAGAAAGCCTTGTTCAAACGCGAGGTGCGGGCCTATTCACATGGGTGCATCCGGTTGGCGGATCCGTTTGATTTTGCCTATGCGCTGCTGGCGGCGCAAGAGGACAGCCCAAAGTCGTATTTCGACAATATTCTGGCCACCGGGACGGAAACCAAAGTGGAGCTGGATACGCCTTTGCCTGTGCATCTGATTTATCGCACGGCCTTTACGACGATCGACGGGCGGATCGAATTCCGCCGTGACGTTTATGGCCGGGATGAGCGGATCTGGACTGCTTTGAGCAATGCAGGGGTGGCATTGAACGACGTTCGGGGCTAATCCCGGTCCCCAAGTGACGGGGAACGAACATGAGCCATACAGTGCAAGACATCGCAAACGCCCTGGGCCTTGAGGCCCGGGGCGATTTGTCTTTGACCATCCGGTCGGCAGCAGAGCCGCGCGATGCCGGGCCCGAGGATCTGGCGATGGCGATGTCGCCGGCCTATGCCGAAGGGCTAAGCCAGGGGGATGCGCGGGTTGCTTTGGTCTGGCAGGGCGCCGATTGGGAGGCGATGGGGCTGGAGGCCGCGATTTTTGTGCAGCGTCCGCGTCTGGCCATGTCGGGCCTGTCGCGCCTGTTTGATCCGGGTCAGGGGCTGGAGGGGGGCATTCATCCCGCCGCTGTGATTGATCCGACGGCCCGGATCGGTGCCGGGGCGCATATCGGGCCTGGGGCCTGTATCGGCGCGCGGGCGCAGATTGGGGCGGGCAGCGTGGTCGGGCCAAACTCGGTCATTGGTATGGATGCGGTGATCGGAGAGCAGGCCTATATCCGGGATCAGGTCAGCATTGGGGCGCGGGTGCGGATCGGGGATCGCTTTATCTGTCAGCCGGGCACGCGGATCGGGGCGGATGGGTTTTCCTTTGTGACGCCCGAGGTGTCGACGACCGAGGCGGCGCGTCAGACCATGGGCGACAGCAGCGAGGGAAAATCGCAGTCTTATGTGCGGATCCATTCGCTGGGCGCGGTTCAGATCGGGGATGACGTGGAGATGGGCGCAAATTGCACCATCGACAATGGCACGATCCGGGACACGCAGATTGGCGATGGGACCAAATTGGATAATCAGGTGCATGTCGGGCATAATGCTCGGATTGGCCGGCATTGTCTGCTGTGCGGGCAGGTCGGGTTGTCGGGATCGGTGGAGATTGGCGATTTTGCCGTTCTGGCCGGGCAGGTTGGGGTTGCGGACAACACCAAGGTTGGCGCGCGTGCGATCCTGACGGGGGCCACCAAGGCGACCTCGAACGTACCTGCGGGACGGGTCATGATGGGCTATCCGGCGGTCAAAATGGATCTGCATACGGAAATCTACAAGGCGCAACGCCGATTGCCCCGCCTGATGCGTCAGGTCGCAGCCTTGCAAAAGGCGGTTTTCAAAGACGAGTCCAGTCATTAAATCAGCCTCAGCAGCAGGAAAGTGACCCAAATGAGCATTCAGGACAAGGTCATCGCCATCATCGCCGAACAGGCCGTGCTGGAGCCTTCAGATGTCAGTCTGGACAGTACCCTTGAGGATCTGGGAATCGACAGTCTGGGGCTGGTCGAAAGCATTTTCGCGATTGAGGAAGAGTTCGACATCTCGATCCCGTTCAATGCCAATGACCCGACCGAAAGTGATTTCGATATCGAGAATGTGGCGGCCATCATCTCGGGTATAGACAAACTGATCGCGGAGAAGGAATAGATGCGAACGGGCAGGGGGCCAGGGCGATGAAACGGGTGGTCATTACCGGCGCTGGCACTATCAATGCGCTGGGTCATGATGTGCCCCAGACGCTGGAGGCCATGCGCGAGGGGCGCTGTGGCATTGGCGATCTGGAGTTTCGCGATGTGGAGCGCCTGGCCGTGCGGATTGGCGGACAAGTGCGTGGCTTTGAAGCGGAAGGCCGGTTCAATCGCCAGCAGATTTCGCTGTATGACCGGTTCACGCAGTTTACCCTGACGGCGGCCAAAGAGGCGATCACCCAGTCGGGGATCGAGTTCAGCGGCGAAGACGCTGTGCGCTCGGGGGTTGTTCTGGGCACTGCGGGCGGAGGTGTGTCGACCTGGGATGACAACTACCGTTCGGTTTATGAGGATGGGAAGAACCGGGTGCATCCGTTTGTGGTGCCCAAGCTGATGAACAATGCGGCGGCCAGCCATGTGTCCATGGACTATAATCTGAAGGGGCCGAGTTTTACGGTGTCGACGGCCTGTGCCTCATCCAATCATGCGATGGCACTGGCGTATCAGATGGTGCGATCCGGGGCAGCCCCGGCGATGGTGACCGGCGGCGCGGAATCCATGCTGTGTTTTGGGGGCGTCAAGGCGTGGGAAGGACTGCGTGTGATGTCCAAGGACGCCTGCCGTCCGTTTTCAGCCAATCGCAACGGGATGGTTCAGGGCGAAGGCGCGGGGGTGTTCGTGTTCGAAGAACGCGAGCATGCGCAGCGGCGGGGCGCTGAAATTCTGGCGGAGGTGATCGGGTTCGCGATGTCTTCGGACGCGGCGGACATCGTGATGCCGTCCAAACAGGGCGCGGCCCGTGCCATGGCCGGGGCGCTGGCGGATGCAAGAATTTCGCCCGATCAGGTCGGGTACATCAATGCCCATGGCACCGGGACGGCTGCCAATGACAAGACCGAATGCGCGGCCGTTGCGGATGTGTTCGGGCCACATGCGGATGAATTGATGATCTCGTCCACAAAATCAATGCACGCCCATCTGATCGGTGGCACGGGGGCTGTAGAATTGCTGGCCTGTATCATGGCCGTCCGCGATGGCGTTATTGCACCAACGATCGGGTATGAAGAACCGGATCCGGAATGTGCGTTGGACGTGGTGCCAAATGTTGCCCGCGACGCACCGGTGGAAGTGGCACTGTCGAATGCGTTTGCCTTTGGTGGGCTCAATGCGGTGCTGGTGTTGCGCCGGGCTTGAAACCCGGCGCTGAAACAATTTTTCGCCGAAAAATTGGGGTGTGGTTTGCCGTGACGGGTTAATTTTCGACCACGTCGACGACGTCATAGGCCGCAGTGAACCCTTTGAGAGACAATTGCAGTTCGATGCGCTGATCCGGAGCCGGGGCCGGAACCAGCGACACCGTTGCTTTGGCGCCCTTCTTGAAGGCATTGACGTCATCTTCGGTCAGGCCGATTTGGGCCACGCATCCAATCGGATTGCAGAACGTATAGTTATAGCGCTTACCGCCTGCGCCATCGACGGAGATTGTCAATTGAGCGGGCAACAGCGTTTCCAGAGGCACAATGATGGTTGCGCCGGCCACGGCCTGACCGCCCTCTTTCAGGCGAAACATCGACACCTCTGCCATCGGGTTGCCGCCGTCGTCAGACAGAACTTGCAACATGGAACACGGGTCGGTTTCGGCCTCGGTCTTGATACAGGCCAGATCCCAGTCGTTGAATTTTTCTTTGGAATAGCGTTCGCCCAACTGTGGGCCATCTGACACGGGTTGTCCCAGGTCCAACGTGGGGCCGGTGTTGGTGTCTTGTGCCAGGGCCATCAGTGGCGCTGCGGAAAGAAAGGCAGATACAATCGCGAATTTGAAAGTTGGGCGCATTGTGATGCTCGCTCCGGTTCGGTTGTCGACAGTGCCCGAAGATCGGGTATGTCCCGCTTATTGCAGCCACGTCGGCCAAAAACCATCCAAAAATGCGTTCGCTGGGATCACAAAAAAAGAGAGCCTATGCAGGCTCTCTTTTTCTTATTTTTTCTCCCCGTCGGACCGGCCGACTTATTATGGGCCAGAGGTTAGGCGAGGGAGGCCTTTCCGTCAACAGGTAAAGCTTTGATGAAAAATCGAAAACAGCCAAAAAAAGCCGTGCCCGGAGGCACGGCCAGTCGACAGGGAGGAAGTCCATCCACCAGATGGTCAAGACCAGCCCGGTGAATGCAATCGACTATGGCAGTGACAGGTTAAATAAGTATGTTTGCCCAGACCGGGATTGTTTGGGTTGGGGATTGCAGATGGAAAATGGCTTGTTTGTCGGCGGCGGCGGGACCGAATACAGTGAAAAGCAGTGGCTGGCATTGAAATATGCAAATCGCCATGGGTTGATTGCCGGGGCAACCGGCACTGGAAAAACCGTGACGCTGCAAATTCTGGCCGAAGGTTTGTCTGCGGCGGGGGTGCCTGTCTTTATGTCGGACGTGAAGGGCGATTTGTCGGGGCTGGCCAAGGCGGGGACATCCGAGGGCAAGCTGCATGCGCCGTTTATGGAACGCAACGCCAGGATCGGCTTTGACGATTTTGCCTATGGCGCCTTCCCCGTCACCTTTTGGGATCTGTTCGGACAGCAAGGCCACCCGATCCGGACCACGGTGGCGGAAATGGGGCCATTGTTGCTGGCCCGCTTGCTGGAGTTGAGCGAGGCGCAGGAAGGGATCCTGAATATCGCGTTCCGTTTGGCGGACGAAGAGGGTCTTGCGCTGTTGGATCTGAAGGACTTGCAGGCGCTGTTGGTCTGGGTGGGTGAAAACCGCGCCACGCTGGGGTTGCGCTATGGCAATATCTCGGTGGCTTCGATCGGCGCGATCCAGCGGCGGCTGTTGGTGATTGAAAACCAGGGCGCGACCAAGCTGTTTGGAGAGCCGGCTCTGGCGTTGGAGGATCTGATGCGGACCAGCCCGGATGGGCGCGGTATGATCAACATTCTGGCGTCAGATCAACTGATGGCCGCACCGGGGCTTTATGCAACCTTCCTGTTGTGGCTGCTGAGCGAGCTGTTCGAGGAGCTGCCCGAGGTCGGCAACCCGGATAAGCCCAAGCTGGTGTTCTTTTTCGACGAAGCGCATCTGTTGTTTGACGATGCGCCCAAGGTGCTGGTGGACAAGGTTGAGCAGGTGGCGCGTCTGATCCGCTCCAAGGGCGTTGGCGTATTCTTTATCACGCAGAACCCGGCGGATGTGCCGGAGGATATTCTGGGTCAGCTGGGCAATCGGGTGCAACATGCGCTGCGTGCGTTCACGGCCAAGGATCAAAAGAACCTGCGTCTGGCGGCCGAAACCTATCGGCCCAATCCAAGGTTCGAGACCGAAGAGGCCATCCGCGAGGTTGGCACGGGCGAGGCTGTGACCTCGATGCTGCAAAAGAAGGGGGTGCCGGGCATTGTGGAGCGGACGCTGATCCGTCCGCCGTCGTCTCAGCTGGGGCCGATCACTGCAGCGGAGCGGCAGGCGATCATGGCGGCATCGGACATGGCGGGCAAATATGACGAGACCCTGGATCGCAAATCGGCCTATGAGGTGCTGACCCAGCGGGCGGAACAGGCCGCGGCGGCGGCCCAGTCTGCCGAAGAGACTGCGGAGGCTGAGGATGCCGCCCCGATGGCGCGCGAATTCAACACGGCACGGCGTTATTCGGGGGCGCGGGTGCCTCGGTCCACGTCGCGGCGGTACCGCCAGCCCGATTCAATCGGCTCTGCGATGAATGAGGCGCTGATCAAAGAGCTGAAAGGAACCACCGGGCGGCGTATCGTGCGGGGTATTCTGGGCAGTTTGTTCAAGGGGCGTTAAACCCGGCGAAGAACAGAAACATCGGTTTTCAGGAAAGACACATATGACCCATAGCCTTTCGCACCGCGCGCTTTTGCAAAAATTCCTCAGCGGGATCGAAACTGGCGACGCTATGGCCGCAGCCGTGGTGGATGAGGACAATTATCGCCAGCACAACCCCGAAACTCTGGACGGAGGGCATGGGATTGCGGCGCTTTTTGCGCGGATTTCAAAGACGAACCCCAAGGTGACCTTTTATCGGGTCTTTGAGGATGGCGATTATGCGTTTGCTCATAACGAGTACGATTTTGCGGATATCAAAATCGCCTTTGAGGTGTTTCGCTTTGAAGACGGGCGGGCGGTTGAGCATTGGGACAACCTGCAGGCGCTGGCCGGACCGAACCCTGCCGGGCGCGGAATGATCGAAGGGGCGACCGAGATCCTGGATCTGGACAAAACCGAAGCGAACCGGCGGGCGGCACGGGCATTTGTGCAGGATGTGCTGATTGGGGCGGCTCCGGACAGGATGTCAGACACGGTGGCTGCGGATCTGATCCAGCACAACCCGGATCTGGGCGATGGCATAGGGCCCTGGCACGCGGCGGTTGTCAGCGGCGAGCGGCGCTATGATCGTCTGCATCTGTTGCTGGCCGAAGGCAATTTTACCTTGTGCCAATGCGAAGGCCACAAGGGCGGGCAGCACGTCGGTCTTTATGATCTCTATCGCTGGGACAAGGGGCAGATTGTGGAGCATTGGAGCACAATCGAAGCCATCCCGCCGCGTTCCGAATGGAAAAACCAGAACGGCAAATTCTGAAAACTGTATTTGGGGGCAGGCGGGTCTGGTGGCACAGACCCGCCTGCCTGTCCGGTTGTTTTGCTTACCGCTCGGGGATCAACCCGCGCGGCGAGAAGCGTAAGACCAGGATCAGGACAACCCCCATTGTCAGCAGTCGCATATGCGCGGCGCTGCCGATCAGGTGATCCTTGAGCGCGCTGCCTTCGGGCATCCAGATCGTCAGGGTCTGCATCAGCCACAGGCCGATCGGTTCGACCTGCACCCAGAGAAACCAGATCAGGAAGGCGCCCAGGACTGCGCCAAAATTGTTGCCCGACCCGCCGACGATCACCATCACCCAAATCAGAAAGGTAAAGCGCAGAGGCTGATAGCTGCCCGGCGTCAGCTGCCCGTCCAGCGTGGTCATCATGGCGCCGGCCAGGCCGCAAATGGCCGAGCCCAGCACAAAGACCTGCAGGTGACGGCGGGTGACATCCTTGCCCATGGCTTCGGCGGCGACCTCATTGTCGCGAATGGCGCGCATCATGCGGCCCCAGGGGCTGTTGAGTGATCGTTCCACCAACCACATGAGCAGCACCAGGATCACGGTAAACAGCAGGAAATAGCCGAGTTTGACGTAGAGCGTCGAGGCCAGGACAGGGTCCAGGCCCAGCCCGGCGGCGGTCTCGACAAAACCGGGGTCGTTTTGCAGGTCAATCTCGTAGGGCAACGGGCGCGGGATACCGACCACATTCTTGACGCCGCGGGTCAGCCAGTCTTCGTTTTTGAGCACGGCGATGATGATTTCGGCAATGCCCAGCGTCGCAATCGCCAGATAGTCCGAGCGCAGGCCCAGCGCTGTTTTGCCGATCAGCCAGGCCGCTCCGGCGGCCAGCAGACCGCCCACCGGCCAGGCGAGCACCACTGGCAGGCCGAGGCCGCCCAGGTAACCTTCGAGTGCGGGGTTGACCTGTTCGATCGAGGCGGTCGCATTGTCAAACACGGCGCGGTAGATGAAGAACCCGGCCACCAGGATCACCAGAATCCCGAGGTTGCGTATCCGTCCCGCTGGCAGGCGGGTGGCGGCCAGAACCGCGCCAACAATGGTCGCTGCGCCCAGCAGCAGCGCCACGATGATGCCCAGTCCGCCGGCCTTCCAGGCGTCGCCCACCGGTTCCATCGACACCAGCACAGCCGCGAGACCGCCCAGGGCGACAAACCCCATGACCCCCACATTAAACAGCCCGGCAAACCCCCATTGCATATTCACCCCGATGGCCATGATCGCCGAGATCATCCCCATGTTGAGGATTTGCAGGGCGGCATTCGGGCTTTGGGAAAAGGCGGTGTAGAGGATCAGGCCAAAGACGACGACAAAGAGCAGGGTATTTTTCAAACGCGGGTCCATTACACTGACTTTCCTTGAAAGATGCCGGTGGGCCGGAAGAGAAGGACGATCAACAGGATCACAAAGCTGACCGCGAATTTATAGTCGGTTGACAGCAATTGCAGCAAACCGTTGGGCTCCAGCGCCTCGGGCATCACATAGGTGGCGACCTTTTTCCAGGCATAGGTCAGCCCGACTTCGGAGAAGGCGATGATAAAGCCCCCCGCAATCGCGCCCAGCGGATTGCCCAGGCCACCGACAATGGCGGAGGCAAAGATGGGCAACAGCAGTTGGAAATAGGTGAAGGGTTTGAAACCTTTGTCCAGGCCATAAAGCACCCCGGCGATGGTGGCGAGCGTGGCCACAATCATCCAGGTATAGAGCACCACCCGCTCTGGGTTGATGCCGGACAGCAGCGCCAGATCCTCGTTGTCGGAATAGGCGCGCATGGATTTGCCTGTGCGGGTGCGGTTCAGAAACCAGAACAGCACGGCCACCACGATGATCGCGGTCACAATCGTGATGCCTTGGGTGGTCTTGAAAGAGAGCCCTTCGTCCAGCCCTGTGGCGGCCTTGAAATCCCGCGCTTTGATGATGAAGCGCTGCCCGTCAAAGAACCGCTGATCGTTGGGGCCAATGATAAAGCGGACGATGCCGTTATAGATGAACATCACGCCCATGGCGACGATCACCAGGATCACGGGTTTCACTTTTTGTTTTCGATAGAACTGATACACGATCCGGTCGGTGGCCAAGACCAGCCCGATCGTACAGGCGATGCCAAAGGGCAGGGCCAGCAGGGCCGTCGGCAGGACGCCGAAACTGATGCCCCAGCTTTGGAACAGCCAGGTAAACAGGATCGTCGCCATGGCGCCAAAGGCCATCGTATCACCATGGGCGAAATTCGAGAACCGCAGGATGCCGTAGATCAGCGTCACCCCCAGCGCGCCCAGCGCCAGCTGACTGCCATAAGAGATCGCCGGGATCAGAACGAAGTTGGAAAGCGCCACAATGGCGTTGAGGAAGTCCATTATGGTACCTCGCAATTGAGGATTGTTGTTTCAGAGAACAGGTTCGCGCCGTATCCCGTTTCGTGCAGGACAGCGGTTGGTGTCACCACCCCGCCAATCAGCTGAACGGCGCTCTCGCGGCCCGGTATGGACATGAACATGCCAACGGCGGGCGCATAGAACCCGTCGAATTTGGTGTCGTTCCAGGTCACGATATATGCGCCTTCGCCATGTATGCCGGTTTCGACGGGCGAGAAGACAAAGGCATGGGGGCTGCTGTCTGCTGCGCAGACCGCCTGGGCATCACATACGGTGATCGCTGTACAGGACATGGGCCGGTCGACAAATTCCGACGGTTTGAGCGCCAGAGCGCTGGGGTCCGGCGCGTCATGGGCCAGAGCGGAGGCGCTCCAGAGGCCGGCACATGCCGCTGCAACGGCCAGTGGTGCCCTTGAAATAGTCCGCAGACGGATTTTGATATCTCTCATCCGCCCAGGAAACTCCGCCGCACTTCGGGATCTGCCAGCAGCTCTTTGCCGGTGCCGGTATAGGCATTGCGCCCCTGCACCAGCACAAAGCCCCGATCCGCGATCTCCAGCGCCTGGCGGGCGTTCTGTTCCACCATCAGGATCGGGATGCCCGTGCGCGCCACCTCGATGATCCGGTCAAACAGTTCGTCCATCACGATCGGGCTGACGCCTGCGGTCGGTTCGTCCAGCATCAGGACCTTGGGCTGGGTCATCAACGCGCGGCCCACGGCGACCTGCTGACGTTGACCGCCCGACAATTCGCCCGCTGCCTGAAACCGTTTTTCCTTGAGGATCGGAAACAGTTCGTAAACCTGCTCCATCGTGGCCGAGAAATCATCCTTGCGGATGAAGGCGCCCATTTCCAGGTTCTCTTCGACGGTCATCGACGTGAAGATGTTGTTGTTTTGCGGCACAAATCCCATGCCCCGCCCGACCCGGTCCTGAGGGCTGAGCGCAGAGATGTCCTCGCCGTCCAGCCGCACGCTGCCCTGGCGCAGGTTCAACATGCCGAACACCGCTTTCATCGCGGTGGATTTCCCGGCGCCATTGGGGCCGACGATCACGGCTATTTCGCCCGTGTTCACCGAGATCGTGCAATCATGCAGGATATCCGGGCCAGCACCATAGCCGCCCGTCATTGCATCACCAATCAGATAGGCCTCTGCACTCATCTCTGACCCACCGTTTCTTTTGCTTTCAAATACCTTGGGGGATTGGGGGGGAACCCCCCAAAGCCTGCGTGGCTTGAACGCAGTCCACCCTGCGTGCCGCAGGCACACAATTGCAAAACAGCGCTCACGCCCCGACCTTCTCTTTGTTCTTCAGCCCGGTGCCCAGATAGGCCTCGATCACCTGCTCATTCGCCTTGATCTCGTCCAGGGTGCCCTGGGCCAATACCTTGCCTTCGGCCATGCAGATCACCGGATCACAGAGCTTGCCGATGAAATCCATGTCGTGTTCGATCACCACAAAAGTATATCCGCGTTCGGCGTTCAGCCGCAGGATCGCGTCACCGATGGTGTTCAGCAAGGTCCGGTTCACCCCAGCGCCGACTTCGTCCAGGAACACGATGCGGGCGTCGACCATCATCGTGCGGCCCAGTTCCAGCAGCTTTTTCTGTCCGCCCGAGATTTGTCCGGCCTTTTGATCGGCCAGATGTTCGATGGTCAGGAATTCCAGCACCTCGTCGGCCTTGGCGGCCAGGGCGCGCTCTTCGTCGGCGATGCGTTTGCGTCCGAACCAGGTGTTCCACAGGCGTTCGCCGGATTGCGCACCGGGCACCATCATCAGGTTTTCGCGGCAGCTCATGGAATGGAATTCATGGGCAATCTGGAACGTCCGCAGCAGCCCCTTGTGGAACAGATCATGCGGGGCCAGGCCCGTGATATCCTCGCCCAGCATGGTCACGCGCCCGGATGTCGGTGGAAGAACGCCCGCGATCACATTGAAAAGAGTGGTTTTTCCTGCGCCATTTGGGCCAATCAAACCGGTGATTGAACCCTCGGCAATCTCCATCGAGGCGCCATCCACAGCGTGGAAGCCACCAAAATGTTTGTGCACGTCTTCTACGACGATCATCGCACCCCCTGAAACCCGTTGTTTGTTTTTACGGGTATTTTTATTGGCCCCGCTTGGGCGCGGCGCTCTATCAGCGGATCAGACCGGGCACAAGACCCGGTCTGATCTTTGTCACGTTCTGTTCAGATCAGCGCATGCCGACTGTGACGATCTTTCCGTCCTGAACTTCGACTTCGCGGTATGTGCCCGCGCTTTCGCCGGGGCCGATCAGCTCAACAGCGGAACCGCCGACATAGTCGATGTCGCCGCCTGACTTGATGATCTCCAGGCCTTTGGCCAGCTCGCCAGGGTAGATTTTCTCACCCGGAGCGTTGGCCACATCCATGATATACTGGCCATATTCCGCCGGATCGGTGCTGTTGGCCTTTTGCATGGCAAACATGAACAATGCGGCCGCGTCATAGGCTTCGGGCGAATAGGGCGAGGTGATGTCGAACTCGGTGGTCAGGGCGCTGAGCTTTTCAACACCTTCACCCGCAGAGCCGGCAATCTGACCAAATGAGCCGTCCAGGTCTGGACCGACGTTTTTGGGCAGCGAGTCACCGATCATGCCGCCGGGCAGACCGAATGTATCCCATGCACCGGAATCCAATGCGCCCTGGATGATGCCCAGGCCGCCCTGGTCCAGATAGCCCGCAACCACCAGCAGGTCACCGCCCGCAGAGGCCAGCGCGCCGACTTCGGCAGAGTAGTCGCCTTTGCCGTCTTCGTGGCTGGTGACGATGGTCACTTCGCCGCCAACGGCCTTGAAGCTGGTCTCGATCGCATCGGCCAGACCCTTGCCATAGTCGTTGTTGGTATAGGTCAGCGCGATCGAATTGATCCCGCGGGCTTTCAGCACTTCGGCCATGACCTGACCTTCGCGCGCATCCGAAGGTGCGGTGCGGAAGAACAGATCCTTGTCGTCAACCGTGCTGAGACCAGGCGAGGTGGCCGAGGGTGAAATCATCACCATGCCGTTCGGAATGGCAACGTTTTGCAGGATCGCGCCGGTGACGCCAGAGCAGTCACCGCCAATGATACCATTGACGCCATCTGCGATCAGACGTTCGCCGCCGGACACAGCCGCGCCATTGTCGATACAACCGGTATCCGCTCGCACGGATGTCACGGTCGCGCCATCCAGCAGCGCACCGCTTTCGGTGACTTCCTGCATTGCCAGCTCCGCGGCGCGGGCAATTGGTTCCGCCAGAGATTCGATTGGCCCGGTAAAGCCGACCATAACACCCAGCTTGACCTCTTTGGCATGTCCGTCTGCAAAGGCAGCGCCAGCCATCAAAGCGGTGGCCGCAGTGGCCATAAGCAGTTTTTTCATTTTTAACTCCCGTATTGGAACAATGTGTTGTCCGGGGCAAACGTTAGGCAAGCTGTTGCCAAAAGAAAAGGCTTTCCTCGGCTGAATCCGGGGCAAGCGATCAACAAAGGTAAAGTTCCGAACCTGTTACGGGTCTATGCCTGAAATTGAGCGTTGGCTGGCAATTTAGGCATTCGACCACATGCAGGAGGGTGCGCCGGGTTTTGGGCGCGCCGACTCGGGCAGGCGCGCGGGGATGGCCGGGCGCGAGATTTGCACTATGGTTTCGAGGTAACCGGGGATTTTGCGATACCCGGGCATTCTGAGGCGAACGGGACTGTATCTATTGGGGGCGTTTAAGATGAGCATGATCCGAAGACTGGCGTTCTGCTTGATGGCGTTTGGGGTTTGGGCCGCCGCAGGGGGGCAGACCGTCTTGGCGCAATCTGTCGGCACATCTGCCGGCGCGGTGCGGCTGGAGCAGATGGCCAGCGGGTTGTCCACGCCCTGGGCGATTGGTCTGCTGCCGGATGGCGGTTTTCTGGTGACAGAGCGGCGCGGGCGGTTGATTTATGTGGCCAATGGCAAGCAGACCCAGGTCAAGGGCGTGCCCAAAGTGCGGGCAAAGGGGCAGGGTGGATTGCTGGATGTGACGGTGGCCCGGGATTTTGCACAAAGCCGCCAGATCTTTCTGACCTATGCCAAGGCGCAGTCCGGCGGGGCGGCGGGCACGACGATGGCGGTGGCGACGCTGTCTCAGGACGGGCGGCGGTTGACGCAGGTGCGGTCTTTGTTCGAGGCCGCGCCCGTGGGAAAATCCGGGCGTCATTTCGGCAGTCGGGTGGTCGAGGCGCGCGACGGCACGCTGTTTGTTACCATCGGAGACCGGGGGGATCGCCCCAGCGCGCAGGATCGCAGCAATCACAATGGCAGCATCATTCGGGTGACCCGGCAGGGTGGGGTGCCGGGCTCTAACCCGTTTGTGGGTCAGGCCGGGGTGCAGCCGCATATCTGGTCTTTTGGTCATCGCAACCCGCAGGGGGCGGCGCTGGATCTGCAAGGGAACCTGTGGACCGTGGAACATGGCGCCAAGGGTGGGGACGAGGTGAACCGCATTCGAAAAGGCGCCAATTTCGGCTGGCCCGAGATTTCTTACGGGGTGCATTACAGCGGACAGAAGATCGGCAGTGGCACGGCAAAACCGGGGATGCAGCAGCCTGCGCATTATTGGGACCCGTCGATCGCGCCTTCTGGTCTGTTGATCTATTCGGGCAAGCTGTGGCCGCAATGGCGGGGGGATCTGTTTGTCGGATCGCTGAAGTTTGACTATATCGCCCGGCTTGACGGCAAACCCTTGCGCGAGCGCGAACAGATCAAGGGCAGTCAGATCAAGCGCGTGCGCGATATCGTCGAGGCCTCGGACGGGGCGATCTGGTTCATATCAGAAAGCAGCGGCAGCGTCTGGCGCATAACGCCGGGTTAGAGGGGCGCAGGATTTGCGGGCCTGATTTGGGATGGGCGGCATCAGCTTCGGTAAATCTATCTTTGAGGTTTCAACAGCCGCGTTTTGGTTCTGGCCGTGGCGCAGGGATTCGTGCTGATTGGCGGGTATGACAGAAAGCAACGGTTCGACATCCTCTGGTAAACGCTCTGGCCGACGCGCGCGCATGGCCAAACGTCAGCGCCCGCCCGAGTTCAACCCGGCCCCGCCTGGTCCGCGCGGGGGGCAATATGGGCCGCTGAGCGATGCCGACAGGGCGGCCATTTACGATGCGGCCCTGGGCCTGCTGGAGACGCTGGGGATGGGGCAGGTGCCGGACCGCCTGGCGGATCTGTTCCTTTCGGCCGGGGCGCATCGCGTGCATGGAGAGCGCATCGCACTGCCCCGGGATCTGGTGCAGCGTGCGGTGGCGACGGCGGCCCGCCGGTTTGCGCTGCACGGGCGGGATCCGGCGCGCAGTATCGAGGTGGGGGGCGATGCCGTGCATTTCGGCACGGGCGGCGCCGCGGTGCAGACCCTGGACCTGGAGACCGGCAGTTACCGCGCTGCGACCCTGGCGGATCTGCATGATTTCACGCGCCTGCAGGACAGTCTGACCAATGTCAGCTGGTTCACCCGTTGTTGCATCGCCACCGATCTGGCCGATCCTTATGATCTGGATGTCAACACGGCCTATGCGCTGTTGGCCAATACGACCAAACCGGTGGCCACGGCCTTTACCCTGGCCGAGCATATCCGCCCGATTGTCGAGCTGTTTGATATTGCGGCGGGCGGGCCGGGTGGCTTTGCCGCGCGCCCGTTTGTGACGGCGCATATCAGCCCGGTCGTGTCGCCCATGCGGTTTGCCGAGGATGCGGTGGATGTGGTCTTTGGCTGTATCGAACACAATATTCCGATCTCTTGCATCACCGCCGCCCAGTCGGGGGCGACCGCGCCGGCGACGTTGGCCGGGTTTCTGGTGCAATCCCTGGCCGAGACGCTGGCCAGCCTGACCATGGTGAATCTGATCCGCCCGGGCTATCCCATGATCTTTTCCAACTGGCCGCTGGTGATTGACCTGCGCACGGGTGCCTTTGCCGGTGGCGGTGGCGAGATTGCGGTGCTGAACGCGGCCTCGGCGCAATTGTCCAACGGTCTGGGCCTGCCGTCGGGGGTGGCCTGTTCGATGACGGATGCCAAGGTGCCGGATGCGCAATATGGCATGGAAAAAGGGATCACCGCCCTGGCGGCCGGTCTGGCGGGGGGCAATCTGATCTATGAAAGCGCGGGGATGATGGCGTCGCTTCTGGGCGTCAGTTTTGAATCCTTTGTGCTGGATGATGAGATGATCGCAAACATTTACCGCGTCCTGCGCGGGGTTGAGGTGAACCGGGACACGCTGGATATCGCGGCGATGAGTGAGGCGATTTTGGGGGATGGGCATTTTCTGGGTGCGGCCGAGACTATGGCCGCGATGGAACGCGATTACGTCTATCCCGAGATCGCCAACCGCGACACGCCCTACAGCTGGGCCGCGCAGGGCAGCACTGATGCCTGGACCCGTGCCCGGGTCAAGGCCCGCCAGATCCTGGCGGATCATCGTCCAACCTATCTGAGCGCCGAGCAGGACGCCGCGATCCGGCGTCAGTTTGGCAATGTCATCTGATCAGAACCGCCAGCGTGCGCCGATCTGTACGGCACCGGCATCCAGATAGTCGACCGGCGTCAGGTCTGTATAAGAAAAGGCCCGGTAGCCGGCGTAGACCTCGGTGTTCAGGCGCTCCAGCTCTTGAATGAGGCTGAGCCCCCACATGGTCGAGCGCGCGCCGGAGCTGACGTAGTCGCGGCCACGAAACAGCTCGGCTGTGAATTTGGTGACACCGGCATTCAGGATGCGCGTGTTCCACCCGGCCTTGAGGTAGCCATAGCTGGCGCCGGTCAGCTCCTCCCGGCCTGCAGCGAGCGAGAGGTTGAGGCCGGTCGGTTTGTCCAGCACGGACAGCGATCCGACGAGGGCGCGTTCGTTGGCGCCCTGCGCGACCAGATAGCTCAGCCCGGCGGCGGCCTTGATCTTGATCCGCTCAAGGTCTTTGTCGAACCGCAGTGCCAGATCGTAATAGTCGTCATCAATGCCCGATTTCAGGACCTCGCGCCCATAGGCCAGGCCCAGCGAAAGCCCCTGCACGGGCCGGGTGTCAAAGCGGATGCGGCCCTGGCGGCCGCCATCGAGGTTGGAAAAGGTCGAGCCGATCGTGATCGAGGACAAGGCGCCGGTAGAGGTGCGCAGGATGTAGGCTCCATTTGCCTCGGGGATCGTCGATTTGGCCACGACGACCGTGCCGCCCAGATCGGCTTCGGCGATCCCGTCGGTTGTCATGCTGCCCTGACCCAGTTTGAACGTGCCGTAGGCGGTGGTCCAGATCAGTTGCACCTTGCGCAGATCGGTGCGTTTCCAATCCCAGGCCTCTGGTGTGTTGGTCTGGCTGGTTTTCTGCGAGGGGCGAAACCCCAGCCCGCTTTCGAACTGAAAGGCCAGAGCATTGGCCTGTGCAGCATTCTGATCGCCCCAGCGGAGATAGAACCCCACGCGGCTGTTGGCGTTGGACACATCGACCAGCGTTTCGGTGACATCCTGGCCATCATCGAATCCCTGATAGGCAAAGTGCAATTGCCCGTAAGGGGCAAAGGTCAGGCCAGAGCCGAGCTGGTATTCAAGATCGCTCGCCCGGGCCGGGGTCGCAAGGCCGCCCAATGTCCCGCCCAGCACAAGGCAGGCAAGCGCGGCCGAAGTTTTCGTGGAACCCGGGGTAAACCCTGTCAGCTGTTTGCAAATGTTGGTCAGAAATTGCATGTATGTCCCTCGCCACTGGCCATACCTTGTTAGGTCATGTTTGCGACTGTGGTATGACTTAGCTGATATGCTGTGAGGACAAGGGTTGCATTCCTGTCCGCAATGGCATATCCGCCCGCCATTCAATCCCGCAGGTGGGGTTGGGCGCCAGAGAGAGACATCCTTTGTCGTCCGCCGGTTGGAGCATCCGCTTCGATCCCCGCCGAGGCTAAACCGGAAAGGAAACGAACATGGCTCTTCCAGAGTTCACCATGCGTCAGTTGCTTGAAGCAGGCGTACATTTTGGCCACCAGTCCCCACGCTGGAACCCGCGTATGGCCCCATATATCTATGGCGCGCGCAATGGCATTCACATTCTTGACCTGACACAGACCGTTCCAATGCTGGATCAGGCGTTGCAGGTGATCCGCGAAACCGTTGCCAAAGGCGGCCGTGTCCTGTTTGTCGGGACCAAGCGTCAGGCGGCAGGTCCGATTGCGGATGCGGCTGAAAAGTCGGCTCAGTATTACATGAACCACCGTTGGTTGGGCGGCACGCTGACCAACTGGAAAACCGTTTCCCTGTCCATCGGTCGTCTGCGGATGATCGACGAAGCCATGGAAGGCGGCGCCGAGGGCCTGACCAAGAAAGAGCGTCTGGGCATGGAACGCGACCAGGGCAAACTGCAGGCCTCGCTGGGCGGGATTCGCGAAATGGGCGGCACGCCTGATTTGTTGTTCGTCATCGACGTCAACAAAGAAGCGCTGGCCGTTGCCGAAGCCAACAAGCTGGGCATTCCGGTTATCGCGGTTGTGGACACCAACTGTTCGCCAGACGGTGTTGACTATGTGATCCCGGGCAATGACGATGCGGCGCGTGCGATTTCGCTGTATTGTGACCTGGCGGCCCGTGCCGCGCTGGACGGTATGTCCGCGCAATTGGGTGCAGCTGGTGTTGACCTGGGCGAGATGGAAGACCTGCCGGAAGAAGAAGCGATTGTCGAAGAGGCCGCGGCCCCAGAGGCAGCGGCAGACGCGCCAGCAACAGAGGCACCGGCAGAGGCCTGAGGCCTTTGGACCGGATTGTCACACTAACGACATGTGGGGCGGCGTAAGACCCGCCTCGACACCACCTTTTTGAGGAGAGCCGAAATGGCAATCACAGCGAGCATGGTCAAGGAACTGCGCGATTCTACCGGCGCAGGCATGATGGACGCCAAGAAGGCATTGACCGAATCCGACGGGGACATGGAAGCCGCCGTTGACTGGCTGCGCACCAAAGGTTTGGCCAAAGCGGCCAAGAAATCCGGGCGCACAGCAGCCGAAGGTCTGGTTGGCGTCGCCATCCAGAGCGGCAAGGGCGTCGCGGTCGAAGTGAACTCGGAAACCGATTTTGTCGGTAAGAACGCCGAGTTCCAGGCGATGGTTTCCAGCTTTGCCACTGCCGCGCTGGACGTGGCCGATGTTGAGGCGCTCAAGAGCGTCGAGATTGAAGGCAAGGCCGTTTCCGATACGCTGACCGACAAGATCGCCACAATCGGCGAAAACATGAGCCTGCGCCGGATGGCGTCGATCTCGGGCGACAATGTTGTGTCTTATGTGCACAATGCTGCGGCTGCGGGTCTGGGCAAGATCGGCGTTCTGGTTGCCTATTCCGGCGACAACGAAGAGTTCGCCCGTCAGGTCGCCATGCATGTGGCCGCCGTAAATCCTGCGTCGCTGAGCGAGGCGGATCTGGACGCGGATGTGGTCGAAAAAGAAAAGCAGGTCCAGATGGACATCGCCCGCGAAAGCGGCAAGCCCGAAGCGGTCATCGAAAAGATGATCATCGGTCGGATGAAAAAATTCCTGGGCGAAGTCACATTGATGGGCCAGTCCTTTGTTGTGAACCCGGATCTGACCGTTGAAGCGGCGGCCAAAGAAGCCGGCGTCACCATCTCTGGCTTTGTGCGTCTGGAAGTGGGCGAAGGCATCGAGAAGGTCGAAGAAGACTTTGCTGCTGAGGTGGCCAAGGTCGCTCAGGGCTGATCCTGTTTGATCGACGCCTTTGGGCGTGACGAAAAAGCTTTTGATGGCCCGTCCGGCATTGTCCGGGCGGGCCATTTTCTTTGGCTGATCCCGGATCGTTTAAGTCAAAGGTAAGATCCCTGCCGTAAACAGGCCCGACAGTGAGGAGTCGCGCCGTGGACGTCACAGGGTATGAAGGGATTGCACCGGTTTTGGGCGAAAGCGCCCGAGTTATCCGAGCAGCGCCAGGTTTCGCTGACATCGGGCCTCTGATGTGCTGGCGGTGCAAAAGACGGGGCAGTTGAGTGACGGATCTGCGTACATTCGAGCTGGCCCGCGAAGCAATCGAAATGTTGTTTCCGCTGCATGTGGTCGTGTCCTCTTCGGGTGAAATCGGCAGCATCGGGCCGACTGTTGCGCGGATCCTCAAGAGCGAAGTCTTGGGGGTGCCGTTCTTTGATGTGTTTTGGATCGACAAGCCTAAATCTGTCCGAGACCTTGCCGCCTTGCGGGAGCGGATTGGAACAAAGCTGATCTTGTCCCTGTCCCTGAGTGAAGAGGATTCTGTTCAGTTTCGGGCTGTGGCAACGACCTTGGGCGCAGAAGAAGAGAATTTGCTGATTGATTTGTCATTGGGATCCGATTTGATCCAGACGGTCGCCCGTTTTGGTCTGTCCAATGCACATTTCCGGGTGAATGATCCCTCGATTGATCTGCTTTATGCGTTTGAAACACAACGCACTTTCCTGGAAGAGTCACAGCGTTTGGCCGAGGCGCTGAGCAAAGCCAAGGATGAGGCCGAGCGTAAGGCCTATATTGATCCGCTGACCGGTCTGGCAAACCGTCGGGCGCTGCATGGAAAACTGGATCAATTGCTGGAAGACTCCGATGGTCCTGGCCCCTGCGCGCTATTGCAGATTGATTTGGACAAGTTCAAATCCGTGAATGACACCTTTGGGCATGCCGCCGGCGATCTGGTTTTGCGCCATACGGCACTGGCCATGGAGACGCTGGCCGCTGACGAGGATCTGCCTGTGCGTCTTGGTGGCGATGAATTTGCCATGATCATTGCCGATGCGTCAGATGCCAAAGCGGTGTTGGCGGGGGCAGAGGCCTTGCGGCAACGCATTCGGCAGCCGGTTCAGTATGAGGGCACGCAATTGCAGGTGGGCGCCAGCATCGGAATTGTGCATTTTGATCGGCAGGATGAGACATCCTCTGACCGGTTGCTGCGGCATGGGGATATCGCGCTGTATGACGCCAAGGCGACGGGCAATTCGGTGACGGTTCTGGCCCCTGAGATGATCCGGCGCAGCGAAGGCATGGCAGAGTGGATCGCAGAGATCAGGGCAGGGATCGAGACAGCTCAGTTTGTGCCCTTCTTTCAGCCCCAGATTGATACGGATACGGGCCAGGTTGTCGGGTTCGAGGTGCTGGCCCGGTGGTTGCACCCCCAACAAGGCATTGTTCCGCCCGCCCGGTTTCTGGACACGGCGATTCGTGCGAATCTGCTGGACCGGATTGATGCGCTGGTGCGCCGCCAGGCGATCAAGACGTTCGCGCAGTGGCGCCGGGATGGCCGGGTGAGCGGTAAGATCTCGTTCAATATGACCACCTCGAACCTGCGGTCGCCAACTTTTGTCGAGGAGCTGTCGGACGAACTGTTGATCGCCGGTGTGCCGGCATCGCAGGTGCAGTTGGAGCTGTTGGAATCCATTCTGTTTGACAAGGCGGATGATGCGCTGATCCAGCAATGCCATGCGATACGTCGTGCGGGGTTTTCACTGGCCCTGGATGATTTCGGTACAGGCCATGCGGCGATCTCGACGCTGATCGACGTGCCGGTGTCTTTGTTGAAGGTGGATCGATCGTTTGTCACCGGGTTGGACCGCAATCCGAAACTGCGGCGGATCACGGCGTCGATCCTGGCTATGGCCGCGCAGATCGGGCTGGATGTGCTGGCGGAAGGGGTCGAAAGCGAGGAGGAAATCGCATTTTTGCAGGCCAATGGGTGCCATTTGTTCCAGGGGTTCCATTTTTCGCGGCCGTTGGATCCACAGGCCATGACGCAATGGTTGGACCAATGGGTTGTGCGGCCGCTCAACATGGCAGAGCGGCATGATCGCCGCGCGTAACGCCCTGTCTGAACCGGTCCTTGACGGGGCCGCAGCACACTGCGGCCCCGCTTTGGATTGCACGCCCCGGTCATGGGGATGGGTGGGACGTTGCAAAGTCCGGCTCAGAATGCGGATCAATACACATCCGAACCGGGACCGGCAGAGCCGGCCTAGGACTGAGAGCCTTGTAATCGCAAGGGTCATTTCCCGTTGTTCCCTGGCAAAAGCCACCACTCACGGAACTTCTTTACCTTGCGTAATTTGGCGGAAAACCAAAAGTCATGGATTCCTTACCTTGGGGAATTGTTGGAAACACCCATGGCAGAGGTGGAAAAACCCACCAAAAACCCGCATTAAGCGTCAAGAACGAACATTTGATTTTGCAATGACGCCTTTAGCACGGCCTGGGCCGTTGTCTCGACCGAAAGCGCTTCGCGCGCCAGGCGCAGATGTTTTTCGACGGTCGCAGAGGTCAAACCCATCAAAAGCGCGATGTCCTGGGTCGTCTTGCCATCACCGACCCATTCCAGGGCTTCACGCTGGCGTTTGGTCAGCGATCGGGTTGGGGTGGAATAGGGCAGGGTCATGATTTTCAGATGGGCGATATTGTTCATCAGATGAATATCCGCGCCATGTTCAGCCCAGATGCTATCCACCTCGTCCTGGGTCATGCCCCTGCACGCCGCCAGCGATATCGCCCCTTTGGACCGGGCCGAGATGGATTTGAAGCTGATCGTGTATCCCGCCGTCACGCCCATTTTCAGATTGAACTCGATCACCTTGAGTTCCTCTGGCGTGAGTTTGCCCCTGTCAAACCGTTCGGCCAGGGTCCGCCAACTGCCGGCACCTTCGTTTTCCATGGCCCAATGGGTCATCGGGGCATGGAAATACAGGCCTTGATGCAGAAAGCCTTCGACATATTCTTCGTCGTGATTGCTCAGAACGACAAAATCTTCGGGGTCGCCAAAGGAGTTTTCGCTGCGGAACCGGGTAAAGCCATAGATCAACCGGTCAAAGCGATAGGCGGCCATCATATCTGTATGGGTCGACCAAAGCTCTTCGAGCGTTTTGGTGTTGGAGAGGAAATAGAGGTATTCCTTAACCCGCATGTTCTGGCGCCTGGTCAAGATGCGCCAAGAGCGCGTCAATTGCGAACAGATACCCCTGGGCCCCGAACCCGCAGAGCTGACCGATGGTATGCGGCGAGCGCACGATGTACGAGACGTGGCGGAATGGTTCGCGCGCGTGAATGTTGGACAGATGCACCTCGACCGTGGGCAGTTGCGAGGAGGTCACCGCATCCATCAACGCGATGGAGGTGTGGGTATACGCCCCGGCATTGATGACCAGCCCGTCATGGGTTTCGCGCCCTGCATGGATCAGATCTATCAAGACGCCTTCGTGATTGGATTGGCTGAAATCCATCTCTGCCCCCGCCGCGGCGCAGTGGGTTTGGCACATGTTTTCGATATCGCCAAGCGTTGTATGCCCGTAGACCTCGGGCTGTCGTGTGCCCAGCAGGTTCAGGTTCGGGCCATTCAGGATCAGGAATTTGGGCATGTGTCATCCATTTGATGTACGGAGTCATAGTCAGACATGCGCGGTTCTGTCCAGTCCGCGCATGTCTTGTCTTGGCCGTTGGCTCTAAAAAACGGTCCATCCAAGCCCGACACCCGCCCGGCTGAACCACATGGGATGGGTTTGCCTAAGCCTCGGGCGGGGCAAACACGGCAAGGCCCAACCATTCTGCCACCAGCGCCGGTTTTTCCGAGCCTTCGATTTCGATAGTCAGGATATTGGTGCGCAACAATTCGGTGGGGCTGCGTTGTTTGACCGACTTCAGAACAAACCGCCCGCGCAGCCGTGCGCCAGCGACGACCGGAGACAAAAAGCGCAGTTTTTCAAAGCCGTAGTTGATTCCCATAACCTGACCCGGCAAGAGATCAAAGCAGTCATAGGCAAAACGGCTGGCCAGAGACAGGCTTAGAAACCCATGGGCAATGGCGCCGCCAAAGGGGGTTTCGCGGGCGGCGCGTTCTGGGTCGATATGGATCCATTGGTGATCATGGGTGGTTTGCGCAAAGGCGTTGATCATCTCCTGATCCACGGTGATCCAGTTCGAGACCCCAACCTCGGTTCCGATCTGTTCTTCGTATTGGTCAATTGCGGTTTGAATATCGGACATCTGGCAGGTTCCTTATGCTGGGTCCGGTGCGACGCGCACCATACGTTTGCCGCGGTTGTCGCCGTTGAGCAGGCCGATCAGGGCCTTGGGCGCATTTTCCAGCCCTTCGACCACATCTTCGGTGACTTTGATCTGGCCACTGGCCACCCAGTTTTGCAAAGCGCGCAGGGCCTTGGCGTCTTCCTTGGCGAAATCCATCACGATGAAACCCTCCATGCGCAGCCGTTTGGTCACGACCATGCCGGGCAGGTTGCGTGGCCCGACGGGGGCGGTGTTTTCATATTGGCTGACTGCGCCACAGCAGACAACGCGGCCCCGTTCGTTCATCTGAAACAGAACTTTTTCCAGGATGTCGCCGCCAACATTGTCGAAATAGACGTCAACGCCCGTGGGGCAGGCGGCGCGAAGGGCCTTGAAGAAACCCGGATCGCGGTAGTCCAGACATTCGTCAAAGCCCAGCTCTTGCTTGACCCAGGCGCATTTTTCGGCCCCGCCGGCAATGCCCACGGCCCGGCATCCCATCGCTTTGGCGATCTGGCCGACATAGCCACCGACCGAACCCGCCGCCGCCGAGACCAGCACCGTTTCGCCCGGCACGGGGTTACCGACGCCGATCAGCCCGTGAAAGGCGGTTTTGCCGGCGATTCCATAGACCGACATCAGATGCGACAAAGGAGATACTGCGGGCAGTTTTTGGCATTGGCGCGCAGGCACGGCCACATATTCCGCCCAGCGGGATTCCGAGGCGACGATATCGCCGGGCGCAAATCTGTCAGAGTGGCTTTGGACCACTTCGCAGATGGAGTAGGTGTGCATTGTGTCGCCTGCGTTTATCGCCTCGCGATAGGTGGCACCCTGCATCCAGGCGCGGTTGGCCGCGTCGATGGACATCAGCAGCGTGCGCAGCAGAACCTCACCTTCGCCGGGGACGGGCATTTCGGCGTCCTGGACGGCAAAATGGGACTCGCTCAATGCGCCTTTGGGCAGTTCCTGAACAATGACTTGTTTCATTGGGTTCTCCTGTTCTCGTCCCAGACGGGCCGGGTTGTTTGGTGTGAGGTTGCGCGGTGGGCCGGGGGGCTGGCGCGCAAATCGGGAAGGGGCCGGAGGGCCGGGCCAACACGGCCTGCCCGTGGTTTGGGGGGCATGTTGAACGGTTGAGCGGTCAATTGCCATGTTGTCATTGCGGCATCATTGGCGTTAGGACGCGGGGTAACGCGTGCGTTCAGGAGGGTCCCATGACCAAAGAATATCGCCAGCATCGTTATACCCCGCCTCCTGGTGCGGCGGATATCCTGTTGATCCGGCACGGAGAATCGCAGCCTGCCATCCCTGGGCAAAGCTTTCCGATGAAAGATGGGCATGGGGACCCTGCGCTGCATCCGGATGGGGAGGAGCAGGCGGTTCTGGTGGGGGAGCGGCTGAAGTCGAAATCCTTTGCCGCGCTCTATGTCACCACATTGCAGCGGACGCATCAGACGGCGGCCCCTTTGGCGGCGCATCTGGGCATGACGCCCCGGGTGGAGCCGGATCTGCGGGAGGTCCATTTGGGCGATTGGGATGGTGGCGAGTACCGCATCCGCGCCGCCGAGGGGCACCCGGCCTTTCAGCGTGCGATGGAGCGGCAGGAATGGGGCGAGATCCCCGGAGCCGAGACGACCGAGGCGTTTTTTGCCCGTGTGCAATCGGGTTTGATGCGCATTGCCCGGGCGCATGAAGACGAATGCGTCGCGGCATTTGTGCATGGGGGTGTGATCTCTGCTGCGATGGCTCTGGCGACGGGGGTCAAGCCGTTTACCTTTGTCGGGGTCGCCAACGGGTCGATCACCCGGATGGTCATCCATGGTGATCGCATGACGGTGCGCAGTTACAATGATGTGGCGCATCTGGATGGATGACGGGTGCGCCGGTTTGGCGCACCTCTCAAAACCAAGGGGCATGCAGGTTTAGTCCATCGTGAGGACGACTTTGCCCATCACTTTGCGGTCTTGCATCAGCTGGAGCGCTTCTCCGGCCTGCGCCAGCGGGAAAGAGGCCGAGATGCGCGGCTTGATCTTGCCATCGCTGTACATCTGGAACAGGTCCCGCATGTTTGCGGCGTGACCGGCCGGGTCGCGCATGGTGGCGGCGCCCCAGAAGACGCCGACGATCTGACAGCTTTTGAGGAGTGTCAGGTTGGCCGGGATTTTGGGGATGCCGGCGGGAAAGCCCACCACCAGGAAACGCCCGTTCCAGGCCATGCCGCGGATCACCGGTTCGGCGTAGGCGCCGCCAACGGCGTCATAGGCAACATCGATTCCATTGGAGCCGACCGCGGCCTTGATCGCGGAGGAGAGCTCTTTCTGGGCGTCGCGCCCGTCCAGTTCGCGGGGATAGATAATGGTGTCATCCGCCCCGATCTGGCGGCAGAAATCGGCCTTTTCCTGGCTCGACACGGCGCCGATCACCTTGGCGCCCATGGCTTTGCCCAGCTCGATGGCGGCCGCGCCGACGCCGCCGGCAGCGCCGAGGATCAGCAGGGTTTCATCCTTGGCCAGATAGCCGCGATCCTTGAGCGCGTAGTAAGAGGTGCCATAGGTAAAGATGAAACAGGCTGCATCTTCGTAAGGCATGTCATCGGGGATCTTGATGGCGCGGACGGCGTCGATCACCCCATGGGTGGCAAAGCCGCCGTGGGATGTCAGCGCCAGGATGCGGTCCCCGACATTCAGGCCCTCGACACCTTCGCCAAGGGCGGTGATCTCGCCTGCGATTTCGCCACCCGGTGCAAAGGGGCGGGGTGGTTTGAACTGGTACATGTCCCGGATCATCAGCGTGTCAGGGAAGTTCAGGCCGGCGGCATGGATTCGCACCGCGACCTGGCCTTTGCCTGGCTCTGGATCAGGGAGTTCAGTCAATTCAAGGGTTTCGGGCCCGCCAATGGCGGTGCTGAGCATGGCTTTCATAGATTTCCTCCTCTTCGGGGCCGCGGCCCCTTCGTTACGTCAAGTCTTTCTCTCTCGGTAATGGCTTGTCAACGCAAATTCGAAATGCAATTCTGCATAGCGGAACAGAACCGCAAGCCGTTGGGGAGGCGACCTTGCACGATATTACCGAACCAGAAGCATTCCGGTTGGCGCTACGCGCCTGGCTGGAGGAGAATTGCCCGGCAGAGATGCGCGACGGGGCAAGCGATGAAGAGACGATCTGTTGGGGAGGTAAACGGTGGACGTTTTCTTCGGATGCGCAGCGGGTCTGGCTGGAGCGCTGCGCCGCCGAGGGGCTGACCGTGCCGACCTGGCCGCGTGCCTATGGCGGGGCCGGTCTGGAGCGGGCGCGCGAAAAGGTGTTTCACGAAGAGATGGGCCGAATCAACGCCCGTCCGCCATTGCAGAGTTTCGGGATCTGGATGCTGGGCCCTGCGCTTTTGCAATTTGGGACTGAAGAGCAAAAGATGCATTACCTGCCGCCAATCTCGCGCGGTGAAATTCGCTGGTGTCAGGGCTATTCAGAGCCTGGGGCGGGATCGGATCTGGCCTCGGTGCAGACAAAGGCCGAGGACAAGGGCGATCATTGGCTGGTCAACGGTCAGAAAATCTGGACCTCTTATGCGAACAAGGCGGATTGGATTTTTGCGCTGGTGCGCACGGATCGCGATGCGCCCAAGCACAAGGGGATCTCTTTTGTCCTGATCGACATGGCGGATGCTGGTGTTACGACACGGCCGATCCAGTTGATTTCAGGGGCGTCCCCGTTTTGCGAAACGTTCTTTGACGATGTGAAGGTGCCCAAGGCCAATGTTGTCGGAGAGATCAACCGGGGCTGGGATGTGGCCAAATATCTGCTGACCCATGAACGGCAGATGATTTCCGGGGGTGGCGGCGGTTTGACCGGCGGTGGCCGTGCGCTGGGGGCGATCCTGGCGCAGGAAACCGAAGGCGAGATGAATGCTGTTTTGCGCGCCGAGGCCATGGATGCGGAGATTGATGCGCTGGCGATTGGGCTGACCCTGGAGCGGTACAAGGATCAGGCGGAAGCCGGTCAGGGGGCGGGAGATGCCTCTGCCATGTTGAAATATGTCGGCACCGAATTGAACAAGCGCCGGTTCGAGCTGTTGATGAGTGCGGGTGGATCGGAGGCTTTGGAATGGGACGGGGCCCTGGGCGCGCGCCCGGCGGATTGGCTGCGCACCAAGGCGAATTCGATTGAGGGGGGGACCTCGGAAGTGATGCTGAGCATTGTGGCCAAGCGGGTGCTGGGGCTGCCGGGGTAACGAAAATTCTGCGAATTTTCAAAGCTGTGATTTTCAGGCGTTTTCGTCTGGGTTTAACAATTGGAAGAGCGTTGCCGGGGTGTTGAGCCTGTGTGATGCGGGAGGAGAGGTCAGTCATGGCCAAGCTGGTGAAAACCGAAGAAGAAACCATGTTGGCGGATGCGGCGCGTAGCTTTCTGGATGATGCGGCCCCGGTGGCACATTTGCGCGCCCTGCGGGATGCGGGGGCCACGCAGGATGATGCGCTTTGGCAAGAGATGGCGCAGATGGGCTGGGCGGGGGTTTTGATCCCTGAGGCGCAGGGGGGCTCGGATATGGGCCATGCGGCGGCGGGTGTTCTGGCGCATGAGTTGGGCAAGACGCTGGTGACATCGCCGTTTTTGTCCACGGCTGTGATTGCCGCGACAGCCCTGCGTCAAGTGTCGGATGCGCGGGCTGAAACGGCCCTGGCTGCGATTGCGGCGGGGGAGCGGACCTATGCGCTGGCTGTGGATGAGGGGCGCAAACATGACCCTGAGGCGACGCAGCTGGATGCCAGCAAGGTGGGCAATGGGTTTCGGTTGAGCGGGACCAAGACCTTTGTGGTGGATGGCGCCAATGCGGACCGTCTGTTGGTTCTGGCGCGGACGAGCGAGGGGTTGACCCTGTTCGATCTGCCTGCTGACCGGGAAGGTATCACCCGCACCGGCACAGCGATGATCGACAGCCGGGACAGCGCGCGGATTGATTTTGCCGAGGTCGAGGCCACGGGTGATGATGTTCTGGGCGTTGTGGGTGATGCGATGACGGTTCTGGCGCCGGCGATTGAGGCGGGGCAGGCAGCGCTGGCGGCTGAGACCTCGGGTTTGGCTGCGGGCGCTTTTGGCATGACGGTCGACTATCTCAAGGAACGCAAGCAGTTCGGCATTGCGATTGGCGCGTTTCAGGCGTTGCAGCATCGCGCCGCGCATCTGTGGTGCGAGACGGAGGTGACGGCTTCGGCCATTCTGCATGCCGGGCGCAAGCTGGATCAGGATCCGGCGGCGGCGGGGCTGGCGGTGTCGCTGGCCAAGGCCAAGGCGACCCAGACCGCAAAGCTGGCCGTTATTGAAGGGGTGCAGATGCATGGTGGGATCGGCATGACGGATGCCTATGACATGGGGTTCTACATGAAACGGGCGCGCGTGGCGGCCGAATGGTTGGGCGACTACGCCTATCACGCTGAACGTGTGGCCAAGGCGCGGGGGTTCTGATGATCCGATTTGATGGACAGGTGGCCATTGTCACCGGAGCGGGCGCGGGGCTGGGCCGGTCGCATGCGCTGGGACTGGCGGCACGGGGCGCCAAGGTGGTTGTCAATGATCTGGGCGTGGCCACAGACGGGCAGGGCAGTGATACCAGCCCTGCGGCGCGTGTTGTCGAAGAGATCAAGGTGGCCGGCGGCGAGGCGATGGCCCATGGGGCAGACGTTTCGGACGAGGCGCAGGTGGCGGATATGGTGGCGCAGGCGATGGATGCCTGGGGGCGCATTGACGTTCTGATCAACAATGCCGGCATCCTGCGGGACAAGACCTTTGCCAAGATGGAGATCTCTGATTTCCGCAAGGTGGTTGAGGTGCACGTCAGGGGCACCGCGATTTGCAGCCATGCGGTCTGGCCGCATATGCGCGCGCAAAACTATGGGCGGATTGTTGTCACCTCTTCTGCGTCGGGGCTTTATGGCAATTTCGGCCAGGCCAACTACGGGGCGGCCAAGGCCGCGATGATTGGGCTGATGAATGTGCTGCATCTCGAAGGGGCCAAAAACAATATTCGCGTCAACACGCTGGCCCCTACGGCTGTGACGCGGATGACGGCGGATTTGCTGCCCGAGGCCACCCATGATCTGCTGGCGCCGGAAACGATCACGCCTGGCGTGCTGTATCTGGTCAGCCAGGACGCGCCCAGCCGGGTGATCCTGGGGGCCGGTGGGGGCAGCTATGCGCAGACCCGTATCTATGAAACCCAAGGCATCACATTGGTGGGGGACGAAAACTCGCCCGAGGGTGTTGCCGAACAGTTTGACAAGATCACCGACGAAGCGGGCATGACTCCGATGGATGATGCCTTTGCCCAGACCAGAAAATACGCGTTCAATGCCGCTCAGGCATTGGGTGTGGACGTTAAATGGACCTGACACCTCTTGATAAGGAATAGACATATGCGTGACGCAGTCATCGTTTCAACCGCCCGGACCCCTATAGGCAAGGCGTATCGCGGAAGCTTTAACGCCACGACTCCGCAGACATTGATCGGCCATGCCATCAGCCACGCGGTTGAGCGTGCCGGTGTTGATCCGGCCGAGATCCAGGATTGCATCATCGGCTCGGCCTTGCAGCAGGGTCATCAGGGCGGCAATATCGCGCGCCAGGGGGCCATCCGTGCGGGTATGCCTGTGACGGTTGCGGGCATGTCGGTGGATCGCCAATGTGCCTCGGGGATGATGGCCATCGCCACGGCCGCCAAGCAGATTGTGCAGGATGGTATGGATGTTGCCATTGGTGGCGGCGTCGAGAGCATCTCGATGGTGCAGACCGGCGATATGCGTGTGTCCGGTGATCCCTGGATCATGGAGCATAAGCCAGAGCTTTACATGACGATGCTGGAAACCGCCGAAACCGTGGGCGAGCGCTATGGTCTGACGCGTGAGTATCAGGACGAATATGCGGCGCAATCCCAGGCGCGCACCCATGCCAGCCAGGAAGCTGGCCGTTTTGACGCCGAGATCGTGCCGCTGACCACGATCATGAAGATGCAGAACCGCGAGACGGGTGAAATCACCGAACATGAGGTGACCCTGTCAAAGGACGAAGGCAATCGCCCCTCGACCACAGCCGAGTCGCTGGCCGGTTTGCAGCCCGTGTTCAAGGGCGGCCTGCACATCAAGGAAGGCAAGCACATCACCGCTGGCAATGCCTCGCAGTTGAGCGATGGGGCCTCGGCCTCGGTTCTGATGGAGGCCAAGCTGGCCGAGCAGCGCGGTCTGGAGCCGTTGGGCCGGTATGTCGGCGTTATGGCGGCTGGTTGTGAGCCTGATGAGATGGGGATCGGCCCGGTCTTTGCTGTGCCAAAACTGCTCGAAGCGCATAATCTGACCATGGATGATATTGATCTGTGGGAATTCAACGAAGCCTTTGCCGTGCAGGTTCTGTATAGCCGTGATCGTCTGGGCATTCCGAACGAGACCATGAACGTGGACGGCGGCGCGATTTCGATTGGCCATCCCTATGGCATGTCCGGTGCACGGATGGTGGGTCATGCGTTGATCGAAGGCAAACGGCGCGGTGCGAAATATGTGGTCTGCACCATGTGTGTTGGTGGTGGAATGGGCGCAGCCGGACTGTTTGAGGTTCTGTAATGACGAGTATCTCCTGGTCGCGCCAAGAGGCACATCTGCCGTCCGCCTTGCGCGGGCTGCGGATCCCGTTGATTGCGGCGCCGCTTTTCATCATTTCGAATCCTGCGCTGGTGATTGCCCAGTGCAAGGCCGGGATCATCGGATCGTTTCCTGCACTCAACGCGCGGGAGGCCGATGGTGAACCCCCCTTGCTGGAGGCCTGGTTGACGCAAATCAAGGAAGAGCTGGACCGCCACAATCAGGCGAACCCGGACAATCCGGCGGCGCCCTATGCGGTGAACCAGATTGTGCATCGCTCCAACGCCCGGCTGGAACGGGATGTCGAGATCTGCGTCAAGCACGAGGTGCCGATCTGGATCACCTCTCTGGGCGCGCGCAGCGAGGTCTATGAGGCGGCCCATTCCGTGGGGGGCGTTGTGATGCACGACATCATCAACAACACCTTTGCCAAAAAGGCCATCGCCAAGGGTGCGGATGGGCTGGTGGCTGTTGCCGCTGGTGCGGGCGGTCATGCGGGGGCGCAATCGCCCTTTGCGTTGATCCGTGAAATCCGTGAATGGTTTGACGGGCCTCTGGCGTTGTCAGGGGCCATTGCAACCGGAGAGTCGCTGTTGTCCGCACGGGCGCTGGGGGCGGATTTTGGCTATGCCGGAACGCCGTTCATCGCAACCCACGAGGCAAATGCGGATGAAGGCTATAAGCAGATGATCGTCGACAGCAGTGCCGAGGATATCGTCTATTCTTCTTTGTTCACAGGGGTTTGGGGGAATTACCTGAAGGGATCTGTGCGCAATGCGGGGATGGACCCTGACAATCTGCCCACGGCTGATCCCAACTCTATGGATTTTGGGTCTGGATCGTCCAAGCCCAAGGCCTGGAAAACCATCTGGGGGTCTGGTCAGGGCATCGGCGCGATCAACGATGTCACCGCGACCAGCGATCTGGTGGATCGCATTGCCGGTGAATATCTGGCGGCTGGCGCGTCTTTGGCTGGCGAGTTCGCAGGGTGACCCATGGCTGAACTCATGGTTGTCCGCCACGCGCAAGCCTCGTTTGGCGCTGACAATTACGACAAGCTGAGCGATCTGGGGCATCGCCAATCCGCGGTTTTGGGGGACTACCTCAGATCCGTGGGTTGGGTGCCCGACCGGCTGGTCACGGGAACGCTGGTGCGCCAGCAGGAAACCCTGGCCAGCATGGGGTTCGCGCAGGCGCCCGAAACCCATGCCGGGCTGAATGAATATGATTTTCACGACCTGTTGCGCGTGAAATTCAATGGCACGATCCCCGATGTCGTGATCGGAGAGCGCAAGACCCATTTTCGCACCCTGCGCGAAACCATTCTGGAATGGCAGGATGGCGGGTTGGTGGGCGCCTCTGAAACCTGGGACGCGTTCGAAACCCGCGTTGCCGCCGCCCGCGCCTTTGCCACGGATACAGACGCCCGCCGGGTTCTGGTGATCAGTTCCGGCGGCGCGATCGGAGAATTGGTGCGCAGCACTCTGCAGGCCCCCAAGCCCCAGATGATGGAGCTGAACCTGCAAATGCGCAATACTGCTGTCACCCGCTTTGTGTTTTCGTCGCGTGGTGTCGGTTTGATGGAATTTAACGCCGTGCCGCATATCTCGCCCGAGATGCAGTCCGACATGATCACCTTTAGCTGAGGAGACGCGCATCATGAGCAGCTCGACCCAGACCATCGACGAGGCCGCCGTTGCCTCTTATCTGTCTGATCACCTTCCCGGTTTCGAAGGGCCGATTGAGGCCACGAAATTTGATGTGGGACAATCCAACCCGACATTCCTGCTGAACACGCCGGCGCGCAAATATGTGTTGCGGCGCAAACCGCCGGGGCAATTGTTGAAATCGGCCCATGCGGTAGATCGGGAGTTTCGCGTTCAAAAGGCGCTGGCCGGGTCCAAGGTGCCAGTGGCCGACATGTATGTGCTTTGCGAAGATGACTCGGTCATCGGGTCCATGTTCTATGTGATGGAGTTCAAGGAGGGGCGGCTGTTCAACGACCCGCAATTGCCGGAACTGGCCGTGGATCGGCGTTATGCGGTGATGGATGCGATGAACCGGGTGTTGGCCGATCTGCACATGGTCGATATCGAGGCCGTTGGCCTTGCCGATTTTGGCCCCCCCGGCAACTACTTTGAGCGCCAGATCGGGCGCTGGTCCAAGCAATATCGCGCTTCCGAGACGGAAACCGTGCCGGCGATGGACGCGCTGATGGAGCGTCTGGTCAGCGAGGCCCCAGAGGATGACGGGCAGCGGACCCTGGTACATGGCGATTATCGTATTGATAACATGATGTTCGCCAAGGATCAGGAAGAGGTTCTGGCGGTTCTGGATTGGGAGCTGAGCACGATTGGCCACCCTTATGCGGATCTGGCCAGTGTGATCATGCAATGGCAAATGCCCCCGGGAGAGGTCGGGCGCGGCCTGGGGGGCGTTGATCGGGCTGCCACCGGGTTGATGACGGATGAAGAATTCATCGCAAAGTACTGTGAACGCAGAGGAATGAGCGAAATTCCTCATTTCGGCTATTACCTGGCTTTCTGCTTTTTTCGGATGACAGGAATCATCCAGGGCGTTTATAAGCGGGCGCTCGATGGCAATGCTTCGAACCCGGAGCGCGCCCAGCAAATGGGGAAATTTGTGCCGGGGTTCGCAGAGCGCGGCCTCCAGGCACTGGACAGTGTGTAACGCAATGGATGACGAAGTTTTCGCCGAGGAGAAAGACCGCAACTTTATCACTGCGCTGGCCCGGGGGCTGGACGTGTTGCGGTGTTTTCGCCACGGCGAAGTGGAGCTGAGCAATACGGATATTTCAGAGCGCACGGATCTGCCCAAGGCCACCGTGTCGCGTCTGACCCATACATTGTGCAAGCTGGACTATCTGGTCGCGACGCCCCGCACAGGCACATACCGGTTGAGCGCGGGGGTCCTGCAATTGGGCTTTGGCGTTTTGTCCGCTCTGGATATTTCGGACCGGGCCGAAACCGAGATGAAGGCGCTGCGGGACGGGCCGAACTCTTACATCACGGTGGCATTGGCCGAGCGGCATCGCATGGATGCGGTCTATCTGGCGGTGCAAACCTCGCAAGAGGATGTGTCGCTGACCATGCGTGTCGGCGCGCGGTTGCCGCTGTTCTTTTCGGCCATCGGTCGCGCCATTCTGGTGGGTATGGATGAGAACCAGCGCGCCAGCGCCTTTGAGGATGCCCGTCAGATGGACCCGGATGGCGACACGGCGCGCCAGCAGAGTTTTGCCCGCGCGCTGAGCGAATATGAAGCCAACGGTTATTGCTCGGGCTATGGGGACTGGCGCCCGGATGTGAATGGGATTGCTGTTCCTGTCACCTCGCTGAGCGGGGCACGGGTTTTTGGTTTGAATGCGGGGGGGCCTTCGTTTCATGTCAAGAAAAAGCAGCTTGAGGGTGTCTATGCGAAACGCCTGATACGGGCAGGTCAGGTGTTGAGTTTGAGTTCCGATTTTCGGGCTGAGGTTGCGAAATAACATTTTGCACTGCGGAAATGTGATCGGGTGGCTGACGGGGGTGAGCCAGGCAATTTGACGATGGTTTGCATCGGATGCGGGTGATGAAAAAATCGCCTATGCCTAAAAATTACGTCTAAAATTTAGATGGTTATCGCCGGTTTTTGACGTGCAGGGCCAATTGTGCGCGTCGCAATTCTCTGGACGCGGCACGCAGAATTTGCACTGTTCTTTTTTCCACAATCTGCGCTTTGGAATGCTTGACATTACGCCGCAATGTGCAACTCTCACCCCGAGCGTTCGGGCGCATCGTGAGACGCAAAAAACCGAACGTGAACATGGGAGGAGAATTATGCGTAAGTCCATCAAAGTGGGCCTTAGCGCCGCGCTTGCAATGGCTATTACCGCTGGTGCGGGTATGGCCGAGAACATCAAGATTGCATTTATCGATCCGCTGTCCGGTCCGTTCGCGACCACAGGGACCAACGGTTCGGCTGAGTGGAATTTTGCGGCCGAGGAATTGGTCAACAAGCAGGGCGGTGTCCTGGACGGCGATATGTTTGAAATCGTATCGTATGATAACAAGATGTCCGGCAAGGAATCGCTGGTGCAGCTGCAGGTCGCGATCGACCAGGGCATCCGCTTTATCGCGCAGGGTAACTCGTCAGGGATTGCCGGCGCCATCACCGAGGCCGTGAAAAAGCACAATCGTCGTAACCCCGATGATCGCGTGCTGTTCCTGAACTATTCTGCGGTTGATCCGGCGTTGACCAATGACAACTGTAACTTCTGGCACTTCCGTTTCGATGCCAATGCGGACATCAAGATGGACGCGCTGACAGACGTCATGGCAAAAGACGAGAACATGAAAAAGGTGTACCTGATCGGTCAGGATTACTCCTTTGGTAAGGCTGTCGCCGCCGCTGCGGTTCGTGATCTGGGCAAAAAACGCCCCGATGTTGAAATCGTCGGCAACGAATTGCACCCAATTGGCAAGGTCAAGGACTTCACGCCTTATGCCCGCAAGATTGTGGCGTCCGACGCGGATGCTGTGATCACCGGCAACTGGGGTTCTGACATGGTTGGCCTGGGCAAGGCGATCATCGACGCCGGTTTTGAAGGCCCGGTTTACACCTATTATGCCGCGTCCAACGGGATCACCCGTACATTTGGCGAAGACGGCAAGGGCTCGATCTTCCTGGTTGGCGAAGGCGCCATCAACCCGATCGCATCTGACCGGGCTGCGGCCTATGTCGAAGGGTTCGAGGCGAAGTATCCGGATCACGACATCAGTCAGCCCCGGATTGCGAACGCCGTTGAAATGCTGGCCAAGGCCATCAACGAAGCCGGGACATCGACAGATGTGGTCAAGGTTGCTTATGCCCTCGAAGGTATGAAGCATGACAGCATTTGGGGTGGGACGGTCTTTATGCGTCCACAGGACCACCAGGCGATCCAGAACGTTTACATCCAGGAGCATACGGATGGCGTTCAATTCCCGCTGGATAACTCCGAATTCGGGATGAACGCGGCCAGCACAGTGGTAGACGCGGCGATGGATTCGCCAACCACGTGCAAGATGGACAAACCTTAATCTGAACGGTTGACCAACCCGCCCCCGACGGTTGTCGCGGGGCGGGTACTTTTTTCCAGCCATAAAAAATACAATAATCCAGGGGGGTGACCGGATCCATGGATCTGTTTATTGTCAATATCATCGATGGGTTGGTGTTCGGCCTATTGCTCTTCATGCTGTCGAGCGGCCTGACTCTCATCTTCTCGATGATGGGCGTTCTGAACTTTGCCCATGCCAGTTTCTACATGCTGGGGGCCTATTTCGCCTATCAGATCTCGACCGTTTTGGGACTGGGATTCATCGGCGGGCTGATCGTTGCCCCTGTGATTGTCGGTGTCGCGGGCGCCGCGATTGAACGTTATGGGTTGCGTCGCGTTCACAAATACGGCCACGTTCCCGAGCTCATCTTTACCTTTGGCCTTGCCCTGTTGATTCAGGAAGTGGTCAAATTGTTCTGGGGCCAGAACCAGGTGCCTTACTTTGAACCGCACTGGCTGGATTTTGCGCTGTTCTCCATCGGGGAAAACGCGATTGAGGCTTACAAAGTTGCGATGATTGGCATCTCGATGCTGATTTTTGGCGGGCTTTTGTATGTTCTGACCAAAACCCGTGTTGGCATGATCATTCAGGCCGCGCTGAGCTATCCGAATACGGTCGAGGCGTTGGGGCATAATGTTCCGATGGTCTTTATGGGCGTGTTCGGGGTTGGCACCGCGCTGGCGGGTGTTGCCGGGGTGATTGCCGGACCGGCGCTGGGTACATTCCCGGGCATGGCCTTTACGCTGGGGTCCATCGTGTTTGTGACCATCGTTGTTGGCGGGCTTGGGTCCTTGTGGGGGGCATTGATGTCGTCCTTGCTGATCGGCTGGATCACCACCTTTGCGGCGGCCTACAACTTTGAATTCAAAACGATCCTTCTGGCGATCGGGTTGGAAGAACCTGCTGTTGCCTGGGAAAGCAAGCTGGGTGACCTCTGGACACTGACATTGCCTCAGATCGGGCCGATCCTGCCCTATTTGCTGATGGTTGTTGTTCTTGTCTTCCGACCACAGGGTCTGATGGGGAGACGTGAGGCATGAGCTCTACAGCGACAAACACCGGTGTTGCGGCAGGACCATCCACTGTCCGCATCCTGATGCCCTGGATTATCGCCGCGCTGGTGGTGCTTGTTTTGCCCGTGTTTATGGGCGGGCGCAGCCAGCTGACCATTATGAGCCAGATGAGCATTACCGTGGTCTTCGCACTGGCCTACAACATGCTGCTGGGGCAGGGCGGAATGCTCAGCTTTGGGCATGCGGTCTATATGGGGCTGGGATCATTCCTGTGCCTGCACGTGATGAACTGGAGCGGCTTTGGCTCTATTCCATTGCCTTTGTTGCCCTTGTTGGGCGGCTGTTTCGGGCTGTTCTTTGCGGTGATTATCGGCAGCTTTGCAACGCGCAGCGCGGGCACCGTCTTTGCCATGATTTCGCTTGGGATCGGAGAGCTGTTCGCGGCGCTGGTTCTGATCGTGACCGTGTTCTTTGGCGGAGAAGAGGGGATTTCGGGCTATCGCGATGAAGGCATGCCGTTCTTTGGGATCGAGTTCATCACGAATATCGAGGTCTACTATCTGATCGGGATCTGGATGTTTATTGCCACGGCGTTGATGTACCTGTTTTCGCGTACACCTGTCGGGCGGATGGCCAATGCGGTTCGGGACAACCCGGAGCGTGCAGAGTTTCTGGGCTATTCCTCTCAGCGCGTTCGGTTTGTCAGCTTTGCGGTTTCGGGCTTTTTCTGCGGGGTTGCCGGCGGTCTGTCTGCCATCCTGTTTGAAATCGCGACCGAGAGTGACCTGAATGTCAACGCGTCGGGCGCGATCCTGTTGATCGCCTTTCTGGGCGGCATCGGGTTCTTTTGGGGGCCGATCATCGGGGCGATTGTCTTTACGCTGTTGCAGACGGTTCTGGGTTTGGAAACCCATTTGTGGGAGCTGTATCTGGGTGTTGTCTTTGTCGGCATGGTCATGTTTTTTCCGGCCGGTTTGTCGGGCATCATCATGGCGCATGCGCCGGCGGCCAAAATGGGGAAACTGGGGACTTTGGTGGTGCCCTATTTAACCTGCGTGTTGCCTGCCATCATTGGCGGGTTGGGGATCGCATCGCTGGTCGAGATGATCTTCCATATGCGCTCGGCCGCGACCGGAGAGCATGACATGGTTCTGTTCTGGACGGAATTCTCAACCCATAGTGTCATGCCTTGGGCCGTTGCAGCGGCGGTGGCAGCAGCGGGCGTCGGTTTGGCGGTTCGCAATGCTCCGGCGTTCAAATCCGCCTGGGACAATGCCAGTACTTTGACGGAGGGCGCATGATGTCCGCAGCACTTGAACTGTCCGGTCTTCGCAAAAGCTTTGGCAAGACCGAGATCATCCGTGGCGTCGACCTGAGCATCGGTCAGGGCGAACGCCACGCCATCATCGGGCCGAACGGCGCGGGGAAATCCACGCTGTTCAACCTGATCACGGGGCGGTTTCCGCAAACCGCGGGCAAGATCCGTCTGAACGGCAATGATCTGGCGGGTAAGGCACCGTTTGAGATCAACCGCATGGGTCTGAGCCGGTCGTTCCAGATCACCAATATTTTTCCCAAGATGACCGTGTTCGAAAATGTCCGCTGTTCGCTGCTTTGGGCGCAGGGGTACAAATATTCGTTCTGGCATCAGGTCAGCCGCTCGCAGAAGCTGACGGATGGCGCGATGGAGATTCTGGAGCAGATCAACCTGACTGCCCGGGCCCAATTGCCTGCGGGCGTGCTCAGCTATGCCGAGCAACGTGCGCTGGAAATCGGGATTACCATCGCCGGTGGGGCCAATGTGATCATGCTGGACGAGCCGACGGCCGGGATGAGCCATTCGGAGACGGACTATATTGTGGATCTGATCCAGAAGGTGACGGAACAGAAAACCCTGATCATGGTGGAACATGACATGGGTGTTGTTTTTGGCCTGGCGGATCGGATTTCTGTTTTGGTTTACGGCGAAATCATCGCCACGGGCGCACCGGAAGATGTCCGTGGGGATCCACGTGTTCAAGAAGCCTATCTGGGCGCGGCAATGGAGGACCACTGATGCTCGATGTCACTGATCTGCACGCCTATTATGGCAAGTCACATATCCTGCAAGGGGTGAACCTGAACATTCAGGAGGGCGAAATCGTTGCCCTTTTGGGGCGCAACGGGGTGGGGCGGTCAACCACCTGCAAGGCGGTGATGGGCGAAGTCGCCCCGCACGGCTCGGTGAAGTTCAAGGGACAGGAAATCGCCGGGAAGAAGGCCTTTGAGGTGGCCAATCTGGGGATTGGTTATGTGCCGGAGAACCGCGATATCTTTCCGGGGCTGACGACACGGCAGAACCTGATCCTGGGGTTGAAGCCCGGTCAGAAGGAAGGGGTCGGGCGCTGGTCCATGCAGAACATGTTTGACATGTTCGAGAACCTGCAAAACCGTGCGGATGTCGAGGCTTCGGTTCTGTCAGGTGGTGAGCAGCAAATGTTGACCATGTGCCGGACGTTGATGGGCGATCCTGATCTGATCATGATTGACGAACCAACCGAAGGCTTGAGCCCGCAGATGACACAGCGGGTTGCGGAACTGCTCAAGGAAATTGCCAACCGGGGGATTGCGACCCTGTTGGTGGAACAGAAACTGTCGATTGCGATGGATATCGCGCATCGGGTCTATGTCATGGGCCATGGGCAGGTTGTTTTTGAGGGAACGCCAGCGGAACTCAAAGCGCGCGAAGATGTGCGCAAGGAGTGGTTGGAGGTCTGAGGGATACGGCATGGTGCGAAAAACCTGCATCACGTAGCGCTGCCTGAAATCGTCGGTTTCGCAGCGGGCTAGCTGTTACGGGCTGGTTCAAGAGTTTCGCATTGTGTTTTGGTGTGCGCCTGCGGCGCACGCTTTGTATCTCGTCTAAAATCCTGTGGATTTTCTCCTCGGGGTGCCTCCGGCGGAGGTATTTGAAAGCAGAAGCAGCCTGGGATTTCTGGCGTCTTCTGCTTTTTCGTTTCAGGCGCTGGCTTGGGTCAGGTGCCATTCCAGGTCTGGCAGTGAATCCTTGCCAAAGAACATTTCCTCCCCGGCAAACACGGTGGGGGAACCGAAGGTTCCGCGCTCGACTGCGGCGGCGGTGTTGTCGATCAGCCCTTGTTTGACCTCTGGGGATTGGGTGGCGGCCATGATTTCTGCAGTGGGCAGGCCGGCGGCGGTGAGCACGGCGCTGATCACCTCTGGGTCGTCCATCTTTTTTTCGTGCAGCCACATGGCGTCAAAGACGGTGTCGATATAGGTTTTTTCCCATTCCTTGCCCTGGGCATAGGTGGCGCCGCGCATGACGCCGATGGTCATCACCGGAAAGTTGGGGTTCATTTTGAACGGGATGGCGTGGCGGGCGACAAAACGGGTCAATTCGCGGGACTGGTAGGACAGTTTGCCTTTGACGCTGCCAAATGCCTGCATCGGGCTTTGGTTGTTGGTTGCCTTGAATATGCCACCCAGCAGCACGGGCACATAGTGAACCGGCACATCACAGCGTGCGGCCAGGTTTGGCAGGACCTTGTGCACCAGATAGGCGTTCGGGCTGCCGAAATCGTAGAGGAATTCCAGGGTCATCACCATGTCTCCGCATAGGGGCGCAGGTCGAGCTCGAAGCTCCAGGCATCCCGGTTTTGAGTGTAAAGATACCAGTAGGCGTCTGCCACGGACTGGGGATCCATCAATGTGTCGGGCGGCATTGTGTCCGGGTCCTGACCGCGGGCGCGATAGATGTCGCGGACAAAGGCCGTATCGACACCGGCGTCGATCACCAGATGGGCGACATGAATGCCTTTGGGGCCCAGCTCTCGGGCCAGGCTTTGGGCCATCATCCGCAATCCGGCCTTGCCGGCGGAAAAGGCCGAGAATCCCGATTTGCCGCGCATGGAGGCGCTGGCACCGGTGAAAAACACGCAGCCCTTGCCACGCGGGACCATGTAACGCGCGGCCTCGCGCCCCGAAAGGAAACCGGCGAGGCAGGCCATTTCCCAGACCTTGCGAAAAACCCGCGTGGTGGTTTCGAGGATTGGGAAATGCACGTTGCCGCCCACATTGAAGATCACCACGTCAATCGGCCCGATCTGGTTTTCGACCTGGGCAAAGATCTCTTGAGTGCTTTCTTCGCTGCGGGCATCCATGGTGAACCCATGGGCGACACCGCCTTCGGCCTCGATTTCGGCCACAAGCGGGGCCAGCTTGTCGCCATTGCGCCGCCCCATGCAGACAATGAACCCTTCGCGTGCGAACCGCTTGGCGATGGCCGCGCCGATGTAGTCACCGGCGCCGACAATCAGCGCAACGGGGGCGCTCATTTTGACTCGGCCGCCTGGAAGGCGTGGCGGGCCTCGATCCGGGCGGCATAGGCCTGGAGGTTTGGATAGCTGGACATGTCAGCGCCCAGACGGCCCGCCATGACCACCGCATGGCCGATCATGAAATCCGCGCCGGAAAACGCCCCGGCAATATATTCGCGGCCATCGCTCATATGCGCCTCGACCCCGCCGAGGATCTGCGTCAGCAGTTTTTTCGCGCGTTTGGCATGGGTTTCGCTGGCCTTTTCGGGGGGCAGAAGGATGGTTTCGACCACCAGGTTGTTCATCTGGGGCATGATCATGCCTTCGGTATAGTGAAACCATTGCAGGTAAACGGGATAGGCGTCCGAGGAGGGGGCCGGTACCAGCTGGCCGTCGCCGTATCTGCCCAGCAGATATTCGACGATCGCGCCGCTTTCATGCAGGGTGACGTCACCGTCAATCAGGGTGGGCACGCGCCCGTTGGGGTTTTTCGCGCGAAATTCCGGTGTGCGCAGGTTGGGATCGCCCAGCGTGAATTTTTCGACCTCATAGTCGATCCCCAATTCTTCCATCACCCAGGCCACGCGCACGGCGCGGCTGTTTGGTGCATAACTCAGCAGCATGGTATCCTCCCGTTTTGTACGCATCAGACAAGTCGGTTTGTCGCAGCCTGTCAACGTGCCCGGTTGGGGACGTTGCGTTCCGGATTTCGCGGTGGCGCTCGGTTTCAAAAATGCCCAATATCAGCGACATGCGACAAGGGGAGAGAGCCGGTGGATGTGATTGAAACAGATCTGGGTGAGGGGGTGGTCCAGTTGACGTTGAACCGGGCGCCGGTCAATGCGTTGACGCCCGCGTTTTTGATGGAATTTGCCGGTGTTTTGAACAAATTGTCCGACCAAGCTGATGTGCGTGCGGTTGTCTTGCACAGTGGGTTTCGCACCTTTTCCGCCGGTCTGGACCTGAAGGCGGCGCTGGCGTTCACCACGGCGGACCAAAACGCCATTGTGGATGCGCTGAATATTGGCTTTCTGACGCAGTTTGCCTTTCCCAAACCATTGGTGGCTGCGGTGAATGGCGCGGCGATTGCGGGGGGGCTGTTTTTCGTACTGGCCAGCGATTGGCGGGTTTCGGGGCCCAAGGCGCAATATGGTCTGGCCGAGGTTCGGGTGGGCGCAGATTTTCCTGTCGGCCCGCTGGAGATTGCCCGCGCCACGCTGGATCCGAACGATCTGCGGCGTCTGATGTTGACCGGTCAGCCGATCTCGGCCCAGGTGGCGGCAGAGCGGGGCATTGTCGACCACCTGTGCGGCGCCGAAGAGGTCATGGAGGCCGCCATCGCCAAGGCGCAAGAGCTGGCTCAGATCCCGGGGGCGACGTTCAACCGGGTGAAACAACAGGTGCGCGGACCGGCGATTGCCCTGATTCAGGCCGAAATGGACCGGATGCAGGAGGACCCCAATCGCGGCTGGTTCGGACCGGAAACCAAGGCTGCAATGGAAAGGATGCTGGCATGACACAGGATATCCTGTTGGTGCATCGCAATGGGCCGGTGGCCGAATTGGTGCTGAACCGTCCCAAGGTCATGAACGCGCTGAACCGGGCGCTGACGACCCGTTTGTGCGACGTGATGAAAGAGTTGAACGCAGACACCAGCCTGCGCGCCATCATCCTGACCGGGAATGGCCGGGGGTTTTGTGCCGGGGTCGACCTCAAGGAGCTCAGCGAAAGCCCCGGTGCGATCGAAGAGATGAAGTGGCATGGCGGTGACAGCCTGTTTGACATTGTGCGGGCCTCTGCGCACCCGATGATTGCGGCGGTGAACGGGGTTGCCGTGACCGGCGGGCTGGAGCTGGCGATGATGAGCGATTTCATGATCGCCTCGGACACGGCGCGCTTTGCCGATACACATGCCCGGGTCGGGATCACGCCCAGCTGGGGGATGACCCAGACCCTGCCGCGCCTGATCGGGATCAATCGCGCCCGCCAGATGAGCCTGACCGGGGAATTCATCGACGCGGCCAAGGCCTGTGACTGGGGCCTCGTGACCGAGGTGACAGCCCCCGACGCCCTGATGGATCGCGCGCGCGCGCTGGCCATGCAGATCGCCGAGACGGATCGCACCACAATGACCCGCCTGCGCGACCTGATCGCCACCAGCCAGGAGGTTGGGTTCAGCGAAGGGATGGCCAATGAGGTGAGCTTGTTTGACACCCATATCTCGGGTGTTTCCCCCACCCAAGTCGGAGAAAACCGCGCCAAGGTGACCGCGCGCGGGCAGGAAATTGCTGCTAAAACAGGAGAGCAGAGGACATGAGCCTAGGATTTGACGCAAACCGATTGGCCCGTATCGCGCCATGGATGCAAAGCTATGTAGATGATCGCAAATACCCAGGTTGCAGCGTCCTGATCCATCGCCATGGCCAGGAGGCCTATTATCACGAATGCGGTTTGCGCAATGTCGAAGAAGGGTTGCCGTTTCAGCGCGATACGCTGGCGCGGATCTATTCGATGACCAAGCCGATCACCTCGGTTGCCATGATGACCCTGGTGGAACGCGGCCTGACCCATCTGGGCGCACCGGTCAGCGAGTTCATTCCGGCCTTCAACGACATGCAGGCGCTGATCCCCGGCGCGGAAACGCTGGACCAGACCAAGCCTTGCGCCACACCAACCCTGCATCAGCTGCTGACCCATACCAGCGGCATGGGGTATTCGTTCAATCCCGGGCCTCTGGGCGCGGCCATGCATGAACAGAAACTGGATTTCGCGCCCAATACCGGCCCGCTGTCCGAAACGGCAGATAAGGTTGCCGCGCTGCCCTTGTCCTTTGCGCCCGGCACGCGCTGGATGTATTCGGTGGGTATCGACATCATCGGACGTGTGATCGAGGTGGTCTCGGGCAAATCTCTGGATCAGTATTTCGCCGAAGAGATCTTTGAACCGCTGGGCATGCGTGAAACCGGTTTCAACGTGCCGGCGGACGCGGGCAACCGTTTTGCAAATCTCTATACACCGCTGGAGGACCCGATGGCCCTCAACGCGGGCAGGGACGGCAAGGGGCAGGGCGAAACGCTGCGTCTGGCCGATGATCACAGCCGCTCGCCACATCTGAACACCCGGCAACGCTCGGGCGGCGGTGGCCTGGTGGGGACCATTGATGACTATGTGCGTTTTGCAGAAATGTTGCGGTGCAAAGGGCAGGCGGGGGACCACCGGATCCTGTCGCCGCGAACCATGGACTTCATGATGAGCAACCAGTTGCCCGGTGACATCGCGGACATGGGCATGCCGAGCTTTGCCGAACAGCCCATGGTCGGCACGGGGTTTGGCATCGGCGGATCGGTGATTCTGGCCCCGGGTCGGACGGGCACACCATCCTCGGTTGGCGATTTTGCATGGGGGGGCATGGCCTCGACCGGGTTCTGGGTGGATCAGGTGCAGGACATGACGGTGGTGTTTTTCACCCAATTGTCGCCGTCGTCCAGCTATCCGTCACGGGCCGAATTGCGCGCTTTGGTTCATGGGGCCCTGGTCGAATGAGTACACGTCCCATTCTTTGGACACCCAGCCCCGAGCGGGCCAATGCGACAACGCTGGCTGGTTTCATGCGTTGGCTAAAGGCCGAACGGGGGCTGGAGTTTGCAGATTATCCCGCGTTGTGGGATTGGTCAGTTTCGGATCTGGATGGGTTCTGGTCCGCGATCTGGGAACATTTCGACCTGCAATCCAGCGCCCCGCACACGGCCATTTGCCCGGACCGCAAAATGCCGGGCGCGACCTGGTTTCCTGGCGCGATGATAAACTACGTGGATCAGATTTTGCGGCACGCCCGGGAAAAACCGCAAGCCGTCGCAATGATCACGCATTCCGAAACCTTTGGTCGAACCGAGCTGACCTGGGCCGATTTCCATCAGCAGGTGGCCAACACCGCCGAGGCCTTGCGCGAAATGGGCGTGGGGCAGGGCGACCGTGTTGTCGCGGTCCTGCCCAATACCGAAGCCGCGATGATCGCCTGCTGCGCCACAGTCAGCCTGGGCGCAATCTGGTCCCTTTGCGCGCCGGATATGGGCCATGTCGCCATCCTCGATCGCTTCACCCAGATCGAGCCCAAAGTATTGATCGCCCAGGACGGCTATCTGTATGGCGGCAAGATGAAGGACCGGCGCGCGCTGCTGGCGACCATCTGCGCCGGGCTGCCTACGGTGTCCCATCGGATCTGGATACCGGTGGCCGGTGACATTCCGGCCAATGGCCCAGAGGGCAGCGATCACGCATGGGCCTCTGTCATCCAGGGCACGGCCACGCTTGAAACCACGCAGGTGCCTTTTGATCATCCGCTGTGGATCGTCTATTCCTCGGGGACGACGGGCAATCCAAAGCCGATCGTACACGGCCATGGCGGTGCGCTGATCGAAAGCGCCAAACAATCGCTGCACCAGGATATCTCGTCCGGGGACAGATACATGTGGGTGACGTCTTCGGGCTGGATCATGTGGAATTCGCAACATGCGTCGCTGGCACGCGGGGCGACGATCACCCTGTTTGACGGGGCGGTGAACCACCCTGATATGATGGCCGTCTGGAAGGTCGCCGAGCAGGAAAAACTGACCTATCTGGGGGCTGGGGCCGCCTTTTTCGAAACCTGCCGCAAGGCCGGGATTCACCCGAAAGAGCTGGACCTGTCGGCGTTGCGCTCGGTCGGGTCCACCGGATCGCCGCTGAGCGCGGATGGGTATGACTGGGTCTATCAGTCTGTCAAGGAGGACGTCTGGCTGGCCCCGATTTCCGGCGGCACGGACCTGATGGGCGCCTTTGTGGGCGGCAATCCGATGTTGCCGGTGCGTGCGGCCGAAATGCAATGCCGGTTCTTGGGCAATGCGGTGCGGGCCTATGACGAGGCCGGCAACGAGGTGTTTGATCAGGTCGGCGAGTTGGTCTGTACCGAACCATTGCCATCCATGCCGCTGTATTTCTGGGGGGACGAGGACGGCAGCCGCCTGCATGGCAGTTACTTTGACACCTACCCTGGTATCTGGCGTCATGGCGACTGGATCGAGATCACGCCGGACGGGCGTTCCGTGATCTGGGGACGCTCGGACGCTACGATCAACCGCAAGGGGCTGCGCCTGGGATCGGCCGAGATCTATCAGGCGGTCGAGGGGCTGGACGAGGTACTGGAATCGCTGGTCGTCGATCTGGAGTTTCTGGGCCGTGACAGCTTCATGCCGCTCTTTGTGGTGCTGGCCGAGGGTGTGGCACTGAGCGATGCGCTCAAGGATCGGATCAATGACGCGATCCGCGCCAGTGTCTCGGCCCGGTTTGTGCCCAATGAAATCAATCAGATCGCCTCTGTGCCGCGGACCTTGTCCGGCAAAAAGCTGGAAGTGCCGGTCAAGAAACTCTTGCTGGGCGGCGATCCTGCTCGTGTGGTAAACAGGGACTCTATGGCGAACCCGGACAGTTTTGACTATTTCATAGACTACGCCAAATCACGTGAGGATTCCGACCTAAATGATTGATATTGAACGCGAGCTCATCGACACTCTGGACATCGAAACGCTTGAGGTCGACTTGTTTCGTGGCCAGGGCGGCGGCGGCGAGACGACCAAACGTATCTATGGGGGGCAGGTCATCGCACAGGCGCTGATGGCGGCCTATCGCACGGTCGAGGGGCGGCTTTGCCACAGTCTGCATGCCTATTTCATCCGCGCGGGCGATCCGTCGATCCCGGTGATCTACGAAGTCGACCGTGCCCGCGATGGCGGCAGTTTCACCACCAGACGGGTTGTGGCGATCCAGCATGGGCGCCAGATCTTTAACATGTCGGCCTCTTTTCACGTGGAAGAAAGCGGATGGGACCACCAGCATCCCATCCCGGATGTGCCCGCCCCCGACGATCTGCTCAGCCGCAACGAAGAGCGTTTGCGCGATGCTCATAAACTGCCCGAGAAGTTCCGGGCGGAATTCACCCGGCCGCGCCCGATCGAGATCCGCGAAGTCGCCCCGCGCGACATGTTCAACCCTCCGGTCGAGGATGACACCAACCACCTGTGGTTTCGGATGCCTGCCGCGAAGGGGCTGGATCAGAAGATGCAGCATTGCCTGCTGGCCTATGCCTCTGACATGAATTTGCTGGGCTCCTCTTTGCGCCCGCATGGGCTGACCTGGTTTCAAGGCAAGGTGATGACGGCAAGCCTGGACCACGCCATGTGGTTTCATGGCCCCACATCCTTTGACAACTGGCATCTTTACACGATGGATGCGCCCTTTACCGGCGGCGGGCGCGGGTTCAATCGCGGGGCGATCTATGATCAGACGGGCAAGCTGATTGCCTCGACCGCGCAGGAGGGGTTGGTTCGGCCTCTGCGTGCCAAGTCATGAGTGGCGATCCGGCCTGGGTGCCCAGAATGGCGGCACGTGACGAATGGCTGTCACAGGTGCGCGAAGAGATCATTGATCCGGACCGCGAAATTGTCGATCCGCATCATCACCTTTGGCTGCGCGAAGGCATTCCCTATCAAATGGACGAGCTTTGGGCCGATACCGGGTCCGGGCATAACATCGTGCAGACGATGTTCATGGAATGCCGCGCGTTTTACGATGAAAGCGCCGAAGAGGCGTTTCAGCCGATCGGTGAAACCCGCACGGTTGCCGGTTGGGCCATGGAGGGCCACCAGCTCAAGAACCGCGCGCAACTGGCTGGAATCATTTCACATGCTGACCTGCGCAACCCGGATCTGGACGCGGTTCTGGATGCGCATGTCGATGCGGGACAGGGGCTGTTCCGGGGCATCCGCCATGCCGGCGCTTGTGATGCGGATCCTGCGCTAAAGATTCGCCCACGCGGCGAGCCGGGGATGTACCAGGACCCGGATTTCCGACGCGGCGTTACCCGGCTGGGCGAGCGTGGGCTGACCTATGACACCTGGCAATATCACCATCAGCTGGGCGATTTTCTGGCGCTGGCACAGGCGGTGCCCGGAACAACTCTGGTGCTGGACCATCTTTCGACCCCGCTTGGGGTCGGCCGGTTCGAGGGGCAGCGCGACAGCCATTTTGCGCAATGGCAGGACAACATGGCCGCGCTGGCCGAATGTTCGAATGTGGTGGTCAAACTGGGCGGAATGGCGATGCCCGACAACGGTTTTGGCTGGCACGAGCGGGATCTGCCCCCAACATCGGACGAATTTGTCGAGGCAATGACCCCCTGGTACGATCATATGATCCGTTGTTTCGGCGTGAATCGCTGTATGTTCGAATCCAACTTTCCGGTTGACCGGATTTCCATCAGCTACCCGGTGCTGTGGAATGGTCTCAAAAAACTGGCGGCGGGTTATTCAGAGGCTGATCAAACGGCCCTGTTCAGCGGCACGGCCCGCGCGGTCTATAGTCTTTGAGCGCATTGGCCCGCTTGGGTCGGGGCTTGGGTCAGGCGTGAAACAGGGTCCCGACATAAAAGGCGATGGTTGCCGCCACGCCGCCGATCAGCAGCGTTTCCACCGCTGAGCGCCACCAGGGGCTCAGCGACCACCGGCTTTTGAGCGCTCCGATGGCGAAAAAGGTGACCATGGTCATGACCGCCGAAATCTCAAAAGCGTTGACCAGCCCGAAAATGAAGGGCAGCAAGGGCACACAGCCCGCGACAAGAAACGACAGGAAGGTTGTAGCGGCAGATTTGGCCGGATGTGGATGCACACCGCCCAACCCGTACTCCCCCTCCATCATCAAACCGATCCAGTTTTCCCGATCCTGCGTCACCGCCTCGGTCGCCTGGCTCAACACCTTGCCGGACAAGCCTTTGTTCGCCAGAATCTCGCGCACTTCGAGCTTTTCACCTTCGGGGAAATCGCGGATGTGGCGTTCTTCGATCTTGCGAATGCGCCGCATGTTGTCCAGCTCGGCCTTGGTGCCCGAGTAGTTGGCCGCTGCCATGGAAAACCCGTCTGCCAAGACGTTGGCAATCCCCAGCGCGACAACGATGAAGGGCGACAGCCCCGCACCCGCGACGCCGGCGACGATGGCAAATGTCGTGACGGCCCCGTCAATGGCGCCATAAACCGCGTCCCTCAGAACACCCCGCCCCCTGGGGGCGCCAATACGCTGAGCAATCTCTTGCGGGCTATGGCCATGTTCCGTCACCTTGGACCTCCTTTTTCATCAGGATAGGCCCGTTGGAGGAGGCTGCCTTAATACAGATCAAGTTTGGGAAACCTTCGGCCCCCAAACATCACTCGTCATCTATCAGGCAGAACCTGAGGATTCCGTTGATCTGGTACAGCATGTTGCGCAGATCACTTGCGCGCGGCCTGTCAGAGGCCGCGCGTGTTTCGGTGTGCCTGGGGTGCCGGAAGGCTCTGCTAGCCTTCGACCCGACCGCCGAACTGACGGTTCAGCTTCTTCATCCCGCCGATCCAGCGGTCATAGTTTGCAGATTTGATCTGCATATAACCCAGAACCTCTGGATGAGGCAGAACCAGAAAGGTTTCGTCCCGGATCGCCTGCAGGCAGGCCTCGGCGACGGGTTCAGGCTCCAGCATCCCGTCCTGAGAGGCGACGCCATCCTCGTGGCCCCGGGTCATCTCGGATCGGACCGCCTGCGGGCAGAGCACCGAAACCTTGATGCCGTCATCCGCATAGGTAAAGGCCAACCATTCCGCCGCCCCAATCGCGGCATGTTTGGTGACCCCATAGGGCATGGAGCCGACCTGGTTCAGCAAACCGGCTGCCGAGGCCGTGTTCAACAGATAACCGCCGCCACGCTCGATCATCTTGGGCACCACATGGCGTGCGGCCCAAACATGGGCCATCACGTTGACTTCCCATATCTTTTGCCAATGCGCGTCCGGTGCCTCGGGGCCGCCGATCGACAGGATCCCGGCGTTGGAGCAAAAGATACCGATTGGCCCGACTTCGGCCTCGACCTCTTCGACCAGATTGGCGATCTGAGATTCGGACGAAACATCGACCGTTTTGGCCACGCCGCCAATCTCATCAGCGGTCGCCTGAGCGCCATTGGCATTCATATCGGCACAGACGACAGATTTGGCGCCCGCCGCGGCAAAGGCCGCGGCCAAAGCCTTGCCTATGCCGCTGGCCGCGCCGGTGACGACAACAACTTGTCCTTGGATTTCCATGGCTTACTCCTCAGCCCCACATGACGGAGCCGCCGTCCACGGTCAGAGCCTGCCCGGTGATGTAACGCGCCGCATCCGAGGCAAGGAAAGCCGCAATCCCCGAGAAATCCTCGGACTCGCCCAATCGTCTGAGCGGCACCTGACGCAAATAGGCTTTCTCTGTTTCGGGGTTTTCCCAAAGGGCGCGGGCAAAATCGGTCTTGATCAGACCCGGGCAAATCGCATTCACCCGCACGCCGGCGGGGCCGAATTCCATCGCCAGGTTGCGCACAAGTGCGATCAGCGCCAGTTTCGAAATATTGTAGGTGCCCAGCGTATCGGAAGGTTTGAACGCGCCAATCGAAGACGTGAACATCATCGAGCCGCCGCCCAGCTCTTCCATATCCGCAACAACCGCATTGGCCATCCAGAGGTTGGATTGCACGTTGGACTGCATGGTCTTTTCATAGGCTTCGTCCGGGATCTTGCGCATACTGCCGAAATAGGGGTTCACCCCGGCATTCCCGACAACAATCGACACCGGACCGGCCGCTTCCCTGGCTTTGGCGGCCAGCGCCTCGATCTGTTCGCGTTCGCTGATGTTACAGGCCATCGGAGTCGCGGCGTCGCGCCCCACGGCTGTGTTGATTTCAGCGGCGGCCTCTTCCAAGGCCTCCATATTACGCGCCGAGATGACAACCGAGGCGCCTTGCTGGGCCAGACCTTTGGCCATGGCCAGACCCATGCCCCTGGACGCACCGGTCAAAAGTGCGGTGCGCCCCGTCAGATCAAACATGTTTTGCATTATGGACCCTCGAACATACGGCCGCCTGTGGCGGTGTTTGTGGCCCGTGCGACGCGGTCGTTGGAGTTCTTGTAATCCTTGACCTCGGCCCGTGCGACCACAGCGTGGTGCACTTCGTCTGGACCATCCGCAAAACGCAATGTGCGCTGACCGGTGTACATTTCGGCCAGTGGCGACCATTGCGACAGGCCTGTCGCACCATGAATTTGCATCGCTTGGTCGATGATTTCACAGGCTTTTTCCGGCACCATCGCCTTGATCATGCTGACCCAGATACGCGCCTCTTTGTTGCCCATCGTATCCATCGCCTTGGCCGCTTTCAGCACCATCAGACGCATCGCTTCGATGTCGATGCGCATCCGGCTGAGCGTTTCCATGTTCTTGCCCAGATCAATGATCTTTGCCCCAAAGGCTTCGCGCGACAGGCCACGTGCGATCATCAGGTCCAGCGCCTTTTCGCACTGACCGATGGAGCGCATGCAATGGTGAATACGGCCAGGCCCAAGACGCAGCTGGCTGATTTCAAAGCCCCGGCCTTCGCCCCAGAGCATGTTGGATTCCGGCACGCGCACATCCTTGAACCGGATCTGCATATGCCCATGTGGGGCATCGTCATGGCCAAACACATGCATCGGCCCGACAATCTCGACCCCGGGCGTGTCAATCGGCACCAGAATCTGGCTCTGCTGGCGGAAGGTTTCCGCATCCGGCGAGGTTTTGACCATAACAATCATGATCTTACAGCGTGGATCTCCGGCTCCCGAAATATAGTATTTCTCGCCGTTGATGACCCATTCGCCATTTTCCAGAACCGCCCGGGTGCCGATGTTCTTGGCATCGGACGAGGCGACATCAGGTTCCGTCATCGCAAAGGCCGAGCGGATCTTGCCCGCCAGCAAGGGTTTGAGCCATTGTTCCTTTTGCTCGGGTGTGCCGACACGCTCCAACACTTCCATGTTGCCAGTGTCCGGCGCCGAACAGTTCAGCGTTTCAGACGCCAACGGGTTTTTGCCCAGTTCAGCGGCGATATAGGCATAGTCCAGGTTGCTCAGACCTTCGCCCGTTTCCGCATCCGGCAGGAAGAAGTTCCACAGACCAGAGGCGCGCGCCTTTTCCTTGGCTGTTTCCAGCAATTCCAGCTGGCCGGGGGCATAAGACCAGCGATCGGCCCGGCCCGCGCCCAGGCGGTGGAATTCTTCGGTGATCGGATCCACATTTTCGGTAATGTGCTGGACCACCTTTGCCAAAAGCGGCTTGGCGCCTTCGGACATTTCCAGGTTGTTCATATCTGCGACGGATTGGACCATTCGGACCTCCTAATGTATGTGTAAGGGCAGGGGTCCGCTTAGCGGTTTACCCAGTTCGGTTTGCGTTTTTCTACAAAGGCTTGCACGCCCTCCTTGAAGTCCTCTGTCTGTGCCAGATCGGCCTGTACAACGCGCGAGTATTGCAGGCTGTCCGGCAGGCCGGATTCGACGTTCATCGAATTGAGAATGCGTTTCGTCGCCTTGACCGAGGACGGTGAAACGGTGGTGATCTGTTCGGCCAGGGCCATGGCCCGGTCCATCAGCTGATCATGCGGTACAACCTCGTTGCAGCACCCCAGTCTCAACGCTTCGTCCGCCAGGATTGTACGGCCGGTGATCATCATTTCCTGCGCTGCCAGACGGCCGATGTAGCGGCTCAACCGCTGGACACCAGAGGCAGAGGCAAAGAAGCCCACCTTGACCTCGGGCAGTGAAAATTTGGCCTGCTCCGAGGCAATGATGATGTCACAGCTCAGCGCCGTTTCAAATCCGCCGCCCATGGCAAAACCGTTGACTGCCGCGATGATCGGTTTTTCCAGATCAAAGCGCGAGCTGAGGCCGGCAAAGCCTTTTTCCGGCAGGCCGCGCCCTTTGCCTTCGCTTGCGGTGTATTTCAGGTCATTGCCCGCGGTAAATGCCTTGTCGCCGGCGCCTGTCAGTACCGCGACCCACTGGTCCTCGGCCGCGGCAAAGGCATCCCAGCAGGCGGACATTTCCTCGTGCATCGGGGGGTGAACGGCGTTGTAAACCTCGGGCCGGTTCATAGTCACCAGCAGGACGTTGCCGCGTTGTTCGGTTGTGATGAACTCGTAGTCCATGTGCTCTCCTCAGCTGCGCGCGGTTTTCAGGCCGCCGGTATCAATTTCTGTGAATTTTCCGCCACTTGCCGCCAATTGCACAAGTGTTTCTGCCGGAGCGAATGCGGGGTCTTCGGCAGCCAGGCGCTGCATCACTTCCAGCACCCGCGCCGCGCCGATCGTATCGCCATAGTACATCGGGCCGCCCTTGTCGGCGGGCCAGCCATAGCCGTTCAGCCAAACCACATCCACGTCGCCGGGACGCTGGGCCTTGTTCTCTTCCAGAATTTTCACGGCTTCGTTGATCATCGGGCAAATACAGGCGTCTATGATGTCATCCTGCGCCATTTGCGACGGCTCTGCCTGGGTGATATCGCGAATGATGCCAGCGGTGACATCGGACGGGATCGGACGGCGGCTTTCGTCATAGTCGTAGTATCCGGCCTTGGTTTTCTGCCCACGCCGGTCCATTTCACACAGCGCATCCCGGATGGGGTTTTGCGTGACCGCGCCTTTGGACCAGCCAATGTCCAACCCGGCCAGATCCGACATCTGAAACGGTCCCATCTTGAACCCGAACGCGTTCAGCGCCGCGTCCACATCCCAGGGCATCAACCCCGCATAGATCAGCTTTTGCGCCTGTTCCTGACGGGCAAACAGCATCCGATTGCCGACAAAACCGGGGCACACCCCGACCACCACGGCAATTTTCTGCACCTCGCGCGCCAGATCCAGACAGGTCGCCAAAACATCCGGCGCGGTTTTCTCTGCCTGAACGATTTCCAGCAATTTCATGACGTTGGCCGGTGAAAAGAAATGCGTTCCAATCACATCTTCGGGCCGGGATGTGACGCTGGCAATCTCGTCAATATCCAGCGCCGAGGTATTGGTGGCCAGGATCGCGCCGGGCTTCATGACCCGGTCCAGCTCCGTAAAGATCTGTTTCTTCAGATCCATATCCTCGAACACGGCCTCAATCACCATGTCGCAGTCGGCCAGATCCGCAATCGCCAGCCGCCCGTCATACCGCGCCATGCGGATGTCGACCTCTTCCACGGGAAAACGGCCACGATCGGCGCTGCGCTGATAATTGGCCCGCACAACAGAGAGGCCACGGTCCAGCGCATCCTGTTTGGTTTCGACAATGCGGATCCCATACCCCGCAGTGGCAAAGTTCATCGAGATCCCGCCGCCCATCGTCCCGGCGCCAATGATGCCAATCGTCTTGACCTCCCGGCGCGGGGTTTGTGGCGTGATGTCGGGCACGTTCCACGCGGCCTTGCCCGTTTGGGCAATGTATTCTGCAATCTGATCGGTCATACGGTCGTATCCTCGGATAAGGTCTCAATACATTTGGCGCGCAAACCGCGGCGATCCAGCTTGTCGGTGGCGCCGCGGGGCAGGGCCTCTGTGTAGAACCACAGGTGTTCTGGAATTTTGAACTTGGCGATATGGTCGGCCAGGAAACTCTTGATTTCGTCCGCTGTCACACCGGCCCCGGGTTTCAGGTACAAACCCGCGCCCACAACCTCGCCCAAACGCTCGTGCGGGACAGAGAATGCACAGGCCTCGGCCACGGCAGGATGTTTGTGCAACGCGCCTTCCACATCCAGACAGGCGATGTTTTCGCCGCCCCGGATGATGATGTTTTTCTTGCGATCCACAATCGTGACAAGCCCGGATTCGTCGATCATGCCCATATCACCGGTGCGCAGCCAACCATCCTTGAAAACTTCGGCGGTGGCTTCGGGTTTATTCAAATAGCACCGCATGTTACACGGGCTTTTTACAGTGATTTCGCCAACCTCACCCTGCGGTACGGCCTCGCCATCTTCGTCCAGGAACTTCAATTCCTGCAACGGCGGATACAGCCGGCCAGCCGCGCCGGGATTGTTCTCATACTCCGGTCCGGACAGGCCGATCCCCATGGCATTTGTCTCGGTCATGCCCCAACCTGTGGCAATCGCCGCCGTGGGAAAGGCCTTGGCCAGTTCCGCCACCTGCGCCGCGGGCCGTTTGGCGCCGCCAGAGGCGATAAACTCCAATGTTGGCAGGCTCTCTCCCATTTCACGGGCGGCCACCATCAGGTCATGCGACTGGGTCGGCACGCCCACAAGACGGCGGATTTCCTCGTCGCGAACGATCCTGACGGCCTCCTGTGCGTCCCATTTCGCCATCATGGCCAGCTTGGCGCCGGACGGGATCGAGGTCAGGAACACAGGGTGCGAGGCCGTGACATGAAACAAGGGGGTCAAAACCAAGGCCGAGGTGCGCGGCGGTTCGGGCGCATCCGGGGCAGGCGGGTCGATCAGGGGGGCCATGACCCCTTGCATCAACCACATGAACACCGCGTTCATCGCGCCACGGTGGGTTTGAACAACCCCCTTGGGCTGACCGGTTGTGCCAGACGAATACATGATCACGAAATCATCATCCGTATCAATCTCGACCGTTGGCCATGCGTCATCCGCGCTATTGGCCAACACGGTCGGATAAGACGTCGGAGTCAAATCAACTCCGTCCCGCACGCCTATGATATTCAGCGATTTATCCTGCCGGATCGGCAACAGGCGGCGCACGCGTTCACCATCGGCAAACACCAGTTTCGCACCGCTGTCACCCAGCGCATAATCGAGCTCTTGCGTCGTCCACCAGCCGTTCAGGAAGACGGTAATAGCCCCGGTCGAGGCGATGGCCGTGAACAGGATGAGCAGTTCAGGACAGTTGCGCATTGCAATGGCAACCCGATCTCCCGGGCCGATGCCCAGGTCGTTTTGCAATGCGTTTGCGATGCGATTGGACTCGGCGCAGAATTCATCATAGGTCCAGCGTTCCGTGCCAAAGACCAGATATTCGGCGTCGCCATTGCCTTGCTTTTCACGGCTGGCTTGCATCAGGGCGCGCACATGCCCCGGTATGTTCTTGAAAACTTTGTATGTTGTTCCACGTATCTCGGCTGTCGAAACCTCAAACGATGGTTCCGTACTGGTTACATGATCGATCGCGTCCTGCAGTGTCATGCCTGTCATGGGCGCACACGAAAATAGAGACGCGGCCGAGCCGCGCATGTGAATGTCAAACCGAAATCCTCCCTCAGGTGTATCGCGCAAAACGTTCCGCGACTCTCCTCGACATGATGTTAGATTGAAATTCACAGCGTGCCAAGTCCCGCTCTACGGAACATTGTTTCGCAATACGCATGCCGAATGGCAGTCAAAAGGGGCATATGTTTCATTGTGAGGTGCATTTGTAAGGGGCACAGTGCGCTGGCGCCACAAAGGCAGGTAAGCAACTGTAATCCAGTGGGTATATGGGTCCGTTAGCCACCTCAATAATTAACATAATACTGATTATGCGAAATATGGAAATGTAGAAACGCAAACCAGGAACGTCGCTCTGCCCTCAATCCTCGCGGAGAATGAGCCGCCCAATAATCGCACCGTGCTCAGCACCCAAACGTCAGCTGTCCCATCTCCAAAGTTCTTTGTCCGCTTGAATCTATGCTCCGCAGGGTTTGGCCCGCCCCTTCGGGCGGACCAATTCAGCGTTGATTTAGCTGCGCACGCACAGATTTGATGCCCTGGCGTGTCACCCGATACGGCTTGCCGCCGCAGGACCGGATGAACCGTCGTTTGCGCAAACGGTCAAAGACCGGCAATGAGCAATCCGTCAGGATGTGCCCTTCGCGCGTGACGCAGATGATGTCGCGGATTTTGCCATTCCCGCCGCGCTCAAAGTGGATCGCCCCACCCAAAGCGAGTTCGTGCAAAACACGCTGTTCGTGTTTGGATAAATTCAATGGATTTTCTCGATGTCATGATCAGACGCAAAAAAGAGCGCTCAGCACATCGCGTGAGCGGCTTATTTGGTTTGCGCGTCCCTGATCCTGAAAGGATCAGACGCGGGCGTCTGCCCGGGGCTCTGACATAAAATCTCCGACATTTGCGGGGTCGACCGCAATTTCACGTGATAGATAAGCGCTCTGTCCGATCCTGCAAGGGCCCGCCTGTGCCGCAGATCCATTCGTGGCCGCTCTGCAACGCAGTCCTGTGGCGCGCAGATCTGTGCAACGGGTCAAATCCGCAGTAAATGGGGGGCATGCTCTATGTGCTCGCCTACCCTCGATTTGCGCCGGATCTTTTGGATCGGATCCAGAGCTTTCGCCAACGCCATGAGCCGGCCCGTGCGGCATTGGTGCGCCCGCATGTCACGCTGGTCTTTGGACTGCGCGATGTCGACCAGTCCAGCTTTTGCGCCATGTCACGACGCGCTGTAGCAGGCGTGGGCCGGTTTCGCGTGACGTTTCAGGGGGCAAATCTGCGCTTTGATCCGCATGCGCAGGATTACAAACTCATGCTGACCTGCATCCGGGGTGATGCAACCTTATCCGCGCTCCATCGCCGGCTGTACGATGGCCCACACCGGTCGCAGTTTGACGCGCGCCAGCCCTATCAGCCCCATATGACCGTCGGCACAAACACGCAAAAGGCGGCGCTGGCCTCTGCCGGCGCCGCCTGGTCCGAGCCGCTGAGCGGCCAGATTTCTGCGCTGGAGGTCGTGCGCCTGGCGGATAACCGGCTCACGACCTGCTGCACGATTGCATTGAAGGCAGAGCCTTAGAAAAACGCCTGCAATCCGGTCTGGGCCCGCCCCAGGATCAGCGCATGAACGTCATGCGTGCCCTCATAGGTGTTGACGGTTTCCAGGTTCATCACATGGCGGATGACCTGGAATTCCAGGCTGATGCCATTGCCCCCATGCATGTCACGCGACATCCGCGCCACATCCAACGCCTTGCCGCAATTGTTGCGCTTCACGATCGAGATCATCTCGGGTGCGGCCTTGGCCTGATCCATCAAACGCCCAACCTGCAAAGACGCCTGCAGGCCCAAAGCGATCTCGGTCTGCATATCGGCCAGTTTCTTTTGAAACAGCTGGGTCTGCGCCAGCGGCTTGCCAAACTGTTTGCGGTCCAGCCCGTATTGGCGTGCCGCATGCCAGCAGCATTCGGCCGCGCCCATGGCGCCCCAGCTGATGCCGTACCGCGCCCGGTTCAGACAGCCAAACGGCCCCTTCAGTCCCTGCACATTCGGCAGCAGCGCGTCTTCGCTCACCTCGACGCCCTCCATCACGATTTCGCCCGTGATCGAGGCGCGCAGGCTCATCTTGTTCTGGATTTTCGGAGTCGACAGGCCCTTGGCACCCTTTTCCAGAACAAAGCCCCGGATCTTGCCGCCATGTGCTTCGGATTTGGCCCAGACCACAAAGACATCGGCAATCGGCGCGTTCGAAATCCACATTTTGGAACCATTGAGCACATAGCCCCCCTGCACCTTCTCGGCGCGGGTTTTCATGCTGCCGGGGTCACTGCCTGCATCCGGCTCGGTCAGGCCGAAACATCCGATCCATTCGCCGCTGGCCAGTTTCGGCAGGTATTTCTGCCGCTGTTCTTCGCTGCCGTAGGCATAGATGGGATACATCACCAAAGAGCTCTGCACCGACATCATCGACCGATAGCCCGAATCCACCCGCTCAACTTCGCGCGCGACCAGCCCATAGCTGACATAACCCGCGCCCAAACCGCCGTATTCCTCTGGCACGGTTGTGCCCAGCAGGCCCATTTCGCCCATTTCGCGGAAGATGTCCGGATCGGTGGTTTCGTTCTGATAGGCGTCCAGGATGCGGCTTTGCAGTTTTTCCTGCGCATAGGCGCGCGCGCTGGCTGCGATCATCCGTTCGTCTTCGCTCAACTGATCATCCAAACGCAGCGGATCGGCCCAGTCAAAGCTGGACAGATCTGGGGCATCCTTGGCGCGCAGGGTCGGTTGTTGGGGGGCAGTGGCGTCCATCATATCCTCCTGAGGTGATTTGCCCTTGCTATACCTGATGGTTGAGGCCTAAAAAATTGCCAAATTATCATGAATTGATGCGATTATGGAATACATTGATCTGAACCGCCGCTATCTGCCGCCCCTGCCCGGCTTGCGCGCGCTCGAGGCGTTGGACCGATTGGGCAGCGCCAGCGCCGTCGCGGCCGAGCTGGCCCTGACCCAAAGCGCGATCAGCCGCCAGATCCAGACGCTAGAGGCTCAGCTGGGTGTCACGCTGGTATCGCGCGAGCGGCGCAGATTGGCGTTGACGCCGGCCGCGCAGGATTATGTCAGCCAGATCAGGCCGGCGCTGCAACAAATCGCGCAGGCTTCGATGCGGTTACAGGTGGCGCCAACGGGTGGAACCATCAACCTTGCCATTCTGCCGACCTTTGGCATGCGCTGGCTGGTGCCACGCCTGCCCGATTTTGCCCGCAGCCATCCGGATCTGACGCTGAACATGGCAACCCGGCTACAGCCCTTCCCGTTTGGCGCGGAACCCTTTGACGCCGCTCTGCATTACGGGACCGGAGACTGGCCCGGAACCGACCGCCTGTTGCTGCGCTATGAACAGGTCTTGCCGGTTTGTGCGCCCGGATTGCTCCAATCGCACGGCGCGTCGCACGTACAGGGGCGCAAACCTGCCAGCGCCGCTGACCTGCTGAACCTGCCATTGTTGCATATCCAAAGCCGCCCGAACGCCTGGTCCGACTGGTTCACCGCCCAGGGCACCGCTGCGCCTGCCCCTGTGCCGGGCACGCTATATGATCAGTTTTCCACCATCATGCAGGCCGCGCTGCACGGGTTGGGGGTTGCTCTGATGCCGGACTACCTGGCCGAACAAGACCTGGCCGAGGGCCGTCTGATCATCGCTTATGGCCGCCCGGTCGAGGCGACAGGGGCCTATTATCTGGTCTGGCCGCAAACCCCGGGGCCCAGCCCCGCTTTGCAGGATTTCATGACCTGGCTGTCCACACAGGCCGAGCCCGAAGACCGCCTGCCCCGCTGAACCGCGCGTTATTCGGCGGCCTGGGTTTCGATCGCGTCGCTCTGGGCGGCCTCGGCGGCGTCAATCTCGGCGGCGCGCGCCTCTACCAGTTCAACGATATGATCCACCATCGTCTCATTGGACATGCGGTGACTTTGCTTGCCCGCCAGATACACCATGCCATTCCCGGCACCGCCCCCGGTGAACCCGACATCCGTCATCAACGCTTCGCCCGGACCATTCACCACGCAACCGATAATCGACAGGCTCATCGGCGTCTTGATATGTTCCAGCCGGCTTTCCAGCGCCTCAACCGTCTTGATCACGTCAAATCCCTGCCGCGCACAGGATGGGCAGGAAATGATGTTCACCCCCCGATGGCGCAGACCCAGCGATTTCAGGATCTCAAACCCCACCTTCACCTCTTCGACAGGATCCGCGCTCAGCGAGACCCGTATCGTGTCGCCAATTCCCATCCACAAAAGGTTGCCCAGACCAATGGCGGATTTGATCGTACCGCTGGTCAGCGCCCCGGCCTCGGTGATGCCCAGATGAATGGGCGCATCCGTGGCCTCGGCAATGCCCTGATAGGCGGCGGCGGCCATAAAGACATCCGATGCCTTCACGCTGATCTTGAACTCGTGAAAATCATTGTCCTGCAAAATGCGGATATGCTCCAACCCGCTTTCCACCATCGCATCCGGGCAGGGTTCGCCGTATTTTTCCAGCAGATGTTTTTCCAGAGACCCGGCATTCACGCCAATCCGCATCGAACACCCATGATCCCGCGCCGCTGCAATCACTTCGCGCACCCGGTCGCCGCTGCCGATATTGCCCGGATTGATCCGCAAACAGGCGGCCCCGGCCTCGGCCGCTTCGATACCCCGGCGATAGTGAAAGTGAATATCGGCCACGATCGGCACCGTACATTCCGCCACAATTTCCTTGAGCGCCTTGGAGCTTGCCTCGTCCGGGACCGAAACCCGCACAATATCCGCCCCCGCCTCGGCAGCGGCCTGTACCTGCGCAATCGTGGCGGCAACATCCGTCGTCAACGTGTTGGTCATGGTCTGCACCGAAATCGGCGCATCCCCTCCAACCGGCACAGAGCCAACCATGATCTGGCGCGATTTGCGACGATAGATATTCCGCCAAGGGCGCACAGGGTTCAGCGACATCTGATTTTCCTCTACTCTGACCTGCTAGGCACATAGGCCCCCTGCCCGCATCAGGCAATGTGGCATTCCGGTTTTATGCAAAGTCACAGATCAAACCGTCAGGGCCTGTTGGCCGTATCGGTGCCTTAGTTGTCCGGCGCCAGGTCAACACCCTGGGCCTGCGCATAGCGCACCAGATCCTTGTCACTATCCGAAATCACCTCGGGATAGGTTTCCTGCAATCCGGCAATCGTCAAAGGCACATTGGACGTCACCGCCCCGGGCGCGCCGACCGGACCATAGAATTTGTCAGCAACCTCGAAATAAATCGCGCCGCTTTCGCCGGTCCGCAACAAAGGCGCCTCTTCGGTCAGCGGTGCGGTCCAGCTGTCGCCAGGCTGCATTGTTGCTTCGTACAGGACGGTCCCGTCAGAGCCGCGCACCTGCACCCAGGACAGCCGCACCGCGACCATCTTCAGGCTTGGCGCCGAATCTTCCAGAACCTTGGGCACGCTGCGCGTCCCGCCATTCTCGTTTCCGGCCGAATCAACCGACGGCCCTTCAACGGCCGCCAACTGGTTCACCAACCGCTGAGCCGCATCCGCCACCGTCTCTGTCCGTGGCAGGGAATCCGGTGCCGTCGCCGAGCGGAAGTTTCCAACGGCATTCGGATCCAAGGACGATATCGGCGCATCCCGCGCGATCATCACCGGCACGTCCAGCGCCTGAGGGCGATACATCCGGTCCAGCGTATCCGCACGCGGCTGCGCGCCATTGGCGCTGTCGCTCGAACCCGCGGGCCGCGCCTTCAGCGCCTTTTCCAGCGGATCCAGATCCGTCAGCATCACGGGCGCCTCATCCACCGGAGACACCTGCACCTGCTGAATCTGTTTCAGCACCGACCAGCCGCCATAGCCGATCCCGGCGATCAAAGTCACCAGCACCAGCAAAGAACCAATCGCGCGCGGCTCAATATGGCTGAAAAATCCGTCATTTACGGGCGCAAACGGCATGTTCGGGGATTTGAACGGATCATTGTCCGTCGCCAGCAAAGGACGCTCGTCCTTGCTGTTCTTTTTCAGGCTGGAGGCCTCGGCCGACATGCCATGCGCCACCGAAAATCCGCTTTCGTTGCAGAATTTCTCAAAGGCGAAATCCGGATCCATGTTCAGGTAACGCGCATAAGAGCGCACGAAACCCGCAATGAACCCAGGCGCATCAAAGGCAGAAGGATCGCAATTTTCGATGGCGGCGATATAGGCAGCCTTGATCTTCAACTCTCGCTGAACATCCAGCAGAGACTTGCCCAGGGTCGCACGCTCGCCCCGCATCATATCGCCCAAACGCAGATCGAAATCGTCAAAGCCCTTGGGCCCGACACTCTCTACTTTTGACAAATCTGGCTTTTTGCGCCTGATCATGCCTGCCGCCCCAATTACCAATTCGATTGCCCAAATCACCCCATCTCGATTCGGACACACGCGTTCTTAAAGACTGGTTAGCACAGTGCAAGGAACTTGCACATATATCTAGAAGTCAGGCGGTTAATTCAGCGCGATTCAGCGCACAATGCGACCACAATTCGTCCATCGCATTGACCAGCGCATCGATTTCACCTGGTCCATGAACCGGAGACGGCGTGAAACGCAATCTTTCCGTGCCGCGCGGCACCGTCGGGTAGTTGATCGGTTGCACATAGATTCCAAAATTCTCCAGCAACATGTCGCTCAAAATCTTGGTATGCACCGGATTGCCAACGATCACGGGCACAATATGACTGCCATGATCAATGATCGGCAGCCCCAAACCCTTCAACCGCAGCTTCAACACCCGCGCCTGTTCCTGATGCTGTTCGGGCAATTCCGGCGCCCGCTTGAGAAACGCGACCGAGGCAGCCGCCCCTGCCGCCACCGCAGGCGGCAGCGATGTGGTGAAGATAAAGCCCGGCGCATAAGACCGGATCGCGTCGCACATCTTGGCCGATGCGGCAATATAGCCGCCCATGACACCATAGGCCTTGGCCAATGTGCCGTTGATGATGTCGAGCCGATACATCAGCCGGTCCCGCTCGGCCACGCCGGCCCCGCGCGGGCCATACATGCCCACCGCGTGCACTTCGTCGATATAGGTCAGCGCGCCGAATTCATCCGCCAGATCGCAGATCTCTTCGATCGGACCGAAATCGCCGTCCATCGAATAGATCGATTCAAAAGCGATCACCTTGGGCGCTGCCGGGTCATCGGCCTCCATCAGCTCGCGCAGATGCGCCACGTCATTGTGCCGGAAAATCCGTTTCGCACCGCCATTGCGCCGCACGCCCTCGATCATCGAGGCGTGATTCAACGCATCCGAATAGATGATCAGCCCCGGAAACAGCTTTGGCAAAGTCGACAGGGTCGCGTCATTGGCGATGTAGGCGCTGGTGAACAACAAGGCGGCTTCCTTGCCATGCAGGTCTGCCAGCTCGGCCTCCAGCCGCTTGTGATATACTGTCGTGCCCGAGATATTGCGCGTGCCACCCGACCCGGCCCCGGCGGCCTCCAAAGCCTCGTGCATCGCGTCCAGAACCACAGGATTCTGCCCCATACCCAGGTAATCATTGCCGCACCACACGGTCACCGGCTTGCGCGATCCATCTTCGCAGGTCCATTCCGCATGCGGAAAATGCCCCTTGCGCCGTTCAATATCAATGAACGTCCGATAGCGGCCTTCGTCATGCAGCCGCGCAATAGCCTTGTCGAGTTCTGCGGTATAGTCCACCAGACTCTCCTTTGTGATCGAGGGGGCAATCACTGCCCGGAGCATGACCTGAGCCACGACCTTGGAGGGTGGCCCATAACACACCCGGACAAAGCCCCCGAGCAGATTGTTTAGAATGGTTATCAGTTAGCAGGCCATCGCTTCAACCTCGTTCACGCGGTCGTCATGTCGCATCTCGCCACGTCAAAGCGTCCTTTGCCCGCAAAAGCCCCCGGCAAAATGACGCGCCCGCGCGGCCGGGCCCCACCTCTGGACAGTGCGCACGGGCCTGATAGGCTCGCATAAAACAACCGGAGCCTCCAATGTCCCTCGACGCTGTTCTTGCCAAAATTGATGCCGATCTGCCCGCCGCAACCGAACGGTTGCTGACCCTGCTCCGCATCCCCTCCATTTCCACCGATCCGGCCTATCAGGCCGAGTGTGACAAGGCCGCCGATTGGTTGGTCGATGACCTCAAGACATTGGGAATAAACGCGGAAAAACGGGCGACGCCGGGCCATCCAATGGTTGTCGGCCATGGCGGAGAGGGCGACCGCCATCTGCTGTTCTATGGCCACTATGATGTGCAGCCGGTTGACCCGCTGTCCCTGTGGGACCGTGACCCGTTTGATCCGGCCATCGAGGAAACCGACAATGGGCCCGTGATCCGCGGACGCGGCGCCTGTGATGACAAGGGCCAGCTGATGACCTTTGTCGAGGCCTGCCGCGCCTGGGTCGCCGTTCACGGAAAATTGCCCGCCCGCCTGACCTTTTTCTTCGAAGGCGAAGAGGAAAGCGGCTCTCCTTCGCTGGTGCCCTTCATGAAAGAGAACGCCGCAGAGCTACAGGCAGAGCTGGCGCTGATCTGCGACACCGGCCTGTTCGAAAGCCGCGTGCCCGCCATCACCACCATGCTGCGCGGGTTGCTCGGAGAAGAGCTGACCATCATCGGACCGGACAAGGATCTGCACTCGGGGATGTATGGCGGCCCGGCCATGAACCCGGCGCGCGTTCTGGCCCGTATCATTGCCGCCCTGCATGATGACACGGGGCGCATCACCGTCCCCGGTTTCTACGACGGCGTGCCCGAATTGCCCGAAGGGCTGCGGGGACAGTGGGACAATCTGGGGTTTGACACAGCGGCTTTCCTGGGCGGTGTCGACCTGTCCGAACCGGCTGGCGAACAAGGGCGCACCGCCCTCGAAATGATCTGGTCCCGGCCCACATGTGACGTCAATGGGATGTGGTCCGGCTATACCGGTGATGGCTTCAAAACCGTGCTGCCCAGCCAGGCCAGCGCCAAGATCAGCTTCCGTCTGGTCGGCACACAGGACCCCCACGCCATCCGCGAAAGCTTCCGCGCCATGGTCCGCGATATGCTGCCACCTGATTGCACCGTCGAATTCACCTCTCACGGGGCCTCGCAGGCGGGCGATTTCGAAACCACCGGCGCCGATTTCAGCGCCGCGCGTCAGGCGCTCAGCGATGAATGGCCCGACGAGGCCGCCTTTATCGGCTGTGGCGGCTCCATCCCCATCGCCGGACATTTTGACCGGCTGCTGGGGGTGACCCCGCTGCTGATCGGCTTTGGCAAGGATGACGACCAGATCCATTCGCCCAACGAAAAATACGACATGGAGAGCTTTCACAAGGGCATCCGCTCCTGGGCCCGTGTGCTCGCGGCGCTCAGTTGATGGGCGCGATTGCCGGGTTCACGGATGAGCTGGCCCAGGTCAACGGCCAGACCATCGCCTATTCCCGGGGCGGCGAGGGCCCGCCCGTGCTGCTGTTGCACGGGTTTCCTCAAATGCGCGCCATGTGGCACGCGATCGCCCCGGTTCTGGCCCAGCGTTTCACGGTGATCGCCGCCGATCTGCGCGGCTATGGCGACAGCTCGAAACCCCAGGGCGTGGCGGAATATTCCTTTCGCCATATGGCAGCGGATCAAACCGCCCTCATGCAGCACCTGGGGTTCCAGACCTTCCATCTGGTCGGTCACGACAGAGGCGCGCGCACGGCCCATCGGCTGGCGCTGGACTCGCCCGCGGCGGTGCGCAGCCTGACGGTGATGGACATCGTGCCAACCCATCTGCTGTTGGACGGGCTCAGCCATCAGGTCGCGCGGGCCTATTATCACTGGTTCTTCCTCGCTCAACCTTCGGGCTTGCCCGAACGCATGATCGGCGCCGACCCGGATGACTATTTCCAGACCTGCCTGACCAGTTGGGACAATTGCACACTCGCCGATTACGCGCCTCAGGCGCTCGCCCTCTATCGCGCCAGTTGGCGACAGCCCGACACCATCACCGGCATGTGCAATGATTACCGCGCGGCGATGGATCACGATTTTGCCCTGGACGCCGCAGATCTGGGCCGACGGGTCACCTGCCCGTCGCTCGTGCTCTATGGGCGCGATGGCGCCATGAGCCGGGCTTATGATGTTCCACAAACCTGGGCCGACCGGCTGACCGATCCGCAATCCCAGGGGATGCCCGGCGGCCATTTTTTCCCGGATCTGCACCCGCAGATCACCGCGCAGGCGCTGATGGCGTTTCTGACCGATTGAAAGTCTGGCTGACGCGCCGCGTCGACCCCCATAGGATCGCGCTCAAATCACCCCGGCAAATCGCTCTGGCAGGCGGAACTGCATGTTGTAATCGGGCCGGTCAAATTGCCAGAACCCGGTATCATTGCGCGGCTTCCAGGTGCGATGCATCTTGCGCCGCAAGGGGCCGGGGTTGAATTCGGGCTGCATCTCCAGCGCTTCAAAGGCTTCAAATACAGAGCGATCTTCGCCCCGCGCCTCGGCAAACCAATGTTTGCCAATGGCAATATCGCGGATCTCGGCCTTCAACGCGCCGGTCACCGCATTGCGCTGATCCATGGTCGCGCAATAATTCTGGAAATCGCAGAATTTCAGATGCAACAGATACAACGCCTCGGGCGTGTGCAGCCTGTCATACTGGGTGAAATGTCCGCCCCGCGCGATCTTGGTGCCAAATGAGACAACACAGGGTTTCGAGTAATGCGGCGCCGGACGCACATGCATCCGCGGCCCCAGGATCGCGCCGTCTATCGCCTCCGGCTCCAGATCAATCCGGTGTATCACCTCCAACCCCAATGGCGTCAGCACCTGTTTGCCCGGCATCTGCGCCAGCCATTCCTTCAGATCGCTGCCCTCCTCCGGGTCCAGCACCACCAGCTCGTCCACATCGCCAACAATCACGTGTTTGTAGTAGGCCCGCAAACCTTCGACCAAACCGTTCAGCAACCGCCAGCGTTTCATGTCGAAATTCTTGTGCGGATCCCCCGGGATCCCGATCACATTGCAGCCCTCGGCCATCTCACTCACCGCCGTGCCCCGGCCATGGTTGATGATATAGCAATTCTCGCGCCCGAACTGCCCGCCGTAATGGCGCAACCAGGCGCGCAAGAAAAAGGGGTCGTCCCGGACCATTGTCACGGCTGCCACTGTCTGCATGGTATGGACCTGATCATGCTTGTTTTTCCTATTCATAATCGCCGTTTGCCTGTAATAAAATCCCTAATTTGAACGCGATACGAGGACGCCGCCTTGCTACCCGACAGTTTTGCAGAAACCGGCTTTCATGCGGCGCGCGTTGGCGAGGCTCCGCTGACCCGATTCCAGGTCTTCGGAGAGCGGTCGTCGGGCACCAATTTTGTAAAACGCCTGATCGGCCGGAACACGCGGTTGAAACATACGGACGAGATGGGATGGAAACACGGGTTCTGCCAGATGATGGCCGTGCCCCGTGATCTGGTCCTGGTCTGTGTGGTGCGCAATCCGGAACGCTGGGCGCTGTCGATGCACGCCAAACCCTGGCACGCGACGCCCGATCTGCAAAGCCTGGAGTTCTCTGAATTTCTGCGCGCAGAATGGACCACAATTCTGGAACGGCCGCCCTATTCGGGCAAATTGGGCCGGGCCTTTGTCGGCCAGACCCTGCAACAGGACCTGCACCCGATCACCGGCCGTCCGTTTGACTCTCTTTTTGCCCTGCGCCGGGCAAAGCTGGCCAACCTCATGAGCCTGGCCGAGCGCGGCATCAAGAACTGCGTCTATGTCAGGCTGGAAAACGCCCAGGCCGACCCGCAGGCCATGTTGGGGAAAATTAACAACGGACTGCAACTGACTGATATGGATGGTGAATTTCGCCCCGTGATCAAGCCGCAGGGCTGGCGTTTTCGCAAAGCGGTGGAGGACCGCCCGGCCCCGCCCAAACAAATGTCAGACGAAGACCGCGCCTTCATGTGGTCCGTTCTGGACCAACCGCAAGAGGCGGCGCTGGGGTATCACCCCTGACAGCAGCCCCAACCGGCAGCCCTAAATCAGCCTATTCGCTGGTCTCGACGATCAGCAACTCGCGCTCGGACGCGCCGCGCGCATGGTCCAACGCCGACTGATAAAGCTCTGAATGATAACAGGTTTCCGCCGCCTCAACCGAGGGAAACCGGGCCACCACATTGCGTGGCCGCTCTTTGCCCTCCAACTGCACAAACCGTCCCCCCCGCGCGATAAAGCTACCGCCATGAGTGGCAATCGCTTCGGTCGCGATCTTGGCATAGCGGCTATAGGCCTCTTCATCCGTGACCGTGACATGAGCAATCCATAAAGCTGGCATAGTTATCCTCCCAATACCGCTTGCGCAGCCGCAATGGCCGCCTGTGCGTTTTCCGCCGAAGCACCGCCGCCCTGCGCCATATCGGGGCGGCCGCCGCCACCCTTGCCGCCCAGTTCCGCAACCGCCGCCTTGACCAGATCAACCGCGCTGATCCGATCACTCAAATCCCCGGTCACACCCGCCGCCACAGCCGCCTTGCCCCCGGTATCGGCAATCAAGACAACCGCGCCGGATCCCAGGCGCTCCTTATGTTCGTCGATAAGGGGCGGCAAATCCTTGCCCGTCACCCCGGTCAGCACCTGAGCGACAAAGGCCACCCCATTGATTTCCTTGGCTTCTGGCGCGGCCTGACCATCTCCGGCCATGGCCAGATCGCGGCGCAGCTGTGCCACTTCGTTCTGCAGCGCCTTGCGTTCATCCAACAGCGCCTGCACCCGCTCGGGCACCTCTGCCGCCTGTGCCTTCAACGCCAAAGCCGCCTGCCCCAGCCGCTGATCCTGCAACGCCAAATGGCGAAACGCCTCGGCTCCGGTCAGCGCCTCGATCCGCCGCACGCCGGCGCTGGACGCGCTGTCGCCCAGGGTCACGAACACCCCGATATCGCCGGTCTGGGCCACATGCGTGCCCCCGCACAATTCCAGCGAATAGGTCTGACCGTCCTGGCCCTTGCCGGATCCCTCCAGATGACCCATCGAGACCACGCGCACCTCATCGCCGTATTTCTCACCGAACAAGGCCTGCGCCCCGATCCCGCGCGCATCATCCGGCGTCATGATCCGGGTCTCCACAGCCGCATTCTGACGGATAAAGGCGTTCACCTCTTCGTCGACCTGCTTCAACTCTGTCGGGCTCAGCGCCTTGGAGTGGCTGAAATCGAACCGCAGCCGATCCGCCGCGTTCAGCGACCCGCGCTGCGCCACATGATCGCCCAGGGCCCGCCGCAGCGCTTCGTGCAGCAGATGTGTGGCCGAATGGTTGGCGCGAATGGACGAGCGGCGCGCGTGATCGACCTCCAGCTTGGCGGCATCGCCGGGCTTGACGCTGCCTTCGGTGACTTCGCCGATATGGATAAAGACGTCCGCCGCCTTCCTGGTATCGGTGACAGTGATCACAGCCGTCTCTGTGCGGATCACACCGCAATCGCCCACCTGGCCACCGGATTCCGCGTAAAACGGCGTCTGGTTCAAGGCGATCTGCACCGTTTCACCGGCGCTCGCCCCGTCAACCAGCGCTCCATCGCGCACCAGGGCCACAATCTGACCTTCGGCCGTTTCCGTTTCATATCCCAGGAAATCCGTCGCGCCATGCGCCTCGGCCACGTCAAACCAGACCGTCGCATCCGCCGCTTCGCCGGACCCGGCCCAGGCCGCCCGCGCCTTGGCCTTTTGTTCGGCCATGGCGGCATCAAACCCGTCCGTATCCACCGTGCGGCCCTTTTCGCGCAGGGCATCCTGCGTCAGATCCAGCGGAAATCCAAAGGTGTCATACAATTTGAACGCCGCCTGCCCCGGCAGAGGTGTCTGCGGATCCAGACCAGCCAATTCGTCATCCAACAGTTTCAGACCCCGGTCCAGCGTCGCCTTGAACCGGGTTTCTTCCAGTCGCAAGGTTTCCTGGATCAAGGCCTGCGCCTGCCCCAGTTCCGGATAGGCCGCGCCCATCTGGTGGACCAGCGCCGGCACCAACCGGTGCATCACCGGGTCCTTGGCCCCCAACAGATGCGCATGGCGCATGGCCCGGCGCATGATGCGCCGCAGGACATAGCCGCGCCCGTCATTGGATGGCATCACCCCGTCCGCCATCAGGAACGAGGTCGAGCGCAGGTGATCCGCGATCACCCGGTGGTGCGTCTTGCCCGGTCCATCCGGGTCCGAAGAGGTCACATCCGCACTCGCCTCGATCAGCGCGCGCATCAGATCCGTGTCGTAATTGTCATGCTTGCCCTGCAACAAGGCGCCGATCCGCTCCAGCCCCATGCCGGTGTCGATGCTCTGCATATCCAGCGGCACCATCGAGCCGTCTTCGAACTGCTCGTTCTGCATGAAAACAACGTTCCAGATTTCGATGAACCGGTCGCCGTCTTCTTCCGGGCTGCCCGGAGGGCCTCCCCAAACCTCGGGTCCGTGGTCATAGAAAATCTCGGTACAGGGTCCGCAAGGTCCGGTTGGCCCCATCTGCCAGAAATTGTCCGAGGTCGCGATCCGGATGATCCGCTCTTCGGGCACGCCCACCTTTTTCCAGATCTCAAAGGCTTCGTCATCGGTGTGGTAAACGGTGGTATACAGCCGGTCCTTGTCGATCCCGAAATCGCGGGTGATCAATTCCCAGGCGAACCTGATGGCGTCTTCCTTGAAGTAATCGCCAAAGCTGAAATTTCCGAGCATCTCAAAGAACGTGTGGTGGCGCGCTGTGTAACCGACATTGTCCAGGTCATTGTGCTTGCCACCGGCGCGCACGCATTTCTGCGATGTGGTGGCGCGCTGATAGTCGCGCGTTTCGACGCCGGTAAACAGGTTCTTGAATTGCACCATGCCCGAATTCACGAACATCAGAGTCGGGTCATTGCGGGGCACCAGAGGAGAACTTGCCACCTCCGCGTGACCGTTCTTGACGAAATAATCCAGGAAGGTGCGGCGAATGTCTGAAAGGCTGGTCATTGGTCTCTCGTCCGGGCATGGCCATTTTGGCACGATTTTGGTGTGGCGTATCTAAACAGGTGCTGAAATGCTGTCCACCAGAGAACCGCCCGTGACCGACAGGAGAGGCAAAATGGCCGAAGAACACGATCGCTCGATGATGGAAAACCTGTATTGGTGGGGTGTTCCGACTTTGTTTCGGTGTCCGCATGAACCTTTGGGGGATCAGGATATCGTTTTGGCAGGTGTGCCGCACTCTACCGGAAACGGCACAACCGAGCGGGATCAGCACCTGGGACCGCGTGCCGTGCGCAATATCAGCGCGTTGCAGCGCCGCGTGCATGGAGAGTTTCAGATTGATCCATGGGCCTCTGCCCGGATCTCGGATATCGGGGATGTGCCTTTTCCGCGGGCCAATGACAACGAAGACTGCATCGCCCGCATAACGGAGTTCTATCGCCAGATCGACCGCGCCGGCGCGCGGCCCGTTTCCATTGGCGGCGATCACTCCATCACCGGTGGAATCGTGCAGGCCCTGGGTGGTGGGAAACTGGCCGGAGGCGAACCGGTTTCGTTTCTGCACCTGGATGCCCATACGGATGTGTTCACAACCGTCGATCATTTCCTTGGCGCAGAGAAGTCCGCCGCCCATTGGGGGGCTTACCTGGCCGATCAGGGGCAGATCTCGCCACCGAACTCGATGCAGATTGGCCTGCGCGGGCATCCAAGGACATTGGATTGGTTGCAGCCGTCATATGACTACGGCTTCAACGTGGTTACGATGGCCGACTATCGCCGCCGGGGCGCGGCTGATGTTGTGGCTCAGATCAAGGACGTGTTGCAGGGGCGTCCGGTCTATATCACTTTTGACCTTGACTGCCTGGACCCGTCGGTCGCTCCGGCCGTGTCCAATATTGAACCGGGCGTCAAAGGGTTCGACATGGATGAAGCCCGTGAATTGCTGCATGCGGTGCGCGGAATGAATATCATTGGTGGTGATGTGGTTTGCATGATGCCCACCAAGGATCATCCCAATAACATCACCGCCATGGTCGGGGCTGCGGTCATGTTTGAAATGATTTCGATGATCGCTGAGGTCGCAGCCAAACCGTAACTCGGACGCAACAAATTTTCTGCGAAAATTTTACCCCCCGGACAGGTGCTGTTTGTCCGGGGGCCATTGTGGATTCGGGCGTCACGCCTCGATGATGTCATCCTTGTCTTCGGGCTTCATATCGAAATCCAACCCATGTGCCGCTCGGATCTTGTCTTCGATGTCCAATGCGATCGTGCTGTTTTCCTTCAGGAAATTCTTTGCGTTTTCACGGCCTTGACCGATCCGCTCATCTCCATATGAGAACCAGGACCCCGATTTGTCGACCACCCCGGCTTTGACGCCAAGATCCAGAAGCTCGCCGGTCTTGGAGATACCTTCGCCATACATGATGTCGAATTCGACCTGCTTGAAGGGCGGCGCGACCTTGTTCTTGACCACTTTGACGCGCGTGGCATTGCCAACCACTTCGTCTCGGTCCTTGATGGCCCCGATGCGGCGAATATCCAAGCGCACCGAAGAGTAGAATTTCAGCGCGTTGCCGCCTGTCGTTGTTTCAGGGGAGCCAAACATGACGCCGATTTTCATCCTGATCTGGTTGATGAAGATCACCATACAACGCGACCGGCTGATCGATCCGGTCAGTTTGCGCATGGCCTGGCTCATCAACCGGGCCTGCACGCCAACGCTGCTGTCGCCCATATCGCCTTCCAGCTCGGATTTCGGCGTCAATGCCGCGACCGAATCGACAACAATCATATTGACCGCGCCCGATCGCACCAAAGTATCCGTGATCTCCAGTGCCTGCTCGCCAGTGTCGGGTTGCGAGATCAAAAGTTCATCCAGATCGACGCCCAGCTTCTGTGCATATTGCGGATCCAGTGCATGTTCGGCGTCGACAAAGGCACAGACACCGCCCTTTTTCTGTTGTTCGGCCACGCAATGCAGCGTCAGGGTTGTCTTGCCCGAGCTTTCGGGACCGTAGATCTCAATAATCCGCCCCATCGGCAAACCGCCAATGCCCAGGCCGATATCCAACCCCAAAGAACCGGTCGAGCTTGCCTCGATTTCCTGCATGGGGCTGTCGCCGCCCATTTTCATGATCGAGCCTTTCCCAAACTGCCGTTCAATCTGGGCCAGGGCGCTATCCAGCGCCTTTTGCTTGTCTGCGCTTTTTTTGCTGCTCATTGTCAAAAGATCCGCCATGTTCCTGTCGCTTCCCTTATTGTCACAGAGCCCGGCGGGCGTCTATGGCTGCTTCGTTCACCTCTTGTTCTTAATCGGATCAAAAGGAGAACATTTCAAGAAGAATTTTCATGACCCACTGTTTATCAAGATGGTTAAAGAGTAGTTTACATGCACCCCGAAACCCAAAATGCCGGTAAACTGCTGATAGATGCTTGTTTTCTTTGATGAACGATTGGTTTTCCTTTCTGTGCCCAAAACCGCCACCAGTGCCTGGCAGGCACAATTGGGGCCAATGGCGGATATCATCATTTCTGATCCCCCCGACCTGAAACATGCCCCCGTCTATCGGTACAACCGATGGATTCGCCCGATGATCGAAAAGGTTTGCGGCGTGCAGATGGAGGTCATGGCCGTCATGCGCGAACCGGTCAGCTGGCTGGGCAGTTGGTACCGCTATCGTCAACGCCCGTTCATGGAGGGGCGGCCGAATTCGACCCAAGGCATTGATTTCGAAGAATTTGTAGACGGATATACTCGTGGTCAGCGTCCTGGGTATGCCGAGGTTGGCAGTCAGGCCAAATTTCTGGAACGTCAACCAAATGGCACCGGCGTCGATCATCTGTTTCGCTATGAAGATCAGGACAGGCTGCGCCAGTTCCTGGAAACGCGCCTGGGTCAGCCGATCACCTTGCCCGGGGTTGTGAATGCATCGCCACAGGCGCCCATGGAACTCAGCGAGGCGATGCACGCCAAACTCCGGCGCAAATGCGCGGCGGAGTTTGATTTGTATCACAGCATTCAGGCTTAAAAAATTGATTTAGAACCAAATTTTAAGGCCGCGAAGAGTTGGAACAACTTGGCGCTCCGACCGGTTATTGCAGCTGCTGATTGACCGTCTCGGTCAATTGGCTCAGCGAGAAAGGTTTGGGCAAGAATGTCGAATTGGGAACCTCTGGCCCATCATCACCAAAGGCCCCCTCCGCATAGCCGGACACGAAGACGACCCTTACATCGGGGCGGTCCTTCAGGGCCTTGCGCACCCAGGTCGGCCCGTCCATGCCTGGCATGACCACATCCGTCACAAAGACATCCACCAGGACCGAGCTGTCAGACAAAAGCTCCAAAGCATCCTCTGCCGATTCCGCCTCCAGCACCGTGAACCCGCGCAGCCGCAACGCCCGTGACGCAAAGGCGCGCACGGGGGCTTCGTCCTCAACCAACAAAACCACGCCGTCGCCCTGGCGCGTCACGGCTGCGGCTTCGACCGGTTCGGGTTCTGGCAAGGCATCTATCTGATCAAAAACAGGCAGATAGAGCGTAAAGCAGGTGCCTTGGCCCGGTTCACTATCGACAAAAATGAACCCGCCTGTCTGTTTCACGATCCCATAGGCCGTGGACAGGCCCAGCCCCGTGCCCTCACCGGTCCGTTTGGTCGTATAAAACGGCTCGAACACTTTCTGAATCTTGTCCGGATCGATCCCGACCCCCTGATCGATCACCCGCACCAACACATAGTCGCCCGGCGGCACACGCGCGCGATCCCGTCGCAAGGGTTCGTCCAGAGTACGCGCCTCGGTCTCAATCCGTATTTCGCCACCCGAGGGCATCGCATCGCGTGCATTCACCACCAGGTTCATCAAGACCTGTTCCAACTGCCGCTTGTCGGCGCGGATCGTCTTTAGCACCGGATCGTGAACCAGTATCAGCATGACTTTTTCACCCACCAGCCGGTTCAACAAGTGAGTCAAATCCGCCAGAGTATCGCGCAGGTCCAAAACCTCGGGTCGCAGCGTCTGTTTGCGCGAAAACGCCAATAGCTGGCTGACCAGCGCCGCCGCCCGATTGGCGTTCTGGCGGATCTGGATCAGGTCTGCGTAATCCAGATCCTCCTGATCATGGCGCAATAGCAAAAGGTCGCAATGCCCTGAAATCGCAGTCAAAAGATTGTTGAAGTCATGTGCAACACCGCCCGCCAACTGACCAATGGCCTGCATTTTCTGCGTTTGGACGAATTGAGCCTCCAGCGTTTTCAGCTCGGTTGCATCATGCATCACCGCAACGACCGTCGTCTCCCCATCCTCGGCCACCCGGCTCAGCGTAACCTGCACGAACATTTCCCGGTCCGTGCGCGTCAGCCGCAAAAACTCTGTGTGATTGACCGGCCGCCCCATCGCCATGTCCCGCAGCCAATCCGCCAGAGACCGGCCCAGCCCCGTCATCAGACTGAACAGCAGGTCCCCCTCGGCCGCATCCCCCAACAGGGTGCGCGCCTGAATGTTGAGCGAGATGATCCGCCCACCCGGCGTCAGCTTCAACACCGGAACCGGCAATCCCTCAAACCCGCCAATCCGCTGGGTCTGTGCCGGGCCGGCAGGCAGCAGGAACAATTCGCGTTGGCCCGCAGTGTTTTCCTGCTCTACCACCATCACATCGGTATCGCCCGACGCGCCGCGCAACCGGTTCACTTCGTTTGACCTTACAGGCAACGTTTTAAACAGCTCTTTCAAGGCCTTGTGCCGCCCGCCTGCCAGATTTCGCGCAGCGTCATTCATAAACAGGATCGCTCCGCTGCGCCCTGCTCTCACCATCGGCACCGGAGAGTTTTCGGCCTGCCCAGGCCCATTTTTCGCTGGCAAAGGGTCAAAGCGCCAGAAAAACCGGTCCGGCTCTGGCCGGTGCACCGCCACCCGCAGCGCAGGGTGGCTTGTTTCAACATCTTCGACCACGCTGCCGGCATCCTGCGTCTCGGCGGCGGCCAGTAGCCTGTGCACAATCCTGGCTGGATTGCCAAAGGTGCCGGCCAGACCGCCGGTCAACATTTCGCCTGCCCGAATGTCAAACCTGCTCAGCGCGGCCCGGTTTGAAGTCACGATCCGCCCGCTGCGATCCGTGACAATCACCGCTGCAGGATCGCGCGCGATCATCCGGGTCAACAGATCAATCCCATTGGCGGCCCGCTGCGATCGCAACCAATCGCCAAATGCCGTCATCGCCAGCATGAACAACAGGGTTGCTGCCGCCGCGGCCGCGCCAGTCACGGCCAAACCGCGGGGCAGGATCAGCATGACCGCCGCCGAAACCGCCGCGAGCATGATCAGATGTGTATATCGCTGCCGCCCCTGTCCGGGATCGGCGATTGACCTGTTTTCCGGGTTGCTCCTCAACCAGCAGCCCCTCCGCACATTTGGACCCGCACCCATGCGGCGCGGCTGGAGCGCGCAGCATCGCCGGTCCGAGTTAATTTTCGGTTAAGGGTATTCTACCTGAGGGTGTTTTTCAACAGATGGATTAACGCTTTAGCAGTGTCAGAAAGAACCCATCCGTGCCTTCATCCGGCCACCAACGTTCCTGATGCGTCACTTGCCAATCGGTGCGCGCGGTGAACCGTTCGATCCGGTCTTCGTTTTCGGCCCGCAGCAATGAACATGTGGCATAGGCCAGGACCCCGCCCGACACGACAAGGCCCGAGGCCTGGTCCAGGATTTGATCCTGCAAGGTGGTCAGCTCGGCCAGCGCCTGCGCCGTCAACCGCCATTTCGCCTCGGGCGCGCGTCGCCAGGCGCCGCTGCCCGAACAGGGCGCGTCACAGAGCACCAGATCATAGGGCCCGCTCAGGTCCTCTGTCGCCAGACAGGTGATGCGCGCGCCCGCCCGCGCGGCGCGCGGGGCGATATCCTTCATCCGTTCCGGTGCGCTGTCATGCGCATCCAGCGTCAACCGCGCGCGCGCCGCCATGGCCAGGGCCTTGCCCCCGCCCCCGGCACAGAAATCCAGCACGCGCTGTCCATCCTCAAGAGGCAAACGGTCCACCACCGCCTGACTGGCGGCATCCTGCAGTTCAACCAGCCCGTCCAAATAAGAGGGCGACTGGCGCAATTTGCGCTGCCCCTCGATCACCTCCAGCGCCGTCGGAGAGGCCGATAACGCCTGGGTCGAGATCCCCTCGTCCTGCAAGGCCGCCCGCGCTTTGGCCCGGGTCGTCTTGCGCAAATTCACCCGCAGATGCGCGGGGGCGCGATGGCGCAACGCCTGCGCCACCTGCGCCAGCCGTTCCCCCAAACTCTCGGACAATTGCGGACGCAACCAATCGGGCAAATCGTCGGGCAGACCATCCAAAGGTGCCGCGCTGGCCGACAATTCCTCTTCGCTCAACGATGCCGGGGCATATGTCGCGCCGGTAAACACCGTGGCCGGATCCGTGCCAGCCCGCCGCAACAGGCCCAGCATCAACGCCCTGCCCCGATCTCCGCCGCCAAGCACAGCACAGCTGGCGCGCTGGCGCAGAACATCAAACACATGATCCCGGATCGCCGCCCGATCGCCCGAGCCTGCATACCGGCTGCGTCGCGCCCAACCGGTCAGCGCCTGCTCGGCCGGCTTGCCATCCGCCACCTGATCCAGAATTTCAATTGCGGCCTGGACGCGCGCGGCAGGCGTCACAGGCCCGGCTCCGACCTACATGATACGGTAATTCGGGCTTTCCCGCGTGATCTGGACATCATGAACATGACTTTCTTTCAAACCGGCGCCTGTGATCTTTACGAATTCACAGCCACCTCGCATTTGCGCAACCGTCGCACAGCCGGTATAGCCCATTGCCGCCCGCAAACCGCCGACCAACTGATGGACCACGGCCCCGGCAGAGCCTTTGTATGGCACCTGCCCTTCGATCCCTTCGGGGACCAGCTTGTCGCTGGCTGCATCCTTCTGGAAATACCGGTCGGCCGAGCCGCGTGCCATCGCACCCAAAGACCCCATGCCCCGATAGCTCTTGAAACTGCGCCCCTGATACAAGATCACCTCGCCCGGGCTTTCGTCCGTCCCGGCCAGCATCGACCCCACCATGGCACAGCTGGCCCCGGCTGCAATCGCCTTGGCAAAATCGCCCGAGAATTTGATCCCGCCGTCGGCAATCACCGGCACATCGCCCGCCGCGCCTGCGGCATCCATGATCGCCGTCAGCTGCGGCACGCCCACTCCGGCCACCATCCGCGTTGTACAGATGCTGCCCGGACCGATGCCGACCTTGACCGCATCCGCGCCCGCATCAATCAACGCCCGCGTGGCCTCTGCCGTTGCGACGTTTCCGGCTACAACCTGCACTTCGTTTGACAGCATCTTGGCGCGCCGCACCGCCGCTGCAACCCCTTCGGAGTGACCATGGGCCGTGTCAATCACGATCATGTCCACGCCCGCATCCACCAAAGCCTCGGACCGCTCGAACCCTGCATCGCCAACGGTCGAGGCCGCCGCAACCCGCAACCGGCCCAGATTATCCTTGCACGCTGTCGGGTTCAGCACCGATTGCTCGGTGTCCTTGAGCGTCAACAGACCCGTCAACTTGCCCGTCCCATCCGTGACCAAGAGCTTCTCGATCCGGCGGGACTTCATCAGGCTGATGGCCTCTTCGCGATCCGCAGGTTCATGCAGCACCGCCAGATTGTCGGTGGTCATCATGACCCGGACCGGCGTTGCATCGTCCCGGGCAAACCGCATGTCCCGGTTTGTCACGATCCCGACAACCCGTCCCTCGTCATCGACAACGGGAAATCCGCTCACCCGATAGCGTTCGCGCAGGGCCTTGGCATCGGCCAGCGTCTGTTCAGGGCGCAGCGTGATCGGGTTGTACACAATCCCGCTCTCGAACCGCTTGACCCGGCGCACGGCCTGGGATTGCTCCTGGATATCCAGATTGCGGTGCAACACCCCCATGCCCCCGGCCTGAGCCATGGCAATCGCCATCCGCGCCTCGGTCACCGTGTCCATCGCGCTGGACAAAAGCGGAATATTCAAATCGATGGTCTGGGTCACACGCGTGCGCGTGTCCGCATCCGATGGCAACACCGAAGAGGCCGCCGGAACCAGTAGAACATCATCAAAGGTAAGTGCCTCACGAATCTGCATAACGGACTCCCATGCATATGCTCGTTTGACGGCCACGCTATCTCACGGTTTGCGCGCCGGGGAAAGGGGGATGCCCAAATTTGGAACGATCCGTCGCAGGTCGTGGCGCAAACTGCCGGGATCCGCGCCCGCCACCGTCGCCTGCCACCGACTGCCCGCCCTGCACCACAAACCCAAAATGACGCCCGCAGACCGGAAAATGCCGTTGCAGGGGTGGCATCCGCCGGGGCCGGCCCTATGGTCGCCCAGACCAAACATGAGGCCACCATGACAACCGACCCGTCCCCAGTTCCCGCACAGGACCAAGCCACGATCCAGCCCGACATGGCGGGCAATGATCCGCTGGTCATCTTTACCCCATCCGGCAAACGCGGACACTTCCCCAAAGGGACCCCCGTGCTCACCGCCGCCCGGCAATTGGGCGTCGACCTGGATTCGGTCTGTGGCGGGCGCGGCATCTGTTCGAAATGTCAGATCACACCGGCCTATGGCGAATTTCCCAAACACGGCGTCACCGTCGCCCAAGGGGCCCTGTCCGAATGGAACGCGGTCGAACAACGCTATGACGACAAACGCGGCCTCACCACCGGGCGGCGTCTGGGCTGTCAGGCGCAGATCCTGGACGACATCGTCATCGACGTCCCACCCGAAAGCCAGGTCCACAAACAGGTCATCCGCAAGGCCGCATCAGACCGCCACATCGTCATGGCCCCGGCCACGCGGCTCTGCTTTGTCGAGGTCGAACAGCCTGACATGCACTCGCCCACCGGCGATTTCGAACGCCTGACCCGCGCCCTGCAAAACCAGTGGCAGGTTGGCGAGGTCACCGCGGACCTCTCTTTGCTGACCAAACTGCAACCCACTCTGCGCAAAGGCAAATGGCAGGTCACCGTCGCCCTGCATCAGGGGCATAACGACACCAGCCACCGCATCCTCGAAATCTGGCCAGGGCTTCATGAAAACGGCCTCTATGGGCTTGCGGTCGATCTCGGCTCGACCACCATCGCCGCCCATCTGACCGATCTGGTCACGGGCGAGGTCAAAGCCTCCTCCGGCCTGATGAACCCCCAGATCCGCTTTGGCGAAGACCTGATGAGCCGGGTCAGCTATGCGATGATGAACCCAGGCGGGGATGCCGAAATGACCGCCGCCGTGCGCGGCGCGCTCAACGACCTGACCCAGGCCATCGCGGACGAGGGCCAGATCGACCCAAAGCTCATCGTCGAAACCGTCTTTGTCTGCAATCCGGTCATGCATCACCTGCTGCTGGGCTTTGACCCGGTCGAACTGGGCCAGGCGCCTTTCGCGCTCACCACCTCGCAATCAATGGAGCTGGCCGCCCGCGACATGGGCCTGACCGCCATGAATGACCGCGCGCGCATCTACCTGCTGCCCTGCATCGCCGGGCATGTGGGCGCCGATGCCGCCGCCGTCGCCCTCAGCGAAGAACCGGGCAAATCCGAGGACCTGGTGCTCATCGTCGATGTTGGCACCAATGCCGAGATCCTGCTGGGCAACACCACCCGCGTGCTTGCCTGCTCGTCCCCGACAGGGCCCGCGTTCGAAGGCGCCCAGATCAGCTCGGGCCAGCGCGCCGCGCCGGGGGCCATCGAACGGGTCGAAATCGACCCCGTCACCAAAGAGCCCCGATTCCGGGTGATCGGCAGTGACATCTGGTCCAATGAACCCGGTTTTGCCGAAGCAACCGAAACCTCCGGCATCACCGGTATCTGCGGCTCTGGCATCATCGAGGCTGTGGCCGAAATGCGCATCGCCGGCCTGCTGGATGACAGCGGTCTGATCGGCTCGGCCAGCCAGACCGGCACCGAACGCAGCCGGCCCGAAGGGCGCACCCACTCTTACCTGATCCACGACGGCAGCGCCGAGGGCGGCCCCGTCATCACCGTGACGCAGGGCGATATCCGCGCCATCCAACTGGCCAAATCCGCGCTCTATGCCGGGGCGCGCCTGTTGATGGACGAAATGGGCGTGGACCGGGTGGACCGGGTGGTGCTGGCCGGGGCATTCGGCGCCCATATCTCGACCAAACACGCCATGGTGCTGGGCATGATCCCGGACGCCCCGCTCGACCGGGTATCCTCGGCCGGCAACGCCGCAGGCACCGGTGCCCGAATCGCGCTCTGCAACGTCGAGGCCCGCGCCCGCGTCGAACAGATCGTGCGCGAAATCACCAAGGTCGAAACCGCGATCGAGCCCAAATTTCAGGATCATTTTGTCGCCGCCAACGCCATCCCCCATAAAACAGACCCATTCCCGGAATTGTCCAAGGTGGTCACCTTGCCAAATGTTTCCTACAATGCAGGCTCAGACGGAGGCACAGGCGGCGGCAGACGCCGACGCCGAAAGGGCTGATGCGTTTCCTGTCGTCGGCCCCAGACCTACATCCAGGACCTACATCCAAGACCTTTTGAGATACTCAGGCCAAGGAGCACCCGACACCATGCTGGAAATAAACGCAGATCAGGCCGAATATTGGTCCAACTCCCCAGGCGGGCAAAAATGGATCACCCTCGAAGACCAGCTTGACGCGGTGCTCGCCCCCGTACTCGATCAGGTCCTCGAGCGGGCCGCGCCACAACCGGGGCAAAGCGTGCTCGACATCGGATGTGGCACAGGCGCCAGCCTGATCGCCGCTGGCGCGCGGGTCGGACCAGAGGGCTCTGTGGAAGGTGCGGATATTTCGGAACCCTTCGTTGAACGGGCCCGCGCCCGTATCGCGGCGGCACAGGCGCATCACGTCTCGGCCACCCTGGCTGACGCCCAGACCCACGACTTCGCCCCGGCCAGCTATGACATCATCATGTCCCGCTTTGGTGTGATGTTCTTTGAGGACACAGTCGCCGCCCTGTCCAATATGGCCCGCGCTTTGCGTCCGGGCGGGCGCATGGTGTTTGCAGCCTGGGGGCAGTTGCAAAACAACCCCTGGTTCCTCGTCCCCCATATGGCCGCCGTCGCACGGCTGGGCCAACCACCAAAAACCGACCGCAACGCGCCCGGCCCCCTGGCGTTTCACGATCTGGATCGTGTGCGCGGGCTGTTTGATCAGGCCGGCCTTGACGTCGACGCCCGGGCGGTCCCCGTCCCGCTCACCCCGGTCGGTGGCATTTCTGGCACCGCGGCGCTTTGCATGAAAGTCGGTCCCGCCGTCCGCGCGATGGCGCATTTTCAAGGCACACCAGAGGATGAGGCCGCAATTCTGGCAGATGTGACAGAGCGGTTCTCCGCATTGGACACCCGCCCGCCAAATTCTGACGAACAGTTTTATTTGCCCTCTGAAATCAATTTCTTCCAGGCCACAGCTAAAGCGAGTTGATCTGATGAAACGCCTCTTTCCCGACCTGCCCGAAACTCCCGATCTTGGCGATGTGATGCAGAGCTACCCGGCAGCCGCCGGTCTTATCCTGCAAATGGCCGACACAATCCTCCTGCGCGACAGCCCCCTGTCCAAGGCTGAACGCGAGCTCATCGCCGCCTATGTCTCGGGCCTCAACGCCTGCACCTATTGCCTTGGCGCGCATAAGGTCGCCGCCGAGGCCTTTGGGGTCGAACCCAGCCTGATTGACGCGCTCCTGACAAACCCGGACACCGCACCGGTCGATCCGCGCATGAAACCGATCCTGCGCTATATCGAATGCCTCACGCTCAGCCCGGCCAGGATCACCGAGGCGCAGGCGCAGGCCGTGTATGACGCCGGATGGTCGCAACAGGCGCTCTATGACGCTATCGAGGTCTGCGCGCTCTTCAGCTTCATGAACCGCATCGTCGAAGGCACTGGAGTCACAGCCAATTTCTCCTTTGACAGTCCGATGAGCGAAGAGGATAAAGCCGCGCGCCGCTCCCGCACTTATTCAGACTGGGGCCGCAGCACCGGCCTGTTGTGACACCTCAGTTTCGCCGTCAGGGCAGAACGCGGGCAAAACTCTGGTCCAGCTTGTCGACCAGCTCTGCGATATGCGCCTGCGAAAACGTATAGGCGGGCGCCAGCAACATGTGATCGCCGCGCACCCCATCGCGTGTGCCGCTCATCGGATAACAGATCAGACCAGCCTCAAAGGCCGCCCGCTTCATCGCACCAGCCACCCCCATGGACGGATCAAACGGCGTCCGGGTCTCGCGATCCTGAACAAACTCCAGCCCGACAAACAGGCCCCGCCCACGGATATCTCCGACATGCGGATGCGCCCCGAATTGAGCCCGCAAAGCGTCAAACATCTGGACCGAGCGCTCATTCACCGCGTCGATCAACCCACGCTCCAATATCGCCCGCACCACCGCCAATCCGGCCGCACAGGCCACCGGATGCCCGATATAGGTATGCCCATGCTGAAACTGGCCAGAGCCACGGCCCACCACGTCATAAATCGCCGCAGAACACAGCATCGCGCCAATAGGTTGATATCCGGCCCCTAACCCCTTGGCAATGCAAAGGATATCCGGCGTGATCCCCTCACCCTCACAGGCAAACAGATGACCGGTCCGCCCCATCCCGCACATCACCTCGTCCAGGATCAGCAAAACGCCATAACGGTCACAGATCTCGCGAATGCGTCTGAAATACCCCTCGACCGCCGGCACTGCGCCCATCGTCGCCCCAACCACAGGTTCCGCAACAAAGGCCATGACCGTCTCGGGGCCCAGGCGCAGAATTTCGTCCTCCAGAGCCTGCGCCGCGCGCTGGCCATAGGCGCTGGCGCTCTCTTCACTGCGCCGTTCAACATATTCATAACACGGCGCAATATGCGAAACCTCCACCAGGATCGGCTCGAACACCGCCCGCCGGGCCATGTTCCCCCCCACCGCCAGCGCGCCCAGCGTATTGCCATGATAACTCTGCCGCCGCGCGATCACATGCCGCCGCTCGGGCTGCCCGTTCTCCACATGAAACTGCCGCGCCAGCTTCAGCGCCGCTTCCATCGCCTCGGACCCGCCCGACACAAAATACACCCGCTCGATCCCCTCGGGCGCATGTTCAATCAACAGATCCGCCAAAGCCTCGGCCGGTTCGCTGGTAAAGAACCCCGTATGCGCAAAGGCCAACGCCCCGGCCTGGGCCTGAATGGCCGCAATGATCTCTGGATCGCCATGCCCCAGACATGACACCGCAGCCCCACCGGACCCATCCAGATAGCGCTTGCCGCTCTCATCCGTGATGTAACAACCTGAACTGGCCACCGCTTTGACAGGCGGCGCCGTGATCTGACGCGGAAAGACATGGCTCATTTGCCCAACGCCCCCCGTTGTCCCGGCGCCCCCAGCCTGCGGCGCATCATGGCAGGTGTCGCCAAGGGCTCCATTGCAGTCATCACACCCACTCCCTCCCTGTTCGCCTCAGTTCAGGTTGGAATTACGATCAATGTCAATTAGATCTATAAATAACATACGTTATACCCGACAGTCAGAGGCGAATCGCATGGACCCAACGCTCAAGGCGACCACCACATCCGCCCTCAAACAGGGCATGACCCAGTTTTCGCCCCAGATGCGCACCGCCGCAAAATACGTGGTCGACAACCCGTCCAACTTTGGGCTCGACTCAATCCGCGCCACCGCGCGCAAGGCTGGCGTCAGCACCTACACCCTTGTAAATATGGCCAAAACGCTGGGCTTCCCCAGTTTCGAGGCCTTCCGCGATCCCTTCCGCCATGCGCTGCTGTCCTCCGCCGCGCCCCAGACCGGCAGCCAATGGGGCGACGAATTGCGCAGCCAGTCCGACTTTGGCGCCACCTACGCCGATGCGGCCAACAATGCGCTTTCGATCGTGACCAACTCGCTGGAACGCCAGCAGCTGGAAGAGCTGGAACGCATCGCGGACATGCTGGTCTCTGCCAACACAGTGTATCTGACCGCCATCCGCTCCAGCTATACGGTGGCCTACTACCTGCATTATGTCGGGCGCATGGCCTTGCCCACGCTGCACCTCATCCCCCGCCACAGCAACAGCGCCATCGACGATCTGGTCGACGCCACCCACGGCGACGTGCTGATCGCCATCACCGTCACCCCCTATTCGCGCGAAACCATCGAGGCCTGCGCCTTTGCGAAAAAAAGGGGGGTAAAACTGCTGCTCATTACCGATTCCGAACTGGTCTCTCCGGAACTGGAACCAGAACACACAATGGTCGCCTCTGTCCTCAGCACACATCATTTCGGATGCTTCTCTGGCATGATGGCCGTGGTCGAACTGCTGATCGCGGTCCTGATGAAACGCGGTGGCGCCCCGGCACGCGACAGAATCAAATCCTACCAAACCCTCAGAAATGAAAACAACGCCTACTGGGTCGCGCAAAAAAAACATTAGTTTTTCCGTGACAAGCCCAGCAAGTTTTACCACCCTTCCGCCACAAAAGACGAAGATACGTCTCATTTTTCAGGGAGAACGTGATGAAACACATCAAACAGTTTGGCGGCATCATTGCCGCCGCGACCATTGCCATCAGCGCACCGGCCTTTGCGCAGGAACAGCAGTTCATTTCCATCGGCACCGGTGGCGTAACGGGCGTCTATTATCCCACCGGCGGCGCAATCTGCCGTCTGGTCAACCGCGAGCGCAAGGAACACGGCATTCGCTGCGCCGTCGAATCCACGGGCGGATCGGTCTACAACATCAACACCATCAAAGCGGGCGAGCTGGAATTCGGCGTCGCGCAGTCGGATTGGCAGTACCACGCCTATAACGGCACCTCCAAATTCGCCGAAAATCCCTTCCCCGAAGTGCGCGCCATGTTCTCGGTCCACCCCGAGCCCTTCACCCTCATCGTGCGCGCCGACAGCGGCATCACCTCTTTCGAGGAACTCGCCGGCAAGCGCGTCAACGTGGGCAACCCGGGCTCCGGCCAGCGCGCCACAATGGAAGTGGTCATGGACGCATTCGGCATGAACATGGACAGCTTTGCCCTGGCGACCGAGTATAAAGGCTCGGAAATGGCCAAACAGATCTGCGACGACAATATCGACGCCATGATCTACACCATCGGCCACCCCGCCGCCGCCATCAAAGAGGCGACCACAACCTGCGACGTCAAACTGGTTTCGGTCACAGGCGCTCCGATTGATGCGCTGGTTGCCGACAACCCCTACTACCGCGTCGCCACCATCCCCGGCGGCATGTATGCAGGCACCGATGGTGACACGACAACCTTTGGCGTTGGCGCCACTTTTGTCACCTCGGCCAATGTCCCCGAGGAAACCGCCTATGTCGTGGCCAAGGCCGTCCTGTCCAACCTCGACGATTTCCGCGGCCTGCACCCTGCATTCGCCAACCTCGATGCGGCTCAGATGATCAGCGATGGCCTCTCCGCGCCGCTGCACCCAGGGGCCGAGCGCGCCTATAAAGAGCTGGGTTTGATGGACTGATTGACGTCCTTGATGTCCTGAAATCAACGCCAGCGTGTCAAACCTGACACGCTGGCGTTTTGCCTAGATCAAAGACCAGGGGGCCCTGCGCATGAACGATACCACAACCCGATCCGCCGAAGACATGGTGGCCGAGGCCGACACAGGCGCACGCAACGCCGGTCCCTTTGCCGCGAACCTCATCTTTGGGCTGTGTATCGCCTGGTCCTTGTTCCAACTCTATATCGCCTCCAAAGTGCCGGGCGTGCTGGCGCAGGCCACCGGGGTCAGCATGTTTGCCAATATCGTGGCCCAGGCCCGGTTTGTGCATCTGGCCTTTGCCCTGGTGCTGGCCACCCTCGCCTTTCCGATGTTCGGCCACCGCAACAAGATCCCGGTTTATGATTGGGTGCTGGTGGTGCTGGGGGTCTCGGCCTGTCTTTACCTGGTCGTGTTCCGCTTCCAGATCGCAGATCGTCCGGGGCTCTGGTCCACCACTGATATCGTGATGTCCGCCATCGGCATGGTCGTGCTGATGATCGCCGTCTTCCGCTCGCTCGGGCTGCCGCTGGTCATCATCGCCTCAGCCTTCCTCGCGCTGGCCTTCTTCGGAGGCTACTCCTCCTGGATCGGCAGTATCACCAATTACGGCGGCGCCTCCTTCTCCAAGGCCATGGGCCACTACTGGATGCAGACCGAGGGCGTCTTTGGCGTCGCAATCGGTGTGTCCACTTCCATGATCTTCCTCTTCGTGCTCTTCGGCGCCCTGCTGGAAAAGGCCGGCGGCGGGAATTGGTTCATCAAGGTTGCCATCGCCCTGCTGGGCGCCCTGCGCGGCGGCCCGGCCAAGGCGGCGGTGCTGTCGTCGATGATGACCGGGATGATCTCGGGCTCGTCCATCGCCAATACCGTGACCACCGGCACCTTCACCATCCCACTGATGAAGCGCATCGGCTTCTCTCCGGAAAAGGCCGGCGCGGTCGAGGTCGCCTCCTCCACCAATGGCCAGCTGACCCCGCCGGTCATGGGCGCTGCGGCCTTCCTCATGGTCGAATACGTCAATATTCCCTATATCGAAGTCGTCAAACACGCCTTCCTGCCCGCGGTGATTTCCTACATCGCCCTGCTTTACATCGTTCACCTGGAAAGCCTGAAACTGGGCCTCAAAGGCATGACAAAACCCGGTCGCCACATTGGCGTCGTGATGATCCTGATCCTCTTCCTCACCGGTTTCTTTGCCATGGCCGCGCTCACCATGCTGGTCATCGGCTTTCGCGCCCTGCTGGAGCCGATGATGCCCGGGGCCACGATTTATCCCGCCCTGGTGCTGCTGGCGCTGGCCTACGTCGTGCTGCTCTATGTCTCCTCCCGCTTTCCCGATGTGGTGCCGGATGACCCGAACGCCACCACCGTCCAGGCCCCGCGCCTGACCCCGACCTTCTGGGGCGGCGCCTATTACGCCCTGCCGATCTTCGTGCTGGTCTGGAACCTGATGGTGCGCACGGATACGCTGGACCGCCTGTCGCCCGCGCTCTCGGCGTTCTGGGCCACCGTCGTGATGATCATTGTCGCGCTCACCCACCGGCCGCTCAAACAGATGATGCGCGGTCAGTCCCACGCCCATCTGGCCGCCTCCTCGACCGAAAACGGCTTTGCCACCGCGTTCCGGGATTTTGTCGCCGGCCTGGAAAGCGGCGCGCGCAACATGATCGGCATCGGCGTCGCCACCGGTGCGGCGGGTATCATTGTCGGCACGATCTCTCTGACCGGTGCGCATCAGATCATCGGCCAGGTGATCGAAACCATCGCCGGCGGCAATCTGATCATCCTGCTGGTGCTTGTCGCCGTCCTCTCGCTGATCCTGGGGATGGGGCTGCCGACCACGGCCAATTACATCGTTGTCTCTTCTCTGATGGCCCCGGTCATCGTCAGCGTCGGCGCCCAATCCGGGCTGATCGTGCCGCTGATCGCGGTCCATCTGTTTGTGTTCTACTTTGGCATCCTCGCCGATGACACGCCGCCTGTCGGCCTTGCCGCCTATGCCGCCGCCGCCATTTCACGCGGAGATCCGATCAAGACAGGCATCGTCGGCTTCAGCTATGACATCAGAACCGCGCTGCTGCCCTTCATGTTCATCTTCAACACCGACCTGTTGCTGATCAATGTCGGCCCGGCCAAGGCGGTGCTGGTCTTTGTCGTCTCTCTGATCGCCATGCTTGTCTTTGCCGCCGTGACCCAGGGCTATTTCATCGCCAAAACCCGCAAATGGGAATCCGTTGCGCTCATGGTTGTCGTGGCCATGCTGTTCCGCCCGGATTTCTTCCTGGATCAATGGCAAGAAAAATACAGCGAATCCACCGGCCCCGCCGCGCTCACGGCCCTGGCTGATCTGCCAATCGGAGAAACCGCCCGCCTGCGCATCTCGGCACCGGATTTCGACACCGGCATCGTGGGCACAACCACCGTCACCTTTACCCCGCAAGAGGCCGGATCCGGCCTCGACCGCCTGGGCGCTGTAGGCCTCAACGTCATGCCAGACGGCGACATGCTCACCCTGGATGAACCCTTCCCGGGCACGCCCTACTTTGACCAACTGGCAAACGACTATGATTTCTACGGCGACGAACCCGCCCAAATTCAGGCCGTCGCCATCGAAAACGACCGCCTCCCAAAGGAGATCTTCTTCATCCCGGCGCTGTTGCTGCTGCTCTTGATCGTTGCCATCCAACGTCCGCGCGCAACACAACCGGCCTTCTAAAGGACAGACAATGTTCAAAACAGTGTTGATCCCCGTTGATGTCTCGGTGCCCCAAGACACCCAACACCTGCTGCAAACGGCCAAGGCCCTGACCAGCCCCTGGACCTGCGACCGCCATGTGGCCACGGTCATCCCCACGGTCGGGATGCCCATCGTCGGATCCTACTTTGACGAAAACTTCGAAAATGACAGCCGCAAGGCCGTCCAGCCCCAGCTGTCGGAGGCCATCACCGCCAGCGGGCTGGAGGCCAAACCCCATATCCTGTCAGGCAATGTCTATGACAGTGTCATCACCCTCGCCGCAGAGCTGGACGCCGACCTGATCATCATAGGCGCCCACCAACCCGACCTGCGCGACTATCTGCTCGGCTCCAACGCTGCCCGGGTTGTGCGCCATTCCAAACGCTCGGTGCTGGTGGTCCGCGACACCCCATAGGCGCCCGCCAACAGGCAAAAACCAAATTCCCGCAAATTTCCCGGGTCCATCCCACTTGCATCCGGGCGCAGTTTAGCGCATCTAGAACGAACCTTCCGACAGGCCCGCGCCCCGCGCGCCCAAAGCACGTCGGATCTATACACAATCCGACACACCGGATTTGGGCGGGTATGGTGAAAAGGTATCACGCGAGCTTCCCAAGCTTAAGTTACGAGTTCGATTCTCGTTACCCGCTCCACGATTTTCCCCTGCCCCAATCCAGCGCCCCCAGCCCCAAATCCGCAACATTGCAGTGGCTGAAATCGGGCACCGGCAAAACCGGTTAACAAAAACTTTCCACAACCTGATCACCAAAGCACCAAACTCTGAACACGTTTCTCGGTCTAGTTGGATCGACACAGAAACTCTTGATGGAGGCGTTGCGATGGTACTGAGAACGATACTTGCGTCCGACAACCAGGGCTTGACGGTTGCCAACAATTCGCCGTTTCTGGCCGAAGGCTCTGCAATCATCAACAACTCGTCCACGCCAGACGGGACCATCTTCAATTTCACCCCCAGTTTCGCGCAGATCATCACGATCGACGACACGCTTGACGAGGACGTCTTCAACGACGACGAAGAAAACAACCACGTCATCGTCAATGGCGGCACATTGGTCGCTGTGGGCACCGAGGTTGAATCGGAATCCCTCATCGTTCTGCGAGAGCTGGATGAAAACGGCGATCCCACCGGCCCGAACATCACCATCAATGTCTATTCGCAGAACGGGCAAACATCGAACATCTGGGGCTTCTCTGCGACAGATGCCCTCAAAATCGACAAACAATACGTCAAGGTCTCCGGCTCCAACAATGGCGACTCGGCCTATGACGATCTGGTGCCCTGCTTTACCCGGGGCACCCGGATCCTGTGCCAATCTGGCTTCCTGCCGGTCGAAGAGATCCAGGCAGGCACCATGGTCTGGACCCTGCATGGCGGGTTTCAGCCGGTGTTATGGGCCGGGGTCGCCAAGGTCGCAGGCACTGGCGAAGGCGCCGCGATCGAGTTTGCGCCCGGCGTGGTCGACAATATTTCAACGCTGCGCGTGTCCCCAAACCACCGCATGTATGTAGAGACCGACAAATCAGAGCTCCTCTTCGGCCCGCAACCCGTGCTGGTGGCGGCGCGCTTCTTTCTGGGTCAACCGGGCGTGCGCCGTGTGGAACAACCCGAAATCGAGTATTTCCACTTCATGTTCGAGCGCCACGAGATCGTGAACGCCGACGGCAGCCTGTCCGAAAGCTTCTTTCCCGGTGCCGTCTGCGAAGATGCCATCAACCTGGAAGCGCGCGAGGAATTGCTGCGCATGTTCCCAGAGCTGCGCAACGTGCCCTACCGCGACATCACCCCGGCCGCCAAAGCCCTGCGCAGGTTCGAGGCCAAGGTGCTCTACGCCGCCTGACACGCAAACGGCCCTGCGCTCTTGCGCAGAGCCTGGACCTCAGGCGGGCTCTTGCTGGGTGATACAGTGGATCCCGCCGCCGCCAATCGCGATCTGGGCAATATCCACGCCAGAAATGCGGCGCCCCGGAAACGTATCCTGCAACAATTCGCGCACCACCCCATCCTCGGGCAACCCATAGGTCGGCATCACCACGCCGCCATTGCAGATATAGAAATTGACATAGCTGTCGCAGAAATTGTCGCTGTCGGTTTCATAGTCAAACGCATCAGGGATCCGCACCAGTTCCAGAGGCCGCCCCCGCGCATCCGTCTGCCCCTCCAAAGCGGCAATATTGGTCTTGTGGATCTCATGCCAATGGTGCCGCTCGGGCCCTTCGGCCTGCACCATCACCACACCGGGTGCCACAAACACGGCAATCCCATCCACATGCCCGTCCGTTTCATCCTCCTCCACATTGCCCGGCAGCCAGATCACCTTCTCGCCGCCCAGCATCTCTTTCAGCTCCGCCTCAATCGCCGCCTGGCTCCAGTCGGGATTGCGGTTGGCATTGGGAAAACAGCTCTGCGTTGTCAGGATCGTGCCCTGCCCATCGACCGAGATTCCGCCCCCCTCAGCGATCAATCGCGAAACGAACCCCCGCACGCCGCTCTGTTCGATAATCGCCCCGGACACCGCATTGTCACCGTCGTAAGGGTGGTACTTCTGCCCCCAGGCATTGAATTCAAACCCCACAGCCGCCCGGCCGCCCTGCCCGTTCACCAGAAAACACGGGCCGGCATCGCGCGCCCAGCTGTCGTCAATCGGGCGCTCCAGCAGGTCGATGTCCGAGCCCAGCAAATCGCGCGCCTGCGCGGCATCCTCGGGGCGCACCACCATGCTCAGCGGTTCAAACGCACGGATCGCATGGGCCACATCCGCATAATTGCGCCGCGTTGCCTCCAGACTGTCCCAAACCTCGGCGCGACAGGGCCACATCATCCAGCTGCGCACATGGGGTTCCCACTCGGCAGGCATATGAAACCCGGCCTGTTTCGGCGTATTTGTGTCACTCATCATTCTGCTCACTGTCTGTCTCGGGGGAGTTTTCCGTGGTCTCCGGCTCTGCCGGCAACAAGGCCTTGGATTTCGACGCCGCCAGCAATTGCATCCGCCGCAGGCTCTGATGGCGGCGGTCGCAGCTTGAACAGGCCGCAGGCGCAAGCTCCATGTCGCCCGGGATCACCGTGCTCTCGGTTGTGGCCTCTGTGCTGTCTTCGGCAGCAAAAACCGCGCCACCTGCCAGGCTCAGCACCATAGCCGCCAGACCCGCCGTGATCCTCATGGCGTTACCCCCAATAACTGGCCCGATAACTGGCCCGTTACATGACCCGTCCATTGCGCGGCATCCGCTTGCAGATAGGCCTCCAACGGCGCGCCGCTGCGCTCCGGTGCCTCCTGCTCCAACGCCAGAAACGCCAGCGCGGCCACCTCATGCTCGCTCAGAAAATGCAGCCGGGCGCGATCTTCCTCGGGAGCCATCGCTTCGAGGGCGCGAAAACTTTCCAGATACCCGGGGTATGTTTCTTGCATCCCGGCAATGACCTGTGCCCAATCCGGCACCGTGGCCCGCGCCTCGGCAATGCCGCTTTGCACCAATGCGCCTATCCGGTCTGATGTCAGGCCGTATTTGGCCAACAACGGCTCTAACGCCTGCGCCGCATGGCGTTCCACCTGCCCCAGCAGCACCAGCTTGGCCTGATGCTCGGGCGCGTCGAACGCCTGGGCGAGTTCGGCGAAATAGGCCTCTCCCTCGACTTCCTCTTCGTAATACAACAACAACGTGTCCAGATAGCTCATCTCGCCCATGGTCTATCTCCAATCCGCGCCATCATGCCCAACATCAATCCGGTCATGGCGCAGCGGCAGGTCATGATCCACCGCTTCCCCCAGCTCCCGCGCATAGCGATGCCCGGCATAGACCGCCGCCGCAATGATCCCGGGCGCTTCGCAATCCCCGATCCGGCGCAGATCAAACGGCAGATCCGCCATCGTCTTCAGATCCTGATACAGATCCTCCACAGGAGCCCGCGCGCTGACCACCACGACACTGCGCGCCGCCAGTTCCAGATCCTCGCCGCCATACGCACAGGCCAGCCGCGCGACAGCCCCGTCAAACTGCACAACAGAGCGCGCCACCTCGATCCGCACGCCCAGAGCCTGCAATTGTGTGCGTATGCGCCAGCGTTCAGAGGTATTGCCCGCCCAGACCGAGACACTGTCCGACGGCGTCGCCAGCACAACCTCGCGCCCCTCAGCCCGCAACCGTTCGGCCATAACGCCGCCCATGTAATAGCCGTCGCTGTCATAGACCAACACAGGACCCTCCGGCATCTTGCCTGCCATCACATCGTCGGGCGTAAATACCTGAGCCTCCGCGCCCCCGGCCAGAGGGCCATAGGCCTCTCCGTCAAACAGATCCCGCCGCCAGCGCGCGCCCGTGGCAATCACCACATGATCCGGCGCCACATCCAGCACATCCTGCGCGCTCATCCGGCTTTCGCGAAAAATCTCGACATTGGGCATCTCGGCCAGCTGCTGCACCCGGTAATCGCGCACGCGGATATATTCGCTCATCCCCGGCAAACCGGCCTCGCGCAGCACCCGTCCCCCCAGATCCCGCGTCGCTTCGGCCAACATCACCTCCAGCCCCCGCACCCCAAGGGCCCGCGCAGCCTCCAGCCCGGCCGGGCCCGCGCCCACCACCAGAACCCGCCCAGCGGCCTGCACGGGTGGCACGCTCTCAGGATGCCAGCCCTTGCGCCACTCTTCGCCCATGGTCGGGTTCTGCGTACAGCGGATCGGCGTGCCGGTGCTGTCCCCCGCATAACAGACGTTGCACCCGATACATTCCCGGATCGCCGAAACCGCGCCTGTCTCGATCTTGCGCGGCAGAAACGGGTCCGCGATCGACGGGCGCGCCGCACCGACAAAATCGCAAATCCCCTTGCTGATCTGGCGCGCCATCGCATCCGGAGAGGTAAACCGCCCCACCGTCACAACCGGCTTGCTGGTCACGGATTTCACCCAGTTCATATAAGGCTCCAACGCGCCTTCCTTGGTGAACCGCGAGGCGCCCATCTCCAGCGAATAATCCGCAATGTTGATGTCCCACAGATCCGGCAGCTCTGCCAGCATCTCGAACATATCGCGCCGCTCTCCGGTCTCGGGCTGACCATCGCCCACCGTCACCTCATCCGCCGCAAACCGCACCGCCACGGCACAGGTATCGCCCACCGCGTCCTTGGTCTCTTCGATCAGCTCGCGCACCAGTCGCACGCGGTTTTCCAAAGAGCCGCCATATTCATCCCCGCGATCATTGATCCTGGGGTTCAGAAAATTCGACAACAGATAGCCATGGGTCGCATAAACATAGACCACATCAAACCCGGCCTCCTTGGCGCGCAATGCAGCCAGACGATGCCATCGGCGCAGATCGCGAATGTCGCTCTTGTCCATGGCGCGGGTCTGATAGGGCTGACCGGCCAGATTGGGCACGCTATGCACATCCATCGCCACCAGCCGCGACATCAAATTCGCCGCCCGCGCCCCCCCATGCCACAGCTCGACCCCCGCCAGCGCGCCATGGGCATGCACCGCCTCTGTCATCAGGGCATTGGCCCGCACATCGCTGTCATCCCACAAAGAGGCCGACGGATACGGCAAATCATCCGACGTCGGATGGATCGAGCAATACTCCGTACACACAACCCCCCAACCGCCTTCGGCCTTGACCCCGCGCATCGCCGCCAACGTCCGCGGCCGCAGCCATCCCATGCCGGTGCAATGGGGCACCTGATAAAACCGGTTCGGCGCGGTCACAGGCCCGATCTGAACCGGCTCAAACAGAATATCATGTCTTGGATCGCGGCTCATCGGGCCACCTTTTTCTGAGCGTTCTCAAAATGCTGCGGGAACATGCTGGCCAGATAGCCATAGACATGCGCCCGGGCCTGCGCCGGCGAGAACGTATCGGGATACATCAAAAGGCTCAGACACAGCCCGTCAAACAAACTCTCCAAAGTGCCCGCCACCAGCGCCGGATCCCCGTCATAGTCCCCCTCGGCGATGATCTCGGCACATAGCGCTTGGGACACATCCAACCGCTCATTGTCATAGGCATCCAACAGATCGCGATAGACCGCCCGCCGCCCGGATTCGCCATAAAACGCGAACCAGACTGACAGTTTTTCAGGCGTACAGGTGGCCGGGCTGTAATGCGCCTCCACAATCGCGGATAGCTTGTCCCGCGCGGTCAACTCTGTCTGACGATGCGCCCGCCGCCAATAATCCTGATGCTCGCGCGCCAGAAACATCAGCGTTTCTTCCAGCAGGTTCTGTTTGCTTTGAAAGTGAAAATTCACGATCCCAATCGACAGACCCGCAATCTCGGTCACCGTCGACATCGTGGTACCCCCGATGCCATGGCGCGAAATGGACAGGATCGTCGCGTCAATCAACTGGCGCCGGCGCACCTCCTTGGGTTCCGTCCGGCGCAGCGTCTTTTCCTCTGCCTTTGGCGTCATGACTTTCGCGTCACACATCTGTCCCTGCCTGTCCGCGCAATCGCGCCCGGACGCAGGACGTGCCCGCCCTCCCTGTGATCAGACGCGCTCAATCCGCGTCCAGAATTACCACCGACTCCGCCGCCCAGCTCAACCAGAGCGGCGTATCACTGACTCCGGACTGCCCTTCGGTCACACGCGCGTGGTTCGGTGTTGAAACCGCAACCGGCGTGTCCAGCCCTTCAATGTTCACATAGTAATGGCTGCGCTCTCCCAGATAGGCCGAGGTGCTCAGCGTCGCCGCGACCGACAAACGATCCTCCGGGGGGGTCTCGCTCAGAGCGAATTTCTCGGGGCGCAGCGCCACCTGAACAGGCGCGCCATCCGGCTTGGTCAGCGTCTCCACCGGCACGGGGATGGTGCCCAGCCCCTGCGCCTCGATCGCCCCCATGGCCGACCCGTTGCGCCGCACCGTCGCCGGGAAAAAGTTCATATTGCCGATGAAGCTCGCCACCGCCCGCGATGTCGGCGCTTCGTACAACCCGTTGGGCGTATCCATCTGCAACACCTGACCGCCCTGCATCACCGCAATCCGGTCCGACAGGGTCAGCGCCTCTTCCTGGTCGTGCGTCACAAACACAAAGGTAATGCCCACCTGCCGCTGCAACGCCCGCAGCTCCAGCTGCATCTGTTCGCGCAACTGCTTGTCCAGGGCGCCCAGCGGTTCGTCCAGCAACAACACCTTGGGCCGCAGGATCAAGGCCCGCGCCAGCGCAATCCGCTGCCGCTGCCCGCCCGACAATTCATGCGCCTTGCGCGTCCCGTATCCTGACAGTTTGATGAGATCCAGCATCTCATCCACCATCTCATACCGCTTGGCCCGCGCCAGCCGCTGCTTGCGTAACCCATAGGCAATGTTGTCGCGCACGTTCAGATGCGGAAAAATCGCATAGCTCTGAAACACCATATTCACCGGCCGCATATGCGGCGGCACATCCGCCATCGGCTGCTCGTCGATATAGATCTGCCCGGACGAGGTGCTCTCGAACCCCGCCAGCATCCTCAGCAAGGTGGTCTTGCCACAGCCCGACGCCCCCAGCAGCGAAAAGAACTCCCCCTGACCGATATCCATCGACACATTGTTGATCGCCTGGAAGCTGCCAAACGTCTTGTTGACGTTCCGGATCGAGATAAAAGCATCATTCGTTGTCATGTCATGCATTTCCGTCAGGTTTCATCATCCAGCCCGGCCCGCCCGACGCGTTGCGCGACGAACACCAGGATGAAAGACACAAATAAGATCATGGAAGACAGCGCCAGAACCGAAGGAAACTCCCTCGGAAACCGCAACTGACCCCAGATATACATCGGCAGCGTCGCATCAGTTCCGGTCAGGAAAAACGCCATGATGAATTCATCAAAGGAAATGGTGAAGCTCAGCAAAAGGCTCGCCACGACCCCGGGAAACACCATCGGAAAAGTCACCCGCCAAAAGGTCCACCACCCGTTTTCACCCAGATCGGCCGAGGCCTCCTCCATCGACGGATCAAACCCTTCGAACCGCGGCAGCAAGGTGGCCACCGCAAAGGGCAGACAGACAATCAAATGCCCCAGGCCCACAGTATACAGCGACAAAGGCACGCCCAGACGGCTCATCAAAACCAAAAGCGCCACGCCAAAGATGATCCCCGGAATGACCAGCGGCATCATCACAAAGGTCACCAAGGCCCCCTTGCCCGGCATCCGGTAACGCGTAATCGCCCGCGCCGCCACAACGCCCAGAATGGTCGAGATCACAGACACCACAACCCCGACCCGGACACTGTTCCACAGCGCCTCCCAGACCGGACCACGCGACCACAGATCCACATACCATTGCAGCGTCACCCCCTTCAGCGGGAAGCGCACATAGATCGAGTCATTGAAGCTGAACAAGGGAATGAACAGCACCGGAACATAGAGCACCACCAGAAAAATGACGGCATAGACCTGCAACATCCGGTTCGGACGCTTGATATAGGTGCCCTCGCTCATGCTGACGCCCTCCGTTCGGCCAGCCGTGTCAGGAACAGGAACACCAGCGCAATGGCCGAAATCCACAGCATCAACACAATCGCCAGCGCCGAGCCCATGGGCCAGTTGTTCACAGGTCCGAAATTGGCCTGAATGAAGTTACCGATCATCATCCCGTCCGGTCCCCCCAGCAGGGCCGGCGTGATGTAATCGCCCGTGGTCGGAATAAAGATCAGAAAGCTCGCCGCAATGATCCCCGGCATCGACAAGGGAAAGGTGATCCGCCAGAACCGCGCCATCGGGCCATCGCCCAAATCCGTCGCCGCCTCCAGCAGGGATTTGTCGATCTTCTCCAGCGAAACATACAAGGGCAAAATCGCAAAGGCCGCCCAGGCATGAGCCAAAGTCACAATCACCGCCGTCTTGGAATAGACCAGCACACTTAACGGCGCCTCGATCAGCCCCAGACCCATCAGACCGGAATTGATCACCCCCTCATAACCCAGGATCACCTTCCACGCGAACACCCGCAGCAGATAGCTGGTCCAAAAGGGCAACGTCATCAGGATGATCCACATCATCTTGTTGCGATGAACATGGAAAGCCACGAAATAAGCCATCGGATAACACAAGGCCACAGTGGCCACCGTCGCCACGCCCGACACCCAGAATGACCGTTTCAACAAGGCCCCCGATATCGGCTCGTTCCAGGTCCGCATGTAGTTGTCCAGCGACACTGTCGTGTCAAAACCAAACCCGTCTCGCGTCCACAGGCTCATCGCCACCAGGATCAGAAAAGGGATCACAATGCCGATCGTCATGATCAACATCGTCGGTGACATCAAAAGATATCCGCGCAGGGCCTCGGACCGGTGCAACAGGCGGGTGAACCCCGAAACATGTACAACCGTCCTGCCAGACGAAGCGTCGGGGGGGGTAAGGGTACTATCGGCCATTGTGTGATTTTCGTCCAATCATAGGGGCACGACCCCGCCGGCGCACCCCACAAGGACACGCCGACAGGGTCTGAAACCGGTTTAGAACCCGGCTTTGATCTGTTCGAACATCTCGTTCATCTTGGTTTCCCAATCCTGCGACTGGGCTTCCTGGAACTGACCGGCATCCAGGATATCGAACGGATTCTTGCTCAACCCTTTCGCCTCCAGCTCTTCCGCGGTGAACTGATCAAAGGATTTGCCATTGGAATGGCCATAACCATATTCACCAATCAGGAACTCGCCTGTCTGCACGCTCAACAAAGAGTCGATCACGTCATAGGCCTTGTCCAGATGCGGCGCATCCTTATGCACCATCAGACCACAAACCCAGGTCAACGCACCCTCTTTCGGCTTGGCAAACTTCACCGGAATACCTTCGCCCGCCAGGGTCACGGCCGTCTCGTTCCAGGTCATCGCCGCCACCAATTCACCCGAGGCCAGCGCCTGCTGCAAGGACGTCGTATCGTCCGTATAGACCCGGATCATCGGACGCTGCTCGCGCATCACGGCGGCAATCTTCTCGAAGGCTTCGGGCGTGTCGATCTGATCAAACGGCACACCGGCCTTGATCGCGCCAACCCACCAGGCGTCACCACCCGCAGCCAGCGACCCCAGCTGACCCGCATAGGCCGGGTTCCACAGCATGTCCCAGCTTTCCTCGCCTTCCCATTCGTACAGGTCGGTCCGATAGGTGATCGAGGTCTGCCCCCAATCAAACGGCGCCATCCAGACGTTCCCGCCCTCAGCGTCATTGCCCGGCAAATCAACCAGGGACGGCATCACATCGCCCCAGTTGGACAGGCGTGTCGGGTCGATCGGCTGGAAAAAGCCGGATTTCGCCCAACGCGGCATCCCCTGGTTACACGGGTGGGACACATCCACCACAAACCCACCGCGAATCTTCGTCAACGCCTCTTCGGAGGCCCCAAAGATCGAGAAATCCGGCAACGCACCGTTCTTTTCCTGATAAGGCCCGAACAATTCGGGGATGTCATATCCACCCCAGGTGAAATACGACGCCTGCGCATCCGCGGCCATCGCCCGACGCGCACCGGCCGGCACGGTCGACATCGCAACACCCGCCGCCAAAAGGTTCTTGGTAAAGGCGCGTCGGCTCAATTTGCCTTCGTTCACCGATCCAAGCTGATCAACTACATCCATGACTGTAAAACTCCCATGTTGTTTCAGACCCGGCCACAGACTGCCAGGCCCAAGCATACCATCCGCCCGCCAAACCCACTCAGGCTCCACGGACAGGCGCGTCCAAATTGCATGATTGACTTTTTCCCAGCCGCGCCCAAATCATTGAATGACCATTCAATCCTTTATTCAGAGCGGGAATCGAGTCAAGCGGTTTGCACAAGATGTTGGCGCAAATCACCGGCCTGCACAAAAAGAAAACAACAGGCCCGTCGCCTCCGGCGGTGCCCCAAAAAACAGGAAGAGACATCATGACTTCGCAACTGCGCATTCACCGTCTGGTCGCTGATCCGCCCGCCGGGCTCAGCCCCCTGCCCATCGACCCGGCCGACTTCCAAACCGTCCCCGACTCCCAAAACTGGCACGTCGCCTTTTCCGACCCGGACCTGGGTCTCAACGTCGGCGTCTGGGACACCACCGCAATGCAAGAGGCGCTCGGTCCCTATCCCGGTGACGAATTCATCTTTGTCCTCGAAGGCGCCTTTGAGATGCGCGACGCGTCCGGCGCAGGCGTGCCCGCCAAGGCCGGCCAATGCGTTCTGTTTCGCAATGGCGCCCCGCTCAGCTGGACCCAACAGGGCTATCTGCGCAAACTCTTCCTGCTTTATGATGACCCCCGCGCGGCCCGGCCCGGCTCCGAACCCGCCGAGGGCGCCGTCACCACGCATGAAACCACGGCCGAACTGACCCAGGCCGATCAGGTGCCCGACAGCCCCACCCAGGAACGCGACCGCGAACTCTTCAGGAATGCCCATGGCAACATGACCGCCGGCCTGTGGGACACCGGCCCTTTCACCAGCGAAATGGGCCCTTTCCCGCACCATGAACTCTGCCATGTCACCGGTGGCGAGGCCATCCTGACAGAGCCTGACGGCACCGCGCATACCTTCCGCGCGGGGGATACATTCTTTATCCCAAAGGGCGCGAACTGTGCCTGGCATGTAACTGAATATATGAAGAAATACTATGTGATCCTGGACCCGTCAATTCGCCCGCAGGGCTGACCCATGTCCGCCATCCTCACCCGCCGCACCATGCTCACAGGTCTCACCATGACAGCCGCCGCCCCTACCTTTGCCCAACTCCCGACCAACCCTGACGTCATCGTTATCGGCGCGGGCGCCGCCGGGATGGAGGCCGCCCATGAGCTCGCCCGCCAGGGCCTCACCTGCGTCATCCTGGAGGCTGCCAACCGCACCGGCGGCCGCGCCTGGACCGAGAGTGAAACGCTCGGCCAGCCTGTCGACCACGGCTGCTCCTGGCTCAATCAGACACACACCAATCCATTGGTCGACCTGGGCCGCCGCGCCGGGCTGACGCTGGTGGATCACACTGATGCAGACACAAACCTGTATAACCTCGACGGCCAACCCGCCACAGACGCAGACTGGGCCGATTTCGAACGCGCCTACGGCGCCATCGACCGCGCCGTCAGCCGCGCAGGCCGCGCCGGACAGGACGTGCCCGCCGCCTCTGTTCTGACCGAGATGCCCTGGGGCGCAACCGTGCGCAGCTGGTCCGGCGCGATGGACTACGGCATGGACTACGACCGGATCTCGACCATGGATTACTGGGAGGCCGCCGACAACCAGCCCGCCGCCCTGGTCAAAGAAGGCCTCGGCACCATCATCGCCACCCTCGCACCGGGCCTGCCGGTCTCGCTCAACACGCCCGTCACTGCCATCGACTGGTCCGGCCCCGGCGTCACGGTCCACTCGACCAAAGGCAGCCTGACCGCCCGCGCCTGCATCCTGACCGTCTCAACCGGCGTGCTCACCTCGGGCCAGATCCGCTTCACACCCGAATTGCCCGAGGCGCAAAATCAGGCCGCACATGATATCCCTATGGGATTGCTCATGAAAGTCCCGCTGCTCTTTGACGGCACGCGCCTGGGGATGGACGACAACAGCTGGCTCACCTACCGCATCCCCGAGGATCAGCCCGGCCGCGCCTGCTATTCTGTCGCCTGGCCCTGTGGCCATGATTACGTCATGGGCTTCATCGGCGGCAGTTTCGCCTGGGAGGCCTGGGCCGAAGGCGAGGCCGCCGTCGTCGACTATGCCCTGGACCAAATGGTCCGCCTGCTGGGCAGCGACATCCGCAAACATTTTGTCAAAGGTCTGGCCACGGATTGGGCCACCAACCCGCATACGCTCGGCTCTTATGGCGCGGTCCGACCGGGCGCATGGGGCGCGCGCGAAACCCTGGCGCAACCCATTGGCGACAAACTGTTTTACGCGGGCGAAGCTGTGGCACCCGAATTCTACGCCTATGTCCACGGCGCCTACCTCAGCGGCCGCGACACCGCCAAAGCCGTCGCGAAAACGCTCAGCTGACCCAAAACCGGCCCCGGGCCAATCGGCCCGGACTGCCCCCTGACCCGGATCAGGCCGAAGGCGCCGTGGCCATGACCTTGCGGTTGGCATTGCGCAACCGGATGATCAGCGACCGGATCAACGCCACAGCCTCTGCCGGATCACTGCTCATCAAATCCAGAACCTCATCCGGCGAATACACCAAACAGGCCGTATCCTCGCGCGCAATCGCAGTGGCAGACCGGGGGGCCGGATCAATGATCCCCATTTCGCCAAACACCTCTTCAGCGCCCAATGACGCGATCTTTTTGTCCGCCCCGTCCTTACCAGTCACCAGAATATCCACTGACCCCTTCAAGATCCGAAACGTATCGGTACTCGGATCGCCTTGCGAAAAAATCACCTCTTCCGCGTGAAAAACAACATTCTTCATCCAAACCCCTTTTCAATATAGCAAACCGGGCGATTGGCCCGGGCGGAAAAACCGAAAACAAACAGGATGATCGTGAACACGCAGGACATCGGCCACCCAATCGGCCATATTCTCTCCGCTGTGCTCAGCTTAGGACGCAGTGGGCCAAATCGGAAACAGAATTTCCGCCCCCTTGGGTTGCAACATCAGGAAACCCTCATAACCACCTGATGAACCGCCTAATTTCGCAGCAATAATTGGCGCCGGCCACGCGCCAAACGCCCGAAATCCCCAACCGCCCACGCGCGGCTACGGGTCAACCACCAGCTTTGGAACCATCACCTGAGCCGCCCGCAAGGCCCCCGCCAGCGCCGTTTCGCGGTCAATATAGGCGGGCGAGACATGCAGATACTGCCAATACCCATCCGAAATGGTTTCAATCCATTCCGCGATCTGCTCGGCCTCGGCCGACTCCCGTTCGGGCATCAGGGCCCGGCACACATCCGCCACCGCTTCGTGACGGCGGGTGTCAAATGCCTCGGCCACGGCATCATAATCCGCCTGAAACCGCAGCTCCCCCCAAAACGCATACCAGATGGGCAAAACCTCGGGTCCACAGGCCGCATCGCTGAAATCAGAGCTGATCATCGCCACCAGTTGCCGGCCCGGATCCGGCCCCGCCGCCGCCAGCGCCTCCATCCAGGCGGCCTCATAGGTCTGGTACATATCCCGCAGCGTCTCTGACAGCAGCCCGGCTTTGGACTTGAAATAGAACACCGCCACGCCCTGGCTCAACCCCGCCTCACGCGCCACCGTCGCCAGCGTCGTCCTGGCCAACCCATGCGCCAGAATCGACCGGCGGGCCGCATCCAGCAGCTGCCGCCGCCGCATATCCGCGTTTTCCTTGCGCTCCTTGCGTGGTCTGCCCGTCGTGTCCTGTGCCATATAATCTCCCGTCCTCAGCTCTGCTTGCTACCATATCCGCCGTCCATCCACGACTTCAAATTAAAATTTATTTGAGCGCTCAAAAAAACTTTACGCGCCGCGAAAAATCCGCTACCCCATGATCAGCCAAGGCACCAACCGTGCCGGCCAATACACCATCAGACCCCCAAATTCTTTCAACCCCAAGGACAGATCCATGACCCTCACACTCAACACGCCCTCTGATGCAGAGCTGACCGAGTGGGACCGCGACCACCACCTGCACCCCTGGACCAGCCTCACAAACTGGCGAAAGGATGAATACCTGCGCGTGCAATCGGCGGACGGCATCTATCTGTGGGATTCTCAAGGGCGCAAATTCATCGACGGCCCCGGTGGCATGTGGTGCATGCAGATCGGTTATGGCCGCCAGGATATGGCCGACGCCATTTCGCAGCAGGTGATGCAGATGCCCTACGCCTCGCCCTGGACCGCCACGGCCGAGCCGACGGCCATCCTCGCCCGCGAACTTTCGGCGCGCGCACCCGGTGACCTGAACACAGTGCATTTCACCACCGGCGGCTCCACTGCGGTCGACACCGCCCTGCGCACCGCGCAATTCATGAACAACTGCCTGGGCCGCCCGGACAAGAAAATCATCCTCTCGCGGGAAAAGGCCTACCACGGCTCCACCTATCTGGCCTCAACAGTCACCGGCAAAGAACGCTTTAACACCCGCTTTGACAAGGCTGATTTCGTTCGCTTTTTGCCCGACATCAGCAAGGCCGCGCGCCCCGCGGGCATGTCCGAATCCGACTGGTGCGATGCCAAGGTCGCCGATCTGGAAAACATGATCGCAGAGGTTGGCGCCGACAAGATCGCCGCCTTCATCGCAGAGCCGATCCTGTGTTCCGGCGGCGTCGTGATCCCGCCACAGGGCTACCACCGGCGCACTTTGGACATCTGCCGCGCCCATGACATCCTCTATATCTCGGACGAGGTCGTCACAGGTTTCGGCCGCCTCGGTCATTGCTTTGCCTCGGGCGAGGTGTTTGACATCGAACCCGACATGATCACCTGCGCCAAGGGGCTGACCTCGGGCTACCTGCCCCTGGGCGCCTGCCTGATTTCCGATCGCGTGATCGAACGGATCGCCCAGGCCTCCAAGGATGACCTGTTCTACAACGGCTACACCTATTCCGGCCACCCGGTCGCCTGCGCCGCCGCCCTCAAGAACCTCCAGATCATGGAGTCCGAGGACATCTTTGGCCACGTCCAACGGGTCAGCCCGCAATTCCAAAACCGCATGACCCAAATCCAGGACCGTTTCGACATCGTCGGCGACGTGCGCGGCATGGGGCTGCTCGGCTGTATTGAGGTCCACCCGGACCTGCAAGACAACAGCATCGACGCCCAAAACCGCTTTGGCGCCCGGCTCGACGCCGCCTGCGAAAAGCGCGGCCTGCTGCTGCGTCCCATCGGCCATATGGCGGTCTTCTCGCCGCCCCTCATCATCACACCCAGCCAGATTGACGATATGTTCGACATCCTCGAAGACGGCCTGACCGAAATCAGCGAGTCCCCCTCATGACCCAGATCCGCAAATGCACCGCCGACGCCGCCACTGTTGCCCAGACACTTCTGCAAGATGGCGCCGTGATCGTGGAAACCGCAGTCGACAGCGCTGTGGTCGATGCCGTGCTGGCCGACCTCAAGGGGCCATTCGACGAACAGGGGCATAAATTCGCCAACGACTTCAACGGCTTCAAAACCCGTCGCCTTGGCAGCATCCTGGCCATTTCCCGCGCTTCGGCTGATATTCTGGCCCATCCGCTGGTGATGGCCGTGGCCGACATTGTGTTGAAACGCCACTGCGAAACCTATCGCATCGGCTCGTCCACCGCGATCGAGATCGGGCCCGGCGAAGGCAACCAATCGCTGCACCGCGACGATGACTTCTACCCGATCCGCTTTCCGGGGGTCGAGTTTCAGTTCTCGGCCATGTGGTCCCTGACCGATTTCACCGCCGAAAACGGCGCCACCCGCGTAGTGCCCGGCTCTCATGACCTGCGCGAGATTGACTCGATCACGCCAGATCAGGTCACCCAGGCCGAAATGCCACGCGGCTCGGTCCTGTTCTACCTGGGCAGTGCCGTGCATGCGGGTGGGCAAAACAACTCTGACGCGGTGCGCACCGGGCTGATCACCACCTATTCACTCGGCTGGTTGCGTCAGGAGGAAAACCAATACCTCTCGGTCCCGCGTGACGTCGCTGACAGCTACCCGGATCACGTCAAACGACTCATGGGCTATCAGGCCCATGGATCCTATCTGGGCGTTTACCCCGGCGACCCCGACGGATTGTGGTTCGATGCCTGACAACCCCCTAGCCGCCCCGCTCTGACTCCAGGTCCATCTCGAACCACGGCAGGTCATCCTCGCCATAGGCCCGACGCACCCCATTCCGGCGCATCCCGCATTTCTGCAAAACATGCTGGGACGCCTGATTGTCCGGATCCGTCACCGCCACGACCATGGACAGATCCGTCTGCTCGCGGGCAAACCGCAGCAGCCGGGCACACACCTCCGAGGCAAACCCCTGCCCCCAGGCCTCGGGCAAAAACAAATAGCCAACCTCAACCGGCGTTGCCGGATAGGCGTCAGGAACCACCAATGACCAATCGGTGTCGGTCTCTTCAAACGGGATCGGCAACAATACACCATCCCCAATCTTGACCCCTGTGTCCTTGCGGATCACGCACCACAGGCCAATCCGCCCCCCGGCCCCGCGCCGCACCAGATCGGGCATCATCGCGACCACCGCCTCTGGCGTGATCGCGTCGCCCACATAACGCATCACCTCGGGGTTGCACAAAATCCGCGTCGCCACATCCAGATCGTCCGCCACAAACGGACGTAACACCAACCGCTCGGTTTCGAGCGTCAATTCCTCATCAGACAAGGACAATACCATGTTACAAACACTCCTGAACTGCTTCACTCTGCGCGCAATGTCGACAACCTGCAAGCGGCCCGCTCCCGTCACGCCCCCCAGACCGAACCGGGCGGCCAACTCTGGCTGAGGGTCCGCCCAACGCCCCTTGGAACCTTCGGCCAAATACGTCAAACTCTGCCCACGACCATATGTTCCACCAAAGGAACCGACATGCCCGACCTGCCCCCATTTCGCGCCGATCACGTTGGCAGCCTGCTGCGGCCCGACACCGTCACAGCCGCCCGCAAGGCCCATTTCACCGACCAGACCATCGCCCGGGAAGAGCTGCAAGAGATCGAGGATGCCGCCATCCGCGACCTCATCAGGATGCAACAGGACAGCGGCCTCCAGGCCGTCACCGACGGCGAGGCCCGCCGCTCCTTCTGGCATTACGACTTCATGGGCATGCTCAACGGCCTCGACCTGGAGGAACGCTCCGAAGGCGTGCAGTTCGACGGGATCAAACTGCGCCCGATCTTTCCGACACTCACAGAGCGGGTCAGCTTTCCGGCCGATCACCCCATGCTCGACCACTTTAAATTCGTCGCGCAACATACCGAAGTCACGCCGAAAATATCCATTCCCGGCCCCTCCTGCTGTCATTTCCGAACCGCGCCAGAGGATATCCACCCCCAGGCCTACCGCGATGACCCTCAGGCCATCTTTGACGACCTCGTCACCACCTATCGCGACGCGGTCACCGCCTTTTACGAGGCCGGCTGCCGCTATCTGCAAATGGATGACATCTTCTTTGCCTATCTGTGCGACCCGAAACATCGCGCCGACAAAGAGGCCATCGGCCAGGACCCCGACTGGCTGATTGACCGCTACGCCTGGATGCTGCGCGAAGCGATCAAATCCCGCCCCGACGACATGATCATCGCCATGCACATGTGCCGTGGCAACTTCCGCTCCACCCATGCGGCCCAGGGCGCCTATGACCTCGCCGCCGAGGCGATCTTTTCCACCGGCGTCGACGTCTTCTTCATGGAGTATGACACCGACCGCGCCGGCGGTCTCGAACCGCTCGCCCTGCTGCCCAAAGGCAAACAACGCGTCCTGCCCGGCTTCATCACGACCAAGACGGCCCAACTCGAAGATATGGACTGGCTCAAACGCAAGTTTGACGAAGCCTCGCAATTTGCCGACCTCGACCAGCTCGGCATCGCACCCCAATGCGGTTTCGCCTCGACCGAAGAAGGCAACGCCATTACCTATGACGATCAGCGTCGCAAACTTGACCTCGTCGTCGCCACGGCAGAGCAGATATGGGGCGGCGTCTGATCCCACGCTGAAAGACCCTTAACGATCACAGGAACCCACCATGACCGATGTGTCCACGCCCCATTCCGCCTCATGCCATTGCGGCGCTGTCAAATTTCAGGTCGCGCTTTCCGATGGTCTGAACACCGCGCGCCGCTGCTCCTGTTCGTTTTGCGTGATGCGCGGCGCGGTGGCCGTTTCTGCCCCGCTGGACGGGGTCACCATGCTCAGCGGCGAAAACGCGCTCACGCTTTACCAGTTCAACACCGGCACCGCGAAACACTATTTCTGCAAACATTGCGGCATCTACACCCACCATCAGCGCCGCTCGAACCCGGATCAACTGGGCATCAACGTTGCCTGCCTCGAAGGCATCAGCCCCCTCGATTTCCCCGAAGTGGTGGTCAATGACGGCGTCAACCATCCCGCCGATTCCGGCCGGCCCAATGACATCGTCGGAATTCTGCGGTTCTCGCCTACGTAAATCGCCCCGCAGCAGCGCTTTGGCCCTGATCCTTTTGCGCTTTGCGATAGGCGGAAGGCGTCAGGCCATGCGCCCTGCGGAACGCGCGGGTGAAATTGGCCGCGTCAGCAAACCCCAGCGCGGTCGCAATATCCGAAACGGTCCGGCGCCCTTCGGCCAGGGCCGCTCGGGCGTATTCCTGCTGAACAAAAGCGATCTCACGGCTGATCCCCGTACCCTCAGCCGCAAGACGCCGTTTCAGTTTCTGTTGGCTCATAGAGGCAAGCGCCGCACATTGCGCTGCTGTTAGCTCGCCTTGCCCGATATGGGCGCGCACAACCTGGCGAAACGAATGCACAAACGCGCTCACGTCCGCGTCCTTGCGGGCCAAAGGCGCCGCGTCCACCAACGCCGCATCAAACGGCGTCGACAACCAGGCCGAGGGGAAGCGGATGCTGAATCCCATCCGGTCGCCCTTCATCGGTTGCAACAGGTCGAACTCTTTCGGAATGACGCTCGGGTCACTGACAATCACCGTCACCTGCGAAGGATCAATCCGTTCCCGCAAGGCCCGCCTCAGAATGGCCCACCCCAACGCCATCATAAAGGCATCGTTCTGCGCCGGCAGGACCGAGGGCTCAAACGCCCGTTCCTCGCCCAGCGTGGCGGTCCGCCCCGTAATATGCAGATACTCCGTCGCCGAGCTTGAAACCTCGGCCGCCCGCGCGATAAAGATCGACAGGTAATCGCCAACCGTTGCCGCCCGCGCCTCTGCATCCTCCAGGATCGCCCAGCCGCCCAGATCCAGCTTGCTGCCAACCCGCGCGCCCAGAAACCTGTCATTCGCAGCCGCCGCAGCATTTTCAACAAACTGCGTGGCAACCATGACATGGACAGACAGATCCGGGTCAAGCGTCGCCTCCTCGCTCAGGCCAACACTCTCAAACACCGGTGCCGGATCATGGCCGCGCTGGCGCAGCTCTCCGACAAAGGGACGCAAAAGGCTCAGCTTGATAAGGGGCAACCTGGAAGTCATTGAATCTCTATCCGCGCGTCCTACCTCCGGAAAATAGCCCGAGATCGATTCGGTGATAGAAAAAACTTCGAAAAACAGTCCGAACAGATCAAAAACCCAACCTCTCCGACCCATTCAGACAGGTTTTGTGAAATCCCCAAGCTATATTGCCTATTCCTCAAGCATCCCCTTCCGGGATGTGATGATATTGGAGATGGAAATGAAAAAAGTTCTTGCCTCTGTCACCAGTCTTGCACTGGTCACCGGGATTGCGACGGCTGCTACGTCGCAGGATGACGCCCAGCGTCAGGTGTTGTTTACCAACGTAAATATTTTCGATGGTTTTTCGGATACTCTGGTCGAGAACGGCTCCGTTCTGGTCGAAGGCAACTTGATCAAGACCGTATCCGCTGACGCCATCGACGCGCCAGATGCCCTTGTGGTCGACGGCGAAGGGCGCACGTTGATGCCCGGCCTGATCGACATGCACTCGCATATGTGTATCCGCAACGGAATGCTGGAATTCCGCGACAACTATGACCAGATGGCCAATGGTGCCTACACGGCGCTGGTTCTGCAGGACTACCTCGATCAGGGCTTCACCACCGCCCGCGATGCAGGCTGCAACATCCTGGGCATCGCCAAAGCGGTCAACAATGACATCATCCCAGGCCCGCGCCTCTATCCCAGCGGCGCGTTCCTCAGCCAGACGGGGGGCCACGCCGACACCGGGTCCTTCAACGATGTGCCCGGCGACGTCGACGATCTCGAAGCGCATATGTTCGGCTTTATCGCCGACGGCGTGCCCGAGGTTATTCGCGCAGCGCGCCACAACCTGCGCGCCGGGGCAACCCAGATCAAGGTCATGGCCGGCGGCGGCGTCGCCAGTGAATTTGATCCCCTGCACACAACCCAATACTCGGCCGAAGAACTCAAAGCGATCGTTGGCGTCGCCGAAGACTACGGCACCTACGTGCTGGTGCACGCCTATCACGACCGTTCGGTCAACCGCGCCATCGACGCCGGCGTCCGCGTGATCGACCACAACTTCCTCGTCTCCGAGGACACCATCATCCGCATGAAGGAAGAAGGCGTCGCCCTCTCCATTCAGGCGGTCATGTCCCTGCAAGCCTTCGGAGATCCAGAAAGCATCACCTTCTTCAACGCCGACCAGAAAGGCAAAGCAGCCCAGGTCAATTCCGGCGCCCAGCAGATGATGGAATGGGCGGTCAAACACGACCTGCTGATGGTTACCGGTGGCGACATGTTCGGCCCCGACGTTGTGCGCCAGGCAGACAATATCATCTGGTTCAACGACAAGGTCGCCAACAATCCGCATCTGGCCCTGAAAACGGCAACAAGCAACGCGGCCGAAGTGCTGACCTGGAGCGGCGGCATGAACCCCTACAAAGAGGGAACCCTGGGCTCAATCGTCGAAGGCGGCTACGCTGATATCATCCTGGTGAACGGCAACCCGCTAGAGGACATCACCGCGCTCAAACGCGACAAGGTGGACTTCGTGATGAAGGACGGCGACGTTTACAAAAACTGGCTCCCCGGGGAAAACGCTCCAGCCTTCAAACCCGCACGCCCCAGCCGCGATGCCTATTTCGGCAACCTGTAGGCGGCCACAAAACCAAGGGGCCAGCACCACACAGCTGGCCCCTGATCCTGACCTCTGCATCAGCAGCACAAAACACGTTCCCCGCTGCCGCCATTTTCTGCGGGCCGGGCCAAAACGACCAATCCCTGAGCAGACAATATGCGAAATTTGATCCTCCACAGAAATTTCTGGACTCAAGAATATTTTGTCGACACATTGTCGACAAGAGGAAACCCCGAGTTCGAGGTCCCATCCCATCGTGGCGAAACCAGAAACATCTACGACTTTTCAGCGCGGCGCCGCATCGGGCGAGATTTATCGCGTTCTGCGCGATGAAATCCTCACCCTTCAGCTAGAGCCCGGAATTTCACTCGATGAGACAAGCCTGTCAAAGCGGTTTTCCGTTTCGCGATCCCCCGTCCGAGAGGCCCTCAACCGCCTGTTGGCCGAACGGCTGGTAGAGACCCTTCCCAACAGATCAACCATTGTCGCACCGGTTGACCTGCGCAATTTTCCAGCACTCATTCAGGCTCTGGACGTCCAGCAGCGTCTTGCAACGCGCCTGGCCGCCCAAAACCGGCTGGAAACGGATTTGCCGCGATTGCGACAGCTGGCGGACGTCTTCAACGACAGCATCGGCCAGGCCTCGGCTCTGACAATTCCGCAATCGAATTTCGCGTTTCACGTCGCCGTCGCAGAGGCCGGGCGCAATCCTTATGTCACCCGGCAGTATCGCGAATTGCTATCCGAAACGCGGCGTCTTCTGCATATCCATGTGCAGTTTCTCGACAACGCGGACAGGGTCGAGGTGATGCGCGATCAGCACCATGATTTTGTCGATGTCATCGAGGCACAGGATATCGCAGCAGCAGATGCAATTGCCCATGCACACACAATGCAGTTCCATGACCGCTTCCTCAAAGCGCTGCGACACGCCCCCGACACTGATTTTGACCTGGGCCTGACGATCCCCGAGGGCCTCTAGATGGGATCGAAAATCACCCGGATCACAGTGCATACACACCGCAATGAGCTGGGCGGCAAAATCTGGAATCCGTCGATCCGCTGGACGAACAAATATGCCGTTTTTGTCACGCTGCACGACAGCACGGGCAAGGTTGGTCTGGGCGAATGCTGGTGCTTTGACGCGGCCCCCGATGCGCTGGTCGCATACCTGCGGACCGAGGTCACACCCCATTTCCTGGGCCAGGCACTGACCGACGCGCCGCTCATTGCACGCGGGCTGTTCGAAAAGGCGACCCTCACCGCGCGCCATGGGATCCTCGCATCTGCCTTGGCCGGGATCGACATCGCAATCTGGGATCTGACGGCAAAACACGAAAACACACCGCTCTGGCGCAGTTTGAACAGGGGCGGTTGCGGCACGGCAAATCTTTATGCCAGCGGTGGATTGTACGGCGAGGGAAAATCTGTTGACGACCTGTGCAAGGAAATGGCCTCTCACGCGGCGCAGGGCTTTGCCCTGTCAAAAATGAAGATCGGCGCCCTCTCCGTGCAAGAGGATACCGCGCGGGTCAAAGCCGTACTTGCGGCTCTTCCAGAGACCGCAAAGCTCATTATCGACGGGGTCTACAGCTATTCCAGCGACACCGCGCTGCGCCTGTTTTCGGCCCTTCCGGCAGAACGGATCGAAGCGTTCCAATCGCCCACCAAGGCGTGGGATTACACAGGCATGGCCCATCTGACGAAAGCAGGCGTGCCTGTTATGGCGACAGAGGCTGAATACCGTCCTGAAATACATGATCGCCTTATCGAAGAGGTCGGCGTGGCATTCCTGCAAACCGCGCCAATTGCCGTTGGCGGATTGACCCAAATTGCAGCGCTCGCCGACAAGGTGACAAAGACACAGACGCGCCTTTCGCTCGAAATCTCCTCTTCCGCCGTTGCGCTCCTGGCTGCCGTCCATGCGGCGGCGGCCTGCCGCGAAATTGCACATGTGGAATACCATACAATTCACACGGTCTTCTTTGACGCGCTAAAGCTCGAACACGACAAAAGCGCCATCTTCAGAGTGAGCCCACCCGATACGCCGGGCCTGGGCATCTCGTTGCCAGACAAGGACGTCTCGGTGGCCTTCCAACAGACCAGCAGCACCTCACCCAAGGACGCCGCATAAAGCGGCCCACAACCCATCACAACAGTGGAGATCAAGATGAAAACCAAACTGACAAACCTTCTGATGGCAGGCGCAATAGCGCTTGGATCAGCAACAGCCGTTCAGGCGCAGGACCAAGGGCTGCTTGATACGATCATTGAACGCGACAGCCTGCTGTGTACCGGTCACAACGGCAGCTATCTCGGCTTTGCCGAGGTTGACGGCGCAGGGGAATGGCAAGGGTTCGATATCGAATTCTGCAAGGCCCTCGCGACCGCCATTCTGGGCAGCCCGGACAAGCTTCAGATCATTCCCGTCAGCTGGGCCCAGCGTTTTCCGGCCATTCAATCCGGCGATATCGACGTGATCATCAAGGTCACCGGCTGGACCATGACCCGCGACACGGAATTGGGCTTGCAATACTCGCGCCCCTACTTCATCGGACCGTTCTATGTCATGTCCAAGACCGAACTGGGCGCGACAGGCATCGCTGATCTCGAAGGCGGCGTGTTCTGTGTCAATGCCGGCACCACGGTTGAACGCGTTCTGACCGATTACATGGAAACCAATGGGATCGAATATGAATCACTGGCATTCGAAAAAGGCGAAGAGCTGCGCGCAGCCTTCTACGCCGGCCGTTGCGATGCCATTGCCGGTTTCGGGCCATTCCTGTCTGCAACCCGCGTGAACGCGGACAACCCGGATGATTTTGAAATCCTCGGCGATGTGCTGGCGCTTGAACCCGAAGGCATTGTCGTAAAGCAGGGCGAAGATGACTTGCTGGACGTGATCAACTGGATGGTCAGCGCCTTGCTGATGGCCGAGGAAAACGGCGTCACCCAGGCGAATGTGGACGAAATGAAAGCCAATCCACCAACCGCGTCGGTCGGGCGCTTGCTGGGCTCCACCCCGGGTGTCGGGGCGCGTCTGGGCCTCAGCGACGACTGGGCATACAATGTCATCAAGACCGTCGGAAACTACGGCGAGATCTATGACCGGACGGTTGGTGAAGGATCCCGCTACCAGTTGCCGCGCGGACTGAACAACCTCTGGAACAACGGCGGTCTGCTCTACCCGCTCGTTCTTGACTAAACGATTGGCCCCGGGCGACAGGCGTCGCCCGGGTGCTTCACGTTTGACGGGGGTCGTCGTGTCACAGATATTTGCATCGCAAAAGTTCCGCAGAACAGCACTTCAAGGTGGCTTCATTCTGGCCGTCGTCGCGCTGATCGCCTCCGTCATCCTTGTCGGCAAAAGCAATATTGCGGACCAGGGAATGGCAACCGGGTTTGGCTTTCTGGAGCAGACCACCGGCTGGCCTGTAAACTTTTCGATCATCGAGGTCACCGGCCGTTCAACCTATGCCCGTGTCCTCTGGGCCGGATTGCTCAACACCATGCTGGTCGGGTTTCTGACACTCATTTTCGCAACAATTCTCGGTCTGCTGCTGGCCCTGATGCGGGTGTCCTCGAACACGCCAATGAAACTGGTCGGCACCGCCTATGTCGAAGTTTTCCGCAATGTTCCCGTCATCCTTCAGGTGTTTTTCTGGTACGCAATCCTCACGCATCTGCCCAGCCCAAAGCAGGCCTATACCCTTGGCGAGGTCTTCTACCTGTCCAACCGGGGCATAATGATGCCCGCCCCCGCCTTGTCCGGCAGCGATATGCTGTGGCTCATCGCTGCGGTGGTTCTTGCTGTTGTGTTTCTGCTGCGCACCCGCGAACGCCCGCGCCCTGGCCCCAGATGGGCAATTGCCATCGGGCTGAGCTTTGTCGTGTTTCTGATTGTCCTGCTGACAGGACGGGAACCGGACACCGGGCTGTTCTCAGTGCCTGAACTCAAGGGCCTGCGGTTTGTGGGCGGCCTCACGCTCAAGCCCGAATTCTCCGCCCTCCTGGTCGGCCTGACACTGTTTGGCGCCTCTTATATCGGTGAAATCATCCGCGGCGGCCTCTTGTCCGTAGATCGCGGCAAACTGGAAGCGGGCCGCGCCCTGGGCCTTTCGACGTTCCAGATCAATCGACTGATCCGTATTCCACTCGCCTTTCGGGCCATGCTTCCATCACTCACCAACCAGTATATCTGGCTGATGAAGGGCACGACCGTTGGTATCGCCGTAGGCTACCCGGATTACTTTGCCATTGTGTCGACCTCGATCAACCAAAGCGGCCAGACCATGGAACTGCTGGCCCTGCTGATGGGCGGGTTCATCCTGATCAACTATTCCATCGGTTTCCTCATGAACATGCTGAATGAGCGCATCAAACTGAAAGGGAGAAGCTGAGCCATGACAACACAAGCGCTCGCACCTCCACCCAGCGCAACCGGACCGGTCGCATGGCTGCGCAAACATTTCTTTGCCACATGGTACGACACCTTGTTTTCAGTGGTCTTTGCCATCCTGATTTATCTGGCCCTCAAAGCTTTCATCGGCTGGGCCTTTGTCGACGCGATCTGGCGCGTTGAGAACAAAGACCTTTGCACCCATGATGCCGGCGCCTGTTGGGCCGTGATCGAAAGCCGGGGACGGCTGATCCTGTTCGGACTTTACCCCTACGACGAACAATGGCGATCCACACTGGCGTGTCTTGCGGTGATCGCCACCATCGCCCTGTCGTGCCTGCCCAGCTTTTGGTCAATCCGACGTCTGCCGATCCTGTGGGTCGTGGGCTTTACCACCTTCGTCCTGCTGATGCGCGGCGGATTTGCGGGTCTCGACCTGGTCACCTCCGAGCAATGGGGCGGTCTGTCGCTGACCATCTTCATCTTCTCCGGCGTCTTCGTGATCGGCATGCCACTGGCCGTGCTCTTCGCCCTCGCCCGGCGATCCAGCCTGCCGGTCATCGCCAAATCCTTTGGCTTTTTCATCGACATCGTGCGCTCCCTGCCGCTGCTGACCCTGCTTTTTGCAGCCGCGGTTGTGGTGCCCCTGCTGCTGCCGGACGGGTTGCAGGGGAACAAGCTGATGCGCGTGGTCATCGCCTTCTCGATCTTCTTTGCCGCCTATCAGGCCGAGATTATCCGCGCAGGCTTGCAGTCGACCTCACAAGGGCAGGAAGAGGCCGCCGTCGCACTCGGCATGCCCTACTGGTCGATCGTCATTGATATCCTCTTGCCGCAAGCCTTCCGTAACACGCTGCCCTCCACCATCAATCAGGCGGTGATCACCTTCAAGGAAACCTCAATCGTCACCATCATCGGATTTTTCGAGGTCATGGCCTCAGGCAATGCGGCAATCGGCACGGGTGAATGGGGCAACCAATATGTCGAAGTCTACGTCTTCCTCGCCCTGATTTACTTCGTCTTTGTCTTCGGACTGTCACGCTACGGCGCGTGGCTGGAAACCAGAATGAGGCTCGGCCATGCATGACGCAGCAATCTCAATTCATGGACTGGAGAAATATTACGGCGACTTCCACGCCTTAAAGAACATCAACCTCGACGTGCCCGACAAACAGACCCTCGTGATATGCGGGCCTTCGGGGTCGGGCAAATCAACCTTGATCCGCTGTGTGAACGGGTTGGAAAGCTATCATTCCGGCACGCTGAATGTGCTGGGGCTGCCCGTCGGGGATGATACCAAAGTGATGGATCAAGTGCGCAAGCGCGTGGGTATGGTGTTTCAGAGTTTCAACCTGTTTCCGCATCTGACCATCCTGGAAAACTGCGTATTGCCTCAAATCCGATCGCTTGGCCGGGACCGGACCGCCGCGACAACCGAGGCGATGGATCAGCTCAGAAAAATGCAAGTCGACATTCACGCCGAGAAATATCCAGACCAGTTGTCGGGGGGCCAGCAACAGCGGGTGGCACTGGCCCGCGCTTTGGCGCTGAAGCCGGAAATCATGCTGTTTGACGAACCGACCTCAGCCCTGGACCCGGAAATGATCTCCGAGGTGCTCGACGTGATGCAGGACCTGGCGCGCGCCGACATGACGATTGTCTGCGTCACGCATGAAATGGGCTTTGCAAAAGCGGTCGCAGACCGCGTGATCCTCATGGCGCAGGGTGAAATCGTCGAAGAAGGCACGCCCGACCAGATCTTCAGCAACCCGCAGCACCAGATCACCAAGGACTTCATGGCGGTTGTGAACGGATGAAGCGCATCACCCGGGAAACGATTGGGCCGGTCACGGACTGGCCCCTCTTTGTCGACGCCATCGACGCCGGCCACGCCTTGCCCAAGGCAGAGGTTCAGGATGTTTTTCTGGGACCGCCCGGCAATACGCTCCTCAGCCGCGCCGCCCGGATTGAAGGGATTGGGTTTGGGGTCAAATCGGTCACCGTGATCGCCGAAAATACGCAACGCAACCTGCCAAGTGTGCAGGGCGGCATGATCGTCTTTGACGAACAGACCGGCACCCCAAAGGCACTCATCGACAGCGCGCTGATCACAGATCTCAAAACAGCAGCCGATTCCGCCCTCGGGGCCCGCTATCTCGCCCGCCCCGACGCGCAACATATGGTTGTTCTCGGGGCCGGCAGCGTGGCAGGCAATGTCATTGCAGCCTACCGTCAGATTTTTCCGGACCTTGCGCAGTTCACCCTTTGGAACCGCACATATGCCAAGGCCAGGGCCCTGGCCGAAACCCTGCAAGCCACCGGCTTGCCAGTCTATGCGACAGCTGACCTGTCAGAGGCCGTGGCGCAGGCTGACATCGTGACATGTGCCACAATGTCCATTGACCCGATACTAAAGGGCAAATGGCTGCGCCCCGGCACCCATGTCGATCTGATCGGCGCCTTTCGCCCAGACATGCGCGAGGCCGATGACGCGGTCCTGACCCGCGCGCAAATCTACGTCGATAGCCGCGACACGACCCTTGCGCACATCGGAGAACTGAAACTCCCGCTGGAGGCCGGCCTCATCACCCAGGCCGACATTCTCGCTGACCTCTATCAACTCAAGGCACAAGGACCAGTGAACCGAACCCCCGATACCATCACAGTTTTCAAGAACGGCGGCGGCGCACATCTTGATCTGATGATCGCAAACGCAATCCTCGAATTGGACGCTTCTCAATCATGACCGACAACAAACACACGACCCACGACGCAGCGGATGACATCCGCAACCAGGACATCAAAATCTACGTGAATGGCGACATCGTCCACCGCGATGAGGCCAAGGTTTCAGTCTATGACAGCGGCTTCATGTTGGGCGACGGCATGTGGGAGGGCATGCGCCTCTACCATGGCAAATGGGCCTTCTTTGATGAACACATGGACCGGTTCTTTGCCTCCTGCAAATCGGTCTCACTGGACGTGGGCATGACGCGCCAGGGCATTCTGGACGCCCTGTCCAGAACCGCTGCGGCCAATGACATGCATCACGACGTGCACTGCCGCCTGATGCTGACCCGCGGGACAAAGGTCAAACCGTTTCAGCACCCCTCGCTCAGCCGGTCAGGGCCGACACTTGTCATCATCATGGAACATTCCAAACCCGTCGAAGCCCTGCAATCGCGGGGCATCCGTCTGGCCACCGTACCCCAGGTGCGCGGGTTGCCGATGAGCCAGGACGCCAAATACAACAGCCATTCCAAGCTGAACTGCGTGATCGCCTGCCTCCAGGCGGAACAGGCCGGTGCCGACGAAGCCCTTATGCTGGATCCACATGGCTTCGTGAACACGACCAATGCCTGCAACTTCTTTATTGTCCGCAAAGGCCAGGTTTGGACCTCAACCGGCGATTACTGCATGAACGGCGTCACCCGGCAGAAGGTCATCGACCTGTGCCACGCCAACGACATCCCCGTGTTCGAGCGGAACTTCTCCCTCTACGACACCTACGGCGCGGACGAGGCGTTCCTGACAGGAACCTTTGGCGCCCAAACCCCCGTGGGCGAGATTGATGGCAAGCCCATCGGAACAGGCAGCCGTGAAATGACCATGCGGATCAGGGCCCTATACAAGGATCTCGTCGCTGAAAACACGGCATCGGCGTGACACAATAGATTTTGCACCGCAGACGAAGACCCGGGTTGCTCGATCAACTCCCGGTCCGTCTGCGAGCGGATCACATCCTCCAAAACGGACCCAAGCGGCAAGGGTTTCGCATACCCTATGTTCAGAGGATACACCCCCTCCGGCTGTGATGCCGCGCGCCCGCACCGCAAGAAATCGAAGGTGCGGATCGTGTTCACAGCCGTCCAATTGCGTCCCGATTGACCTTGCCATTCTGCCGCCCGGCATGATTGTTTCAGAGCCAGAGCCAGAGCCAGAGCCAGAGCCAGAGCCAGAGCCAGAGCCAGAGCCAGAGCCAGAGCCAGAGCCAGAGCCAGAGCCAGAGCCAGAGCCAGATCCGGCGCCCGACGGCACCCCACCAGAGGAACAATTTGGTCAATATACTCTTCATTTGTGGCAAAGCACGCAAGCGCAGCCCGACAGCGGCCAATCTCGCCAGCGATCTCCTGATTGCCGACACAGATTTCGCAGGCCTGAGCAATGATGCCGACGAACAGCTCAACAGCGAGCAGATCGACTGGGCGGATACGATTGCCGTGATGGAGAAACGGCAATTGTCCCGCTTGAAACGCCGGTATGGTCCGCGTGTCTCTGGCAAGCACATCGTCTGTTTGGACATCCCGGATCGCTATGAATACATGCAACCCGAGCTTGTTGACCTGTTGTCCCACAAGATCAAAACAGTGCTCACGCGCGTGGCGCGACGCTGATTTGAATGACACCGCGCAGCGTGATCCGCATCAGGATTTGACCGCACCTGCCCCCATCCTGCCCCCCAACGAAGGGGTCACTAGCGGAAAGGGGCAAAATCCTGCGTTTAGGATTTAGCCACCCCAATGGCCGCTATAAGCCCATACCGGAAGTGCTCAGGCCCGAACTCTCGCACATTTTGCATCGCTCTCGACCAATCCTGCAGCTGTGCCGGGGGAGAAAGGACAGCTTCCAAGTCGTCTGTGACGAGGTTTTCGACACCGATGCCTCACTTGCGGAATTTGCCGCTGCTCGGAGTCCGCCTTCGAATGGCGGGTACTTGTGGTTGCCAGCGCAGGGGCTCCGAACCCAACAAATCCAAGGTATGGAATTCGTTACTCGCTAGAACTCTGTTTTTGATGCAAGAAATGAGCCGCTGTATTTCACGAGTTTCTTTGACTGAAGCCCAAAGCCCGGTGTTCGCGCTTCTAAAGGCGTAATACATCCAACTGAAACTGGAGAAATTTTCATGCCTGCATCCTCGTTGTCACCTTTGGTTAATGCTCTGGTTGTGCCTGGTATGCTAGGGTCAGGATTCATAACCAGAACATGACAACTGCTGCGAGGGCGCAGGCTGATAGGAAGACCTTGGGGCATCTGTCATAGCGGGTTGCAACGCGCCGCCAGTCCTTGAGGCGGGCAAAGCTGTT
>JAXMOA010000017.1:0-143080 GCA_034670145.1 Marinibacterium sp.
GAAAGAACGGCTCAAGCTTCGCCATTTGCGCATCGTTCAACCAGTAAAGATCACTCATCACACCGCTCCTTTTTGGGAACCGTGAATCAGAACCTTACCGGAAGATCAATGCATCCTGAGCCTAGTCGGCCTGAAACCCGACCGAGGTCAAAGCCGAGGCGTACTGTGACCGCATATGTTGATCTTGAAAGGGAAAGGCATTGAAAAACATCGCCACAGAGGCGTCAGGCCTGCGGGTTTTTGTCGTCACCGCCCAACGGGTGGCCTTTGCTTCGTCACCGTTGATTTTGCAGATCGCAGCGGCAATGGCGCCGATCAGAAAATGCGAACCCGGCGCGCGGGCGCCTTTTTCGGCCCAGAGCACCGCATTTTCGTAGTCTTCCAATTGCAGGTAGGCCATGCCGCAGGCGCTCTGCATTGCATATAAGAACGGATCCAACGGGCTAAGTTCAATGGCCCTTTGCAACTGTTGCAAGGCCTCGGCGCCGCGCCCCGCCATCACGTCACCCCAGCCATGCGCATAGAAACCTTGCGCAAAATTGGGGCTCAGCCCGATCGCGCGGTCGATCCAGGGCATTCCCGCTTCGGGGTCGCCTTTGAGCCAATGCGCGCGGCCAAGCGTGAAATTTGCAAATGGGTCAATCGGGTCCAGCTCGACCGCCCTCTCAGCGAACCGGCGCGTGTTGTCCACCTCTGCCACAACATCGGCGTTGTACTTGAGAAAGGCGTTTTGAAAGCTGGTAAAAGACTGCGCCGCATAAGCCCGGGCAAACTCAGGATCCAACCGCGTGGCCCGTTCAAAATGGCTGGCGGCGATCAGGTTATCAGCCTTGTTGAACCGGTACATATGCTGAAGGCCCAGATGATAAATGCTCCAGGCATCCAGATTTTCCGGAGCACGCAAGCGCGCCCGTTTCGCCTCGTTCAGCGGAATGTGAAGTTCCAGAGCCGAGATGACATGGGTCACAATGTCATTTCGCGTTTCATTCACGTCGTTGACCGTGCCTGAAAAGCGTTCGCTCCAGATGACGGCCTTGCTGCGGGTATCTGACAATTCCACCGAAACCGCGATGACAGCGCCGAAAATCTCGACGAACCCCGTCAGGCAGTATTTCGCCCCAAGAGCGGAATGAACCGCCTCCAGATCCGGGTCACTGTCGCGAAAACGAAACGTTGATCCACGCGACACCACCGTCAGCCAGCGCAGGCGCGACAGGCATGAAATCAGCTCGGCCGGGATGGCATCGGAAATTGCACTGAACGTTTGTGAATATCCAACCATCCCAAACGGCAGGATGGCGATAGAGGGGCGCGACTTGGGTGTGACCAGCGCCGAGGGGGGACCTGGCGTGTCCGGCTGGCGCACCGTCGCAGGCACATCTGGCGCAAGTGTTCCGACAAAACGCACACCCCGGCCCCGCAGCGTGCGAATGAACTTTTGCGTCACGCCATCGTCACCCAGCGCTTTTCGCGTCGTCTTGATCACCGTGGCAATAGCCGCATCTGACACGATCCGCCCGTCCCAAACCGCCTCAACGATTTCATCTTTTGTCACCACCCTGTCGTGGTGATTGACCAGAAGCACCAACAGTGCAAAGCCACGCGGCTCTATTGCGACGTCTTGCCCGGCCGCCTGTAGCAACCCTCGCGAGACGTCCAATGTGAAATGGTCAAAGCGATACTGCATTTGCAGAGACTACTGCCACTTGAGGGAAACTCCACGAAAAACTCAAGTTGCCCACAAGCAGGCGCAGCAACGCTGTGCCAGACATTCACCACCAACGCTCCGCATCGCTCTTGGAACGCGTCAAAAAACCATGGTCCGCCGTCGAGTCAGCGACCGACCATTCAACAACAGGGAAATGACCAATGGGAAACGATCAAGGTATCCGCACGACGCATGGACGCGGCCGGCTTTTTGACAGCGTGTTGGACACAATCGGCGACACGCCCGCGATCCGGGTCAACAATATCGCGACCAATGGCGCGACAATCTATGTGAAAACCGAAGCTTTCAATCCCGGTGGCTCGGTCAAGGACCGGCTGGCCGTCAACATCATCGAGGCGGCCGAACGGTCCGGCGCGCTCAAACCCGGTCAAACGGTCATCGAAGCGACCAGCGGCAATACCGGCATCGGTCTGGCAATGGTTTGCGCGCAAAAGGGCTACCCGCTTGTCGTGACCATGGCCGATAGCTTTTCGATCGAGCGGCGGCGCCTGATGCGGATGCTGGGGGCCAAAGTGGTCCTGACGCCGCGCGCTCTCAAAGGTGTGGGCATGTACCAAAAGGCCGCTGCCCTGGCCAAGAAACATGGCTGGTTTCTGGCGGCACAGTTCGAAACGGACGCCAATGCAGACATTCATGAGGCAACCACAGGTCGCGAGATCGTCGCCGACTTCGCCGGATCAGCCCTGGATTACTTTGTGACGGGCTATGGGTCCGGTGGCACGATTTCCGGCATCGGACGGGTGCTGCGCAAGGAACGGCCCGAAACCAGGATCATCCTGACAGAGCCTGCCAATGCACAGCTGTTGGGCAGCGGCCATGGGCAAGAGCGTGAGGCCAACGGCGCACCCGCTGTCAGCCACCCGGCATTTGAACCCCATCCCATTCAGGGCTGGACGCCGGATTTCATCCCCGCCGTGCTGGAAGAGGCGGTAAAGGGCGCATATTATGACGAATTGATCCCGGTTGCGGGACCAGATGCCATAAAATGCGCCCAGGACCTCGCCCGGAAAGAGGGGATTTTCACCGGCATCTCCGGCGGCGGCACTTTTGCCGTGGCTTTGGCGGTTGCTGAAAAGGCACCGGCAGGCTCGGTCATCTTGTGCATGTTGCCCGATACCGGAGAGCGATACCTGAGCACTCCGATGTTTGAAAACATCGCTGAGGATATGGACGCCGAAGAGGTCGCCATATCCATGTCCACACCTGACGCGCAGCTGGGGTAGTTGAACATTCATGGATGTTTTTGAAATCGCATGCCAGCGGGCCGTGGCCTACAGATCTGAGGTCGCCATGCATCCGGTCAAGCCACAGCTAGACTATCGCCAGATGCGCGCACGCTTTGCCGAACCCCTGCCGGAAACCGGTATGCCGGATGGAGCGGTGATCAATCAGCTTGCCGACCTTGGCCAAGCGGGCCTGATGCCCATCACCCATCCCCGGTTCTTTGGCTGGGTGATGGGGGGCTCTGCCCCGGTGAGTGTGGCAGCCGACTGGCTGGCCACGGCGTGGGGGCAAAATGCAGCGATGCATTCGGCAACGCCGACAGCGGCCGCCGTCGAGGAAATCGCAGCAGGCTGGTTGCTGGACATCCTCGATTTGCCGCGTGAGGCCGCTGTGGGGTTTGTCACCGGGGCCACTGCGGGCAGCTTTGCAGCGCTCGCGGCTGCGCGCGGCGCATTGCTCCGGCGCAGTGGGTGGGACTGCGAGGCCGACGGGCTGTTTGGTGCGCCCCTCGTGCATGTCTTTGTCAGTGACGATGTGCACGCATCGGTGCTGTCAGCCCTGCGCTATCTGGGCTTTGGGGAACGCCGCGTCATCCGCGTGGACACCGACAGCGAAGGCCGGATGCTGGCCCAGGATCTGGCCCGCCGTTGCGCGGCCTGCCAGGGTTTGAAACTGATCATCGCGCAGGCAGGGCAGATCAACACAGGCGCCTTTGATCCTTTTGCAAAGCTTGCAGATATCGCCCATGAACATGACGCCTGGCTCCACATAGATGCGGCTTTCGGGCTTTGGGCGCGCGCTGTGCCTGAACTCAAATCCTTGAGCGAAGGCATCGAAAGAGCAGATTCCTGGGTCGTCGACGGGCATAAATGGCTGCAAGTGCCCTTTGATTCCGGCTACGCGATTGTCCGCGATGCAGAGGCGCTTCAGCGCAGTATGGCCATCTCGGCCAGCTATCTGCCCCCCCAGGGCCCTGGCGACAGGCACCCATCTTATCTGGTACCGGAATTGTCGCGCAGAGCACGCGGCTTGCCGACCTGGGCCGCGCTGAAATCACTGGGGCGCAGTGGCGTGGCGGCTATGGTGCGTCAGCATTGTAAACTGGCCCGTCAGATTGCAGCCGACCTGGCACAGGTGCCGGGCATATTGGTCATGAACGAGGTTGTGCTCAATCAGATCATCCTGCGTTTTGGCGCTGACAGCGATGGCGCCGCACAACGCAAGCTTTTGGCCACGGCTGTCATGGATCGCCTGATCGCCGAGGGTACCATCTTTGTCGCAGGGGCCGCCTGGCGCGGTGAATGGGTCATGCGTCTCTCTGTGATCTCCGGTGCCCTCTGTGATGCGGACGTCGCAATCACAACACGGGCAATCCGCGCCGCCTGGGCAGATGTTTTGGCCGACAGAGCCTGCGAACCCGCGATAACCACATGAAAAGGAGCCACCTCTGATGTCCATACGGCGCACCCAGCGGCAACTCGCGGCGATCATCTCGGTCGATGTTGTGGGCTTTTCCCGCCTGATGGGCGCGGATGAGGACGGCACACTGGCGACCCTGAAGCGGTTGCAGAAAACCATCGTCTCACCGCAGGTGATGCAACATCAGGGCCGCATCGCCAAGCTGATGGGGGACGGGGCGATCATCATATTTTCCAGTGTTGTTGACGCAGTGGGGGCTGCCATTGCCATTCAGGAACAGATGCGCAGTTTTAACGAGGATATCCCGCCCGAAAAGGCCGTTGCCATGCGCATCGGGATCAATCTGGGCGATGTGATCCTCGAAGGAACAGACATCTTTGGCGACGGCGTGAACGTTGCCGCCCGGATCCAGGAGGTCTGCACCCCCGGCGGTGTGGCCCTCAGCGCGACGGCCTATGAACATGTGCACGGCAAGATTGATGCAGAATTTGCCGATGTGGGCGAACGGGTGCTGAAAAACATTGTGCGCAAGGTCCGCGTCTTCCGGTGGCCAGATACGCAAACCCACGACACAGCCCAAAGACTGGCCTTGCCCGACAAACCCTCCATCGCGGTGCTGCCGTTCGACAATATGTCGAACGATCCGGATCAGGATTACTTTGCCGATGGCGTGGTCGAAGGGCTGACGGCCGCCCTGTCGCGCATCCGGTCGTTTTTTGTCATCGCCCGCAATTCCGCCTTTGCCTACAAAGGGCGGCACATGAATGTCATCGACATCGGACGCGAATTGGGTGTCGGCTATGTGCTCGAAGGATCAGTGCAGCGCGCCGGGGGCAAGCTGCGGATCACCGTTCAGCTGATTGAAACGACAACCGGCGCCCACCTTTGGGCCGAAAAATACGATGGTGCCGATAGCGAGCTTTTCGATCTGCAAGACCGGATCACCGAACAGGTTGCAGGCGCATTGCAGCCCTCGATCCAGCGCGCCGAAATAGACCGTGCCGCACGCAAACGCCCACATGACATGGGGGCCTATGATTATGCCATGCGGGCCATGCGACATGTCTGGATGCAGGATCAGGACGAATCGACCAAGGCGCTGATCCTGCTGGAAAACGCTTTGGAGATTGACCCGGATTATCCTTTGGCACTGGCCCTGTCCGCCTGGTGCTGGTCGCAGCATTCCGTCTACAACTGGTCCGATGACATAGAGGCGATCAGGGACCGCGCGCTAGAGATGGCGGAAAGGGCTGCGGGGCTGTCAGGGGATGACCCGCTGATCCTGTCCGTGCTGGGGGTTGTGCATACATTCGCCAGCAACCACGGCACCGCACGCATTCTGCTGGAGCGCGCAATCGCGCTCGACCCCAATTCGGCCTGGGCCCTCAGCCGATTGGGCTGGCTGGAGGTTTACGCAGACCGTCCTGCCGCGGCCTTCGGCCATTTCGAACATGCAATGCGCCTCAGCCCACTTGATCCGATGAATTTCAACAACCTCGTTGGCATAGCCTCTGCGCATCAGATTTCCGGCGACTTCGACGCCGCATCCGATCTGTTTCAACGGGCTCTGATGGAACGCCCCAATGCCCTGTGGATTCACCGCAACCTTGCCCCGGTGCTATTGGCCGCTGGCCGTGACAAAGAGGCCGAGGCCTCCAGGGACGCGATGTTCGCGGCCTATCCCGACCTGACCATCACGCGATACAAAGAGGCGATGGTCTTCTCTCCAAAGGCGCTGGAGGACATCGCCGTCTACATGCGCAAACTCGGCATTCCAGAAGAATAGATTGAAACGCAACGCCTGACAGCGCCCGGGACGGGGCCAAAGATCGGCGAAGACCAGGCCGTTGTGCCCACCCAGGGCCGTAGGTTGCGGTGACCTTCCCAAATACCTGATCTATCTGGTTCAGCAGGGGTGCTCTTGGCCATCATTGACGCTGATAACCGCGTTTGCGATTGTCATAGCCTTGCTCCAGTTTACCCCGTTACGCTGATCAACCGAAAGCGGATGAGAGCTTTCCCATAGGTGAAGTTTTGGTCTTTGCCCGGCCTCGCCCCAACGGACCTCGCATTCCAAATGCTCCAAACCGTCGCCTTCAGCACCCTCGTCATAGAACGGTAAGTCGACGGGCAGCCAGCCAAAGCTCGAAAGCGATGACTGGTCTTGATCAAAGGTTTCGACATACTTGTCAAAGCTGTCTTTTGACTGGGTCACCCAAACCCCCCAGGTAAAGGGGTCTTGCGCGCCTATGATCGGGATATCCATGGTGACGCGGATGCAATAAATAGGCGCGCTGTCGACATCGCCATCTGCCGGCTTGATACGACAAAGGTCATCAGTCGCAAAAATGCGATCTGCGCGCTCCGCCTCCGGGACATCAAAGTAGTATGTCGGTCGCTCGAGCGCGAATGACGGCGATCCCTTGTGCGTTTTCCCACATTCGTGGCACTTGTACGAAAACTGTTTTTTGCGTCTAAACTGTTTGAACACGGACTACTCATTGCGTTGCCATGGCAATCTAAGCGCAGATTTCGCGGTCTTTCAATCACGATCCCTTGGCACCTGCACGATACCTATAGCACACAGTTGCCGCCAAAACCAATCGGCCAAATGGCCAGTATTTCAATGATTGGTGAATGGCCTGACATCGCGTAGGCTTTCCCCTGATCGCTTTGTTTTTGCTGAGTGCCCCAGACCAAACCACGAAACCCACTTTCGGTTTTGATGCAGGGGCAACGGGCGATTCAGATCGGGCCCTGGCAAAAATTCCGGATCCGGCACCGCAGGACAACTCAGCCAAAGGGAGGATCGCGCCGATGGGCCATATTTACAAGCAAGCAGCCTCAAGACCCGGGCAGCCCGCCATAGTCATGGCCGGGTCCGGCCTGACGATGAGCTTTCAGGAACTGGAGGATCGCTCCAATCAGGCCGCTCACGCCTTGCGCGCCCTGGGGGTCGGACAGGCGGGCCATGTCGCCATTCTGATGGAGAACCGGCCAGAGTTCTTCGAAGTGATGTTTGCCGCGCAGCGCGCCGGTATCTATCTGACCGCGATCAGCAGCTATCTGGGCGCGGATGAGGTGGCATATATCCTGCAAGACTGCGGTGCTCAGGTGTTCATCACCACCCCGGCCCAGGCCGCCACCGCCGCCGGCGCCTGCGCCGGACTGGACCCCGCCGTGGCCTGTTTCATGCTGGATGAGGCCGCCGAGGGTTTTCGGGAATGGACGCCTTTTCGCTCCGGTTTTCCCACGACCCGTCTGACGGACGAGGCCAAAGGCCACCCGATGCTCTATTCCTCAGGCACGACAGGGCGGCCCAAGGGGATCAAACGCGACTTTGTGCCAGAACCCATCGAAGGCGGCCATCCGGTGATGGAACTGGTCTGTCTGAAGATGGCCGGCATGAACCAGAACAGCGTCTACCTCTCGCCCGCGCCCCTGTATCACGCCGCCCCGCTTGCGGCGACGGCCACGGCGCTGATGTATGGCGCAACTGTCGTTGTCATGACGAAATTCACACCAGAAAGCTTTCTGGCGGCGGCCGAACACTACCAGGCCACCCATACCCAAATGGTGCCAACGATGTTCCTGCGCCTGCTCAAACTGCCCGAGGAACAGCGCAACGCCTATGATCTCTCGCATCTGAAATGCGCCATCCACGCCGCAGCCCCATGCCCGACAGAGGTCAAGACACAGATGATCGACTGGTGGGGTCCGATCCTGCTGGAATACTACGCCGGCACCGAAGGCAACGGCGTGACCATCTGCACCTCGCAAGAGGCGCTGGCCCATCCCGGAACCGTGGGCAAATCCCTGATCGGGCCGCTTCACATCGTCGACGAAGACGGGACAGAGCTGCCACCGGGCGCGGTTGGCAATGTCTTCTTTGATGGCGGGCTGTCCTTCTCTTATCACAACGACCCCGAAAAGACGGCCCAGGCGCATCACCCCAAAGGCTGGTCGACCCTTGGGGACGTCGGCTATGTGAATGACGAAGGTTATCTGTTTCTGACCGACAGGCGGGCCTATACGATTATCTCGGGCGGAGTGAACGTCTATCCGCAAGAAACCGAAGACCGGCTGCTCATGCATCCGGCGGTGCAGGATGCGGCGGTTTTCGGTGTGCGCGACGACGACCTCGGAGAGGCCGTCAAAGCCGTCGTTCAACTGATGGACCCGACACAGGCCAGCCCGGCGCTGGCGGCAGAGCTGATCGCCTGGTGCCGCGCCAGGCTGAGCGGCATCAAAAGCCCCAAAACCGTGGACTTCCGAACGCAGATGCCGCGAACAGAGACCGGCAAGCTGATGAAACGCAAGCTGAAGGACGAATACTGGGCCACCCGCTGACCGGCAGCGGGCATCGCACCCGGCGCGCGCAGGCGACGGGCAGGGGGGCAACGCCCCTGCGCCTTAATCCTCTGCCGTTTTCCGCCTGAAAACGGATTTCAACCTGTCGATCGCGCTGGGCTTTTCCACCTCGACCGGCTCTTCAGCGGCCTCCGACGCCGCGCCTTGCACCCCGCCTCTGACGATGCCTGACAACAGCTTTTGCCAAAACCCTTCCAGATTTCCGGCCCGCAACTCAGCCATTTCATCCGGGTCCAGCGTAAGACGGTACTGGAAATTCACATCCCCTCCGAACCGCTCCACATACTTGGACAGCGCGGCCGCCAGGACCCGTTCCGCCGCACCGGACGCCTCGGGCGCAGAGGTCCGCATACCCGTCGTCGCCACCCGCCAGTCCATGTCGACAAAATTCTCGGACAGGCTCCATCTGTCCGAAACCGCAATCGTGATCCGCCCTTCGTCCACCCATGTCAAAGGCGCTCTGGGCAGGATGCGTTTCAACTGAACCGCATCAATATCTTCAAATGACCAATGCGTCTCGCGACCGTTTGCAGTCGTCTCCCGGGTCTCCACAATCAGTGGCTGTCCCGCAACCTCGGCCCGCATGTTCGACCGGAAAAGCAGGTCAAACACCGCCAACCCACTGCGAAATGGCGCCACCTGCGCCTGTTCAATCAACACTGTATAGGGGGCGTCCCCACGGGGCGTAATCTGCAAATCCACGTTCTCGACGGAAAACAGCTCTGCCCGAAACGGACGCCTCTGCTTCGGCAGCCCCTTCTTTTCTTCCTTGGGCAAAGGCGGCGTGATGGTTCCCACCATCCCCTCCACTTGCCCCAAAATCAATTCAGGCGTGCCGCCCAACAGGCTGCGCAGGGCAACATCCGCCTCGGCCCGTTCCACCACCAGATCAAACGCCAAACCCGTATCATGCGCACGCGACAGCTCCAGCCCCTCCAGCACCACATGCCCGCCCAGCAATGATCCGCGCGCCCGCGCATAGGCCACCGACATCCCCGCCTTTTCACTGGCAATATCCATCGCATAGCGCAGGATCGGCTGGAAAAAGACATAAGACCCCACAACGCCCAGCACGCCCAACAGCGCAAAAGCACCCGCGCTCCAGTGCACCACCTTTCGAGAGAAAGACGGTTTGCGCGCGACCACAGGCTGGTCTGCGGCTTCAGCCCTTCGCCTGCGGCCCGTCTTGCCCCCCGCGCCAGATGCACCCGCGAACAGCAACAAAGGCGCCTCGAACACAGCCGCGAACATCGCCCCGATCAGGGAAAAAACAGGCACCAGACAGGCAAAGATGATCTCTGCGAAGATAACAACCAAGGCTTCCATAAACACCTGTACTCCGAACGATTTCGCCCAACTGATCACGCACATCCACCTGCCGGATCAAGGCTAACAGACATCCGGGAATGCTCAAGGAAACTGTGAGACCGCCACACAGGACCAAAACGCCGCAAACAGCGGCAGGAAACCCGCATCGGTCATCAAAATACACTTCGATTGGAAGAATTTGATCAGCGTACTACCATCGTCAGTCGGACTGAACCGCAACTGAGGGACGCATCCTTTAAAAACTAGGGAGATTTTAACAATGCGATCACAGATTTTGAGCTTGTGCCTTTGCGCGTCGTCAACGCTCGCACTGGCGGCGGATGTCGGGCAGGACGCGATTGACGGCTGCATCGACCAGCTGCGCGCCGTGGGCGGGCCGGACGGGCAGGGCGGCACCGTGCTGTCGACAGAGTTTTCCGAAGCAAACTCGCTCGTCATGCTGCAAGACAAAGGCGAGACGGTATGGAGATGCCTTGTCTCCAACGATGGTCAGGTGGCAGAGCTCAGTGTTGCGCAGGCGGCTGATGACGGCGACGGGGCAATGGCGGGGTCCGGCGGGATACCCGTCGTGTCTGGCACCCAGCAGGTTCAGTTCACAGCCGGGACAAGCGGTGCGGCCATGTCCGGCACTTTGAACCCGAATACATCGGTCCGCTATGTGCTCGGCGCGGCAAACGGTCAGTTCATGCGCGTCGATGTGGGCTCGCGCGGTGGCGCGCTGGATTACAAGATCTTCAATCCGGACGGCTCGCTGCTTTTGGATCTGATCTCTTCTGACACCCCTTACCAAGGCCAACTCTGGCAGTCCGGCGATCATGTGGTCGAGGTTGTCAACGCCGGGGCGCAACCGGTCACCTTCGATATCGGGATCGGCATCGAATAGATGACCGCTTCGGTGACAGGTGCAGACCAATGAAATCATTCGCGCCATTGTTGGACAGATCGCTCGCCCCTGGCCGGTCTGCATATGCGCTGTTGTGATGTGACGATGCTGCCTGAGGAGGAGCGCTGATGGATTGGGTACAGATGATTGTCACGGGCCTGTTGTGTGGTGGCGCCTATTGGGCTGTAAAAAACATGGGATGGCTCCGGAACCGCTCGAACCTGCAACAGGCGTTGGTCTTCTTTCCAATCGTTTTTGTGATTGTCCTGATCTTGAACCTGATCTGGCCATCCAGCTGACTACCGACCGGTCCCATCCTCAAAAACCGCCATCATGGTGCCCCTCAGCCGCGCCAGATCTTCGTCCACCGAGGCCGAAAGATCGCATTCAAAGGACGGCAACACATCAACCCGGATCGTTCCGCTTTTGGGCAGAAACCGGCCCCGCGGCAACAGCCGGTCAGACGCGTGAATGACGATGGGCCGTATGGTTCGGCCCGTCGTGCGCGCAACCATCACGGCCCCCGCCTTGAACGGGCCCAGGTTTTCCGTCCCGGTGCGTGTGCCCTCCGGGAACAGCACAACAGAGCAGCGCCCCGGCATCGCCTGGACCGCAGCGGTCAGCGTTTCCAGTGCCAGGGTGCCGCTTTTGCGGTCGATTTCCACCAATCCCGCGCCCTTGAACCCATGGCGCAGCAGGGCCGCGTCGCAGAGTTCCTTCTTGGCCGCAAAGGTGATCCATTTTGCATCAGGCACCACATGCATCAAGGCGAACCCGTCCAGATGGCTCCGGTGGTTGATGACGATGATGCTGCCGGTGTCGTCGCTCAGCGTGGCCCTGTCGGCCTCTGTCATCTCTGCCCGGATGCTCAGCAGCCACAACAGCCGCGAACAGGCGCGTTTGACCAACGGCCAGTACCAGCCACGAAACCCGCGCCGTCTGCTGCAAATCAGGGGCACAAAGGCGATGTAGATGAAATAGAATGGGCCCAGCACAAACAAGGCGGCCCGTTTGATGACACGCAGGACAGCCGGATCAATGGCCGTCGGCGCGGCCTGCTCGTTCAGAGGTTGCAGTGACATGGGTCCCCGATGCGCATGCGTCTGCCGGGGGATGTCCAGAGGGCCCTTTGTCTGGCCCTTACGGCCTGCCCCTTGGGCGCGTGGCCCGACAAGCACCCTGCGCCCCGCGTCTATGAGGCAATGGCCGGGGTATATCAACCGAAAGTCTGAAATTTCAGGGTGCAATGGATGGCAATGGGGGGCGCACCCGGCACCAGGGATGGATGGATCGCCGCGCGCCCCGCGCAGCACCCGGCCGCCAATCTCAGCGACGTTATCAAGGCGCACAGGGTCACAGGGCAGGCGATAGAGGTTTGTCCGGCAAATGGCCGCGCGGTTACCCTGCCCAGACCTGTGACAGCGCGTCTTCGTCCATCGACACCACGTTGCGGGGCGCGGGAAAAGCGCCGCTTGTCACATCCGCGATATACTCCCGATAGGCCGCAACCCGTTCCGCCTGCAGCCGGTCGCGTTCTGCGGCAAAGTTTCGATAAGTCTTGGCGTGGCGCGGAATATGGCCTCTGTTCTCGCCCAGCAGGTCCGCCGAAAACAGATACTGCGCATCACATCCGCCCCCCGATCCCAGCGATATGGTCAGCATGGATGTCCGCCTGGTCAGCTCAGCCGACAGATTTTCCGCCACAACCTCCAGCTCAACCGCAAAGGCCCCGGCGGCCTCAAAATCACGCACGTGCCGCCAGACCATCCTGGCCTGTTCCAGCGTCCGACCCACCGCGCGAAAACCGCCGGTCCATGTCGCCTTGGGCGGGACAAGACCAACATGGCAGATGACCGGAACCCCCTCACGCGCCAGCACTTCGACAATCTGCGGGCTCATCCCGCAATAGACCGATTGCGCACCGGCCTGCATCGCGGCCATCGCATCGCGCAAAGCCTCGGTCGCGTCGGCATGTTTGCCCCATGGCAGGCTAAACTGAAAATGGGAATTGGGCACCGCCTTTGCAAAATGCGCCCGCTCGGGCAGGAAGGCCGTGCCGATCATATCCATGCCCGCCTCAGAGGCCGCGACCGCCTCTTCCTCGCGGGCGACCTGGACATAGGCAAGTTGACGCCGGCCCTTGGCGTCCAACAGGTCTTTGACGGTCAGCGCAGCCATGTCTCAATTCCCCATCATGCGTTTGCGCCGCTCTTTGATCCGCGCGTCGGCCGCGCTGGTGCCATCATGGAACGATCCAAACAGCTTGTCCCAGGGGATTTCAAGCGAGCCATAGTTACATTCAAAGTACCGGTGGTGCATCTGGTGGTGGAACGTGCCCAGGGCCAAACGGTTTTCATCCTTCACCATCAGCCCCTCAAACCCGGTATGGGTCGTGGCCGCCGTCAGAGTGTAATATTGCAGGTGGTACAAAATATGCACCGGATGCGCGGCCACGATCCAATGGACCAGCACCGATCCCAAAAAGATGACATGCTCGACAGGATGCATCGACAGACCCGACCAGGGGCCAACATTGATATTGCGGTGATGCAGCGCGTGCACATGTTTGTAAAAGAACGGAATATGTAAGAACCGGTGTATCCAGTAGAAATAAAAGCTCTCCCAGATCGGGATCAGCAAAAACAGCGCCACAAACCAGACCGGATGGGCCGCAAAACTCAGCATCGGCGCATAGCCGTTCGCCAGCGCCCAGAACATCAGCACCTCATAAGCGGTCCAGATCGTCACACCACTGGCCAGGGTCCAGAACATATTGTCCCTGATCTGACCGCCCAGCGTGAACTGACGCCCGTTCTTCATCAACGGACGCGGGTCAAAACGCAGCGCCTTGCCCTGTTTGGTATAGGTGTAGAAATACAGATGCAGCCCGCCCGCCACCGCCGTCATCAGGATCAGATTGCGCACAAACATCTCGGCGATCCAGCCAAAGGCCAGCGTCCTGCTCTCTTCAAGGGGGGGCTGAAACCAATAGAAGGATACGAATGCAATACCGACAATGATCAGTTTCTCGCTGATCAGAAACCACGAGTTCCAGACCCAGGCAAACATTTCGCCAGGGCGTAAAGGCCAGCGAAAGAACGGCGATACTTTGATCGGCACATTCGGAACATGGTTCCAACCTTTGACAGGGGTATCGTCCATGGATCTGACCTTCGTGTTTTTGGCGCTCCGGTCAGTTTGACAGATCGCGCTTTGCATGAAAAACAGATTAAACAGGCCAACTAGGTCGGAAAATCAGAGTTAGACATGACCGTTTCCCTAAAAGCGATGAAGTATTTCACAACCGCATTGCAGCATGGAAACATCGCCAAAGCAGCGGCAGAGCTGAACGTCGCGGCCTCGGCCGTGGCGACGGCCATTGATCAGACAGAGGCCGCCTTTGACCTGACACTGGTGACACGGCAACGATCCCGCGGCATTCAGGCCAATGCCAGCGGGCGCCTGATCGCCCAGAAATTCAACCGGCTGCTCGAAGACTACCGGTCCGTTTTGGCCGAAGGCTCTGACCTGAAACAATCGCTGAACGGCACATTGCGGATCGGATATTATGCCCCCATCGCCCCCGCGTTCCTTCCCCGGATCCTGGCATCCATCCTCCCAAAAGGCGCCGACGTCACCTTGCATCTGGAAGAATGCGACAACGACAGCGCCCAGGACGGGCTGCTGGATGGGACCTATGATGTCATCCTCTTCGTCAGCGAGGACGTCCGCCCCTCTATCGCGTTTGATATCCTGATCGAGGCACCGGCCTATTGCCTGCTGCCTGCGGACCATGCATTGGCCAAGCAATCCAGCGTGACAATGGCACAGGTCGTCGAAAACCCTCTGGTCGTCCTCAACAGGCCCGTGGCCGCCGCCTATTACCAAGGGCTATTCGACGCCCAGACAGACCCGGTCACCGTGGCGGCCTATGCCAGCTCCACGGAAATGGTGCGCAGCCTCGTCAGCCAGGGACACGGCGCTGCGATCCTGAACATGCAACCTTTGACCCCCCTCAGCTATGCAGGGTCCCGGCTGAAAGGCGTGCCCATATCTGACCCGCTCCCGCCCCTGACGCTCTCTATCGGATACGACAAACCGCGTCCGCGCCGTCTGGTCCAATCCTTCGTCCGGGAATGCAAAAAACACTTTGCCCGACCCGGGGCCTCGCAATGCCTGGTGACGTGACACCAAACAGACAAACAGCCCGGACCCCCGCGCGCATCACACAGCCCAACACAGGTTCCCATTTGCTTCCGGGTAAATTACCCATAGCGCCATAGGCGTTCGCCATGACCAAAGGAGCGCGCTCGTGCATAGACGTAACCTTCTGTTGAGTGGGGGAGCATTCGGTTTGTTGGGACTGCCACGAAACGCAATCGCCAAAAGCGGGCCGGAATTCTTCGTCCCGCCAGAAGAATCCCCCCATGAACGCACCTTCATGCAGTGGCCCGTCAACCGCCAGGTGCATGCCGACCCTGTGTTCCTCAGGATGACACAGCAAACCATCGCGGATATCGCCAACGCCATCTCAGAATTTGAACCCGTCACGATGCTGGCGGCCCAGAACGATCACGCGCGCGCCCGGGCGAAACTCTCTGGCGCGGTCGCGCTTTGGGATGTTCCCACCGAGGATCTGTGGTGTCGCGATTCCGGCCCGATCTTTGTCGTGAACGGAAATGGCGACATGGCCGTCAGCCAAATACAGTTCAACGGCTGGGGCGAACGGCAAGTGAACCAGCGCGACAGCCAGATCGCGGGCCGCGTCGCACATCGGCTGGGCGTGCCGCTTTTGCCAACCGGTTTGCGTGGCGAGGCGGGCGGCGTAGAGCAGGACGGGCATGGCCTGTTGATCGCGCATGAAAGCAGCTGGGTGAACGACAACCGCAATCCGGGATTGTCACGCGACCAGATCGAACAGCGCTTGCTCAAGGCCTATGGCGCCGATCGCATGATCTGGTCTGCGGGCCTCTGGGATCAGGACATCACCGATTACCACATCGACAGCCTCGCGCGGTTCACCGGGCCGGGACGCGTCCTGATCAACCTGCCAGACGACCCCGACATGTCCGACCCGTTCCATCTGGCCGCGCTGGACACCCATGACACGCTGGTGGCCCAGGGGCTCTCGGTCGAGGTCATCCCCGAACCCCACCGCCGACGCGTGCAAAGCATCGACTTTGTCGCCTCATATGCCAATTACTACGTCTGCAACGGCGGCGTGATCGCGGCGCAATTCGGCGACAAAGAGACAGATCAAATCGCCGTCGACGCCCTGGCTCGCCATTACCCGGGGCGCGAAATCGTCACCCTGAACGTCGATCCCCTGGGCGAGCTGGGCGGCGGCATCCATTGCGCAACCCAACAAATGCCAGCCCGATAACAGGGATATCGCAGCCACGCGCCCTACCGGCCCAGGCCGGGCAGGGCGCCCGTCACCGGCGCCTCACTCCTGTTTCAGCAGCGCATAGATTTCATCCTTCATCGCAAGACGCCGCCGGCGCAAGTCAGTCATCCGCTCGTCACTGGTTGGTTCAACATCCGTTTCTGCGCGATGGAGCGTTCGGTTCAGCTCATGATAATCGCCAAACAGTTTCGCAAAATGCGCATTCGTGCTTTTCAGAGTGTGGATCGACTCCACATGCTCCGGGAATTCTTCGGCCAATTCATGGGGGACATGAGACATTTCTGTTTTCCGTTTGTTGTTTGGTTCAGGTTTACAATCGCCGCGCCTGCGGGTGCAGCGAAGAGGCCAGGATGTGATCCGAATGATCCACCATATGACTCGCACGGCCCACGATCTTGGCGTCAGGTGACATGACGACATCCTCGTCCTTGTCGGGATAATCCAGCACGCTCAAAAAATGGCGCATACAGTTGATACGGGCCCGCTTCTTGTCGTTTGACCGAACGATCGTCCAGGGCGCATCGGCAGTGTCCGTATAAAAGAACATCGCCTCTTTCGCCTCTGTGTAATCTTCCCACTTGTTGAGACTGGCACGGTCAATCGGAGACAGTTTCCACCGCTTCAACGGGTCAGTCTCGCGAGAGGCAAATCGCTTCTTCTGTTCCTCCTGCGTGACAGAGAACCAGTATTTGAACAGACGAATACCGCTTCGGGACAGCATCCTCTCAAACTCCGGGGTCTGCCGCATGAACTCCAGATAGTCGTTTGGCGTACAGAAACTCATGACACGCTCAACGCCCGCCCGATTGTACCAGGACCGATCATACAGCACGATCTCACCGGACGTGGGCAAATGCTTTATGTATCGCTGAAAGAACCACTGGCCGCGTTCCTCTTCTGTCGGTTTGTTGAGCGCCACCACCCGCGCCGCCCGCGGATTGAGATGCTCCGTAAACCGCTTGATCGTCCCCCCTTTCCCTGCCGCATCACGACCTTCGAAAAGCATCACAAATTTCTGACCGGTTTCCTGCACCCAATGCTGAACCTTGAGGAGTTCCACCTGAAGAGCAGCCTTTTCAGCCTCATAGGCGGTTCGGCTCAGTTTCTGCTCATAGGGATACTCCCCAGTGTCAAAGCCACTGACACTCGCCTTGGCGCCTGTGGGCAGGTCGATGCCGACCTTGGATTTCGACTTGGGTTTTACAGGCTTCTCTGTTGTATTCACGTCTGTCATCTGTCCGTCCTTGTTCGCCTTGACGCCAACACGAACAGATTTTCGACCCCAAGTCTTTGATCTCGGTCAAAGCTTCAGCGATACAGCACATCCGGGTCATTCTCTTCCGGCAGCCCGCCCGTCGCCCCAACCCCGAGACCTCCCCCAAACCGCCCGCGCCTGACCGTCCAATCCGTCGCACCGCAAAAGCCCAAGCCACCACAGCGCCAGTCAACACCGCGGCGCACAGCGGTTGTGGGAGCAAAACGCAGCAAAAGCGGGCTTTCCTACCCTAGCGACCGTGCATCTCTTCACACCAAACCGCCCTTGACCGACCAGCGGCCCAAGCAAGGCAGGGGCATCCGGCTCAGGTACTTGACAGGCAACGCTTCCAATCGACCTATTAGAAAATGAAGTCGTCCACCCCGTTAATCGTAATTACGACGCTTTCTGAAACGCTTCCACCATTCCCATCGTCTATGAGTAGATTATAGGTTTGATCAACAGATTCATTCGAACCCAATTCCGCAAACTCTGCGTTATCCATCTCGAAAATCCAATCAACAGCTCCTTCGCCGTCTCCTGTGCTGTCATCAAGTGTAAAGGTAAAAGTCCCGGCGTAATCTTCACCGGCGGGTGTCACGGTAATAGTATGCGTGTCAGACAGGTCGTCGTCGGTAAACGAAATCGTACCGGACGTGGAGAGTTGGTCCGGTTCACTTTCCTGCACAACCAACAAATTATCAATCGAGTTTGTATTCTCTTGCAGACCTGGAGATCCATAGCTCAATCCTGCACCACCAACAATGTACAATTGATCCAAATCGAACGAGATCGGGCCCAGATCCTCCGAAAAAGAAAACGAATTCTCTCCATCTGAGACATCGATTGTAATCTGCCCACCAGGGACATAGCTGACGGTAAAGTAATAGGTTGTTCCATAGTCTACTTGGAAGGGCATATAGTGTGGACCGCCCGGTGAATAGCGCGGTTGATCCGCTTCGTAATGCTCGACCCAAAGATGGGTGTTGCTGTAATTCGAGTCAGATCGATATAATGACATCCCGATCCCTTCCACCGGAATGTGACTAAAGATTCCTTCGAAGCCGCTCTGCGAGTTCATCAAGCCAATCCGCGGCCCGCCAGATTCATCGGGACCCGTCTGGTACTCGAAGCTGATTGTAATCTCGCCATCACCGGCGCTTTCGTCTAAAGGAACCGCAATCGTCAGTGCTCCACCGCCACGATTGTAGAAGTTATTCAGCCGGTCTGGATTGATCTCAGCTGTCAAATGAAGTTGGTTGTCGCCGATCTCGGCAAAGTTGGAATCTACAGACTGTCCAGCTGCGTTGGTGTAAGGTGAGTTGGTCTCAGCGACTTCAACCCACCCGCCTCCGACATAGTCAGAATCCTGCCGATCAAAATCGTCGAAGAACAGAACATCGGTGTCAGTTTGTCTCGTTAAGCTACCGGTTACGTCGGCATCCGAAACGATCGGAGCGTCATTCGCATCCTGAACATGGACGACAATAGTCTGCGTATCAGTCTGATTTCCCGTTGCATCGCTTGCTTGGACGATTACTTCGAATATGAACGCGTCGCTTTCGAAATCGGGGGCCGCCAGCAACGTCAACGCACCCGTTTCTTCATCAATATCAAACATAGACGCGTCGACACCACCGGTGATTGAATATGCTACTTGATCGTCTTGAGGATCATTGGCCGAAACGATCGTTACTTCGGTTGTGTTTTCTTCAATATAAACAACGGCGTCCTGTCCTCCGCCGTCGGAGGTGATGGCTAGGGCAAGACCTTTGGCCTGCAACTGCTCGATCAAATCTTCAAGGATCGTTTGTGCATCTGTTTTGGATGGGGCAAGATCATAAATCGCATCAATAACTTCCTCGTCCGGCACATGTCCGTTGGTTGCTATCGCGGCCAGGTAATCTTGCAATTTTGAGGCCAGTTGTGGATGGCTGTCTATAGCCTTGTTTTTCAAGAGAAGCGCTTCAAACGATCTGATACTACCTTTGCTCACAATGTTTCCTTTCAAAAATTCTTGATGGTATTTTAGCTACAATGCCTGTCTAAGCAAATATTTTCCGTATTTCGGTGACAAATGACTTGTGAGGCTTCGCTTTAGAGAGTTCGCAATTTCAAGTATGACCCATTTTTTCCTTGAAAGATGCTGTGGAATTTTCAGCCGGCCTTTTAGGGTTTTCCAACAAAATTTTTCTAACAACCCTTTGCTGAATTTTTCGTGTTTTTGAATGTTCACAATTGGTGATTGGGACAGTCGGCGGCAACAGGCGCGTGGAGGTCAAAAGGCGGCAGAGTGGCGTGCAGTTTCTGAGGCATTTCGGGACCCCGTCAGCAAGCCACACAGGCGCGGATTTTTCTGGCGTTCCCCTGCCTGTGATCAACGGGGTTAGGGAGAGGGGCAGGGGCACCCCGTGCCGCTCCAATGCGGGGTTGGGGATCGGAGCGGATCAGGGTCGGAACGTGCAACTGTCCTGGGGGTCTATTTTTGGATAAATGATTTATATCAATAACTTAACTATATTTCCCAGCTGGGACATTTTCCGAAAACCCCGGTTTTCCCCTCAGGGCAGCGCCTTGAGGTAGGCAGCAATCGCCGCGCGATCCTGGGGGGGCAATTGGGACATGCCCCGGATCACCTCCACCATTTGCCCGCCGGCGCTGTCATAATCGGGGGTGAATCCGTCCGGGACCTCCCCCTAGCCACCGCAGCGCCAGTCACCACCGCCGTACACAGCAGTTGTCGGAGCAAAACACCCCGTGGCATGGCTGGCACTTTCGGCCCAGTGCGGACCTTCGTTCATCCTGCACCGAACGACGGTTCAGAGCCCGTTTTCTGATCGCTGCAACGCGCTCAAACGGCTGCATACCACGCCAACTCGACCTTTCACTTGCAGCGCCTTTCTGGATCGCCATTAATGAACAGGGCAGATTGCATGTGCGCCAGACGCTCGCGATTGCGCGTATTCAGGCGACCATCCCCGTCGTCTGAAACCTTTGGAGGTATCTATGAAATCGGATGTTCAGGTTGCCGTGATCGGCGGAGGCATCGTCGGAGCCTCGGTCTTGTACTGGCTTGCCAAGATGGGATGGACAGATTCACTGCTTCTTGAGCGGCGCGAATTGACGTCCGGTTCGACATGGCATTCGGCTGGCAACACGACCTACTTCGGTCCCTATCCCGCCATGACAAAGCTGTTTGCCGGCTCAATTCGCACCTATTTGCAGGCCGAGGCCGAAAGCGGACAGTCTGTTTCGTTCCACCAGACTGGCAGCCTGCGTCTGGCAGCGACCGAGCGGGAGTTGAAACTGTTCCATACCTACAAGCCGAGGTATGATGAATTGGGGATCCCGTTTCACATCCGCACGCCCAAAGAAGTCGCGGATCTGCATCCTCTTCTTGATGTCTCCGGGATATTTGGTGCGGCCCATACCCCCACTGACGGACATGTCGATCCGACCGGGACGACGCAGGCGCTGGCATTGGCAGCCCGCAAAATGGGGGCCACGGTGGAACGGCACTGCCCTGTGACTGCACTTGCGCGGGATGGCGGCCACTGGGTGATCGAGACTGCGAACGGTACCGTTCGCGCCTCCAATGTCGTCGTGGCGACATCTTTCTGGGCCCGCGAAATGTTGAAGCCCCTTGGTTTGAACCTGCCTGTCTACGCGACCCAGCACCAAGAGGTGATCACACAGTCGATCCCTGGCCTTGAAGCGCTCGATCACGAAGTGCCTGCTTGGCGCGACAGCTACATGTCCGGCAGCGTGCGTCAGGAAGCAAAGGGCGTTCTTGCCGGGGTATATGAGGCCGAACCCAAATTTTGGGCGCTGGATGGTATCCCTGAGGATTTCAAAGAAGATCTCTTCCCAGCGGAACTTGATCGCATCATGCCGCATCTGGAACGATTAATTGAACGGATGCCGAGTTTTGGCGAAGCGGGTATCAAGGTCGTCAACAATGGCCCGATGTGCTGGACGCCCGACGGGTTGCCAATGATTGGGCCGATGCCAGACCAGGACGGACTTTGGCTTGCCACAGGGTTTAATGTGGGGATCGGCACGGGCGGCGGAAGCGCCGAGTTTCTGGCCCATTGGATGACAACAGGTAAACCGCCTTTCGATCTGGGAATCGTCCACGCTGATCGGTTTGGCAATGAAATGAGCCGCGAAGCGGCACTCGCCGCCATTCGCAGTGTCTATGCGGTCGGCTACGAGCTTCCCGATCATTTTTGAGAACATCCGCCCGGACGCCAATAAAATGGTCGCGAACTGCCAAATGTTGCCACTGGTGACAAGCGCAGCGAACGACGGCAAAGCCCCCCGTTGCAGACCTTAGGGCGTTGCGCAGTGAATGACCGCTTTCCGCCCGTTCCGTCAATCGCGAACGGCCCTGACCGGACTTTGACCGCTCCGTACTACGCTGCACTGCAGCTTTCGCATTGCGGCCATTCGTGCATCCTTGAAGCATTTCTTCAGCTAAAACGTCTGTCCGCGGACTACAATGATCCTCAGACACCATCCCAACGTCTCAACATCCAGTACCACTGCTCTGGATTAGTCATGATCCGCGCAGATAGACTGTCATTAAAGGCACGTGTCATGGTGATGGCGTCAGTGTGCGGGATTGGGGCTTCGAATTCCACACGAAATCCATTCCCATCTTCAGTGCGAATACCATATGCGGCTATCATGGGAAGATCGTATTTGAGAGCAAGCTGGGCCGCCGAGAGAGACGTCAAGGCGTCATGTCCAAGAAACGGTATCCGTACACCCTCCAAATATTTTTCGTCTAGCAAGATAGAAACAATGCCTCCACCCCTTAGGTGACGTACAAGCGCTTTGGTTCCCACACGGCCGGTTGCCAAAATCGGCTTGCCCCCTGCCTCAATACCAGCAAGCAAGCGGCGTTCGTAATGGCGGTTCTTTTGAGGGCGATACACTGCTCCGCTTTCAAGCCCGTGCATTTTGATCACAGCACGAACAGCTTCCCATTGTCCGAAATGGCCGGAAACGATAATTACGCCCTTGCCAGCCGCCTGCGCTTCTTTCAGGGCGACAAGACCAGGGCCAGAGGCGCGGAATTTATGGTGTTGGGTTTGAAATTCAGCATCGTGATAAATTTCAAAAAGGGTTCGCCCCATATGCCGACCCATATCTTGGCCAAGCTTAGCGCGCGCCCTGCGCTTCATGTTGGGAAAAACGCGCTTGGCTTCGCGGTTAAATCGGATCCGTGCAGGCGGGAACCAGCGCATGACCGTTCCAAATGTTGTCCCCAACCCACGAGACCGCAAATCAAACGTACGCCATCGAACAGCAGTCAACGCTGACCACAAAGGGAAGTATCTGGCGTGATGTAAAACTGATTTCAGAGTTGTGGAAAGCATGACTCTGTATGATCGGGTTCAGCAGCAATACCAATCGAAAACGCAAGGGCGCCATATTCCAGGTCATATCCGTTACAGATTGTATCAATGGGCTGAGATCGGGCTTGCAGGACTGCAGCGGTCCCCATCTTTCGCTGTGGTAATCTGCAGCCTTCGGCCTGGTGCGGACCTTCGTTCATCCTGCAGCGAACGGCTTTTTCAACGAAATCAGCCCTGATCGGACACTGCTTTTCCAATCAGCCACCACGTGTCAGTGGGCCCAAATCCTTTTAGTTCGACAGTGCCGCGTGGCTCTAGAACGTAATCGTTTGACAGGGCTTCGCGAGCGGACTGCGTCATTTGTATCCGCCCAGCCTCGCCGTGACTTTCCATCCGGCTGGCCATGTTTACCGTCTTTCCCCAAACGTCATAAAAGAGCTTTGTGTTGCCGATCACGCCTGCGACCGCTGGACCCGCATGCAAGCCAATCCGAACCTCCACATCATTGGGCATCTGTGCGGCGGATGCAATCATGTCCAACGCCAAATCAGCCACCCGTTGAACAGGGTTTTCGCAAGGATCGGGCGCTCCTGCAGCAACCATATAGGCGTCACCAATTGTTTTGATTTTTTCGAGCCCGTGCTTTCCAGCCAATGCATCAAATTTCGTGAAGACCTGGTTGAGAAACGCGACGACTTCCTCGGGCGGAAGCTTTGATGATCTATCTGTGAACCCAACCAGGTCAGCAAACAGTATCGCGACGTCCGGCAATCGGTCTGCAATTGTAGCTTTGGGTTCATTTTTAAGTCGCGCAGAGATCTTTTCTGGAAGAAGATTGTAGAGCAGTGCCTCGGAACGTCCGTACTCGGCCTCCAATGCGTCATCTGACTTGCGCATTTCAGACACAAAAAATGCGGTAGTAGCGGCAAGTATTGCCAAAAGAGACACTGCGTTGGCAATTGCCATGCTCGCCTCGTCACCGACAACAACTACGCCGGGAAGCTGATCTCTGAAACCTACGCAGGCCAAGTAGGCCAAACCGGATATAGCAGCAAAACCACTTGCTGCCAGACGGAACGATCTGGCGAAAACCAGAAAAGGGATAACGGTTCCAAGCAGAAAGAACTGATGTGCGCCTGACTCGTATCCAAACGTAAACGCAACAAATGTCATGTGAAGCAGGAAGACTGCCGATGTCACAAAGGGAGCGAGGTTGTTCCTCTCTTGGCGGCCAAGGCTGTAGGCAACAAGAAAACCGGCTGATACCAGCGCATTTTCGGTCGCAACAAACGGGTCTCCAGCAAATACATTCACGACCGCCCACAGCGCATTGACCAGGAAACCGGCAAGAGCCACGATCAATGTGGCACGAGCGTGCTTGGCATCCTGAAATCTATTCGCCGAAACCTGCAAAGTGTTTCCATCCTTGAATGGTCAGCATGTGACAGGAGAGTCCAACACAATCAGTACTTCGGTCAAGTTCTTTGCGTCTGCATTGTCTGAACTGCGGCCACTCGTGCAGATCGCAGCGAATGGCCGCTTCCCGCCCACAAATGCCAAACGCTGCCCCTCCCACGAAATCCACCATCTTCCGTCGAACACCCCGGACCGGTCGTTTTGCGACCCCGTCAGTACGCCACACGGGCGCGGATTTGTCTGGTGTTCCCCTGCCTGTGATCAACCGGGTTAGGGAGAGGGGCAGGGGCACCTTGTGCCGCTCCAATGCGGGGTTGGGTATCGGAGCGGATCAGGGTTTGAATGTGCAACTGTCCCGGGGGTCTATTTCGGGATAAATGATGTATATCAAATACTTAACGACATTTCCCAGCTGGGACATTTCCCGAAAACCCCGGTTTTCCCCTCAGGGCAGCGCCTTGAGGTAGGCGGCAATCGCCGCGCGATCATGGGATGGTCGAATTGGCGCTAGGCGGGACGGAGTTGCCGTTCGTTGTCGCCAGTTCAATGACCACTTTCTCAGATCCATCGCATCTCGGATTAAACTTGATCGCCAGTCGTTCAGGGATACCGGCCGCACGAAGCGCCTTTGAAAAAGTATCGACCCAGGTCCGATTGACTTCGCTATTGAATTCCCCAAGCGTGTCGGTCTGTATCGAATACCCTGGGGCCACTGTCATCAGTCGCTCTGCATAGAGGCGCACGTCATCGGGGCGATCCGCAAACCGTCGTTGTTCATGCGGCGGCTGGCGGGCTCGGTCAACTACTTGTTCAAGTCTGCGTTGCGCAAGGGGCTTATGTCATCGCGACCGCAGGTAGCGCGCAGGGTCGCGAAATTGCGCTATCGCTGGGTGCAGCATCTGCGGTGGATTATCGAAGTTCTGACTGCATCAGGGACATCATGGATTTGACGCATGGAAGAGGAGCCGATGTTGTCTTTGACGGGGTTGGTGCCGCCACATTTGAGACGTCCTTGCAGGTCGTTGCAGTCAGGGGCCACGTCGTCAGTTTCGGTGAGGCTTCGGGCGATATAGGTTCATGGGATATCGGTAGCTTTTCGTCCAAGTCACTTAGTATTTCTCGTCCGAACTATGGGCATTTTGCAGATAATTTCGCCGAACACGCACGTGCTTTCTTTGACATGGTAGCCGCTAGCGATGTTCATATTCAAAACCCTATCATCTATCCATTGCGTAGTGCGCAGCAGGCGCATGAGGATCTCGAAACAGGCCAGTTTTCGGGTGCAAGCGTTCTGGAGATTTAGTTTCTGTTCAATGTCCTGGAGTCCAGGGACGACACAGGTTCAAAAGGGTTTCTTGATCCAATTGCCAAAGGATATCTGGCTTCATCAGTTCCAGTTAACGGCTCTTGTAAGCTGATTGGTGGCAAAACCCCTAAGCAACGTCGGGAATGGTTGGAGAAAGGCAACGTTCAGCTCGCCTAAATGTGATGGCACAAATTTTTCGAATTTGGTCCCCATGAGGTCCTTTGGTGATTGCTCGGGGCGGTGCTTGGGACTCGTTTATTGTTTGCGTTCTCTGAAGGGGGCCTGAATGGCCGCAATTGGTCCCGGCCTTCGACGCGAGTCTTTTTGCGTTGCAATTGATTGCTACGCGGCGAGCGCGCGCAGCATAAAATCACAATGGCCGAGGCGGGCTCTCTGCCGACCTCCGATGCAACGCAGCATCATGTGATGTGATGCCGTTTCAACGCCGGGTTGTCGATGTGGGAGGGCGTGGTGGATTGGAGGATTCATCATGGAAACACCAAACTTACCCGCCATCCGCGCACTGCGTCCAGCCTGCAACAAAGGCCGGATCGTCGGCCAGAAAAGACCAAACATGTCTGGGCTATCAGGGTGCGGCTGGAGCTGGCCAAGAACCATCGCGATCTGGCCCTTTTCAATCTTGCCATCGACGGCAAACTGCGCGGCTGCGATCTGGTGAAGATGAAGGTGGTCGATGTCATGGCGTCAGGTCAAATCAAGGAACGCGCGCCAGTTCTGCAGAGCAAGACCCAGAAACCTGTGCGCTTTGCAAAGTCTTGGTCAAACCTCCAAAGCGAACATTCGATCCGCCTACCAAGCTTACCTATTGACATTTGAGTCGCCGTTACTCTGGTCAGTCCATTTTGCTATCGCAAAAGGTGGATCACAGAAAACAGAGTGGAAGACACAGTTTTTGAAGTGCCACACATGTGGGCCAGCATCATTCTTACAATCCCCGGTGTCCTGCCAGCCGATCTCATGGCTCGCCATTTGACGCTTCAAGACGGGTGAGACCAAGGTCAGAAAATACGAAAACAGCCATTGAGTCGGCCGACTTTCCGTTTTTGCGTTGCTCGGAAATCCGATTAGACAAAACGATCTCCGTTGGATACGACGTGGTCGAAGGCGGTATCAACACCCGCCAAAGTCGAAGCGAGCCTGTTTCATCTGATTTATCAGCTCGACAAACTGGTCTGGAATTTGGTGGAGAAAACCGATGGAATGGGAAAAGCTTGGAAGGGTCTTCGAACCAAACGGGACTTCGACTTGGGCAAAGCACTCTGCGTTGCAGCCAACGCCGATAGTTCTGGATGACAAGATCCGAGTATTTTGCGGTTTTCGGGACGACGACGGCATGAGCCGAGTGGGGTACGTCGATGTTTCTGCAGATGATCCCCAAAAAATCATTCGAGTATCTCAAGAACCGGTTCTTGATGTTGGGGATTTTGGAACTTTTGATCATCACGGTGTGGTGCCGTGTGCCGTCGTTAAGAAGAAAGACGAAATCCATCTCTACTATGCAGGTTATCTTCGAGGCGAAAAAGTGCGCTTCCAAGTGTTTGGTGGGTTGGCGATCAGCAAGGATGGAGGCGAAACATTTTCCCGCCACTCTCCAATCCCTGTTCTCGACCGAACCCCCGAAGAGCCTCTCTTTCGCGTCATCCATTCCATATTTTGGGAAGAGGGAAAATGGCGCACCTGGTATGGCGCAGGCAAGGAGTTCATCCAAGGGAGAAACAAGACCTTGCCGGTCTATAACATCAGATACATGGAATCTGTGGACGGCTTGAGCTTTCCTTCCTCTGGCAGCCTTGCGGTGGACAATCTTGAGGGAGAACATCGTGTTGGACGCCCTTATGTCATCAGACAGAATGGCAGCTACATCATGTTCTTTGGTAAGGGCAAAGAGGAAGAGCCTTATCGCTTGACCTATGCCGTTTCCAAAGACGGCTACACCTGGACACGCCAAGGCGACATCAAGGGTCTGACCCTCTCAGATGATGGCTGGGATTCCGAAATGATGGCATATCCCGCGGTCGTAACCACAGGGACCGGCACTTACCTGTTTTACAATGGCAACAACTACGGCCGCGAAGGCTTCGGTTGCGCCAAGCTCTTGTCCTGGTGACGATTATCCAAGAATCATGCGTCTTTTCAAGGTTCGGGCGGTTTCTTTGGAAAGACCCATCCGCCCGACCTGCCGCATGAGGCTCAACCGCTTCCAAACAGGTAGTTTCCGCCAGATCCGTTTGGGGACCAGAAGGCGTCCAGCTGCTTTCCAGTTTTCAGCGTTATAGTAGATGGACCGATTTCCAAGACTCACAAGGGAAGCTGGCAATTCGGCGCCTTCTCCTTTGGCAGATGCAAGAACGCGCTGAACCGTTGCCTCTGTGGACATTTCGCTAGCTATTCGGTGTCTCGCGAGGCTGACCCTCGGAGGGAATTGCCCACCGTTCAGATAAGTGGACACCTCAAGAAGCAGTTCATCTTCGCTGTTACAACGCACCTCATCAGCTGGGCTTATGCCAAGCGAAGATTGACGGTTAAGACCAAAGGTCGCGACCCCCTGTATGATAGCTTCAGAGAAGACGGTGCCCCCATCCATCGGAAAACTATCTACATAGCATGAGGCTTTCTGATACTCGCCCTTCACGACATCAGGCGGCAACACGCCCTTGAAGTGAACACGATTGGGAAACCTGTCTCGCAGCCCGGTCCACCATTCCTCAGCTCCGCTTGGCCCCACCAGTACAACATCATTGGGCACCCGGTCCAAGAGTTTCTCAAGAAACCGTGCAAAGTCCAATTCGGACGAGGGACGGTATTTTCCCGGACCACCAATGGTCAGAATCGGGCCTTCACGCCTGTCATCAGATATGTCCGTCGTTTCGCTTGTGATCGGGATACCCATGAAGTGCTGAGCTCTTGCGCTGCGACATTCATTTGTGGTTCTCCACCCCGTTGCGCAGATCTCCAGTACAGCGTCTGCAGCACCATGACCGAAGGAAAATACGTGATCCGCATGGTTCACGAACAAGACCTTCTTCCCAGCATGCCGCAAGGCCCTCGCCGCTAGAGCAGTGCCAATGTCGTCAGGATGAATGTGCATCAGCACGACATCAGCATGTGTGGCCATCGCAAAACAATTTCGCGCTCTTTGCGCCCTGTTCCCCTTCAGCACAAACGTGTTCTGCAAAGCCTGCGGAAGGTTGTTTTTGAATTTGCCTGCAATCTTTTGCGACACGAGCAATGATTGCCTGACACCGGCTCCGTCCAGCCCCATGGCCAGCAGTTGCAGCAAACGGGTATGGCCGCCCGACGCGTAGACACGGGTCACCAGGTGGCACCAGGAACCGTCGCTCTCTTCCGGATCCCTAGAAACCTGGAACTCGCCTTTCCATTGCTCGAAGAGCGCCCTTTCCAGTTCCTCATCTCCAAAGAAACCGGAAATATTATCCCAGTGCAGACGGCCATAAATCGAGGCTAGAACCAGTGCGGTATCAAAATTCTTTGCTGCCAGCACCTCCGCTCGCAAGAGCGCCGAGAGTTCGTCCAGTTCAAGCAAATTTGTAGTCATTCTGATTTGTCCTGACCTGTTTGTCTGTCCCAAAATCATGGCGAGAAATGCTCTGACGGGTTTGGAGCGTTGCCGATCTATACTGCACATCGGAGGTTGGCGACCATGGGCCTGTCACTTTTCCAGCCTTTCCAAGTTTCACGAGCTAAGACCGGCCGCCGCATTGCGCACTTTCGCCGATGCCAACGACTGAGACCAATGTCTGCTTTGGCCGGGATCGCCAGCGACACAAAGTCCGCTTCCCGCCCGTTCCGTCAATCGCGACCGGCCCAAAGGAGACATCCAACCGCCGTCGCGAATGCTGCGGTGCGGCCCGTCAAACCGGACATTCGCTTCGAACATGCGGTTTTTGCTAGAAAGCTGTGATAGCGTGTTTTCAAGTTTAGCTCTCGCCTGGCGAGTTTGAAACAATTGGCGGAAATTGGAGCGTTGATGCAACCGGTGCGGTATTTGCTATTTGGAAATTTCCTTCCATTCTCGACTAGCAATTCGAGGCAAACGGAAACCTGATCCATGCGAGTAACGGCACGCGACATAGCACAAAAGTGCGAGACATCTCTTGCTGCGGTCTCAAGGGCATTTCGTGCTGATGCATCCATAAGCACAGAATTGCGGCGGCGCATTTTGGATGAAGCACAAAGGAGTGGTTATCAACCGCCTGCCCGGCGGGTGCGATCGAACAACCAGACGTTTTCAATTGCGATCATCATTGGTGAAATTGAGAATCCGTTTAATGCACTTGCATTGACGCAGTTTTCCGCAAGTAGCGCCGTGTTGGGTTGGGACATGACCACCTTTGTCATTCCGCCGTCAGGCAGGTTAGACGCTACGATGGATCAAGTCCTGGCCGCGGACCTCGATGTGGTTGTGCTTGCGTCGGTAGAGCTGTCTTCTGAGCTTGCAAGCGTATGTCGAGAGCGGGCATTGCCGGTAATCTACTTCAATCGCATCCAGACCGACGCCAACATGGTGGCCGTCTGTACCGACAATTACGGTGGTGGTCGGCTGGCGGCGGAGCGATTGCTCACGTTGGGCTGCAAAACACTTTCATTTGTTGGCGGACGCGCTGAGACGTCGACACATCTTGAACGGAGGCGCGGATTTCTGGATGTTTTGGTGGGCCAGGATCGATTACTCGCATATGACGAGGTGGGTAATTTCGACTATGATACCGCCCGAGCTGTCGGCGAGACCCTTTTTAGCAAACCAAGGCCGCCCGATGGCGTCTTTTGCGCAAACGATAACATGGCATTTGCGCTCATCGATGCCGCAGATGCCGCAGGTCTCGAACCGGGAAAATCGGTTTTTATCATCGGATACGACAACGTACCGATGGCAAGTTGGAACCGCTATCAGCTGACAACGGTAAGTCAGCAGGTTGATCAGATGGTCGACGACACAATCAAGCTGATCCCGCAGAAGGTTAAAAATACCGTACCGGGTGGCGTGATAAAAGTGGTTCCATCAAAGCTGATTGTCCGTCAAAGCGGCTAAATCATGAAAATTTTCATTGCTGCATGCCCGCGGTAGCCGGACCCCCTTGCAGCAACTATACCTTGGCGCATCAGGGCGAAGCCAGTGCCCAGTTCATTTGAAACGTAGGCACGAAGACGTGCGCAAACTCCGCTCGCCCCAGAGCGGTAGCAGGAGGAGTATGCCCTATGGCAATGGAATATTTAAAGACCGGCAAACCAGCCGAAGACCGCGCGGAAGATGACGCCAAAACTCGCGCTGTTGTCGAAGCAACCCTGGCTGATATCGAAGCGCGCGGTGATGCTGCGGTGCGCGATTTGAGCGAGAAATTTGATAAATATAGCCCCGACGCCTTTCGGCTTGGCCAGGAAGATATTGAAGGGTTGATCGCTCAGCTCACCGTCCGCGAATTGGCCGATATCAGGTTTGCACAAGAACAGGTCCGCAACTTTGCCCAGGCGCAGCGCGACTCGATGCTCGACGTCGAGATTGAGACGATGCCTGGCGTCATTTTGGGTCACAAGAACATCCCGGTCCAGTCTGTCGGTTGCTATGTTCCTGGCGGGAAATTTCCGATGGTTGCCTCTGCCCATATGTCAGTGGCTACTGCGGCCGTGGCAGGCGTTCCACGGATCGTCGCTTGTACCCCACCGTTCAACGGTAAGCCCAACCCTGCCGTGATCGCTGCGATGCACTTGGGCGGGGCGCATGAAATCTATGTCCTGGGCGGCATTCAAGGCATCGGTGCGATGGCGCTTGGCACCGAAACGATTGAGCCAGTGCATATGCTGGTCGGACCTGGAAACGCGTTTGTCGCCGAAGCCAAGAGACAGCTTTATGGGCGTGTCGGCATCGACTTATTCGCCGGCCCGACAGAGACGATGGTCATTGCCGATGAAACCGCAGCAGATGCAGAGCTTTGCGCAACCGACCTTTTGGGGCAAGCCGAGCATGGGTACAACAGCCCATGCGTGCTTTTGACCAATTCACACAAGCTGGCCGAAGACACGTTGGCGGAAATCGAACGGCTGCTTGGCATCCTTCCGACCGCCGATACGGCGCGAGTATCCTGGGAAGAGTATGGCGAGGTGATCGTCTGCGACACCTATGATGACATGCTTGCCGTGGCAGATGATATCGCATCAGAGCACGTGCAAGTGATGACCGACCGCGATGACTGGTTTCTCGAAAATATGACCTGCTACGGCGCGCTGTTCCTTGGGCCACGCACCAATGTGGCGAATGGTGACAAGGTCATTGGCACCAACCATACGCTTCCGACCAAGAAGGCGGGTCGCTATACTGGCGGGCTATGGGTTGGCAAATTCATGAAAACCCACAGCTATCAGCGGGTCACGACCGATGAAGCGGCAACGCTGATCGGCGAATACGGCTCACGCTTGTGTATGCTTGAAGGCTTTGCTGGCCATGCCGAACAATGCAACATCCGGGTTCGGCGATATGGGGGCATCAATGTGCCCTATGCCGAAGGTGCGCCCTATCGCTTGGCAGCCGGGTAAAGATCAGTTGGGGCTCCGAAACAGGAGCTCCAACGCAACGGTCGTCTTAGCCGCGCTTGTCCAAAGCGTGGCGCCAGTCGTTCCAGCCGGCATCGACCGAGGACGGTGCTGCGTGCCATTCCGGCATCGCAAGACCGGTCGCTGGGTCCTTGTCAGGGATTGGCAACATCATGATCCGTTTGCAGGCGCGTTTGTAGTCCTCTTCGCTCAAGAACTCTTCCTCAATGTCATCCCAATCGCGCCCCAGCGGATAGCCACCGCACATATGAATGTCTTTGGATGTACCGACGTTCTCATGGCTGACGCCAGCGGGCATGACGATTACGTCCCCGGCTTCGATACGCACTTTCGTCCAACCACCTTCGCCGACAGAAAGCTTGAACTCCATCCAGCCTTGCGCGCAGCCAAGGCATTCATGCGTAGTCGAGTGAAAATGCGCGTATTCATAGACGCCTGGGTAGTCCCAGTTGTTGGACCATCCCTTGGAGCGAAAGCGCTCTTTGATCGCGCCCGAACCGCCGCCGGGCACAGCGTTGCGATGCACGAGCAACGGGAAACGGCTGTTGGGGATCATGCCCTGCGGCATGGATGAATAGGTTTCGGTTTTGATCGACATCGGTTCCCTCCTTGTTGGATCAAACATGAATGCAAGTCATGTGACGTTGCGCATTCGGCTTCGGATTTCAGCATTCAGCGTGCTGGACGGATCTGACAGCGCATCAAGCACCGTCATGTGATGGGCACCAGGTACCGTGAACGTGCCCGCGCCGTGGATGCTGGCAAAGACATGGGCCTGCCTGTGAAACTCGGCAGTCTCTGTCTCGCCAACCGCAACAAGCACGTGTTGGGCTGGGCGGTCGGTCCAAAGGTCGATGGGGCTTTGCCCCATGATGTCGTCAGCTGTCAGCCCAACCTCGTTTCGCAGAAATGTCCAAGGCAGGGGCGTCAAGTCGTAAAGCCCGCTGACGCTCACGGCACCGCACACAATGTCAGGCAAACGCAATGCGCCCATGACAGCCAGATGTCCGCCCGCCGAATGGCCGATCACCATCAAACGGGCGCCCGTTTTATCCGCGAGTGCTTTCAAACCATCGAGTGCGTCTTCGACGATGTCAGCGAGCGCCACCTCGGGCAAAAGCCGATATTCCAGGTTGGCGACAGCACCATGATCTTCGGCGAAATGCGGCAAAAGAAACCTGTGCATGTCCGCCGTAAGCGCGCGCCAATAACCGCCGTGGATGAACACCGGCAACACTCGCGCGGGTGTCCCGGCCCATTCGACAAACTGCCTTGCATGCTCACCATAAGGGACCCTCTCGAATTGGATCGAACAGGTCTTACTGCGCACCATCATGCGCTCAAGGTAGTCGTCGAAATCCGGCAACACGCGTCGGAAGTTGAATTGACTGTCCCAATAGCTTTGCGTCATGACGAGATCTGCCGTGATGCTAGCACAAGCGCTTGCCCCAGCGCCGCTTCGGGCGCGCGTCCGGGGCTCAACGCAAATCCCAAAACGGCAGTGAAGTCCTCGTTTTCAGAGACCCGGATCAACAGCGTCTGAAGACGGTTCTGCGCTTCACCGGAGTAGGTCGATAAACCCGCCTCAAGAGGTTCTCCGTCCTCAAAGTCATGTGGCTTTTCGTGCCGGTAATGCGGTTCCAGCCAGAGATGGCGTGACGCACGCCCAATCGAATACGGTCCCATTGAAACATCGATGCCAGATTGAAGGGCGAGGAATGAGGTGTGTTGCGTTTCCTCGCGCAAGCGCCGAAGGACCGGTGCGATGACCAGCGCAAGGCGACCAAAGCCAAACCCGCTAAGCGCAGTACGTTGGGCCGCTGCACCTTGCAGGAAAACCCCACTTTCGTCGCGCCGCAGAAACCCTTCGGTCTCCAACATCGCTGTGTGCCGGTACCCGGTCGTCATTTGATGCCCGCTATTCTCGATCAGGCGAACCGGTTTGGCATGTATCGCGTTGGCCGAAGCTTCGATCAGCGCCTCGAACCCCTCAACGGCTTTATCATAGGGTCCCGCGCTCATGATGCGGCCCTGCCTTCGCCGAGTTGCAGTGCAGGGCCCTGAGACAGGATCGCGTCATCATCCAGCCCCCATTGTACGTGCAGCTCGGCCCAGGTGGCGGCCTTGACGGATTGTGTCTCTAACCCGCGTGGAAGGATAATCTGGACCGGCACCTCAACGCGCTGCGGCACAGGTTGCCCTTGTAGGATATAAAGCGCGACTTCAAGCGCGCGGGCCCCCATGCTTGCAGGATAGTCAAGTGCAACCATCGGAACCTTCTTTTCAAGGCAGAGCTTGTACATGCCATTGAGATCGCCACCTGAATGCGCTGGAACACTCAGGTTTCGGCGCAAGAACTGCTGGACCGATCCGAAACCTTGCAAGCCGCTATCGCACCAAACGCCATCTGGCGGTCGGCCGGCATCGTCCAGTAGTCGTCCGATTGTCAAAAGACCGCTTTCGGGGGTCCAATCTGTATGGCTGACGAATTCAACGTGGATCCCGGGAAACTGCGATAGAACCGAAAGCGCCGCTTGTTGGCGACGGATCGCCGGGCTAGCCCCTTCCAGACCTGACAACATCCAAACCCGTCCCTGTCCCTTAAGATGCTCAGCAAGCCAAAGAGCGCTGATGCGGCCGATACGATGATCGGAGGCCGTTACGAATGCTGTCAGCGAGGATCTGTCATTGGGGCGGCGATCAACGGCAACAATCGGAAGTCCTTCATTGGCAAGGTCCTTCAGCCGGTTGCTGAGGTCCGTATCCGCGACCGACGCTGTTGAAACGAGCAGAATATCAATGCCGTCCGCCACAAGCGACTCGATCTGCTCGCGTTGGCGAACCGGATCGTCCGCCGCGTCGACGACCAACAACTCAGAGATCTGTTGCCGGTTGGTCTTCTGCGCATAGGCCAGGCTTTCCTGCATCGCCCGACGCCATGCGTTGGAAACCGACGCGTTGGCAAAGCCAATCCTATACGGCGGATTGGTGCGATACTTTGCTGTCTCAACTGTCCGTACAAGTGCGGGGTCCCATTCCAGGTCCGGTGTCCCTTGCGGCTGTTGCGTCGAATCGGGCGTCGCCCGAATTTTTGCCGTATCGGATTGCTCAATCGCCTCCAGCGGTGCAAAAGCCATCCCGCGCGCCTTCGGGCCCAACCTGACCAGACCATGGTCATACCTTTCGAGCCATCCAGCCCGCGCCAAGGCACGCAACAATCCAAAACCGGTTGAACGCGTTGTCCCAAGATCATCGAGGATGTCCTGAGTGCGCCGTGGCGAGTTCACGGCATCGAAGCCTCTCAGGATCGATGTAATGCGCTGGATGTTGGATTTGGCGTCGCGGCTCATGGGGCGTCCTCAGCTTTGGGATCGCTTCATGTATACAGCCGCCGCCAGAATGATCAGTGTCCCTTTGATCACCAATTGCAGTTCAATGGACAGGCCGAGGATCACGACAATGTTGAAAAGTGACACCAGGATCAACGCTGCCAACAGCACCCCTGGCACCGAGCCTTTGCCACCGGAAAGCGCCGCACCTCCGATGACCGCCGCCGCTATACTGTCAAGCTCATAACCGCGGCCTGTCCAATTATCGACAATGCCCACGTAACCCACAAGAAACAGCCCGGCGAGTGCGGCCATCACGCCCGAGATGACATAGGCCATCACCTGCAACAGTTTGGTGGGTGCGCCGGTCATAAAGGCAGCTTCGGGGCTATCCCCAAATAGCTTCAATCGGCGTCCGAAAATCGTCCTCTCCAACAACCAGTGCATCGCGAAAGCGGTCACTGCGAGGGCGATCAAAGCGACCGGGATACCAAAAACGCTTCCCGTAGCCAAAAAACGGAACGTCTCCGGCAGCGATCCGCCGGGCGCACCGCCCGTGTAGGCAAACCGAATACCTTGCAAAACGATCATGGTCGCAAGGGTTGCAAGAAACGGTGTGACGTTCCGGTAGGCCACAAGATAGCCGTTGACGGCCCCAATCAGTGCCCCAAGCAGAAGGCCGACAGCAAAGATCAGAGGTGTAACGTCGATCAGTGAGGTCGATAACACCGCCACCGTCGCCATGATTGAAGCCACGGACAGATCGAGACCCCGAACGATGATCACGATCATCTGCCCGATCACAACAAAGCCTAACGGGGCGGCTTGGATCAGGATGTCCTTGAGGTTTGCAGGTGATAGGAATCGGGGGCTCAGCGCCGTTGTCACCGCCCAGATCACAACCAGAAACCCCAGAAGCATTAAAAGCTCTCGCCTTTGGGTCGCGCGGACGGTGTTCCGGTTTGGCTTGACGCGTATGTTCGTCGCAGTCGCAGTCATGACTTGCCCTTTCGTCCTGCAAAGAAAGACACGGCGGCAATGATGATCAGGCCCTCCGCAATCCACTGATAGAAGCTGGAAACGTTCATGAAATTCAGCATGTTGGCGAGAAGTGCCAAAAGAACTACGGCCAACACTGTGCCAAGCACACCGCCTTTTCCCCCTGCCAGAAGCGTGCCACCGACAATCACCGGTGTGATCGAGCGCAGGTCAAAGCCGACACCGGCACGCGGATCTCCGACGCCGAAGCGTCCGGTCATGTACATGGCAGCAACGGCACATAAGAGGCCGGAAAGCGCGTAGATCGCGACCTTGGTGCGCTGAACCGGCAACCCTGAAATAGCTGCCGCCGCTTCGTTGTCACCAATCGCATATATGCGCGTCCCGAAGGTTGTCCGCCAGAGCACGAAGCCGATCAACAGATAAAGCGCGATCACCGCGATCATCCCGTAAGGCAGGATACCAAGACGCCCGTAGGTGAAATCCTCAAAAAACAGGGGAACCGACCCGGACGGTTGCCGGGTGATCAGCAGGGCACAGCCCGCAAGGATTGTCGACGTGCCAAGCGTTGTGATCAGTGGATGCACGCCAACGTAGGCTGTAATCGCCCCGTTGATTGCGCCGATGCCGATGCCCAGAGCAAAAACCACAGCCATCGCAAGAAAGAGACTGCCAGCGGTGTCACCCGCCAGGGTGGCAAACACGACCGCAAGCAAGCTCAAGAGCCCCGCGTAGCTCAGGTCTATACCGCCCGAGAGGATCACGATCGTCTGCGCCAGTGCCACAATCGCAAGGGCCACCATCTGATCTTGAACATTGCCGAGGTTCAGCGGGGTCGCGAAACGGTCGGACGATGTCATGCCAACCACAAAGACAATCGCGATAAGGGCAAGAACAACAAGATGAACGGGTTGGGCGCGTGTCGCGCGGGCAAGGGTGCTCATGCGGCTACTCCATGATGCGAGGAGGTCTCGGCTGCTGCCACTTTGATAATCGCCTCTTCGGTGATGTCTTCGCCGGTCAGTTCTTTGGCTAATGCGCCGTCACGCATTACAAAGACACGGTCGCAAAGTCTGACGATTTCGATGAGCTCTGAGGAAATGACCAGAAGGGCCATGCCTTCATCCGCGAGCATCCGCAGCGTCTTGTAGATCTCAGCCTTGGCGCCTACATCAACGCCCCGCGTAGGCTCATCGAGTATCAGAAGCTTGGGACGGTTTTCTAGCAGTCGCGCCACCAGAACCTTTTGTTGATTGCCTCCCGATAGGGCAGAAATCGGCAGGCCCACATGATCGACAACCACACCGCGCCGTTCCTTTAGCACCGCCGCCCGGCTTTCTTCATGTCCCGGTGGGATTGCGGCGCGATGCACGCCATACCCCGGCGTTGTAGCTGCGAAGTTGCGCGCCACCGAAGAGTTCATGAACAGCCCGTCGTCCTTGCGGCTTTCCGTGAGCATTAGCATCCCGGCATCAATACAGCCTGCAGGGTCGCGAAACGGCATAGGCTCACCATCAAGCGAGACGTCACCCGCTGCTGGCGCCGCGCCGAAAAGGGCCAGGGCCAGCTCAGTCCGCCCGGCCCCAACAAGCCCGGCAAGGCCCAGGATCTCGCCTGCGTGGACGGAGAAGCTTGCTGGCGGAAGGCCCGGTGCCACAACCAGATTGCGCACCTGAAGCACTTCTTCACCAGCCAGCGGATCGGACGCCTTGGGAGGGAAGAGGTCGCCCAATTCGCGCCCCACCATTGCAGCGATGACGCTGTCGTCGGTGTAGTCGTCTGTCGGACCTTTCGACGTTACAACTCCGTCCTTGATGACGGTGATGTCCGTGCAAATCTCGAAAATCTCATCCAGCCGGTGGGACACATAAACCAGCCCCATGCCGCGCTCGCGCAGATCATTGATAATCCGGAACAAATGGCGAGTCTCGTTCTGGCTGAGCACAGCGGTCGGCTCGTCCAGGATAAGCACCTTGGCCTCAGCCCGAAGGGCTTTGGCGATCTCGACCATCTGTTTGTCGGCGACAGAAAGCGTCTCGACGAGATCGTTGGGGTTCAGCGTGATCCCGAGGTCATCGAGCAGGGCTTGCGCGTTCCTCACCAAGGCTTTTCGATCAATCAAACCCAAACGCGTGCACGGCTCGGCCCCCAGATAGATGTTTTCCGCTATCGACAGCGCGCCGAGTACAGAAAATTCCTGATGCACAACTGCGATCCCCGCGGCAAGGCTCTGCCTTGGATCGCTCCAGTCCGCCTTTTCGCCCTCAAATTCCACATGACCCGAGGAGGGCAAATAAAGGCCGGTTAGCAATTTGATGAGGGTCGACTTACCAGCGCCGTTTTCACCGCAAAGCGCAACATTGCGCCCGCCATGCACTTCGAACTGAATGCCCTTAAGAACTTCGTTGGGTCCGAATGACTTACTGAGGCCGCGCGCGGCCAGAAATGGTGGTGCCATTGCTATCCCTCCCTGATGGTGTGGCCGGAGCGATACAATGCCGCCCCGGTCCGGTTTTCAGGCTTACTTTGGGTACGTCGCTGAGAACGTTGCCGGGTCGTAATCCGCGCCAACACCCGAAGACATGATAACCGAGCCCGGCTTGTCCATTCGTGCGTAGTCAGCAACGAAAACGTCGGCTTGAACGGATGCGGTCTCGTGCCCCTCAGAGACGACGACTTGTTGGTTTACTTCGATCCGCTTTGGGATGCCTTTGCCGTCCAGCACGTCAAACAGAATCTCAAAGGCACGCGCGCCCATCGCCGGTGGATAGTCTACGCCGACCATTGGGACATCGTTTTGCACGGACAGCTGATACATGGCATTGAAATCGCCGCCAGTGTGCGGCGGGATGGATCCGGCTTCATAGCCTGCCGCCAAGAATGCCTCGATCGAGCCAGAACCCTGAAGCCCGCTATCCGCCCAGACACCGTTGATATCGTCACCGTACTTTTGGATCAGCGCGGACATGATGGTTTTGCCGTTTGCGGGTGACCATCCTGTGTACTGTTTTTCCAGAACTTCAAGATCCGGGAACTGATTGAAAACCTCCATAGCGGCTGTGATCCGCGCCTCGGCCGGCGACGCACCCGCCAGACCGCCCAGCATTACGACCTTGCCTTCACCACCCAACTTCTCAGCAAGCCACTGCGCCGAAATACGGCCCAAGGCTTGGTCAGATGCGGTTACGAAAGAGATAAAGTTCTCAGATGATGGCACGGAACGGTCCACCAAAACGACCGGGATCCCCTGACGTGTCGCGCGGCGCACAACCGGGTCCATCGCTTCTGCTGTGGCCGGAGAGATCAGCAGGATGTCCACACCCTGCGCAATCAAGTCCTGCACGTCCGCGGCTTGTTTGGACGGGTCGTCATTTGCGTCGGTGATAATAAAACGCTCGAGGCGGTCGGCGTTGCGTTCAGCGGCGGCCTCAATCCCGTGCAACATTGCAACCCGCCAAGGATTCGAAATGGAAGCGTTCGAAAAGCCGATGACATACGGACCGTCTTTCTCAAACTCCGCCGCATCAAAAATTTCGGTGGTGCCTGGGTTCCAAAGGAATGTCCTTGGTACGCCTTCATACCCATCCGCGAATGCAGATCCGGCAAACACACTTAGAGTAGCGGCTAAGGCCGCTTTCTTGAAAATACGCATGATTTCCTCCCTGCTGCGTACCTGATTTTACTGGCGGCCCAGCTAGAGAATTGCGGGACTTTCAGCGCGGTCTCGCGTCAGGAGTTCAGACCCTTGGTTTTGAGACCTAAGCTAGATCGTGCTGCAGCATCTTGGACAAGTACAGAAAACCAGCATCATAAATTTCCATATACTGGACTAATGCGATATGTAGGCAGTCTAATGCGTAAAGAGGGAAGATTAAGGAGTGCTCCACCTATGCAACGAGCTTCCTGACACTCCCCTTCATAGGTAATCGTGTGTCAGTCTTCTCCTCAGTTCAATGGCCGCTTGGTAAAACTACCATTCACCATCATTCGTGCAGTGAAAGTCCGCTTTCCGGCCCACAAATGCCAAACGCTGCCCCTCCCACGAAATCCACCATCTTACGTCGATAGCCCCGGACCGGCTGTTCTGCGACCCGTCAGTACGCCACACGGGCGCGGATTTGTCTGGTGTTTCCCTGCCTGTGATCAACGGGGGGAGGCAGAGGGGCAGGGGCACCCTGTGCGGTTCCAATGCGGGGTTGGGTATCGGAGCGGATCAGGGTCGGAACGTGCAACTGTCCTGGGGGTCTATTTTGGGATAAATGATGTATATCAAATACTTAACCATATGTCCCAGCTGGGACATTTCCCGAAAACCCCGGTTTTCCCCTCAGGGCAGCGCCTTGAGGTAGGCAGCAATCGCCGCGCGATCCTGGGGGGGCAATTGGGACATGCCCCGGATCACCTCCACCATTTGCCCGCCGGCGCTGTCATAATCGGGGGTGAATCCGGTCTCCAGATAATAGGCGATATCCTCTGCGCTCCAGCTCAGCTGACTGGGGTGGATCGCCGGGATATTGCCCTTGCCCGACGGGTTGGGCGCGCCCATCATCCACCGGCTGCGATCCAGCCCGCCCATCACATCGCGGGGGGTATGACATTCGCCACAATGGGCCACCGCCTCGACCAGATACCGGCCCCGCTTCAGACTGTCGGTCCCCGCCTCGGCCAGCACCCAGTCCGGTTTCAGGTTCAGCAGCTTCCACAATCCCAGACCGCGCCGGATGGTGAAGGGAAAGCCGATCTCATGCGCCTGACTCGCCACATCGGAGGGCGGCAGGCTGTCCAGATAGGCCTTCAGATCCGCCACATCCTGCGGCGCCATGTGAATATAAGAGGTATAGGGCAGGGCGGGGTAGTAATGCCGCCCCTGCGGTGAAACACCCGCCATCAGGGCATTGCCCAGATCGGCCACGCTCCAGCCGCCAATCCCGGCGGGGGAGGGCGAAATATTGGGCGAGATGAACGTGCCAAACGGGCTCTTGATGTGATACCCGCCCGCCAGAACAGCAGGCCCCTCATCCTTATCGCCCGGCGCGACATGACAGCCCCGGCAACCGGCGGCGGCAAAGATCAGCGCGCCGCGCTCTGCCGTGCCCGTCAGCCCGTCGAACCGGGCCGGATCAACCGGGCGCGGGGCAGACAGAAACCAACCCGCCGCAGCAGCCACAAGGCCCAGCAGGACAACAAGACGCAAGAACCGGGCCATATCAGGTCACACCCTTGAGACGGGCGGCACAATCAGCCGCCGCCCGTGATGGTCAGAGATCCGCCAGCCTTACTTGGGCTGACGATATGTATCGTGACAGCCGCCACAGGATTTGCCCACGGCTCCGATTCCGCCCCGCAGCGCGTCCAGCCCGTCGCCCGCCACTTCAGCCAGGGCACCCGTCGCAGTCGCCATCGCCATGCCGGCCTCGAACACCTTACTGTCCGCTGCCCAGATCGCCGGCAGCGCACGCGTCGCGTCGCCCATCGCATCTGTATCGGATCCCGGAGGCCACATGGCCATCTGGTTCATAGATGACAAAGCCGCCAGGTTGGTCGCCGCCGCTTTGGCCGCGTCGGCATCATAGTCGACCGCACCTTTGGCCATCGCGCCCAGAATCCCGAGGTTGAACGCATAAAGATCCATTGTCGCCTGACGCGCCTGAACGGCCGCCATGGCCGCTTTGTTCCCGTGCCCGTCCGCAAGGGTGGTCGTGGTCAGTGCGCCTGCAAAAGCAAGGCCCAGAGCCAAGGTAAATCTGATCTTCATCTGAAATAACTCTCCTGTTGAAGTGTCGGTTCGTGTGGACCGATCGTTTGGGTCGTGCGCGCAGTGTACGAAATTTGGCGAGTCGCACGAGGAAAAAAAACGTGAAGACCGGATCAGAACCGAGCACCCAACTTGCCGACGATAAAGGACCGGCCTTTGGCCTGTGTTTCGCGTGGCAATCAGGGGTCATCTGGACCTGAGTTTGTCCGCCGTCGCCCAGTCTGGCCACAGCCCCAGCCATTCGACCAGGGCAACAAGCAGACACAGGCCGACAACGATGGCGACAAGCCTGACGCGTTTCGCTGATGGCGGGTTGCGCGCCCATTGTGACATTTTCAGAAAACCGCGCATTCCGGGATCCCCCGATCAGTCCGACGATGCAGCCGGGTCTTCGAGGAAGCGCACCTTGCCGATATAGGGCAGATTGCGATTCCGCTGGGCAAAGTCGATGCCATATCCCACAACGAATTCATCGGGGATCTCAAAGCCGATCCAATCGGATTTGAAGTCGACCTCGCGGCGGCTGGGTTTGTCCAGCAAGGCAATGGATTTCAATCTGGCCGGTTTGCGGGACAAAAGCAGGCGGGTCACATGTGCCAGCGTGTGTCCGGTGTCGACGATATCCTCGACCACCAGCACGTCACGCCCCTCGATGGCCCCGCGCAGATCCTTGAGTATTCGCACCTCGCGGCTGGATTCCATGGCATCGCCGTAGGAAGAGGCCTCCAGAAAGTCGACCTCGATCGGCAGGTCCAGTTCGCGGACAAGGTCAGCGATGAAAACAAATGACCCACGCAATAGGCCAACGACGACGAGTTTGTTCGTTTCGCGAAATTCCTCTGCGATTTCACGGCACAGAGATTCGATCCGAGCGGCAATCGCTTTGGCAGAAATCATTTCATCGATCACATATGGACGATCCGGCATAAGGCCCCCCTTGAATTCCTATCAGAACCATAGGACATCACGCGGCACACTTGTACTGGAAACACAGCTGTTCTGATGCCGACGCACTCTGAAACCCGCCGCCTGCCTTTCACCGCACAACAGATGTACGATCTGGTGGCTGATGTGGCGCGTTATCCCGAATTCTTGCCCTGGTGCGCCGCCGCGCGTATCCGCAGCACCCGGCCAAGTGGTGCAGCGACAGTGATGGAGGCGGATCTGGTGATCAGTTTCAAGGTGTTTCGCGAAAGGTTTGGCAGTCGGGTGACGCTTTGGGATCAGGAATTGAGGATTGAGACCGAGTATCTGGACGGGCCTTTTCGGCATATGAAATCAGACTGGGCCTTTGCCGATGTGGATGGCGGGTGCGACGTGTCTTTCTTTGTGGATTTTGAGTTTCGCAATGCGGTTTTGCAGGGAATCATCGGGGTGGTGTTCAACGAGGCGATGCAGCGCGTGGTGCGCGCCTTTGAGCGGCGCGCGACCGAGCTTTACGGCTAGGGATTGCGGATGGACGCGGCGCGCTGGCGCGCTAAACTGCCCGCATGACCTCTGATGTTTTTGAACAGCTTGCCCGGTTTGCTGCGGGTCCAGTGAAACCCACCGACGCCGCGCGGCTGGTGGCGAGGATGTCCGCGTTGGACTGGATCTCGGTTGGTCGCGCCGGTGCCGATGAGCCGGTATCCCGGATTGTACGCGAGATGACCCTGGCCGAGGCGGGCCAATCGCAATGCAGCCTGTTTGGTTCGGCCGAGCGTGTTCCGGCGCGGTCGGCGGCCTTGTCGAATGGGGCCACGTCGCATGCGTTGGATTATGACGATACGCATTTTGCGCATATCGGGCATCCTTCGGTTGCTGTGTTTCCGGCGGCTTTGGCTGTGGGCGAGGCGCAGGGCGCGTCGATAGCGGCTGTGCTGGAGGCGGCATTGGTGGGGATGGAGGCATCGGTCCGGGTTGGGATCTGGCTGGGCCGGTCCCATTATCAGGTTGGATTTCATCAGACGGCAACGGCTGGCGCCTTTGGGGCTGCGGTGGCTGCGGGACGGATTTTGGGGTTGAACGCGGCGCAGATGTCCCAGGTGCTGGGCCTGACAGCCACACGGGCGGCTGGGTTGAAGGCGCAGTTCGGGACCATGGGCAAACCCTATAATGCCGGATTGGCCGCGTCGGCGGGTGTTGAGACCGCGACATTGGTGGCGCAGGGATTTGATGCGAACCCGGCGGCGGCGGATGGACCTTATGGGTTTGGTGCGACCCATCATGGAGAGGGCGCAGGCGATGCCGCTTTGGCTGGATTGGGCGGAACTTGGATTTTCGAAGAGGTGAGTCACAAGTTTCACGCCTGCTGCCATGGGCTGCATGCGGCCTTGGAAGCGGCGCGGAGTATGGATCTGGCGGCGCCTGAGATTGCGGAATTGGAGGTTGTGACCCATCCGCGATGGATGAGCGTGTGCAACCAATTGGCGCCCGAGACCGGGCTGGGGGCGAAATTCAGCTATCGGACTGTTCTGGCGATGCATGCGTTGGGTCATGATACGGCCCGGCTGGACAGCTATCAGGATGCGATCTGTGTCGATCCGGCGCTGGTTGAATTGCGCGAGCGGATCGTGGTGCGCGAAGATGACAGTCTGAGCGAGACGCAAGCTGTGCTGCGCTTGCTTCGTCGGGATGGGGCCCGGTTGGAGGCAGAGCATGATTTGCTGGCGCCGATGACTTTGGCGGATCGCGAGGCCCGGGTCCGGGCCAAGGCGGCCGCCTTGATTGGCGGATCGCAGGTCGATGCGATCTGGTCGTTGTTCCGGGGCGAGGGGCGGGCTGGTGATCTGGGGCGCTGTGTCAGCGAGGCTTGAGGTTGGGTGGTTTTAGGTCAGCTCAGCGCATCAAACAGAAGCATCAGGGCGTGATTACAGGCGGCTTGCCTGACGTTTGAGCGACCGAGGGCGCCAAACTCTATGGTTTGGGTGGTTGTTTGATGGCCGGTTTGGGCCAGTCCGAAACAGACGCGGCCCTCGGGCTTGAACTCTGATCCGCCGGGGCCGGCGATGCCGGTGATCGAAACAGCCATTTGCGCGCCGCTTGCTGCCAATGCGCCGGACGCCATTTCAGCGGCGACCTGCTCTGAGACAGCGCCATAGGCATTCAGGGTGTCGGCCTGTACGCCCAGCATCTCTTGTTTGGCCTGGTTCGTGTAGGTCACAAATCCGCGTTCGAATACGTCCGAGGCGCCGGCGATTTCGGTCAGTGCAGCGGCGACCAGACCGCCTGTGCAGCTTTCGGCGGTGGCGATCATCAGGCCGGATTCGCGGGCGCGGTTGAGCAGGTCTGCGGGTGTCATAGGGCCATTACTCCGTGCCAGAGGCCAGCCAGCAGCAAGACGCCCAAGGCGGCCAACATGCCGGCCAGGGCATCATCTGCCATGACCGAAAAGGGGCCGCCCTTGCGGTCGATCCGACCGATTGGTCCGGGTTTCCAGATGTCGAACAGGCGAAACAGAACAAAGGCTGCGATCCAGCCAGGCCAGAGCCGGGTGATGTCGAGCCCCATCTGCCATGCCGGGTAAGAGAGCGGCAGCAGGGCGATCCATTGGCCCAGCACTTCGTCCACAACAATTTCGCTGGGGTCCTGGTCTGTCTGGTTTGCGACCATGATGGCGGTCGCCCACCAGCCTGCCAGAAAGGCGATGACACAGGCGCTGAGCAGCAGTGGAAAGCCGCCCAGTTGATGCAGGCCCCACCCCAGGGGCAAGGCGGCCGCAGATCCCCATGTGCCCGAGGCCGGACGCATGTACCCGACGCCAAAGACGGTGCCGATGGCTGTCGCAAGCCGCATCATACCCGCACCAAGGTGGCGACGGCCTGAGCGGCGATGCCTTCCTCGCGCCCGGTAAATCCGAGGCGTTCGCTGGTGGTGGCCTTGATTGATATACGGTCACGGGCCAGGGTCATGATCTCGCTCATCCTGTCCTGCATGGCAGCGGCGTGTGGGCCGATCTTGGGGCGTTCGCAGATCAATGTGCAATCCACGTTTGAGATTGTATAGCCCCGCCCCAGGGCCAGATCGACGGCGTGTCGCAGGAAAACGGCGCTGTCGGCGCCTTTCCATTGCGGGTCTGACGGGGGGAAATGGCGTCCGATGTCGCCTTCGGCCAGAGCGCCGTAAATGGCGTCTGTGACCGCATGCATGCCCACATCAGCGTCAGAGTGCCCCTGCAAGCCAAAGTCATGTGGCACCGATACTCCGCACAGGATGACCTGATCACCGGGGCCGAACCGGTGCACATCGAACCCTGTGCCTGTGCGAATATCCATCTTGCCCTCCAATATGCGTGCGGCCCGGACGAAGTCGCCTGGCAGTGTGATCTTTAGATTGTCAGTATCGCCTGGCACAATCGCAATCGGCAGGCCGGCAGCGCGTGCGACTTCGACGTCGTCGAGGGCGGGGCCGTTGTAGGTTTCATGTGCTTGAACGATAGCATCATAGTGAAACCCCTGCGGAGTCTGCGCTGCGAAAAGACCGGCGCGGTCCTGGGTGCCGGTGACCTGGTTCTGGCTGGCGGTCCACAGGGCATCGGTGATGGGCAGGCCGGGCGCAGCGGCGGGGTGGGTTGCAAGCGCATGGGCAACCGCATTGATCAGATCCACCGGAACGCAGGGGCGCGCCGCGTCATGGATGAGCACGCGCGTCACGCCGCAGCCTTGCAAGGCCGCTAGCCCGTTGCGCACCGAGCTGGCCCGGTCCACGCCCCCGGTTGCCAGAACAATCCCCTGGTCCTTGAAGTCGGCCCCATTGGCCAGATCGCCCTGCGACAGGACCAGGGCGATCGTGTCAATGGTGGAAGCGGCCCGAAACTGGGCGATGGTCCAATCGAGCACGCGTTTGCCGGCCAGGGGACGCCATTGTTTCGGCATGCCGCCACCGGCCCGCACACCGCGGCCTGCAGCGACAATGAGAGCGGCAGTGGTCATTCCATGCCTTTCAGGGTTCAAGGGGCAGGCAAGCGCCTAAATAGACGGAAAATTGCCGTTGCCGCAAGACGCTGTGCCGGGGCATGTGGCCAGAAAATGCACAACGGCCCCTGGCGTATTTGCCTAATTTTTCAGCGACGCCCGAATTTTGTGCGAGGAACCAAGGTGCGCGCATTGCCTGTCCTTGGTGTAGCGATTACCGAATGATTATTCGCACAAGGAATCCTCGAATGGCAGTTGCTCTGCCCAAAAGCTCACTCTCTCTGCCTGTTTTGCTGGCCCCAATGGCGGGGATCACCGATCGTCCTTTGCGCGATCTGGTGGCCCGTTTTGGTGTGGGGCTGGTGGTGAGTGAGATGGTCGCCAGCCAGGAAATGGTTCAGGCCAAGCCGGGCGTGCGCGAGCGGGCGGAATTGGGTGCGGATGTCGAAAACACGGCCGTTCAGTTGGCCGGGCGTGATCCCTATTGGATTGCCGAGGCGGCGCGGATGGTTGAGGCGCAGGGCGCGCGGATCATCGACATCAACATGGGATGCCCGGCAAAGAAGGTGGTTGGCGGATATTCTGGCTCTGCGTTGTTGAAGACCCCGGATCATGCGTTGCGTTTGATCGAAGCGGTGGTCGAGGCGGTGGATGTGCCAGTCACTTTGAAAACGCGGCTGGGTTGGGACCACGATTGCCTGAACGCGGCGGACGTGGCGGCCCGCGCCGAAAACGCCGGAATCGCCATGGTGACGATCCACGGGCGCACCCGGTGTCAGTTTTACAAAGGGCGCGCAGATTGGCAGGCGATTCGGACGGTGCGAGAGGCTGTGAAGATTCCGCTGATTGCGAATGGGGACATCCAAGGCCCGCAGGACGCGGCCAATGCGTTGAAGCAATCCGGCGCTGACGGCGTCATGGTTGGTCGGGGCGCCCAGGGGCGGCCCTGGTTGTTGGCGCAGATTGGTCATGCCTTGTGGGGCACTGCAGCGCCTGTTGTGCCCGCGGGACGCGACCTGAGCGACATGGTCATCGGGCATTACGAAGCGATGTTGGCGTTTTATGGCATCAAACTGGGCGGCCGCGTCGCCCGTAAACATCTGGGGTGGTATATGGATCAGGCTGGGACAGGTGCAGCGATGCGCCGTGCCGTTTTGACCGGGGTAGATCCGAAAAGCGTGATCGGGCTGTTGCCTGATGCGCTGGGTGAAAACGAACGGACGGCGGCATAATGGACGATCAGGATATCTGGGCCTCGTTGCCAATTCCGGCTCTGCTGATTGATGCGCAGGATCTGATTCAGGATACGAACCCGGCGGCAGAGTTTTTCTTGAACACGTCTTCGCGGGCGTTGGCCGGGGTGCCTGTTTGGGACCAACTGGCGGTCGATGCGCCATTGGAAGAGGCGCTGGCGCGGGCCAGGTCGACGGGAACTCCGTTGTTTGTGAATGATGTCGACATTGGGCCGGGCAACCGGGCGCCGATGCTGTGCGAGTTGAATTTTGCGCCTTTGGGGCAAAACCCGAATTTGTGGTTGTTGTTAGTGGCGCCACGCGAATTGGCGGCCCGGGTGCATCGGAGTCAGGCTGTGCGGTCCTCGGCGCAATCGGCCATTGGCATGGCCGAGATGCTGGCCCATGAGATCAAGAATCCCCTGGCCGGGATCACCGGTGCGGCTCAATTGCTGAGTATGAACCTGGCGCCAGAGGATCTGGAGCTGACGGATCTGATCGTGGCCGAAAGTCGCCGCATTGTGAAACTGCTGGAGCAGGTAGAGCAGTTTGGCAATCTGAGCCCGCCTGAACTGAGCGAAGTCAATCTGCATGATGTGTTGGATCGGGCGCGTCGGTCTGCGTTGCTGGGTTTTGGTGGGCATATGACAATCGTAGAGGACTACGACCCATCGTTGCCTGCGGCCTGGGGGGACAGTGACCAGCTGCTGCAAGTGGTGCTGAACCTGTTGAAAAATGCCTCTGAGGCGGCCGATCCGAAGGGCGGGACGATACGGATCCACACCTATTTCGAGCACGCGTTCCGGCTACGTCGCAAGGACGGGCAGGGGCAATCGCTGCCCTTGCAGGTTGAGATCATTGATGATGGCCCTGGTCTGCCCGAGAAAATTCGAGAAGAGATTTTCGACCCGTTTGTGTCTGGTCGGGAAAACGGAACCGGGCTGGGCCTGGCGTTGGTGAGTAAAATTGTTTCGGATCACGGTGGATGGATCTCGGTCTCTTCGGTGCCGGGTCGCACGGTGTTCCGCCTGTCTTTGCCGCGTCGGCCACGCGACACACAACAATCCAAAAAGGAGACTGTCTGATGGATGGCACAGTTCTGGTTGCAGATGACGATCGTACAATCCGCACCGTTCTGACCCAGGCGTTGACCCGGGCGGGATGCCGCGTTCATGCCACCAGTTCGCTGACCACGCTGATGCGTTGGGTCGGCGAAGGGAAAGGCGATGCGGTGATCACGGATGTGGTGATGCCCGATGGCAATGGGCTGGAGATGTTGCCCAAGATTTCGCAGGATCGCCCGGGCCTGCCGGTGATTGTGATTTCGGCGCAGAATACAATTATGACCGCGATACAGGCCGCCGAGGCCGAAGCGTTCGACTATCTGCCCAAACCGTTTGATCTGCCGGATTTGATGAAGCGCACGTCGCGGGCGCTGGACAGCAACCGGCGCGTCAGGGCCGGGGCTCCGGTCGAGGAATCGGACCGCCCCGAGGATTTGCCGCTGGTCGGGCGCACCCAGGCCATGCAGGCGTTGTATCGCCTGGTTGCGCGGGTCATGAACACGGATATGCCCGTTCTCTTGACCGGTGAAAGCGGAACGGGAAAATCCCTGATTGCGCGGGCGATCCATGACTTTTCGGACCGGCGCACGTTGCCATTTGTAACGGTGACGGCCGCTGATCTGCGCGATATCGAAGGTCCGGCGCGGGTTCTGGCCCGGGTCAAGGGCGGATCCTTGTTGATTGATGGGATTGGCGATGTGGAGCCTGATGTGCAGGGCCGGATCGTGCGGATGATCGATGCGCCCGGCGAACACGTGCCCCGTTTCATGGCCGCCAGCACGACAGATCTGAGCGAAGAACTGGCGCAGGGCAGAGTTCGCCAGGATCTGTATTACCGTCTGAGCAGTGCGATTATCCAGGTGCCGGCCTTGCGCGAACGGGTTGATGACATCCCGCTTTTGGCGCGGCATTTTCTGAACCGCGCCGAGCTGGAAGGCGCGCCGCGGCGGCGTTTGAGCGATGAGGGTGAAGAATTGCTGCGCGCCTATAGTTGGCCCGGCAATGTGCGCCAGTTGGAAAACGCGGTCCGTCGATTGCTGTTGACCAGTCAGGCAGAAGAGATTGCGCGGACCGAAATCGAGATGGTGCTGGGCAATCAGCCCGGAACGGCCCCGGTTCTGACCGGGACGGATACTGAACGTCTGACCGAATCGGTGGCGCGCCATCTGAAGCGGTACTTCGACCTGCATGGCGCGTTGTTGCCGCCTCCGGGGCTATATGCGCGTATCTTGCGTGAAATGGAGTTGCCGCTGATTGAAATCGCATTGGATGCGACGGGGGGAAATCAGGCGAAATGTGCTGATTTGCTGGGAATCAACCGAAATACTTTGCGTAAGAAGATTAATGACCTCGATATTCAGGTGACACGCCGCCGCAAATTGATGTAAAAACGTCACATAACCGTGGCGGCCCGGTCTCACTATCGGGATAGACCACAATATATGGCGGTATGCTGCTTCGGCAGCACATGAACTATGAGGCGTGCGGGTGGCAACCCGGTCACAGAGATCATTTCTGTTTTCATTGTCGCGATGGCGACGGACTCGGCGTGCGCAAAACTTTGCCACGCTGGGTTTGGTCGTTCTTGGGCCAGTGCTGGTGTTGGCGACCTTTTTGGTGCTGGGGCCCTTGCAGCAAAACGCGGCGTCGACCTCGCTGCGGTTCGTGCTGTTGGCGGACCTGGTTTATACGCTTGTTGTGGCGGCGCTGGTGCTGGGGCAGGTGGGGCGGCTGGTGGCGGCGCGGCGCGCGAAATCGGCCGGGTCACGGCTGCATTTGCGGCTGGCTGGCGTTTTTGCGCTATTGGCCCTGATTCCGACGGTTATTGTCGCGGTGTTTGCCGGTCTGACCGTGAATATCGGTCTGGAGGGATGGTTTTCAGAGCGGGTGCGCCAGGTTGTTGGGTCTTCGCTGGCGGCCGCCGAAGCCTATGAGACAGAGCAGCGTGATGGGTTGGCCGAAGACGCATTGGCGTTGGCCCGTTTCATAGACGCCAGCCGTGGCCGCGATTTTTACATGAGCGACGGGCAGATCCGGGTTGTGTTGACGCAGGCGCAACCACAGATCCAGCGCGGTCTGAGTGAAGCATATATTATTGACGGAACCGGAGAGATCAGGACGCGGGGAGAGCGTTCGTATCTGTTCGATTTTGAAAAACCAAATGCCGAAAGCTTTGTGATTGCCGGAGAGGATGGATTTCACGTCATCGAGGATTGGGACAACAACGAATTTCGCGCCTTGGTGCCGCTGGATGCGTTTGTGGACCGGTTTCTCTATGTCAGCCGCGAGGTGGATGGCGAAATCCTGAGTCTGTTGGATGAAACAAAGGAAACGGTGCGCCTGTATCACCAGTTAGAGAGTGAACGAGGCCGGGTGCTGTTTGAATTTGGCCTGATTTATCTGGGCTTTGCGGCGATCCTGATTCTGGCGGCGATCTGGCTGGGGCTTTGGTTTGCGGAGCGGCTGTCGCGCCCGGTTGGGCGGCTGGCGGGGGCTGCGCAGCGGGTCGGAACTGGCGATTTGGACGTGCAGGTCACAGAAGAAGACGGCGACGATGAAATCGCCATGCTGGGCCGGTACTTCAATCAGATGACCCGCCAGCTGAAGGGGCAGCGTCAGACCTTGCTGGATAACACCCAGCAGATTGAGCGCCGGAGGCGGTTGTTCGACTCGGTCCTGAGTTCGGTCACCTCAGGAGTTGTGGGGTTGGACCCCGAGGGGCGGGTGACCTTTGTCAATCGCTCGGCCCGGCGATTGCTGGACTGGTCCAGCGATCAAGAGATGCTGGCCCTGGCTGTGGCTGTACCGGAGTTTGGTGGCCTTTTTCACAAGTTGCGCAATGGCTCCGGCGAAGTTTTGCAAAGCGAGGTGCGCGTGACCCGGGCCGGGCGGCAGGAGAACCTGTTGGTTCGGATGTCGACGCGGCGCGGAGAGGAGGGCGCCCTGGAGGGATATGTTGTTGCCTTTGATGATGTGACCGATCTGGTCAGCGCGCAACGTATGGCCGCCTGGGGGGATGTGGCGCGTCGGATTGCCCATGAAATCAAGAACCCTCTGACCCCAATTCAATTGAGCGCCGAACGGATCAAACGCAAGTTTTTGCCCCAGCTTGAGGTTGATGGTGACAAACTGGAAGCAATGACAGACGTCATTGTGCGCCAGACCAACGATCTGCGCCGCATCGTGGACGAGTTTTCGAAATTCGCGCGTATGCCAGAGCCGGAGCGGCGTGAGGAAGACATTGCGCAACTTTTGCGGGATGTCGTGTTGCTGCAGCAATCCGGGCAACCCGATGTGGCGATCCGATCTGACCTGCCCGAGGGCGATGTGGTGGCGGATATTGACGCGACGATGATGTCTCAGGCTTTGATGAATTTGGTTAAGAACGCCGGAGAAGCCATTGAATCCTTGCGCAAAAAGGGGGCGCCTGATGGTTTTGTCCCAGAAGTACATGTGACGATGATCGCCCCCGGTGATCAACCTGACGGCAGGATTGAAATCCGGATTGCGGACAATGGTATCGGACTGCCGGTGGATCGGGCGCGTTTGTTCGAACCCTATGTGACAACACGGGACGAAGGGACGGGCCTGGGCCTGCCAATCGTCAAGAAGATCATCGAAGAACATGGCGGCACTTTGGTGTTGGAAGATGCGCCCATGTTTGAAGGCAATTCTCATGCCGGTGCGATGGCGGTCATCCGTCTGGCGCCGGGCGACGTAAATCAACAAACCAGAACGGTGGAAGCAGGTAAAACATGAGCGATATTCTGATCGTGGACGACGAACGCGACATCCGGGAGTTGATCTCGGACATTCTGGAAGATGAAGGGTACGCAACCCGTCTGGCAGGAAATTCGCAGGATTGTATGACTGCGATCAATGCCGAACCGCCGGGGCTTTTGATTTTGGATATCTGGCTCAAAGACAGTGCGATGGACGGAATTGACATTCTGAAGACCGTCAAACGCGACAATCCGGACGTTCCTGTGGTGATCATTTCGGGGCACGGCAACATTGAAATTGCGGTCGCTGCGATCAAGCAGGGGGCCTATGACTTTATCGAGAAGCCGTTCAATATTGATCAATTGCTGGTGGTGATCCGGCGGGCGATGGAGACATCGCGTCTGCGTCGCGAGAACAGCAGTCTCAAACGCCGGGATTCTGCGAGCGCCGATATGATCGGTTCGAGCGCGGCGTTCCGCACCCTTCTGACACAGTTGGAGAAGGTCACGAAATCCAATGGGCGTGTGATGCTGACCGGGCCTGCCGGTTCAGGCAAGGAAATCGCAGCGCGCTATATTCATGCCAACTCCAACCGGGTTGATGCACCCTTCGTGACTGTCAACTGTGCCAGTATTGAACCCGAGCGGATGGAAGAGGTCTTGTTTGGCCGTGAAACGGCGGATCGCGGGATCGAGCCGGGTCTGTTGGAACAGGCCCATGGCGGCGTGGTGTATTTTGACGAAGTGGCGGACATGCCGCTGGGCACTCAGTCCAAGATCCTGCGGGTTCTGGTGGATCAGCAGTTTCAGCGCGTTGGCGGGGCAGACAAGGTGCGGGTTGATCTGCGCGTGATATCGTCGACGAACCGCGATCTGGAGCATGAGATCGCAGCAGAACGGTTCCGCCAGGAACTGTATCACCGGTTGAATGTCGTTCCGATTGCCGTGCCGTCCCTGGAAGAGCGGCGAGAGGATATTCCGCAACTGGCAGAGCATTTCATCGGGGCATTCAACGCGTCACAGGGGCTGCCCTTGCGCGTGTTGAGCGAAGAAGCGATCACATTGTTGCAGACGATGGTTTGGCCCGGAAACGTGCGCCAGTTGAAAAATCTGATCGAACGCGTCCTGATCCTGGGCGATGGAAGCGGACCCGTTGAGGCACGGGAGTTGCCGAACGAAGAGGAAAAAACCTCGGAAGAGGGGCGTGTGGTGCTGTCGGGGACCTTGGCAACCCTGCCGCTGCGTGAAGCCAGAGAAGCGTTTGAACGGGAATATCTGTTGACGCAGATTAACCGGTTTGGCGGAAATATCAGCCGCACGGCCAGCTTTGTGGGGATGGAACGCAGCGCGCTGCATCGCAAATTGAAGTCGCTGGGTGTGGTTACCACAAACAAGGCGGGCGCCCGGGTGGCTCATGTTGATGAACCGCCTCAGGCCGCAGAGTAACGCCGGGCCTGGGAACCGTTCAGCCGGTAGAACAGGGCCTGGCGACAAATGGGGGAGTGGCGATCCGGAAGCTGGGCAAAGCCGCTGCCGGATGGGGCCACAACAGATCTGAGCTGCGAGGCTTGGGTCGCCTCGCTTAATTATCCAGCCAGATTTTTCGGGTGTGACCGCCGTTTATTCAGCGGCGGTTTTAAGCTGAAATCCGCGTTCCATCATGTCGGATGGTTCCACGGGGTATTCTCCGGAGAAGCAAGCGTCGCAATATTGCGGGCTGGCGGGATCGCGCCCTTCTGCTTCTCCGACTGCGCGGTAGAGACCGTCCAGCGAAATAAACTTCAGCGAATCCACTTGCAGATGCTGGCACATTTCATCTTCGCTCATGGTCGCGGCCAGTAGTTTTTCACGCTGAGGCGTATCGACCCCATAAAAACAGGGCCAGGCCGTAGGTGGGGAGGCGATGCGGAAATGTACTTCGCGGGCGCCGGCATCCAGGATCATTTCCTTGATTTTGCGCGATGTGGTGCCACGCACAACCGAGTCATCGACCAGAATGACGCGTTTGTCCCGGATGAGCGCCCGGTTCACGTTGAGTTTGAGACGCACGCCCATATTGCGGATCTGTTCCGTTGGTTCGATGAACGTCCGGCCCATGTATTGGTTGCGTATGATCCCCATTCCGTAGGGAATGCCTGATTGCGCCGCATAACCAATCGCTGCCGGCGTTCCGCTGTCAGGCACAGGGCAAACCAGGTCTGCGTCTACCGGGCTTTCCTTGGCCAGCTCACGGCCGATGGATTCGCGGGTTTCGTATACGCTGCGCCCACCCAGGATTGAATCGGGGCGCGAGAAATACACATGTTCAAAAATACAGAAGCGGGACTTGCGCTGACGGAATGGAAAATGGCTTTCGATTCCGTTTGCTTCGGTGATGACCACCATTTCGCCAGGCTTGATGTCACGGACAAAATTGGCACCGATGATATCAAGTGCACAGGTTTCCGAGCTGAGTATCCAACCATCGCCCAGCTGGCCCAGAACCAGCGGTCTGACGCCCAATGGGTCCCGGATCCCGATCAGCTCGCTCCCGGTCATGGCAACGATCGAAAAGGCGCCCTCTACCCGGCGCAGGGCCTCTTCCATACGTTCAGGAATGGATTTCTGGAAGGATCGCGCCATCAGGTGAATGATGCATTCGCTGTCCGAGGAGCTTTGAAAAATCGAGCCACGTTCGATCAATTCGCGCCGCAGGGCATCGGCATTGGTGATATTGCCGTTATGCGCAACAGCGGCGCCACCCAGGCTGAACTCGCCAAAGAAGGGCTGCACATCGCGGATTGCAGTCGGTCCTTTGGTTCCGGATGTGGAATAGCGGACATGGCCGATGGCCAGAGGGCCGGGCAGGCTTTGCATCAATGACGCTTTGGTAAAGTTGTCACGGACATAGCCAAATCGGCGCGCCGAATTGAAGCCCTGTTCCGGATCGTGGCTGACGATGCCGCCAGCCTCCTGACCACGGTGTTGCAGGGCGTGCAGACCCAGAGCAACAAAATTTGCGGCGTCCTGGACGCCGATTGTTCCGAAAACTCCGCATTCTTCGCGAAGTTTATCGTCGTCAAACGGGTGCTCTAGGGGCAACTGGGCAGACACAGGCAGCTCCGAATCCGTTACCATTTCGGGTTTCTTGTATCGGCTTGTATCGACCGTGTCACGAAACGATCATATTTCTGGTTGCCGGATTGCGAGTTATGTTGCCGCACCGCAGCGTGACAGGCGCCGGATCGAACCGAGACCGGCTGATTGCCCTGTGATCGGATCACAAACGCGCGCTTACTGAGGCTGACAAACGCTTACCAATTCGTCGAACTTCAGTTTTACCCAAGCCACTGTATCTTGTGGATCTTGTTCCTGCAGCGATTGGGACAAACGCGAAAACACCTGAGTGGAGCGGCTTTCGTCGACGATGGTGAAGCTTTGCGTTGTGATGGCTGCGTCGTAGACAAAGAAGGCCACGGCAACCAGCAACATCCCTCGGGCCACGCCAAAGAGAAACCCGGCACCCTGATCGATTCCGCCCAGGGCAGAGCGTTGCACAAGGCTGGAAAACAGGGGGGTGAAAAAGGACACCACAATCAGCGCGCCCGCAAAGACCGTTGCAAAAGCGGCGATGATTCTGAGGTCGCAGCTATCGGCCAGGAATTGTTCGCCGACATAGGGTATTTCGCGCATCAGGGGTTCGACCTGAGGGGCAAAAATAAAGGCCACGACCGCAGCCGCAACCCAACCCAAAATGGCCATAACCTCGCGCACGAGGCCGCGGGAGTAAGCCAGCAACGCCGATACCACGATAACCAGAGCGACGACACCGTCGATGATAGTGAAGCCTTCCATATACTCCTGCCCGCTTTCCCGCCGTTATCCGGCGCCAAAAATGTCACCCACAAATTGTGTCAGGTCAGCCGGTCGAAACAGACTTAGCCCACCCGTTGCGGCCTCTTTGCCGCCAGCCGGGGCGATGGCCGAGGTGAAACCAAGTTTTTGCGCTTCTTTCAACCTGTTTTCGGTCTGAGGGGAGGCGCGAAGGGCTCCGGATAGGCTGATTTCGCCGAAAATAACTGTTTCCGCGGGCAATGCTGTGTCTTCGCGGGCACTGAGCAAGGCTGCTGCGACGGCCAGGTCGGCGGCTGGTTCGCTGATCCGCAGACCTCCGGCGACGTTCAGATAGACGTCAAGCCCGGTAAACGGGATACCGCAACGGGACTCGAGCACCGCAAGAATCATTGCCAGCCGCCCGCCATCCCAGCCGACAACAGTACGACGCGGTTGAGAATGGGGTGTCGGCGCGACCAGGGCCTGCAATTCGACCAGTACGGGGCGCGTGCCTTCGATGCCCGCAAAAACGGCCGACCCTGGGGCAGGTTCGCCGCGATCCGTCAGGAAGAGGGCCGAGGGGTTGGAGACTTCGGCCAAACCGCCGCCTGTCATTTCGAACACGCCGATTTCGTCGGCGGGTCCAAATCGGTTTTTCACGGCCCGTAGTATGCGGAATTGATGGCCGCGTTCGCCCTCGAAATAGAGCACCGTGTCGACCATGTGTTCGACAACACGTGGACCGGCAATCTGGCCGTCTTTGGTGACATGACCGACCATGATGACGGACATACCGCGCCGTTTGGCAAAGCTGGTCAGTTCATGCGCGGCGGCCCTGACCTGGCTGACGGACCCTGGCGCGCTTTCGACTGTGTCCAGCCACATGGTTTGGATCGAGTCTATTATGGCCAGTTCGCAGTTTTCGGCCTCTAGCGTCGTCAGGATATCGCGCAAGGCAGTTTCCGCCCCCAAACGCAGAGGCGCGTCCGACAGGCCAAGGCGCGCGGCGCGCATACGAACCTGCGCGCTGGATTCTTCGCCTGAAAAATAGATGCATTTCAATCCGCGCCGGGCCCAGGCAGAGGCAGCCTGCAACAGCAATGTCGATTTCCCGATCCCGGGATCACCGCCCACCAGAATGGCAGAGGCAGGCACCAGCCCGCCGCCCAGGACGCGATCAACCTCGGCCAGACCGCTTTGGGTTCTGGGGGGAGGGGCCTCTTGTGTTTGCAGGTCGCTGAGCGTGACGGTACGGCCGCGGGCGACGCCCATGGTTTTCTTGCCAGGGCCTGTGGTCAGCGGGGCCTCTTCGCTGATGGAGTTCCATTCCTTGCATGCTTCGCACCGGCCCGACCATTTAGAGGTGACGGATCCGCAGGACGAACAGACAAAGCGACTGGATTTGGCCATGCCCCTAGGTGGCTGACTGTGCCGGCCGGTTCAACCCGCTTTTTTCGGTGAATATGCCGATTGTGATGCTGGTCAGAATGCAGGCGGTGAACATGTAAAGCCCCCAGGCGGTTTCTAGACGCCCGACACCGATGCCCTTGACCACGGTTATGTAGAGCGCGATCAGGAATACATCTGCCATAGCCAGTTTGCCCAGAATGTGGAGGGCGGGCATCGCTCTGGCGTCCAGCAGCTGCCATTGCACCAGGGCGGTCCCTATGGTTTTCAAATACGGGGCGAAGAGGGCAAAAAGCGTGACCAGCAACGCCAGTATGACATCGGATTTCCAAAGCGATTGGAGCCCGGAAATCACTGAAATTTCGCTCAACCCAAAAAGCGGTAACAGGCCGGCCCGCATCAAAGGGGCAAACCAGGCCACTGGGTAGAGGATGAGCAAGGACAGGGTCAAAATACGTAGAAACATGGCATCCTACCTAGGCGCGGCGCAATCCGTGCACAAGTGAAGGGCCCGAATGACCCGGCGCCGTGATTGCGACGGCCTGTTATACAAAGTGAAAAACCTGACTCACCGAACGCCTTTTTAAGTCAAGTGTTTTGCATTGTGGTTTAGCGGACCGCTTCGATTGGGCCTTCGGCGCGGCCATGGATAAATTGGTCCAGATAGGGGTCGCCGGAATGATCCATGTCGGCCACTGGCCCGGTCCATTGGATGACCCCACCGTGCAGCATTGCTACATTGTCGGAAATTGCCCTTACAGAGGACATATCATGGGTGATCGTCATGGCTGTTGCACCCATTTCCACAACAATTTCACGGATCAACGCGTTGATAACCCCGGACATTATCGGATCCAGCCCGGTTGTTGGTTCATCGAAAAAGATGATCTCTGGGTCGGCAGCAATCGCGCGGGCCAACCCAACACGTTTCTGCATGCCGCCGGAGAGTTCGGCGGGAAACAGATCGGCGACCTCGGGTTTCAGACCGACCCGGCGCAGTTTTTCCACGGCAATCTCGCGCGCTTCGTCTGCTGGGCGTTTGAGCGAGCCACGCAAAAGGCGAAATGCCACGTTTTGCCAAACCGGCAAGGAATCAAACAGGGCGCCGCCCTGAAACAACATGCCGAAACGCGCGAGAAAGGCGTCTCGGTCGCCCGAGCCGACGTCATTGCCATCGACGGTGATCTGGCCGCGATCAGGTTGGATCAGGCCCAGAACGCATTTGAGCGCAACGGATTTGCCGGTGCCCGAACCGCCGATGATCACCATCGAACTTCCCTTGGCGACATCAAGGTTCAAACCTCTGAGTACCGCGTTGTTGCCAAAGGATTTATGAACATTTTCCAGGTGGATCATATCGAGAAAAAGACCCCCGTGAGAACAAAGTTTGCAGCGAGAATGAGCACTGCTGCCGCCTCGACACTGGCCTTGGTTGCCTGGCCGACACCTTGGGCGCCACGGCCTGAGTTCATCCCATAGTAACAGCCCATCAAAGCCGCGATTCCGCCAAAGGCGGCGCCTTTGACCAGCGAGGAAATGACATCCAGCGGTTCCAGGAAATTGATGGTGTTTTGTAGGTATGCCACGGGGTTGAAGCCCAGATTTTGGGTGGCCACCAGGTATCCGCCGGCGATGCCAATCAGATCTCCGATGGCGACCAAAAGCGGAACTGTGATCAGTGCGGCCAGCAGGCGCGGGGCGGTCAGATATTTCATCGGATTGGTTGACAGCGTGACCAGGGCGTCGATCTGTTCGGTCACCTTCATCGTGGCAATCTCGGCCGCAATCGAGGAGGTGACGCGGGCCGCAATCATCAACCCCACCAAAACCGGCCCCAACTCTCGTACCATGCCGATGGCGACGATCTGCGGCACAACGGCCTCGGCGTTGAAACGCGCGCCGCCGGAATAGATCTGCAAGGCCAGTGCGCCACCGGTGAAAATGGCCGTCAGCCCGACCACAGGCAGGGACAGCCAGCCGATGTTCAGCAGGGCATTCAGAAACTCTTTGGGGTAGAACGGTGGCCGCAGGATGTGGCTGATCGCTTGCAGCATAAACAGGCTGATCCGTCCAAGCGATGCCAGTAGCCTGAGCACAGACCGTCCGATCAGCGCAATGGGGAGCAAAACGTTCATGTTGAATAGGCTCTGGTATAGCGCGGACCGAGTGATGTCAGGATTTCGTATCCAATCGTGTCGGCCGCGTCGGCGAGTGCGTCGACGGTGTTCTCTTCTCCGAGAATTGTCAGGTAAGCTGGCGGTTTTGGAAGAGAGGTGACATCGACCGTGATCAGGTCCATCGAAATTCGGCCACGAATGGGGCAGGAAATACCATTCGAGAATAGGGAAATCCGATCACCGATTCCGCGCAGCAGACCATCCGCATAACCTGCGGAAACGGTGGCGATGCGCGATGGGACCGCTGCGGTCCAGGTGTTTCCATAACCGACAGTTTCACCTGGCTGAACATCGCGGATCTGGATCACAGGCAGGTCCAGGCGGACGACCTGCCAGGATTCCTCAAATGGCATTCCACCGTAAAGCCCGACGCCGGGCCGGGTCAGATCAAAGTGGAACGCTTCGCCCAACAACAATCCGCCAGTGGCGGCCAGTGACCGGGGCACATCCAAGCCATTGGTCAGTTGCAAGAACACCTGCAATTGTTGCATGTTCATCGGATGATCGGGCGCGTCTGCACACGCCAGGTGCGACATGATCAGAACCGGGTTCAGGTCCAGCGCAATGTCCCGCAGCGCGGCCCATTCGCCGGCTTCCATCCCAAGGCGATTCATACCGGTGTCTAGCTGAACACCGAAGTCATGGCCGGCCAAGCTTTCTACGTGACGTAGCATCTGGTCTACAGAATTCAGCATCGGAGTCAGGGCATGATCGCGAAGGGTGGCTGTATCCCCCTCCATATGGCCAGAGAACACGCCGATCATCGGGCCGGGGCCCAGGGCCTTGCGCACGATGGCGCCCTCTTGGGCCGTTGCCACAAAGAACCTGCGCGCGCCTGCCTGGGCCAGGGCATGCGCGACACGCGCCGCGCCGAGGCCATAGCCATCTGCCTTGACCACAGCTGCGGTTTCGCAGGCTGTCATTGCGTCCAATGAACGCCAGTTTTGTACGACCGCTGTCAGGTCGATTGTCAGATGTCCCGTCGCCATGCGACCCGTTCTGACACTCCGCCACATGGCGTCAAGGGGGAAAGCTCACCCAGTGTCGGCTTTGTGCGCGGCAGAGCTGATTTCGCGTTTTTGTCGCAAGAAATTGCCGAGGGTTGTGGGGCCGGATTTGATGTGCTGGCGCAGGGGAATTGGCTGCTGCGATCAATATTCATTGTCTTCCTGCTGCCAGGGCCGTGCAAGGTTTCCAAAGCGCGTGAACTGCCCCTCAAAGCTCAACTCGACCGAGCCGATGGGGCCATGTCGTTGCTTGCCGATGATCACTTCGGCCTTGCCATGCAGACGTTCCATGCGCTCTTGCCAGGCGGCCATTTCGTCCAACCGGTCGTCCGAGGGCTTTTCCCGCTCGACATAATATTCCTCGCGGAAGACGAACATGACCACATCCGCATCCTGTTCGATCGAGCCCGATTCGCGCAGGTCTGACAATTGCGGACGCTTGTCTTCGCGCGATTCGACCTGACGCGACAGCTGGGACAGGGCGATCACCGGAATGTCGAGCTCTTTGGCGATGGCCTTCAGGCCCTGGGTGATTTCGGAGACCTCGTTAACCCGGCTGTCTTTGGCCGTGGCGGGGCGAACCAGTTGCAGATAGTCGATGATCAGACAGTCCAGCCCATGTGTCCGTTTCAAACGGCGGGCGCGGGCAGCCAGCTGACTGATCGGAAGGGCAGGTGTGTCGTCGATATATAGCGGGCAGGCTTCGAGTGTTTTGGCTGCGTCGACGAATTTGCGGAACTCGGTTTCTGTCATGTCGCCCCTTCGGATCTGTTCGGAGGGGACCTCGGATGCCTCGGACAGGATCCGGGCGGCGAGCTGTTCCGCGCTCATTTCCAGAGAGTAAAACCCGACGATGCCGCCATCGGTAGAGCCTTCGGTACCGTCCGGCAATGTGCCTTTGCGGTAAGCCTTGGCGATGTTGAACGCGATGTTGGTGGCAAGGGATGTCTTGCCCATAGACGGGCGACCGGCCAGGATCAGCAGGTCCGAGCGGTGCAAACCGCCCAGCTTTTTGTCCATATCGACCAGTCCGGTTGATATACCAGCCAAGCCTCCATCGCGTTGATATGCGGCATTGGCCACATTAACTGCGTCAGTTACGGCCTTGAGAAAGCTTTGAAAACCGCTTTCTGCCTGACCCATTTCTCCGAGTTTGTACAGTTTTTGCTCGGCTTCGACGATCTGCTCTTTGGGTTCAGATGCCACATCGACCTGAGCGGCCTGTGCGCTGATGTCTTTGCCCAAGGCGATAAGCTCACGACGGATGGCCAGATCATAGATCATCTGAGCATAATCGCGCGCTGCAAATGCACTGATCGCAGCCCCGGCAAGGCGGGCCAGATAAGCGGGGCCGCCAAGGGCCTTGAGCCCTTCGTCATCTTCCATGAAGGTTTTCATCGTGACGGGCGACGCCAATTGGTTGCGCGCAATCCGGGCAGATGCAATTTCGTAGATCCGTGCGTGGACCGGGTCAAAGAAATGTTGGGGTCCGATCAGGCTGGCCACGCGGTCAAACACGTCATTATTGGTCAGGATGGCACCCAGAAGTTGCTGTTCAGCCTCTACCGAATTTGGCAAGGCTTCTTCTGGGTTCGGGTCAATCTGTGTCGCATTCAGTCCGGTAATTTGGTTCATGCCCGCCTCGGATCTTATTGTGTGTTCGGGGGTGATAAAGGACAGTCCATCATTCGGCTATCTTGAAATCTTTGTGGACATTTATTGTATAAAACCGGCTCACACTGCGGTTTTGGTATAGACCACAGAAACCACCCACTACATCTGGAATGGTAACAGAACCCGCCTACCTCACCTAGAGATTTTCGAGGAGAGCGGCGGATTCCTCCACAAGTTATCCCAAGCCGATTTCTGCTGGTCGTGTTGCCTTAAATCCGGTCAGGACCGTGCTGCCTGCCAGGCGCGTGGATCGTTCAGGAAGGTTTCAACTTCGCTCAGGGTGTTTTCATCAAAAGCACCGCTTTGTTTGGCTTCGGCAAGAACATCCCACCAGGTACACAGGTGGTGTAATGTGATGCCGTGATCCCCCAGGGTTTTTGAGGTTTCCGGGAAGATCCCATAGTAAAAGATGACGGCCGTATGATTGCAAATGGCCCCGGTGTCGCGGATCGCGTCGACAAAGCTGATTTTGGAGCCGCCATCTGTCGTCAGATCCTCGACCAGCAATACCCGTTCGCCGTCGCTCATTACGCCCTCGATTCGGGCATTGCGGCCATATCCCTTTGGCTTTTTGCGCACATAGGTCATCGGCAGGGCCATGCGTTCGGCAACCAGTGCGGAAAACGGTATGCCAGCGGTTTCCCCCCCTGCGATGTTGTCGAAGGCTTCGAATCCGGCGTTGCGCATCACGGTGATGGTCAAAAAGTCCATCAGGGTGGCGCGGATGCGAGGATAAGAAATCAACTTGCGGCAATCGATATAGGTGGGGGATGGCAAGCCAGAGGCGAGTGTGAATGGTTGTTCTGCGTTGAAGTGAACCGCTTTGATTTCCAACAGCATCCGGGCGGACAGGCGTGCGATCTCGTCAGCGGCGGGGTAGGTGGAAGGAATCATGGGTTGCTCCGGTGTTTGGTCATAGTTGTGTTTGGATCGGCTGTTGGGCTAGTCGGCAACCTGCCAGTGCAACGGGAAGCCCGGGTCAAAGACCGTGATGGGCCCATCCTCGGTTTCCAGTTTGCTTGGGTAAGAGACAGGGCCACCGCGTGTCAGTGTGATTGTCTGTTCGTTGGGGGGCAGGCGATAATAGCCGGGGCCGTTCAACGAAGCGAAGGCCTCGAGCTGATCGAGTGCGTTTTCTTCTTCGAAGACATGGGCCAGGACGCTCATGGTGTTGGTTGCGGTAAAACAACCGGCACAGCCGCAGGCCATTTCCTTTAGCGGGTCCACATGTGGCGCGCTGTCCGTTCCCAGGAAAAAACGAGCGTCACCGCTGGTGGCCGCTGCACGCAGGGCCAGCCTGTGTTCTTCGCGTTTTGCGACAGGCAGGCAGTAGTAATGCGGTCGGATGCCGCCTGCCAGTATGTGATTGCGGTTGATCACCAGATGATGGGTGGTGATGGTCGCGGCCAGGTCGCTTGCTGCGCTTTTGACGTAGTCCACCCCCTGGGAGGTGGTGATATGTTCCATTACAACCCGAAGCCCGGGAGTCGCGCGGCGCAGAGGGTCCAGGACGCGGTCGATAAAAACCGCCTCGCGGTCAAAGATGTCGATGTCGGCATCTGTGACTTCACCATGCATACAAAGCGGCAGACCGATCTGGGCCATGCGCTCCAATACCGGGCGAACCTTGTCAAAATCGCGCACCCCGCTGTCGGAATTGGTGGTGGCGCCGGCGGGGTAAAGTTTGACGGCTTTGATCAAACCACTGGAATGGGCGGCTTCGACATCATCAGGATCTGTTTTTTCCGTCAGATAGAGCGTCATCAGAGGCTCGAATTGCATCCCCTCAGGCAGCGCGGCCAGGATGCGGGCCCGATAGCTTTTGGCATCATCGCTGGTCACGACTGGCGGCACCAGATTTGGCATAATGATGGCCCGTGCAAAATGGCGGGCGGATTCGGGTAGAACGGCATTCAGAACCGCGCCATCGCGCAGATGCAAATGCCAGTCGTCGGGGCGGCGGAGTGTGAGGCTGCTGGTCATGCGGGTGCGCTACCACATGGTTGCGCTTTGGACCAGATCTCAGTTCTCGGGAGCGGTGTTTTGCTCTGGGGTTTCGCCGGCGATGTCTCGTTTGACTGCGGCGGCTTCTGGTGGTGCCCGGAATTCTCCTTTGGCGACCTGGGCGCGCAAATGCCGAAGTCGGCGTCTGAAATGGGGCGCTGTACGTTCGGAAATGATTTGGCGACACAAGGCGTAGCTGAGGTAGAAACGCTCGTGTGAGTCCAGGCGCGCCAGCAAGCGGCGCAGGTAGACGATGTTTTCTCGACGCGCCCGATAGAGGCGTGCATAGCCCAATGTGTCCAGTTCTGCATCTGCGGCCATTTGGATGAGGGGTAGAAGAATCCCCATATCGGCAAAGGCTGCGTCAACCTGTTCACCGGCCAGAGGCGCGCGCAAACGCGTGACGTTGCTGCGTCTAAACAGCGACGCGTGCATCGCATCCAGGTCTTCGAAAGGGTCATAGACAACATAACCCTGTTTGGCTGCGTCCAGCATGTCCGGTGCATAGCCAAACCGGTCAGAGAAATTCAGCCGGCGCGCTTCGGGATAGCGAGGGTCCCACTCGGTCAATCTGGGGTCCATGGATGCGTGGGGCTGAATGGCCAGAACTGTTGCCCCTGGCGCGGCCACGGAATAGGCGGCAGCGGCATAGCCACAGGCGCCAACGCCATAAAACAGAACCTGATCAAAGTCTTCGAAGAAACCGTCGTCAATCAACCGGTCAAAGTAGCCATAGATGCGCCCGTCGCGAAACCAGGACTGTTCGTCCGAGACAACGCATAGATTGGACCATCCGTTTGTCAGGATAAGCTCATGCCCCAGCGGACGCGCGTTGCCAGAGGTGTTGCGGATGTTTTCGGCGGTTTCAAAGGACACCAAGAGCGTTTTGCCGGCTTCGACAAAGGCGGCAAAATGGGTGTCGCCCAGAGGCTGGAATGCGCCTTGCTCTTCGGCCAGATCCTCGAGCGCACGTTTCCATTCCTCCAGACCGAGGTCCTTGTAGGAGACATCTACACTTTTCTGCACATCCTGCATTCTGCAATCCTCATGCCTCCGACCACTTGCGGATCGGTTTTTGCATGGGATGGTCTATTTCCAGATTGCGGCCAAATCTTGGAAACAGTTGTGCCAGTTTGTGGCGTATCGTTTACTGGCCTTGTGCGCGCAGCCCGAACGCGATCATACGATCTGCCTGTTCGCGGGACATTGGCAGTGACGGGGGGGTTATCTGAAGCCGGCCAAAAAGGGCGCGCATCGGCGCTTGCAACATGAGTGTTTCAAACCGGGACTTCCGCCAGGCCACAGCACGATCATGCAGGTCAGACAATTGTGGATCGGCCTTGAGACGGTCCAGATGTGGCGCAGACGAGGGCTTCATTCGGCTTATGCTGGTGTCAGAGTGCGTGTTGAAGTTACGCTCGGTCCAATAGTCCATTCCCAAGACATCGTCGCTATGGACCGCGCGGCCGCGGTCTGACTTCAACACAAAGGATTCCATCGCGCCTAAGGGATAATGGTTGAGCTGGACCAGTTTGTAATTTGGGCGCCCGTAGTCGGAAAAAACGCGTTTTGTCTTGAACGCTGCGGGCAATTTGCGGCCTTGCCCGTCGTACCATCGGGATTGGGGCAGGCGGGCCTTGTCCGGGCTTCGCGGCCGGTGAACGCCGACTTTTTTGTATGTTCCGTCGTTGCGGTAGAGCGTCTTGAACATCACACTTCGCCAAGGCCAGTGCATGATTTCGGGCGCACATTTTGTAAAGCTGTCCAGTATCGGCAGGTCCTGGTATGCCACGTGACCTGCGTTGCCGAACAAACGCCAGGTCAAGGTGATCGCAGTGGCATCGGGCAGGGCGCCGAGCAAGTCTGACAATGTGCCGTCACCCGCGTGGATGTTGACGAATTCGTCAACGTCCAACGGCAAGATCCAATCGGCGGTTTTTACTACATCTTCTTTTTCTGCTGTCTTGAGCGCTGTGAACTGGATGCCTCTTTGGTCATAGGGGCCATCATTGCGGATATGGCGCAGCTGCCCCAGGTCTTGCAGCCGGTCGAGCATGGTATCGGTGCCATCCTGACAGTCGTTCGAAAACACCAGAAAGTCGGTGAATCCAACTGCGCGATGGTGTGCGATCCATTCAAGCAGGAACGGCGCCTCATTTCGAACAGTCAGGATGCACAGAAACCTCAACGGTTTAGAAGTCTCTTTTGAAGCAAACGACCTTGGCGACGGAAAGCCGAGGAAAATAGGTCAAACCGTTGGCCTGCATCGCTTCGAAAACAGTTTTAATGCCCTTGGATCCAATGTTCTGGGGGTGAAGTTCGATCACCGCAGAGCGCACAGTCGACAGATCCATGGCAGGCAGAACATCGGCCTCAGCGCCTTCTATGTCGCAGATGAAGATTGTAGGTTTGATCCGTTCACATTCTTCTCTGGCGTTTCTGACCTCGAGTTCGACTTCCTGCACGTCTTCCTCGCCGCGTGTTGCCGTTTGAGAAGACGACAGAAAATTGGAGCGGACGTAAAACGTCGCGCGCCCGGATTCGGAGCCGAGCAGCGCGTTGTTGATCTCAATGTTGTTGAGTTTATTCACTTCGTGAACGCTGCGCATGTAAGGAAGCAGGTTTGGGTTGGCCTCGTAAGTGTGGACGCGACCTTTGTGGCACGCCCGCGCCGCCAGAGACGACATGTAGCCAATCCCACCGCCAAGCTCCATCACGACATCTCTTGGACGCACCAACCGTCGCACCACGTCCGCTTCTTTGGCCTCATACAGGTTTTGGCGCATCGCATGGATAATTCTCGGCGGCAGAACGTTCCGATCCTTAGGGAATTTCAAACCGCGACTGGTCACGAACCCTTGCGCACTTTTTGTTGTTTCGGCGTTTTGATCCAGTGAAGGCGATGCCATCCGGTTCAGCTTTCCATGTCCAATGCCAGCGCATATGCGACCCGCTCTGTTTCATTCAGCTTTACTTTGAGCGCTTGTTGATAAAGGTCCTCAAACTCGTTGGTTTCATGTAATTCTTCGACCTTGGCACGATGCCAGTTCAATCCCTTTTGATGCCAGCCGCGCAGTTCATCATCGGCCAGCAGGCGATCATATTCGGCCCGGGCTCTGGGGATGTTTCGGGTGATTGTCAGGTCCTTGAAATCGGACCAATCCATTCGAATCCAGTAGTTCAACCCGATCGAGCGGTCCACATGTAGGGCCCGGCCACGTTGGCGTTTGATCAGGAAGCTTTCCGCAGAACGCAGGGCGTAGTGGTTCAATTGAACCAGGTCGTAGCCAATGGTCGTCTTGGAATTGCGCCAACCGCGTTCGGCGGTTTCCTTGGTGATGTCCTGTCCCGAACCATTGACCCATTTCACCACGTCACTGAATTTTTCGTCCAGTTTGTTGGGACGGTGACAACTGATCTTGCTGTAAGCTCCGATATTCTTGAACATCGACTTGAACCCCCAAACGGTATGGGGTTTGGGGCAATATTTGGGTGCACAGCTGTCAAACTGTTCAATCACAAACTTGTCCTGCAATTGCGTCACGCCGTTATGGCCAAACAGCCGCCAGGTCATAGCGATGTTCGTCGCGTCCGGAACTGCGGCAAACAGATCGTCCAGCGTCCCCTGGCCGGTGCGGACGTTTATGAATTCGTCGACGTCAATATGGATGATCCATTCCGCGCCTTTGATCACGGGCTCTTTCAAGGATTGGTTCAACGCGAATTGCTGGGGTGAGTTCCCGCGCCAATCGTCGTTCAGCCGGTGTTCGACCACGCCCATTTCCTGGAGACGGTCCAGGATTTCGTCGGTGCCGTCCTCACATCCATTGGTATAGATCAGGAATTTGTCGACCCCTATGGCACGGTGGTAGGCCACCCATTCCAGGATGTAGGGGGCTTCGTTCTTCATACAGCCAACAATGACCCGTCCGCTGGAACCGACAGGCAATTCGCGTGCTGGCATTGGCGTGTAGGGGGCGGCTTCTTTGGTTTCGTCCAGCCTGCCCATTTCATTGTGTGGTTTGATGTGGGTGCTGAGGACAATCTTGTGATTGACCTTGAGCATTTCGAGGAACTCGGCCTTGGGCATCGCCCCGTTTCCGGTGCCGGTCTGCTCGTCCGGGACAAAAGCCTGGGCGGTTTCTGAAATACGGTCTGTTTGTTCGGTTTGCGCCTGGCGCTCTGACAGTTTGAGTGCGTTTGATTTGATCCGGTGACCATAGGCCAACAGATATTGCGTGGCGCGAAACCCGTTTTGCGTTTCGGCCTCTTGCCAGGGGGCCTCTCCGGTGACGGCAAGAGGATCCAGGCAACCGGGTTCCAGCAACGGATGATCGGCGATCAACTGATCGTTGCGCGGTTTGAAATAGGCCGCGATCTCATGCAATTCCTGTGGCTGGATGGTGGGGCCGGGCACCGACATGGCGAAAGTCAGGCTCTTCCAGAAGCGAAACGGGACGGACATGTCCTCTTTCAGCATCCAGCGGATCAGAACGTCGTTGAATTGCCGCACGCGGGCCAGTGTCGACGCACTGGGCAGCTTGTCTATCTTGCCGGCATCAACTGTGCCCAAAGGGTCATCAATACCCAGAATGTCATTCAACAGACGCGGCGCATCTTCGGAATTGAGCGCTTCGACGTCCAAGGGGCGCAAGATCACCGAGTCCTTGCCAAATACGTCCCCCCAAAACTTTGCCATCGCCTGATAGTCGAGCCATTGCGGCGGTGTCTGTACGTGGTTGAAAAGCCCAAATTCCGGTTTGTTTTCCTGACGTAATGCCAGGGAATTGTCCCACCAACTGTCTGTTTTGATCAGGTCCAGTTCGCTTTGCAGCGAGTAGCGGCGCCCGTCCATCACCTGTTCGCTGTAGGTTTGGGTCAACAGGCGGGTCTGCTCGCCCACAAAGGCGGTCACCCGGATATCATCCGACAGGTTGCTGAGAAAGCTTTTCAGCCGTTCCAATTCATCCGGATGGCAAAACAGGCTGCCGAATTGACCGGCGCTGAAGATCACCTGTTTTACATTATCCATTTTTCGAATGGCCGAGATCTGCGACACCAGATGTTTGAACAGGGCGTCCTGTGCCTCGCGCATCTCAAAGCCCCGCAGATAGCGGACAATGCTGATTTCGGCAGAGTTGGAGCACGCCATATAGACGCGCATGTGGTTCCATTCGGGCGCCAGGACACCGATCTTTTCCAGGTTTGCACGTTTCTTTTTCAGAATTGTGCGAAATCGGTTGGCGCTGAGCCCTGTCGGTCCGATCAAAAGGTGGATCTGCATGTTACAGCGTGTCCTCTGGCAATTTTTCGGTTTTGTGATTGAGGTTTGCCCGGCCCCACCATGGCAAATCGCGACCAAGGAAGGAGCCAATTTGTTGCGGGGCATTGGGGTCTTCGATGCTGTATTCCAAAAACCGGTTCGAACCAGCAAAGACGTGGCGGCAGAATTTGTAGTGGCCGCTGATCCATGTCACCAATTCGTCCTGGCGATGGCCAAATCCGCGTGGCAGCCCCGGGATCGAGTTTAGTGGCAACCGCTTTTCTCCCAAATTGGTCCAGTTTTTCATACTATTCGCCGTTTGGGCGGGGTCTCGATAAGACAGCAGGAATTTGGCGTTTGGATGGCATTCGGAAATCGCAGACAATAACGCCCAGTCGGTCTGTGGCCAGGCGGTGAAGTTGAATTTTACAAAGCTCATTTCCGTGACGGCGTCAAAATCGTTCAACACGGCCAGTGGATCGCCGGTGTCAAAGTAGGATTGGTAAATCAACTTGCCGACATGTTTGCCGACGATCTCTTCGTTGTCGGTCTGCCCGGGTTTTATCCGCCAGTCCGCAACTTTCATTCCGGCCCGACGCAACGCTTTGCTGAGTGTGGTTGTTCCGGTCTTGGGTAACCCGATATTGATGACGCGCAGGCGGCTCATAACAGGCCAATTTCTTTCATCAATTCTTCTTCGGCCGCAGAATAGGGGAAGGCGTTTCGAAGGGTTTCGGCCATGTTTCGATAGGTTGCGCTGGCCAGCAATTCATCGCGTTTGGCGCGATGGGCCGTCACGGCGGCCTCGTGCAGGTCCGCTATTCCGGGCAGGGCCATCAGCGTCTGCATCTCGGCCTCCAATGCGGGCATATAGCGCAGGATACTGTCGTCAAAATGGCCGTTGTCATTCCGTTCGCGCCAATAGGTATCGTCAAAATCGCGGAACTCTCTGTTCACGTCGCCCCTGTCGTTTTTCACCAGGTAGCTGTCCAATGACCTCAACGCATAATGGTTGAGCGTTGCCAGTTTGCGCACGCCTTGCGCCGGAAACGCGCGTATGCGTCGCTTGCCGTTTCTCTTGCGGAAGGTCTGGGGGATGTTGTTGCCGCTGCCATCGGTCCAGGCGGGTTGCTCTTTTCGGGGCATATCGACGTTGTGAAAAGGGCGGTGTGCGCCGTAATAATCTGTCGGAAAATCCTTGCGGACCAATGTCTTGACTTCGATCGCCGTGTCGGCGCACCAGATGTCGGGATTATGCGTGCGCAAAAACTGCGAGATGACGGGCTTATCCTCGAAGGTTTCTATGCCGTCGTTTGCCATGAATTGAAACGTGATCGAGATGGCCTTTGGGTTCTTACAGGCCTTGATCAAATCAGGGATCGTGTGATCGCCTACGTGAATGTTCAAAAACTCATCGACATCCGCAATCCAGACCCAATCAGAGGCTTTGATGTAAGAGCGCCGGCGCGCGTGTTTCAGCGCCTCCATCTGATAATTGCGACCCTCGGCGGGGTTTTGTTCGTGACGGACGATGCCATGCTCTTGCAATTTGTCGAGCATATGGTCCGTGTGATCCGAGCAGTCGTTCGAATAAAACAGAAAATCGGTTACGCCGATAATCCGATTAAAAGCAATCCATTCCAATAGGAACGGGCCCTCGTTTTTAACGCAGGTGATGGCCGTGATCTGCATCACGCCCCGCCTGCCGGTCTTTTGCCGCCGGTCATCTTAATCGCCTGTGTCTCTAAGTCCGCTTTGTGGCAGACTTACCGCATTATTGTTTCCCAAATGATGACAGTTGGCAAAGACTGCGTCAACTGCGCTGACCTGCCATCGTCTTGACGTTGCCATCCTGCCATGCGCTTCTACGTTCAGAGGACAGGGCAGGAGATACCATGAGCGGACCGGCAAAGATTGAAGATGTGCAGACAATGCTGGCTGAACAGGGCTACGTCTGTGACAGGGCCTTGGCAACGGTGGTGTTTTTGTCTTTGAAACTGGGGCGCCCCCTTTTTCTGGAGGGAGAGGCCGGGGTTGGGAAAACCGAAATCGCCAAGGCAATTGCCGCCAGCCTGGATCGTCGTTTGATCCGTTTGCAATGTTACGAAGGCCTGGATGCATCCTCGGCGGTGTATGAATGGAATTTTCCGGCGCAGATGGTGGCGATCCGGACGGCCGAGGCCGGAGGTGGGGCCGACAAGGATGCGCTGAAGAACGAACTGTTTGGGCCGGAATACCTGATCGAACGTCCGTTGTTGCAGGCCATGCGCCCGGACGAACGCGGCGCGCCGGTCTTGCTGATCGACGAGCTGGACCGAACGGATGAACCTTTCGAGGCCTTTCTGCTCGAGGCGCTCAGCGATTTTCAGGTCACTATTCCCGAATTGGGAACAATCGCAGCGCCAGAAGCGCCAATTGTCATCCTGACGTCAAACCGCACGCGCGAAGTACATGACGCGCTCAAGCGGCGGTGCCTGTACCATTGGGTGGACTATCCCGACTTTGACCGCGAGGTGGAAATTCTGAATGCGCGCGCCCCCGAGGCTTCGGATACGCTGTCCAGAGAAGTGGTGGCTTTCGTGCAAAGGTTGCGTGGCGAAGACCTGTTCAAGAAACCTGGGGTTGCCGAAACAATTGATTGGGCCAAATGTCTGCTGGCACTTGACGTGATCAATCTTAGCCCTGCGGCTATTGCGGACACTTTGGGTGCGATCCTGAAGTATCAGGACGATATCTCAAAATTGCACGGATCAGAGGCATCGCGCATTCTGGAAGAGGCCAAGGCAGCGCTGGAACCTGCATGATGGGGGGCGGCGTGGGGATGTCTTTGGCCTGCAAGCGATGGTCGCATTGAATGGTCGAATTTTCCGAGCTTGAAATTCCGGACGCGCCGAAATTGGCGTATAATATCGTGCATTTCGCCCGTGCCTTGCGCAAGGCGGGCCTGCCGGTTGGGCCCGGGCGGACGGTTGAGGCAATTCGGGCGGTCCAAACCGTGGGGTTTACGCGGCGTGCTGATTTCTATTGGACGCTGCACGCCTGCTTTGTGAACCGGCCGGAACACCGACAGATTTTTCATCAGATCTTTCGCCTCTACTGGCGTGATCCCCGGTATCTGGAGCATATGATGTCGATGCTCATGCCGGCGGTGCGCGGCGTTCAGGAAGAAAGCCCGGCCGAAGCCGCCGCCAAACGGGCGGCGCAGGCTCTATTGGACGGTATGGATGATTTCCTGCCACCCGAAGAAGAAGAGGGCGAAACCAAGATCGATATCGACGCTTCGCAAACGATATCCTCGGACGAACGCTTGAAAACTTTGGATTTTGAACAGATGAGCGCGGCCGAAATGGAGCGGACGAAGCGGATGTTGGCGCGTCTGCGTTTGCCCGTTCAGCCGATCCAGTCGCGCCGGACCCAGGGCGCGGTGAATGGGCGTTTGCCCGATTGGCGCCGCACGATGCGGGATGCCGCGCGCCGCGGTGGTGAGATCACGAGTTTGGGCAAACGCGAGCGGCGCACCCGCTGGCCAAACCTGGTCGTGCTATGCGATATTTCCGGTTCGATGAGCCAATACAGCCGGGTTGTCCTGCATTTCCTGCACGCGGTTTCCAACGCCAAGGGACAGGGATGGGCGCGCGTGCATGCCTTTACGTTTGGCACCCAGCTGACCAATATCACCCGCCATCTGCATCAGCGTGACGTTGACGCGGCTCTCAAAGCGGCGGGCGCCGAAGCGCAGGATTGGGAGGGTGGAACGCGCATTGGGGGCTGTTTGCACATGTTCAACCGCGACTGGTCCCGTCGGGTATTGGGGCAGGGGGCGGTTGTCCTGCTGATTTCGGATGGGTTGGACCGGGGGGATCCGGCGGCGTTGTCCAAAGAGGTCCAGCGCCTTCAGCTGTCCTCCAGGCGTTTGATTTGGTTGAACCCTCTGTTGCGCTGGGATGGATTTGCTGCCAAGGCTCAAGGCATACGGGCAATGCTGCCTTATGTGGACAGTTTCCGTGCAGGCCATTCGGTGGCCTCGCTCGAAGACCTGGCGCAAGTGATTTCGCGCGCAGATGATGTTGGCGAAAAGACGCGTTTGATGGCGGCAATGCGGGATGCTTGATACTATGGGTCTGCGCTTGGTGGGCCATAGGAGCTGGCCTTTTTGTCGAACTGTTGGCTTTTGCCGGGCTGACAGAAACACCTATATCACTGTGGCCGTTGGAGTATCTTATGGACCGATTTGACACCGCACCCGAAACCGCCCTGAAATGGTATCGCTCTGGCAAAGGTGCCGCTTTGGCGACCGTTGTCGAAACATGGGGCAGCGCGCCGCGCCGGGTTGGTGCGCAGTTGGTCATCAATAAAGAAGGCGAGATTGAGGGGTCGGTCTCGGGCGGGTGCGTCGAAGGTGCCGTCATCGTCGAAGCCATGGAGGCGATCGAAGATGGCGAGCATCGCTTGCTGGAATTCGGGGTGAGTGATGATGATGCCTTTGCCGTTGGTTTGGCCTGTGGTGGCACGATCCGGGTGTTGGTGGAGCCTGTTGGCTCTGCCCTGCCAGAGGATCTGCTGCAGGAGCTTGTGGCAGCGCGCGCGACGCGCGCGGCCCTGACGTACGAAGTCAACCTCAGCGAAGGGGTGCGGCGCCTATCGCGGCATGCGTATCCGGATCGGTTGAGGATGGATCGATCTGGTTTCGAAGAGGATGGTGAAACCTTTGTGGCGGTGCACAACCCGCCGCTGCGTCTGATCGTGGTTGGCGCGGTCCATATCGCGCAAGCGCTGGTGCCAATGGCGCGGCTTGCCGGGTACGATCCAGCGGTGATTGACCCGCGTGCTGCCTTTGCGTCAGCGGAGCGGTTTCCCCAAACCCGCCTGATGCAGGATTGGCCGGACGAAGCGGTGGCGGAATTGGGACTGGATGCGCGCACGGCTGTGACATTGCTGACCCATGATCCGAAACTGGATGATCCTGCACTGGAGGCTGCCTTGGCCGCCCAGTGTTTCTACATCGGGGCGCTTGGTTCCAAGCGCACCCATGCCAAACGGGTTGAGCGCATGCAGGCCGCCGGCCATTCAGACGAGGCAATCGCGCGTATCCATGGCCCCATCGGTCTGGACATTGGCGCGGCCAGCCCGGCCGAGATTGCGGTTGCGATCCTGGCCCAGATGACGGCTGTGCTGCGGGGCAAGTCTTGAAATTCGGGTCCATAGCTTTGGCTGCGGCCGAGGGTGCCATTCTGGCCCATTCGATCAAATTGCCGACACGGCGATTGCGCAAAGGCACGGTTTTGAGCGCAGCGGATCTGATTGATCTGGCATCGGCTGACGTGCAGGACGTCACCGTTGCCCGCCTTGACAGCGATGATCTGACAGAAAATGAGGCGGCGGCCAGGCTCGCATCTGCGTTGGTTCCCGACCCTGAAGGGGCTGGTTTGCGCATCACAGAGCCATTTACGGGGCGGGTCAACCTGATCGCAGCAGGTCCTGGCGTGGTTGTTCTGGACCGCGCAGCGCTGGAAGCCTTTAACCGCGTGAACCCGATGATCACGATCGCGACGGTCCCGGAGTATCATCAAATGTCACCAGGCGGCATGGTCGCCACCATCAAGATCATCTCTTATGCCGTGCCTCAAGCGGACGTGTTGGTTGCCTGTGAGCGGGCGGCGGCGGCGATCCGGCTGGCGGGGCCGGTTCTGCACAGTGCGGGGCTGGTTGTTACGAACATCGTTGGCGGCCCGCCGAATGCCAAGGGCATTGCAGCAATGACCGACCGGGTTCAGGCCCTGGGGTTGCAAATGGCCGAGGTGCGTGAGGTGCGCCATGATACGGGGGCGCTCGCCGATGCATTGTCGACATTGAAAGGGGATCTGGCCATGATTCTGACCGGCTCGGCCACCTCGGATATTGATGACGTGGCCCCCCAGGCCGTGCGCGTCGCCGGAGGCTCTGTGGCACGGTTTGGCATGCCGGTTGATCCGGGAAACCTGCTGTTCATCGGCGCGTTGGCCGGGCGCCCTGTGATTGGCTTGCCCGGATGTGCACGCTCGCCCGCCTTGAATGGGGCAGACTGGGTGCTTTCGCGTGTTGCTTGCGGTATCGAGGTCGTGGGTGAGGATATCGCCGCAATGGGCGTGGGCGGATTGTTGAAAGAGATCCCAACGCGACCACAGCCAAGGGCAGGGCGTCAGGCCCGGGCTGCTGCCGTCGAGGCTGTGCCCCCGTCAGAATGAGCAAGCACATGACATCGGGCGGGCGCCTACCCCCATTTGCCGACGGTGGCACCGCCTTCCAATGGCAAGGCCGCGCCGTTGATAAAGCCGGCTTGCGCTGAAGCAAGAAACAGGATCGCAGCCGAACTTTCCTCTAGCGTACCTGTGCGTTGCAACGGATAGGCCATCTGTTGTGCCCGGATCCCGGCGTCTTCGTCTCCGTCAATGGCAAACCCGGCGCGCGACATATCGGTCTCGATCACGCCGGGGCAGAGGGCGTTTACCCGGATTTCGGGCGCCAGTTCCATCGCCATTGAACGGGTCAGGTTCACAACCGCGCCCTTGGAGGCGCAATAGGCCGAGCTGCCGGGATAGCCATTCAAACCGCTTTCTGATGCGATGTTGACTATATTGCCGCGCGCGGCGCGCAAGGCAGGAATGGCGGCCCGGGTGCAGAACTGAACACTTTTTACATTGGCGGCCATCACCAGATCCCAGGTTTCTTCCTGAGTGTGTTCGATGCTTTCGCGGCGGAAAACGCCGGCACTATTGACCAGCACGTCCAGCCCGCCGAAAGCTGCCAGGGCGGCCGACACGGTGGCGTCGCAACCCGCCACGGTTGTGACATCGCCGGGGGCCGCGACCGCGCCCAGGGCATCCGCCGCGCGTTGGGCCGAATCCTGGGATTGCCCGCCAATCGCGACCTGGGCGCCTTCGGCAATAAAGGCGGCAGCGCAGGCGCGTCCGATGCCGCGACTGCCGCCTGTGACCAGGACGCGCATTCCTTCAAATCGTTTCATTGCGGAACCTCCAATACAATCCGACCGGACACTTCCCGTCGTTCCAGTAGGCGCAGCGCTTCGGCCGCTTGTGTCAATGGCAGAACCCGATCAACACGCGGGTGCAATTTGCCCTCTGCGATCCAGGCGAAGACCTGGGCCGCTGCCTTGGCGGCCTCATCGGGGAATTTGTCCAGCCAGGCGCCCGAAAACACGCCTGTCACTGAAAAGCTTTTGAGCAAGGGCAGGTTCATCGGCAGCGATGGAATCTCGCCTCCGACAAAGCCGATAGGAGCCAGTCGTCCCCCCCAGGCCATTGATCTGGCCAGCAGGCCGAAGGTGTCACCACCCACCATGTCGATACATACATCCAGTCCACGGCCATCGGTGTGTGCCTTGATCTGATCCCGCATGTCGGCGCTGCGGTAACACACGACCTCATCTGCTCCGCTGGCCCGGGCCAGATCGGATTTGGCCAGGTCACCGACCCCGGCAATCACCTTGGCACCCAGCATCCGCCCCATGTCCATGACCGCGGTGCCGACGCCTCCGGTGGCGCCGGTCACAAACAGCGTTTCACCCGGTTGCAGGGCGCATCGGTCAATCAGGGCCGCGTAGGCGGTCAGATAATTTTGAAGGACAGAGGCTGCCACCGTATCGTCAACACCATCGGGGATTTTGGCACAACGCCAATGCGCCGCCACCAACTGTTCTGCATAACCGCCGTACCAGACCTGCGCGGCAACCCGGTCTCCGGGGGCATACCCGGGTACATTTTTGCCTACGGCCAGAACAACGCCGGCTGCCTCGGTTCCGGGAACATAAGGCAGGTCCGGGCGCAATTGATAACCGCCCTCTGTCATGAGTTTGTCCATGAAGCTGACCGAGGCGGCACGGACCGAAATCAAGATCTCGTCATCGGCGGGGCTGGGCGATGGGGCGGACCCGAATTCAAGCGCATCAGCGCCTTTGAAATCCGTGCACAAGATTGCGCGCATCATGTTGTTTCCGTGCAAAGCGGCGGGGATGAGTAAGTGATAGGCAAGGGGGCCATGCGATGCTCCAAGGGGGCTGGTGGTCTGTCTGATCATGTTCTGTGCAGATCATGACCATCCGGGCGGTGACTGTACAGGTATGGCATTGGTTGCGGCGGCTTTACTAGACAATGGTGGCATTGCCGAAGTAACCCCTTCTCAATCCCTTAGCCGCGTGTTTAACTCTGGCACAGAGAATGAATTTGACTTGGGAGGAACACATGGCACAAGTCTCCATGACAGTGAACGGACAGACAGCGTCCGGCGAAGTGGAAGGGCGCACCTTGTTGGCGACTTTCCTGCGCGAACAGCTGGGCATGACAGGAACGCATATCGGCTGCGACACCAGCCAATGTGGGGCATGTGTCGTGCATGTGGACGGGCAGGCCGTCAAATCCTGCACGATGCTGGCCGCCGAGGCGGATGGCGCTACCGTTGACACGATTGAAGGCCAGGCAAACAGCGATGGGTCACTGAATGTGATCCAGCAGGCCTTTCAGGACCATCACGGTCTGCAGTGCGGATTTTGCACACCGGGTATGGTGATGTCGGCAGCGGCGTTGCTCAAGGAGAACCCGAAGCCGACCGAAGCAGAAGTCCGCCACTATCTGGAAGGTAACATCTGCCGCTGCACGGGCTACCACAACATCGTCAAGGCGATTTTGGCGGCCAGCGGACAGGATGTCGGCGCGATTGCTGCCGAGTAAGCCATTCTAAGCCAGACTGCGCGCCCCAGTGGGCGCCAGACCAAGGCAACAGCGTTTACAAAACGCGAACCCAGGGAGGAGATAATATGCCGAAAGATCATGGCATTGGCGCAGCACCCAAGCGGCGCGAAGACGTGCGGTTCCTGACAGGAAACGGAAATTACACCGACGACATCAACGTATCCGGTCAGGCCTATGTGCATTTTTTGCGCTCGGACGTGGCACATGGCACCATCAAAAGCATCGACACCGCGGCGGCTTCGGCGATGCCTGGCGTGGTCAAGATCTATACCGGGGCTGACATCGAAGGCATCGGCGGGATCCCTTGTGGCTTTCAGGTGACCGACCGCAAGGGCGAAGTCATGCAAGAGCCGGCACATCCTATGCTGGCCGTTGGCAAAGTGCGCCATGTGGGCGATGCGATTGCCGGTATCGTCGCCGACACGCTGGAGCAGGCGCGGGACGCCGCCGAAGCGATCGTTCTGGACATTGAAGAGCTGCCAGCCGTGGTCAACATGGCCGCTGCTCTGGAAGATGGCGCCACCAAGGTCCATGATGACCTGACATCGAACCTTTGTTTTGACTGGGGTTTTGTCGAAGAGAATGCCGGCGCCGTTGACGAAGCTATCAAATCGGCCGCGCATGTGACCACACTGGAGCTGGTGAATAACCGCTTGGTCGCCAATCCGATGGAACCCCGTGTTGCCGTTGGTGACTATAACCGGTCCACTGACGAATCCACCTTGTACACCACCACGCAGAACCCCCATGTGATCCGCCTGCTGATGGGCGCATTTGTTTTGGGTCTGCCCGAGCACAAACTGCGTGTGGTTGCCCCGGATGTCGGTGGTGGCTTTGGGTCCAAGATCTATCATTACGCCGAAGAGGCATTTGTGACCTTGGCGTCACGCCAGCTCAACCGTGCGGTCAAATGGACCTCGTCACGTTCCGAGGCGTTCATGACCGATGCCCATGGGCGCGATCATGTCACCACAATCGAACTTGCATTGGATGCGGACAACAACTTTACGGCCATCCGCACTTCGACTCTGGCGAATATGGGGGCTTATCTGTCCACCTTCGGTCCGATGGTTCCGACCTGGCTGCATGGCACATTGATGGCGGGCAACTATAAAACGCCGGTGATCTATTGCAACGTTAAGGCGGTGTTCACCAATACGGTGCCTGTTGATGCCTACCGTGGCGCTGGGCGCCCCGAGGCAACCTATCAACTCGAACGCGTGATCGACAAAGCTGCCCGTGAACTGGGTGTGGATCCCGTCGCGCTGCGCCGTCAGAACTTCATCACCGAGTTCCCTTACGAGACGCCTGTTGCCGTCGCCTATGACACCGGCGACTACAACGCCACGATGGACAAACTGATCGAGATTTCGGACATGGCGGGCTTTGATGCGCGCAAGGCCGAAAGCGAAGCCAGAGGCATGCTGCGTGGATTTGGCATAAACTGCTACATTGAAGCCTGCGGTGTGGCTCCGAGCCAGCTGGTCGGACAGTTGGGCGCGCGCGCCGGATTGTGGGAAAGTGCCACCGTGCGGGTGAATGCAACCGGCTCAATCTCGGTTCTGACGGGGTCGCATTCCCACGGGCAAGGGCACGAAACGACCTTCCCCCAGGTGGTCGCCGAGATGATCGGCATTGATGAAAGCCAGATCGACATTGTGCATGGCGATACCGCGCGCACACCAATGGGCATGGGCACTTATGGGTCTCGCTCTTTGGCTGTCGGCGGGGCTGCATTGGTTCGGGCAACCGAAAAGATCATCAACAAAGCCAAGAAGATTGCCGCCCATCTGTTGGAGGCTTCGGATACGGACATTGAACTGAAGGACGGAATGTTCTCGGTCGCGGGTACGGACAAATCCGTTGCCTGGGGCGATGTCACTCTGGCAGCCTATGTGCCTCACAATTATCCTTTGGATGATATTGAGCCAGGGCTGGAAGAAACGGCATTTTATGATCCGTCAAACTTTGTCTACCCAGCCGGTGCATACGCCTGCGAGGTCGAAGTGGATCCGGACACTGGCAAGGTCACAATCGAACGCTTTGCTGCGGCAGATGACTTTGGCAACATCGTCAACCCGATGATCGTGGATGGCCAGGTGCATGGCGGTTTGGGCCAGGGCATCGGGCAGGCGCTGATGGAGGGCTGTGTCTATGACGACAATGGTCAGCTGCTGAGCGGATCCTTCATGGATTACACGATGCCACGCGCGGACGATCTGCCGTTCTACGATCTGGACCATTCCTGCCAGACGCCGTGCACGCATAACCCACTGGGTGTCAAAGGCTGCGGCGAGGCCGGTGCCATCGGCTCACCCCCGGCAGTTGTGAACGCGGTTGTGGATGCGTTGCAGTCCGCGGGCAAGAACGTGTCACATGTGGACATGCCGTTGACGCCATCACGGGTATGGGCGGCCATGAACGGCTGAGCGAAAAAGGCAAACGGGGGCGCCCATCGTCATTGAGTTGTCAACAGCAACAAAGGTGACACGGGCTCCCCTCCAAGGTATTTGGAAACAAAAGAAGGAAGCGGTGGCTTTTCTTCTTTGAGGAGACAAAGATGTATAACTTCGAGTTTGAGAAGCCGGCCACTGTCGCGGATGCCGTCGCGGCCCTGGGCGGAGAAGATGCTCAGGCGCTGAGTGGTGGTCAAACCCTGATCCCGACGCTCAAGCAGCGGTTGAACCAACCTTCGGTTTTGGTGAGCCTGACAGGCATTGCCGAGATGCAGGGCGTTTCTGCCGATGGCGGTGTGTTGACCGTTGGCGGCGCAACGGCGCATGCCACAGTTGCAGCCGAGGCAACCGCCTACCCGGGGCTGGCAGCCTTGGCGGGCCAGATCGGTGATCCGGCGGTTCGCAATCGCGGTACAGTTGGCGGGTCTTTGGCAAACAACGACCCGGCGGCCTGCTATCCTGCCGGTGCCTTGGGGTCCGGAGCAACGATTGTAACCAACACCCGCGAGATCGCAGCAGATGACTATTTTCAAGGCATGTTCACAACAGCCCTGGAAGAAGGCGAGATCATCACAGCCGTCAAATTCCCGATCCCCGAAGCGTCCAGCTATCAGAAATTCCTGCAGCCGGCGTCGCGGTTTGCTTTGACTGGGGTATTTGTTGCAAAGTTTGCAGATGGCGTGCGCGTGGCTGTGACCGGTGCATCCGAGGATGGCGTATTCCGCTGGAGCGAAGCCGAGGAAGCGCTGAGCAAATCCTTTAGCGCCGATGCGCTGATGGACCTGAGCGTTGCGCCGGACAACATGATTGCTGATATTCATGGCTCCAAAGAGTATCGTGCCCATCTGGTCAGCGTTATGACCAAACGTGCTGTCTCTACCGCAGCCTGAATTCGATATCAAATTTGCGAAGGGCCCGGTGCAGAGCACGCGGGCCCTTCGTATTTTCAGGCAAGTGCTCACAGGCGAGCGGTGCTTTCGCCCAAACCTCAGAACGCGGGGTCAGGCAAAAAGTGGGGTTCGTCCCGCATGGACAATGGGCGTTGTTGTCTTGGAGAAGGAACCAATGCAGATGTTTGGTGGGCAGACGCTGTCGGTTTGAAATCCACCCGCAGCGATCACTGTGCAGAAAGTGATTTACATCAACGTTTTGCACTTCATTCTTGATGGTATGACTGAAGCGGTACAGGCGCGCGCTATACCGCTTCAGTCGATTTTGTTACTCTACCGCTGACCAAGCTTCGGTTGGGTCGTACAGCATTGTATTCAGCGCTTGTTCCAGGCTTTCGTCGCCCAGATCGGCTTCCATAACGATACCGTTTTCAGAAACCATGAAGCTGTGGATGCCGCTTTCGCCGTAGTCTGCTGGCACGGCCAGCAGGGCATGGCCTGCAACCATATTTGGACCCATCATGTAGTCCATGGCCCCGCCAGGCGCTGCGTCTGTCTGGCCTTGTAGAACGCGATAATAATATCCGCCAAATGGCTCTGGGTCCTGGTCGCCATCTTCGTCGCTATATCCATCCAGATTTGCCATAGCGATTCGGATCCCCAGGGGGCTGTCTTCGTCCCCCCAGAACAGGCCATCGCGGGCTTCAGGTGACGACAGGAGTGCATTCGCAAATTCCATGACCCCATCACCGTCGACATCGGATTTTCTAAAGTCAGCCTGGATCGCCACATAGGCCTTCAATATGTCGATTGCGTCCATCTCGTTGAGGCCAATGCGACGAAAATAGACTTCATCTGCGCCAGCGACGATGTCAAAAGCCCAGCCAGACTCTGTCTTGATCATTGGGATCGGAAAGGGCCATCCTTCGGCGCCTAACAACAAGGTGACACCGCCGTCTTCGTTTGGTTGAAACCGATACCCTTGCTCAAACATTCGCAAAATGTTCGAGCGATTTTCAGAGTCCCGGTCTGCGTTTCCGGAGGAGAGCATTTCTGCAGCGTCGGATCCGAACACCTCGAGGATCGCAGTTGGATTCTGATCCACAAGACCGGCCATCATGGCGTCCAACGCATCCTGGGGCGTTGCATAGGCCGCGGGGTTTTCTGCGGCGGTCAGGGGCAGGGCACATAGGCTGGCGATCGTGGCCAACGCGGGAATGAGTTTGTGTTTCATGATGTTATCTCCGATGTCCGCCACCGCGGTTTCCGCCGGCTGACGCGCGTCCGCGATTTCCGCCCGATTTGGCCCGTGGCGCCGGGGCACGCTTTTGAATGGCGTGTCCACCACCACCAGAGGGTTTACGCGCTGCCGGGCGTGCCTTGGCAGGTTTTTTGACCTGTTGTTTGACCTTCGGCTTTGAGGCGGCGGCGCCGCCGCCGGCTTTGGGCCGGGTTGGTGCCTTGGTTCTGTCTATAGCCGGCTTGTGATCGGCCAGATTGCCCGCCCCGGGACGCTGTGCGCCGCCTTGTGGGCGTTGGATATTGCTGCGGTCCGCTCCGGGGCGCGAGATATCCTTGGCGCCGGTTTCCTTGCTCAACCTTTGGCGCATGTCATCGCCGCGATCCGGTTTCTTGGTGTTGAGCTTGCCATCGCCATTTGCACTGCGCTTGTCGCGGATGTCATTGCGGGCCTTGTCACGGCGGCCATCCTCGGGCTTCCAGCCAATGTCGTTCCCGATACCGTTTCCTACATTGACGTTGTTGCCAATATTGACGTTGCCATCGACATCAATATCAACATTGGGATTGCGGATGATGGGCTGACCGCCCCAACCACCGCAATTGCGGCAGCCCCAATAGCCATACCAATCGTCATCGTCGTCAAAGATCTCGCTGATCAATGCAACTGTTCCAAAGGTGACCAGTCCGGCCACAACAGCGTCACCAACGTCGTTGTTGTTGTTATTATTGCTGTCTACGTAAACCACTTGTGGATCGTATTGAGGGACATAGACGGTCTGGGGGTCCGAGGGTTGGATGATAATGGTTTGTTCGCCAGCATCCTGCGTGACTTCGACGGTTTGTTCCTCACCGCTTTGCAAGGCGCCGTTCGCATTCGCCACTTCGCGCATGTCCTGAACGGCCGTCATGACATCTTCGCTTTGGGCCAGCATTGCTTCTCCCAAGGTTTGTGTCCACTCGATATGAACCGCCATATCTGCCAGGACATCGGGGAAGGCTTCGGCCAATACGCTGACACTTTCGTCCCAGCCTTCTGCGGCGATCGCGGCCTTCAGCTCATCCGGGGATTTGTCTTTGTAATCCTGTACAAGGCGATCTGCCTTGATCACATCCAAAGGGTAGGTGGCCGCCACCAGAATTTGGATCAGCAATGTATCCGGATAGAGAGCAACCGGACCTACCAGATCCTGCAACTCTTCGGACGTCATCAGCCCTTCGTCTGTTGTGGCTGTTTCTGCCGCTTGAGTGGCTGCGGTGTCATCTGATTGGGCCAGGACAACACTGGTCGGTGAACTGCCCAGCGCGGCTGCAACCGCGCAAATCAGTATACGCTTCATACTTACGTCCCCTATTACTTCAATTCGAAGTTAGGGGACGCACGGCGGCGCGTACATTCCTTTTACGAAAAAAAAGTCCGTTTTTGAAATGCTACAGGTTAACGCTGTGGCAGGGGGCCAATCATCATGATCATCTGACGCCCTTCCATCTTGGGCATGTTTTCAACCTTGCCCACTTCCGTAATGTCAGCTGCAACCCGTTCCAGCAATTCCCGGCCCAGATTCTGGTGTGCCATTTCGCGTCCGCGAAAACGCAGGGTGATCTTCACCTTATCACCGTTCTCCAGAAACTTGTACACGTTGCGCATTTTGACTTCGTAGTCATGCGTATCCGTGTTCGGACGGAATTTGACTTCCTTGACCTCGATGATCTTTTGCTTTTTGCGCGCTTCGCTTTCGCGTTTTTGCTGTTCGTATTTGAACTTGCCAAAATCCATGATCTTGCAGACCGGAGGCGCTGCATTCGGCGAAATCTCGACCAGATCCAATCCTGCTTCCCGCGCAAGATCCATCGCCCGTGCAGGGCTTACTACACCGACGTTGTCGCCATCGGCGCCGATCAGGCGGATTTCAGAATTACGGATTTTGTCGTTTACGCGCGGGCCGGTGTCACGTTGGGGCGGCGCGTTATGAGGTCTGCGGGCTATAGGAGCGTTCCTTTATTGTCGTCCAAACTGAGGCTGGAAACTATACTGGGTGTCTTCCGCTTTCAAGGCGCAACAGCGCGGGTTGCAGGAATTACGCAATGAAACTTCAAAGTTTGGGGGAACTTGACTTATCGTGAATGGCGGCGTCACCTCTTCGCCTGGTGAAAAAGTATAGCGGAGGCAAGCGCGTGCAACTGGATATCAGGCCTCTCAGTGGCCATTGCGGGGCCGATTTGCGGGGCATTGATCTGACCCGGGTTACAGACGCTGAATTCGATCAGATCACTTCGGCGTTGCATACCTATGGTGTGATCGCCATTCGGGATCAATCCCTTAGCCCCGAGTCGCATATCGCTTTGGCGCAGAGGTTTGGGGACATTGTGGTGAATCGCTTTTTCACGCCGGTTGCTGAATGGCCAATGATTGCAGAAGTGCGCACAACACCCGGGCAGACGCGTGTGATTGGTGGAACCTGGCATACGGACCACTCCTATGATCCGGCTCCGGCCAAGGTGTCAATCTTGGCGGCGCGCGAGCTGCCTGATTTTGGCGGGGACACGCATTTCGCCTCGATGACGGCGGCGGCAGCGGCCTTGTCAGCCGGTTTGCACGCCACTCTCAGCGAACTGGATGCGAGGCACTCTGACAGCAGCTTTGCTGGAAGCAAGGTGGTGGATGGGTTTGATGATTCTGCGTTGCAAGGCGAAAGCGTTCATCCAGTATTGATCCGCCATCCGGAAAGCGGGGCACAGGCGCTGTATGTCAACGGGGATTTCACCACCCGATTCGACGGCTGGACCGAGGCGGAATCGGCGCCGTTGCTGGCCTATCTCTATCGTTTCGCCACGCAGCCAGTTTTCACATGCCGGGTGCGTTGGACGCCGGGCACGGTGACGATCTGGGACAATCGCCTGGTTCAGCATTACGCAACCGCTGACTATGCAGGGCAAACCAGGTTGATGCATCGCATTACGATTCAGGGCGAGCCGCTGGGTCGATGACAATGAAAGCGGAGCGCTTTTCGCGCGCTTGATATCTCGGCTGCGGCCTTTGGGCCTTCGCCTCGCGGCTGATCAGAGGTGACGTTTAGGCCTGCTATCGTTTGGTGCACATAGCAGCGGTTCAACCGCGGGTCACGATCTGCCAGCTGCCATCGTTGTTTTTGATCGCACAGCTTTTGTCGGTGAGTTTTGGAAGGGTCTGGGTTCGCGCGGGCGTAACCTGATTCGATACCGAGGCCGGGCAGGGCGGGATTTCTACCGGTCGGTAGCCTTTCCTTGCCATGCATTGAGCCAGCACCCTGCCACGCAGGTCGGAATTGACATCAACCGTGTAAATTCGGCCAGGGAGCCAATATCCGTCTGTATACGTGCATTGTCCGGCACTATTGCAGTACCGGTTGCCAGGAATGAAAACGGGTGGACCTTGTCTGGTTTGATTGGCGACGGGTGCATCCTTGAGTGCTCCGACTTCGCAATTCGTCTGATCATTCTGCATGCGCGCGACGCTGGCGCCCTGTTTATAGAAGATGGCCAAAGGCCCGCAGCTGCTCAGCGCCAGAGCAAGGATCAAGAATAGATGTGCCGTTTTCATGAGCGCAATCATGACGGTTCGGTCCCAGGAAGACAATTCAATTGACCCTGCTGGCCGCATCTGTCATTCCCGGGGCCTGCGTAATTGGGCCAGTTTCGTTGGCCCCGAGGGCGGACAGACATGAAAGTCATCATTTGCGGCGCCGGGCAGGTCGGTTGGCAGATAGCACGGCATTTGGCGAACGAATCTAACGACGTGACGGTTGTCGACAGCAACCCGGATCTGGTTCGACGTGCGACCGAGACATTGGATGTACAAGGGATTGCAGGGTTTGCCAGCTATCCGGATATCCTGGATCGGGCCGGCGCGCGGGATGCGGATATGATAATCGCGGCCACGTACTCGGACGAAGTGAACATGGTCACTTGCCAGGTTGCGCATTCGGTGTTTTCCATCAATCGCAAGATCGCGCGGCTGCGGTCGGAATCCTATCTGACAGCGATCTATTCTGACCTCTACCGGCGCGATCATATGCCGATTGATGTTGTGATCAGCCCGGAACGAGAGGTCGCCAAGGCCGCCATGAAGCGTTTGAGTGCGCCTGCGGCCTTTGACACTGAAACCTTTCTGGACGGCAAGGCGCAGCTGCTTGGGCTGACTGTCGATGACGACAGCCCGATTGTGAACACCCCGTTGCGTCAGCTGACGGATCTGTTCTCGACCTTGCGTTCGATCGTCGTGGGGATCCGCCGCGACGGTACGCTGTTTGCGCCGGAATCCGGTGATCAGCTGTTTCCCGGGGATGAGGCCTACGTCTTTACCCAGGTCGAAGACGTTGCACGCACGATGGAGATTTTTGGCAAGACCACGCACAAACAGGAACGGGTCGTGATTGTTGGCGGCGGGAATGTCGGGCTTGCCGTGGCGTCGGCGCTGGAAAAGGGCAAATACCGTATTCGGGCCAAAGTTATAGAACGCAATCGACAATGCGCAGAGGTCGCCGCGGAGGCTTTGGAAAAAACCATTGTTCTCAATGGTGACGGGCTGGATGTTGCTTTGTTGCATGAAGCCGGGATTGCACGGGCAGACGCAATGCTGACCGTAACGGATGATGACAAAACCAACATGCTGGCAGCGGTGCGCGCCAAGGCAGAAGGATGTCCGATGACCATTGCGCTGATCAATGACCCGACCCTGGTGCCGCTGATGGGACCTTTGGGCATTGATGCCTATATCAACCCGCGCGCCACGACAGTCAGTTCGATTTTGCGGCATGTTCGCCACGGCCGCGTGCGCGAGGTGTACTCGGTCGGTGACGCCGAGGCCGAGATTATCGAGGCCGAAGTCCTTTCAACCTCTCCTATGGCGGGACAAATGTTGCGCGACATCGACTTCCCTGAAGGGGCGTTGATCGGTGCGATACTGAAAAACGGTGTGATCATGCGACCCTCGGGGGGGCTGAGGATCGAGGCTGGAGATGTTGTTGCCATCTTTGCGATGGCCGGAGACGTGCCAGAGGTCGAGCGGCTTCTGCAGGTATCCATCGACTTCTTTTAACCATGGGTGCGCGTGTCCCGAAAAAATCTCCGGTTCGGCTGACACCGTTTTTGCTCATCTGGGCGGTTTTCGCCATGTCGATGTACGTTCCGGCCGCCTATGCGTTGGGGCTGGACGATTACCGGACATCGCGGTCGTTCTTTTACACGGGCACGATGGGTCTGGTGGTTGTCGGATTGCTGGAACTGGCCCGTGGGTCCCAGAACACGCGATTTGGCACGCTGGCGCAACTTTTGTCGCTGTTGGCGGCCTTTGTTCTGATGCCCTTGTTTCTGGCCGTCCCGATGCATGACGCGCTGCGCACCACCAGCTTTTTCAATGCCTACTTCGATATGGTCAGCGCGATCACAACAACTGGCGCGGATATGTTTACGGTCCCGGATCGTCTGCCCGCTGCGCTGCATTTGTGGCGGGCTCAGGTGGCCTGGATTGGGGGGCTGATGATGTGGATTGCGGCATCGGCTGTGCTGGCGCCATTGTCTTTGGGCGGGTTCGAGGTAACCGCGCGCGGTCAGCCCGGCCACACGGTCAACCTGCCGGGCCATTCCGAGCGTGCAGACGCCCGACGCCGTCTGTTTTCGGTCACCCGTACCCTGGTGCCCATATACGTTTCGCTCACCCTGATCCTGTGGATTTTACAGGTCACCATGGGCGAAAGCGCCCTGACGGGGTTGTGTCATGCGATGTCCGTCATGGCCACGTCCGGCTTGTCTCCGGTTGGAGGCACCGAAGCGGCCCAGGCGGGAATCGCAGGCGAGGTGGTGTTGTTCCTGTTTCTCTTCTTTGCCCTCTCCCGCATGACCTTCAGCACCGATACCGGCAATCGCGGGCTGGTCCGACTGGACCAGGATCCAGAGTTTCGTATCGGATTGTTGTTGGTATTGGGTGTCACGCTGGCGCTTTTCCTGCGTCATTGGCTGGCCTCGTTCGATGTCACCGATGACGTCGGCCTGACCAGCGAGGCACTGCGCGCGCTTTGGGGGGCGATGTTTACGGTTTTGTCATTTTTGACGACCACCGGCTTTGTCAGCGCCGAATGGAACACGGCGCAGGATTGGTCCGGCCTTGGCACAACTGGCTTGATTCTCATGGGGCTGGCCGTGATGGGTGGCGGCGTCGCGACCACGGCAGGCGGGGTCAAGCTGCTGCGGGTTTATGCGTTATATCTGAATGGCTTGCGCGATGTGGAGCGATTGATCCATCCGTCATCAGTGAGCGGCAGCGGCGACAAAACACGCCGTATCCAAAGGGGAGGCGCCTTTATCGCCTGGATCTCGTTCATGATGTTTGCCGTGACACTGGCGGTGATAATCGTGGTGCTGACGGCAATGGGAACAGGATTCGAAGATGCGATCATCCTCAGCATTGCCAGCCTCTCAACCACCGGACCGCTGATCGAAACCGCTTCGGAAACGCCAATCCGGTTGATGGAACTGGGTGTGCCGGAGAAATCTGTTCTGATGGCTGCCATGGTGCTGGGGCGCCTTGAAATGCTGGCTATTGTCGCGCTTTTGACACCAGATTTGTGGCGCGGTTAACGCCATAAAATTGGTGTTCTACCAAAGGGCTGTTTTTGGGGTGGAAACCTCTTGCCTCCCACTCCATACTCCCGTCCGGAGGGCGCGCCGGTCCGCGGCGCGAAAGGCAAGAACAAAAGCGAGAATTCTACTAATGGCTTCGGACAGACAAAATCTTCAGGATGCGTTCCTGAACCATGTTAGAAAAACTAAAGTTCCCGTAACAATTTTTCTGATCAACGGCGTCAAATTGCAGGGCGTCATCACTTGGTTCGACAACTTTTGTGTGTTGCTGCGCCGGGATGGTCAATCGCAATTGGTCTACAAACATGCGATTTCGACGATCATGCCTTCTCAGCCGATCAGCCTCTATGATGGTGAAGGCGAAAATTGACGCAGCACGACAAGCCGGAGACGCGGGCTTGGGTGCTGCACCCAGATCTGAAATCTGATTTCTCGCGCCGCGCTGCGGGGCCGGCACTGCAAGAGGCGATATCTCTTGCGGGCGCTTTGCCGGGTCTGAGTGTCGTGGGGGCGGATGTGGTGCCTTTGCCGCGCGCCCAGCCCGGTTTGCTCTTTGGCAGCGGCAAGATCGAGGAATTGAAGCAGCGTTTTGAAGCCGAAGAGGTTGAACTTGTCCTGATTGACGGGCCTGTTACACCTGTTCAGCAACGCAATCTGGAAAAGGCATGGGGCGTAAAGCTCCTGGACCGGACGGGGTTGATCCTCGAGATCTTCAGTGACCGGGCCGCAACGCGTGAAGGCGTGTTGCAGGTTGAAATGGCCGCGCTGACGTATCAGCGTACCCGACTGGTGCGGGCCTGGACACACCTGGAACGCCAGCGCGGCGGTCTGGGATTTGTGGGTGGCCCGGGTGAAACCCAGATCGAGGCCGACCGCCGCGCCATCGACGAACAACTGGTCAGCCTGCGGCGCCAATTGGCCAAGGTGGTCAAGACCCGCGAACTCCACCGGCGCGCCCGGGCCAAGGTCCCGTTCCCTATCGTTGCGCTGGTCGGCTACACCAATGCCGGAAAGTCCACACTGTTCAATCGCCTCACCGGGGCCGACGTCATGGCCAAGGACATGCTGTTTGCCACCCTCGATCCCACCATGCGCCGCGTGCGTCTGCCGGACGGTCCTCAGGTCATCCTCAGCGACACTGTGGGTTTCATTTCAGATTTGCCGACAGAGCTGGTTGCCGCATTCCGGGCAACGCTCGAAGAGGTGCTCGAGGCCGATGTAATCTGTCATGTGCGTGATATCTCGCATCCCGAGACCGAGGAACAGGCCGCCGATGTCCGCACCATCCTCAGCACTCTGGGCATAGACGAGTCGCGCCCCATGATCGAGGTTTGGAACAAGCTCGACCAACTCGACGAAGAAACCCGCACCGGCCGCCTCAATCAGGCCGCCCGCTACGAAGATGTCTTCCTGGTCTCGGCCCTGACCGGGCAGGGACTCACCCCGCTTCTGGACGCCGTTTCCCTGGCCGTCACCGGCGAACGACAAGAGCGTGACCTGCATCTGGGCTTTGACGAAGGTCGCCAGCGGGCCTGGCTGCATGAGCAGGGGGTCGTTGTGTCAGAGCAGGATTCCGAGACCGGTTTTGACATTCGCGTGCGATGGACCGCCAAGCAAGCCCGGCAATTCGAAACGCTGGAGTAAGCCACCCCAAGCTTGACGAATTGCAATCACAAGCAGATACAAGGCGTTGGGGAAGTAATGGGTGTGGGGCGTAACGACGGGACGCTTGAACTGACATGTCAGACATCGGGATAATTGACGCACTCAACAATCACATTCGTTTCAACTCTGCCGGCCACATAGAGTCGCTGGATCGGGACGCTGCCATCAAGGCCGTTGCGCAATTGGGTCACAGACCCATTGCCCAGGAAATCGAACGCTGCATATCCATTGGCAGTTTCCAGGATAATGAACTGGTCGCAAAATCGGACTTGTCGCAAGACAGCGGAATGGTCACAGCGTTGATGCTGACCCCCTATGTCAAGGACAGCGCGAACAAACCGATCGTCAGCCTGCACGCGTTTTCCTTTTCAGACCTTGATTCACTCGCCCCTCTGCGCGAGGCCTTTCCGGCCCCCAATGTCCGCCCCGTTGCGCTGCATGCCAGCACCGCGGCGCTGCGTAACTCTGTGCGCTTTGTGGCGTTTTTCCCAGACAGCATCATTGGCAAACTGCCAGAGGGCTATGCCGACGGGATCTATTTCTGCGCCAAATTTGTCGAGGGGTATCAAACCCGGGTATTGCCGCTGCTCAACCGGCTTTGGTCGCCAGAGTCCTTTTCAAGCTTGCGCGCAGCAACGCCGCATCAGTTGCATCAGGCGGCTGCGATCTGGGTGCATTTGCATGAATTCCACCATTGCCACACCCTGTTGTCGATTGACACGTATCACAAGGTCAAATCCACCCGCCTCAGTGGCGCCTTCGAAGAACTGCGGGTCGATCTGAGCGCCATGCTCAGCCAGACAGAACCTTATCTTGGGGCCGAGCTGTCCCAGTTGGTGTTCGAATTCATACTGGCATATCGGCTGGTGTATTACGGCAGCTCATTCGATCCAGCCCGCGACTATGATGCTGTCACCTCGGTGGCGCTGCACAACATGCTGAGCGACGCAAATGCCCTTCGCACCGCACGCGATGGGGACTATATGTTCAGCGCTCCAACCCATCTGACGGATGCGCTGCAGGGCGCGCTCGATCATTTTACCGCAGCGGAACAGCAGGGGGCAAAGCGGTTGCAGCTCTCCAGATCCGAGGCCGATCAGATAGAACAGCGCAAATCCTTCGAAGCGATGATGCGTTCGCTCTGTCGTACCGACCCACAGGCGGTGATTCAGCGCGGGGCATTCCACCAGCGTCATGCAGCAGCGCTGTCACCAGAGCTGGCCGAGGTGGATTGATCCGGTCCAAGGCGACAAACGATTCCGAATGACCCCACTACTGTGGGGTCAGATTCGTAACACCGACAGCTGCGGCGCGGGCGAGTTCGATATCCAGCGACATCGGGATATACTCTCCGCGCCGCCACAATTGTGCCAGATCATCATAATGCCGCGACAGGAAATGCCCGGATTGTCCTGTGGAAATGACAAAGACAGAACTGTCCGGGTCGGCAAAATCATAAACACCACGAAATCCGGCTCCATGAACGTTTTCGAATGGGTTGGGATCTTTGCCAGAGGTCAACCCGCGCATCAGCGTATTGTCCCCGCCACTGGTTGATTGGCGGATGTTCAAAAAGTATCGCAGGACAGGCACATTGCCCAGAACAGCATGATCATGCGTGGCCTGATGTGCATCGCCCCATCGCAGTGACTGCAATGCGGTGCCATACCGCTCTTCAATCCAGACAATGGCGTCATCCAAAGACAATCGGGCCATATCCTCGCACCGTTCGACCAGGGCGCTCTGCTTTACATCGCACCAGGCCGAAGCCCCGTCGATATCGCGAAAAACGCGCTCGATGAACAAGGGTTCGACATGGGTGTATTGATCCGCCAGCGCGCCCAATTCGTCGCGGATCAGCCGCTCCTGCAATTCACGCATCCATGCCGCATAGATCAAAGGTTCGGGCAGATGTTGGTTCATCTCTCCATTCCATTCGGCCAACAAGGCCAGGGCGATCTGACGCTTGCGCTCAGGTGTCCCTTCGGGGGCGGCCTGGCCGGTGAACCACAGGTCTGCACCAACCAATGGCAACAGATTGCGCGCCGCGGCAGACCCGGTGTCATTCTGCGCCTCGATGAAACTGTCACGCGTGTGGACCTGTCGCGATTGCATCAGCCGGGTCCAGCGTTGAATCCTCTGGCTGTCTCCCCAGACGAATGAAATGTGGTTGGGGAACGGGCGCTGGACGATCTTGTTGTTGGTATTGCCCACGATGCCGCCGCGTGGGCTGACATATTCAGGATTGGAGGCATAGGGCATACGCCCCTCCCACCGGTTCGCAGCGCGCCAGCCGTCGCTGGGCATCCTTCCTTTGGTCAAATGCCCGGCATTGCGTCTTGGAACGGCCCCAATCGTCTTGAGGCCAATGGTTTCCTTGTCTGCCAGAACCAGGTTCTGGGAGGGCGCGATATAGCGCTCGCCGGCTGCGATGGCCTGTTTGACCGATTTGGAGCGCATGATCGCCATGGCTGCGCTCATCGACGTGTCCCGCGCGCTCAACCCTGTCCAGGCCAATGAAACAAAATGACCAGGCGGCGTAACCGTATCCAGATCAAACTGCGTGCCGGGCAGGACCGGCCCGTTTTCGGTCCAACGCAAAGTCAGCGTGATGGGGGCTTCGTCCTTGATTTCGATGATTGAACGGCGCGTGCGAAACTTCTTGTAGCCGCCCGGCGTCAGGTATTCCTCGGGATTGTCAGGGTTCAAACGCTCGATAAAGAGGTCCTGATCGTCCAGGTAAGAAGAGGTCAGCCCCCAGCCCAGATCGTCACTGCGGCCAGTCAATACAACGGGCATGCCGGGAATCGTGCCGCCAATCACCCCGCCTGTGCTCAGCTCCAGCCGGGCCAGATACCAGACCGACGGCGCGGAAAACCCCAGGTGCGGGTCATTGGCCAACAATGTGCCCCCAGACGCTGACCGGCTGGTTGCGGCGGCCCACCCATTGGAGGCGCCCGCCAATCCGCGCCGTTTCACGGGCATCAAGGGATGTTCTGGTGCTTGTGCGCGGTCCGCATACCGTGGCAGATCCGGATAAAGCGACGCATACTCCGGCAGGGCCGCCACCCCGGTGCCCGGAAAATCAGGCAGGATATCCAGCAGCCGCCGGGGATCGTCCAGAGCGATGGAGGTGCGGGCGCGCAGCACTTCTTCGGTCAAATGACCCGAGAGCTGGAGACCCATCAACTTGATGATGGCCAGGCTGTCAGCCGGCCGCCAGGGAGAGATGGGGGCGTTGAATATGAACATCTCCGGCGCCCCCCGGCCAAGCGCGTCGGTGTTGATTTCAGCCAAACGGGCGTTGACGCCGCGGGCATACCCTTCGAGCGCTGCGAGGGTCTGCGGATCCTGCGCCGCGACCGACTCGCTGGCCAGACGATAAAGATCAAGTCGCCGGATCAACCTGTCGACCTGGATCGTGGGGGCGCCGAAAACCTCGCTCAGCCGGCCTTGCGCCGTGCGGCGCATCAATGCCATCTGCCAAAGCCTGTCCTGGGCATGGGCGTACCCCAGGCCAAAGAAGACATCCGGGTCGGTTTCGCCCAGGATGTGAGGCACGTTTGCGTTGTCGCGCACAATCTCCACCGGCGCTGACAGGCCATCTACCGAGACCGTGTTGTCATAATCCGGAAGCGATTGACTGGCCAGATAATAGACCATCACGATTCCCAGCACGACCAGCGCGACCGATCCGGCAGCGAAACGGAACAGCCATGTAAACACAACTTTCATTGGTGGGCCCTGCTCAATTGACCTCTCATCCTAGGCTGATAGGTATCACAGTCAGGCGCAGATGCGAGCACGAAAGGGATATACCATGGCAAAGGTCGCGTTTCTGGGATTGGGAGTGATGGGGTACCCTATGGCAGGGCACCTACAGTCAGCAGGGCATGAGGTTACGGTCTACAACCGCACCGCCGCCAAGGCGGAAGCCTGGGTGGAGCAGCATGGCGGTGCAATGGGAGTGACGCCTGTCGAGGCTGCGCAAGGGGCAGAGTTTGTCATGTCCTGCGTGGGCAATGACGATGATTTGCGCTCCGTTTGCCTCGGAGAGGCCGGCGCTTTCGCCGGAATGGCGGCCGGAACGGTGTTTGTGGACCACACCACCGTGTCCGCCAAGGTGACCCGCGAATTGTACGACGTGGCGGACGGGCGGCAAATCAGCTTTGTGGACGCGCCCATTTCCGGCGGACAGGCAGGGGCCGAGAATGGGGTCCTCTCTGTCATGTGCGGCGGCGATGATGGCGCCTATACACGGGCGGAGCCGATCATCGATTCCTATGCGCGTGTCTGCCGCCGGATCGGCGAAAGCGGCGCCGGGCAGATGACCAAAATGTGCAACCAGATCGCAATCGCGGGCCTGGTGCAGGGGCTGAGCGAAGCCCTGCATTTCGCCGAAAAAGCCGGTCTGGACGGGCGCGCCGTGGTCGAAGTGATCAGCCAGGGCGCGGCAGGATCCTGGCAGATGGCGAACCGATATGAAACGATGCTGGACGACCACTTCGAACATGGATTCGCAGTGGATTGGATGCGCAAGGATCTGGGCATCTGCCTGGATACCGGCGACGAAATCGAGGCCTCCTTGCCGGTCACAGCGCTGGTCGATCAGTTCTACAAGGACGTCCAAAAGATGGGCGGCGGGCGTTGGGACACGTCGAGCCTGATCAAACGTTTGCGCGGATAAGCTGCGAATTGGGTCATGTCCCAGCTGGGACATGACCTTATGTATTTGATAATAAAAAATAATCACAAAAAACTTGTCCGGGACATGCCCGGACAAACCAACCCCGGACCATAGCGCTTGCCAAAGGCGGCCCAGAAAATTCGCAGAATTTTCGTCCTCCTAAGACGGTACGGATTGGCCCAGAACTGTGGCCAGCCGCTGCGTTTGCGGTACCGGTGCGGTTTGCGGAGTCGCCAGCGCAATGGTGCGCGACACAACAGGTCCCGCCGGCGGATGGATGCGGGTGTTTGAGATCAGGGCGCGGCGCACATCTGGTTCCGGCAACAAAGTGAACCCCAACCCGCGATTCACACATTCCATGATCGCCTCCACCGAATCCAGATAGATCACCCTGGACTCAGCGTGCATATGCGGCGCCACAAAGGTGGCGATCAGCTTGCCAATGCCTGACCCGGCCTGAAAATGATAAAAGGGCAGGGCCCGGAACAAATCGCCCAGACCGCCCTCCGGCGCCGAAATCGGAGAGGCCAGAACCATGCGCTCCTGATGCAGCGCCGTATAGGTCAACCCTTTGGGCGGCGTGGTCGAGGCTGTGACCACCGCCGCATCCAGCTGACCGGCGCTGACGCGCCCTTCGAGCTGCGCCGAGGTTCCGGTTTCAATGTCAAATTGCGCCCTGGGCGCATCAGATTGCGCGCGGGCCAGGAAATCGGGCAACAACCGGATGCTGGCGGTTGCAACAAAACCAATGCGAAATCGCCCCGACAGCGGATCTGAGGAATCGCTGGCATGATGGCAGGCTGCGCGCAACGCAGCCTCGGCCGTCAGCAGCGTTTGCGCATGGCCGCAGATGACCCGGCCAATCGGTGTGAGCTGTGGCGGGCGATGTTTGCGGTCAAACAATTGCACGTCCAGCTGGGCTTCCAGTGTCTTCATCTGCATGGACACGGCTGACAAGGTCATGTTGAGCTGTTTCGCGGCAGCGGCAAATGACCCGTCTCGGGCGATCTGGATCAGGGTACGCAGGCTGCGGGTTTGCATAAAGTCACCAACTTTGAACTTAAAATCAATTCTAATTCGATTTTGTTGAACAGGACAGCTGTTATGCTGCGCTCACGAAACCGTGAGGAGTATGTGATGACCTATCAGGCAATGGCGCAGGAGCTGGCGGCCGAGTTTGCCCCCAAAGCGGCACATTGGGATCAGACGCGCAGCTATCCCTGGCAGAACGTTGCACGCCTGGCCGAGGCCGGTGTGATGGGCATGACACTCCCCAAGGCTTATGGCGGGCGGGGCGCCTCCTGGCATGATGTGGTGGTGGTGGTCGAAGAGATCGCCAAGGCCTGCACGCTGACAGCGCGCATTGTGGTCGAGGGCAATATGGGCGGCATCAGTGCCGTTATGGCCTATGGCACTGATATGCAGAAAGAAATCTGTGCGCCTTTGGTTCTGGCCGGGGACAAACCGGCGATTTGCATTACAGAGCCGGACGCGGGCAGTGCGGCTACGGATATGCAGACGGTGGCGCGCAAGGTTGGGTCAGACTATGTGTTGAACGGCTGCAAACATTGGATCACCGGCGGGGGCGTCAGCCGGACGCATCTGATCTTTGCCCAGGTGCAGAGCGAGGCAGGCCAGCCTCTGGGGATTGGCGGGTTCCTGGTCATTTGCGATCCCTCAAACGGCGAGTGCCCCGACGGGTTCGAGGTGGTGCGGCGCGAGCGGACCATGGGGTTGTGTGGAATGCCCGAGGCAGAGTTGCGGTTTCGCGATATGGTGGTGCCGGGCGATATGGCCGTGGTGCCGCCATCGGGGTTTGCCCGTGGTTTTGGCGATTTGATGACCGCCTATAACAGTCAGCGGGTGGGGGCCGGGACGGTTGCCCTGGGGGTGGCGGCGGGCGCGTTGGATCATGCCAAACGCTATCTGCGCGAGCGTGAACAATTCGGTCGCCCCATCGCCGAGTTTCAGGGGTTGCAGTGGATGGTGGCGGATATGGACACAGGCGTGCATGCTGCGCGGCTGATGCTGCACGACGCCGCGCGGGTGATGGGCCCGGACGGGCGGTTTCCGGATATGGTGACGGCTGCGCGGGCGAAATTATTTGCCTCGGAAACGGCGATCAAAGTGGTCAATGACGCGTTACAGATGTTTGGTGCGCGCGGATTTGGCGATCAGGAGCCGTTGGAGCGGATGTATCGCGATGTGCGCATGTTCACCATTGGCGGTGGCACGGCGCAGGTGTTGCGCACGCAGATTGCCGGGCATGTTTTGGGGATCAGGACGCCGCAGCGGCGGGAACTGGCGCCGCGGCCGCTGGCGGCGGAGTAACTGTGGGACGGCGCCATTCGCGCCATTCCTGAACCGAACCTCCAAAGACGTTGATGTCGACTTTGCCCTCGATCCCGGGGACCAGTCCGGTTCCGGTGTATTGCCAGAATTTCCATTTGCCGCCGGGATAGACCGCACTGGGGTGTCCGGCGACCGAGCGCAACCAGAACTCGGTCCGGCCGAGCCGCCAGATGCCGGTTTCAGCGTAGAAATCCGGGGTGGTATAGATGATGGGGCGCTGGCCGTAATGGGCCTGGAGGATGTCGAGGAACTTGCGTGCCTCGCTGCGGACTTTTTCCGGTGCCGGGCGCAGGCGGCAGGTGCGGGAGTGATGGTTCCATTCCATGTCCAGCACATGCGGAAGCGCGTTGGCGTCACGCGGGACGTTTTTGATGAACCAGCTGGCCTGTTCTTCGGCGGGGCGGCAGAAATAGTAGAAGTGGTAGGCGCTGCGCGCGACGCCGGCGGCCTTGGATTCAGCCCAGTGCATTTTGAACTTGGGGTCGAAGACGTCGCCGCCTTCGGTGGCTTTGATAAAGGCAAAAGAGATGCCCGCGCGGCGGGTTTTGTTCCAGTCGATGGCGCCCTGCCAGCGCGAGATGTCGATGCCATGGACGGGGTAGGCGGTTGGGCGGCGTCCGTCCCAGTCGTGGGGGTCGGCGTCTTTGAAATTGGGGAATGTCTTGGCCGGGGCGGCGCGCAGCGAGATATATGGCTGGGCTGTGGCGGCCTGGGTTGCGGCAGTGTCGGGCACCCGAAGGGTGTCGGGTGCGCGGCGGCTGCAAGCGACCGCGAACAGGGCAATGGATGCCAGGAAAACCAGTTTACGCATGGATCGCGGGCCGCTCTTTTGTATCGTCAGGGAATGATACGGGTGTATTTAGAGCCTTCGAGCGTCGCGCCCACCTGCAATCCGGCCTGATTGAATACGGCGGCGAGGATGGGGTTGAGCAAGGTGTTGCTGTCGGCGGCGACGCTTTCTCCGCGATCATTCAGGACGTAGCCGACATCGGCGCCCAAGGTCCAGCCGGGCGCGCGGCGGAAGTTTTCGAGGGCTTCTTCGGTCATGAAGAAGAGCACGTGGGCGTATTGCTGGGCGCCGATCTGGAAGCCGGCGGAGGCCTTGGTGTTGGAATAATAATCCAGCGTGGCGCCGCCGACGCGCAAAGCGCCGCGCCCATAGCCGCCGCCGATGCCAAAGCCGGCCTCGGTGACCAGCGGCATGACCAGCATGCCTGTGGCCTTGTCGGCGATGTCGGCCGTGTTGGGGTAGTAGCGGTACATCTGGTCCAGCGTGGCATCGACGCGGGCGTCAATGGTAATCGAACCACGGCTGCCGACGCCATTGCCGCAGGCGGCGGTGACGCTGAGGGCCGAAAGTCCGGCCAGCGCAAAGCCACGACGTGTCAGTCGGGAGTGGGAGTTCCTGCTCATATATATGCCTGTCATATGCCTGTTGTTGCCGGTTTACCGGTCTTGGCGCCTACCATACGCGGTTTGCGGTGATTTGTCACCCGCTTGTCCGGGGGTGGCGGGATGTCGCTGTTTGGGGGGTGTCGCAAGAAAACGGGGCCGCAGAGACAGCTCTGCGACCCCGGTATTGATCCTGATGGATCGTTGTTTGCTTATTCGTCGTCCAGCTCTTCGAGGCGCTTTTGCAGATCATCTCTGGAGATTTCCTGATCTGAGATCTGGGCCAGTTCGAAGATGTAGTCGACGACTTTGTCTTCGAACAGGGGCGCGCGGATTTGCTGCTGCATCTGCTGGTTCTGCTGCACGAATTCAAAGAACTGACGTTCCTGACCCGGATACTGACGGGCCTGGTTCATGACGGCCTGGGTCATTTCAGCGTCGGACACGTCGATTTCGGCCTTCTGGCCGAGCTCTGCCAGCAACAGGCCCAGACGCACGCGGCGTTCGGCCAGGCTGATGTGTTCCTCGGTTGGTTCAACCTCGGGGTGGTCATGGCCTTCGACTTCGGGGTTTTCCTCGTGCCACAGGTGATGCGCGATCTGGCCGGCTTCGGCGGTCACGAGCGATGGGGGCAGATCGAAGGAGACGATATCGTCCAGCTTGTCCAGCAGGCTGCGCTTGAGCAGGGAACGGGCCGCGCCGGTGTATTCCACATCGAGGCGTTCGTTGATCTGCACCTTGAGACCGTCCAGATCCTCGGCGCCGAACTTTTTGGCCAGCTCGTCGTTGATCTCGGCGGCGACAGGCGCTTTGACCTCTTTGACGGTGCAGGCAAAGACGGCTTCCTTGCCGGCAAGATGCTCGGCCTGATACTCTTCGGGGAAGGTGACGGTGACGTCTTTTTCTTCACCGGTTTTCGCGCCGACGAGCTGCTCTTCGAAGCCGGGGATGAAGCTGCCGGAGCCAAGCGTGAGCGGGTAATCCTCGGCGGTGCCGCCTTCGAAGGCTTCGCCGTCAACCTTGCCGACAAAGTCGATCACGATCTGATCGCCATCTTCGGCGGCGGCGCCTTCTTCGCGGGCTTCGAATTCCTGCGCGTTTTCAGCCAGGTTCTTGAGCGCGTCTGCCAGGGCCTCTTCGTCGGCCTTGACGACCATACGCTCCAGCGTGATGTCGCCCAGGGCGACTTCGGGGATGACGGGCAGGGCTTCGTAGGACATCTCGATGTGGACGTCGTCGCCTTCTTTCCAGTCCTCGTTGGTCATCTTGACCTCGGGCTGGAGGGCAGGGCGGTCGCCGCTGTCTTCGAAGTGCTGGCCCATTGCGCCGTCAATGGTTTCCTGCATCGCTTCGCCCAGCAGGCGCTGGCCGAACTGCTTTTTCAGCAATGGCATGGGCACTTTGCCCTTGCGAAATCCCTTGAGCTCGACTTCGGGCTGTGCCTCGGCCAGCTTTTCATTGACCTTTGCGTCGAGTTCGGCCGCGCTGACTACGATCTGGTAGCCGCGCTTCAGACCTTCGTTCAGGGTTTCGGTAACCTGCATGCGTGTTTCCCCATAAGAAAAAGGGCGCGCGAACAGGCGCGCGCCGCCATCGGATTTGGGGCCTTCTAGTTGCAGCGGCCCTTGGGCGCAAGGGGCATTGCAGGGCCTATTGATTTGGCCGGGTCAGAATTTCCAGCGGGCGCCCAGCAGGATGGAGGAGGCATCCAGATAACTGGTGGTCGGTTCGGACAGAGCATAGTTGCGCAGACCCAGATACGCCTCGGCGTTGGCTGCGTCGATTTTCTGGACGATGCCGATTCCGTAGGCTGTGGATGTGGACCCTGCGACGGACCGGTCGCTGCCCTGATAGTAGTCGATGGCCAGCGCGGTGTCGCCAAAGTTGAACCAGGAGGCGCGATAGCCCAGTTTTCCATAGGTGTAATGGCCGCTTGTGCTGCGTCGTCCTGCGGCGAGGGTCACGTTGAAGCCGGAAGCCATAAGCACGCTGACAGAGCCGATTGTGTCGTCAAAGTCGCTGCCCACACCGGGGGAGACGCGTTTGTAGCCGACGGCGGCCTGGACCTTGGTGCCGTTCAGGTCACGGTTGTATCGCAGGGCGATATCGCGGGTTTTGAGGTCAGAGTTTTGCAGCAGGATTTCTTCGCCGTAGGCGACCGAGAGGGTGAAACCGGCATACTCCGGGGTGTCATAGCGAATCCGACCGCGGCGACCGCCGTCAAAATCGCTGAAATTACCCGCAATGAAACGGGTGCTGAGCGCACCGGTGGAATCGCGGAAACGGAAGCCTCCGGCGCTGTCGGGGACCGAGACATAGAGCACCAGCGTGGTGCCGGAGAGGTCGGATTCGGCCGCGCCATCGGTCGCCATGCTGCCCTGGCCCAGGTAGAATTTACCGGCCCGTGCGGTTTCCAGGGCGAAGTCGATCTTGCGCAGGCTGGAGCGGGACCAGTCGATGGTGTCGGGCGTGAAGCCCTGGCTGACCAGGCCGGATGGACGCAGGCCCAGGCCGGTTTCAAAGTTGAAGGAAAACTTGGCATCGCCCATGGGCTGGCGCAGCCACAGGCCAACGCGCGAGTTGGAATGGCCGCTGTCGACCAGTGTTCCGGTGGTTGAGACACCGTCGTCAAAGCCTTGGTATGCCGGGTTGAACTGACCGTAGAGCAGAACGTGACCGCCCGAGGCGTTGTCATATTTCAGTTCGGCCATGGCGGTGCTGGCGACCGTCGCGGCGGTGGCTGCAAGGGATATGAAGCAGGCTGTTTTACGAATGCGTGACAGCATTGGTATTCTCCTGAGTAAGGTTGCGTCGCTTTCTCACGGGGAAGTTCGTGGGATTGCTGTTGCAAGCTAAACCCATCGGTTCGGCAAAGGGAATAGGGGAAGAATTGAGATCTGCCTGAGGCCTGTGCGAATACGCAAATGATGTGTGCCTGTTGGGCAGTTTACTCGGTTTCGCTCCAGTCGACTTCGTCCCGGCCGTTGCGCAGATGAACGCCGTCCAGTCGTTTGAATACCCAACGGGTGCCAAAGAGGATGGACGTTGAGGGGCGGAATTGGGCGCCGCCAGCGGTGGAGATGTCGTAGCGGCGCAGGCCGAGGTAGATTTTGAGGTTGCTGCGGTCCAGGTCCTGGACCAGCCCGATGCCGTAGCTTTGGGATCTGGAACCATGGCTGATGGTGTTTTGCCCGTGGTAATAGTCAACCGAAGCGGCGGTATCGCCCCAGTCTATCCAGCGGCGTTTGAGCCCGATCTTGGAGTAATGGTATTCGCCTGCGCCTTCGCGGGCGCCAACGGCGAGGGTTGCGTTCCAGCCAGAGGGGGCGTGCAGCAGGCTGAGGGAGCCGGCCGATTGGGGGGCGTCCTGGCCATTGGAGTCGGCGAGGGAGAGGCCTGCGGAGCCTTTGATCTCGATCGGGCCGAGGCGGTTGCGATAGAAGATGCCGACATCGGCGAGGGCATCGTTGATGACGAGGTTGCGTTCGGAGACTTCGAGACCGGTGGAGGCGGCAAAGCGCAGGGTGCCGAATTGGTTGAGCGTGAGGTCCGGGCTGTCCCAGCGCAGGCGGGGGGCGCGGCCTCCGTCAAAGGTGGGGAAGGCATCAGAGATGCGCACGCTTGAGACCGGGCCATTGACGGTGCGAAAGAAATAGCCCCCCGCGGTGTCGGAGATGCCGACATAGGCGGCCATTTGGGTGCCGGAGAGGTCGGATTCGGTGACGCCGTCCGAGCCCATGCTGCCTTGTCCGAAGGAGAAGGAGCCGAGTTTGTCGGTGTCGTAGATCAGCTCGAACTTGCGGATGGCGGTGGCGTTGAGGTCGATGGCGGGGGGGACGTAGAATTGCGACAGGGAGGCGGATTGGCGCATGCCCAGCGAGCTTTCGACGTTAAAGCGGGTGTGGCCGTGGTCCATCGGCAAGTCCAGCCAGAAGCCGATGCGCCCGCCGGACTGGGAGTTGTCGGCCAGGTTGGTGTGGCGGGATTGGCCATCGTCATAGGATATGATGGCCGGGGAGAAATGGCCGTAGAGGCGGAAGCTGCGCAGCGGGTTTGTGTCCTGGGCGTTGGCAGTGCCGGACAGGGACAGGGACAGACACAGGGGGAGGGCAAGCAGAGCGGCGCAGGTCGCCGACAAAAGGGCGCGTCTGGGCGTTGGGTCAGGGCGGTGTGACATCATGGTGCTCTGGGTTGCTCGGTCCGCACGGTGCAAGCGGGGCGCCACAGAAGAGCTGCGCGCCCGCCCTGGGGCCAGCGTGACGCAACCGGGCGGATCGGGCAAGAGATGTCTGCGGCGGCCTTGGTTTTCGAAGCTACCGGGACCTGTCGCGGTTTGATGCCGCTCCTTTGATAGCATTTACTGTAACAAAGGAGACTGACTATGGGACTGAAACGGACAGACGCATTCCGGCAAGATGCGGTGCGGATTGCGCTTACAAGCGGGTTGAATCGCAGGCTGGTGGCTGACGACCTTGGCGTCGGGATGTCGACGCTGAACAAATGGATCACGGCACACCGAGATACCGACGTGGTGTCGAATGAAGACCTGGACCTCGCCAAGGAGAATGACCGGCTTCGGCGCGAGAACCGTTTTCTCAAGGAGGAGAGGGAAATCTTAAATTGAAGCCGGATCAGAAAAGGCCCCAGTGGGGCGTTTTCCCGGCGGAACGCCACCCGGTTCTTTGCGGGCCTAAAGCAATGAGATTTAGGTTTGTCGACGAGCATAGGTCCGATTTTCCAACCAACAGTTTGTGTGGCGTTGTTGGGGTCAGTGCACGTGGATTACGTGCATTCCGCAGCCGCCCAGCCAGCCGCAGACAGCGGTCTGATTTGGTCACGCTGGCTCACATCAAAGAACAGTCGCGCCTCTGTCTTGGCAGGTATGGTCGGCCTCGGATGACAGCGGAACTGAAGGAGATCGGTTTGAATGTTGGGCATCGTCGGGTCGGTCGCCTCATGCGCCAGAATGGCATATCCGTTGTGCGAACACGGAAACACAAGGTCACAACCACTGCCCGGCAGGCGATTGCAAAGCAATCTGCCGAGAGGGGGATAGCGATCACAAGTTCAACTTAGCGCCCAATCTTCTGGATCGGGACTTCACAGCCGTTGCGCCGAACCAGAAATGGGCAGGTGATATCAGCTACGTTTGGACGCGCGAAGGCTGGCTGTATCTCGCCGTGATCCTGGATCTGCATTCAAGGCGTGTGATTGGTTGGGCAGCCAGCATGTCTCTATCAAGTACACAAAGAGGCTGGCCGACGCCGGATTGGAGCCGTCAGTCGGCAGCGTTGGCGACAGTTACGACAATGCGCTGGCCGAGACGATCATTGGGCTGTTCAAAACCGAAGTCATCAATCGCCTCGGACCTTGGAAGTCTAAAGATCAGGTCGAATGGGAAACCCTGCAGTGGGTCGATTGGTTCAACACAGAGCGTCTGCTCGAACCTCTCGGCTACATCACGTCAATCGAAGCGGAGGAGAAATACGAACAAGCCTTGAAAACAGAAAAAATCGCAGCTTGAAATACGAACTTAACAGTCTCCGGCGAAACCGGGGCGGTTCACTTCCCACTGGGCAGAACGTCTCACATCTGCATGGAAATTGGCAGCCGTCGTCCTTATGTTTCACCGCCTATGGTCACTTTTCGTTTTCCGTAGGATTTTGCTTTTGCGTCGGCAATGGCCATCAGGTCTTCGATATAGAGCCGCCATGGTTTATGCGACTGACAAACTCTGCGGTACTGACCGAATGATTTTGAAAGCTCGACCCAGGCTTTCTCGGAGCTGTCCAGATATTCTTTTACTTCAGGCCCTGAAGCCGTTTCACCTTCCATAGGATCTGAATAAAAGGACCCTATAGCGGCCAGCCTGGCGCGGATTTCGTTCTCTGCTTTCGGATTCTGTTCCAGCAATGTCACATGTGCCTGCTTCAGATTGGCATCAAAGTTCGCGGGTGTTGCATCGACCGGGCCGGTGACTTTGAACTCCGCATTTCTGCGATGTACAAAACCCTGATATCTGGCAATTCGGCTCAGGGATTCTGCACCTATTTTTTCAAGATAGTTCGAAAAATCCTGGTTCAGTCCGGGGAAGTGCTCATTCTCCGGTACGACTTTGTGGATCGACTTCAACGTTTTGATATAGAGTTTGACCATGCCGTCTGCATGCACCGCATCTTGTGTGCCGGTTTCAAAGGCCTTTTCCGATGTCGCCCAGCCCGAGATAAGTGCGGCCAGTTCAGCGTAATTCTGCACTTTCACGCCGTTGTCTTTGGCCTCTGCGACCTGGCTCAGAAAGCCGGCTTCAGTAAAATCAGATCCGTAGGCATATGGCGCGGGTGGTTGATTCGATGGGTGTTTCTCCCTGTCATAGAGGTCCGCGAGGAGCTCGTTGCGGGCCTTTTCCGCAAGGTCACGCATCCTGACGCAAAACTCTATGGCACTTTCGGGGGCGTAGCCGCCTTCGGGCTGTGATTTCCATTCTGGAACATAATTGGAAATCAAAGTGCTGACATCTTCCAGCGCGCTCAGGCAGGCGTCGGCCTGCTGTACGTTCAGAACGCCCTCCTTATAGATTTTCGGCTGACTTGCTTCATATACGGCCAACTGCTCTTTGACGCCGGTCGAAACCGATTTTACACCGCTGTCTGTTGACCGGGTCTTGTAGGTTGACCACGAATTGGCCGTCAGTTCCGGTACTCCAAGATCGATTTCCTTGTCTCGCTTGCCAGAGTCGCGTGCCCAGGTCGCGGCATTTTCTATGGCGTCTTTCGCGGCCGTGACTTTGGCTGTCACACTGTTCAAAGCCGCGGCAGCTGGGCTTTCGCTGCCTGGAGCCAGATCATCCTTGCCGATTGCCCAAAGCATGGCCTTTCGGATCATGTATTCATCATAGTTCTTAAAGTCTTCGGCGTCGGCAAAATTCATTGTATTCAGAAGGTTGATAGCGTCCTCATTGCCTTCCTTAACCGCATGGCCAAGATACATCGCACAGTAGAACGGGCAATCGCTCATGATCTCTTTCTTGGCATCTGCATCGCCTAGGGCGGCCTGGCGCAGCAGCGTCAGGTGCCTTTCATCATCGTCAAAGGACTTGAACAGATCGTCCTTTGCGTTCTTCAGGCCGTAAATCGCTGAACCGAATTCGGCGATCATACCGCCGATGAACAGGACCGGGCTTACGGCCGCGTCGCCAGAGGCCATCCCGACCGTGCCGGTCCCGCGAGAAATCTTACCGACACCGGCGGCCATCGCCGCGTTTTTGGCCTTAAGGGTCTGTGCCAGCTTGTCGCCCGCAGCATCGGCGATGGCATTAATGGCCATCCCGACATCATCCGTTCGGGACGTTTCGCTTTGATGGACCAGAATGGCCGCGACTTCATCGGACATGAAGCCTGCCTTAAGGTTCATCTCATAGGCCTCTGCCAGGGTGAGAAATCCTTCGCAGGCCGTCAGGATCCCTGAAAGCTGAGGCAATTTGACAGGAAGGATCTTGATGTGGCCGATCAGAACTTTCAGCGCGGCGGTGACTGTCATAAGCTTGGCGAGCGTGTCGCCAACCCTCGCGTCCATTGCCTGTTTTCGTTTTGAAATGATGTCGCCGTACTTTTTCTGTCTCGTGACTTCTGCGGCAAACCGTTTTTCCTGGGCTGCTTTCTTTTCTTCGGGCGTCAGGCTTTTCTCTTCTTCCTCGATTTCAGCCTCGGTTTTTTGTGCAGCTTCGTCCTGACCCGGTGGCGGCTCCTTCGCGGATTTGTCGATTGCGACAACGGCATCGGCGATGAACTGAAACGCCTGAGCAATTCCCCACATCCTGACGCGGTAGCCTTCGATAGAGTCTTCCTCAAAATCCTCACCGTAATTGCCGGTCGTCCTGGAGCCGTCTTCTGCAACGCCATTGCCGGTCATAGTCCCCGCAGCGCCCGCGAAATCTATTGTGGTGGCCGTAATGCCGGCGGATGAAAGCAATGTCCCGACAACGCTGCCGCCGGTTTTGATGAGGTTCTGCACCATCATGTCCCATGAAGCTTGCTTGCTTTCGTCGCTTTCGTCGGCAATCAGGCGCTGTGTCAGGGCATAGGCGCGCAGGTCTTCAACGACATCATCGGGCCGAAGGCGCATCGGCACCGATTCCCAAAGCTTCTGACGATCTGCCAGCGAAGCGCCGTTGTCTTTACACTTCCGGTCAAGATCGGCGACGCGATTGAGCTCGGATTCGACAAGGACCAGGGCCGCATTCTTCTGTTCTTTGGTCTGTGCCGAAGGGTCATAATGGCGCGCGTCGTGCATCACATCAGTCGTGCCGTCCAGACCCGCATCCTTCAGCGCATCCTTTAGCTTTGCGTCGTCCCGCGCGGCAACATCCAGAAAAAGCTCTACTTTGGTCGCCTGTTCGAGAAGTATCGCGGCACTTTCGGCATCTTTTTCTGAAGGGGCCGGTATGCCCACTGCCTGCCCAAACGGAGTGGCTGCAAAGGCAATTGCCTCTTCCAAAGTCTCCGACGCCCCCTTCATTTTCTTTGCCGGTCTGTGTCGCTTTGGTTGACTTACGGCGTCGCGGCGCTTGGTTCCCATTACGGGGGCCGGATGTGCTGCTGTTTTATCTGGCATGTTCTGTATTCCTGAATTTCTGCGCTGCCCGGTCAATTATCCGAGCGCGGCTGATATTTCTGAAAGCGTCGACCGGACCGGCGCAACGACGCGAAGACCGGGATCAAATGGATTGTCGTCAATTGTCCGCGCGACCGGATCGCTGTCAATAAAGCTGCTCAAACCGCGAATAAGCGACTTGGCGGTCTGAATTTCGCGGGCGCGGGACTCTTCGTCCCGGGCATTCAGCACGACGTCAAGTTGGTTGTGCAGGTTGTTGTCGATACGGGCGACGAGCGTATTCAGCTTTGCAATCGACGCCCCGATTTGTGGAAGCAGCGCAGGAAAACCCTCGTAAAAGTCATTGATTTTTGCACTCAGCTCGTCAATTGCCGCAAGGGATGTGTCGCGCACACCGATCCATTCGATCCGTGTTTTACCCAGTCTGACAAGCGAAAGCCCACCTTCCGCATCTGCTTTTTCATCCCGCCTGCCCAGCAGTTCTGTGAGGGCTGCAAGCGCCGCCTGCGCCTTTCCGGGATCTGAGGCTGGTGACCGTGCGGTCTCGACAAGGCCCGCCAGTTGCGCGCGCAGGTCAGAATTCTGCGCAAGTGCTGCACGGATATCCGGGGCCATCTGTTTCAGCGTATCGTTTATGTCAGCTGTGTCCGCTTCGGTTTTTTGGGCATTTGGTTTTGGAACCTCGGCCCCCAGCCTGGTTATGGCCGCTTCAAGCTTGTCCAGCGAGGCGCTCGCCGCGTTCAGTTTCCGGGCGTCGATCTGCGCCTTGGCCCGGTCAAGAGCTGCGGTCAATCGGTCGGCAACAGGGCCGTCCAACGTCGCAGCCACGTCCGAAATTGATTTGTGACGCGCCAGAAGTGCCTGAACGTCAGCATTGTCGCTCTGCGCGACTTCCGGCGCGGGGGGGGCCTTTTGATTGGCCAATTGCACCAGGCGGGTGATTTCCGGCAGGGATCCGGCGGCGGCGCGATAATCCGGGACAAGGGCGTTGGCCTTTTCGTTGGCCCACGCCCATGCGGCGCGCAGCGCGCCTGGGTCGCCGCCGGGCAGCTTCACTGCTGCGGCGACCAGTGGTTTCAGCCGTGCCGCCCCCTTGAGCCACCGTTCCCGTTCGGCGTCGTCGTTGCCCGGGCCGGTCGGACCGTCATCAGGGTCCGGATCGCCGCCCGGTTTTTTGCCACCACCGGACCCACCGGCGGCGGCGATGGCGGCCTCGATCTTGCCCAGTCCGGCAAGGGCTTTTTCCAGAGCATCGTCCGAAACCATGCCCAGCACCGTTTTCAGCGCGGGCGCCAGCCTGTCCTTGTCCTTCTGCGACAGTTGCAGCAATTCCGCGTTTGCGGCTTTGATGCGCGCGACCAATGCGACCTTCGCGGCCTTTCGCTTTCCAGGATCTGGCTGCGTCTCCGGTTCTTCGTTGGTGTCGGGGTCTTCCCCCTGATCCAGGTTTTCCCCCTGATCCAGGCCTTCGCCCTGAACCAGGTCTTCGTCCTCATCGTCGCCTTTTTCGAACTCTGTTCCATCGGGCGACAGGATGCTGATTTTCAACGATAATTTCGCCGACTTCAGAAACGCCTTGCACTTCTTCTTCATCCCGGCGGGCGGTTCGCTTTCGCAGGCGAACGTCATGTTGTTGCCATCAATCGTGACCGTGCCGAACGTCGATTTCGCCATTTCGACGCCGTCCGCTTTTCGCGCCTGTTTGAACAGGATCGAGCCTTCTTTCTTGCGATGCATGACCAGGGCGGTGTCTTCTGCTTTCTTGCCCAGAGCCAGCCCGAAATTCAGGGGCATCTTTCGCGCCATGCTGACTTGTTGATTGAGTTCCTTGATACCGGCGCCGTCGAGAGCCATGAAATTCCTCCGGGAATGCAACACTGAAAAACGTTACTGTCAGCGCTGCCCCAACAGGCACTCTCAGTTGTTTTCAGCTTGCAGTCAGATAGAGGGTTCAGTCCAGCGAATTCTTTCGCGCTGCACAGACGTCGTCTGCGCCGGTTGTTCATCAAAGAGAACCCAGTCGGGGACTGTCAGAGCAAAACTGGTTGAGGCGGGCAGGGCGGATTCGCAGTCTCTGGAGATGACCAAACCTGATCCTTTTCGCTATTTCAAAATGAGCCGCGAGATGATCCGCCTGGCAGTGATGCTGCACGTGCGGTTTCCTCTATCCCTTCGCAATGTGAGAGATTTGCTCCACGAACGCGGCATCGAGGTCAGCCATGAAGCGGTGAGATATTGGTGGCACCGGTTCGCCCCGAAGTTCACCTCGCCGAATGGCGGCGGCTTTGTACGGCGTTGGTTGACGCATACCGCGGTAAACTGAGACTGGTTAGAATTGGTCTGACACCAGCCCGGAGAAAGGATGCGGCCTTGAAACGGGGCCGCTTTTCCTTTCCAATCCACTTGCGTCCGGCCGAAACAAGGACCACAGAGATGCCAGAACCCAAGAATGCCCATAAAACAAAGGCAAATGCGACGGTCGGACCTTAGTCTTCGAAGCCGAGGAACTGAGCCGTATTGGCGACCGGGCGGCGCCTGGAGATGACGGAGTTTGCGACGAAGTCATGGTCGGGCCAGCCCAGGGCGACACAGGTCAGGATGACCTGATCTTCGGGGATGTTTGCGACGCTGCGCACGACCGGGCTTTGCATGATGCCCTGTCCATTGATGACGGCGCCCAGGCCCTTGCTCCAGGCCGCGAGCACGAGGCCGTAGGTCATCGCGCCGGTGTCGAAATGCGCGATCGTGTTGTTGAGCAGGGTACGGTCAAAGCAGACCACCACGGAGACCGGCGCGTCGAATTGGCGAAAGCCGCGCATGACCCAGTCCTGGCGGCGTTCCTTGTCGTGGCGTTCGATGCCCATGGCTTCGAAGAGCTGAACCGCGATTTCAATCTGGCGTTGGCGGTGGTCGCCTTCGTAGCCGGCGTAATCCTCGATTTCGCGCGTGACCGGGGTGCCGTTCAACATACGTTCAGTGTTGCCTTTGCGGACCTCTTCCAGCGGGGCGCCGGTCAGCACATGCAGGTGCCAGGGCTGGGTATTCATGGAGGAGGGCGCCCGGTTGGCGAGGGCGATGATTTCTTGCAGAAGGTCCTTGGGGACCGGTTTGTCCAGAAAACCACGGATAGAGCGGCGGTCCTGGATGGCTTGATCGAGCTGCATTGTGGTCCCTTTTTGGCGTCCGAAGGCAACACTATTCACAGCCAGGGAAGGGATGCAACAAACACCGCAGCCGGGGCGGGCCAGAACAAAACAAACGCTGCGTCGCCCTGTTTGCGCAAGGCGGGGAGCCGGGGGTTTTCCGCTGGCGGACTGTCAATCCGGGAGAGGCAGGCTGGCAGCCCCCGTCATGACGCTGCGACCCAATTCGGGTTTGGCCGGTTTTGGAACGGTTGCATGGCCGCAGCGTGTCGCGGCCATCGGACGAGGATGACCGCGCCGCTCTTTATTCCATGCGTGCCCAGAGCGCCGGGAAGGTCTGATACCGTGGTGGTGATGTGGCGTTCGCTGTTTCTTGACACATCCACGCAGACGTCCACGGGGCTGTTGGCTGGCAGGCCCTGTGCGATCAGGTCAGCAGAGAGACGGGCGGCCTGACCCACCGACATGTAGAAGGCGGTTGTTGTCCCCGGGCCGGAGAGGCGCGTGCAATCGGGATACGGGTTGTCAGCGCAGCCCATTCCCGTTGCCACGACAAAGGTATCGGCAACGCCCCGTTCCGTCAGGCTGCGCCCCAATGAGGCCGCAGCGGCCGACGCGGCGGTGACGCCGGGCACCATTTCGATGGGGATGCCTGCGGCCCTGGCGGCGGCGATCTCTTCGCTCGCCCGGCCAAAAATTGCCGGATCACCGGATTTGAGCCGTACCACATTGCGGCCCTTGGTGGCCTCGGCCACGATCATGGCGCTGATTTTGTCCTGCGGCCATGCGTGAGCGCCGACGGTTTTGCCGACGAACACCCGCTCTGCGTCGCGGCGGGCCAGTTCCAGCACCTCTGGATCGACAAGGCGGTCATAGTAGATGACATCGGCTTCTTGCAGGCGCTCGACCGCGCGCAGGGTCAGCAAATCGCGCGCGCCGGGGCCTGCGCCGACCAGCGCGATATGTCCGCGCGTGCTGCGCTCTGGCGCGCCCCCGTCCGAGATTGCCTTTTTGATCATGCGGGCGGCGTCCCGCGGGGCGCCGCGTGTCCACATCGCTGCGGCATCGCCTTTGAAGACCCAGGCCCAAAAGGCGCGGCGGCGGTGGCGTGCAATTTTCTGTACGACCCTTGGGCGGAGATTGCCTGCCAGGGTGGCAAGCCCGCCGATATTCTGGGGCAAAAGTGTCTCTAGTTTGGTTTTGATGTCCCGGGTCAGGACGGGCGCCGTGCCTTCGCTGCCGATGGCAACGACAATCGGGTCCCGGTCCACGATGGCGGGTGTTGTCAGATCGCAAAGGGCGGGCTGATCGACAACGTTGACGGGGCATTTTGCGGCCTTGGCCAGGCTGTGGGCTGCGGCATCCAGCGCCGGGCAGCCGGTTGCGATCAAGGCAAAGGCCGCATCGTCAAAGAGGGCCGAGGAAAGGTCACGGATCTGTTGCGCATGTCCTGAGGCGACAAGGCCCTGCAATTCATCGTCCAGGGTTTGCGCCACCAGAATAATGCTGGCGTCTGTCTTGCGGATCAGCCGCGCTTTCTGTGCGGCCTGTTCGCCACCGCCGACAATGACCACGCGACGGCCCGAGGTGCGGATAAACATGGGAAAGGCTTTCATCGTCTGCTCCTATGCCGCGTTGCGGGCGCAGCGCGCGGCCCAAAGCGTGCGGGCGTCTGCGTCTGCGTTTGCGTGTCCAAGGGTGGCGAGGGCAGCCTGGGCCGTGCCAGTAATCACCTTCTCATGAAAGCGGGTCGGTCTGGTCAGATCATAGGCGGCGCTGGGGTCTGCAAGGCGGCGGGTTTCATCCAGGCTGGCGGGAAAACAGCCGTCCCAGGGGGTGCTCTGGCGTCGGCCAAAGGCTGTGATCTCTTTGGCGGGATGGCGTTCAAATTCGCCCCCGCCGCCCTTGATGACGGTCAGGTTCTGCCAGCCCAAGAGCGCGGCAGCCTCCGCCTGCAAGAGCCGGTAGGATGGGTGGAACACCCCCTGCACGCTGGACGCGGCCTGGGCAGGGTTGAGCATACGGCACACTGTATTGATGCAGGACCGCAGGCCCAGAACCTCGCGCAGGCGCAAGAGCGCGAAAAGCGAAGGGTGGATGTCCTCCAAGGGCAGATAGGTGATCCCGTCGCGGGCCAGCAGGGTTTCGGCCTGATCGGGCGTGCGGGCGATCTGGATGCCTGCGGCGGAGAGCCCGTTGCGCAACTTTTGATCTGATCCGTTCCAGCCATGCAGGAGGACCTTGTGGCCGGCATCAGCGACCAGGCGCGCCGAATGCAGGAACCACGGCCCGCCCCGCGTGCGACCTGCGGCATAGCTGGGCCAGTCGAGGTCTGCCTTGGGCATCGCAGGTAAGGCGGCCTGGGCTGATTTGGCAAACCCGGCGATCTCTTCCGCCGTTTCGCCCTTCATGCGCAACAGCATCAGGATGGCTCCGACGGCCTCTGGCGGGGGATCGGGGCTCAGCATCACGTCCATCGCGGAGCTTGCCTCTTCCATCGTCAGGGAGCGTGCGCGCCCCGGCCCACGGCCGAGGATCTGAACGTAGGGCGCAAGGCTCATTCTGCGGCCTCCTTGACCTCAAGCCGGGTCAACAGGTCGGCGATTTCGGGGCGGCAGGAGCCGCAGTTGGTTCCCGCCCCCAAGGCGGCGCCGATGTCATCGACGCTCAGCAGGCCTTTCGTCTGGATTGCGTTGATGATCGTATTGATTCCAACGCCAAAACAGGAACACAGCGTCGGGCCGGGGTTCGCGACGGAGGCCGGGGCGCGGCCGCTGAGGGCATCAGGGGTATCGGTGCCGGGCAGGGTTGTCAGATAATCCCGCATCACGGCGATTGGCCTGCGCGCTACGAAAAGCGCGGCCATGATCTGCCCGTCTTTGCGCAGCACGACGCGCGCTGATCCCCCCGAGGCATCAATGACACTGGCCGTTGTCGCCTGTGGTGCGGCAAAAATGCGGCGCGCTTCGGTCAGCCAGTCGTCTATCGGGGAGAGGCCTGCAAGCTCGGCCCGGAACCCTTGCGGCACACGGGCCTTGGCCCAGTAGTCGCAGTCTAACGTCATGTCAGAGGTCGAGACAGCAAAGCCGTACCAGGCCGCGTCGAAACGGGCGGCTGCGACATGGCTCGCCTTGCTTTCCGGCTGGCCGGAGATCGGATCTGTTGCGGCTGTGACGAGCGTGTCCACCCTTGCGCAGCTTGCGGTTTCGCCGGTCCAGTGAATGGGCACAAACAGCTGACCTTTCTGTACGTCTTGTGTGATCCGCGCCCGCAGGATCGCCTGGCCGAGAGGGTTGCTGAGCCGGACAAGATCGGCTGGCGTGATTTGCAGGGTCTGGGCGTCTTGGGGATGAATGTCGACGAAGGGTTCTGACAGATGCGCGGACAACCGTGGTGACAGGGCCGTGCGGGTCATCGTGTGCCATTGGTCGCGCAATCGGCCTGTGTTCAAAAGGTAGGGGGCGTCCGGTGTCGGTACAGAGGCAGGCGCTCTGGCCGAAACGGCGATCAGCCTGGCCTTGGCGTCGGGATGAAAGAAGGCGCCGTCCGCAAAGAAGCGCCCGCCCTTGCGGTCTTTCGTGACGGGCCAGCGCGTTGGCTGAAACAGGGCGTAGTCGGTGTCTGAAATGCCGGTGAGGCCGGAGATGTCAAAATCGCGCCCGAATTGCCCTGCGACGGCGGACAGGGCCGCATGTTCGCGGAAGATCTCGGCGGGATTGGCAAAATCGAAGGCCGCGCCATACCCCATGCGGCGTCCGACCTCTGCCAGAATGTCCCAATCTGCGCGGGCCTGTCCCGGCGCGGGCAGAACGCGGCGTTGGCGGCTGATGGTCCGGTCGGAATTGGTGACGGTGCCGTCTTTTTCGGCCCAGGCCGTGGCGGGCAACAGCACATCGGCCAGGCGCGCGGTATCGGTTTGTGCGGTGATATCGCTGACCACGGTGAAGGGGCAGGTTGCGATGGCATCGCGCACCGCATCCGCGTCCGGCATGGATACGGCCGGGTTGGTATGAATGATCCACAGCGCCTTGATCCGGCCATCGCCCACGGCACGAAACATATCGACGGCCTTCAGCCCGGGCGTTGATGGCACCGCCGGCGCGTTCCAGAAATCGCGCACTGCGGCGCGGTGATCGGCGTTTTCCAGATCAAGGTGACAGGCGAGCATATTCGCCAGTCCGCCCACTTCGCGCCCGCCCATCGCGTTTGGCTGACCAGTCACCGAAAAGGGCCCGCAGCCCGGTTTGCCGATGCGTCCGGTGGCCAGGTGGCAGTTCAGGATGGCATTGACCTTGTCAGTGCCGGATGTCGATTGGTTCACCCCCTGGCTGTAGATCGTCACGACACGCTTTGTGCTGAGCCAAAGATCGTAGAAGGCGCGCAGGTCGGCAGGGTCAAGACCGGTGATCGCGGGGTCATCTGCCTGTGCGGCGGAAATTGCGTTCTCCTGCCCGACAAGGTGCGGCCCGAAATCCTTGTCCATGGCCCCGTGTGCTGCGATGTCAGCCAGCAGCCCGTTAAACAGCGCCACATCGCTGCCAGGTGCCAGAGGCAAATGCAGGTCGGCATCCGCACAGCTGGCGGTGCGGCGAGGATCGACGACTACGATCCTGGTGCCACGTGTCTGCCGCGCGGCCAGCAGCCGCTGGTACAGAACCGGATGGCACCATGCGAGGTTGGACCCGACCAGAACCACCAGATCGACCTCGTCTATGTCCTCATAGGTGCCGGGCACTGTATCGGTGCCAAAGGCCCGTTTGTGCCCTGCGACGGATGACGCCATGCAAAGGCGCGAATTGGTGTCGATATTGGCCGACCCCATAAAGCCCTTCATCAGCTTGTTGGCGACATAATAGTCCTCGGTCAAAAGCTGACCTGAGACGTAGAAGGCCACGCTATCGGGCCCATGTTGCGCAATGGTCTGGCCAAAGCGGTCTGCCACCAGATCGAGGGCTGTGTCCCAATCGGCCGGCGCCCCGTCGATCTGAGGAGTCAGCAAGCGCTGGCCAAGCCCCACCGTCTGCCCCAGCGCCGCGCCTTTGGAGCAGAGCCGCCCGAGGTTGGCCGGGTGATCCGGGTCGCCGCGCACGTCCAGCCCGCCCTTGCCATCAGCGCGCAAGAGCACGCCACATCCTACCCCGCAGTAGGGGCAGGCCGAGCGGATTTCGGGCAGGCCTGTCCCGTCCATCAGGCGGCGCTCTGTGCGGTCAGCTGCGTGGCGTCGATCAGGATACGCTGATCCACAATGCGCGCGGGATAGGTGGGAATCGAGGCTTCCTCTCCCTTTGCCTGCCCGGTGTTCAGGTCAAACACCCAATTGTGCAGGGGGCAGGTGATGGATTGCCCGTGCACGATGCCTTCGGACAGCGGGCCGCCTTTGTGGGGGCAGCGGTCGGCGGTGGCAAAGACCTCGCCCAGATCCGTGCGGAAGATTGCGACGCAGCCCAGATGGGTTTTGAGCCTGCGCGCGCCGCGCAGGGGGATGTCGTCGATATGGCCAATGTCGATCCAGCTCATTCTGCGGCCTCCAATGTGAGATCGGCCAGCGGTTGGTAGCGCTCGGCCGTGGCCGCATGTTCGGCCCATGGGTCTTTGCGGTAGACAGATTGAGACAGCTCGAACGCGGCAATCAGGCGGGCGCGTTCATGCAGGTCCTCGACAACGCGGGCTTTGACCCAGTCGAGCCCCACTTTGGCGACCCATTTGTAGGGGCGGTCCAGATATTTGGCATTCTCGCGGTAAAGCTGGATGAAGGCGACGGTGAGGTCGATTGCCTCTTGCTCGGATGTGGCATCGGCCAGGCGTTCGGTTTCTTTCACATCCATGCCTGCCGCGCCGGCAACGCTGACCTGATAGCCGCTGTCCACGCAGATCACGCCGACGTCCTTGCAGGTGGCCTCGGCGCAGTTGCGCGGGCAGCCGGAGACCGCCAGTTTCACCTTATGCGGGGTCCAGGACCCCCAAAGCATCTGTTCCAGCTTGATGCCCAAGCCCGTGCTGTCCTGGGTGCCAAAGCGGCAATGATCGGTTCCAACGCAGGTTTTGACGGTGCGCAGCCCCTTGGAATAGGCATGGCCGGACACCATCCCGGCCCTGTTCAGATCAGCCCAGATGTGGGGGAGGTCTTCGCCTTTCACCCCCAGCAGGTCGATCCGCTGGCCGCCGGTGACCTTGACGGTGGGCACTTTGAATTTATCGGCAGCATCCGCGATGGCGCGCAGTTCCTGCGGGGTGGTGATGCCGCCCCACATGCGGGGCACCACGCTGAAGGTGCCGTCTTTTTGGATATTGGCGTGTTTGCGTTCATTGACAAAGCGGCTTTGCGGATCGTCCTGGTATTCAAGCGGCCAATCCGCCAGCAGGTAAAAGTTGATCGCCGGGCGGCAAACATGGCAGCCGTTGCGGGTTTTCCAGCCGAGTTCTTGCCAGACGGCCTCTTGGCTTTTGAGTTCTTGTGATTTGATCAGGCGGCGCACGTCTTCGTGGGTGAGATCGCAACACCCGCAGACTGGTTGCGCTGTGGGCATGACAAAGTCATCTCCCAGGCTGACCTGCAACAATTGTTCCACCAGTCCGGTGCAGGTCCCGCAGGAGGCGCTGGCCTTGGTTGTTGCGCGGATTGCGCCCAGATCGGAGGCTCCGGCGGCGATGGCGTCGGTGATGGTGCTTTTGCAAATGCCGTTGCAGCCGCAGATTTCTGCCTCAGGCGGCAATGCTGCAACGGCTGAGAGCGGGTCCGCGGTATCGCCCCCCTGATAGGCTGGGCCAAAGATCAGCGTGTCGCGCATCTCGGCGATGTCAGTGCCATCCTTGATCAGCCCGAAGAACCAGGTGCCGTCGGCGGTATCGCCATACATGACGGCGCCGATCAGGCGGTCGTTTTCGATGACGAGACGTTTGTAGACCCCGCGTGCGGGATCGCGGAACACGATGTTCTCCCGTCCCTCGCCATCGGCAAAATCGCCGGCGCTGAACAGATCGCAGCCGGTGACCTTCAGCTTGGTGGACAGGGATTTTTGCATAAAGGCGGCCTGTTCCCCCAGCAGCGTTTGGGCCAGCACCCTGGCCTGTTCATAAAGCGGGGCGACAAGGCCAAAGACAGCGCCCTGATGTTCGACACATTCGCCAACGGCGAACACATCCGCATCCGAGGTGCACAGCTGGTCATCCACATGGATGCCCCGGCCCACGGCCAGCCCCGCCGCCTGCGCCAGGGCCACATTGGGGCGGATGCCCACGGCCATGACCAGCAGATCGCAGGGCAGATCTGTGCCATCGTCCAGGCGCAACGCCTTGACGTGCCCGTCCTGGCCCAGGATTTCCCTGGAGTTGGCTTGCAGGCGGATGGTGATGCCCTTGGCCTCGAGCGATTTCTTGAGCAGGTAGCCCGCAGCCTCGTCCAGCTGCCTTTCCATGAGGTGGCCCATGATGTGCACGACGGTAACCTCAGCACCGCGCGCGGCCATGCCTGCGGCGGCCTCCAGCCCCAGAAGGCCACCACCGATGACGACAACCTTGCGCCCTGCGTCCATTTCCATCATCGCTTGCGTGTCTTCCAGATCGCGGTAGGCGATCACGCCCTCCAGATCATGGCCCGGCAGCGGGATGATGAACGGGTTGGAGCCGGTGCCGAAGATCAGCTTGTCATAGGGCAGCGTGCCGTTTTCGCCCGTGACTGTTTTGGCCGCGCGGTCAATTGCGACCACCTGTTCGCCAAAGCGGCAGGTGACCCCATGGCGGGCATACCAGGCGTCATCATGGGTCACGATCTGTTCATAGGTTTTTTCACCCGACAAGACCGGCGACAACATGATGCGGTTGTAGTTCCCGCGCGGCTCGGCGTTGAAAAGGGTGATGTCGAAGGCGTCGGGTGCGGCTTGGACCAGGTGTTCGATGGCACGGCCAGAGGCCATGCCGGCACCGATGACAATCAGTCTCTGTTTCATGGCTTTCACTCCGCTGCGATCGGTTTGGCGGCCGCTTTGCTTTTGGGTTTTGCGCCGTGCTCGTATTCTTCAAGGAAATCAAGTACATCCTGGCGGTACTTGTAATAGTCCGGGTGTTCGAGCAGCGCCTTGCGGGTGCGCGGCCGGGGCAGGTCCACATTGACGATCTTGCCGATGGTGGCCTGGGGCCCGTTCGTCATCATCACCACGCGGTCGGCCAGAAGGATCGCCTCGTCCACGTCATGGGTGACGCAGATTGCGGTCACTTTGGTGCGCGACCAGACCTCCATCAGGACTTCTTGCAGTTCCCAGCGCGTCAGGCTGTCGAGCATCCCGAAGGGTTCATCCAGCAGCAAAAGCTTGGGCGAGAGGGCAAAGGCGCGGGCAATGCCGACGCGCTGTTGCATGCCGTTGGACAGATCGCTGGCGGGTTTATGCATCGCATCGGCCAGTCCCACGCGTTCCAGATAATATTCGACGACATCCTGCCGCTCGGCCTGACTGGCACGGGGGTAAACCTTGTCCACACCCACGGCCACATTTTCGCGGGCGGACAACCAAGGGAACAGATTGGGCGACTGAAAGACAACTGCACGCTCGGGGTCTGCGCCCTCGACGTGGCGCCCATCCAGCTTGATGGCCCCTTTGGAAATTTCGTTCAGCCCGGCGGCCATTGTCAGCACGGTCGACTTGCCACAGCCGGAATGTCCGATCAGCGAGATGAATTCACCTCGATCAATCTTGAGGTCGAAATCCTCGACCACGGTCAGCGGACCCTTGGGGGTTGCATAGACCTTGTGCAGGAGGGAAAACACCAGAAAGCGATTGTCGATCATCCCTTGCTGCGCGTCTTTGACGGCTGTCGGCACCCCATGGATCGGGGTCACATCGGGCAGTTCGCGGGTGCCTTCGACCTTTGCCTCGATCCCCACATCCATCAGATATTTGGTTACATCCGCGCGCAGCCGTTTGAAGGTGGCGTTGCTGTTCATTTCCATCCGGTCGCGCGGACGGGGCAGGGTGACCTTGAATTCCTCGCCAAAGGTGCCGTCGGGGTTCAGGGCGATAATCCGGTCTGCCAGAATTATCGCCTCGTCCACGTCATTGGTGATCAGCACGCATGTCTTTTTGTCGGCCTGCCAGATCCGCTCGATTTCGTCGGCAAGGTTGGCGCGGGTCAAGGCATCAAGCGCCGAAAGCGGTTCGTCCAGCAACAGCATTTCGGGGTTCATCGCCAGGGCGCGGGCCACGTTGACCCGCTGGCGCATCCCGCCCGACAGCTCGGCCGGGCGACGCGTCGCAGCATGAGACAGGCCGACCATCTTGACGTAATAGGCGACCTTGTCGGCCTTGTCGGCCTTGGACATTTCTGGAAACACCGTATCGACCGCCAGCCGCACGTTGCCGGTGACCGTCAGCCATGGCAGCAGCGAATAGCTTTGAAAGATCACACCGCGTTCCGGGCTGGGGTCCTTGATGGGGGTCCCTTTGAAGGTCGCGGTGCCACTGGTGGGGGTTTCCAGCCCCGCCATCAGGTTGATGAGCGTGGTCTTGCCTGTGCCGGAAAAGCCGAGGATGACCAGAAACTCACCCTCTTGCACATCCAGATTGATGCCTTTGAGGACATCGGTCCGATGGGTGCCTTCGCCGTAGGACTTGGTGACGTCTTTGAGTTGCAGAATGCCCATATCGCTCACCGGTTGTTGGTAAAGGTAAAGAGGGATTGCAGCGCGTACATCACGCGATCGAGCAGGAAGCCGATGATGCCGATGGTGAAAACAGCCACCATGATCTTGGCCAGCGAACTGGACGATCCGTTCTGGAATTCATCCCAGACGAATTTTCCAAGTCCGGGGTTCTGGGCCAGCATCTCGGCCGCGATCAGAACCATCCAGCCGACACCCAGAGACAGGCGCAGACCGGTGAAGATCAGGGGCAGCGCGGAGGGCAGAACCAACTTGGTGATCTTGGTCCAGGTGTTCATCTTGAGGACCTTCGAAACGTTGATGAGGTCTTTGTCGATGCTGGACACGCCAAGGGCGGTATTGATCAGGGTGGGCCAAAGAGAGCAAAGCGTTACGGTGATGGCCGAGGTCAGAAAGCTTTTGGCAAACCAGCCGTCCGAGGTGGTGTAGACGGCAGAGACGACCATGGTGACGATGGGCAGCCATGCCAGCGGAGAGACCGGTTTGAAAATCTGGATGATCGGGTTCAGCGCCGCATTTGCAATTGGCGACAGGCCGGCCGCGATGCCCAGGGGAATGGCCACAATCGAGGCGACCAGAAACCCGAAGAACACGGTTTTGATCGAGGTCCAGATCTGGGCGTAATAGCTTGGCGCGCCGGTGTAGGCCCGTTCCACGGGCGCCTGACCCTTTTCGGCACGGCGCTCGTTCAGCATGGCGACTTTGTCTTCAAAGCGGGCGCGGCTTTCGGCCTTGGCTGCGGCGTCTTTGTGCAGGTTTACCGCTTCGGTCCAGACCTGCGCAGGCCCGGGAATGGCCCCCAGCGAGGTCTGTACGGTTGGCGCCAGCGTGCCCCAAAGCATCAGAAATGCCAGGATCGCAAGGACCGGCACGCCCAGCAGCCGCCAGATCTCTGACACCTGCGCCTTGGGATTGTCGCCTGCCGCCGCCTTCAGGATTGGGGTCAGCCATGAAAGGCCAATCACCTGAAACCATTTGTCGGCGCTGTTGATGCGGGTGAACAGCCGTTCGCGCCGCGCCTCGTGGGTCGCCTGTGCTTCGTAGTTCGGGTCTACCGAGGTCATTGGAGTTTTCTCCTGAATGTGACGGTGCGCGGGCCCTGTTTGATGGAAAGAGCCCGCGCGTTGAGGGCTTTAGCCTTCGATCGCTTCGCCCACGACGGTCTGGTCGCCCTTCAGGCCAATCGGCAGGCTTTCCAGGTAGGCGTTGGGGAAACGGCCATCATAGGGGATGGCGTCGATGATATCGGCGGCAGGCGTCGGATCCTTGTAGCCGTCGCTGTCCCAGGGGAAATCCGCAGTATCGGCGAGCCCGTCGTCGACCAGCGATTGTGCCGCGTCGAGGTAGATGTCAGGGCGATAGACGCTTTCGGCGACCTCTTTGTACCAATCGTCGGTCTGCGCAGCGGGGATCTGCCCCCAGCGCCGCATCTGGGTCAGATACCAGATCGCATCCGAATAGAACGGGTAGGTCGCGTTGTAACGGAAGAACACGTTGAAATCGGAGACTTCGCGCACATCGCCTGGCTCATATTCAAAGGTGCCGGTCATGGAGTTGGCGATGACTTCGTAGTCTGCGCCCACGTATTCCGGACGCGACAGGATTTCGACGGCGGCCTCGCGGTTGGCGTTGTCGTTTTCATCCAGCCACATGGCCGCCCGGATCAGCGCCCGTACGAGGGCCTTGGTGGTGTTGGGGTTTGACTCTACAAATGCGGACGTCAGGCCAAAAACCTTTTCGGGGTTGTTCTTCCACAATTCGTAATCGGTGATGACGGGCACACCGATACCCTTGAAGACGGCCTGCTGGTTCCATGGTTCACCAACGCAGTAGCCGTCGATTGTGCCGGCTTCCATGGTCGCGGGCATCTGAGGTGGGGGCGTCACGGACAAAAACGCCTGGGCGCTGATCTGGCCCGAGATGTTTTCGGGGCTGTAATAGCCCGGCTCGATGCCGCCAGCGGCCAGCCAATAGCGCAGTTCATAGTTGTGTGTCGAAACCGGAAACACCATGCCCATGTTGAAGGGGCGGCCTTTTGCATTGAATTCCTCGATGACAGGCACCAAAGCCGCTGCCGAAATCGGATGCTGGGGGCGGCCGTCATCCATCGACGGGATATGCGGACGCATCATGTCCCAAACCTCGTTCGAGACGGTGATGCCATTGCCGTTCAGGTCCATCGAGAAGGGCGTGACGATGTGCGCTTTGGTGCCATAACCGATTGTGGCGGCCAGCGGCTGACCGGCCAGCATATGCGCGCCGTCCAATTGTCCGTCGATCACGCCGTCCAGCAGTACCTTCCAGTTGGCCTGCGCTTCCAGCGTCACGAAAAGCCCTTCGTCCAGGAAATATCCCTGTTCATAGGCAACGGCGAGCGGCGCCATATCGGTCAACTTGATAAAGCCGAAGGTCAGTTCGTCTTTTTCGAGGTCAAGAAGCTCTGCAAAGGCAGGCGAGGCCAGCGCCGTCGTGGCCGCAAGAGAAAGTAGGAGGTTTCGCATATTTGATCCCAGTGCTTGTCCGGTCGTCGCAGGAAAACCGGAGGTAAAACGAAAAAAGCCGCACACTTGCCGTCGGGAAGGTCCGACGAAAAGTGAGCGACTTTGCTCAGGTATTTCCCAATCGTTGGGAGAGAATTCGGAAAGGTCCACGCCATTGCGGACATCACGTTCATGCCGCGCAGCAGCAAAATTTCCAACTCATTTTCACCAAAACAGGCGGATCAACGGTCTGCTGGCATCCTGAATGCTCAAAAAGCGGGCGCCTACTTGGCGGTTGGGTCAAAAATCCGACCATCAAAGAAGCGGTCCGCTTCCAAGGTGATCTTTCCCGCCGCCGAGGCAACAGGGGTGCGTGACAGAATCACGCCCTCTACCTTGGATGACGCGCCGGGCAGGTCGCAGCCAATGGATTCAAGATGGCGCCGGTGCAGGTCTGTTCGGAAGACTTTGGCGATCTCTTCATCGGACAACCGACGCCCGCCATGTTCCGCGTTCAGGCGGTTGGCGATCCACTTTGCCTGACTGCGCCAGGGGAAGGTTGCAGCACCTGTGTGGAACTCCAGAAAATTTGACACTTTTTTAAGGTCGCCGCGGCTGGAGATGGTCAGATGCCCGGACAAGGCGCGGTCAATCAGTTCGGCCGAAACATCAAGATAGGCCTTGCGCGACAACAGATCGCTGGCCGTGACGCGGACATCTGGATTGGACAGCCAGCGACCCGCGCGCCAGACCGCCCGCATCAGACGGCCCACAAGATCGGGTTCGGTTTCCGCCCAGTCGGTGCGCACGGCCAGCACCTTTTCCGGCGCGAAAGCCCAGATCGCATTGGCAGGCAGGATGAGCGCCCCGGCGTTGTTTTCCACGGCGACCGATCCCCAAGGTTCACCGACGCAGAAGGCATCCACATCGCCTGCCGCCAAAGCGTTGGCCATCAGCGGCGGCGGAACCGTGCGGATCCTGATGCCATCTTTGCCCAAGGTGGTGGCCTCGGCCCAATAGCGCAGCAAGGAGACATGCATTGAAAACGGAAACGGCACACCAAAGGTCAGGGGCCCGTCGCTGACCCCGGCCAGCGCGGCTGAGGCTGCGACCGGATCGGAAAAATCAAAGGCAAAGCCCACGTCGCGCAGCTTGGCCTCGAGCGCATTGCCGACACCAATGACGTTGCCGTTCACGGATAGCACAGAAACGGCGGAAAGCTGCGTCGTGACCCCGCCCAGGCCGATCGCGGCCGCAAGCGGGACGGGCGACAGCAGATGTGCTGCATCGACCCGGCCGAAGGCGAGCATGTCCCTGACGGATGACCACGAGGGGGCTGCGATCAGGTTAAGCGCGATCCCTTCTGTCAGTGCAAATCCCATCTCTTGGGCGATGATCAAGGGCGCCGCATCGACCAAAGGCATGTAGGCCACAGAGATTTCGACCGGCTTCATCCCAAGAGCCCCGCGGCCGTGACCAAGGCTTCTGCGACATCGGCGACCCGTCGGCCCTGATCCATCGCGGTTCTGCGCAACAGCGCATAGGCGGCTTCTTCGTCAATCCCTTTGACCTTCATAAGCATGCCCTTGGCGCGGTCGATGACCTTGCGTTCTTCGAGGGCGCGCCGTGTCTCGGCCAGTTCTTCGCGCATCTGGCGGACAATCGAAAACCGTGCGATTGCGGTGTCGATGACAGATTTCACGCGCGACGGGGCGAGCCCGTCGACCACATAGGCCGAAACTCCGGCCTCAATCGCGGCGTGGGCAAGCCCCCCTGCTTCGGAAGAGACGAACATGGCGACAGGGCGTTCCAGCGGACCGGAGGCAAGGGTCATCTCCTCCATCATGTCGCGTGTCGGGTTGTCGATGTCGATCAGCACGATATCGGGCTGAAACCCTGCCACCTGTCGTGCAAGGCTGGCTGCGTTGGCGATGATCAAAACCTCGCATTCGCAGGCATCCTTGAGGGCATCCACAATCGCAGTTGCGCGATCGTGGTCCTGTTCGACAACAACAATACGAAGTTCGGTCTGCATCATCCCCGAGTGTCGCGAAGACCCGTTCAGCGCAAGAGACGCCCGGCCAACTGGCGCCAAGCTGCGTATGAATTGCCCCTTTTTGCGACAGTTGCGCGATTTCAGGGCGATTGCCGAACCGCTGAACGCCACCTCGCGATAGATGTCGAGGCTTGCAGCCGAGATTGCATCATCAAATCGTTCGATGTCAGGTGGGCGTCGGGGCAGCCTTGAGTGAATGTCAGAACAATTCCTGAGACGTGGTGCGGGTGAAGGGACTCGAACCCCCACGCCTTGCGGCGCCAGAACCTAAATCTGGTGCGTCTACCAATTCCGCCACACCCGCATTTGTCGAACAACCGTCCGAAGGCTGGCATCGCATAACAAAGCCAGAAGCGGGATGCGAGAGGAAAACCGATTTTGGAACTGTAAAAAATTTTAGAGACATTGGAGCGCGCTTGCCGTAGCCTGTGGAAAAAACAGAGGCAATCGAGCGAGTATGCCCAATGAAAAAAGAAGCGCGGGTCCGTAAGGGCCGTGTGGCGTCGACCCGTTATGTGGTCGGCGGTCTGGTAACTGTGGGCGCAAATGCCCTGGTCCAGACAAGGGATGGAGAGATTCCGGCAGACCATTTGATGGCTGGCGATGATCTGGTGGCGCGGGATGGCGGCTATTTGCGGCTGTATCATGCCACCCGATTGCGTCAGGAGGTGCGCACGGTTTGGGTCAGGGATGGCTTTTTGCCGGGCATGGCGCCAAAGGGTGGTGTGCTGTTGCCATCGCATCAACCCGTGTTGCGGCGCGATTTGCGCCCGGTGCCGGTGCCTGTTGCGGCTTTGGTGCCTTTGGGTCTGGCCGAGGACATTGGTGTGCGCCAGTTGACCATGATCCAGCTGTGGCTGGAGGGGGTTGATACGGTCTATATCGGTGGACTGGAACTTTCGGTCATGACGGTGGGCGACAAGCCTCGCGTTGCGGCCTGATTTTCAGCGCGCTGTTTGGTTTGACGGCCGGATGACTTGACGGCCGGATGAATTGATTGGAAGTCGGTTCTGCCGGGGCAGGGCCGTCTGATCGCGCGGCTGCGGGTATGGACCAGGCCGGATTTCAGATGATTTCGTCTTCGTCGAACATGGGATCGGCTGACAATTGCTCGGTCAGTTGTTCGACGGCCTCCGGGTCACTGTCACCTTCGGTCTGGGCCAGGTGGAAAACGGCGTCTCCTTCGTTGACGACCGGCAGCACAGCGCGCCCGATAAGGATGCCGGGGCCGGGGGCGCGCAGTTCAATCTCGGTTTCGCCAAACGGATCTGCGATAGCGGCGAGCACGTCGTTCTGGGCCACGACCTCGCCTTCGGCGCGGTAGGTTCGCAGCAACCCGCCAGCCGGGGCGCGCAGCCAGGAGGAGGCGCGGCAGAGCCAGCTTTCGGCCTCGGCCGGGCTGACCAGAGCGGTGTCGATCATGGATTTGGCGGCCATGACGCGCAGGATCCCAGCCAGCCCGGCGCGCACGGCAAGTTCGTCAAATCGCAAGCCTTCGCCAGCCTCGTAGAGCAGCACCGGGATGTCGTGCTCGCGGGCTTCGGCGCGCAGGGATTTCTCGCGCAGGGTCGATTGGAGGATGACCGGGGCGGCAAAGGCCTGGGCCAGGTCGAACGCGGCCGGTTCATCCGGCGAAACGCGGGTTTGCGGCAGGTTGGTGCGGTGGATTGCGGCGGAATGCAGGTCGATGCCAAAGCTGCATCGTTCAACCACATCCGACATGAAGAGATGCGCCAGCCGTGCGCCCAGAGAGCCGGAGGCGCTGCCGGGAAAGCAACGGTTGAGGTCGCGCCGGTCGGGCAGGTAGCGAGAGCGGGCGAGAAAGCCAAAGCCATTGACGATGGGGATGGCCAGAAGGGTGCCGGCCATTTTGGCCGGGTCCAGCGCATGAAGCAGGCGGCGCACGATTTCAACGCCGATGACCTCGTCACCGTGGATGGCCGCCGACACGAACATGACCGGGCCGGGTTTATGACCGTGCAAAACCTCGACCGACAGGGAAAACGGGGTGTGATCGGGCATATGCGACACGGCCAGTTCCACCCGGGCGCGGGTGCCCGGGGCGATGCTGCTTTGGCCGAACGAAAAGGGGGCGGTCATGGTGGGTGTGGTCCTCGGGGGGCGTCGGGGGCGTCCTGGGGCCGTGTCCTGCTGGCGCTGAGGAAGCGAGGCGCACCTAGCGGTTGTTGCGCCCCGAGAACCGGGCGGCATCGGCTGCGGCGCGACGGATTGCATTGGATTTGTGGACGGTTTCCTGAAACTCGGCCTCTGGGTCGCTGTCATAGACGACGCCACCGCCGGCCTGGATGTAGAGTTTTTCATCCTTCACGATGGCGGTGCGCAAGGCGATGCACATATCCATATCCCCGCCGGCGCTGATGTACCCGCAGCCGCCGCCATAGATGCCGCGTTTCTCGGGCTCCAGTTCGTCAATGATTTCCATCGCGCGCACTTTGGGCGCACCGGAAACAGTGCCAGCCGGCATTCCGGCGAAATAGGCGTCAAGCGCGTCGCAGCCCGGGGCCAGCTCGCCGACAACGTTGGAGACGATATGCATGACGTGGCTATAGCGTTCGATGGTGAATTGTTCGGTTGGTCGTACTGTGCCGATCCTGGACACGCGTCCGCAATCATTGCGCCCCAGGTCCAGCAGCATCAGGTGCTCGGCCAGTTCCTTGGCATCCGACAGGAGGTCGGCTTCGAGGGCTTTGTCCTCTTCGGGGGTGGCGCCGCGGGGGCGGGTGCCTGCGATGGGGCGGATGGTTACCTCGTTGCCAAAGACGCGGACCAGGATTTCGGGGCTGGCGCCGACAACCTGAAAGCCGCCAAAGTTGAAATAGAACATGAACGGCGACGGGTTGGTGCGGCGCAGCGAACGGTAGAGGGAAAACGGGGGCTGGCGGAATTCCTGCGTCCAGCGTTGGGCCGGGACGACCTGAAAGATATCACCGGCGCGGATGTAATCCTTGGCTTTTTCGACGGCCTGTTTGTAGCCGTCCTTGGTAAAGTTGCTGACCGGGTCGCCGGCATCCTGCGCCTCGCCCAGATCGCGGGTTTCGCCGGGCATTCCGCGGTCCAGGTCGCGCACGGCGTCCATGACGCGTTCGGCGGCCTGGGCATAGGCGGCGCGGGCGGATTGCCCATCGCTGACCCAGGCGGGGGACACAACCGTTACCTCACCTTTGACGCCATCCAGAACGGCCACGACAGAGGGGCGCATCATGATCGCATCCGGCAGGCCGAGCGGGTCTGGGTTGATGTTGGGCAGATGTTCGATCAGGCGCACCGTGTCATAGCCCAGATAACCAAACAGGCCAGCGGCGGCCTGAGGCAGGTCGTCGGGCAGTTTGATGCGGCTTTCGGCCAGCAAGGCGCGCAGATTTGTCAGCGGGTCGCCTGTTTGCGGTTCGAACCCATCAGGATCGAAACGGGCAGAGCGGTTGAGTTGTGATTGTGTTCCGTGGCAGCGCCAGATCAGGTCCGGCTTCATTCCGATGATAGAGTAGCGACCGCGCACTTCGCCGCCGGTGACGGATTCGAGCATGAAGGCATCGGCCTGGGCGCCAGTCAGCTTGAGCATGAGCGACACAGGCGTGTCCAGATCGGCGGCCAGTCTGGTCGAGACCACCTGATTTTCGCCCGCATCATAGGCGCGGGCGAAAGTTTCGAAGTCGGGCGTTATCTCCATCAACGTCCGCCTGTCTGAATGCTGGCCTGAACCGCATCCAGAGCTTGCTGGTTGATTTCCGGGTTGGTGCGACGTTGGGCATCGACCATGAACGCCTGGAACAGCGCGGTTGAAAGCGCCTGATTGGCCTCGCGCTGGATGGCATCGCGAAAGCCGCTGATTTCCTGAGAGTCCGCAGGGGGTTCGATACGGTCCAGACGCACGATCTGTACGGTCGCTCCGGCGCTGATCACGCGGATTTCCTCGGGCTCCATTTCAAAGACCTGGGTCATGAAATCAGGTGCGGTGCCGTCAATGAACGCCCGCCGCATCAGGCCGTTTTCAACCTGCGAGGACAGGCCCGCTTCGGTGAAGTCACCATTTTCCTTGAGGAGGGCAACTGCGGCTTCGGCCTGTTCCAACAGCGCGGTTTGGGTTGCGGCCTCGGTCCAGGCGGCGATGACGGCGTCGCGGGCGCTGTCAAAGGGCTCTGGGCGTTCGGGCAGGGTGTCATCCAGACGCAGCGCAAAGAGGCCACCATCCTGAAGGTATTCGACCTCGGGATAGTCGTCAGCGGTGACGGATGCGGCGGCGATGCGGAAGGCCTCATAAGCGGCGGCGCCTTCGTTGCTGTTTGCGGTCCAGTCGATCTGGCCGAGGACTGCGTCGGATTCCTGAGCCAGTTCTTCGAGTGTGGCCCCCCCGGCAAGCAGATCGTCGATCGGGCGGGCCTGGCTGTCGAGCAAACGGCGGGCACGGGCATGGGCCAGTTCATCGCGCAATTCGGGCATTGCATCCTCGAAGGATGTAGTGCGCGCGGCCAGGGTTCCGTTGACGCGGTACAGGGCGGGCCCCAGAGAGGACGGCAGCGGGCCGACCACGGCGCCGGTTTCGGCGGCAAAGACGGCATCGGCGGCTTCGCCCAGGTCTTCGCGGGTCACATCGCCCAGGTCGATATCCTGAAGCGTCAGGCCCCGGTCACCGACCAGCTGTTCGAAGGTCGATCCGCCAACCTCGATCTGTGCCATGGCATCGCTGGCGGCGGCATCGTCGATGAAGTTGAGCCGTTCGACCAGGCGGCGTTCAGGCACCTTATAGGATTCGGCCCGTTCGTCGTAGAGTTCGCGCAGGGCGGTGTCATCCAGTTCGACCTGATCCATCAGCATGTCGGGCGTGAGCAGGACATAGGTGATTTTCTTGGTTTCCAGCAGGCGGAACTGATCTGTGTGTTCGTCGTAATAGGCCTGCAACTGTGCCTCGGTCGGGGCGGGCAGAGGGGCGGCCAGATCGGCGCTGGTCAGAGCCGAGAAGGTAAAACTGCGCCGCTCGCCGACATATTGCACCAATGTGTCGGCAAAGGTCGCGGGCATTGTGGTGGCCGCCATGACGGCGCCCTGCACCAGGGTGCGTGCGCTTTCGGCGCGCAGGTCGGCCTCGAACTCGGTTTCGGTCAAACCCGCCTGATCGAGCGAAAAGCGGTAGGAATCGCGGTCAAAACTGCCGTCCAGCCCCTGAAAGGCCGGAATTTCGAGCAGTTCCCGGCGCACGGCCTCGTCTCCGATGGAAAGGCCGATGTCTTCGACCTCTTGGTCGAGGGCGGCGAGCGCGACGAGCTGGGCCAGGACGCGTTGGTCCAGGCCAAACAGGCGGGCCTGCTCCATGGTCAGGGTCTGACCGGTTTGGGCAGAGAAGGCGCGCATTTCGCGTTGCAATTCGCGATAATAGTCATCGACGGTGATTGGCTGATTGCCAACCCAGCCGACGGTGCGCAGTGAGCCACCCAGTCCGGTGACGCCGAACCCGCCCAAGCCCAAAATCAAGAGGCCAAGCAGGATCCAGATGAAAGTTTTCGACAGGCTATTTTCTTTGGCCATGATGCCCTCTGATCGGTTCTAGGGGGCTGTCTACGACGCAGGGCGAAAGGGGGCAAGATCAGAAGGTCACCTGAGCCAGACGGGCCATCACCGTTGCGAGACCGTCGCGGTCCGCATTTGCAAAAGCCAGGCGCAGGTGGCGGGCGCCGGAATCATCCGTTGACGGGGTGAACATGGTGGCGGGCAGGACCAGCAGGCTGGCCTCGGACACCAGACGCCTGGCCACCACATCAGAGGGCAGGTCGAACGGGTGTTCGATATAGGCGAAATAGGCCCCCAGCCCTTTGAGCCGCCAGCCCCGTGGCGTGAGGCCGGCCATGCCCTCGGCGATCGCCGCGCGCCGGTCGAGGATTTCGAGGCGTTCGCCGGCGAGCCAGGGTTTGAGATTCTGCATCCCCCAGAGCGCGGCGCGCTGGCCGATCTGGCTGGGACAGATGGTGACCGTGTCGAGAAACTTTTCGATTTCCAGCAAGAGGTCCGGGCTGGTCGCGATGGCGCCGACGCGATGGCCGGTGAGGCGGTAGGATTTGGAGAAGCTGTAGAGGTGGACCAGCGTCTCGGCCCAATTGTCACGTTGGAAGAGCGCGTGGGGCGCGGTCTCGACCGAGAGGAAATCGCGGTAGGTTTCATCCAGGATCAGGCGGATGCCATGGGCCTGTGCCAGGTCGAAAAATGCGGCGATCAGCTCTGGCGGATATTCGACGCCGGCGGGGTTGTTCGGGCTAACTAGGGCAATGGCGCGTGTACGCGGGGTGATCAGCGTGGCGGCCTGGGCGGCGTCAGGCAAGAGATCGGGGCCCGTGGGCATGGCGATGGCGCGCACGCCCATCATGTCCATGTACATTTTGTGGTTGAAATACCAAGGCGTTGGAAGGAGAACCTCATCCCCCTCATTGGTCAGCGCCGTGAGCGCGGCGGCAAAGGCCTGATTACAGCCCGAGGTGATGGCGATGTTGGCGGCCGTAACGGCGCTGGTTGTGATCGGCTCGTCCGAAGGTGGGGCGATATAGAGGCGGGTGATCTCGCGGGCCAAAGCCTCGCGCAGAGCGGGCAGGCCCAGGACCTCGCCATAAAGGTGGACGTCTGGTTCGTCGGTGATGATCTGTGCCAGAAATTCCCGCATTGGCCTGGGCGGTGGTGCGACGGGCGCGGCCTGGCTGAGGTTGATGAGCGGTTGATCCTGGGGGAAGGTGACGCCATCCAGCCATTTTCTGGCCTCGACAATCGGGGCGGCAAATGTGGATTGGGTGCGGGTTTGGGGCATCAGACGACCTTGGCAAAGAATTGATGCATTTTGCCAAGGTCGGGGGGGCGATGCCAGCCCCAATCATATTATTCGACCGCTGCACCCATGGTTGGTGCATTTGCGCAGATGATCGTCCATCGTCAAATCTGCGCCCGGGCGGGTCAAAGCCCGGGCGCAATCATTTGTTACGAGCGGGTTTCGATATCCGCATAGTCGCGTGTTGTTTCGCCCAGATAGAGCTGGCGCGGGCGACCGATTTTCAACTGTGGATCTGCAAGCTGTTCTTTCCACTGGCTGACCCAGCCGACGGTCCGCGACAGGGCAAAGATCGGCGTGAACATGGATGTTGGGAAGCCCATCGCCTCGAGGATGATGCCCGAGTAGAAATCCACATTCGGGAACAGCTTTTTATCCGCGAAATAGTCATCGGCGAGGGCTGCGGCCTCCAATTCCTTGGCGACTTGCAGGGTTGGGTTGTTTTCAACACCCAGCAGGTCCAGCACTTCGTCAGCGGATTGTTTCATGACCGTCGCGCGCGGATCGAAGTTTTTGTAGACCCGGTGCCCAAAGCCCATGAGCCGGAATGGATCATCCTTGTCCTTGGCGCGACGGATCGCTTCGGGGATGTTTTCAACCGAACCGATTTGGCGCAGCATTTCCAGGCAGGCCTGGTTGGCGCCGCCATGGGCCGGCCCCCAGAGGCAGGCGATGCCGGCTGCGATACAGGCAAACGGGTTGGCCCCCGAAGAGGACGCCAGGCGCACGGTCGATGTGGAGGCGTTCTGTTCGTGATCCGCATGCAGGGTAAAGATGCGATCCATGGCGCGGCTGAGGATCGGGTCGATCACGTAATCCTCGGCCGGGACGGCGAAACACATGTTGAGGAAGTTGGACGCGTAATCCAGATCGTTGCGCGGATACACAAAGGGCTGGCCGATGGAGTATTTATAGGCCCAGGCCGCGATGGTCGGCATTTTGGCGATCAGGCGGATAGAGGCGACCTCGCGCTGATGTTCGTCATTGATGTCGGTGGAATCGTGATAGAACGCGGCCATCGCCCCAACCACGCCCACCATGATCGCCATGGGGTGTGCATCGCGGCGGAATCCGCGGAAGAAATACTGCATCTGTTCGTGCAGCATGGTGTGGCGGGTGACGAGTGTTTCGAATTTTTCCAACTGCGCGGCGGTCGGCAGTTCACCGTAGAGCAACAGATAGCACACTTCGAGGTAATGAGATTTGCCGGCCAGTTGGTCGATCGGGTAACCGCGGTGCAGCAGCACCCCTTCGTTGCCATCAATATAGGTGATCGTGCTGTCGCAGCTGGCGGTAGAGGTAAAGCCCGGATCATAGGTGAACACCCCGGCCTGGCCATATAGTTTGCGGATATCCAGCACATCGGGGCCGGATGTTGGCGATAGCACTGGCAGCTCGTAATTGGCGCCATTCACACTGAGTGTCGCGGTTTTGGAGTTATCAGTCATGTCCGTCCCTTTCTCATATTACAGCCCGACCTTTTTCATCGGTCATTTTCATTGGCGGTCTGGCCCGTGCAACCACGGCTCAACCAGACCCCTGCTGTCAGCGCCGTTGCGCTGGCCTTGGTGGTAGCGGTCTTGCGTAAACCGAGTATGAACCCGTTCAACCTGCCGCCTCTGACAGTCGGGCCAGAGTTTCGTCCCGGCCCAGGACTAGCATCATATCGAAAACCGATGGAGTGGCTGCCCGGCCTGCCAGCGCGGCCCGCAAGGGCGCGGCCAATTTGCCGAACTTGGTTTCCTTTTGCGCGGCAAAGCTGTTGAGAGCTTCTTCGAGCGTTTCGCGGTCCCAGCTAACATTTTGCAAATGCGGCGTCAATTCTCGCAGTATACCAACGGATACCGAATCCAGCGCCTTGGCGGCTTTCTCGTCCGGTTGGATGGGGCGTGACGTCAGAATAAAGTGAGCCTTTGCAAGGAGATCGGGGAACGTGCGTGCGCGATCCTTGAGGCAATACATCGCCTTTTCCAGACCGGATTTTTGCGTTTCATCCAGCGCGGGCAGGTCGGCGGCGGCCAGATAGTCTTCGATCTCCTGCCGCAATGCAGCATCTTCGGACTGGGCAATATGCTGCCCGCTGAGGTTTTCGAGCTTTTTCAGGTCCAGGCGCGCGGGGCTTTTGCCGATTCCGTCAAAATCGAACCATTCGCGGGCCTGCTGGTCGGTAAAATATTCGTCATCACCATGGCTCCAGCCCAATCGGGCCAGGTAATTGCGCATGGCCGAGGCCGGAAACCCCATGGCCTGATATTCATGCGCGCCCAATGCGCCATGGCGTTTGGAGAGCTTTTTGCCGTCGGGTCCGTGAATCAGCGGGATATGCGCCCAGACCGGGACGGTCCAACCCATCGCGTTGTAGATTGTCATCTGGCGGGCGGCGTTGTTGAGGTGATCATCGCCGCGAATGACATGGGTGACGCCCATATCGTGGTCATCCACCACCACGGCCAGCATATAGACCGGGCTCCCGTCCGAGCGCAGCAGGACCATGTCGTCCAATTGGTCGTTGCGGATGGTGACATCGCCCTGCACCTGGTCGTGAATCACCGTCTCGCCGGTTTGGGGCGCCTTGATGCGCACCACAAAGGGCGCATCCGGGTGTGTCGCGGGATCGGCGTCGCGCCAGGGCGAGCGGAACAGGGTGCTGGTGCCAGCGGCCTTGGCTGATGCGCGGAACTCGGCGATTTCATCCTGCGTGGAGAAACATTTGTAGGCTTTGCCCTGTGCCAGCAATTCATGCGCGACCTCGGCATGGCGGGGCGCGGCGGCGAATTGGCTGGTTGGCTCCTGGTCCCAATCCAGCCCCAGCCAGGTCAGGCCCTGAAGGATGGCGGCTGTGGCCTCGGGGGTGGAGCGCTCGCGGTCGGTATCCTCGATTCTGAGGAGAAAGGTTCCGTTGCGGCCGCGGGCATAGAGCCAGTTGAACAGGGCGGTGCGGGCGCCGCCGATGTGCAAAAAGCCTGTGGGGGATGGGGCAAAGCGGGTGACGATACCGTCTGTGGATGGGTCGGACATGCTGTGGGATTAACTTTCTGGTAGGTTCTCAAAAAACCTAAGTGGGCGCGGTGAGCCTTATTTTGTTGGCCTTTGGTGCAAAATGTTAATGCCGCGCCACTCGGCCAAACTGGCGCAAGTGGCGTGAAGTGGCTGGCGGGTCATTATGTGGTGGCAATTGGTGCAAATCGCCATTCCATCGGGTTGTCGGTGCTCAGGTTCTCGAAGTCAACAGAGTCTTTTCCGAGGTCTAGCAGCAGCCGCTGCATCGACATTTTGGGCAAATCGACCCATACCACTCCACCCGGCATATAGACGCTGATGAAGCACTTCGTCCCGGCTACCCATATCAGCTTGAGCCACTGGCCGTTTGTAACGCCCTTGGTTGCTGGTGCCTCGGTGGTGGGCGCAGGTGCAGGTGCCTCGGTTGCAGGTGCCCGCCGGGTTGTAAATGTGGTCACAGGCTGAGCCTCTTCGCCGGCCGGAGTTTCAACCGGAATTTCAGGCTGAGCTTCAGCGGCGGGTGCCTCGGCCTCGGCCAGCAGGGCGCACCCTTCTTCTGTCAGGCTTTGCAGAACCAACTCGTCCCGCTCGCCGCCTTCACCGTCTGTGTCGATCAGACCTTTGTTGCTCAGGTGAGCCAATACGCCCATCACGCTGCGCTGGCTCAGGCCGGTTGCCTCGGCCAGTTCAGCAACATCTGTGAAAGATTGGCCAAGAACACCGCTGGCGGCTGCACCACCGGGAAAGGCTTCGAGAACGAGTTTTTGCTTTGGGGTGAGGTTTGTCATTTTCTGTCTCCGTTAGGTTTGGGTTAGGTGTGACGTTTTGGCCACGCCGGATAGATGGTGTCGGACGTTTTGCGCTGCAAGGGTCGACTTCAAAAATAAAGTAATTGTATCAGATGTTTGTGGGGCAAAGCTCATGTTAATTGATTGGCCAGCGGTGCAGGGGATGAGGCGTTTGGTGGGCAATTGACCATTCGGCAGGGTGAGCCATTTCGCCGGGGGATTACGATGTGTTGGCCTGTAATCAGCGTTTGAGGTACCATGTTATGTCCTCTCGTGCGTGCTGGTCCGGTCGAAGGCACACGTGATCGTCGGCGCGCATGACACTGGCAGACTGAACTGCTCGAAAGACGGCTCCTGGCTGGCAATCCCACTGTTAGATGCGGGCAAACCCACTCGTGGTGGCCGGATTACCTCCGGCTTGTGGGAATGGTGGTTTGGGTTGCGCTTGGGGGTGTCTATCGGCGGGCGGGTTCGAGTCTGCTGGTGGCAGAAGGGCGACTGAGCACGTAGTGGCAGTCGGTGGATTTGCGTTCAAAGACAAGGCGTGGAAAGGTCACTGCGCCGATTTTCCTGCCGACTCCGCGGGTAAGATTGCCCAAGCAACTGGGTCTCGCGCGGGATGCAGAGCGGGCGCTCGACAGGGTGATGCGGCTGATCTTAATGAATTGGTTGGAGCAAAGGTGTTGATAGTGGCCCTTCAGACTTTGCCGCCGTAGGCGTAGCATATGGCAAAGGCGGCAGTCAGCCCGGCGCCGACATTGATATCTGGCGCAACTTGCACTGGACCATCGACACGGAGGGGCGGAGAGCCGACTTTCGCCGCGCTTAAGTCGAATGGCTGCTCACTAGTTCCTTCGAATTTCACGTGGCGACTTTCCTGTCCAGGTTCGAAAGGCTCGTGTGAAGTTTGCGCTGTTGGCGTAGCCTAAATCTGCGGCGATAGAGCCTACTTTATCTGTTGTGTCAGTAACGCGTTCGATTGCGTGATTACGCCGAATATCTTCTCTGATTTCGGAGATGCTGATTCCCTGCAAGTTAAGCAAAGACTGCAACTTCCATTTCGACAGTCCAATCGCCGACGCTATGTACGCGACGCCAATGCCTGGTTCAGAAATGCGTTGCTCCAGGACCTGCCTAACTCTTTCCGCCAGTGTCAAGTCGTGTCGATCAGGCAGGCCTAATTCAGGAAGACCTTCCGGTGGCAGCACAGGCGGCATGTTGAGGCCGAGATAGCTTGACGGGAATCTCAGGTTCAGGCCGGTTTGCCCCGAAAAAACTGAGGTCGGCGGCAGCAAGTCTCGAGGTATCAGTGATGTGTCTGGCAAGACCGCAACAACCTGCACCGGATCCCAAATGTCCTGCGCTGCGGACTTCAATAGCTGACCAAAAAAACCGACAGCGACCGCATCCGCATAGACGGCGTCTTTGTTCGCTCCAACCGGGCGGATCAGTTGCCATAGCGCTATAGGACCTTCGACGACCAACCTGTATGTTGCCGCAGCGTTCTGTTCCGATGAAAGTTGGCTAAACTTTTGAAAGAAGTCACCAATGGTTTTCGCCGACGTCATCAAGGGCACAAGGGGAGCCCAACCGCCTGCGGCCATGTACTGACCAACGCGTGCAGTAAAAAACGGGCTACCAGTGCAATTCGCAGACCACTTTAGGAACGAGTAGACTTCGTTTGCCGGTAATGTGACTGAGGGATCATGGAGGACACCCACTGGGATGGAGAGTTGCGATGCCAATTCCTCCTTGACCTTTCCACGTATCAGGAGCGCATCAATGATGGGGTGGAGAAAGGCTATACTCATAACTGCTGGTAACGAATCTTGCATATGTCTCTGGTACCACACAAAAAAAGCAAAATCAGTCATTTTGCTCGAAGATTCGCAGTCAGGACCAACCAAATGACATATATTTTCTGACTATAGCTGTTCAAACTAAACTATATCTGCTCCCAACCTGTTGAGGAGCCGCACATGAAACCTACCACATTATTGACCGCAATCGCCCTTTCTACCACCGCACTGGCCAACGGCGTGATGGCCCAGGAATTTGACGTCGTCATTTTGAATGGCCGCGTTATGGACCCCGAGAGCGGTTTTGACCAAGTTGCCAATGTCGGTATTCGCGACGGCTTGATCATTGAAATCACCTCTGACGCCATCGAGGGTGCCGAGAATATTGATGCCACAGGGCACGTCGTAGCTCCCGGCTTTATTGATGTGGAACAGCACGGGCTGGGTCCGTGGGGGATCAAAGTTAATCTGCGTGATGGTGTGACAACCCAGATGGATTTTGAACTCGGCGCGCTCAACATCGGCGAGTGGTACGCGGCGCGCGAAGGAAATACCCAAGCCAATTTTGGTACTGTGGTCAGTCAAGAATACGCCCGCATGCGCATTCATGACGGCATGGCTTTGGAAGGACCAAACGTGTCGATGCCTTGGACATTATCCGTGCACCGCGCGGATGCGGCTGAGGACGGAGTCGATGGGTGGTCTGTCACTCGAAGCGATCTTGAACAAATGAACCAAATTACTGCGATTTTGGATGAAGGACTGCGCGAAGGGGCCTTGGGTGTTGGCTCAACAATTGGATATGCGCGCGAAGGCATCACAACCTATGAGATGTTTGAGGCTCAAAAAATCGCCGCTAAATACGGACGTGTCACGTCAGCCCATCACCGGTTTCATCCGAGCGCGTCTACACCGACGGAAACACAGACCGGTGTAAACGAATTTTTAGCCAACGCCATGACGCTGAATGCCCCGATGCAAATCCACCATGACAATGATTATGGCTGGTGGGAAAATCAGGAAAAGCTGAAATTAGCCCGCGAACAAGGGCACAATGTCTGGGCGACGTACTATCCTTGGACGGCGGGTTCAGGGAACTACGGTGCATCAATCTTGGCACCGGACAACTGGGAAGGCTCGATGGGGTTCAAATACGAAGAAACGATGTTTGACCCTCAACTTGACCGCTTTGTAACCAAAGAAGAATTCCTTGAGTTTAAAGAGAACGAACCGGGGCGGACCGCTGTTGCCTTCAGCCCTCCACGCGAAGAATGGCTGCTTGATTGGATCAAGGTTCCAAACTTTACCGTTGCAAGTGATGCGATGCCCGGACTTGACGGAAATGGCGAAGCGATGGACTGGGATTCGCCTTACGAAGATTATGCGGGGCACCCAAGGACAGCCGGAACGCACGCGACAGTATTGCGTCTGGGTCGTGAGAATAATGTCCCTGTGATGTTCTCGCTGTCGCAGCTTAGTTACTGGCCCGCGATGCATCTAGGTGATGCTGGTATCGAAGCCATGGATGTGCGTGGACGCATGCAAGAAGGCATGGTTGCTGACATCACGGTTTTTGACCCTGAGACAGTTACAGAGCACGCGACATACTCCAAAGGTACGAGCGGCCTGCCTTCAACCGGCATTCCATACGTATTGGTAAATGGCGTTATTGTTGTGTCTGACAGCATGGTTCAGAAAGGCGTGAACGCCGGTCAGGCGATCCGCTTTCCTGTTGAAGAGAAGGGCCGGTTTGAACCTTCTTCTAAGGAGCAGTTCCTCAACACGATGACAATCGACACCGGAGGCATACGACCGACACTCATCGACGACATAACCGATGAATGACGCAATTCTAAACCTGACTCGATCCAACACGTTAAGTCGCCTAACCCTATCAGTGACCCCATTGCCTGTAGAAATGCCGGTTATCGTAAACCGCAACTGGAATATTCTGAAGTTGCCTCGAAGAAAGCAGGCTACTAAGCCCGTTATGGAGATCTTATGAAAAAAATAATTCTGTTCGCAGCATTAGCAGGCAGTCTCAACTACGGACATAGTTTGGGAGCCGAGGGAAAAATGGACACCGACTATTCAGCGTTGACCGACTATCCTGCCCAAGCCATCAATGAAAACAACTGGCATAGCGATGAGAACATAAGAGCCTTTTCAAGGCAATTTGAGCTGAAACCAACCCGCATGTTGGCCCGCGGAAAAACTGTCTACCCATTGGAATATGGCGACCCTCAAGATGTTGGCGAGCTGGAGTTTTTCCTGCCCAACGAAAAACCTATGACAATGAGTGATGCTTTTGAGGCTGCCAGTGTTGATGGCTATATTGTCACCAAAAATGGCAAAATTGTATACGAACAATATTTTGACGGGTTCACTGAGGATAGTTTTCATTCTTGGTATTCCGGATCAAAATCGCTTGTAGGCCTCGCCTTTGGTTATTTGGTTGAGCAAGACAAAGTCGATATTGATCGGTCACCCTCGGACTATCTCCCACAGCTAAAAGGCACTTCATTTGACCGTGTAACGATACGTCATGTCTTAAACATGACCACGGCTCACAATTTTACCAATGAACCGAATGCGACAAAGCCCGGTGGGCAACTATTTGAGTATCTAACTCGATCAGGATTTAACTCTCCATCACATCTAGTAAGCGGTGAAAGCTCAGATGTTCGCGGCATCAGGGCCGTTCTTCCTCTGATCAACCCTGACCTGACAAAAGAACCCGGGGAAGTGTTTTTGTATGATAATCCGAACGTAGATACGCTTGGCTGGTTGATCGAAGAGATATCGGGCCAACCGCTAGAAGTGTTCATACGTGAGAATGTCTGGAAGAAACTTCAAACAGAACACGATGGCCTGATGGTTACTGACCCTAGCTATGTTGCACAGGCATCAGGCGGGCTTATTAGTACCTTAAGAGACCATGCGAGGTTTAGCTTAGCCGTTGTGAACGATGGCAGATTGGGCGACGTTCAAGTGTTCCCTGAAGCGTGGGTTCAAGATACTTTTAAGTACAGCCAGCAGGACGCCGATGCGTTCGAAAGGCATGTACAGGAGTATAAAGCAAAAAATAAAGCCGACTATTCTGCGTTTGGAAATGTTAAGGCTTACCAAAACTATTGGTACATTATTGATCAAGACCAAGGCGCTATGATTACCAGAGGGTTCGCGGGTCAGTTTAGCTATGTCAACAAAGAGAAAGATGTAACGATTACGGTGTTTTCTGGTCAAGGGTCAAAGCAAGGGACCGATAGAGATAGGCTTAGCAATTTCAGCCATCAATTGGCACAACGTCTAGATTAGTCGTCAAATACGGTAATCTTGGTGAAAAACGAAAAGAGTTCTCATTTTTTTTGGGAACGCGCCTTCCTTGGAACTTTCTAGAACAGAACAAGCTCGAAGCGGACTTTCACTGTTAGAGGTGCAAAAGTCGGCTTTGGGCCGTTCGTGACGGCGGACACCATGGGTGTTGATGGCGACAAAATCCGGATTTACCCAACTGTCGAGACTAGAAATCGCGGTCAGTTCCTGCGTCAGGTAACCCAAACATCGGCGAAAGTCCTGCAGGCGGCTTTATTCGGGTACAAAACATCGAAAACATGCAGGAACGGGCATTATTTTTCGGGAATGTCGGATTACTTCTATAAAAAGTACTAGGGTCAGGATTCATAACCAGAACATGACAACTGCTGCGAGGGCGCAGGCTGATAGGAAGACCTTGGGGCATCTGTCATAGCGGGTTGCAACGCGCCGCCAGTCCTTGAGGCGGGCAAAGCTGTTCTCGATCTTGTGGCGTTTGCGGTAGCGCAGCTCGTCGTGTGGGATCGGGGTTTTGCGCCCTTTTCGCGATGGAATGCAGGGCATGATCCCCTTATCTTCAAGGGCTTCACGATACCAATCGGCGTCATAGCCCCGATGTGAATCCCGGAGACAAAATGACCACAGAAACGGTCTGATGATCTGACCGTCGCGGAGTAAAATTCCGCAATCTGACACCTGAAGCTGATGAGTGGAGGGTGGGGAGATGTATTCTGTGGACTTAT
>JAXMOA010000018.1:0-140478 GCA_034670145.1 Marinibacterium sp.
CGGAAAGAACGGCTCAAGCTTCGCCATTTGCGCATCGTTCAACCAGTAAAGATCACTCATCACACCGCTCCTTTTTGGGAACCGTGAATCAGAACCTTACCGGAAGATCAATGCATCCTGAGCCTAACCATTACAATGGTTACGTTTATCGCGATATGTGTCATCGGGATCCGGTCAAGATAAGAGAAGAGAACTCATTTATAGATGTCGCATTCTATGGCGTGGGTGCCGAGGGATCACTGTACTGCGGCCTCAGAATCTACCATTCCGGTGCCAATGCTCAAATTGCTTGGATCAATAAGAATCCTCTCTTTGCTGACGAATTAACGTCAAATGAAGATGACCTTGTTCCGATTTCGCCTGAACTTGCTTTGGATCGGATTGGTTCAAACGATCGCTAAAAGGAAAGCCAGTATCCAATACATTAGAATGTCCACAACAGATCTTGGATATTTCTCTATTTGTGGCCGCAAAGCGCAGAAACCTACTACTGAAATTTCTGCTCCCCATGTCAGCTTTGTCCGCACTGCTGACCTTGCCCGTCCCAACTGAACTACGGTCTGTCTTGACCAAAAACGCTGTCCGGCAGATCAAAGGCTTACAAGACAGATTATCCCGCGAGTTCAGGTGGGACAGAAGCTTCGGATTTCGTTAGCGCAGGATTTCGCCCCTATCCGCAACTGACCCCAAAAACGGCTCGCCTTTGGGAAAATTGCCCCTAGACTGCGCGCATGACGGATGTACCCGAGCTTGACGCCACCCGCCCCGCCGCCTTGTTGGCCGCCTGCCCTGTTTACGCGCCTTCGCCCTTTGGGGTCTTGCGTATGGGCGGGCATGATATGCTGGTCAAAGACGAAACGGACCGGATGAACCTGGGGGCCTTCAAGGCTGTTGGTGGGGTCTATGCGGTGGCGCGGCTGATCGAGGGGCATTTGAACCGCGAGGTGGCGCCGCAAGAGTTTACCAGTGATGCGGTGCGGGCGGCGGCGGCGGATCTGACCTTTATCTGCGCCAGTGCGGGCAATCATGGCCTGTCGGTCGCGGCCGGGGCGCGGCTGTTTGGTGCCCGGGCGCAGATTGTTCTGTCGGATACGGTGGATGAGAGTTTTGCCCAGCGTTTGCGGGCCAAGGGGGCGGATGTGATCCGGGCCGGGGCCACCTACGAGGAAAGCGTCGCGGCCGCTGTGCGTATCGCCGCTGACACCGGTGCGATCCATTTGGCGGACGGGTCGTGGCCCGGCTATACCGAGGCGCCGCTGCGGGTGATGGAAGGGTACACGATCATCGCGGAAGAAATGCGCGCCACGCTGGAGGCCTCGGGCGATTGGCCCGATCACGTCTATTTGCAGGCCGGTGTTGGCGGGCTGGCGGCGGCTATGGCGCAAATGATCCGGCGCAATTGGGCGCAGCAGCCGCGCATTACCGTTGTCGAGCCCGAGGCCGCCCCCTGTCTGCGGGACAGCATTGCCGCCGGAGAGATCCTGACCGTTGCCGGCCCGGTCAGCGAGATGGGGCGTCTGGATTGCAAGACGCCGTCAATGCTGGCCTATCACATCCTCGGGGCCTGTGCGGATGACTATGTCACGGTCAGCGAGGCAGAGGCCTGGGCCGCGGTCGAGACCGCAGGGCAGGCTGGCGTTGCCACGACGCCGTCTGGTGCGGCGGGTCTGGCGGCTGCGTTGCGCACGCAGGCCAGCGCAGAGCCGGATCAGCGGCCCTTGGTGATCTTGTCCGAGGGGGTTTTTGATGGTGCTTGATCTGATCGAGTTTCGCCGCGATCTGCATGCCCATCCGGAAATCGGTCTGGAGCTGCCCCGGACCGCCGAAAAGGTCGCCACGCAATTGGAGGCTACCGGGCTGGAGGTGACGCGGGGGATCGGCGGACATGGCGTTGTCGCAACGCTGCGGCGCGGGTCGGACAATGACGCGATCGGGTTTCGCGCCGATATGGATGCGCTGCCGATTACCGAGGCGACAGGGCTGCCCTATGGCTCGACCGTACCCGGGCAGTTTCACGGCTGTGGCCATGACGGCCATACGACCATGTTGCTGGGTGCCGCGATTGCCCTGGCGCAGGATGAAACTCTGGATCGGACCATTCATTTCATTTTTCAGCCCGATGAAGAGAATGGCACCGGCGCGCGGGCGATGATTGAGGACGGGCTGTTTGACCGGTTTGCGATGCGGGCGATCTATGGGATGCACAATTGGCCCGGCGCGCCGGTTGGCACGTTTCTGACCGGTCCGGGGCCGTTTTTTGCCTTTGAGGACAATTTCGAGATTCGGATTGAGGGCAAGGGGGGCCATGCCTCGATGCCCGAGCTGGGGGCCGATCCCTTGGTGGCCGGGTCGGCCATGGTGATGGCGTTGCAGACCATTGTATCGCGGGCGATTGCCGGGCGGGAGCATTCGGTTGTTTCGGTGACAGAGTTTGTGACGGATGGCGCGCGCAATATCCTGCCGTCGCATGTGACTCTGCGGGGGGATTGCAGGGGCTATGCGCAGGCGGTCTCGGCCCGGATTGAAGAGCGGATGCGCGAGATTGTGGCCGGGGTGGCGGCGGCGCAGGGCGTGGCGGCGCAGGTGGATTATGCGACGTCGTTTCGCCCGCTGATCAACGATCCGGATCATACGGTGCGGATTGCTGCGGCTGCAGCGCAGGTGGGGCCGGTGGATCAGACCTGTGGGCGCTATGGCACGTCGGAGGATTTTGCGGAGTTTCTGGCGCACCGTCCGGGCGCGTTCATTTTGATGGGAAATGGCGTCAAGGGGGCGGCGGCCTTGCCTTTGCACAATGCCGGTTATGACTTCAACGATGCGGCCCTGGCGCCGGGAATCGGGTTTTGGCGGGCCTTGGCCCGGCAAGGGTGACGAAACGACGCGCAACATTTGATCCTTGACGATCCTTGATACGCATTTAAGTTGCGCTGCACCTGCAAAGTGCTTAGGACCGGGCGGACCCGGAAAAGGATGTGATTCATGGCCCATGATGGACAAGATGCGCTGGCGGCAGAGACCGCCATTCTGCCCGATCTGCTGCGTTTGACAGGCGCGTCGATTGCCCCTGCGGAGGCAATCCTGGCGACTGCGACCGCGCGGGTGCGCGAGATGGTCACGCAGGACGGGCGTGTCTCGGGCGGGTTGATCGAAGCAAATCAGACAGCGGCGCATGGTTTGGCCTGGCTGGCGACCTATGTGCAGAGCCTCATGCAGATGCAGGGCTGGGCCGAACGGTTGCAGGATGAGGGCAAGTTTGGCGAAATCGAGCAGCTGATCCATCAGATCGCCTTTGGTGAATACCTCTGGCAGATGTATGGCGGCATTCCGATGAGTCAGGGCGAGATCATTCGCCTGCAGGATCTGGGTTTGGCCCAAGAGGACATGGCGGCGCTGATGGAGCCAGCGGTGATGACGCTGACGCAGAGCGCGAATTCTCAGGCGGCGCGGTTGCGGTTGGTTGAGCTGATGCAGGAGCAGGTGGCGAATGCGACCTTCGGGGCGAGCGGGCTGGATGATGAGCTGGAGATGATCCGCGATCAGTTCCGCCGCTTTGCCGTGGAGCGGGTGGAGCCGGATGCGCATGACTGGCATCTGAAGGATGAGCTGATCCCGATGGAGATCATCGAGGAGCTGGCCGAGATGGGGGTGTTTGGCCTGACCATTCCGGAGGAATATGGCGGGTTTGGATTGTCCAAGGCGTCGATGGTGGTGGTTTCCGAAGAGCTGAGCCGGGGGTATATCGGGGTCGGCAGTCTGGGCACCCGGTCAGAGATTGCGGCAGAGTTGATCCTGTGTGGCGGCACGCAGGCACAGAAAGAGCAGTGGCTGCCCAAGATTGCCAGCGCCGAGATCCTGCCGACGGCTGTGTTTACCGAGCCGAACACCGGTTCCGATCTGGGCAGTTTGCGCACGCGCGCGGTGAAAGAGGGTGACACCTATCGGGTGACTGGCAACAAGACCTGGATCACCCATGCGGCGCGGACCCATGTGATGACCTTGCTGGCGCGGACCGATCCGGAAACGACGGATTATCGCGGGTTGAGCATGTTCCTGGCCGAGAAGATTCCGGGAACGGACGAGGCGCCCTTTCCGACCGAGGGGATGACGGGTGGCGAGATTGAAGTGCTGGGGTATCGCGGCATGAAGGAATACGAGCTGGCCTTTGATCAGTTCCCGGTGAAGGCCGAAAACCTGCTGGGCGGGGAGGAAGGCAAAGGGTTCAAGCAATTGATGGAGACCTTTGAGAGCGCCCGCATCCAGACCGCCGCGCGGGCCATTGGGGTGGCGCAATCGGCGTTGGATATCGGGTTGCAATATGCCCAGGATCGCAAGCAGTTTGGCAAATCGCTGATCGCTTTCCCTCGGGTGGCGGGCAAGCTGGCGATGATGGCTGTCGAGATCATGATTGCGCGGCAGTTGACCTATTTCTCGGCCCGCGAGAAGGATGACGGGCGGCGCTGTGATCTGGAGGCCGGGATGGCGAAATTGCTGGGCGCGCGGGTGGCCTGGGCGGCGGCTGATAATGGGTTGCAGATTCATGGCGGCAACGGGTTTGCGCTGGAGTATAAAATCAGCCGGGTTTTGTGCGATGCGCGGATCTTGAACATCTTTGAGGGTGCGGCCGAAATTCAGGCGCAGGTGATCGCGCGGCGGCTTTTGGGGTGATGTCCCAGCTGGGACATATAGCTAACCCTTTGATTTAATTCAATTTGCCGTAAAAACACGTCACAGACAGCCCGGCCAAATCGTGCCGGTCGCGGCCCGGGAGACCGGGCCGTTTGCTGTTGGGGTCATGGAATGGCGCGGGGGCGGGTTTCAGGCAAGCTCGCTGACCTGATAGGTCGATTGCGCCAGCCATTCCGGGTTGATCTGAGCGCCCCAGCCCGGCGCATCGGTGACTGTGGCCATGCCATCGACGATTTCGAATGGATCGTTGATGAACAGGTCTGTTTGCCAGGGATAATAATCCGCGCCCTCGATGGAAAATTCGAGGTATTTGCCGGCATTGGGAATGGCGCGCAGCAGGTGCATGGTGAACAGCGTCACGAGCGACAGGTTGGCGCAATGCGGTGTCACGGGCATATCGGCCTGCGCCGCCATCCGCGCCACGCGCAGGGTGCGCGACAGCCCGCCGAGGTAGCAGATATCGGGCTGGAGCACATCGACCACGCGGTCGCGGATCATGGTTTCCCAACGCTCGATCATGCAGTCCTGCTCGCCCCCGGTGACGTCGATATCCAGCGCCTGGGTGACCTGCCGGGTCTGGTCGAATTCCCAATATGGGCAGGGTTCTTCGTAGTGGGAGATTCCGTTGTCCTGTAGCAGGTGGCCGACCTCGATCGCGCGGGTCGGGTCGTAGCAGGAATTGGCGTCCACCAGCAGGGCCACGTCATCGCCCAGCGCCTTGCGGATGGTTGGCACGATCTCTTCTGTGCGGCCGGGCCATTCGTCCTGATTGCGGCCCACCTCGGCGCCGACGCGGAATTTGAACGCGTCGAAGCCTTTTTCATCGCGCAGGCGGCAGAGGCGGTCGGCCTCGTCCTGGGGGGTGATATCGCGTTTCATGGAGGAGCCATAGGCGCGGAACGGGCCCGGCGTGCCGCCGATCAGTGCGCAGACGGGTTTGCCCTCGCGGTGGCCACGCATGTCCCACAGGGCGGTGTCGAGCCCGCCCATGGCGCGGCGCAGGTAGGCGCCGGGGAATTTATGTTCGCGGTCGCGCACGATGTCGAGCAGGGCGTCGATGTCGTCACATTGCTGGCCGAGCGTATGGGGCGCGACCTGCCGGTGCAGCACCTGGGCCGTGATGTCTGCGCAATAGGGCGCCACCTGCCCCCAGCCTTGGGCGCCGTCCTGGGCGGTGGCGCGCACAAAACACACGTATTCGTTGGTGAAGGTTTCAATTTTGACGAGGTTCATGGGTACCGACCGGATTTGACCAGCCAGGGCGGCCGGTTTTTCATTAAGCTGGAGAAAAATTGGGATGTTCGGTATATCCATTTCGGATTCTTTGCCAGACCAATTCAGGATGAGGTGCATATGAAACAGGCGGCGGGTGCTTTGTTGTCCTCTATCGAGCTGGACCGGTCCTTGCGCAAGAATATCAGTGTTCAGCTGTATATGGCGTTGCGCGATATCATCCTGTCGGGTGGTCTGCGGGCCGGCGAGCGGTTGCCGGCGACGCGGACTCTGGCCAAGGAAACCGGGGTGTCGCGGACCACGGTGATTGATGCGATTGACCGGCTGGTGGCCGAGGGGATGTTGGTGTCGCGTGTGGGTGCGGGCACCTATGTGAGCGATACGCTGGAGCGGCAGAATCCGCCGCTGCCCACGGATGGCGGGGCCGGTCAGGTTGGGCCGAAACCGCGGTTGTCGGGGGCGATCCGCACGGCCGAGAAGGGCTATGCCCGGCGGGCCTGGCTGCCGCATGAGCCGCGGGCGTTCATTACCGCCCTGCCCGCGCTGGATGCCTTTCCGATGGCCCATTGGGCGCGAATTTCGGCGCGGCATCTGCGGGGGGGCCCGGGTGACGTGATGGGCTATGGGCAGCCCAAGGGGTTGTTTGCCCTGCGCCGGGCCATTGCGGCGCATCTGAGTGCCTTGAAGGGCATCAAATGCGATCCTGAGCAGGTGTTTGTCACCTCGGGGGCGCAACATGCGTTTTCGTTGATCGGGCGGTTGTTTCTGAATCCCGGTGATCGGGTCTGGATGGAGAATCCCGGCGCCTCGGGCGCGCGCAATGCCTTGTTGTCGGAGGGCGCGCATCTGGTGCCGGTGGATGTTGATTCGGAGGGTTTGGTGGTGGCCGACGGGCTGACCAAGGCGCCGGATTTCCGGCTGGCCTTTGTGACGCCCTCGCATCAGCAGCCTTTGGGCCATGTGATGTCGCTGGCGCGGCGGTTCGAGTTGTTGAGCGCGGCGGATCAGGCGCAGGCTTTGATCATCGAGGATGATTATGACGGCGAGTTCTATTTTGGCAGCGCGCCGCAGCCAGCCCTGTGCAGCACGGATACCAGCGGGCGGGTTTTATATGTGGGGACGTTCTCCAAGTCTTTGTTTCCGTCGTTGCGGTTGGGGTTTGTTCTGGCGCCCGAGCGGATGGTGCCGGCCTTTGATCAGATGTTCGAGACCTGGGCCAGCGGGCCGAATACGGCGGCGCAGGCGGTTGTGGCGGAATTCATGGATGAGGGGCATTTTGCGACTCATATCCGGTTGATGCGGCGGCTCTACAAGGCGCGGCACGACGCGTTGATGGAGGCGGCGGCGGCGTTGCACGGCGCGGTGACGGTGCAGGAGACGACGAGCGGGTTTCACACGCCTGCCTTTGTGTCCGGCGGGGTGGAGGCAGAGACGATTGTGCAACAGGCCGCTGAGAGGGGTGTCACGCTGGCGCCGTTGAGCCGCTATTGCATGGCGCCGATTGCGCAGGCCGGGTTGGTCTTTGGCTTTGGCAGTACGACGCCGGAGGATATCCGCCGAGGGGTCGAGATTGTGCGTGGATTGCCTGTGCTGCGCTAAAATTGGTCTGGTGCATTTATCAAATTGGATATCAATTGGGGGCCAATGGTAACTTAGCCTGACCAATGACGCTTGGGCGGCGGTCAGGGTTTTGGGAACGGATGACACAGATCATGAGTGCAGGGGAATGACGCTGTCGGGGGTAAAGCAGGCGCCGTATTGGCATGACCAGCTGGGGGCGATGCCCGAGCTGTCTGCGCAGGTGCCACAGTCGGTGGATGTGTTGATTGTCGGGTCCGGTTTCACCGGGATGAGCGCGGCGATCGAGACGGCGCGGGGGGGGCGGTCAACCCTGGTGCTGGACAGTCACGACCCCGGGTTTGGCTGCAGCACGCGCAATGGCGGGCAGATCAGCACCAGTGTGAAGCCCTCTCTGGACAAGCTGGCGGCGACTTATGGAATGGACAAGGCGCGCCGGATTCGCGGTGAGGGAGATTCGGCGCTGCGGTGGATTGGCGATTTTGTCACGCGCGAAGGGCTGGATTGCGATTTCCGCCGGGTGGGGCGGTTTCATGCGGCCCATGCGCCTGCGCAATACGAGACCTTGGTGCGCGAGGCTGAAACGCTGCGTCAGCAGGAGGGGATCGAGAGCTTTGCCGTGCCGCGCGACGAGCAGCGCAGCCAGTTGGGGACGGATGCCTATTTTGGGGGCGTGCTGTTTTCGGATCATTGCTCGATCCATCCGGGCAAGTTTCATCGCGGGCTGCTGGATCTGGCGTTGCGTGCCGGGGTGCAGGTGGTTGGGCATTGTGCGGTGACACAGATTGAGCGCAACGGCGCCGGGTTTCGGGTGACGAGCGCGCAGGGCGTGATCGAGGCGCGGGATGTGATCGTGGCGACGAACGGCTATACCACCGGTCTGACACCCTGGTTGCAGCGGCGGGTGATCCCGATTGGCAGCTATATCATTGTCACCGAGCCTTTGCCCGAAGCCACGATTGACATGCTGTTTCCCGGTGATCGCATCGCCAGCGATACCTGCAAGGTTGTCTATTATTATCGCGCCACACCAGACCGGCGGCGGGTGCTGTTCGGGGGGCGGGTCTCGGCCAAGGAGACCACGGCGTTGAGCAGCGCAGAGAAGCTGCGCCAGGACATGTGCCGCATTTTCCCGGAGCTGAGCGATGTTGGGTTGTCTCATGCCTGGAGCGGGACGGTGGCCTATACCTTTGACGAGATGGCCCATACCGGCGTGCATGACGGGGTGCATTACGCGATGGGCTATTGCGGGTCGGGCGTGTCGATGGCGCCCTACCTGGGGATGCGGGCCGGGCAGAAGGTGCTGGGCCTGAAGGAAGGGGAGACGGCGTTTGACGATCTGCCGTTTCCGACCCGGCCGCTGTATCGCGGCAAGCCCTGGTTCCTGCCAGCGGCGGTGGCCTGGTATCGCTGGAAAGATCAAAGGGAAATACGAGAGGCATCGCAAATGGCGTGATGAGCCGGACCATGGGGCCCGGCATCCCTGACATATGTTCCTGAATGCGGGCCTGATTTCCGGGCCCGGTTCCTGGGCCTGGGACGGCTGCGTTGGTTTGGTCCGGCAGCGGTCACGGCGGGGCCTGAACAGAAGATTTCGTTTGTCTCATTTGTTCAACACAGCTGGGCTAGACGAAGAAAGAAGCCAAGCCCGGTCTGGCGCTCGAATGGCTCAGGCGGGCTCTGAATTGGCTCAAATTAACAAAGGGAGACTAGATGATGAAGAAAAGAACAATCCTGACGATCACCGCGGCGATGATTGCGACATCCGCAATGGCGGCGGATAAATCCGTGACGATTGCCTCTTGGGGCGGGTCCTATCAGGAAGCGCAAAGCAAGGCGCTGTTTGAACCGGCCGAAGCCAACACCGGCATTGCCGTGAAGCAGGAAACCTATGGCGGCATGTCTGATGTGCGTTTGCAGGTCAGCTCGGGTCAGGTCACGCTGGACATTGTGGCCAGCGGATCCGGTTCGGCGGCGCGGGCGGCGGCCGAAGGTTTGCTGGAGCCTTTGGACTATGACGTGATTGATGTGTCGACCTTCTATCCGACGCTTTACAGCGAGTATTGCGTGGGCGGAGATGTGTTTTCGACCGTATATGCGTGGAACACGGACACCTATGGGGATGCGGGCCCGCAGAGCTGGGCGGATTTCTTTGACGTCGAAAAATTCCCCGGTTCGCGTGCCTATCGTGGCAAGGTTGCCGGTGCGCTGGCGCCTGCGATGATGGCGCTGGGTGTGCCGATGGACAAGGTTTGGGAAGAGCTGGACAGCGAAGAGGGCATTGAGCGCGCGATTGACAAGATCCGCGAGCTGAAGCCGCATATCGCGGTGTTCTGGACCTCGGGCGCGCAACATGCGCAGCTGATGAAGGATGGCGAGGTCGATATGACCACGGGCTGGAACGGCCGGTTTGACAATGCCAAGAAGGACGGCGCGCAGGTTGCCTATAGCTTTAATCAGGCCTTGTTGGACTATGACTGTTTTGCCGTGCCCAAGGGTGCGCCGAACCGGGATACGGCGATGGAGTTTCTGGCCGAAATCTCCAAGCCCGAGTATCAGGACGATCTGCCCAAATACATCACCTATGGTCCCACCAACAAGGCGGCCTATGACACGGGTGTGATCACGGCCGAGGTTGCGGCGGGTCTGCCGTCTTCGCCTGCGAATGCGGCGATGCAGCTGCCTGTGTCGTTGGAGTGGTATGCCAAGTGGGAAACCATTGCTGCCGAGATGTATCAGGAAATGTTGACCGAGTAAGACGGATCCTTTCCTGACCACCGGGCGGGCGTTTGCGAGCGCCCGCCTGATCCCTGAGCAAAGAATGCGAGGCCTTGATTTGACTGCTGTGAATGCCGATGCGCTGCCGATCTCGGTTCAGAATGTGACCAAGACCTATGGGTCTGTTCATGCGTTGGACGATGTGTCGCTGGAGGTCAGGAGCGGTGAGTTTCTGACGTTGCTGGGCCCGTCCGGGTCGGGCAAGACGACGTTGTTGATGGTATTGGCGGGGTTCACGCGGCCGGATTGTGGCAGTTTGCAGTTTGGTGACCGCGAGGTGATCCGGACGCCGCCGCATCTGCGCAATGTGGGGATGACGTTTCAGAGTTATGCGCTGTTTCCGCATATGACGGTTGCGGGCAATGTTGGCTATCCGCTGAAGCTGCGCAGGGTGCCCAGGGCCGAGCTGGATCAGCGGGTCGAGCAGGCGTTGGAGACCGTGCAGCTGGGCGGATTTGGCGGGCGGCGGATTGATCAGCTGTCCGGCGGGCAGCGTCAGCGTGTGGCTGTGGCGCGGGCGATTGTGTTTGAGCCGCGAATCCTGCTGATGGACGAGCCGTTGTCGGCGCTGGACAAGAAGCTGCGCGATCAGATGCAGATAGAGCTGCGCCATCTGCACGAAAAGCTGGGCATGACCACGGTTTATGTGACCCATGATCAGCGCGAGGCTCTGACCATGTCGGACCGGATTGCGGTGGTCAATCATGGTCGCATCATGCAGCTGGCGACGCCTCGGGATTTGTATGAGCGTCCGGCGAACCGGTTTGTGGCGGATTTCATCGGAGAATCGACCTTTCTGGATGTGACGCGCCAGGGGGCGGAGATCCTGTTTGACGGGATGGCGTTGCAGATGTCCGCTCCGGTGCCCGAGGCCGAGCAGCTGGTGCTGATGGTCCGCCCGGAGCGGATTGTCCTGTCGCCGGATGGACCGCGTGAGGGTGTGAACAACTTTGCCGCGACGGCGACCGAGGTGGTTTATCAGGGCGATAGTTTTCTGTTGCATGCACAGTTGACCGGGGGCGCGCAGATTGTGTTGCGCGGGGCCATGCGGGGCGCGCATGTTGCGGCCCTGCCGACGGTGGGCGAAGCGTTGACCCTGTGTCTGGCGCCAGAGGATACCGTTTTGATCGACGGGCGTGGAGCGTAGGATGGCGGAAGTGCGCATGAACGAGGCCGGTCTGCGTCAGGACGAGCGGCTGGAGCGGCTGAAACTGTTTGGGCTGAGCTCTCCGGCGATCCTGTTGATCATGGTGATTCTGGTCATTCCGGTGGGATGGCTGTTTTACGTGTCGTTCGTCGGGGCGGACGGGCAGTTTTCGCTGGAAAACTATGAGCGGATGCTGAAGCGCAAATCCTATGCGCGGATATTCCAGACGACCTTTGAGGTGAGTTTTCTGACCACGGGGCTCTGTGTGCTGATTGGCTATCCGCTGGCGTATTTCATTTCGCAACTGCCGCGACGGATGGCGAATTTATGTTTGATTACGGTGCTTTTGCCGTTCTGGACCTCTTTGCTGGTGCGGACATATGCGTGGTTGGTTCTGTTGCAGAAACGCGGGTTGGTGAATGATTGGGCGATTTCCCTGGGATTGTGGGAGGAGCCGATCAAGATGGTGCACAATATGACCGGAACGTTGATCGGGATGGTGCATATCATGCTGCCGTTTCTGATTTTGCCGGTCTATGGCGCGATGCGGGCAATTGATCTGGACTATATGAAGGCGGCGGCCAATCTGGGGGCTTCGCCACGGCGGGCGTTCTGGACGGTGTTTTTTCCGCTGACGACGCCGGGGTTGTTTGCCGGGGCGTTGATGGTGTTCATCCTGTGTCTTGGGTTCTTTGTGACGCCTGCGGTGCTGGGCGGTGGCAAGGTGATCATGGTGTCGATGAAGATCGTTTCCAATATTGAGCTGTTCGTCAATTGGGGCGCGGCGAGCGCCTTGGGCGTGGTTCTGTTGCTGTTGACGATGGTGATTTTGTGGATCGCGTCGCGGTTCCTCAATCTGGATCAGATCACCGGGGGGGGCCATTGATGTTTGGATGGTTTCGCGCTCCGGCGACAGAGACGCAGGTCACGCATGGGCAGCGGCTGTGGCTGTATGTGATTGCGGTGATCACGATGATCCTGCTGGTGACACCGACGCTGATTGTGATTCCGATGTCTTTTTCGGACAGTCAGTATCTGGAGTTTCCGCCCGAGACCTGGTCGACGCGGTGGTATGGCCATTACTTTGAATCCGAAGAATGGATGCGGGCGACGGTGACGTCGTTCAAGGTGGCGGTGCTGACGATGATCGTGGCGACTCCGGTCGGGGTGCTGGCGGCTTATGGGTTGCATTGTTCGAAGGTGCCGTTTGTGCGGGTGGCCTTTGTGCTGATGATCACGCCGATGATGGTGCCCGTTGTTCTGATCGCGATCGGGGCGTTTTATGCCTATGTGAAATTGAAGATCCTCTACACGATCACCGGGCTGGTTTTGGCGCATACGGTTCTGGCGCTGCCGTTGGTGGTGATTGTGACCGGGTCGGCGCTCAAAAGCTTTGACATGAGCCAGGAGGCGGCGGCGCGCAGTCTGGGCGCGCCCCGGTGGAAGGCGTTTTTGACGGTGACCTTGCCGCAGATCCGGTTTGCGGTGGTGACGAGCGCGCTGTTGGCGTTTTTGACCTCGTTTGACGAGGTGGTGGTGGCGATGTTCGTGTCGGGCGGGGACAATCCGACGCTGACGCGCAGCATGTTCAACGCCCTGCGCGACCAGATTGACCCGACGATTGCGTCGATCTCGACGATCATGATCCTGGTGACCACAGTGATGATGGTTTTGGCGCAGGTGTTCGGCCAACAGAAAACCCCGCCGAAATAGGCGGGGTTTGCGGGGGATGCTCACGCGGTGGTCGGGGCCGGTTTGACGCTGGGCGTCTCGGGGCGGGTGGCGATCCAGATGCTGATGGGGATCACCAGCGCGCCAACCAGCTGAATGGGGGTGAGCGTCTGGTCCAGCAGGCCCCAGCCCAGCACGACGGCGGTGAGCGGGCTGAGGAAGCCGAAGCTGGTGACTTGTGCCGGTCCGACACGCTCGATCCCGCGGAACCAGAAGACATAGCTGAGGGCGCCTCCGATCAGGGCCAGCCATGAAAACCCGACGATATTGGTCAGGGTGAGCGGTGGCAGGGCAGGCTCGGCCAGCAGGGAGACGGGCACCAGCAGCAGGCCACCCGCCGTCAGTTGCCAAGCGGCAAAGGTGAGTGCCGACACGGGCGGTTGCCATTTGCGGGTGAGAACGACGCCGAGGGCCATGGAGAGCGCTCCGCCGAAGGCTGCGGCGATGCCGAAGAGGTCAAGCCGGGCATCCGGCCCCAGCAGCAGCAGGGCGACACCGCACATGCCGGCCAGAGCGCCCATCAGGCCGTTCCGGGTGAGCGGCGTGGACAACAGCAGCTGCGCCAGCACCAGCACGATCAGCGGTTGAATGGCCCCCAGTGTGGCGGCGACTCCGCCTGGGAGGCGTTGGGCGGCGATGAACAGAGCGCCCCAGAATATCGAAAAGTTCAGCGCCCCCAGCAGCAGCAGCTTGGCGATCCAGCGGCCCGGCGGGAGCTGTCGGGTCAGGGCCAGCAGCAGCAATCCGGCGGGCAAGGCGCGCAGGGCCGCCTGGGTCATGGGATAGCCCGGCGGCAGCATCTGGGTGATGACGATATACGAGCTGCCCCAGACCATTGGGGCAGAGGCGGCGAGGAGAAGGTCTGTGGTTCTGGACATGGTGTCCTCCATTTATCTTGACGTCGAGATATATATGAGAAGCCTTGACGTCAAGATAGTTTCCTGGGACATGTGGTGCATGGATCATGTGGACAAAGTTCTGAACCAGTGGCGCCAGGAGCGGCCCGATCTGGATGTGGGCCCTATGGGGGTGATTGGGCGCATCAAGCGGTTGCATGATGTGCTGTCCAAGGGTTTGACGCAGGTTTATGCGTCTTACGGTTTGAATGCGGCGAGCTTTGACGTGCTGGCCACGTTGCGCCGGTCTGGGGCGCCGTATCAGCTAAGCCCGTCGGCGTTGATCAACTGGACGATGGTGACATCGGGGACGATGACGAACCGGATTGATCGGCTGGAGGCGCAGGGACTGGTAGAGCGGCGGGTCAATCCTGAGGATGGCCGGGGGTCGGTTGTGGGTTTGACGCAGGCCGGATTTGCGTTGATTGACCGGATCATATCGGAACATGTGGACAATCAGCATCGGCTGATTGCCGGTCTGACGCCCGACCAGCAGGCACAGATTGACGAGGTGCTGACCGTCTGGCTGGCGGCGCTGGGGGAAAGCGGGCCGGATTGAGCGGGTCGGTGTGAGCGCCGGTGTGAGCGCCTGTCAGAACCGGTCGGGGCGGTAGGGGCTGAGGTCGATGTTCGGGCGTCTTTGGGCGACCATATCTGCCATCAGACGGCCCAGTTTGGGTCCGATGGTCAGCCCGATGTGTTGGCCACCATAGGCGTGCAGGATGTTTGGGGCCTTGGGGTTTTCGCCAATCACCGGCAGGCTGTCGGGTGTTGTGGGGCGGCGGCCCATCCAGGTATCGGCCCGTTCGAAGGTGAGGTTGGGGTAGAGCCGCTTTACACCGCTTTGGATAAGTTTGATGGGCGCTTCGGCCGCTGGGGCATCCAGACCGGCGAATTCGACCACGCCTGCGGCGCGCAGAAAGCCGTTCATGGGGGTAACGACAAATTTGCCATCCGTCACCATATAGGGGTGCGGGGCCGAGTGGCTGGGCGCGTACATGGAGATGTGGTAGCCGCGCTCGGCCTCGAGGTTGACGGGGGCGTTCATGCGTTTGGCCAGGCGCACGGACCAGGCGCCGGCAGAGAGGATGACCTTGTCTGCCTCCAGGGTTTCGCCGCCTTCGAGGATCACGCGCGGTTTGGGGCCTGGGGTGATGTCGACCACTTTGGCCTGTTTGAACTGCCCGCCGTTGCGGCGGTAGTGGTCAAAGAGGGCGGCCATGTAGGCGGCCGGAGAGGTGAGCCAGCCGTATTGTTTGAACACGGCGCCGAAATTATAGGCCGGGCCCAGATTCGGGTCCCTCTCGATCAGGTCGGCGCGGGACAGAGGCGCTGAGGTGATGCCGTGCTCTTGGCGGATGTCCTCGGAAAAGGTGTCAGCGTCGTGGTTGGATTTCTGGGGATAGAGGTTGACGAATTCGCCGGTTGTGATGTGCGCCTCGGCGCCGGTTCCGCGGCTGAGGGCGAGGTGTTGGTCGGTTGTGTCAAAGGCCATCTGGGCCAGGTTCTGGGCGATGGCGCGCATGGATTTGGCGTTGGTGTTGCGCATGAAGGGAATGAGCCACGGCAGCAGGCGGGGCAGATAGGACCAGCGCAGAAACAGCGGAGAGTTCGGGTCGAACACCATGGCGGGTGCCTTGCGGATCAGGGATGGCGTGGCCACGGGCACGACCGAGGTGCGGGCCAGCAGGCCGGCGTTGCCAAAGGAGGTCTGGCCGCGATCACCCGGCTGGATCGGGTCGACGAGGGTGACGTCATGCCCGTCCCGTCGCAGCCATTCGGCAGAGGAGACTCCGGTAATGCCTGCGCCAACGATCACGATTGTCTGTTTTTGCATTGCCATGCCTTTGATCTGTTGTGGGGTGCCGGATCTGGGTTCGGGGCGGCCCGTGTTGAGAGCGGATCTGTGGATTTGATAGCAGCTGTGTCCGGGTTGGGGCAGCGGTTATTTGGGTGCGGGGTGGTGGAAAATTGGTGTGGTGGTGTTTTCAGATTGGATATCTGGATCAGGCCAATTTCGGAATAGCTTGCGGATTGATCCGAGGGTTCGGCGGCGTGGTGTTGCGCCGCATGAAGGAGAGAGCAAGCGTGACGCAATATGATTTCATCGTGATTGGCGCCGGGTCTGCGGGCTGTGTTCTGGCGAACCGGCTGACGCAGGACGGGCGGTATTCGGTGTTGTTGCTGGAGGCCGGGGGCAGTGATCTGAACTTTTGGATCTGGATGCCGATTGGCTATGGCAAGACGTTTTACAAACCGAGCGTCAATTGGATGTATCAGACCGAGGCGAACCCGGAGCTGAACGGGCGGCCTTTGTATTGGCCGCGCGGGAAGGTTCTGGGGGGCTCAAGCTCGATCAATGCGATGGTGTATATTCGCGGTCAGAGCCGGGATTTCGAGGATTGGAAGGCGGCGGGGAATCCCGGTTGGGGATGGGAGGATGTGCTGCCTTATTTTCGCAAGGCCGAGACCAATGACCGGGGCGGAGATGCCCTGCGCGGAGACAGTGGCCCGGTGCATGTGGCAACGATGGATCGGGATTTGCACCCGATTTGCGCCGATTTCGTGCGGGCCGGGCAAGAGGTGCAATATCCGGTGAACCCGGATTTCAACGGCCCGACGCAAGAGGGGGTTGGCACCTATCAGAACACGGCCAAGGATGGGTTTCGGATGTCTTGTGCGCGGGCGTATCTGCGCCCTGCGCGCAAGCGGGCGAACCTGCGGGTCGAGAAGAACGCGATGGCGCAGCGGCTGATCCTGGAGGGCAAGCGGGCTGTTGGGGTGGTGTATCGCCAGGGCGGGCAGCTGAAGGAGGCGCGGGCGCGGCGGGAGGTGATTGTCTCGGCCGGGGCGATCAATTCGCCTCAATTGTTGCAAGTGTCGGGGATTGGCCCCGGCGCGCTGTTGCGTCGCCATGGCATTGAGGTGGTGCATTCGGCCAGTGGTGTGGGGCAGCATATGCAGGACCATCTGGGCATGGATTACCTGTATCGCGCCACGGTGCCGACGCTGAACACGCAGTTGCATCCGTGGTATGGCAAGCTGTGGCAGGGTTTGCGCTATGTGTTGACGCGGCGGGGGCCGCTGTCACTGGGGGTCAATCAGGCCGGTGGGTTCATACGGACGCGGCCCGAGTTGACCTGGCCGAACATGCAGCTGTTTTTCTCTCCGGTGAGTTACACCAAGGCACCGCCGGGCAAGCGCCCGTTGATGAACCCCGATCCTTTTGCGGGGTTCATGTTGGGCATACAGCCGACACGTCCCACGAGCCGGGGCCATCTGGAGATCCGCTCGGCCGATCCCGAAGAGGCGCCGGCGATCCATCCCAACTATCTGGACACGGCGCATGATGTGCAGGAGATGCTGGAAGGCGTGAAGGTGATCCGGCAACTGGCGCAGGCGCCCTCGATCGCGCGGTTGATCGAGGCCGAGATTGTGCCCGGGCCCGAGGTGCAGACGGATGCCGAGATGCTGGAAGATTGCCGGGAGCGGGCGGGCACGGTGTTTCATCCGGTCGGCACCTGTCGGATGGGGCCGGATGCGCAGTCGGATGTGGTGGATGCGCGGTTGCGGGTTCATGGGATCGAGGGGTTGCGGGTGGTGGATGCCTCGATTTTCCCGACGCTGACATCGGGCAACACAAATGCGCCTGCGATCATGGTGGGCGAAAAGGGGGCTGATTTGATTCTGGAGGATCAGAAGGTCTCTTGAGGGCCGCCCTGCCCTGAACCCGACCACGGCGGCGCCTATGTCCCACTGGCTGACCTCTGGGGCTGAACAAACTGTTGCTTCGACCGGTGGTCGGGGACAGGATGGGCGGGTCAGTGTTGTTATAGGTGACCCTCATGGAGCTGGACCCGGTCCTCCTCTCCCGTATCCAGTTCGGGTTCTTGATCACGTTTCATATTATTTTCCCGGCCTTTACCATTGGTCTGGCCGCCTGGCTGACGGTGATCGAAGCCACACGTCAGGTGACGGGCCGCGAGATTTACCGGCGGTTGTTTGATTTCTGGATTCGGATCTTTGCCCTGTCGTTTGGCATGGGTGTGGTTTCGGGGATCGTGATGGCGTTTCAGTTTGGCACGAACTGGAGCGTGTTGTCAGAGCAGACCGGCTCCATTCAGGGCCCTTTGCTGGGCTATGAGGCGTTCACGGCCTTTTTCCTGGAGGCGTCATTTTTCGGTGTGGTCCTGTTTGGGCGGGACCGGGTGCCGGCCTGGTTTTTCCTGTTCGCCTGCGCGATGGTTGCGCTGGGAACGACGGCCTCTTCTTTCTGGATCATGGCCAACAACAGTTGGATGCAGGTGCCGGTGGGCCATGCGATTGTGGATGGTCACATCGTGCCGGTGAATTGGCGCGAGATCATCTGGGGCCCTGTGTTCAAGATCAGGTGGCTGCATATGTTGCTGGCCGCCTATCTGACCACGGCCACCTGTGTGGCGGCGGCGGGTGCCTGGTATCTGCTGCGTCGGGTGCATGTGCCCGAAGCGCGGTTGATGCTGCGGTGGGGGCTGGGGCTGGCGGCGGTGGTGATCATGCCTCAGATGTGGCTGGGCCATCTGAACGGGGAATACATCGGCGAGCATCAGCCATCCAAGTTCACCGCTGTTGAGGGCCGCTGGGAGACGGAAGCCCCCGCGCGGCTGGTGCTGTTTGCCTGGCCGGATGCGGCGGCTGAGAAGAACCATTTCGAGATTGCGATCCCCAAGCTGGGCAGCTTTGTGGACAGTCTGGATTTTGAATCGAGCCAACCCGGTATCAAGACCATCCCCAGGGACGAACGCCCGCCCATCCTGATCCCGTTTTTCGGGTTTCGGATCATGGTGGGTCTGGGGGTGCTGATCTGGGCGATTGCCTGGGGCGGGGTGGTTTTGATTCTGACCGGCGTTGTCGAACGGTCCCGGTTGTTTTTATGGGCGACGTTTTTGAACTTTCCCTCCGGGTTTGTGGCGATCATTGCCGGGTGGTTTGTGGCCGAGGTGGGACGCCAGCCCTGGGTGGTGTTTGGCATCCTGAAAACAGCGGATGCGCATACGCCGACCCTGACGGGGGGGCAGGTTCTGGGATCTTTGATCGGGTTTGCGGTGGTTTATCTCATCGTTTACGGGTTCGGGTTTGCCTATCTTTACCGGGTGTTCCGGGTTGGCCCCCAAAGCGCGCCCACCCCTGTGCCCGGCGCGACAGGCGCGCGGCCCCTGGCCGGGGCCGGGCGGCTGGATGATCCAAGCCAGCCGATGGAGGATTGAGCCGATGGATTTGGCGACGCTTCAGCATTTCTGGGCCGGGATAATCGCCTTTGCGATCCTGGTTTACGTGATTTTGGACGGATTTGACCTGGGCGTTGGGATGTTGTTCGCCTTTGCCCCCAACGAACGGTGGCGGGAACAGATGCATGCCTCGATCTCTCCGGTTTGGGACGGGAATGAGACCTGGCTGGTGTTGATCGGGGCCAGCCTGTTCGGGGCGTTTCCGATGGTCTATGCGATTTTTCTGTCGGCCTTTTACATTCCGGTGACGCTGTTGTTGTTTGCGCTGATTTTCCGGGGGGTTTCGTTTGAGTTTCGTCATCAGGATCCGGCGCATCGGGGATTGTGGGACTGGGGGCTGATTGTTGGATCCGCTGTGGCGACCTTTGTGCAGGGGGCGGCGATTGGCACGATGGTTGAGGGGCTGGTCGTCGTGGATGGGCGTTATGCCGGAACGGGTTGGGAGTGGGTCGGGCTGTTCCCGATCCTGTGCGGTTTTGGCCTGATGGTCGGGTATATGTTGCTGGGCGCGTGCTGGCTGGTTCTGAAGTGCCGCGGGGCGGTTTACATTTGGGCCGGTGATCTGATCCGGCCACTCTTGCTGGGCGTCCTGGTCTTTTTGGGCATCGCCTTTGTCTATGCCTTGTGGTCCAGATTTGCGGTGATGGCGCGCTGGGTAGACCTGCCGTGGATGGCCGTCCTGCCGGCGACCGGGGCGATCTGTGCGATGCTGCTCTATGCGCGCGGCGGGCAGGTGCGGCGCGATTGGGCACCCTTTGCCCTGGTCGCGATCATCTTTCTGGCGGCTTTTGCAACTTTGGCGGCCAGCTTTTGGCCCTATATGCTGCCGTTCAGCGTGACCGTGGCCGAAGCAGCGGCGCCCAGATCCTCTTTGGCGTTCATGTTCTGGGGCTGCGGATTGGTCGCCTTTCCGGCCGTCTTGATCTACACGGCCGTGGTCTATTGGATCTTTCGCGGCAAGGTAAAGACCGGCGCCGGTTATGGGCATTAGGCGTCTCTCTCTGCCGCTGCTGGCGGCTATGATGGCGATCAGCGGCTGCGGTGGCGACGAAACAGTGGCCCGCTATGGCGGCGCCGGGCGGGTCTGGCAATTGATCGAGATTGACGGTCAGGCGACCTCGGACAGGCTGACCCTGCAGTTCCCGCAAACCGGTCAGGTGGCCGGGCAAGGGCCCTGCAACAGCTACAAGGCCCGGATGATCGCGCCCTATCCCTGGTTTGACATAGAGCAGATCGTGGCGGGCCAGAGCCCCTGTGCCGAGCAAGCGACCGAGGCGCGCCTGTTCGCGCTGCTGGGCGAGGTGACACAATCAGAGGTCCTGAAAGACACGCTGATCCTGTCAGGCAGCGGCGTTGAGCTGTTGTTCAGAGCGCGCGGGTGAACGTCTCCACAAACCGGGCGCGGGCCTCTGGCAGGGGTTTTTGCGCCAGTTCGGGTGCGATGCGATGCTCAAGGAAATAGCCGGTTGTCCGCAGGGCCTGGGCGATCTCGGGATCGGGCGCCGGCCCTTCGCCCCGCAGGCAGGGCGGCAGCGGCAACAGGCGATCCGCCCAATCCCCCGCCCCCGCAGCCGAGACAGCGCGCCCGGTGCGCGGCGACACATACAGCAGACCCTCGCGCACGCCGGTCACCGCACAGCAGGTCAGGTCCAGCCCATAGCCGATTTCCTCCAGCAGCGCGCTCTCCCACCGCAGATAGGCCAGCGGCCAGACATCGGTCTGATCCAGCAGATCCAGCAATTGTTCGGTCTGACGATAAAACCGCGTATGAACCTGCCGCTCCGCCAGACAAAACCCGATCAGCGCCGTCACCGCATTCAACCCGGCAAGGGCCAGCCGGTCCGCCATGGCCGCCGCAGCGCGACTGCGCAGCGGTTCCACCTGAAAGGCCCCCAGATGATCCTCCAGCCGCGCCCGCCAACGCACATCCAGCTGCGCCCCCGGTTGCAGGATCGGCGCCAGCTTGCGCCCTGCCCCGCCCCGGACCACACCCGCATGACGACCATGTTCCTCGGTAAACACATCAATGATCGCCGCCGTTTCCCCATGGCGCCGCGCGCTGATCAAAATACCCTGATCGCGCCAATCCATATCAGCGCAGGCCCCGAAACACACCCGGGCAATCGGCTGGCATCTCACGCAATTTCCGCAATCTCCTGACCCGCGCTGGTTCTTCTTTTTGGTCTAAATACTCTCGCCGAAGGCGTCCAGACCCACAAGCCCGCGCAGGCTGCGCAGACCCGCTCAGCCCGCTGGCCCCCAGCGCCACCCCGAGGGGACGCCCAGGCGTCACCGAGACATCAAGCGCGCGCGCCAGCGCGCCCCTTTGGATCAAGGATCACTCACTCAGACCGGGTTCGTCCAACAGATGCCGTCCGGCGCGGTCCTCTACTTCGATGACCCACAGGTCCGGATCAAACCCCCGCTGGCGCGTGATCGCCGCGTCAATTTCAGCCTCTGCGCCACGGATCAGCTCTTCCCAGCGGCGCACGCCCGCCATCAGATCAAAACGCCGCTGATAGGCCACCGCCTGCCCGTCCAGGGTGTTGAGCTTGACCAGAACCGCCCCGGCAGTGTCATCCCCATGGGCCACCACAAAGGCAGGCACATCCACCAGGCGCAACCGGGTCAGATAGGCGTCGACCCAGATCCGGGCAGTCAGCGACACGAGGCTCAGTTCCCGTCGCGGAAATCGAGCCCCATTTCGGAATAGCGCTCTGCATCATCCATCCACTTTTCGCGCACCAACACGCGGGTGAACAAATGAACCTTGCGCTCCAGAAAGGTTTCCAGCTCTTCCCGGGCGGCGCGGCTGACGGATTTTATGGTCTCGCCCTTTTTGCCCAGCACGATCCCCTTGTGACCATCGCGCGCCACATAGATCACCTGATCAATCCGCGCAGAGCCGTCTTCGCGTTCTTCCCAGCTCTCGGTTTCGACGGTCAGTTGATAGGGCAATTCCTGATGCAGGCGCAGCGTCAGCTTTTCGCGGGTCATTTCGGCGGCGATCATACGCAGCGGCAGATCTGCAATCTGATCCTCGGGATACAGCCAATGGCCCTCGGGCATTTTGCCCGCCAGCCAGCGGCGCAGATCGTCGACCCCATGGCCCCGTTCGGCCGAAATCATAAAGGTTTCGGCAAAGGAATAGCGTGTGTTCAGCTCCTGGCTGAGGCCCAGCAGCACTTCGGCCTGGACCTTGTCGATCTTGTTGATGGCCAGCGCCACGGGACGGTCGCCCGCCACCTGGCCCAGCCCGTCCAGAATACGGGTCACGCCATCGGTCAGGCCGCGGTGGGCCTCGATCAGCAGCACGATGACATCCGCATCCGCCGCCCCGCCCCAGGCGGCGGCCACCATGGCCCGGTCCAGCCGGCGCCGGGGCCGGAACAGCCCGGGCGTGTCGACAAAGACCAGCTGTGCCTCGCCTTCGAGCGCCACGCCACGGATCCGGGCGCGGGTGGTTTGCACCTTGTGCGTGACGATCGAGACCTTGGCCCCCACCATACGGTTCAGAAGAGTGGATTTGCCCGCGTTGGGCTCTCCGATCAGGGCAACGAATCCGGCGCGGCTGGTCATGTGATGTCCGTTACAAGGTTGGGTCTGGATGAGACTGTACCGCGCGCTTAGAGGATTTCCACGCCCATGACCAGAGCAGCAGCCTTTTCTGCGCCCGCGCGCGCACCTAGGCCAGCGCGGTCTCGGCGGCCTCTGAGCGCGGGCCGAGGCTGTTGCGGTCTTCTTCGCTGTCGGCGGGCCAGATCCGGGCTGCGCTGGCTCTGAACCGCTGGCCTGCCGCCAACAGGGCCTTTAGCAGGTCATCGCGGGCAAAGCTTTGCGGGTCCATGTCCTCTCCGCTGATGGTGATCGTGTCGCCGGTGACGTCCAGGCTGATTTTCTCTGGTGACGACCAGGACGCATAGGGAAAGGATTCACCGGCCGTCAATTTGGCAACCGCGTCAAAGCATAGCGATGGGATCATGAAAAACAGCGGATCCTCGGCGACATAGATCGCCTCGCCTGCTGTGATATAAAGCCGGCCCTCTTGCAGATAGCTGACATCAAAGCCGCCGGGTTCGGAGGTGATGACCTCTGGCAGGGCGTCTTCGGTCACTTCACGGCCTGCGCCCAGCAAAATCGCGAAGGTGACGGAGAGTGTGTCTGTTGCGGTCATGGTTCTGCCTTACCTGGTGAGCGCGTCCTTGATGGCGTGCATGTCATGGTTGTGGACCTTTAGCAAATTCGGGCCCGTTTCTGGGAAAAACTGAGCCACATAGACCTTTTGCGGAGCGCCTGTATCGCTTGGATCCGGGTTGAAGCCAATCTTGCTGGTGATTGCCTGGGTGGTCCCATCCTTGTCAACATAAGTGCCGCTGACGGCTTCAAAGAAGCCATAGTCCCCTGTGACGTCTTCTACGTCTTTTGGCGGAATGTTGCGATCTGTCGTGCCGTCGGATCGCTTTGTGTTGTTGTCCGTACCGCCGCCGCCCATCTTGCGGACATATGGCGGGGTACCACCGGGGAAGCCCTCGAGGCTGGTTTTCACAGATTTCGAGAGCTCTGTGACGCCGATATCACGAGGGTAGAGCGTCGTTGCTGTGTTTTGGGTGATTGAAGGCAGCGACAACTGGTGTTGTTTGCGGGTATGGCGTTCCAGAACGTGATCCAGGCGCAGGTTGATAGGGTCCAGACCAGTCGGAGAGAGCAGAACGGTTTCTTCGCTGGGATCAATTGGCACGGATTCAAAGGACGCGGCGGTTTGAATCAATTTTTTCATTGACAGTTTTGGCGTCAGACCGGATTGGGCCTCGCTGTCGCGGGTCTCGAGTTTGGTGAAAAAGCCCGAATGCAGATCGCCCGGATTGCCGTCGCGGGTGCCGGAAAACAGGATGTTGCACAGACCTTTGCCCGGTTGGGTCGGTTTGCCGTCGTCGGAGGGTTCCAAGACCCAGTCCGGGGCTTGTTCGATCGATTCGAGGGTGGATTTCAGGTCACCCATATGGTCGCCGCCGACCTTGAACGCATCATAGATGCCGCGCAGTTTGCCGCCGTCCTTGTCGGTTGAGGGGTCTTTGGGTGTGATGCCATAGCGCATGACGCTGGCCAGGCGGGAGACCTTGCCTTTGTCGTCGCGTTCGCTGAGCCCGCCGTTGTCGAGCAAGTCCTTGAATTTCGGCGCGTCGGTGTCGCCGCTGAAGCCGCCGACCATCTGGATCAGCAGTTTGGGGTTTTTGCCGCCTTTGCCGTCGGGTGCGCCGTTCGGGTCGGTCAGGCAGCCGTGTTTGTAGAGGTCACCCAGCACCTTGGGATGTTTGCCCAGGTCGCCTTTGGTCATCACGCCCTTGAGGTTGGCAAGCGCGCCGGGATTGGCGGTTGAATCGTTCAGCTGGGTCAGCAGTTTGACCAGTTCGCCAGGCGCGCCATCGCAGCCCGGTTCAAAGAGGTTGGCCAGACATTCGGTGGCGGTGTCGCTTTTCACGCCAGTGTCGTCCTTGGTGCCAAAGCCGCCTTTGGTCAGCAGGTTTTTCAGGTTGGTGCCGTTGGGGTCCTTGGCCAGTTCGGTGGTCAGCGATTTGAGTTTGGCGCTGTCCGATTTGCAGCCTGTGCCGATGAGTTTGCCCAGCACTTCGAGATCTGTGTTGAGGCCGCTGTCCTGCATCGTCTTTTTCAGGCTGGTGCAGCCGTCGTCGTCGAGACCTCCGCAGAGTTTTGCGAAATCTGTGCAGCATTGGGCGGTATAGTCCTTGTCGGACATGCTGCCGGGTTTTTCGCCGCCTGCGAATTTGAGCATGTTGCCCAGTGTTTTCTGGTCAATCTCGGTGGGTTTCAGCGGTGGCGGGCTGCCTTTGAGGCCGCCTTGGTCGAGCAGTTTGGCCAGGCCTTCGCGGGCGGATTTTTCATCGAAGCTGTTGGAGAAGGACTTGAACGCCTCCGGGTCGCTGTTGCAGCCGATGCTGATGGTGTGGGCGAAGGCCTCGGGGGCCTGACCCAGGCCGCCTTCGCCCAGGATCTGGCTGAGTTTGGTGCAATCGTCCTCCTCCAGCCCCTGTAGCAGCGTGGCCATTTTGGCCATGCGGTCCTTGGCGCTGGGGGTTGGATCATCGCCCGCGCCAGAGCGGAGCAGGTGTCCGAGGCATTTGGGGTCGATGTCACCGTCCGCCAGCGGGCCGGGTTTACCGGCGAGCCCGCCTTTGGTCAGCATCCGGTTGAGGGCGGTCTGGGCCTCGTCGGTTTTGAAGTTGTCGGTGAATTCCTTGACCTGATCGGGATCGCCGCCACAGCCCAGGCCCAGCGCGTGGGCGAAAGCCTCGGGGGCGTCGCCCAGCCCGCCTTTGGTGAGCATGCCGTTGAGTTGGGTGAACTGCTCTTTTTCAAGGCCCTTGAACAATGTGGCCAGACCGTCGCAGCGACGTTTGAGGTCGGCGTCGTCGTCCTGGCCCGCGGGGCGGGGGCCGGTGGCGTGTTTGAGCATCATGGCCAGGCAGTTCGGGTCAACCTTGCCCTTGCCTTTTTCGTAGTCCCCCCCGCCCAGACCACCATCGGTGAGCGCCAGTTTGAGCCCGGCGCGGGCCTCGTCCGAATTGAGGGATGTGCCCAGTTGGATCATCGCCTTTGGGTCGCCATCGCAGCCGGTTGCGACGAGCGCGCCGAAGGCGTCCGGGGCATCGCCCAGACCGCCGCCCTCAAGCATGGATTTGAGGTTTTGGCGGTCTTCTTCCTTGGAGAAGCCCTTGCAGAAGTCGCGGAATTTGTCCGCTTCGCCGTTGCAGCCGGTTTTCAGCAGGGCAAGCATGGCCTTGGGGTTGGTGGCGAGGCCGGAATCCTTGGCGAGATCGGTGAACGCCTTGATATCCGAGCCGAAAGCCGCGTGCAGGTCTGCGACGGCTTTGCCTTCGCCCTGTTTGAGCAGTTCGTTGACGAAACCGGGGCCGAGGTCTGTGCAGATGGTCTGGATCTTGTCCATGGGCGCGCCGCTGTCGACCAGTTTCTTCATCGCGTCGGCGCCGCCGACTTTCTCCATCGTGGATTTGAAGGCCGCGACGGAGTCAAAGCCGTCGATCAGGGTTTTGAGGGTTTTGGCGTCGATGGTTTTGGTGAGCGCGCCGAGCGCGTCCGCCGGGAAGGTTTTGAGGATTTCGCTGAGGCCGGTGCGCCCGCCGAGGTCCTTTTCCAGTTCGGCGTAGTCTTCAAGCGTGATCCCGGCGCCGGTGCAGAGTTTGTCGATGCCCTCTTTGTCGCCCAGATCCTTGAGTTCTTGTGTGACCTGTTGCGCCGCTTTGCGCAGCTCGCTCAGCGCGGTGTCGGCCAGTTTGTTGCGTTCGGTGGTGATTGGCGGTTTGAGCGCCTCTTGGAGGGCATCGCGGCGGGCCTTGAGGGTTTCGATCTGGTCGGGGAGATGGCCGGTTTCGTCGATCTCTAGTCCGGCTGTTTCGATACGGTCGTGTTCTTCGGCGCGGGCCGTGACGACGGATTGGATCTGTTCGTGGGCGGATTGCAGATCGCGCAGGGCATCGGTGGCGGTTTTCAGGGCATCTGGCGTCAGAGGATCGGAGGCGAGAGCGGTGGCGATGGCCTGGCGCAGATCGCTGAGGCGTTTTGCTTCGGTTTCGATCTGGTTGGGGATGTCGGGAAACTTGCCGGCAGCTTCGCGGAGGGTCTTTGCGCTTTCTTCGCGCGTTGTGATGGCGAGGTTCGCCTGTTCGATGGCGGTTTGCATTTCCTTGACGCTGTTGTCGGCCAGTTCAAGGGCGTCATCCGTGAGCGGGTCAGTTTGCAGGGCTGTTTGCGCGGCCTCGCGGGCGGCGGTGATCGGGTCTGATTCCAGTTTGGTCGCGCCCTTTGGCACGGGATCGGGTTTGACGATGTCGGAGAGTTTGGAGGCGGTGTCGGCGCGGGCGGCGACCTTGTCCTTTTCGCGATCCACGGCTTGCTGAAGCGTGGTGATTTCGCCTTCGATCTGGGTCAGGCGGTCCAGATCTGCGGTGGTGATTTCGAGGGCCAGACGTTCGCCGGTTTCGAGCAGGCTGGCGACTTCGGAGGGGACAGAGCCGGGGACGAGTGTGTCGAATGTGGCGCCATCCGGGACCACCGCGCGCAGCAATGGCAGCAGCCGTTCGCGGGTTTCCTGGGTCTGCAACAGGATCGGGTCTGGTTCGGGTTCAGGCTCTGGTTCGGGTTCGGGCGTGACGGAATCGGTGTCGATCTCGATGGCCATCAGCCGCGCGACCTCTTCGACCCAGACATCCTCGCCGCTGTGCTCCTCTTCAGGGAGTTCGTCGTTGGGTTCGCCCATTGCGGTCTCCTGGACTGATACTCAGCCTTTGACGGCCTGATCCAATGATTTGATGGCGCGGGCCAATGTGGCGCGCACCTGCACCGTGACGCCGAGCGGGTTGGACTCGAGCAGTGGCAGCAGTTTGTTGTCTTTGAGCAGGGCCAGCATGTTGTTGCGGGCGGTGGCGAATTTCTGCTGTGCGGTTTCGCGGGCCGGGCCAGAGGCGGCGTCCAGTTCGACAAGGGCCGTTTGCATGGCGACCAGTTCGTTTTTGGTGATGCCGTTGAAGCCGACGTCTGCGATGCGCTGGAACAGCGGTTTGGGTTTGGCGCGCATGGCGGCCTGCAAATCGCCCAGTTGTTTGTCCACCGCTTCGCGGGCGTCGCGCCAGATTGGCACGAGGCGGGGAGAAGGCGGGGCGGTTTGGGGCCCCAGATCTTGTTTCAGTTGGGCCAGCAGGGCGGCGGCCGCGGCTGGGTCCCCTGTCTTGAGGGCGGATTTGATGTCTTGGACGAGGTCGACCAGGCGCTTTTTCTGGCCCGGGTCGCCAATGCCGGCGATATGGGGGACCATGGATTTGAGGTCATTCTGGAGCGTTTTGAGGGGGTCGGGCTGGGTCGGCTGGGGCAGTGAGCCCAGCGCTTTTTCCAGCCGGGTGAGCGTGGCCTCTGCGCTGGTGACGTCCCTGGTTTTGATTTGGTCGGCGGCGGTTGCGGTCAGAGGGGTCAGCCGGGCCTGGATGTCCGGGTTTGCGATCTGGCCGATTTGGGCTTTCAGGTCAGTCAGGCGGGTGATGAGATTGCGCAGGTCATCCGAAGAGACCCCGGTGGGCGCGGCCAGCAATTGGTCGATTTTTGCGGTGATGGCGTTGGCGCGTTTGGCCGCTGCGGCGAGGTCGCCGGACTGGAGCAGGGCGAAGGCGGCTGTGATTGCGGTGTCGAGGGTTTCGCGCGCCTTTGGCTGAGACTGAAGCTGGGAGAGCCGGGCCTGATCGGCGGTCAGCTGGGCGTGGATCGGGGCGGGATCTGGGCCGTTTTGGTCGGGGTCGTTTTGGTCGGGTTGGGGATCTGTTTGATCCTCGTCCATCAGGTCCGGATCGTCGGGCAGGTCGTCCTCGATGTCGGAGTCCAGGATGTTTCCTTCCAGATCGAGGATCTGGACGTTGAGCATGACCTTGTTGTATTTCAGGTATTTCTTGACCTTCTTGGCCATCGCCGGAACGGTGGCTGCACAGGTCATGTTCAGGCATTTGCCGTCGACCGCGCAATTGCCATAGCCGACCTTGACGCCGGGGCCCTCTTTTTTGGCGACCTTGGAAATCTGCGAACCAGAGCGTTTGCGATGCATGCCCAGGTAGTGTTCGCTATCTGCCTTGCCCGGGTTGAATGCAAAGCCGACCGGCTGTTTGCGCGCCAGCTTGACCAACTTTTTCAATTCGGAACCGGCGACGGCGAAATCGGACATGGGAGTGTTGAGCTCTTGGAAAAATGCGCGGATCGGTGAGGTCTAGGTTAGTGACGCAGGGCCAACTTGCAACACATTTTGTTGGCGGTCTGGCTGGTGCGCCCCTGTCCGCTACCCCTGTCCGCTGCCCCTGTTCCTCACCAGGGCAGACGCCCTGCGGTGGCGAAGTACCCGCCGGTTTCGTCATCGTCATCCGACAGGGCCAGCCGGACGGCTTCGGCCGCGCCTTGCGGAATGGTCTGCCGTCCCCGGTGACCGTTGAGATCGGTTGCGGTGAAGCCGGGGTCAGCGGCGTTGACCCGGACACCGCTTTGGCGAAGTTCGGCGGCAAGCTGCACGGTAAGCATGTTCACTGCAGCCTTCGAGGCGTTGTAGCCGATCAGCTTGTAAGCGGAAAATTCCCAGGACGGATCCGCGTTGAGCGTCAGGGAGCCAAGACCGCTGGAGAGGTTGATGATCCGCGCCGGGCGCGCCTTGTGCAAGAGCGGTAGCATGGCCTGGGTGACGGACAGGGTGCCCAGAAAGTTCGTTTCGAAAACGCGCCTGACCGCGTCGAGGTTGGCCTGTGCCGGGCTTGCGTCGCGGGGATCGCTGATACCGGCATTGTTGACCAGAATATTCAGCGATCCCTCGCGCGCGCCGATGTCCGCGGCGGCGCGTTGCGCCGATGCCGGGTCGGTCAGGTCGAGTTGCAGGTATCGCGCGACGATCCCCTCGGTCGCAAGGGTTCTGGCGGCCTTTTCCCCGCGTTCCGCGTCCCGGGCGCCGATGATGATCCGCAGCCCCGCTTGTCCAAGCTGGCGGGCGATCTCGAGCCCGATTCCCTTGTTGGCCCCGGTGACGAGGGCGCATAGTCCGGCAGAGGGTTGCATGACATTTCCTTTCGAAGCGTGGTTGAAGTGCAGGCGCATGCGGATATTTTATGAATCATTCTTCAGGTTTGGAATTCGCATATGACGAGACCCTCCGGTGACGCTCTGAGCGCCCGTAAACAGCCGCGTCAGGCGCGCGCGCAATTCACCGTTGACGCGATATTCGAGGCAACCATTCAGGTTTTGCTGTCCGAAGGTCTGTCAGCCCTGACAACCACCCGGGTGGCGGCAAGGGCCGGCGTCTCTGTAGGAACCCTGTATCAGTATTTTCCGCAAAAGCAGGCTTTGCTGTTCGCCGTGCTGCAACGCCATCTGGAAGCCGTCTCGGACGCGGTCTGCGCGACCTGCGCGCGGTGTCGCGCCATGCCCCTTGACCAAATGGCAGGCGCGCTGGTCCAGGCCTATCTCGACGCGAAGACCCGGGATATCGCCGCCACGCGCGCGCTTTATGTTGTCGCGGCAGAGCTTGATACGGACGACCTTCTTGGCGCGGTCGCCCGGCGCAATCATTCCGCGATCCGCGATCTTCTGCTGAGCGCCGGAGACCGCCGCGTCCACCAACCTGACGCGGTCGCTTTCGCCCTTCGCGCGACACTCGCCGGGACGACGCGCGCGGTGTTGGAGCGTGACGCCACGCAGGGCGATCTTGCCGCGTTACGTGCGGAATTGCCCGTGCTGTGCCGGGCTTATCTGGTCGCACGGTCCGGTCCTCTTTGACGGGGCCGGTATCGGCAAGTTTGCAAATCTGCGACTGTTAACGTGACAACACCGCGTGATCAGCTGTCGAGCTGGGTCAGCAGGTGTTTGGCCGCGGCCTGTTCGGCGGGGCGTTTGGCGCTGGCCTCTGCTTCGGCGTTCTGGCCATCCTGGAGCTGGACGCGGACGCGGAAAACCGGGGCGTGGTCCGGGCCGCTGCGGTCGACCACCTGATAGCTGGGAGGGGTCATGCCGCGGGCCTGGGCCCATTCCTGAAGTGCGGTTTTTGCATCGCGGGCTTCGGCCTCGACCTGAGAGATCCGCTTGCCCCAGAGGCGGCGGACCATGGATTGAGCGGTGGCCATGCCGGCGTCGATGTAGACGGCGGCGATCAACGCCTCCATCGCGTCACCGAGGATTGCGTTTTTGCGCCGTCCGCCCGTGGCCATTTCACCGCGTCCCAGGCGGAGCACGGCGCCCAGGTCGATGTCGCGGGCCACATCGGCGCAGGTTTCCTTGCGCACGAGGGCGTTATAGCGCGGGGCGAGGATGCCTTCGTCTGCGACGGTGTCCTGTTCGAGGAGCGCCTCGGCGATGACGAGGTTCAGCACCCGGTCGCCCAGAAATTCGAGCCGCTGGTTGCTGGGACGTGTGGCGCTGGCGATGGAGGTATGGGTCAGAGCGCGGCGCAGCAGGTCCAGATCGGCGAAGTCATGGCCGATCCGGGTTTGAAATGCCTGTAGGTCGCGGGATTGGCTCATTTTATCTTTTTGAAGAACCGTCCGCCGCGCCAGTCCCAGAAAAACAGCATGGATGCCCCGGAGGCCGAGAAGATGATGCGGTCTGCGCGACCGATCAGGTTTTCGAAGGGAACAAAGCCAACGCCGCCAGCGTTGGTTGGAATGCGGCTGTCGGTGGAATTGTCGCGGTTGTCACCCATGAAGAAGAAATGCCCCTTGGGCACCACATAGACCCCGGTGTGATCGGTGCGCTGATCGCCGATATTGAGGATCTTGTACGAGCGGCCATTGGGCAGCGTTTCAACCTCGCGGGATTTGCGACAGATTGCGCCCTGCCCGACGGGTGCGTTTTCGCAGCGGGGGCGGGCGCGGGTTGGGCCGCTGGGGGCCATGATCTCTTCGTTGAAGCCATCGGGTTCGCGCCCGACGGGTTCATCGTTGATGTAAAGCAGGCTGTCCTTGACCTGAATACGGTCGCCCGGCAGGCCGATCAGACGTTTGATAAAGTCGCGCCCGGTGACAGGGTGGCGAAAGACGACGACATCGCCGCGCTCTGGCTGGGCGGACCAGACGCGTTTATTGTCGTTCTTGAGGAATCCGCAGATGTCTTCGGCGTCGATGCCGACAAAGCCCAGGCTGGGGCAGGAGGCATAGGAATAGCCGTAGGCCATTTTGTTGACGAAGAGGAAATCGCCCACCAGCAGGGTTTCTTTCATGGAGCCGGAGGGAATCCAGAACGGCTGTAGCAGCAAGGTGCGGAACACACCTGCGATCAGCATCGCGTAGACGACGGTCTTGATCGTTTCGACTACGGCATTGCCCGCCCCGGTTTTCGTGGCCATCCTGCTCTCCTGTGCGATGAGGTGCCTGTGCGGGTTACATGCTCGCCCGATTGCGGGGTGTCAACCCGCGGTCTTGGCCGTTGGACTCATGCCGCAGGTGGGTGGGCGGATCAGCCTGACGGTGGGTCGGAAAGCGGCAGGGCCTCGATCACGACAAAGGCCTGCGCCCAGGGGTGATCATCGGTCAGGGTGACGTGGATGATGGCGCGGTGCCCTGGCGGTGTGAGGTCATCGAGGCGGGCGCGGGCCCAGCCGGTGACCTCCATCACGGGTTGGCCTGTGCGCAGGTTCGAGACGGCCATGTCCTTCCAGGCGATGCCCATGCGCAGACCGGTGCCGAGCGCCTTGGAGCAGGCCTCTTTCGCGGCCCAGCGCTTGGCGTATGTGCTGGGCGCGTCCGGGCGGCGCTGGGCCTTGCGCTGTTCGGTTTCGGTAAAGACGCGGTTGCGAAACCGATCACCGAAGCGTTCGAGGGTCCGTTCGATTCGTTCGATGTTGCACAGGTCGGTGCCGATGCCGACGATCATGAGCGTGCCCTTTTGGTCTGGCTGGCCGATCTGGGGCCTTTGGGCCAAATGACGTGGTCCGGGGGGAAGATTCAAGCGGGTGCGGGCAGAAATCTGGTCGGTTTGGCCGCCTTCGGTCGGCTGGCCCGCGCTGGCACGTGGCCGGTTTCTGGCGGTTTTTGGGGGCGCGGGAGGGGGGGTTGATCACGCAGGTTTTATTCAATTTTGGAAAAAACAAAACCTGTGGTAGAATGAAGCCATTGAAGTGCAATCTCTTTTGCCGATTTGTCTGTTCGTTTAGCCATTTGGACTTGGTTTTATGTCCTCTGACCAAAGCCACACTCACGCAGTGCCTGATTCTGAATCCCCGGCGGACTCGGGGTCAGGCCAGCGGTCTGGTCATATTGCCGTCATCCATGTGCATGGCATGGGCAATCAGCGCCGGTATGAAGAAACCTCGCAGGTGATTGACGGGATCGACAGCTATCTGACCCGATCGCGCCAGGCTGGAAGAGACAAGGGCGCGGTGCGCAGGATCGAGCCCGAGAGCGTGCCCCATCACAGCGATGACGCCCGGTCGGTGACCTATATCGGGGCCACCTATCTGCCGCCCAAGAATGACCCCGGCCCCGGCAATCAGGAGATTCGGTTTTACGAGGCCTATTGGGCGCCGGTTATGGCCAACTCCAGTTCGGCCCGGCGGGTGTTCTGGTGGATCTTGCGGCAGAGTCCGCGGCCGGTGTCGGTGTATTTCACCCCCTGGCGCGAGCGGGCGCGGTTGCGGCGGGCGGCCTTGCAGGGGCTGGCGGAACGGCGGGCGGACTGGGTGGAGGGCCCGGCACGGGATCTGTTTGACCGGTTGCTGCATCACTATGAGGCCTTTGGCGGGCTGGCGGCGCAGCGCGATTATCCCGAAGGCAGCCACGCAGAGTTTCAGGAAATGATCAGCCAGCAGGAAACCGGGCAGATGCGCGATGATCTGTTGGAATTGTCGCGAGATTGGCTGGCGGCGTTCGGGCGGACTCAGCTGCGCAATTTCGGGATCATTGTGACGATTCTGCTGGCGATGGCCGAGGTGTTCGGGTTGTTGACCTGGACGGTGCTGGAGCTGTTGTCTCTGGCGGTTGGGATGGCGGCGCGGATGAACGAGGTCATCCCGGGGTTGGGCGAGTTTGCGGAAGAGCAATTGACGCTGGATTGGTCGACGGCGGCCGGGATCGTGTCGACGGTGCTGCTGAGCTGGGGGCTGCGGGATTTTCTGGTCAATCGGATGTATGATGTGGAGGCCTGGTCGACCTATGAGGAGACCGACGAGAAGCATCAGCGCCGGGCCAAGGTTCTGGCGGAAACGACGGATGTGATGCGTCAGGCGTTGAAGGATCCGGACTGTGGGCGGGTCGTGGTGACGGCGCATAGTCTGGGCACCAGCGTGGCGCATGATGCGTTGTTGTCCTTGCGGCGGGAAAACGAGGTGGCGGGCGGGTCGGACCCTATTGTGGGGCCGCTGCCGTTGTTCAAGCTGCGCCACTTTGTGACTTTTGGCAGCCCGGTGGACAAGATCAACTACTTTTTTGAAAGCGCGCGCAGCCGGTCGCATCGCTATCGGCGGGTGATTGAGACCCTGCGTGGAGATATTGGCAGCGTGCCCTTTGCCCGCAATCGCAAGCCCTATGTGCATTGGATCAACTATTGGGACGAGGCGGATATCATCAGCGGGCCGTTGCAATCGCCGGTGGCGGTGGATGACCTGGCGCATCGGGTGGACAATGTGCATGTGGCCGGGCGGTATTTTCCGGATCCGGGGCGTTCGCATAACGGCTATTTTCGCGATCGGGTGGTTGTGGATGGGTTGTTTCAGACGATTTGTCGGAACGCGTGGTCTTATGACGACCTGCCGCTGATCGAGCGGCGTGGGTATGATTATGACGCCGTGCGGCAGGGCCCCGGACGCGGGCGGGGCCATGCGCTGAAGCTGCATGTACCGGCGGTTCTGGCGCCCTGGGCCGGGATGGTCTGGGCCGGGGGGCATGTCTTGGGTGCTGAGGGTCTGGCGACTGGCGCCATGTGGGTCACGCTGGGCGCGCTGGGGGCTGTTGTGCTCAACGGGGTTGTGAATTGGGCGCGCGGCGGGCGCAATCCGGTTTAGGGATCGGGCCGGTTCAAGAGCGGTTTGCGCGCCTCATCCATCAGGCGGCGCATTTCGCGGATCGCGGGATCGAGGCCGCGAAAGATCGCCTCGCCAATGATGAAATGGCCGATGTTGAGTTCGCGCACTTCGGGGAAGGCGGCGACCGGGCTGACGGTTTCGTAGTTCAGCCCGTGGCCTGCGTGCACCTCCAGCCCGAGGGAATGGGCGAAGGTGGACATGTTTCGCAGTCTTTCGAGTTCGGCGTCGCGCTCTGGGTAGCGGCCCTCGGCATGGGCATCGCAATAGGCGCCGGTGTGCAATTCGATCACCTCGGCGCCGATGCGGTTTGCTGCCTCGATCTGGGCCTGATCGGCGGCGATGAAGATGGAGACGCGGCATCCGGCCTCGCGCAGGGGGGCGATGAAATGGGCCAGTCGGTTTTCTTCGCGGGCCACTTCGAGGCCGCCCTCGGTTGTTTTCTCTTCGCGTTTTTCGGGGACAAGGCAGACCGCGTGGGGGCGGTGACGCAGGGCGATGTTCTGCATTTCCTCGGTTGCGGCCATTTCGAAGTTCAGCGGCACCTCGAGCGATTCGACGAGACCGGCGATATCGGCGTCCGAGATGTGGCGGCGGTCCTCTCGCAGATGGGCGGTGATGCCGTCGGCGCCTGCCTTTTCCGCGATCTTGGCGGCGCGCAAGGGGTCGGGATAGTCGCCACCGCGCGCGTTGCGCACGGTCGCGACGTGGTCAATGTTGACGCCCAGGCGCAGCGGCAGGTGCTGGATCATGGTTGGTTCCCCTTTTGAGATCCTCGGCGGCCTTCTTTTTGATCGCCTCGAACTTTGCCTTGATCTTGCGGCGGCGGCCTTTTTGGTAGGCGCGGATCAGCGGCACGGTGATGATGTAGCAAATGGTGGCGGCGATGGCACCCGGGATCAGCCCCCCGACCAGATAGGGCAGAAACACATCATGATAGAAGGCGGTCAGACCGTCCCAGTCTGCCGTGCGGTCGGTGAAAATGGCCAGAACATTGTGTTTGAGGTCGAGCCAGGCGTCGACAAACAGAGCGCCGAATTCTTCGCGGGAGTCGAAATTGAATTTATGCCCCAGCAGCAGCCCGCCGGTTTCCAGCGACACCAGGCCGATGGGCACATAGGTCAGCGGGTTGCCAAAGAAGGTGGCCATGAGGGAGGCGATGATATTGCCCTTCATCAGGCGGGCCAGCACGGCGGCCAGCAGGAAATGCAACCCGAAGAGGGGGCTGAAGCTGACGAAGACGCCGGCCCAGATGCCCCGGCAGATGCTTTCGGGTGTGTCTGGCAGGCGGCGCACCCGGTATTTCACATAGCGAAAGGCCCGACGCCATCCGCCAGGGGGGAACAGCATTTCCCACAAAGCCCGGAGAGGTGGGCGTGCATCGCGGCGTTTGAAGACCATTTTTTCCCGCCCTGCTGATTATTGCGCCGCAAGTCGGGTCGGGGGTTTGCCCCGGTACCGCTCGACCGAGGCGACGTTGGATTCAGCTTCGAGCATCAGCATCAGCGAGTGCAATTGTTCGGCGTCTCGCAGGTCGGCAGTGATCAGGACGCGGTAATAGTCAGGTTTGCGATCACGGAATTCCAGATCGGCGATATTGGCCTTTTTGTCACCGAACAGGGTACAGATGCGGCCGAGCGCGCCTGTGTCATTGCCGATGGTCAGGTCGATGGTGACACCGTATTCGGCGGCATGGGTGCCGGCGTGCCAGTGCAGGTCGATCCAGCGCTCTGGCTGGTCTTCGAAATTGCTGAGACCGTCGCAATCAATCGCGTGCACGATGACGCCTTTGCCGCGCTGGGTGATTCCGACGATTCGTTCGCCCGGCAGCGGCTGGCAGCAATCGGCGCGCACAAAGGATTGCCCCGGCGAGAGGCCGATCACCGCGCGACCGCGCGGGATCTGATCGTCTTCGTCGGCGATCAGGTCGGGATAGACCGCCTGCACGACCTCGTGAGAGGTAAGCTCGGCGCTGCCCAGGCGGGCCAGGAGTGCCTGGCGGTTGTCCAGGCGCAGGGCCTTGGCCGCGGTTTCCAGCGCTTTGTCGGTGGCTTTGCGCCCGACCTGTTCAAAGGCAGAGCGAGCAAGTTCCTGACCGAGGCGAATGAAGCGTTCGCGATCAACCTCGCGCAGGCTGCGCCGAATCGCGGAGCGCGCCTTGCCCGTGACGGCGATTTCGAGCCATGAGACCTGGGGTGTCTGGCCCTGGGCGATGGTGATTTCGACCGATTGACCGTTCTTGAGGCGCGACCAGAGCGGCACGCGAATGCCGTCGACCTTGGCGCCAACGCAGCTGCTGCCGATTCGGGTGTGGATGGCAAAGGCAAAGTCGAGCGGCGTGGCCCCCCGAGGCAGTTTGACCACATCGCCCTTGGGGGTGAAGCAGAACACCTGGTCGGAGTACATTTCGAGTTTGACCGCTTCGAGGAATTCGTCGTGATCCTCTTCGGCGTCGAATTGTTCGGACAGGCCGGCGATCCATTTTGCCGGATCGACCGCAAAGGGGTTTTCGACGCGCACACCGTCGCGGTAGGACCAATGCGCCGCGACGCCGGTTTCGGCGACGTCGTTCATGGCCTGGGTGCGGATCTGAACCTCCACCCGTTTGCCGTCGCGCCCTGACACGGTGGTGTGGATGGAGCGGTAGCCGTTGGATTTGGGCTGACTGATGTAATCCTTGAACCGTCCCGGCACCGCGCGCCAGCGTTGGTGGATGGCGCCGAGTGTGCGGTAGCAGTCATCCTCGGTCGTGGTGATGATGCGAAAGCCATAGATGTCGGAGAGGCGCGAGAAGCCCTGATCCTTTTGCTGCATCTTGCGCCAGATGGAATATGGTTTCTTGGCGCGGCCAAAAACCTCGGCGTTGATGCCGACCTTTTCCAGTTCGATGCGCATGTCGCCGGTGATGCGTTCGATGACATCGCCGCTTTCTTTCTGGAGGGTGATGAAGCGGCGCATGAGCGAGGCGCGGCCTTCGGGGTTGAGGACCTGGAAGGCCAGATCCTCAAGGTCATCGCGCATCCATTGCATGCCCATCCGCCCCGCCAGAGGCGCGAAGATGTCCATGGTTTCGCGGGCCTTCTGGATCTGTTTTTCAGAGCGCATCGCCTTGATCGTGCGCATATTGTGCAGACGGTCGGCGAGTTTGACCAGAATCACCCGCAGGTCCTTGGACATGGCCATGAACAGTTTGCGGAAGTTTTCGGCCTGTTTGGTTTCAAGGCTGGAGAGCTGGAGGTTGGTCAGCTTGGTGACGCCATCGACCAGCATGGCGATTTCACCGCCAAAGCGTTTTTCGACCTCTTTGTAAGAGGTTTTGGTGTCTTCGATCGTGTCGTGCAGCAGGGCGGTGATGATCGTGGCGTCATCCAGCCGCTGTTCCGTCAGGATCGCGGCGACCTCGACCGGGTGCGAAAAGTAGGGTTCGCCGGAATGGCGCACCTGACCTTCGTGCATATCGAGGCCGAATTGGTAGGCTTCGGCAATTTTGTCAGCGTTGGTTTTCGGGTTGTAGTTGCGGACCAACGCAATCAGATCGTCAACAGCAATCATTCGGTCCGCACTCGCATTAGCCCTGACTTTGCGCCTCCATCAGCGCGCGCAGAAGTTTCTCTTCGCTCATGTCGTCTTCGGCTGGCTGATCTGCCTCGGCGCCCATGAGAAGTGCCATCGAATCTTCTTCAGGCTCGTCCACTTCGATCTGAGTCTGGTTTGATTCGATCAGGCGTTCGCGCAGTTCATCCGCGCTTTGGGTTTCGTCGGCGATTTCACGCAGCGAGACCACTGGGTTTTTGTCGTTGTCGCGGTCCACAGTGATGGGTGCACCGGAGGAAATTTCACGGGCGCGATGGGCAGCCAGCATTACCAGTTCGAACCGGTTTGGAACCTTATCAACGCAATCTTCGACCGTCACGCGGGCCATGTGCAATTCTCCAGAGACTGTGGGCCAGAAACAGTTATCTAGTCTCGTTCCATCCCCTTTACAAGCCGTGAATCGCCACGCTCAAAGGGGTGTGACTGCGGCGCGATCTGCTGCGGGCAGTGCGGCCCACATTTGGGCGACGGTTTGGCCGCTGAGGGGATGGCGCCATTTGGGGGCGATATCCATCAGAGGGGCCAGAACAAAGGCGCGGTCCTGCATGCGGGGATGGGGCAAGAGCAACCTGTCGGGCGTGCGCTGGGTTTGCTGGTGGGCCGGCAGGTCCATCCAGAAGCGCAGGGTTTGGGCCTCTGGCAGCACCTGATCCCCCAGCGCGATCAAATCCAGATCGAGCGTGCGAGTCCCCCAGCGGTTTAGTCTATTGCGGCTGTATTCTTGCTCTACCCCGTGGAGAGTTTGCAGAATTTGACCCGACGTCAATTCAGTTTCGAGCGAAAATGCGCCATTTACATAATCTGGACCAGCCCCGGCTGGAAAGCATGGCGTGGCATAAAAGCGGCTGACCGCGCGCAGCGACAGAGGCGGGGCGCTCAGAATTTTTATAGCGCCTACAATGGCTTGCAGCGGATCCCCCCGTGGCGAAGAGATGTTTCCGCCTGCTGCGATGAGCGCGATCGGCGTGTTTTCGAGCATATCTGGCGGGGTTCCTATACTAAATCGGTCTTGCGACATTATTTAAAGCCCGTAAATTATCCATAGTGCCTCGCCCTATTTTAGACACTCACGGAACACCCTCGGCGAGACGCGCTACCGGAAGGACATTTTATGTTTTATAAGGACGAACGGCTCGCGCTGTTCATTGATGGGTCGAATCTGTACGCAGCGGCGAAGTCGCTGGGTTTCGATATCGACTACAAATTGCTGCGACAAGAATTCATGCGTCGTGGCAAGTTACTTCGTGCGTTCTACTATACCGCGTTGTTAGAGAATGATGAGTATTCGCCTATTCGGCCACTGGTTGACTGGCTTCACTACAACGGCTTCACCATGGTGACCAAGCCGGCCAAGGAATATACGGATTCCATGGGTCGACGTAAGGTCAAGGGGAACATGGATATCGAGCTGGCTGTGGATGCCATGGAGCTTGCTCCGCGGGTTGATCACATCGTTCTGTTTTCCGGAGATGGGGATTTCCGGCCGCTTTTGGCGAGCTTGCAGCGCCAGGGTGTACGAGTTTCCGTTGTTTCAACGATTCGCAGTCAGCCTCCGATGATATCGGACGATCTGCGGCGTCAAGCGGACAATTTCATCGAGCTGGAGGAGCTGCGGGATGTCATCGGACGCCCCCCGCGGGAAGTGCCAGAAGAGCGCAAGGTCGCGTTCGCCAGCAAATAAGCAAATAACCCGGGCTGCTCTGGCGTTGCTGAGTGGCCCGGGCTACATCTGACATGATTGAATCTTTTTGGGGAAGATCCTTTTATGTCGCTTTCACCACTGACCCTGTACCTTGCGGCTCCTCGTGGGTTTTGCGCAGGGGTCGACCGCGCGATCAAGATTGTAGAACTGGCCCTGGAGAAATGGGGGGCGCCGGTCTATGTGCGCCACGAGATTGTTCACAACAAGTTTGTCGTTGACGGATTACGCGCCAAGGGTGCGGTTTTTGTCGAAGAGCTGGATGATTGCCCCGGGGACCGCCCGGTGGTGTTTTCTGCGCATGGTGTGGCGAAATCTGTCCCGGCAGAGGCGGAACGGCGTGAGATGCTGTATGTTGATGCCACCTGCCCTTTGGTCAGCAAGGTGCATATCGAAGCGCAACGGCATGCAGAGCGCGGTTTGCAGATCGTGATGATTGGCCATGCCGGACATCCTGAAACGGTTGGAACGATGGGCCAGTTGCCCCCTGGCGAGGTTTTGCTGGTGGAAACGCCAGAGGATGTGGCCAATCTGGAGGTGACGGATCCCGCGCGGCTGGCCTTTGTCACGCAGACCACGTTGAGCGTGGATGACACGGCTGACATCGTGGCCGCCTTGCAGGCGCGGTTCCCGGGGATCGAGGGGCCGCACAAGGAAGACATTTGTTATGCCACCACCAACCGTCAGGAAGCAGTGAAGCAGATGGCCCCCAAGGTGGATGCCATGTTGGTGGTTGGGGCGCCGAATTCTTCAAATTCGCGGCGGCTGGTTGAGGTCGGAGCCAAAGCCGGGTGCGGTTATGCGCAACTGGTTCAGCGGGCCTCGGACATCGACTGGCGGGCGCTGGAGGGGGTGCGCGCGATGGGCATCACGGCCGGGGCCTCGGCGCCGGAGGTGTTGATCGAAGAGGTCGTGGACGCGTTTCGTGCGCGCTATGATGTGACCGTCGAAGTGTTGGAGACCGCCGTTGAGCGGGTGAACTTCAAGGTCCCGCGTGTATTGCGGGATGCCGATACCGGGGCGGGGCAGACCGGCGGCGGGAGCACAATGGCATGATATCGGCGCAGTTTCTGTTGACGGCTTTGGTGGTGGTGATCGCGCCGGGGACCGGAGTGATTTACACGCTGGCGACCGGTTTGGGTCAGGGCCGGCGGGCGGCGATCTGGGCCGCGCTGGGATGTACCTTGGGGATTGTGCCTGCGTTGCTGGCGGCGATGTTGGGGCTGGCGGCGGTGCTGCACAGTTCGGCGGTGTTGTTCAATTTGGTGAAATATGCGGGCGTGGCTTATTTGCTGTATCTGGCCTGGCAGGCGCTGGCCGATGGCGGGGCATTGTCAGTGCGGGCGGACGCGCGGGTGCAGCCGGTCTGGACCGTTGCCCGACGCGGGGCGATGATCAACATATTGAACCCCAAGCTGTCGGTTTTCTTTCTGGCGCTTTTGCCGCCGTTCCTGTCCGGAGATCCCGGGCGGGCGACGGCCGAGATGGCGGTGCTGGGCGGTGTGTTCATGGCGATGACGCTGGGGGTTTTTGTGCTGTATGGCCTGTTTGCGGCCCGGGCCCGCGATTTGATTTTGGGCCGTGCCGGGGTGATGCGGTGGTTGAGCCGCAGTTTTGCCGGGGTATTTGCCATATTGGCCGCGCGTCTGGCGTTTGAGCGTGCCTGAGGAGTCGGCCATGAGCGATGCAGAGACCGTTGGCGTCTATAACGCCCGGGCTGGGGATTATGCCGAAATGACGGATCGGCCGGGTCGGATTGATCCGGATTTGCTGACCTTTATGGAGCGGCTGCCGGCGGGGGCGCATGTGCTGGATCTGGGATGTGGTCCGGGGACGGCCTCGGCCACGATGGTGGCGCATGGGTTTGTGGTGACGGCGACGGATGCCTCGGCCGAGATGGTGGCCCTGGCGGCGCGTCATGCGGGCGTTGAGGCCCGGCTGGCCACATTCGAAGAGATTGAGGGGCGGGATCTCTATGATGGGATCTGGGCCAATTTCAGCCTGTTGCATGCGCCGCGGGATCAGATGCCCGGGCATCTGGCGCGTCTGGTCACTGCGTTGAAGCCGGGCGGGATGTTCCACATCGGCATGAAGCTGGGCAGCGGGGCGCAGCGCGACAGCATCGGGCGGTTTTATACCTATTACAGTGATGAGGAGTTGAGCGGGTTGCTGGAAGCGGCGGGTTTGACGATTGAGGATCGCAGTTTCGGACAGGACAAGGGCCTGGACGGGACGATGGCGGATTGGATTTGCGTGCGCGCCCATGGCTGATCTGATTGCTTACACGGACGGGGCCTGTTCGGGGAACCCTGGCCCCGGCGGCTGGGGGGTCTTGTTGCAGGCCAAACAGGATGGCGTTGTGGTCAAGGAGCGCGAGGTTTGCGGTGGCGAAGCCGGGACCACCAACAACCGGATGGAGTTGATGGCCGCGATCATGGCGTTGGAAACGCTGGAGCGGGCCTCGGCGCTGACGGTTGTGACGGATAGCGCCTATGTCAAGAACGGCATCACCAGCTGGCTGCATGGATGGAAGCGCAACGGCTGGCGCACGGCGGCAAAGAAGCCGGTAAAGAACGACGATTTATGGCAACGTCTGGATGCGGCGCAGGCCCGGCATCAGGTGACGTGGGAGTGGATCAAGGGCCATGCCGGTCATCCGGGCAACGAACATGCGGATGAACTGGCACGCAAGGGTATGAAACCGTTCAAGCGCTAAGGCGTAACGCATAGTACCGCGCATCCATCCCTTGGCGCGTTGCAATCTGCGATGTCAGGCCGCGTCAAGGGAGCGGGGGTTTTCGCAAAATGCTCTGGGCGCCATTGGTCAGCGTTTGGGTCCGTAGGTTTTCCACAACCAGATGACCAGCAGCGCGCCCAGCACCGCCCCGACAAAGCCCGAGAGCCAGCCCATGATCGAGATCAGGGCGCGCAGCAGGAAGCCTCCGACCAGAGCGCCGACGATGCCGATGAGCATTGTGGTGGGGATGTCAGTCTCGAGCCGCATCAGGCGGGTGGCCAGGAAGCCCGCGGCCGCGCCGATGATGATCAGGTAGATGACGGACATGGCTCATTTCCTTCGATGAAACGGTACGATGATCAGCGCCCCTATGGACGAAACGATGGCATTCAGCCCCGGCGATGAGAAGCCGAAACCAAACATCAGACGGACAAAGTAAAACAGAAAAGCGCCGCCAATGCACACGATGATCGCAGAAAGATAACCCAGGCAGGTGAAGCTGGTTTTTTCCGAGAGGTAGCCGACGATCCCTGCGATCACGACAGTGCCCATGAGGGTTAACATCATTTGGCGGTTCTCTTCCGGTTTGGTGCCCAGCAGGCACAGGATCAGAGTTGTGTGCCTGCCGGCATGGATTCAGAGTTGTGTGCCAGCTGGCACGGGTCGGCCACGTAGAAAGGTTGCCGCATCCTGGGCCGCTTTGCCAGCCCGTTGCAGGCGCAAAAGCCGCACGGCGCCGGTAGAGCAGGCGATTGTCAGCGTATCGTCCAGGGCCGCCCCCGGTGGCGTGGCTTTGGTCTGGGCGTCGGGGACAAGTTCGGAGGCCAGCAGTTTGACCCGCTCGCCCGCCAGCTCGGTCCAGGCGCCGGGGAAGGCCGAGAGGCCGCGGATCTGCCGGTCAACCTGCGCGGCGGGCAAGGACCAGTCGATCCGGGCCTCGGCCTTGTCGATCTTATGGGCATAGGTGACGCCCTCGTCCGGTTGGGGTTGGGCGGTCAGCGTGTCGAGCTGATCCAGCGCGGAGGTGATCAGCCCTGCCCCCAGCGCGCTGAGCGTATCGTGCAGGCTGTCGGTGGTGTCTGTGGCGGCGATGGGTTGGGTGGCGCGCAGCAGGACGGGGCCTGTGTCCAGCCCGGCCTCCATCTGCATGATGCAGACGCCGGTTTCCGAATCACCGGCCATGATCGCCCGGTGGATGGGCGCGGCGCCGCGCCAGCGGGGCAACAGCGAGGCGTGGATGTTGAGGCAGCCCTTGCGGGGCGCGTCGAGCACTGCCTGCGGCAGGATCAGCCCATAGGCCACGACAACAGCGATGTCAGCGTCGAGTGCTGCGAAATCAGCCTGTTCTGCGCTGCCTTTGAGCGAGGTGGGGTGGCGGACCTCCAGCCCCAGTTCAAGGGCGCGGGCGTGGACCGGTGTTGGGCGGTCTTTCTTGCCCCGGCCCGCCGGGCGGGGGGGCTGGCAGTAGACGGCGGCGATCTGGTGGCCCGCGTCGACCAGTGCATTCAGCGCCGGCACCGAAAAGGCGGGCGTGCCCATGAAAATGATGCGCATTGGTTAGCCTGCCTTGGATGATTTGCGCGCCTTGCGCAGCAATACGTCGCGCTTGAGCTTGCTCAGGTTGTCGAAATACATTTTGCCGTTCAGGTGGTCGATCTGATGCTGGACGCTGGTTGCCTCCAGATCCGAGAATTCGCGGCGGTTGATCATGCCATTTTCATCCAGGTATCGGACCAGAACGACCCGGGGCCGTTGCAGGCGGGCCGAGACGCCGGGCAAATTGGGGCTGGCCTCTTCGTGTGGGCGCAACTCGGTGCTGGCGTCGATGATTTCAGGGTTGGCGAGACGCACCGCGCGCCCGCGTTCGGACGATCCATCGACCACGGCGAGGCGCAGCAGGATGCCGATCTGGGGCGCGGCAAGGCCGACGCCGGGCATTGCCTCCATCGTGTCGATCATATCGGCCCAGATGGCGCGGATTTCGTCGGTGATGGTTTCAACCTCGGTCGCGGGGGTGCGCAGGCGTTTGTCTGGCCAGGGAATGCAGCGGCGAACGGTCATTTGAGGGACAGGAGATAAGGGGTTTCGAGGCTGGCGCGCAGGTCAGGTTCGATGCGGTCGAAGGTGACGGCGCCATTCAGGTGGTCCAGTTCATGCTGGATGCAACGTGCCTCGAATCCATCGAAGTCATCCATATGGATCTGGCCGATTTCATCGGTCCATTGCACCGTCACCGCCTTTTTGCGGGTGACCGGAACCAGGACGCCGGGAATGGAGAGGCAGCCTTCGTCGCCCGCAACCGGGGTGTGGTCGGCGGCCATGATGGTCGGGTTGAGCATCACCAGCGGGGTTTTTTCGCCCTCTTTCCAGCCGCAATCCATGACAAAGAGGCGGACCATCGCGCCGACCTGAGGCGCGGCGATGCCGCGGCCGTTGTTGGCGTACATGGTGTCGAACAGATCCGGCACGAGGGTCTGGACCTGATCAACCTCGGCCGGTTCCGCGCGTTGGCTGAGCCGGGGGTCCGGCCAGGTCAGGATGGGCAGGATGGCCATCAGGGACGGGCCCGCTCGCGTTTGAGCTTTTGCATCTTGCGGGTGATCATCTGGCGTTTCATCGGGGTGAGGTAGTCGATGAACAGCTTGCCGTTGAGATGGTCGATTTCATGTTGCACGCAGGTGGCCCAGAGATCGGTGAACACCTCTTGCCGGGCTGCGCCGGTCTGGTCCATCCAGCTGACTTCGACCTCGGCGGGCCGGGTGACTTCGGCGTATTGCTCGGGAATGGAGAGGCAGCCTTCGTCATAGGTGCTGGTGGTGTCAGAGGCAGAGACCACGACCGGGTTGAACATGATCAGGGGGCGGGGCGCTTCGCCCTCTTCCTTGACGCAGTCGAGCACGATGAGCCGGGCCAGAACGCCCAGCTGCGGTGCGGCCAGACCGATTCCGGGTGCGTCATACATGGTTTCCAGCATGTCGTCGGCCAGTTGGCGCATCTGATCGGAGAGGTCGTCCACGGCTGGACAGACCTTTTTCAATCTTGGGTCGGGGTGGATAAGAATAGGGCGTTTCATAGCACCGATTTAGGCGATCCGGCGCAAGGTCGCAACGCCCCCCTTGCACCCAGCGTGAAAGCCGATAGCTTTCGCGCGAAAAGCAGGAGACCACCATGAATTTCGACCAATGCCCAAATCGGATCGGCACACATAGTGCGAAGTGGGATATGATGGAGAGCATCTATAACGTTTCGCCTGAGGACGGCCTGCCGATGTGGGTGGCGGACATGGACTTTCAATCGCCGCAGGTGGTGATTGATCGTTTGAGTCAGATCGCGCAGGATGGGGTGTTTGGCTATTACAACAATGCCGCCCCCTACAAGGATGCGATTTGCTGGTGGATGGAGACGCGGCATGGCTGGTCGGTGGAGCCGGATTGGATCTTTACCACGACCGGGATTGTGAATGCGGTTGGCATCTGTCTGGACACCTATACGCAGCCGGGTGACGGGATTGTCCTGTTCACGCCGGTTTATCATGCCTTTGCCAAGGTCATCAGAGGCGCACATCGCAATGTGGTGGAATGCGTCATGCCGGTGGCGGACGGGCGGTATGTGCTGGATTTTGAAACCTGGGATTCGCAGATGACCGGCGCGGAGAAGATGCTGATCCTGTGTTCCCCTCATAACCCGGGCGGGACGGTCTGGACCCAGGAGGAATTGCAGGGGATTGCCGCGTTTGCCGAGCGGCATGATCTGATCATCGTTTCGGACGAGATCCACCAGGATATGGTCTATGCCGGGGCCAAGCATCTGCCGTTTCCGGTGGCTGTGCCGGATGCGCTGGAGCGGACCGTGGTGCTGAACGCGCCGTCCAAAACCTTTAACATTGCAGGGTTGCACAATGGCAATGTGATCATCCCCAATGCCAAGTTGCGGGCCCCTTTTGCGGATCGCATGACCGCGCTGTACATTGGGACCAACACCTTTGGCACGGCCGCGACCGAGGCCGCCTATTCCCCGGCCGGGGCGGAGTGGCTGGATGCGCTGATGGTCTATCTGGACGGCAACCGGAAGATCTTTGACGCGACGATCAATGCGATTCCCGGTCTGACGTCGATGCCGTTGCAGTCCACCTACCTGAGCTGGGTGAATTTTGCCGATACCGGGATGACGCCTGCGGAGTTCATTCGCCGGGTCGAAACCGATGCGCGTATCGCCGCGAACTATGGCGAGACCTTTGGCACTGGCGGCGAGACCTGTTTGCGGTTCAACATTGGCACCCAGCGCGCCCGTGTCGAAGAGGCCTGCGCCCGGTTGACCGCCGCCTTTGCCGATCTTCAGTAATCGGTGAGAAGACCCACAGGCGCCTTTGGATCACGGTAGAAATCCACTGGTGCGGTGTCAGAGGCTGGGGTTCTGCGTTTGAAATCATAGCGCATTTCGCCGGCCTCGGCCTCGGACGCGACGATGAGGCATTGGTAGAGGTGATTGGCCCCATCATAGAGGTCAACCAGACCACGCAGGCCCGGGCCCTGAGTCTGTTCGACAGAAAAGCCGTTTTCCCACATGCGCAGCACAGGAATAACATCGTCATCTGTGCGCACGCGCAGACGGCTGGATCGTTTCAGGCTGGCCCGGCGCGCAGCGTCCAGGCCTTCGCGAACTTCGCGGGACAGAAAGGTCGTCATGGCAGCGCTCCTTCAGGGCAGCTTCCTCGGGAGTAGTAAGGTCAGGGTGACTCAACCCGCCCTAAAATCAAGTTTATTTTTTGAACTTTACCGGATTGGTGTGACAATTTTTGTGCGCCCTGTGTCTGGGCGCCAGGCGGCGAGGCTGCGTTACGGGGCAGGCTGTGCGTCTGCGCACCGAGGCTGCGCACGGGCGGGGCAAGGTCATTGGGGCGGGTGTGCTATATAAACAAGGAATTCCTGGAAGGAGATTGGCATGGGCCATCTGGACAACGGTGTTTGGCACACCGGCGCGATTGACACAAAATCCACTGGCGGTGCGTTCAAACGCAAGGAGTCTCAGTTTCGCAACTGGGTGACGCCGGATGGCGCCCCTGGCCCCAGTGGCAGCGGCGGGTTCGAGGCCGAATCGGGGCGGTATCATTTGTATGTGAGCTACGCCTGCCCCTGGGCGCATCGCACGCTGATTTTCCGCCAGCTCAAGGAGCTGGACGAGCATATCTCGGTTTCGGTTGTGCATCCGGACATGCTGGATCGGGGCTGGACCTTTGAAAAGGATGCGCATGGGGCAACCGGGGATACCCTGTTCGGGCATCAGTATGCCTATGAGCTATATACAAGGGCGGATCCGTCTTATTCGGGGCGGGTGACGGTGCCGATCCTATGGGACAAGGTGCAAAAGACCATCGTGTCCAACGAAAGCGCCGAGATCATCCGGATGTTCAACAGCGCCTTTGACGAGGTGACGGGCAACCGTGACGATTACTGGCCCGAGGCGATGCGCGGCGAGATTGAGGAGGTCAACGCGCGGATTTATGACACGTTGAACAACGGTGTCTACAAAAGCGGATTCGCGTCCTCGCAGGCGGCGTATGATGCGGCGGTGCAGCCGTTGTTTGACACGCTGGACTGGCTGGAGGAGCGGTTGTCGCGCCAGCGTTATCTGATGGGAGATCGGATCACCGAGGCGGATTGGCGGTTGTTTCCAACGCTGATCCGGTTCGATCCGGTGTATCATTTGCATTTCAAATGTAACCGGCGGCGGATTGTCGATTACCCGGCGCTTTGGGCCTATACGCGCGAGCTGTATCAGTGGCCGCGGGTGGCCCGGACGGTGAATTTGGCGCATATCGTGCGCCATTATCACTATAGCCACGAGAGCATTAACCCATACCGGATCCTGCCGATCAATCCGGTGATTGACTATGATGCGCCACATGGGCGCGACCGGCTGAACGCCGCGTGATACGGCCCCCCCGCTGGCAGGCGGGGGCGTTTCAGTTTTGCGCTGCCCGGCTTGGGGCTGCGTAATGTTCCACCATCGCCGCCAGATCCTCTGGCGGCGTTTCGCTTTGGACATAGCCACAGGCGTTCGAACTATGAGAGAAGATCGACCCGTCGGAAAAGAAACTGGTATTGGTCACAAACAACACGCGGGCCTCTGGCCTGCGATAGCTCGCGAAGTCGGCCACTGCCAGGGCGCTGCCCTGTTTCAGCACCAGGTCCAGCACGATTATATCGTAGGCTTGCTGCGCCAGGGCCTGAATGGCCTCTTCTTCGTCAGACACCAGATTAACATTTAACATATGCCTGCAGAGATGACGCTGCCACAACAGGCCCAGCTCTGGCTGGCTTTCTACAATCAACACATCCATCGGACTTCCGGGCGCAGTTGTTTGAGCGGTTTGGTCTGCGCCTCTTCCTGCCCTCTGTGATCAGCCGACTCCGTTAACAAAAGGTTAACGCCGATCTGTGCCGGCGGGGCTTCGCCATAAACCTTTGTCTAATTCCGCTTGAAACGGGGCGTATTTCGCGGCACGTGGCGGACATGACAGGTGAAAACACGTTTCAGCCCCGCGATCATGGCGGTGGCGTTGATGCGGCCAGGGCCCGCTGGGGTGGAACGCGGGCCGATTGGATGGATTTGTCGACGGGAATCAACCCGATTCCCTACCCGATTCCCGCGATTTCATCCGGGGCATGGGCGGATTTGCCGGATAAGGCCGCCCAGCAGGCATTGGAGGATGCGGCACGACGTTTTTGGCACGTGCCGGAGGGGGCGGCGGTTTTGGCCGCGCCGGGGGCCTCTGCGCTGATTGCGCGTATTCCGGCCTTGGGGGCAGGAGTCGCGGCGGCCTCGGGCGGTCGGGTGGTGATTGAGGCGCCGACCTATAATGAACACGCGGCGGCCTTTGCCGGGAACGGCTGGGAGGTTGTGCCCGATGGCGTGGGCGCGGCGCGGGTGGTGGTGCATCCGAACAACCCGGATGGGCGGTTGTGGCGGCGCGAGGATCTGAACGGCGGGTTGACAGTTATTGACGAGAGCTTTTGCGACATTTGCCCGGAACACAGTCTGGTGCATCTGGCCGATGAGGCGGATGTGATCGTGCTGAAGAGTTTTGGCAAGTTCTGGGGGCTGGCGGGTTTGCGACTGGGCTTTGCCATCGGGCGGCCCGAGGTGGTGCGGGCGTTGTCGGATATGCTGGGGCCCTGGCCGGTCTCTGGCCCGGCGCTGGAGGTTGGCACGGCCGCCTTGCGCGACACGGCATGGGCCGCGCAGACACGCGTGCGGTTGCAGGCGGATGCGGCGCGAATGGACACGTTGGTAGAGCGCGCCGGCGGCGAGCTGGTTGGAGGCACTGCGCTGTTTCGTCTGTATCAGGTGGACGATGCGCAGGCCTGGCAGGACCGTTTGGCGCGGCATCGGATCTGGTCACGGGTGTTCCCCTATTCACAGACATGGCTGCGTCTGGGCCTGCCACCGGGCGACGGTTGGGACAGGCTGGGAGCCGCGCTGTGAGTTTTGCGCTGCCTCTGGTGTTTGGTTTGGTGTTGGATGCCAGACTGGGCGAGCCGGACTGGCTGTGGTCGCGGCTGCGGCATCCGGCGGTTGTGATGGGGCGCGCGGTGGCCGGGTTGGAACGCCGGTTGAACGGCGGCACGCGGCCAAGGTTGAAGGGGGTGATCGCGGTTGCGATCCTGGTGGTGGGCGCGATTGCCGTGGGGCTGGCGATCAATCTGCTTGGACCGGTGGCCCAGGCGGTGACCGCTGCGGTGCTCTTGGCCCAAAAATCACTGGTTCAGCATGTTCAGGCCGTCGCCCGGGCGCTGCGCCTGTCGGTGCGGGACGGGCAGATTGCCGTTTCCATGATCGTCAGCCGCGACACCCGCGCCATGAGCGAGGCGCAGGTGGCCCGATCCGCGATCGAGAGCGCCTCGGAGAACCTGTCGGATGGGGTGATCGCACCTGCGTTATGGTTTCTGCTGGCCGGCGCGCCGGGCATCCTGGTCTACAAGGTCGTCAATACAGCGGACAGCATGATTGGCTATCGCACGGAACGCTATGAGGCCTTTGGGTGGGCGGCGGCGCGTCTGGATGATGTGCTTAACCTGGTGCCTGCGCGGTTGACGGCATTTTTGATTGCCCTGCCCTATGGTTTGAGCGGCTGGCGTGACATTGTCCGGGATGCCCGGCGCCACAAATCCCCAAATGCCGGCTGGCCCGAGGCGGCGATGGCGCGCCAGATTGGCGTGGCCTTGGCCGGGCCGCGCGTCTATGACGGCGTTTTACAGCAATTCCCCTGGGTGAACGAAGGCGGCGCGGTACATATTGGAACCGTTCAGATCGAGGCGGCAATTGCAGTGATGTGGCGCGTCTGGAAATGGGCGCTGATCCTGACCTTGGCCATTGCGCTGTTCTGACCAAAACCGGTAACCTACGGGCATATTCATGACGGGACTGATTTGATGCGATTGATTTCTAGCTTGGGATTTCTGGTGCTCAGCGCCAGCGCGGCGATGGCGCAATGCGGAGGGTCGTTCAGCGGATTCGTCGACGGATTGAAGAGCGAAGCACTGGCGGCCGGATACAGCCGCGCCACGGTGGACGGGTTTTTCCAGGGCGTGCAGCAGGATCAGAAAGTTCTGCGGGCAGACCGGTCACAAGGCGTGTTTCAAAAGCCGTTCATTGAGTTTTCGCGCCGCCTGATCTCGCAAAATCGCATCGACACGGGGCGGTCCAAGGCCAAGCAGTACAAATCCGTGTTTGACCGGATCGAGGCCGAATATGGGGTTTCGCGCGGTGTATTGCTGGCCTTTTGGGCGTTTGAGACCGATTACGGCGGGTTCCAGGGGGACTTTAACACACGAAATGCCCTGGTGACCCTGTCGCATGACTGTCGCCGACCCGAGCTGTTCCGCCCGCAGGTGTTTGCGGCGTTGGAATTGTACAAACACGGAGATTTTGACCCGAACCGGACAACCGGCGCCTGGGCTGGTGAGATCGGGATGGTCCAGATGTTGCCACAGGACATTTTGGACAATGGCGTTGATGCGGATGGGGATGGGCACGTGTTGCTCAAGACCTCGGCGCCGGATGCATTGACGTCGGGCGGCAAGATGCTGTCGCATTTGGGCTGGCGTGCGGGTGAACCCTGGATGCAGGAAATCGTGATACCCGGCTCTCTGGATCTGACAAAGACCGGGATCGGGCACCAGCAATCAGTGAGCGATTGGGCCGCAGACGGTGTGCGCGCGCGCAACGGGCAACTGCCAGCGGGTGGATTGCAGGCCAGCATTCTGCTGCCACAGGGGCACAAGGGGCCAGCCTTTCTGGCCTATCCGAACTTCCGGGTCTTCTTTGAGTGGAACCAGAGCTATGTCTATGTGCTGACCGCCGGATATTTTGCCACCCGGCTGGAAGGGGCGCCCGTCTATGATGCCGGCGCGCCAGATCAGGGGTTGAGCGGCGACCAGATGAAATCCCTGCAACGCAAGTTGCAAGGTCTGGGGTATGACGTGGGCAAGGTGGACGGGATTCTGGGCGCGCGCACACGCGAAGCGGTTCAGAAAGAACAGGCCCGCCTGGGCCTGCCCGCTGATGCCTGGCCAACGCCAGAACTGCTGTCGCGATTGTAAGCACACCGCGCGGCTGGCGCCAAAAATTCGCAGAATTTTTGTGACGTTTAAACCGGGACTCGGTCGCCAAAAATGGCCGAGCCGACGCGAACATGCGTGGCCCCCAACGCAATCGCGGTTTCAAAGTCGCTGCTCATTCCCATAGAGAGCCCCTTCAACCCGTTGCGTTCAGCCAATTTGGCCAGCAGCGCAAAATGCAGCGCCGGCTCTTCATCGACGGGGGGAATACACATCAGACCGCGCAGCGGCAGGTCCAGCGCGCGGCATTCAGCCACAAACCCATCTGTGTCAGCAGGCGACACACCTGCTTTTTGCGCCTCTTCGCCCGTGTTCACCTGGATGAACAGTTCCGGACACCGCCCTTTTTCCTGGGCCAGCCGCGCAAGGGTCTGTGCCAGTTTGGGCCTGTCCACCGAATGGATCACATCAAAGAGATCCATAGCTGCGCGCGCTTTGTTGGTTTGCAGCGGGCCGACCAGATGTAGGTCGACGCCCTCGTATTTTTCCTGGAAGGCCGGCCATTTGCCCTGCGCTTCCTGAATGCGGTTTTCGCCGAAAACCCGGTGCCCCTGATCCAGAACGGCCTGGACCCGTTCATTTGGCTGCACTTTGGAGATCGCAATCAAAGTGACCGATCCCGCTGCGCGGTCGGCCTGGGCCAGGGCGGTGGCGATGCGGTTTTGGATGTCGTCAAGCGGCATGGAATCCCCCGGTTTGTTGTCACTGTCAAAAACCACTGGTTGATCCAAAAGAAAAGGGCAGACCCGAAGGTCTGCCCAATCCCTGTAACTTCGTCGCTTCTATTAGAAGGAGAAGTAAACACCAGCCTGGAAGGTGTCGTTGTCGTTCGAAGCGCGACGATAGCCGGTTTCGAAGGAAACACCGCCCCCGAGGTCGTAGGAGTAGTGGATGCCGTAGGACTCGCCTTCGCTGTTGGTCAGACCAGCTGCGTCACGGTTGTCTGTACGACCTGCGTTCACGTCGGCCTGCGAAACTGCGCCTTCCGAAGTAACCCACAGCAGGATGTTGGATGCTGCGCCGATGTCTACGTTACCGTAGAGGCCCCACTTGGAGATGCCATCGTTGTCAGCATATGCAGCGCGAACGCCGAAGTTGCCGATGTCGCCAGCGATTGTAACAACCAGCTTGTCTTCCCAAGCAGCAACATCCGAGCTCTGGTACGAAGCAGCTGCTGTCCAGTCGCCGAATGTGTAGGCAGCCATAATACCTGCGCGGCTTGTTGCGGTTGCGCCGTTACGCTCCGAGTAGGAGATGTGACCTGTGAAGCCACCAGCGGAGTAGATTGCTTCTACGCCGTTGGAACCAGCACCTGCGGAGGAATACGCATCCCAGTTGAAGTACTCGTCGTTGACGTTTGCAACGTTGGAAACAAAGCCAGCACCGTCAATACCAGTACCTGCGGTACGTGTTTCGAGGTAGATGCCAGGTGTGTTTTCAACCGCACCAATGATGTTGCCTACGTAGACCGACAGGCCTTCGTAACCAACAAAGAAGCGCGCGCCGTTGAATACTGCGGTGCCTGGTGTGTTGTCGCGGCTTTCAGCCTGTGCACGGAAACGAGCACCAAATGCCACACCACCGTCTGTCTCAGCCGACATGTCGAACTGGAGGCGCAAACGGCTTGTGATTGTGGTTTTGGAGATGCCGTTTGTTGCGCGGCTGTTTCCGTCGTTGTAATCCAAGCCGAAACGGCCGTAACCGCTGAGGCGGACTTCTGCAGCTGCCATGGAGCCGACGGCGGCCATAGCGACTGCTGCGAAGAGAACCTTTTTCATAGATTTTTCCCTCGGTTTCAAATCATATCCCAAACCGGGGAATCCGGTGTGGGTATGGCAACGGTTTCACCCAGACAGCCTTTGGTTTCAATAGGCCGGGTTGGGAGCGTGTCAAAGTCGTCGCGGATGGTGCAGCTATGCCACAGTCTGAGCCTGCGCCCTTACATTAATGTATATAAGGACCAGAAGGTTCCCAAAATCGCTGAGGTTTTGCCTTTATTTCACCACATTCTTGCGGGCCGGGTCATTTTAGCGTCAACTTATTACACTTGCCCGGCCTGTCTGGCTTGGGTAGGAGACAGAAAGCGAACCGAGCAGGGTTAAACAATGGAATTCCGGAGTTTGGTAAAAGCGGTCTTACTGTTTGGTCTGGCCCTCGGGCTGGGGGCCTGCGGGAATCGCGCGGCCACGACGAGCGCACAAACCACCTCAGTTGCGGCAACACCGCCAGGTCAGGCAACAGGCGGGCGGTCGGCCGCCGGGTTTGACTACGAAAGATCCTCGATCTGGGATATCCTGGGTCCGGACCGCAGCGAGCAGACGGTTCAGGTGAACCGGTATCTGTGGAACGCGTCGCTGGACGTGTTGAATTTTCTGCCAGTGCAGTCGGTCGATCCGTTTACCGGGGTTATCGTGACCGGGTATGGCACCCCACCGGGCGGTGGCCGCGCTTACAGAGCGACCGTACACATAACTGATCCGGCGCTGGATGCGCGCAGCCTGCGGGTGTCGTTGCAGACCAAAGGCGGCCCGGTCAGTGGCTCGACCGCACGGGCGGTTGAAGACGCCATTCTCACCCGGGCCCGTCAACTACGGTCTGGCGACAGTAAACTATAGAATCCCGGACCAAACCGAATTATGACCACGCCGGGCCCTCGCCCGGCGTTTTTCATGTAAAGGACCGCCCATGTCGCGCTATTCCGCAACTGAGATCGAAGCCAAATGGCAGGCTGCCTGGAAAGAGGCTGGAATTTTCCAGGCCCGCCGCAGCGCGGACAAGCCAAAATACTATGTGCTGGAGATGTTCCCCTATCCATCCGGGCGCATCCATATGGGCCATGTGCGCAACTATACGATGGGCGACGTGATCGCGCGTTACAAGATGTCGACCGGGCATAATGTGCTGCACCCCATGGGCTGGGACGCATTTGGGATGCCGGCCGAGAATGCGGCGATGGCGTCTGGCGGGCATCCAAAGGATTGGACCTATAGCAACATCGCGACGATGAAGGAGCAGATGCAGCCGCTGGGCCTGTCGATTGACTGGACACGGGAATTTGCGACCTGTGATCCGGAATACTATGGCCAGCAGCAGGCTTTGTTCCTGGATATGCTGGAGACAAATCTGGTTTATCGCAAGAATGCCGTGGTGAACTGGGATCCGATCGACATGACTGTTCTGGCCAATGAACAGGTGATCGACGGCAAGGGCTGGCGGTCTGGTGCCGAGGTAGAGCGGCGCGAGCTGACGCAGTGGTTCTTTGATATCTCTTCGATGGCTGGTGAGCTGTTGGAGGCGCTGGACGGTCTGGACAACTGGCCGGCCAAGGTCAAATTGATGCAGTCCAACTGGATCGGGATGAGCCGGGGCATCGAAATTCCGTTCGAGCGGACCGATGGCGGCGAAGCGATCAGCTGTTACTCGACCCGGCCTGACACGCTGCGAGGGGCGAGCTTTCTGGCGATTTCGCCCGAACATCCGCTGAGTCGGGCCCTGGCCGAGAGCCGGCCCGATCTGGCTGAGTTCATTGCCGAGACGCGCAAGATGGACACGACAGAGGCCGCGATGGAAAAGGCCGAGAAGAAGGGCATAGATACCGGCATCACCGTGCGCCACCCGGTCTGGCCGGATCAGGAGCTGCCGGTGTGGGTCGGGAACTTTGTTCTGATGGATTATGGCACCGGGGCGGTCTATGCCTGTCCGGCCCATGACCAGCGCGATCTGGATTTTGCGCGCAAATATGACCTGTCGGTAGAGCCTGCGTTCCATATGCCCGGTGACAGCAGCCCGATTGAAACCGAAGCGCTGGTGCCGGCCAAGACAGAGAAGGTGGTCTATATTGATCATTTTGCCGGTCTGGACGAGGCGACCAGCCAGGAGGGGATTGACCGCACCATTGACTGGTTCGAGGCGCGGAATCTGGGCAAGGCGCAGGTCAAGTACCGGTTGCGCGATTGGGGCCTGAGCCGTCAGCGCTATTGGGGATGCCCTATTCCCGTGGTGCATTGCGAGGCCTGCGGTGTGGTGCCCGAAAAGAAAGAGAACCTGCCGGTACAATTGCCGAATGATGTCAGCTTTGACATTCCGGGCAATCCGCTGGACCGGCATCCGACCTGGCGGGATGTGCCCTGCCCCTCTTGCGGTGCACCGGCCAAGCGCGAGACGGATACGATGGACACCTTTGTGGATTCATCGTGGTATTTTGCGCGCTTTACCTCTGCGCGGGCCGAAACGCCGACAGAGGCCGAGGACGCGGCGTATTGGATGAATGTGGACCAGTATATTGGCGGGATTGAACATGCGATTCTGCATTTGCTGTATTCCCGGTTCTTTGCCAGGGCGATGAACATGACCGGGCATCTGCCCGAGTCGGCGCGCGAACCGTTTGATGCCTTGTTCACGCAAGGCATGGTGACCCATGCCGCCTATGTGAATGCCGAGCGCAAGGATCCGCATGGCCGCAAGCTGTATCATTACCCGGAGGATGTGACCTCGGACGGGGCCGGTCATTTCACCGTAAAGGAAACCGGCGAGGCGGTTCTGGTGGAGCCATCGACAAAGATGTCGAAGTCCAAGTTCAACGTGGTCGATCCGCTGAACATCATTGCCTCTTACGGCGCGGATACGGCGCGTTGGTTTGTGCTGTCGGATTCACCTCCGGAGCGGGATGTGGAATGGACCGCCGCCGGGGCCGAAGCCGCGCACAAGCATCTGAACCGGGTCTGGGGTCTGTGTGATCGCATTGGCGCGATGGATGCGGATGCGACGGGCGAAGGCGATGAGGATTTGCTGCGCGAGATGCACAAGGCGATCCGCGATGTGACGCTGGGGGTCGAAAGCTTTGGCTTCAACGCGGCGATCGCGCGGCTTTACGGGTTCACCAATGTGTTGCTCAAATCCAAGGCCGGGGCAGCGGCGCAGAAACAGGCGATCATGACGCTGGCGCAGCTGATGTCGCCGATGACTCCGCATTTGTCCGAAGATATCTGGCATCATCAGGGAGGCGAGGGTTTGATTGCGCTGGCGCCCTGGCCTGTTGCCGATGAGGCGATGTTGGTGGAGGATACCGTGACCATGCCGGTTCAGGTGAACGGCAAGCGGCGGGCCGAGATCACGGTTGCCAAGGATCTGCCCAAGGACGAGATTGAAAAGATCGCGCTCGCCGAGCGTGCGGTTCAGCGGTCGCTGGACGGAAACCCGCCCAAGAAGGTGATTGTTGTGCCGGGACGTATTGTGAACGTAGTCGCCTAGATGGAACGAGTGGCGCGCAGAACCGTTATCGCTCTGGCCTTTGCCGGGGTTTTGGCGGCCTGTGGGTTTACGCCTGTTTACGGCCCTGGCGGCGGTGCCGAAGGCTTGTTTGGCAAGATCGCCGTGGCGGAACCGACCGATCAGGACACCTATCAACTGGTTCAGGAGCTGGAGCAGCGGCTGGGCCGTGCCTCGGTCCCTGAATTTGACCTGTCCTTGTACCTGAAGACCGACTCTGAGGGGCAGGCGGTGACTGCATCCGGCGATATCACCCGTTACAGCATTTCGGGTACGGTCGAGTATGTGTTGACCGCGCGCGAGACCGACGCTGTGGTCAACAAGGGTGTTGTGCGCAATTTCACCGGGTATTCGGCCACTGGATCGACGGTGGAGACGCTGGCCTCGGAGCGGGATGCACGCCGGCGGTTGATGGGTATTCTGGCCGAGCAGATCACGACTCAGATCTACAGTCTGGCGGAGGTGCCTGGGTGAAGCTTTCGGGACGGGATGCACCGGGGTATTTTGCCAAGCCGGATCCGTCGCGGGCTGGATTGCTGATTTACGGGCAGGACCCGATGCGCGTGGCGCTGCGCCGGCAGCAGGTGTTGACGGCTTTGCTGGGCGATGGGGCCGAAGAAGAGATGCGGCTGACGCGGATGCCCGGTGCCGGGCTGCGGTCGGATCCGGCGATGGCGCTGGATGCAGTCAAGGCGGTCGGGTTTTTCCCGGGGCAGCGGGCGGTTTTTGTCGAGGAAACCACGGATGCGGCGGCGCCTGGTGTGATTTCGGCCCTGGAGGCCTGGGAGCCTGGCGATGCCTGTCTGGTTGTGACGGCTGGTGCGTTGAAGGCGAGCTCCAAGCTGCGCAAGGCGTTTGAATCGCATCCCAATGCCTATGCGGTCGGGATTTACGATGATCCGCCGTCGCGGGCCGAGATTGAGGCCAAGTTGCAGGCGGCGGGTTTGCGGCAGGTGTCGCGGGATGCCGAGACCTTGTTGGGGGCCTATGCGACTCAGTTGAGCCCCGGAGATTTCGCGCAATTGGTGGATAAGACGGGATTGTACAAACGCGGCGATGAAACGCCTTTGACGCCAGAGGATATCGAGGCCTGCGCCCCGCAATCCGTGGAAGCCGCGCTGGACGATATCCTGAACATCGTGGCCGAGGCGCGCAGTGGCGAGATCGGGCCGATGTTGCGCCGGTTGCAGGCACAGGGCACCAATGCGGTCAGCCTGTGCATTGGCGCGACGCGGCATTTCCGCACTTTGTATGCGGCGGCCTCGGACCCTGGCGGGCCTGCGGCGGGTGTAGGCCGGTTGCGGCCACCGGTTTTTGGCCCACGCCGGGACCGGATTGTGCGGCAGGCCGGCACCTGGGGCCCGGCGCGGCTGGAGGCCGCGCTGACCCTGTTGACGGATACGGACCTGCAATTGCGCTCCGCCGGGCAGACCGCGCCTGCAATGGCTGTGATGGAGCGGGCCTTGATCCGTTTGTCGATGATGGGACGCGCGCGGTGAACGGGTTGCGGGTTTGGCTGAGGTACAGCCGCCCGGTTTGAAATAAGCACTGAGAGGGAGATTGGGCATGTATACGGTTTACGGGACCACGCGCAGCCGCGCGTTTCGGGTGATGTGGATGTTGGAGGAGTTGGGCCAGCCTTATGAGATGGTTACGGCCTCGCCACGTGGCCCCGAGATCAGCGCCGTCAATCCGACGGGCAAGATTCCGGCGTTGAAGGTTGGGGATGATGTGATCACGGATTCTGTGGCGATCATGACCTATCTGGCGGATGTGCATGGTGCGCTGACCTTTGAGGCGGGCACTGTGCAGCGCGCGCAGCAGGATGCGATGACCCAGCGGCTGTGTGACGAGTTTGATTCGGTGCTGTGGATGGCGGCGCGGCATGCCATGATCCTGCCGGAAGAGCGGCGGGTGCCCGCGGTGATCGAAACGTTCAAATGGGAGTTTGAGACCAATGCGACCCGGTTGAGCGACTCGTTTACGGGGCCGTTTCTGATGGGTGAGACGATGACCATTGCGGATATTCTGGCGGTTCATTGTCTGGGTTGGGCGCGCGGCATGGAGTTTCCGCAGGTCGCGGACAATCTGCGCGACTATGGTCGGGACATGCGGGCCCGGCCTGCGTTCAAGGCGGCCGGAGCCAAATTGGGCTAAATCAACCGATGTGGGGTCAGGCGGGTGCCGGTTCGGCCCCCGCCCAGCGCGCCGCGCCCCGGCCGGCCCAGCGCCCTGTCGCGAGGCAGGCCGTGATCAGGTAGCCTCCGGTCGGGGCCTCCCAGTCCAGCATTTCACCGGCGCAGAAGACGCCCGGTTTGGCCTGCAACATCAGGTCAGCGGTCAGCGCGGATTGGCCCACACCCCCTGCTGTGGAGATCGCAGTGTCGAGCGGGGCAAGGCCAGCGACCGGGATGGGCAGGGATTTTATCACGGCGGCCAGCTGTGCCGGGGCGGACGGCAGGGGGCGCGCGCATTCCTGTAACAGGGCCAGTTTTGGCCCCTGAATGCCCAATGTCTTGCGCAGGTGATTGGTCAGGCTGGTTTTGCCGCGAGGCTTTTCCAGCCGGGCCGTGACTGCCTCAACCGAGAGATCCGGGGCGAGATCGAGGGTGAGCGTGGCCCCGTTGCGCAAAGCCGGAGAGAGCGTGTAGACACCGCCGCCTTCGATACCGGTGGCGGACAGGGTGGCCTCGCCCCGGCTGATCTGGCCGGCGGCGTGAAACGCCACGCCTTTGAGGGGCGCGCCGAAGTGGCGGGTCATATAGGGCGACCAAGCGATGCTCACCGCTGCATTGGCCGGTTGGAACGGGGCGATATCGGCCCCGGCTGCGGCCAGCACAAGCGTCCATTCCCCATCAGAGCCGAGCCGCGCCCAGCTGCCGCCGCCCAGCGCCAGCACGGTGACATCTGCGGTGATGGTCGTGGGCCCTTGGGGTGTGTCGAATTGCAGGTCCGCGCCGTCCCATCCCCGCCAGCGCCAGCGCAGGTTGGTCTGGACGTCAAGCTGGGCCAGATGGGCGAGCCAGGCGCGCAGGAGGGGGGAGGCCTTCATCGCTTTGGGAAACACGCGGCCGGTGCTGCCGGTGAACAGGGGCTGGCCCAGGCCGCTTGCCCAGGCCTGTACCGCCTCGGGCCCAAAGGCGGAGACGATGGGCGTCAGCCAATCTGTGGCCTCTGAATAAGCCGTCAGGAAGGGCGCGATGTCTTCGGATTTGGTGAGGTTCAGGCCGGATTTTCCAGCCATGAGGAATTTGCGGCCAATGGAGGGTTTGGCGTCAAACAGGCGCACGTGCAGGCCGGCAGCGGCCAGTTCCTGTGCGGCCATCAGCCCGGCGGGGCCTGCGCCGATGACGGCGGCGGTCTTGCGCGGGTGGGGGATGGCCTGTCTCCTTCTGTTTTGGTGGGTCGGCCCCGGAGGGGATCACCCGTTGCAGAGCCGTCCGATTTGATGCGCGATGTCCAGCGGCGCGGCGCAGATGTCCTGCGTGAGGGCGCGGGCCTGGGTCAGAAGCTGGTCGGCGGGCACGATCTGATCCACCAGGCCAAAGGAGAGCGCCTCTGGGGCGGTGATTTTTTGCCCGCCCATCAGGATCAGTTTGGTGCGGGCCGGACCGATGAGGCGCGCCATACGGCCCGGGTCGGATGGCTGGGGCAGAAAGCCCAGTTTCATCACCGGATAGAAGAATTTGGCCTCTGGCACGGCCAGACGCAGGTCACAGGCCAGAGCCATGCCCGTCGCCCCTCCGGCCAATGTGCCGTTGAGCGCGGCGATGGTCAGCCCCGGCAGCGCCGCGATGGCGCCCGAGAGCCGTTCCCACACGTCAGAGGTTGCCAGCCCGGCGCGGGCCTCTTCCAGATCCGCCCCGGCGCTGAAGACGCGCCCGGTTCCGGTCAGGATCAGGGCGCGGGCCTGGGTGGCGTTCTCGGCTATTGTAACCAGCTGGTCAAGCATTTGCGCGGTCAGCGAATTGGCCTTGTCCGGGCGGTCGATGGTGACGATCCAGAGCCCGTCTTGTTTGGTGAGGTGGATCATTGCAGGCCGATCCGGGAGAGGATGTCGGGGTCGCGCAGAGAGATTTCGGTTCCGATGAACGGGTCTGCGTCGGGGGTGCACATCCAGAGCAGGGCGCGGGCGGGCCAGTCGGCTGGGATGTGGTCCTCCCAGTTGAGGCGGCTGACAGGGTTGATGCCCGAGGATTTGATTTCGCGTTGCATCTGGGTGGCGACGGTGCCCGGCGACAGGCCCATGACGCGGACGCCGTGTTCGCTGGCCTCTTGGTCGGCGCAGCGGGTCAGCATGGCGGCGCCTGCCTTGGACGAGCAATAGTGGCTCCAGGCCTCGATCGGGTGGTGGGCGGCGCCTGAGCTGACGGTCAGGATGGTGCCGCCGCCTGCGGCCATCATCACCGGCAAGGCGGCGCGCATGCCGTAAAAGACGCCTTTGAGGTTGATATCAATGGCCTGCGCCCAGCCATCGGGGTCGGCGGTGGCCAGATGCGAGATGGGTTCGATCACGCCGGCGTTGTTGATCAGCACGTCCAGCCCGCCAAATTGATCGCAACAGGTGCGGACGGCGCGGTCCAGATCGGCATAGCGGCTGACGTCGCACGCGAGAGCAATGGCGCGCGGCCCCAGTTCGTCGGCCAGTGATTCTATCTCTGTGGTTGAGCGGGCGGCCAGGCAAACATTCGCGCCGGCCTGCGCGAAAACCCGCGCAGCCTGAGCGCCGATTCCGCGGCTGGCGCCTGTGATCAATACAGTTTTTGTGTCCATGTCAGGTTTTCCAGTCTCTTTGATCGCTCAATCCTGTGGTAGTCTTGTGTGAAGCGAGGGTCCAGCCTATGTCTTTGATCAGGTTAGTTTTGGGCCATTTGCGGTTAACGCGTTGTTCTATGGAAAGGCTTCTTTATGAATTTCAGATTTGGATATTGTAGTGCGGCGGTGGTTGCACTTGCCGCTGTTTGCGGCCCTGCATGGGCGGATTTGAAGGGCCAGGACGTCTGGTCTGATTGGGTCTCTTATATGGAGGCCAACGGGTATGAGGTGACGGGCACGCAAAGCCAGTCCGGCAATACCCTGACGGTCAGTGATGTCACGATGGCCATGGCGGCCGCAGAGGGTGCGGGCGCGGACATGGTAGCGACCATGCGCGCGGACAAGATGGAATTCATGGAAAATGGCGATGGGAGCGTGTCAATCATGCTGCCGGCGGTCATGCCAATGGAATTTTCCGGAACCGACATGGAAACCGAAAAGCCCTTTGCGCTGACGGTGAACATTGAACAAAGCGGCATGTCCATGACCGCGGCCGGGACGCCGACGGATCTGACGTATACCTACACCGCGCCCAGCATGTCGATGCAATTGGCATCCTTGATGGTCGACGGCGAAGACATGTCATCGAATGTCAGTGTATTGGTTAAAATGACCAATGCGGGTGGCAACACCAAAATGGCAATTGGTGATATGCGCGTTGCGACGCAGGCTATGAACGTTGATTCCCTGTCTTATGACATTGCCTTCGACGTCCCTGAAAGCGATGACAGCGAAGCGGCGACCGGAACAGTGGTTGGGTCGGTCGTTGGACTGGCGTTTGAAGCGTCCTCTACTACTCCTTTGGAAAAAATGCCTTACGACCTCCAGGCGATGTTGAAGGCGGGTTTTGAAGGCAGCGGAACCGGCAGTTACGACAGTGGCAAACTGGATGTGAATGGCACAGGGGACGGGGCGAGTTTTCAATACTCCAGCGCATCGCAGGGCGGAGATCTGGAATTCGCGATGAGCGCGGCGCAGTTGATTTACGGTTTGAGCCAAAAGCAGACTGCGATCAATGTATCCGGATCCCAAATCCCGTTTCCGGTGTCGTTGGAAATGGCGAAATATGGCATGCGCCTGATGATGCCTTTGAGCCAATCGGACGAGGCGCAGGATTTCGAGCTGGGCGTGACATTGGGTGATTTCACCATGTCCGACATGCTGTGGAATATCTTTGATGCCGGTGCAGTGTTGCCTCGTGACCCGGCGACCATTCTGGTGGATCTGGCCGGCAAGGCGAAGATTTTGGTAGATTTTCTGGACCCTGCTGTGACGGCGGATCTGGAGAACTCTGAAACAGCTCCGGCAGAGTTTGACTCGCTGGCGATCCGCAACCTGTTGATTTCGGCCGTTGGCGCCGAGTTGACCGGGACGGGGGATGTCACCTTTGACAATTCCAAAATGATGCCGGGTGTCGGGATTCCGCAGCCCGCAGGCGAGGTGAACCTGAAGCTGGTTGGTGCCAATGGGCTGATCGACAAATTGATCACGATGGGTCTGCTTTCGGATCAGGATGCGATGGGGGCCCGGATGATGATGGGCATGTTGGCCGTTCCGGGCGAAGGGGACGACACGTTGACCTCGAAGATCGAGATGAACGCCGAAGGTCATATCATGGCCAACGGGCAGCGTATTCAGTAAGCGCTGGATATCAGAACCGTTTGAGGGGGCCGCCATTGCGCGGCCTTCTTTGATTGCGGGGCCCTCTTGCGGTTGAGGGGCCTTGGGGCTACCTGCGAGAGAGACAAAAGCGGGCCAGGACATGACACAAACGTTAGAGCAACTCACCACGGCGCTGTTGGATGCGGCCAAGGCTGCGGGCGCGCAGACGGCAGAGGCATTGGCCGTGCGCGGCACATCGCTGGTCGCGGAGACTCGGGGCGGAACATTGGAGCATGTGGAGCGTTCGGAGGGGATTGATCTGGGCTTGCGGGTTTTGCAGGGGCGGCGGCAGGCGATTGTATCGTCGTCGGATGTCAGCGCAGCCACGCTGAACGCTTTGGCCGAGCGGGCCGTGGCGATGGCCAATGAGGCGCCGGAGGATCCCTATGTCGGGATTGCTGCGCCGGACCAGCTGTGTACGCAATGGGATGTGGCCGCGTTGGAATTGTCGGATCCGGCCGATGCGCCATCGCCCGATGCGCTGACCCAAGAGGCGCTGGCGGCGGAAGCGGGCGCGCTGGGTGTATCTGGCGTGACGCAGGTTGAAAGTGCCAGCGCGAGCTATTCGGAGACCGAAATTCATCTGGCGGCCACCAATGGGTTCGCCGGGGGCTATGCCCGCACGCAGAGCAGTGTTGGCTGTTCGGCCATCACCGGCACCGGCACGGATATGCAGCGGGACTATGACGCGGACGCGCGGGTGTTTCGGACGGATTTGCGCCAGAGCGAGGACATCGGGCGCAGCGCCGGATTGCGGGCCTGTGATCTGGCCGGCGCGCGCAAACCGGCAACCGGGAGCTATCCGGTGTTGTTTGACGAACGGATTTCAAGCTCTTTGATCGGGCATTTGTTGGCAGCGTGTAATGGGGCCTCTGTTGCGCGCGGGTCATCCTGGCTGCGCGATGCGTTGGGTGAACAGGTGTTGCCGGCGCATTTGTCTGTTGTCGAAGATCCGCATCGGGCGCGGGCCTTTGCCTCGCGTCCTTTTGATGGCGAGGGTCTGCCCACGCGTCGGCGGGTGATTGTGGATCAGGGGGTTTTGACCGGCTGGACGCTGGATCTGGCCAGTGCGCGCAAGCTGGAGATGGCACCGACGGGCAATGCGGCGCGGGGCATCTCTTCGCCGCCGTCCCCGTCCAGCTGGAACATCTCTCTGAGCCAGGGCGAGGCGAGCCGGGCGGATTTGATCGCTCAGATGGGCACGGGGTTGTTGGTGACGTCCATGATTGGCAGCACGATCAGCCCGACGACCGGTGACTATTCGCGCGGGGCCTCGGGGTTTTGGGTGGAAAACGGCGAGATTGCCTATCCGGTCAACGAATGCACGATTGCGGGGAATTTGCGTGACATGCTGTTGCGGATGATCCCTGCAAACGACGCACGGCTGCATTTGTCGCGCGTGGTGCCATCGCTTTTGATCGAGGGGTTGACGCTTGCCGGAGAGTGATCTGTCGCTGTTGACCCGCGTGGCCGAGGCGGCGGGCGTGGTCGCGGCGCGTTATTTCGACAAGAGCTATCAAACCTGGGAAAAGCCGGATGGTGCCGGGCCGGTCACAGAGGCGGATCTGGCCGTGAACGCGCTGATGGAAGAGCAGTTGCGTGCGGCGCGTCCTGACTATGGCTGGCTGTCGGAAGAGACAGAGGACAACACCGAGCGGTTGGGGCGGTCGCGGGTGTTTGTCGTGGACCCGATTGATGGCACGCGCAGTTTCAAGGAAGGGTCGCGGACCTGGGCGCATTCCATTGCTGTGGTTGAGGATGGGGTTGCGGTGACCGGGGTGGTTTACCTGCCGATGCGCGAGCGGATGTTCACGGCTGCGGCAGGCGCCGGGGCGCAATTGAACGGAGCAGCGTTGCGGGTCGCCGGGCAGGCGCGTTTGCAGGACGCTGAATTTCTGGCCGCGCGGCCTGTTCTGGACGCCCGGCACTGGCGCGATGGGGCGCCTGCGTTCAAGCGGGGGTATCGCCCGTCGCTGGCCTATCGCATGGCGTTGGTGGCACAGGGGCGGTTTGACGGGATGCTGACCCTGCGCGATGCCTGGGAATGGGACATAGCCGCCGGGGATATCATCCAGCGTGAGGCGGGGGTTGTATGCTCGGACAAGACCGGCGCGGCGTTGCGGTTCAACAATGCGCATCCCGCATTGAAGGGTGTGGTTGCGGCCAACCCGGTGCTGCATGCGCAGGTGATCGCCGAACTGGCCCCTGCTTGACCCGATTGAGTCTGTGCTTAGGCTAACATGATCTGCCGCGTCATCTGTAACAAGGAGAGTCCCCTGTCCTGTTTTCGTCCCACTGCCGGTTTGGTCGGATGACCCGCGCCCTGGGTTTGTCCGGGCTGTCGCGTCGTCCCGAGGCGGGCGCGTCGCAGGCGCGGCGGGAGGGGCAGGTTCTGTGGATTCATGCGACATCGGATCTACGGTTGTCGGTTCTGTGCGGCATTGCCGAGACCCTGGTTTCGCAGCGCGATGATTTGAGTTTGGTGGCAACCTATGATCCCGCTTTGGTCCGACCGCCCGAAGCGCTGGACGCGGTATGTGACGCGGTGGCGCCTTTGTCCGCGCCAGGAGGCGGGCCGGGGCGGCAGGTTATACAAAACTGGCGGCCTGATCTGGGGATCTGGTCCGGCGGGTATCTGAACGGGGCGGTGATCCGTCAGGCTGGCGATGCCGGCACGCGGATGATCCTGCTGGATGGCGATGAAAGCGGGTTTCAAAAGCGCAAGCGGCGGTGGTTCTCGGACCCGTTGCAGGAGGCGTTGAGCCGGTTTTCTCATGTACTGGCCAATAGTGAGGGCGCTGCCGAGCTGATCCGGCGGGCGGGGTTGCCAGCCGAGCGGATAGAGGTCACCCGGCCATTGCGGGAGGTTCCGACACCGCCGGATTGCCCGGACGAGGAAGTGGCAGAGGTATCCCGGGAATTGGTTGGGCGACCGGTCTGGATGGCGGCGTTTTCGCATCCGGACGAGTTTGGATATATTGTGACGGCGCATCGAAATGCGGTGCGTCATGCGCATCGGTTGTTGTTGGTGATTGTGCTGGAGGATCCGGCCTATCGGCAGGATCTGCTGGATCTGCTGGAGGGTATGACGCTGCGCCATGCGGTGTGGCATCTGGGGGATCCGATTGATGATCAGGTGCAGGTACTGGTGGCGGATGAGCCGGAAGATCTGGGTCTGTGGTATCGCATCGCGCCGCAAAGCTTTGTGGGCCATTCGCTGGTGCCAGGAACTGAGGGCCGGTGTCCGTTGAATGCGGCGGCCTTGGGCTCGGCCGTATTGCACGGGCCGCATGTGGGGACGCATGCAGAGGCGTATTTGCGGTTGACGATGGCCGGGGGCGCGCAATTGGTGCCGGATGGCAATGCGCTGGGGGCGCAGGTGGCGCGGTTGATTGCGCCGGATCGGGCCGCGCGGATGGCGTTGGCCGGGTGGGATGTGGCGACCGAAGGCGCAGAGGTGGTGGCGCGCATCACCGGTCTGGCGGATGATTTGTTGAACGAGGCGGAGGCAGATCGTGCGGGCGCCTGATTTCTGGTTTCGCCCGCCCGGATGGCAGGCGGCGGTGCTGTCCCCATTGGGCGCGCTTTATGGCGGAGCAACTGCGCGGCGTGTGGCGCGTGCGCCAGAGCATCGGGGCGAGGTGCCGGTGATTTGCGTTGGCAATATCAACGCAGGTGGGACGGGAAAGACGCCCACAGTGATTTGGATTTTAACGCAGCTGCAATCCGGGTTTCACACGCCGCATGTGGTGACTCGGGGCTATGGCGGGTCGCTGACCGGGCCGGTTCGGGTGGATCCGACTGTGCATTCGGCCTCGGAAGTGGGGGATGAGCCATTGTTGCTGGCCGCCTTTGCCGAGGTTTGGGTGTCACGCGACCGGGCTGCGGGCGCACGGGCCGCCGAGGCGGCAGGTGCGACGGTGATTGTTCTGGATGACGGTCATCAGAACCCCTCGGTCAAAAAGGCGTTTTCATTGGTTGTGGTGGATGCGGCGCAGGGGTTTGGCAATGGGCGCTGCCTGCCGGCGGGTCCCTTGCGCGAGCCTGTCGGCCCGGGTCTGGCGCGGGCGGATGCGGTTTTGTCGATCGGATCCGATGCCGCGCAGGCTCAATTTGCGGCGCGTTGGGGGCCGGAGGTGACGGTGCCGCAGTTCCGCGCCCACTTGGAGCCCTTGCAGACCGGGATGAGCTGGGAGGGCGAACGGGTCATGGCCTTTGCCGGGATCGGCAATCCGGCAAAGTTTTTTGCGACATTGCGGGATCTGGGTGCGCAGGTGGTGCGGGCCGAGCCGTTGGACGATCATCAGAGCCTTTCGGCTGCGTTGCTGGGGCGTCTGGAGAGTGAGGCTGCGGCCTTGGGCGCGCAATTGGTCACGACCGAGAAAGACGCTGTGCGCCTGCCTGCAAGTTTTCGGCACAAGGTGATCACGTTGCCCGTGCGCCTGAATGTGGCGCAGGGCGATGGGTTGCGCGCGATGATCCAGACGGTTGCGCCCGATCTCTGAACCTGACCTGTGAGCCCGGCAAAGGGTGCCGGGCTGATGTCGTGATCTGATCCGATCACGGGTGACAGGGTGCCCTTGTTCGGGGCGCTGTTATTCGGGATTGTCTTCGCCGAGTTTTGGGCCGGGCCGGTGCAGGGCAAGCTCTGCATCGGAGAATTGAAAGGGGGCCCGTATGCCGGGCACACCGTCGAGTTCAATCTCCATGCCACGGGCGATCACATGCGGGTCAGAGAGGACCTCGGCCAGGGTATTGATCTGGCCGGCGGGCACGCCCTGTGCCTCGCAGGCCTGAAGCAGATCGGCCTTGGTACGCTGGACCGTTGCGCCATTCAGGCGGGCGATCATCACCCGGCGATTGGCCAGGCGGTCCTTGTTGTGCAGGTAATCGGGGTGGGTTGCCATTTCATCCAGGCCCAGGATGTTGCAGAGCCGTTGGTATTGCGGGTCATTGCCTGTGGCGATGATGATATGGCCGTCGGATGTATCGAACACCTGATAGGGTGTCAGGTTCATATGGGCGTTGCCCATGCGCCCCGGTGAGACGCCTGTGGTCAGGTAGTTCAGCGCCTGATTGGCGGTGACCGCTACTGCGACATCCAGCAGGGACATGTCGATGTGCTGCCCGCGCCCGGTGCTGTGGCGTTGGTGCAGCGCCGCCAGAATGCCCGAGACGGCATAGACGCCGGTGAACACATCGGTGATTGCGACGCCGGATTTCTGAGGTTGCCCGTCTGGCTCTCCGGTGATGGACATCAGCCCGGACATGCCCTGGATGATGAAGTCATAACCCGCGCGATGGGCGTAGGGACCGGTTTGACCAAATCCGGTGATGGAGCAATAGATCAGCCGCGGATTGAGCGCGCTGAGGCTGTCATAGTCCAGCCCGTATTTCTTGAGCCCGCCAACCTTGAAGTTTTCGATCAGGATGTCCGCATCGCGGATCAGGTCGCGCAATTGCGCCTGACCGGCCGGGGTGGTGAAATCAATGGTTACCGAGGCTTTGCCCCGGTTCGTGGAGTGAAAATAGGCGGCGGATACGTCGTCGTCGCGGGTGACAAACGGAGGACCCCAGGCGCGGGTATCATCGCCGCGCGGGGCCTCGACCTTGGTAACGTCAGCGCCGAGGTCAGACAGCGTCTGACCGGCCCAGGGGCCGGCCAGAATGCGGGCCAGTTCGACAACTTTGAGCCCGTGCAGTGGACCTGGCATCAACTTCCCAGTTCTGAGTCGAGGTAGGCCTGAAAATCGCTCCAGCTCATGTTGGAGACTTTTTTGCCATTGATGACAAAGCTGGGTGTGCCTTTGACGTCGTCCGCTTCGGCGTTTTCCTGATACCAGGCGACCAATGTGCGGGCCTTGTCGCCGTCTTGCATGCAGGCGTCGAGTTCTTCGTTGCCCAGGCCAGCGAGGCGGCCGATCTTGCGCAGTTCTTCGACAATGGCAGCCGGGTCGCCGCCGCCTGCGCGGGTCCATTCTGTCTGACCGGCATAGAGCAGGTCATTCACGCCAAAGAAGCGGTCTGGTCCGGCGCATCGGGCGATCATGGAGGCCCAAAGGCCGAAGCGGTCGAAATAGACCTCGCGGTAGGTGAATTTCACTTTGCCGGTGTCGATGTATTCGGTCTTGAGCTTTTTGAACACATCTTCGTGGAAGGCCCGGCAATGGGGGCAGGTGTAGCTGGCGTATTCGATCATTTCGATCGGCGCATCCTCGGCGCCGATGGTCATGTCGATGATGCTGGAAGTGTCTGGCGCCTGCTCTTGGGCGATGGCCTGGCCGGTGTGGAGGGCGCCTGTGGCAACCCAGGCGCCTGTGCTGAGCACGGCGAGGGCCACGGCCCCAAGGACGGATTTAATGCGGATCATGTCGTGCCTCATATCAGGTTTTGTGTCTGGATAGTACGTTGCGGCCCAGGCGTTCAAGGGCCGAGCGCAGAGTGTCGTCAGAGACCGGGCTGGCGATGGCCGAGGCCTGGGTGACGGTCTTGGTGTCGGATTCGGCGGTTTTACCGGCCGCTTTGCTTTTGGGTTTGCCGGCAAAATGGGCCTGAGCCTCGGCAAAGCCGGTGGCGGCGGTCTGGGTGATGCGGATGCGGGAGATCGCGTTGTAGCCATAGGTGGCATTCACCCGTTCGCGCAGGCGGTCTTTCTCCATTTCAAGCATGGGGGCCTGTGGTCCGGTGGTGAGCACGGTGAGCGTTGCGCCAAAACCGCCCCTGCCGTAGGTCACGTCAACCGGGCGGGCGATGGCCGCAAGGCGCGGACCGGCGATGTCGTCCCAATGGGTCAACAGGCGCGCAACTGCAAAGCCGCGGGATTCGGCAACCTTGCGGATATTCTTGGTCAGCAGGCTGGAGGTTTGCCTGAAGCCCTTGGTTGTGGATTGACGGGACGGCATTGGTGTCATCCTTTCTGTTGCGGACTATTTTAAACGGCGGGCTGGTACGTACCAGCAAAACCCGCAACTGGAGCCATAAACAATGCGTGACGCCCCCTCTGCCCTGCCTGAATCGGCGGATCTGTTGGCGTGGTATGACCGTCATGCCCGTGTTTTACCCTGGCGCGTGTCGCCGCAAGGGCGTGCCGAGGGTGAAATGCCCGACCCTTATCGGGTGTGGTTGTCAGAGATCATGTTGCAGCAGACGACAGTTGCGGCCGTGCAGTCATACTTCCTGCGGTTCACGACCCTGTGGCCGACTGTCACCGCCTTGGCCGCTGCGCCGGATGCGGATGTGATGGGGGAATGGGCCGGGCTGGGATATTACGCGCGGGCGCGCAACCTGTTGAAATGCGCGCGGCAAGTCACGCAAGAGCATGATGCGCGTTTTCCTGACAGCTACGACGAGCTGCTGAACCTGCCGGGGATCGGGCCTTATACGGCGGCGGCGATTTCGGCCATTGCGTTTGATCAGCCGGAAACGGTGATGGATGGCAATGTGGAGCGGGTGATGGCGCGGCTTTACAATGTGGCGACCCCCCTGCCCGCCGCCAAGCCCGAGCTGAAATCGCACGCGGCGCGGCTGACGCCCGAGGTGCGGCCCGGGGATTATGCCCAGGCGGTCATGGATCTGGGCGCGACGATCTGTTCGCCCAAATCGCCCGCATGTGGAATTTGCCCCTGGCGCACACCCTGTGTGGCGCGCCAGGCGGGCACCGCGCCTGATTTGCCGGCCAAGACCCCCAAGAAACCCAAGCCGACCCGGCGCGGAATCGTCTATCTGGGGCAGCGCGCGGATGGGGCCTGGTTGCTGGAGCGGCGACCCGACAAGGGGCTGTTGGGCGGAATGCTGGGCTGGCCCGGCTCTGACTGGGGCGAGATTGCCGCCGAGGCCCCGCCCTGTGACGCCGAATGGCAGGATTTGCCGGGCGAGGTGCGCCATACGTTCACGCATTTCCATTTGATCCTGACCGTGAAAACCGCCCATTTACCGCAGGATTGCCCACCGGGCCCGGGCCTGTTTTTGCCCAGGGCGCAGTTTCGCCCCTCGGATCTGCCGACGGTGATGCGCAAGGCGTTTGATTTGTCGCAAGATCCCGGGCGCGGTTGAATTTTGCTGGAGGAAGCCTCAGTCTGGGACGAGATGACGTCGACCCCTGTGAGCCAAAGAACCGGAGTCTGGATATGACCGCCGAGCGCCCTTTCTCTGCCCCCAGTGCGGCCCTGCCTTTCTGGGTTTCGCTGGTTTTGATCCCGCTGGCCTGGATTTCGGGCCTTTATGGCGGCTGGACCCTGGTGCTGTTGCCGGTGTTCACCTGGTACATGTTTGCCCTGGCCGATTATGTGGCGGGCCTGAACCTGGCCAATCAGGATCCGGACACGGATGACGAGGAGCTGGGGTGGTATCGGTTGATCACATTGATCTGGACGCCATTGCAGTTTGTCACCCTGTTCGGGTTGATCTGGTATGCGACCCATGCGGATCATCTGAGCGGGTTTGAAAAACTGGTGTTGTTTATCAGCGTCGGGGTCATGACCGGCACCATCGGGATCAACTACAGCCATGAGCTGATGCATCAGAAAAACCGCCTGGAGCGCAATATGGGCGATCTGTTGTTGTCCATGGTGTTGTATTCGCATTTCCGCTCGGAGCATTTGCTGGTGCATCACCGGTATGTGGGCACCCCGCGCGATCCGGTGACGGCGCGATACAATGAGAGTTTTCACCGGTTTTTCCCGCGTGTGTTGTGGCAATGTCTGCGGTCGGCCTTTCGGGCCGAACAGGCGATGCTGGCGCGCAAGGATTTGCCGTGGACGGATCTGTCGAACCCGTTTTTCAAATATTGGGCGTTGCAGGGGGCGATGCTGATCCTGGCCTGGGTGTTGGGCGGTTGGGCCGGTGTTGGCCTGTTCCTGGTGCAGGCGGCCACGGCGATCTGGCAGCTGGAGCTGGTGAACTACGTGGAGCACTACGGGTTGACCCGCAAGCATTTGGGCGAGGGCAAATACGAACATGTCAAACCCCAGCACAGCTGGAACGCGGCGCATAAGGCCTCGAACTGGTTGCTGATCAATTTGCAGCGTCACTCCGACCATCATTACAAGCCGGATCGGCGGTTTCCCCTGTTGCAGACCTATGCGCGGACCGAGGCGCCTCAGTTGCCGTATGGCTATCCGGTGATGACGATTTTTGCGCTGATACCTCCGCTGTGGCGGCGGATGATGAACCCGCGGGTGCGGCTATGGCGGCAGATGTATTACCCCGAGATCACCGACTGGGCGCCTTACGTCAAACAGACCTTGCCGCTGCCGCGATAGGCGGGCGCGTTGCTTTTGGGCGCAGGGCGGGCGGATTGAACTGTGCGGATGATTGCCGGGTTCGGGATCTGGACGTTGGCCCGCTAAGCGCTTTACTTTCTTGTGGATATCCCGGACGTTCTGCGCGCCGAATGGGCCGCTGAGGAGGAGAAGACATGGGCGATTTCATCTTCAATACGACTGCATCTGTGCGACAGATCGCGGGTGGGGCCGCTCGGCTGGGAGAGAGTCTGGCCGATCTGCCGGGGGTAGAGCCCGGGGCGGCGGTGTTTTTTGTGACGGATCCCGGGCTGATGTCGCTGGGATTGGCGGATGCGGCGCTGGATCATCTGCGCCAGCAGGGTTTCGCCGTGACGGTTTATGACAAGGTCGAGGCCGATCCAAAGGCGAGCGCGGTGCAGGAGGCCGCCGGGTTGGCGGCGCAGGCGGGTGCGGATTGTGTTGTCGGCTTTGGTGGCGGCAGTTCGATGGATGTGGCCAAGGTTGTGGCCTTGTTGCTGGGCAGCGCGCAGCCTCTGGACGAGATGTACGGCGTGGCGCAGGCGCGCGGACAGCGCAAGCCTTTGTTGCTGGTCCCGACGACGGCCGGCACCGGGTCCGAGGTGACGCCGATTTCGATTCTGACCACCGGGACCTCGGAAAAGAAGGGCATCAGCTCTGCTTTGATCCTGCCGGATATTGCGGTGTTGGATTGTGATCTGACCCTGGGCCTGCCGCCTGCGATCACGGCGGCGACCGGTGTGGATGCGATGGTGCATGCGATCGAGGCCTATACCTCGCGCAGTGCCAACAATAATCCGATCAGCCGGATGCTGGCGGTGCAGGCGCTGGACCTGTTGGCGGGCAATATCCGGGCTGTTGTGGCCGATGGGAAAAATCGCGAAGCGCGGGCGAATATGTTGCTGGGGTCGATGCTGGCTGGGCAGGCTTTTGCAAATTCGCCGGTGGCGGCGGTACACGCGCTGGCCTATCCGGTGGGGGCGCTGTTTCACGTGCCTCACGGGTTGTCCAACGCACTGGTTCTGGCCCAGGTGATGCGGTTCAATGCGCCAGAGGCCGGGGCGGAATATGCGGCGCTGGCGCCTCATATCTTTCCTGACATCGACATGGGCCGGGACAGCCAGGCGATTACGGCGGAATTGATCGACCGGTTGACGGAATTGAACACCGATCTGGGGCTGGAGCCCGGGTTGCGGGGTGTTGGGATTGGCGCGGGGGATCTGGACCGGCTGGCGAGTGATGCGATGAACCAGACGCGGTTGCTGGTGAACAACCCGCGCGAGGTGACGCAGGCGGATGCCCGTCAGATCTATGAAGCGTCCCTGTAGGCGATGTGCTGAACCTGGTTTGTCGATAGTCATACTTTGAATGTGAGCGCACCCTATGTCTGATCGTTCCGGGCCTGCACGGCGGGCTGATTTTGCCGATTTCTATCGTTTGCAGACGCGTTGGATGGACAATGATGTCTATGGCCACATGAACAATGCGGTGCATTACACGTTGTTTGACACGGCCATAAATGGCTGGCTGGTCGAGCGTGGTTTGCTGGATGTGCGGGAAAGCGACAGCTATGGTCTGGTGGTGGAAACCGGCTGCCGGTATCACGCCGAACTGGCCTTTCCGGGTTGGATCACGGCCGGGTTACGGGTGTCCAAGCTGGGCAACAGCTCGGTCCGGTATGAGATCGGGCTGTTTGCCGAAGGCTCCGACGACGCGGCGGCCGAGGGGTTTTTCGTGCATGTCTATGTGGACCGGGCGCACCATCGGCCGGTCCGGATTGATGACGCGCGACGGGCAGCATTGGCGACCCTGCAACGCGACTAGGCCGCAGGGAGCGCGGCGGCGTCAGTCCACGGTCCAGATGGTTATGGCCTGCGTCAGACCGCGGATGGATTGGTCGGGATGTCTGCGCGCGCCTTTCAGGACCGAATCCTGTGATCCGATTTCGGCAATCACCCGCTCGCGGGTTGCGTCGCTGAAGGCGACGTGGCCGGGGAGCTGACGGGTCAGACGCTCGATCCGGCTGGCGACGTTGACCGTGTCGCCGATGACCGCAAATTCCAACCGGCTGCTGCCGATATCGGCCAGGACGACGGGCCCGAAATGCACACCAAAGCTGGCGGTGATCTGGGCTGCGCCCTGACGGGCGCGGTCCCGGTTCCAGTGATGCACGGCCTCTTGCATGGCGCGGGCACAGCGCAGCGCGTTGGAGGCGTCAGTCTGGCCCGGTTCTGGCGTGCCGAAGGTCGCCATCAGCCCATCGCCCAGATATTTGTCGAGCGTTCCGTGGAAGCGGAAGACCTCATACTCCATCCGGGCATGGAAGGCGCGCAGGGTCTCGATCACTTCGTTAGGGTCGCGGCCTGCGGAGAAGGCGGTGAAGTCGACGATGTCGACAAAGAGCACGGCAACGTCGTGGCTGCGGATCTGTTTCAGCGGCTCATCGTGCTGGCTCAGCTCGGCGACGACATTGGGAGAGAAGTAGCGCGAGAGGTTTTCACGTTCACGTTCGAGCGAGGCGTTGCTGCGCAAAAGGCGGTTGAAACGGCTAACGGAGACCGCAAGCGAGCCTGTGACCAGCAGAAAGACGACGATCTGCTGGATGCGCAGGTCGAAGTTGGCGTTGTTGGGGTTGATGGCGTTGGCCAGTTCCGGGTCAAGGCCAAGCACGGATTGCAGGGCGAGGGTGATGGATGGATCGGTGCTGCCGAACCACCAGATGGCGATGGCGGCGGTGATCCACATGCCCGAGGTCCAGATGCCGATAGCAACGATGGTGGACCAGGAATAGGCCATCGTTCCCCCTGCGAGGATGATGTAGAGGTATTGGAAGGTCTCGAACTGGTAGATGCTGGCGTCGGGCCATTCCCGGGTCGACAGCGGATTGGGCGCCACCAGGGCAATGGTCACGATGGCCAGATCCAGGAACAGAACCAGCAGCTCCAGACGCGACCGGCCGACCCGCGCCACGCGGCGCGCCAAAAGCCCGATCAGCGCCATCAGGGCCAGCAGGAAGTGGTGGTACAGAACATCCCAACTCGGATTGAGCAGGGGCAGCATCACCGCCACGACGGCCAGCGCGGCCCAGCGCGCCCGGACAGCCAGATCCATGCCTTCGCTTTTGTGGCGCTGGAGCGCGGCCTCGGTAAATCGGTTGGTTTCGGCCTCGGATTGTGCCTGCCGCTCGGATAGATCGAGGTCTGAATACACGCGAGGTGAACTGGTATCGGCCATGCGGCGGCTCCGGGTTGGAACGTATTGGGCGTAACATAGGGTGTGTTTGGGCGGTCTGCATGAAAAATGCCCCGCTGTGAGGCGGGGCAAGGTGAGTGCTGTGTGACAAAGCACACGCACTGGCGGTAACTGCTTGGGTATTACGAGGTGGGATCAGGCCTGATTTTCGGCTCTTATTTGTTGTCTCAATACGTCAATCGAGACCATGCGGCCGTCTCGTTTGTAGTGCCAGTAGGTCCAGCCATTGCAGCTGGGGGCGCCTTCGAGTGCGGCGCCGACCTGATGGATGGAACCTTTGACGTCATTGCCGATCAGTGTGCCATCTGCGCGGACCTTGGCGGTTTTGCCACGCGGAGAGGTCAGCACTTCGCCTGGGCGCAGCATGCCGCGTTCGACCAGTTGACCGAAAGGCACGCGGGGTTCGGCGCGTTTGGAGGCGCTGACCTGAAGCGCGTCGCGGTCGTACCGGCGGACACGTGCCAGGCGGCGCTCTGCGACTTCGCGGTAGGCGGCTTCGCGTTCGATCCCGATGAAATCGCGGCCCAGCATTTTGGCCACGGCGCCGGTTGTGCCGGTGCCAAAGAACGGATCCAGCACCACATCGCCGGGTTTGGTTGTGCCGACCAGGACGCGATGCAGCAGAGATTCAGGTTTCTGGGTCGGGTGGGCCTTGTCGCCATTGGCGTCCTTGAGCCGTTCGTGCCCGGTGCAGATCGGCAGGACCCAGTCGCTGCGCATCTGGATGCCTTCGTTCAGGGCTTTGAGCGCTTCGTAGTTGAAGGTGTATTTCGCGCCTTCGTCCCGGCTGGCCCAGATCATGGTTTCATGGGCATTGGTCAACCGCTTGCCCCGGAAATTGGGCATTGGATTGGATTTGCGCCAGACCACATCGTTGAGCAACCAATAGCCTGCATCCTGCATGGCAGCGCCGACGCGGAAAATGTTGTGGTAAGACCCGATCACCCAGATCGCACCGTTCGGCTTGAGAATGCGGCGCGCCGCGCTGAGCCATTCGCGTGTGAACTTATCGTATGCAGCAAAGGACGAGAATTGGTCCCAGGCGTCATCCACCGCGTCAACCTGGCTGTTGTCGGGGCGGTGCAATTGCCCTTTGAGCTGCAGGTTATAGGGGGGGTCCGCAAAAATCAGGTCGACCGATTTCTCGGGCAACGCGTTCATTTCGGCCACGCAATCGCCGGCCAGCACTTGATTGAGCGGCAGTGCCGCTTTGGTTTTCGTCTTGGTCATTTTCTGCCTCTGTCCCCGGCGCATTCACGCTCGTTTGGTTAATGGCAGGATGAGTCATTGCTGATTCGTGGTCAAATTCTTTTTTAAAACAACGATTTACGAAAGAACTTGATACAAGATATTGTGGACAGGTTTGAACGAACGTCTATGATGTGGGGTCACACCCAGATTTTGCAGGGCCAGTTTGTGGCTTTTTGATGGATATCCGGCGTTCGTCTCCCAGCCGTAGCCGGGATGCTGTTGCGCCAATTCAACCATTATTTGATCGCGACAAATTTTTGCCACAATTGAGGCCGCTGCGATGGAAACGGATCGGCTGTCTCCTTTGACGATGGCCTGTGCGGGACATGTCAGGTTTGCTGGGATCAGGTTGCCGTCGATCAGCAGAAAGTCGGGCGGTGTGGGCAGTCCGGCGACGGCGCGTTCCATGGCCAGGTGGCTGGCGCGCAGGATGTTGATCTGGTCGATCTCTTGGACAGTTGCGTGCGCGATCGAGACTTCGGCCTGGGCGTGGATCTGTTGGGCGAGCGACTCGCGCCGTTTGGCGGTCAGCTTTTTGGAGTCATTGAGGCCCGGGGGAACGTTGTCAGCTGTGAGGATCACCGCAGCCGCCGTTACGGGGCCCGCCAGCGGACCGCGGCCGACCTCGTCCACGCCCGCGATGCGGATATGACCGTCGGCGCGAAGGGTCTGTTCCAAACTGTCATCAGGGCCGGTGTGCATGGTATCGGGCTAGCCCAGGTTGAAGCGGAGGGCAATCGCACAAAAAGAGGGGGCGGTTGCCCCCTTAGGTGTAGTGAGGTGTTGGGTCGTTTTCCGGGGGATGCCCGGGGGCGGCCGGGTCTTAATGGCCGGCCATCTGATAGCCGTGACGTTGCAGGCAGTTGAGCGAATACCCACGGCGCACGTCAGAGCGTTTCTGGTTCCAGTATTTGACGCCGCAAGAACCGGGCAGCGCCTCTGCGTGCACGAAGTTCTTGCGCAGGCAGCCACGGCCCAGCAGAGCGTTGCCACCGTGGATGTTGCCGGCCCGGACGCATTTGGAGGGCAGCATATAGCGTTGCACCTGTGGCGGCAGGGGGCGCGGGGTGGGTTGCACGTGATAGCCGTGCCCCGAGCGCGTGGGCGGGACCAGTGGGCGGGGATGGGCGCGGCGGTGGCGGTCGTTGTCATCCAGGTCCGAAATGACTGCCCCCAGGATCGCGACGCCAATGATCCCGGCCAGAATTTTGGCGGTATCGTCTCCGGCGCGGACAGGTGCGGCGAGGGATGATGCGAGTGCGACGGCTGTGGCTGTTGCGATGATGACTTTTGTGAATCTGTTCATGGGTGCCTCTGATGTTTGTGGTGGTGAGGGAGCTGAAGCGTTCAGCCCGTTGCGGTGATGAGCCGAGATTGAGGCGGGACGGCGATTTCAGGCAATATCGGCCGCTTGTTATGGGATAACCGGCGCAAAAAGCGGTCCAACATCAGCCTGTTATTGAATATCGCCGGACTCCGGGGCAGTGTGGCGTCATGAGACAAGCGATACGTATATTGGCGCTGATTGGCGCGATTGGGCTGCTTGGGGCACCTGCGTCAGCAGAGTGTTATGCAGACTATAAGGCCAAGCAGGATGCGCCGTTGCGGTTGCACTATGGGGTTGCCAAGATCCAGGGCCAATGCGCCCCCGGACCCGCCACGCAAGAGCTGGCGCCTCGGCTGGCCCGGGGCGGGTGGACATTGTTGACGGTGCTGTCTGTGTTTGGCCCTGAGGGGCTGGCCCAAAGGAGAGCCGATGCCGGTGCAAACTACCTCCGTTACTGACACGCGCCGATCTGGCAACCGGATTGTCGCGTTAGGGATAGCGGCGATTGTGGTGATTCTGATTGGGGCGGCGACGGTTCTGTTTCTGACGCTGCCGGATGCCAATGCGTTCAATGCGCGGGTGGAGCGGCTGTTTATTGAAAATGCCGAACTGGAGAGTCAGGCTGAGATCAAGCTGTTGGAGATCCTGGCCCAATCCGGCACGGCCTTTTCGGATACGCTGGCGAGCTATCGCTTGGTGATTTTCGTTTTGCTGGTCTTTGCAACGGCCCTGTTGATTGCGGCGCTGGTCTTTTTGGTCATGCTGGTGGTGTTGAACCGGCGGATGGCGCAGATTGAGCGGGCCGGTATTCAGGTGAACTCTTTGCTGGTGAGCCGGGATGAGAACACCGTTTACCTCAACAATATGGACTTCAAGCTGACGGCGGCTGCAATCGAGACGCTTTCGGTTCTGGCTGAGGCGCGGATGGATGACGACATTCTGACCGGCATTCAGATCGAGGCGATGATTACCGGGCGGGATCCGTCAGAATGCGACGAGGCAGCCGGGGCAACGCGGATCAAGCGGTTGCGCGATACGCTGGGCAACCAGATGGTGAGCGAGTTGTTGGTCAAGACGGTTGCGCGGCGCGGCTATATGTTGGCCATCGACAAGGACGTGATCCGGGTTTTGTGACCTTTTGGGTCTGGTCCGTTCACGGGCCTTTGTACGGGGGTTTTTCGGCACCAGTCGTCGACGGGCCCGGCGGGCGCAGCTGGTTTTGGAGTTTGTACCAGTCCAGGGGGCTGTGGCAGGAGCAGAGGCGTCCATGCCGCCACATGTCATCACGTGCGACGGGTGGGCATGCGGCCATTGACGTTTGTTGCCCGGCTGGATCTGTCCAGACGGAATAATCCGCCCCCAGGGCGCTACACACCTGCGCACAAAAGCAGGGTGACCCGATGGGCGCGTATGCCGGGCCGGCCGCCAGGCTTTGTGATGCGGTCAGGCCAAGCAATGCGGCGGTGATAAGGGCGAGAGGTCGAGTCATTTGCGGTCTCCGACTGGGTGGCGCCAGTGTTCCGCAATCTGGCTGACTTGCAAAGGCATTTGGACACCCCATTTTGAGGGAACCCGCGGAATTCCGCCAAGGATGGGCCGCACGGAGATCAGCATGAACACGCAGTCCGGCAAAATTTCGAGTGGATACGGTATCCGCACCAAGGTCTGGCCCGACCGGGTCACGGCGCGCTTTGGGGATCAGGTGGTGGCCAGCAGCACGCGGGCGCAGGTGATGTATGAAACCCGCCTGTCGCCCGTTCTGTATTTCCCGCCCGAGGATATCCTGCTGCCTCTGTCGCATCCCACGCCCTTGCAGACTTTTTGCCCGTTCAAAGGCACGGCCTCTTATCGTGATATTGCCCTGCCGGACCGGACCTTGGCCAATGCCGCCTGGACCTATGGCGAAGCCCTGCCCGAGAGCCGTGCGATTGAGGGCTATTACGGGTTCATGCCCTCCAGCGGTATAGAGATTGATACAGGCAACACGCCTTTGGTGGCACCGGATGACGGGCATGTCAGCGGTCCGCTGGTTGATTGGCTGTTGCGGCAGGCCTGGGCCTGCAAGACACCCGAGGCATTGACCGAGGCGCTGGCGCAGAAGCTGGTGGAAAATGGCGTGGCTGTGTCGCGGCTCAACATTCTGATCTGGTCTTTGCATCCGCTGATTGCGGGCAAGAACTATATCTGGACCAAAGCAGGGGATGAGGTTGAGACCTTTGCGCCGTCTTACGAGATTTACGACCACCCGAGTTTTGTAAACAGCCCCCTGCTGCATGTTTCGCGGGGTCTGGGAGGGGTGCGCCAGAAACTGGGCGAGTCCTATCCCGAAACGGCCTTTCCGGTGATCGAAGATCTGCGCGCCGCCGGGGCGACCGATTACGTAGCGATGCCTTTGCCGTTTTCGGATGGGCAGACCAATGTGATGACGATCACCTCGGATCATCCGGATGGGTTCACGACCGCCAACCTGGGTTTGATTTTTGAGTGTTCGGCGATCATCAGCCGCTATTACGAAGTCTTCAATCAGCGCAGCAATGCGCAGGCTCTGCTGGAGACCTATGTGGGTACCCGCGCCGGTGCCAGGGTGCTGGGCGGTGACATTCGGCGTGGAGATGGCGACGAGATTGACGCGGCGATCATGTTTTGTGACATGCGCGACTCGACCCGATTGGAGGCAGAACTGGGTCGGGAAGCGTTTCTGGAGCTGTTGAACCGGTTCTTTGAGACCGTCGCGACCCAGGTCGAGGCCCAGGGGGGTGAGATCCTGAAGTTTATCGGGGATGCGGTTCTGGCGATTTTCCCGGCGCAGGGCGATCCGCTGACTGCGCGCCGGCAAGCGATGCAGGCGGGGTGTGAAATTGTTCAGGGCCTGAACGCGATCCAGGGCCAGCAGGGCGGGCTGACGTGCCGCAGTGTCATGGGCATCGCCTATGGCAACGTGATGTATGGCAATATCGGGTCCAAAGCGCGGTTGGATTTTACGGTGATCGGAAGTGCCGCAAACATCGCCGCGCGCCTGGGCGATTACGGGAAGACCTATGATCACCAGATCGTCGTGACCCGCGATTTTGCCGACGAGCGGGCCGGTATCGTGCCGCTGGGTCCGCTGGAGTTGCATAATGTGGCGGAGCCGGTGGAGGGGTTTGCCATCCCCTGTTAGGAGGTGGGCAGGTGTTTCATCAGATCCTGGATGACAGCCATCGCGGGGGCCGTTAAACCTCGACCGCCAAGCGTGTTTGATCGCCCAGGGCGAAGACCCGTTTGTAACGCTCGATTTCGTCCTTTGGACCCATCGCCTTTTCCGGGTTGTCCGACAGTTTGACGGTGGGGCGGCCATTGGCAGAGACCGCTTTGCAGACCAGTGAAAAAGGCGCCAGTTCGTTGCCCGGAACAAGGTGGCGGAAGTCATTGGTCAGGAGCGTGCCCCAGCCAAAGGACACGCGGACGCGGCCGTCGAACTGGTTGTGCAACTCGACGATTTTCTCGACATCCAACCCGTCGGAGAAGATCACCAGTTTGTCGCGTGGATCTTCGCCCCGGCGGGTCCACCAATCGATGGCGGTTTCTGCGCCTGTGGCCGGATCGCCTGAGTCAATGCGTATCCCGGTCCAGCCTGCAAGCCAGTCGGGTGCATTGTCCAGAAAACGCGGCGTGCCATAGGTGTCTGGCAGGATGATGCGCAGGTTGCCATCATGTTCGACCTGCCAATCAGACAGGACATCGTAGGGCGATTGGGCCAATGCGGCGTCATCCTCGGCCAGAGCCGCATAGACCATGGGCAATTCGTGCGCATTGGTTCCGATGGCCTCGACCTCGCGGCGCATGGCGATCATGCAGTTCGAGGTGCCGATGAACTTGTCCCCCAGCCCTTCGAGCATCGCCTGCACGCACCAATCCTGCCAGAGGAAAGAGTGGCGCCGGCGGGTTCCGAAATCTGCGATGCGCAGGGATTCCAGGTCGCGCAGTTTTTCGATCTTTTCCCAGATGCGGGTCATGGCGCGGGCATAGAGCACCTGCAATTCAAAGCGGCCAAGGCGATTGAGCACGGCGCGTCCGCGCAGCTCCATCAAGACCGAGAGGGCCGGAATCTCCCACAGCATGACCTCGGGCCAGGCACCTTCGAAGGTCAGCTCGTATTGATCGCCTACACGCTCCAGATGGTAGGGAGGCAGGCGCAGGTTTTCGAACCACTCCATAAAATCGGGGCGGAACATTTGCCGTTTGCCGTAGAAGGTATTGCCCCGCAGCCATGTGCTTTCGCCCCGGCTGAGGCTGAGCGAGCGGATATGATCGAGCTGTTCGCGCAGTTCGCCTTCGTCGATGAGATCGGCGAGGGGGATGTGTTTGGATCGGTTGATCAAGGAAAACTCGACCCGTGTGTCGGGCTTGTTGGCAAACACCGACTGACACATCAGCAACTTGTAAAAATCCGTATCAATCAGCGATCTGACGATCGGATCGATCTTCCACTTGTGGTTATAAACGCGTGCAGCGATGTCCAAGACAGCCTCCTCCGGGCCCTGATCAGGCAGTGATAAGATGAATTCGGGGGGGAAACCAACCGGGAATCGACCGGATCAGCCCTGTAGAGTGACTCCGGCCTGTGTCATCCCGTTCAGGGCGGCCTGCAATGATCCGTCCAGGTCAATGGCGCGGCAGAGATCCTGGCGGACGGTGACGTCAAACCCAAGCCGCGCGGCATCGACCGCCGAGAAGTTGACGCAGAAGTCTGTGGCCAGGCCAACCAGCGTCAATTCGGTAAGGCCACGGGTTTGCAGGTAGCCCTGGAGCCCGGTGGGCGTTTTGTGGTCATTTTCGAAGAAGGCCGAGTAGCTGTCGATCGCGGGGTTATAGCCCTTGCGGATCACCAGATCCGCGCGGGTGGTGTCCAAGCCCGGGTGAAAGGCAGCGCCCTGCGTGCCCTGGATGCAATGATCAGGCCAGAGCACCTGGGGGCCATAGGGCATTTCGATCATGTCATAAGGGGCCTTGTCAGGGTGGGACGAGGCAAAAGAGGAATGGCCGCCCGGATGCCAGTCCTGGGTGAGGATCACGGCGGAGGCCTCTTGCATCAGAGCATTGATGCCGGTGACGATCTGGTCGCCTTCGGAGACCGCCAGAGCGCCGCCTGGGCAAAAGTCGTTCTGGACGTCGATAACGATCAGGGCGGTGGACATGGGTCGGCTCCTTCTGAGTGGGTGGCAAGGTTGGTTAGACATTCTGAAGCGCAAAGAGGCAATTGCAACCTGTGCGCTTCGGGGATAAATCGGCTGTCTTTTCTGACAGTGAGGATTCCCGATGGCTGCTCTTGGCATTGATTTCGGCACGTCCAACACTGCCGCCAGCGTATTGCAGGACGGGCGCCCCGTTCTTTTGGAGCTGGAGCGCGGTGAGACGACTTTGCCGACTGTTGTGTTCCTGGATTTTGGCGGGGGCCGGACGCTGTATGGGCGCGAAGCGGTTGCGGCGATGACGGATGGCCAGGATGGGCGATTCATGCGCGCGCTCAAAAGCATTCTGGGCACGCCGCTGGCGCGGGAAAAGCGGCAGTTTCTGAACGAAAAGCTGACGTTGATTGACATTATAGCGCGCTTTCTGACCGAGATCCGGTTGCGCGCCGAGGCCGCGACCGGAGAGTGTTTTGATCGGGCAGTGTCGGGGCGGCCGGTGCGATTTCATTCGAAATCTGCGGATCGCAATGCCCGGGCGCTGGAGGATCTGAAGGCGGCCTATAGGTTGGCGGGGTTTGAAACGGTCTCTTTTCTGCCAGAGCCCGAAGCCGCCGCGCTGGCCACGGGCGGCGAGGGGCGTTTGCTGATCGTGGATATTGGCGGGGGCACGTCGGATTTCACGCTATGCGACCGGACCGATGGCAAGACGCAGATCCTGGCCTCTCAGGGCATTCGGATGGGGGGGACGGATTTTGACAAGATCCTGAACCTGGCCCATGCGATGCCTTTGCTGGGATATGGGGCGCTGATCGGCAACGAGATGGGCAAGGGATCGCATACTGCGCCGCGGGCGTTGTTTCATGATCTGGCCACCTGGGAGAAGATCGCCTTTGTTTACAGCCCGGCCCTGGTGCGGGATGTGCGAAAATGGGTGCGGTTGTCTCCGGATCCGGTGCTGTTTGAGCGCCTGGCCGAGGTGTTGGACATGCATCTGGGTCATGACATCGCCTATGCGGTGGAGACCGGCAAGATCTCCGCCAATTCCAACCATGAGGGGCGGGTTGCACTGGATGTGGTCGAGTCCGGCCTGTCCGCCTTGATCCATCATCAGGATCTGCGGGCGCAGCTGGCGAATCAGGCGGACGAGATTTCGGCCTGTGCGGTTGAAACATTGGATATGGCGGGATGTTCGCCGGACAGCGTGGATCGAATTGTCTATGTGGGCGGGTCCAGCATGATGTCGATCATTCGCGAGGGGATTGAAACCGTACTGCCAAAGGCGCTGCCGGAAACATCGGAGGTGTTTACAGCGGTTGCCAGCGGGCTGGCACTGGAAGCGGGGCGGCAATGACGGCTCTGGAGTCTGCGGGCAGAGGAGCGTAAATGTGCGCTATGTTTACGGTTGCTGCACTATATCATTTCACTCCGTTTGATGACCTGGACGCGCTGCGTGCGCCATTGCTGGCGCTGTGCCGGGCGCAGGGTGTGACCGGCACCCTGCTGCTGGCCGCCGAGGGGATCAATGGAACAATCGCCGGGTCACGCGCCGGGGTGGATGCGGTTCTGGCGCATATCCGGGCCCTGCCCGGCTGTGCCGATCTGGAGTGGAAAGAGAGCACCGCAGAGGATGCGCCTTTTGCCCGGATGAAGGTCCGGTTGAAGAAAGAGATTGTCACGATGGGCCAGCCCGACGTGAACCCACGGGCGCGGGTGGGCCATTACGTGATGCCCAAGGAGTGGAACGCGCTGATCTCGGATCCGGATGTGGCGGTGATCGACACGCGCAATGACTACGAGGTTGCCATTGGCACCTTTGACGGTGCGGTGGACCCGGCGACCAAATCCTTTGGTGAGTTTCCGGCGTGGTGGGAAGAGAACAAGGCGCGGTTTGGAAACAAGCGCATCGCAATGTTCTGCACTGGCGGCATCCGCTGCGAAAAATCGACCAACTACCTGCTGGGTCAGGGTGTACCGGAGGTGTTTCACCTGAAGGGCGGCATCCTGAAGTATCTGGAAGAGGTGCCCGAAGAAGACAGCCTGTGGCGCGGTGAATGTTTTGTGTTTGATAACCGTGTCAGTGTTGGACATGGCCTGACCGAAGGGCCGCATGAATTGTGCCATGGTTGCCGCCGCCCGATCCTGCCACAGGACAAGGCGCGGGATGGGTATGAGAGGGGCGTCAGTTGCCATTTATGCGTGGACGAAACCTCGGACAGTGACAAAGCGCGGTTTCGCGAGCGTCAGCGCCAGATCGACCTGGCGCGCAAGCGGGGCGAGCAGCATTTGGCCTGAGCAGCCTTTGGCCGCACGCCAGGCGTTTTGCGCGGCAAAGAGAGATTTCATTTGGTCAAACGTCCTTGTCGCCGCATCCTGTGTCCAAATTCGACAGCGCTATTTTCGATTTTGGGCAGGAGACTGGAACGATGAGTGATTTTATTGCGGATGAGAACACCTGCGAGTGGCTGGGCGTTCAGTACAAGACCATCCTGAGCGGGGCCGATTCAGGTGGATCGATGTCGATCGTGGACAGCCTGTCACCGGTGGGCAGCGGGCCTCCGCGTCATATTCATCAAAACGAAGATGAAACATTCATTGTGGTGACGGGCACCTGCAAGATCTGGATAGAGGGCGAAGAGACAATGGCGGGCCCGGGCACCAGCGTGTTCATTCCCCGTGGCAAAGCCCATACATTCAAAGTCGTCGGGGACACAGCCTGTCGGCATTTCGTGATTTTGACGCCGGGTGGGTTTGAGGGCTTTTTCGCCGAAATGGCCGCCGGGCAGTTCCAGATTCCGGACGATATGCCTGCCATCGAGGCCTCGGCAGAGCGCTTTAATCTGGCCTTTGTTGGCCCGCCGCTGGACTAAGCCGGACTGCGAACAGCTTGGTTTCTGGCGGTGTTGCGAGATTCGGGGTGTTGGCATTCTGGTGCAGGCAAACGCTTTTCAGGCTGGAACGGCCTGAGTTTCGCGGGGGCGGGCGCGGACGAGCAGCAGGATCATGATGGCGATGTTGAGGAAGTTCCACACGATCCCATTGAGGAAGGCCCAAGCGTAGCTGCCAGTCAGATCATAGATCCAGCCTGACATCCAACCGCCCAGCGCCATGCCAAGAACGGTCAGCATGATGACGAAACCGACCCTTGCGCCGGCCTCGCGGGCGGGCATGTATTCGCGCACGACCAGGGCATAGCTGGGGACAATACCGCCCTGGCTGAGCCCAAAAATGGTGCTGACCACGTAGAGCGATACCATGCCATCAAAAGGCAGGTAAAAGAACAATGCGATGCATTGCAGCACGGATCCGATAAGCAAGGTGCGCACGCCGCCCAGCTTGTCGGCCACCAGCCCCGAGATCACACGGCTGACAACGCCGCCCAGCAGCATCATTGACAGCATCTCGGCCCCGACGGCCGGGCCATATCCCAGGCCGACGCAATAGGCCACGATATGGACCTGCGGCATGGACATGGCCACACAACAGCCGATCCCGGCAATGCCCAGCAGGATTTGCAGGGTGCGCGGTGAGAAACCGACGCTTTGGGTGCGTCGGGAGGCGGCGGCCTCGGCCAGGCCCTGGGCCTCGTCCGGGACCTTGCGGCGCAACAGCAGCGAGAGGGGTATGATGACGATGACAGAGACCACGGCCAGGATCAGGTAGACCTGTCGCCAGCTGCCATCTGCCAACATTCCCGACATCAACACGGGCCAGATTGCTCCGGAGAGGTAATTTCCGCTGGCGGTGATGGCGACGGCGATGCCGCGACGCCGGACAAACCAGTGCGAGATATCGGCCATCAGCGGCCCGAACCCCACCGCCGTGCTGAGCCCGAGCAAAAGATGTACGGCAGACAGAACCGCGATATTGGGCGCCAGAGAGGCCAGCGCAAAGCTGATCGCGGTCACAACTGCGGCACCGCTGAGCGCCAATGTGACGCCAAACCGGTCGACCAGTCGTCCGATCAGCAGATTGCCAAAGGCAAAGCCGATCATGGTGAGCGTATAAGGGGCCGAGGCGGCAGCGCGGCTGGCGCCGAATTCGGCCTCGACCTCGGGGAGGATCACGACGACAGCCCAGATCCCTACATTGGCGACCATGGCGATCAGCAGGGTGATGAAAAGGCGCAGCCAGGAATAGGAACTGTCGTGGATATCGGAGGTCATGGGCGCACGCTAGGCTGCGGATCCGGGGATGTATAGCGCCGTTTTTGGCGCAGTCAGAACCGTTCGACCCAGGGGCGCAGCTCGATCTCCCAGGCCCAGGATGATTTGGGCTGGTCCAGAAAATGCATATAGCTTTGTGCGATGCTGTCCGGGTCGAGCCGGCGGGCATCCTGATTTTCGGTATCAGGGGTGGCAATGCCGCCGTCGATCACGAAATGGCCGATATGGATTCCCTGTGGGTGCAGTTCGCGCGCCAGAGACTGGCACAGGCCGCGCAGGGCGAATTTGCCCATCGCGAAGGTCGAGGAATTCGGGTAGCCCTTGACCCCTGCTGATGCACCCGTGAAGAGCAGCGTGCCGGTGGCGCGGGCCAGCATCCGAGGCGTGGCGTGATGTGCCATGAGGAAGGCGCCATAGGCCGACACGAGGATTGCGTTTTCGACGGCCTCTGGATCCAGATCCTGCACCGGGCCTCGTACCCGGGCGCTGGGATTGTAGATCGCGATCTCTAGTGGCTGTGGCTGGTCGTCGACCACGGCAAAGAGGTGCTCCATATCGGTCCGGTCGCGCGCATTACAGTTGACCAGTACCGCGTCTGTTTCACGGGCCAGATCGCTCAGGTCCGAGGTATCGCGTGCCGCCAGGACAATTCTGTGACCGCGGGCGTGCAGTTGGCGTGCAACCGAGGCTGAGAGGCCTGCGCCTGCGCCGATGATCAATGCTGTTGCCATATCTCTCCCCTTTGTGTGGTGCGATCCTGCCATGGCTGTGGCGATTGCGCGAATGATTTTGCGCGGGATGTTTGATTGGCCAGCTTTTGCGCAGGCCCGATGGGCTGTGCCCTGCGCTGATCAAAGCACGAGCGGCGGAGCCGAAAACATGCAGGCAGGCGGCGTTTTCGGGTGTCGGCTGGTTGCGTCCCGGGGGTGTCCGCTGGATAGTGCCGGGTATGTTTTTGCCGATAGACCGCACCAAACCCGCCTCGCCTTTGCCCCGCAATTGCAGCTTTTCCGAAAGCGATTGGCAGGTCCTGTCGCAATTCTGGCATCCGATCGCCTATTGCCATGACATTGCCGACAGCCCCGTGCGGGCGCAGTTGCTGGATGTGGATCTGGTGATCTGGCGGACCTCGGCCGGATTGTCGGTGGCGCGGGATCTGTGCCCGCATCGCGGGACGCGGATCAGCGCTGGGCGGGTGGATGGCGACAGTCTGATTTGCCCCATGCATGGGCTGCATTTTGATCCGGATGGGAGATGCTCCAAGATCCCGTCAAACCCCGATCAGACTGCCCGCCCTTCGCCGCGTTTGCGTCTGCAATCGCTGCTGTGTCAGGAACGGTATGGCATTTTGTGGACATGTCTGTCGGAGGATCCGATCTGGCCCTTGCCCGATTGGCCCGGCATCCGGGATGACGCGTTGAAGAATGTCTATGTGCCCTCGGGCACCTGGCGGGCTGCGGCCAGTCGGCATGTTGAGAATTTCAATGATGTGGCGCATTTCCCCTGGGTCCATACCGAAACCTTTGGCGGCAATGAGGAAGATCGCTTTCCCAGCTACAAGGTGCATGAGACCGACTATGGGCTGACGTTTGACATCGGCTATGACGAGGGCGGCAACCGGTTTCCGGATGACGTGCCGGGGGATCATCGGCATGTGGTGTATACCTATCAGCTGACCTTTCCTTTTTCGACGATCATCCTGATCCAGCCCAATGACAGCGAATATGTTCAGTATTTCGCAGATACGGTTTGCCCTGTGTCCGCCTATGAGACGCGCATTTTTCAGGTGGCAACAGATACAACCGGGGTCCCGGACGAGGCGTTTCTGATCAAGGAGAGCCTGATGATCAACGATGAGGATCAGGCCCTGGTCGAGGCGCAGCGGCCCGAGGATCTGCCGTTGGACATTCGCGATGAGGTGCATATTCCGGCGGATGCGATGTCGGTGGCCTATCGCCGGGCGCTGGTCAAGCGGTTTGGGTTGGGCGCCCCGCTTGCGAGCTGACGACCCGGCCTGCAACCCAGGTTGCGGCGATGTCGGCGGCTGTGGCACGCATGACGATTTTCTGCAGGTGATCCGAGGCCGGGCCAAAGGCGTCGGGCAGGTCGACCAGTACGGCATCAAATTGCAGGCCCGGGGCGAAACAGCCGACAGGCAGGTCCAGAACCTGCGCTCCGCCCATGGTGGCCAGCCAGAAGGCATCGCGGAAATCGACCCGGCTGTCGGGCACGCCACGTTGTCCCGCCGGGGTGTCGCGGTCTACGCCGTCTTCCAACATGCGGGACGCAATGACCGAGGCGCGGGCGTTGTCCAGCAGAAAGGCGCTGGGCCCGCCGGACACATCCGTGCCCAGCCCCACATGCACGGCCTTGTCCAGGGCACGGCGCAAGGGGAAAGCGGCATTTCCGAAAAAGGCGTTGGACAGGGGGCAATGGGCGATGCCCGACCCCCGGCTGTGAATCAGATCCAGATCTTCGCTGCCGATAAAGCCGCCATGGGCCAGAACCGTGCGTCGGGTCAGCAGGCCGAACTGATCCAGTGCCTGGGTGTCTGTCATGCCCATGCGGTCCAGCACATGGGAGTGTTCCCAGTCGCTTTCGGAGCAATGGGTTTGCACGGGCGCGCCGGTTTCACGGGCCAGTTCGCCCAATCCCTTTAATGCGGCGTCGCTGCAGGCCGGAATGAAACGGGGGGTGATGACCGGTTCGACCAGATGATTGCCCGGCATCGCGCGCACCGCATCCACGAAAGCGGCTGTGTCTGCGATGGCGGCCTCGGCGTCCGGGTCGCGGTAATAGTCCGGGCAGCCTTCGGGCAGATCCATGGCGACACGCCCGACCAGCGCGCGCTGGCCCTGCTCCAGGCATGTTTGCGCCAGTTTCAGGCTGGCCGGTCCATGGATGGTGGCGAAATAGACCGCCGTTGTGGTGCCAAGCGCCAGCAACCGGCGCACCAGTGCCTGATAAACCTCGCTGGCATAGGCCAGATCTGCAAAGCGGGCTTCCAGCGGGAATGTGTGTTTGAAGAGCCAGTCTTCGAGGGGGACATCCAGTGCAGTGCCCAATTGCGGGAATTGCGGAGCATGAATGTGCAGGTCCACAAAACCGGGCAACAGCACGCCCTGATCCCGCAGATCCAGGGCCTGGGCGGATGTTCCCCCCGGTGTGATCGAGTCGATCTGCCCTGTGTCCGAGATGGAAACGAGCGCATCATCAATGCGCTCGATCCGGCCCCGTTCGGGGCTGTGTATGAGATGTGCGAGGACCGCTGGCATTATTTTGGCAGACTGGTTTCCACGCCCTCGACCAACCAGTTGATGCCCAGCAGGTCTCCGTCTGCGATTGTGACGCCTTCGGCCAGCATCTCGGTCCCGTCCTGGGCGGTGATTGGCCCGGTCAGCGGATGGAATGTGCCCGCTTTGATGCCATCGGCTGCTGCCGTGATTTTGGCCATCGCATCGGACGAAATCTTGTCCGACCAGCTTTTGACGTCAACGGCGCCGTCGGCCATGCCGCCCCAATAGGCGGTGCCTTCGAAGGTGCCGTCTATGGTGGCCTGTGCGGAGTCGATGAAGAAGTTCGACCAATCCGCGATCTGAGAGGCCAGCAGCCAGTTTGGCGCGTATTCCTTCATGTCGGAGGAGGTGTTGATGACCCATACGCCTTCTTCTTCGGCGACTGTAACGACCGAGGGGGTATCCTGATACAGCGAATAGATCACGTCCGCCTGTTGGGCCATCAGGGCGCGGGCGCTGTCCTGGGCTTTTGGCGGATCGAACCAGGAGTTCAGCCAGACCACTTTGACCGTTGCATCAGGGTTGGTTTCCTGAAGGCCCAGGGTGAACGTGTTGATCATGCCAATCACTTCGGGGATTGCATAGGCGGCGACGATGCCCACAACCTTGGATTCGGTAACGTCACCCGCAGCCATGCCGACCAGGTAGCTGCTTTCGTAGTTGCGGCTTTGGAAGTTGGAGAAGTTCGGCGCCAGTTTGTAGCCCGATGCATGAATGAAGGTCATGTCCGGACGCTGCTGTGCCAGTTTCAGGCCGTCATTCATATAGCCGAAAGAGCCAAGCATGATCATCGTGGCACCCTGAGCTGCCATCTGGTTCATGATCCGGCCTGCATCCGGGCCTTCGGGGACGTTTTCGACAAAGATGGTTTCGACCTTATCGCCGAAATGGGCCTCGATCGCCTCACGTCCGTGGTTGAGTTCGGACGACCAGCCGACATCTGCAACGGGGGATGGGTAGAGGAACCCGATTTTCAGTTTGTCTTCGGCCTGGGCCGAGACACCGACCAACCCGGCGAGGGCGGCGGCAAGGGACAGTTTGAGTAGTCGCATGAGGTAGTCTCCCTGTGTGTTTGTTATGTGTGTTTGTTATGTGAGTTTGAGTGTCGCCCCGAGGCTGGCGGGGCTGTTTAGTCGAATGAAGGCGCGGTTTCGCGAGATGGCGGCGAGCATGATGATTGTGACGATGTAAGGCATGGCCGACATCAGCTGGCTGGGCAGGTTGACGCCAAAGGCCTGAATGGACAGTTCCAGCAAAGAGATGGAGCCGAAAAGATAGGCACCAAAGGCCACGCGCGGCACCATCCATGTGCCAAACACGGTCAGCGCCACAACGATCCAGCCTCGTCCGGCAATCATGCCCTCGGCCCAGAGCGGGGTGTAGGCGGTGGACATATAGGCGCCACCAACCCCGGCCATTGCGCCACCAAAGGCGACACATCCCGCACGGATCAGGCGGACCTTCATACCCAGCGCATGGGCATTGAGCGGGCTTTCCCCCACCGCGCGGATTGTCAGGCCCAGCTTGGTTCGGTTCAGGACATACCAGATCGTCGGGATCAGCAGGATCGAGAGGTAAACCATTACGTCCAGCTGGAAGAACATTGGGCCAATGATCGGCAGATCCGCCAGCGGGCCCAACGGCGCATCCGGAAGGCCGGGCAATGTTTTGCTTTCATACCGTTTGCCGATGGCCGAGGAGAGACCGAGCCCCAGAATACCGATGGCCAGCCCCGAGGCCGTCTGGTTGGCGCGAAACACCAGGGTCAGCGTGGCAAAAACCAGCGATAGCATGGCCCCCAGGGTCGCTCCGGCCAGGAAGCCGATGGTATAAGACCCCGAAACCGTGGCCGCGACAAAGCCCATGGCAGCGCCAGTGGCCATCATGCCTTCGATACCCAGGTTGAGCATGCCGGATTTCTCGGCCACCAGCTCTCCCATGGCGGCAAAGATTAGCGCGGTTGCGGCGGCGAATGTGCCGCTGACCATGAATATGAGTACGTCCATCAGGTGGCTTCCTCTTTGACCCAGCGGATTTTGGAAGTCAGCAGGAGTGAGCAGGCCAGATAGAAGATCAGCAACATGCCCTGCAGGATGCCCGTGACAGCGTTGGGCACGCCCACGCTGAGCAGGGCGAAATCTCCTCCGACGTAGACCAGGGCCATGATGGCCGAGGCAAACAAGATGCCGATCGGGTGCAATCCGCCCAAAACGGCAACGATGATCCCGGCGTAACCGTAGCCCGGCGAGATGTTGCGCTGGAGCATGCCGAGCGGTCCGGCGACCTCTCCGACGCCAGCAAGACCTGCGGCTCCGCCCGAGACCAGCAGGGCCAGCCAGACGGCGCGTTTGGAGGAAAACCCGGCATAGGTCGCGGCCCCCGAGGCCAGCCCGCCGACCGAGAGCTTGTAGCCTGCAAAGCTGTAGCGGACAAAGATATAGGCTGCGGCGGTTGCCACCAGGCCCATCCAAAGCGAGGCATTGGCGCGGGTTCCGGTGATCAGCAGTGGAAAGGTCGCGTTTTGGCCAAAGCTGATGGATTGCGGGAAATTGAACCCCATCGGATCCTTGAGCGGGCCGGTCACCAGGTAGTAGAGCAGCTGGAGCGCAACGCTGGTCAGCATGAAGGTCACGAGGATTTCGTTTGCGTTGAATTGCGTGCGCAGGAATGCCGCGATGGCAGCCCAGGCCATGCCCGCCAGCATCCCCGCCAGGATCATTCCCGGCAACAAGAGTACCGTTGTAGTGCCGTCAAATGCGATCGCCATCATGGAGGCCGCGATTGCCCCCAATATCAACTGCCCCTCGGCCCCGATGTTCCAGACCTGAGCGCGGAAACCAATGGCCAGACCCTGTGCGATCAGCAACAGAGGCGCCATTTTCAGCAACACTTCGCCAATACCATAGCGGGTGAGCAGCGGTTCGATGAATACGGCCTTTAGCCCTTTGAGTGGGGACACCCCATAGATTGCAAACAGCACGCCGCTGCCAATACAGGTCAGCAACAGGGCCAGCGCGGCCACCTGTAGCGGTGCGAACATGGCGTGTTCTGTGCGGGCTTCGACGACCAGTCTGGATCTGGAACTAGGCATGGGTCACCTCGAGCGCATCGAAATCGCCGGCCATGGCCAGCCCCACATGATCAATGTCAGTCTCGCGCACGGCCACAGAGCCTGACAGGCGGCCCCGGAACATGACCTGAATGCGGTCGCAGACCTCCATCAATTCTTCCAGCTCTTCAGAGACGATGAGCAGGGCAACGCCCGCATCGCGCAGATCCAGAAACTTTTGCCGTATCGCAGCTGCGGCGCCGACGTCGACACCCCAGGTGGGTTGCGCCGCGATCAACACCTTGGGCGAGAGGGTGAGTTCGCGCCCAACGATGAATTTCTGCAAATTGCCCCCTGACAGCGATTGAGCCGGTGCCCCCGGTCCGCTGCAGCGCACGTCCATGGCCTGGATCGTGTCCTGAGCCCGGCGTTTGCGCGCGCCCAGACGTAGAAAGCCCCAATTCAACAGACCCCGGTGAAAGGTGGTCAGCCCCGCGTTTTCGGCCAGCGAATGGCCCGGCACGGCGCCTCGGCCCAGGCGTTCCTCGGGGATGAAATGCAGGCCCAGTTTGCGCCGCTGGTCAGGGCCCAGCGCGCCGATGTTTGTACCGCTGAGCTGGACCGAGTCGCTTTGCGTGCGGATCTCACCTGCCAGCGCGCGGGTCAGCGCGTCCTGGCCGTTGCCCGAAACACCGGCAATTCCGAGGATGTCACCGCCCTTTAGCGTCAGGGCCAGATCCGTGAGTTTGGGTGCATAGGGGTTTTCGGGGGTATGGTTCAGCCCGCGAACCGTCAGAATTGCCGGGCCTGCGACCGTGTCCTTGTTATGTGCGGGGGCTGCGATTTCCTGGCCGATCATCAGCTGTGTCAGGCTTTTGGCCGTTTCCGTGCGCGGATCGACCCGCCCGACCACGCGGCCACCGCGCATGATGGTGGCTGTGTCACACAGGCTGCGGATTTCTTCGAGCTTATGCGAGATGAACACGATGCCAATCCCGTTGGCCGACAGGGCGCGCAAGGTTTCAAAGAGTTTCGCAATGCCCTGCGGAGGGAGCACCGATGTGGGTTCGTCCAGGATAATCAGCTTGGGCTCTTGCAGGATGCAGCGCAGGATTTCGATACGCTGGCGTTCCCCCACGGTCAGGCTGTGGACGCGGGCGTCCGGTTCGACATCCAGCCCGAACTGTGCCGAAGCCGTTCGGATGCGATCAGAAAGCTCTGACAGGCTGCCCGGTACGGCGAGCGAGATGTTTTCTGTCACTGTGAGGGTTTCGAACAGTGAAAAATGTTGAAACACCATGCCGATGCCCAGCTGTCGGGCGCGGGCGGGCGAGGTGATCTCGACCGGGGTGCCGTTCCAGGCGATGGTGCCGGCATCCGGGCGAACGACCCCGTAGATGAGCTTCATCAACGTCGATTTTCCAGCGCCATTTTCGCCCAGCACAGCATGAATGCGGCCGGCATCAACAGCAAAGTCGACGGAGTCATTGGCCAGCGTCGCTCCGTAGGCTTTGGTCATGCCTTCTATGCGCAGAAGGGGCTCAGCCATTTGCTGCTTCGTTGAGTTCGTGCAGATAGTGGATGCCCGGCATGGTGATGAACCCGGGCAAGGCACGCACGGCATAAAGCCAGTTGCGGATGGCGGGGAAGCCATCGTGTTCAAGGCCCGCATCCGGGCTGAGCGCGACATAGGGGAAACAGGCGATGTCGGCGATGGTGGGATGATCCCCAACCAGCCACTGCCCGCCCTCGAGCACGCGATCAGTCAGGGCCAGTTCAAAGGCCTGGAGGTCGCGCAGGGCGGCGGCCTTGACTGTGGGGCCATCGACGGGCCAGTCCAGCATGGAATGCAGCCGCGCCAGTCCCGCGCTGGAGGTCAGCCGATTGGCAAAGCCCAGCCATTCGCAGACGCGGGCCATATCCGTGGCATTCTGCGTTGGCAGCCAGCGGCCGGTATCATCATGGGTGGCTGCCAGCCAGGTCAGCATGGCCTGGGTTTCGGTGAGCACCATGTCACCCGCCTGCAAGACAGGCAGCGTGCCCGCCGGGTTCAAGCGCAGGAACGCCTCGCTGCGGTGTTCGTAGCCCGGGTAGAAATCAACGCCGACCACATCGTATTTCACGCCCAGCAACGCGGCCATCAGCCGGATTTTGTAGCAATTGCCGGACAGGACGTAATTGTAGAGGGTAAAGCTCATGCGGCCTCGGTCAGGGCGCCATAAAACGCCCCTTTCTTTTTCAGCCAGCGGCGATAGGCGACTGACGTCATGTCAGAGCGGGTCGGGATCTCCATTCTGGGATCCAGCGGCAGGCGCACGGGCAATTGGTTTTCGAGGATGGATCGGTCCTGGAGGAAGATTTCCTGCTGGAACTGCACCAGGTCGGCAAAATGAGAGGTTTCGTCAATCAGTGCCATCCAGGGCCAGACGATGCATTCTTCGGGGCTGACGGGTTGCACGAATATGGCGATGACATCCCATGCCTCGGGTCGGGGCGGGCAGGTTTTATAGAGCACCGCCGAGGTCGGGGCGGGCACGCGGTATTCATATTGTGTGGTGATCGCCTCGGTCGCGCTTTTGGCGGCCTGAGGCTGATAGAAACCGATTTGAGTGGCCCAGACCTCGTCCACGTCGTCGCGAATTTCGACCTTGTAGGGGGCGACTTCGGTGTGGGGTTCGGCGCCCAGAATGTCGGTGTGGACAAACGGGAAATGCGCGATATCGAGGAAGTTTTCGACAGCGCGCAGGGGCGAGCAGCGCACGCGTACCGCACCGCAGGGGACAAAGCGGCGGTCGGGTTCGTCGGCCTCGGTAATATCAAACAGCGGGCGCGGGGTGTCGCCGAGGGTCGTCCAGACGTGATCATAGCGTATGACGGCAGGCCGTTCGGCGCCGGTGTCATCGGTGACACGGGGTGCGTCGGCGGTGCCGCTGATGCGGATCGGAGTGCCCAGAAGTTGTGTGTTGCGGGTGATGCCTGGCCCCATGTGCCCGGCCAGCGCGACAGCATACCAATCGTTGCGGGCGTAATCGAGGCTCATGCGGATTCCTCTGTCATTGTTTCAGCCGCCCGGCGCAGGGCGTCGCACCAGCGTGACACGGCGCGGCGGTCGGACAGAGCGGCGGATGCGTCGATCAGGACGTGCACCTGGGTGCTTGTCGCGTCGATCTGATTGCAGATCAGCGCAATCTGGCGCTCCCCCAGATGCAGAAGACCGTTGGCGCCGGCCTGCGGCAGGTCAGATCCCGAAAAGGCCGTTTGCAGGCTGGCCGTCGTGATTGCAGCCTCTGATGCGCTGGCGGTGATGCTGCGCAACGGTTCCAGACCGGCAGCAATCGCTGGTGTTTCAATGGCCTCCTGAGCGTCGGTGGGAGCGACCCAGATAACGCCTGCGACCTCGCTCACGGCATAGGTTTGGGTCTTGATCGAGGCGGGCGGATCCAGTTCCGGATGCGCCGGCACATAGGCGCATTGTCCGTTCTGACCATAGTGCCAGCCGTGATAGAGGCAGGCCAGACGGTCCCCGCGCACAAAGCCATGGCTGAGCCGCATGCCCCGATGTGGGCAACGGTTGTTCCAGGCCGCCAGCGCGCCCTTGCTGTTGCGCCAGACAACCATATCCACGCCGCCCGCTTGCGCACGCATTACACGGTTTTCTGCAAGATCCCGTGTCAGTCCAACCGGATAGCTTGTCACGACGTCACCCCCTGAAGCCGGTTTGGTTTATTTTGGAACCGGACCTGACTGCAACAAATGTCGTCAACTCCGCGGGAAAAATGCGTAATTCCTGATCGAAATGGACCACGTGATCAAAAATTAAGCAACTTCGAATTGGGTTGGTGGCGCGTTGAAGTGATAATCCTTGCGGTCGATGGTTTCGATCATCGCATCCATCGGACCCAGGTTGCAGGCGACCTCCATCGCGTCGACCAGCGCGTCGGGCCCGGTAAGGGCGATGGTGATCAGACAGTCACTGTCGCGGCTGACCCAGCCTTTGAGGTCAAGCAGCCGGGCGCGATGGCAAATCCAGGGAACCACAGAGGCTGAGTGCAGTTTCCCGCGCAGAATGATGCGGGCACCAGTCATGTGCTGCGCCAGAACGCGCGGTGTTGGTCTGCGATGATCTCTTCCAATTCAACGAAGGGACCGCGCACGGTGACAGGGCGCTGACCAGAGGCAAAGATGGTGCGGCATTCCAGGTCCTGGGTCGGGTTTTCGGGGTCGTCGCCGGTCAGTTCGCCCAATCTGCGTTCAGTCATGCCAAAAACCACGGCCCCGATTTCGGCCCAATAGACCGTTCCGGCGCACATGGAGCATGGCTCTACCGATGTGTAGAGCGTTGCGCCGCGCAATGTTGGGATATCGAAGGCGCGCGCGGCATGACGGGCGAGGTTGGCCTCGGCGTGGCCCGGGCCTTTGTCGATGGAAAAGGAGTTCTGACCTTCGGCCAGCACCTGACCCTCGGCCGAGACAAGCACCGCGCCGAACGGGTGATTGCCGCTTTGGACGGCGTCATCGGCCAGGCGAATGCTGTGGTGGAGAAACTGGAGGTCGGTGTCGCGAGTCATGATGTGGGTCCGGCAAATCGTGTTTGGACCCTATCAGGCCACAAGTGGACGCCGGACAGAAGCGAAATCTATGCCAGCGCTAGCCCCCCGCCACAACAAAAGGCGCCCATGCCGAAGGATGACGCCATCGTGGGATGGCAGGCGTGTCGATCATCATCAGCATGGCCTGACGCAGGGCCCGGGCGCTGGCGACGGTTTGGCCGTTGGATTGCCCCTGAACCTGAGATGGGTCCGCGTCAGCGAGGGCGGCGAACATGGAGGTTGTGAGGGCGACGGTCGCGTCCGATTGCACGGGCCAATGCGACACCAGCAGTTTGCGCGCTCCGGCATAGAAAAACGCTCGGGCCAGGCCGGACAGGCCTTCGGTGCTGTCAGCGGTCGGCCCGGCGGCGGTGTTACAGGCCGAGAGGATGACCCAATCGGCATTCAGCGACAGTTCGGCGATTTGGCTGGCCCGCAGCAGGCCGCTATTGCGCCCGGGTTCGGGCGACAGGGCAAGCGCCGGTTCGCCCAGTCCGCGCGCTTCGCCGCCCAAAAGCCCATGTGTGGCAAATGCGATGACGCGGGCCTGACCCGGGTCGGCCTGTTCGAATTGCGAGATGGAGGCCGTCTGACCCAGCAACAACTTGCCCTGCCCGTCTGCGATACTGGCGTCCAACTCGCGCAGCTCTTGCGCTGTGTCCGGCAGTGGCGCGAGGGACACGGCCTGGAGCGTCGCGTCGAAGACTGGATTGCCGACCCCCAGGAAGGCGGTTTGGCCGGCGCCCTCCACCGTCTGCGTGCGCAGGTTTTTGAGGCTGGCGGGCACGGGCAGTGTCGCAAAGGCGAAGTCCCGGATAGCCCATGGCACTGCGCTCAGCTGGTCAGGGTCGGCCACAGGCTGGGTGACCAGCAGCCCGAATGGCAGGGTTTGCAGGGCATCATCCGGTGCGATCAATATCGTTCCCTCAACCGGCAGAAAGGGTGCCACCGGCCCCAGAACCGAGGTATAAAGCTCATGCGCCAGCGCGACGTCAAAGCTGTTGTCGCGGTCAGCCGGCGTTTGGGTCGAAAAGGCGCCGCGCAAGGATTGGTTCGGGTCTATTGAACCGCGCAAGCGATCCACCGTGTCGCGCAGCCAACCGGGCGAGACGTCGGCCCGGTGCCAGACAACAGCCTGTGACGTGATCGCAAAGACGTGGAGCCCTCTGTCTGTGGCCAGATAGGTCACCATCGCCTCGTCCGGGCGCAGCAGGTCGCGGGCCTCTTCAAGCGACATCGTCCGGAGCACGGCCTGGGCGGAAAAGGCAGGGAAGGATTGAGCGAGGTCTGCTTCGATTCCGGTGATTTCGGCGTCGATGCGCAGGACTTCGCCCCGACCGGCCAGACCTGCCGACTCGGCCACAGAGCGGGCGTTGATCAGGCGGTCGCGTTGGCGCAGAAGGTCGGCCAGGCGGTCGTCACCGGTTGCCAGACGCTCGGTCATGGCGGCGATGGCGCGCCCGGCCTCGGAATGGCGCACGGTCTGGATCTGGTGAAACGCTTCCGCCAGCAAATCGGGGTAGGTCCCGCCCTGCTCCAGCGCAACGACGCCTTCGAATGTCCCCACGTTCCAGGGAAACAGGAAAGGGCTGGCCTGAGAACAACCGGTTGCCGTGCATGGCCCGATCGGGGGGTCAACAACCAGACTGTCAAAGCCCGCATCAATGGCCTGCTCCATCACGGTGGCGTAGCGGGCGATGTCGCGTTTGAGCGTGACAGATTGACGGGCCGGGATGGTCGAGAGCATCGCCTCGGCGACGTCAAAGGCCTGACCCGACATTGCGGCCAGCAGGTCGGCGTCAGAGCGCAGGCTGTCCTCGTGCTGGATGCCCAATCGGCCCAGCCCGGCCAGCGCAAGCGCCAGATCGCTGCCCTGAGCATTGGGCCAGAGCCAGACCGCGCTGTAGTGGGTGCGTGCGATGTCCGTTTGGCCGCTGCGTTCCTGCAAGGCGCCCAACCGCAACAGGGTGCCATAGACCAGCCGTTGAAGATAGGCGTCCTGCGCAAAGGATTCCGGTGCCAGGACGGTGTCAAAAGCTGTGCCCTGGAGGTCGTCGGGGCCCAGCGCGACGGCCTCGTCCGGCAGGTCCTGAAGGTAGTCGAAAGTGAGGAAGAGGATTTCCAGCATGGTCTGGACGGTGCCATATTCGACGAGTCCGCCCGGATCGATCTGGCCCAGTTCCGTCAGCCAGTCATTGATCCGCGTCATGACGCCCTGCGCGTCTTGCGTCTGGTTCCGGGTGTCGGCCAGGTATGACAGCACCTGCATCAGCACCCGGGTCTGATCATCAGCGCTCAGGTCCTCGCCCTCCAGCAGGTCCTGGGCCAGGGCCATCGCCGAAGGCCGGTTGCCAAGCCGCCAGTCGATCAGCGCCGCTGCCTTTATGGCCCGAATGCGCAGGTCAGGTGGCGCGATAAGCGCGAGGTCCAGGTAGCCTTCCCGCGCGTCCAGCGCGCGACCCAACAGCTCTGACACCCGCAGTTTCAGCAAACGGCCGCCCGGGTAGGGTTCGCCGGTTTCCGCTTCGATCTGGTCAAGCAGGGTTTGCAGCGGTGTGAGGTGGCGTTCGACCGTCGGAATAAAGCTGGAACGGGCCTGGGTGTAGAGGGCGGCGATCTGAGTCATCGCGATTTCGGTGTCGGAAAACCTTTCGCGCCAACTGTCCATCTCCATCCAGCGTGTGGAAGATTCAAGCGCGGTCCCCGCCATGGCGAACAGGCCCATTTCGGTGTAGATGACCCCCTGTAGGCGATCATATTCCGGCAACCGTTTGGTGAGCATGGGCTGGTGGCTTTTGGCAGTCGACAGGGTTTCGAGCGCGGCGTTGTTGTCGCTGGCCTGAAATTCGTTCTGGGCCTTGTAGAAATAGAGATCGGACAGAAAGAACGGGTCGTTTGCGCCAGAGTTCTCGAACACGGCGATGGCCTGACCGATGCTCTGTGCGACGCCGGCATTGTCGCCCGATTGCATTTGCTGCGAGGCGCGTTCGAGCCAGCCGTTCACCGTTGTCTGTGCACAAAGCCCCGATGCGGTGGTGAGCAACAAGGAGAGGAGGATCAGGATTCGCATGCGTGCAGTTTATCGCGGTTCGACCTTTTGCATATGCCGCGCATGGGCTTTTGTCAGAGTGGCGCGGACAAAATGCTGTTTAGCCCCTTGCCTGAGGCGCGCGGGCCGCGTCTTGTGTTGGGGAACATCACCTGCGCAGGGGAGAGACCAATGCCAAACGCCGCCTTGTTGCAGCATAATGAAACCCAGTTTCGGAAATCCATTGTACCGCTAAGCCCGGGCATGTGGACCGCTGTGGGGTATGCGGCCTCGACCCAGCATATGATCGAGGGCGAAAGCACGGTCACGATCATTGATACATCCGAAAGCACGGGCGCCGCCGAAGCGGTGATGGCCGAGTTTCGCAAGCTGACGAACAAGCCGGTGGCGCGGATCATTTATACGCATAGTCACCGGGATCACATATCCGGCGCCAGCGTGTTTGCGCATCAGGCTCAGACGCAGGGCGAGCCGGGTGAGATGCCGGTTGAGATTCTGGCCAGTGCCGGGTTCAATTCGGATCTGGTGGGGCAGGATGCCAGCCAGATCCTGCCCCACAAGGCGCTGAACCGGCGGACCGTTGCGCAATTCGGGATCGGGCTGACTGCGGCAGAGCGGGTGTCACTGGGATGCGGCCCCGGTGACCGGCCGATGCAGGGATTGGGGGCCGGGCATGTGCCGCCAACCCGGCTGATCGAGGCGGACCAGCCGCTGGATCTGGATGGGGTGCGCGTTCAATTGATGATGGCTCCGGGAGAGACGGCTGATCACATGGTCGTTTGGTGTCCGGAGGCCGGCGTGCTGTTTCCCGGTGACAACTGGTATCACGCATTTCCCAACCTCTATGCGATTCGTGGCACGCCCTATCGCGATTATGCCGCCTGGGCGGACAGCCTGTCGATGCTCGCCCATTTGGGGGCCGAGGTCTTGGCACCCGGTCACACAATGCCGGTTTTCGGCGCTGCGAAAGTGCGTGAGGTGCTGACCTCGACCCGCGCGGCGATCCTGCATGTGATGCAACACACGGCGGATGGTATGGATGCCGGGCTGGCGATGGACGATATTGTTGCCTCGCTGCGTTTGCCGCCCGAGCTGGCGGACAAGCCCTGGCTGGGCGAGTATTATGGCAAGGCCGGCTGGTCGGCGCGGGCCTATGCCTCTGGAACGTTGGGCTGGTATGATGGCAATCCGACCCATCTGGGCACGCTTGCCAGCGCAGAGCGCGCTGCGCATATGGCGCGTTTGGCCGGTGGTGCCGAGGCCTTGATGCATGCGGCCCGCCAAACCGACGATCTGCAGTGGCGCATGGAGTTATGCGATCATTTGATTGCTCTGGGCGAGCCCGCCCAGCAGCTAAAGGCCGAGACCATGGAGGCATTGGCAGAGACCGAAATCAACGCGACAGCGCGCAACACCTATTTGTGGCAAGCCCGGCAATTGCAGTCGCAAGACGGCTGAACATCCGGCCTGCGTGCCCCTGCCCGGCTGACTTTCTGGGCAGTTGCCATGGTCCGCGCCATAAACTCAAGGCTTATAATATTTAAGCTTGAAATAATTTTACGGCTCACCTAGCGTCAAATGAAATTCCAGACGCTTGATCTGTAAAAAATAGGGGTCGAATGGCCCAATCAATCCAACCCCAGGAGGTTCAACATGAAACGCACATTCGCTTCAACTCTCGCCGCTGCCTCGGTTTTGGCCGCGGGCATGGCCATGGCCGAACCGGTCAAGGTCGGCATGATCACAACGCTGTCCGGGGGCGGCGCAAGCCTGGGGCAGGCGATTCGCGATGGCTTTATGCTGGCGGTGAAAGAGGCCGGGAACCCAGAGCTGGAGATCATTATCGAAGACGACCAGCGCAAGCCTGATATTGCTGTGCAACTGGCGGACAAGATGATCCAGTCGGAAAAGGTTGATATTCTGACCGGCATCGTATGGTCCAACCTGGCTATGGCGGTTGTTCCGGCGTCGACGGCGCAGGGCAAGATCTATTTGTCGCCCAATGCCGGCCCTTCTGCATTGGCGGGCAAGGGATGTAATCCGCTGTATTTCAATGTCGCCTGGCAGAATGACAACCTGCATGAGGCTGCGGGCGGATATGCCAATACGGCCGGTTTCAAGAACAGCTTTGTGATGGCGCCGAACTATCCTGCCGGTCATGACGCGCTGACCGGGTACAAGCGGATGTACGAAGGCGAAATCGCGGGTGAGCTGCTGACCAAACTGGGTCAGACGGATTATGCCTCGGAGATTGCCCAAATCCGGGCCAGCGGCGCGGACAGTGTGTTCTTTTTCCTGCCCGGTGGCATGGGCATCGCGTTTTTGAAGCAATATGCGGACAGTGGCGTGGACATCCCGCTGGTCGGACCGGCGTTTAGCTTTGATCAGGATATCTTGCAGGCTGTTGGGGATGCCGCGATGGGCGTGCACAACACCAGCCAGTGGAACAAGGACCTGGACAACCCAGCCAACGCCAAGTTCGTCGAAGGTTTTGTCGCGGAATACGGCCGCTTGCCTTCGTTGATGGCAAGCCAGGGCTATGACACGGCAAACCTGCTGCTGAGTGCGATGGCCAAGGCCGACGTTTCGGATCAGGACGCGTTTTTGACGGCCCTGCGTGCTGCGGATTTCGATTCGGTTCGCGGTGATTTTGCCTTTGGGTCGAACCAGCATCCGGTTCAGAACATCTATGTGCGCAAGGTGGTCAAAGAGGGTGACGTCTATACCAACGAACTGGTTGGCCTTGCACTGGAAAATCACGGCGACGTCTATGCCGCTGAGTGCAAGATGTGATTGCAGATTGATTGCCTTTGGGCGCGGCTGGTTATGCCGCGCCCAAGTTGATTTCTGGAGAATTTTGACGTGAGCTATCTGCTGCTGGCCGAGCAACTCCTGAATGGTGTGCAGTTTGGCATGATGTTGTTTCTGACCGCGTCGGGCCTGACGTTGATCTTTGGTGTGATGGGTCTGATCAATCTGGCGCATGGCTCTTTGTTCATGATCGGCGCTTTTGCGGCGGCGGCGGTGGCGGCAATGACGGGCAGTTTTGTCATTGCCCTGGCGGCCAGTATCGCGGCGGCGGCGGCAGCGGGTGTTCTGGTTGAAATTCTGGTGCTCAGGCGGCTCTATACACGGGCGCATCTGGATCAGGTGCTGGCCACCTTTGCGCTGATCCTGATTTTTTCCGAAGGCACGCGCTGGTTATTCGGCTCTTTCCCCTTGTTTCTGGAGATCCCGCCTGCCCTGTCCGGGCCAATCAGCCTGCCGGGCGGGTTGGAGTATCCTTTGTACCGCCTGACCATCATTGGAGTTGGCCTGGTGATTGCGGCGGGCCTGTTCCTGCTGATCGCCAAGACCCGGCTGGGTATCCAGATCCGGGCCGGTGAAAATGACCGCGAGATGATCGCCGCCTTGGGGGTGAACATCGCCCAGCTTTATACGCTGGTCTTTGCCTTGGGCGCTGCCCTGGCCGGGTTTGCCGGCGCCATGGTGGGCGCGTTGCAATCGGTGCAGGTCGGCATGGGAGAGCCGGTGTTGATTCTGGCCTTTGTTGTCATTGTGATTGGCGGTATCGGGTCCATCAAGGGCGCCTTGGTGGGGTCTCTGCTGGTGGGGGTGACGGATAATCTGGGTGGCTTTCTGCTGCCGGCGTTGTTCCGGAACTTCATGGACAATTCGGCCGCGACGGCGACGGGGTCGGCGATTGCTTCGATGTTGATTTATATCTTGATGGCCATGGTTTTGATGGTGCGCCCGCAGGGCCTGTTTGGAGCAAGGACATGATCCCCGAGCGCGTGGTAAATGCCGCGCTGATCCTGGGTTTGATCGCCTTTCCGGCCTGGGCCTATGTCGCGGACGAGCCGTTCATGATCACCCTGGCCACGCGGGTGGCCATTCTGGCGCTGGCGGCGGTCGGGTTGAATATTGCGCTGGGATTGGGCGGTTTGGTGAGCCTGGGACACGCGGCGTTTTTCGGGTTGGGCGGCTATGCGATGGGCATTCTGGCCTCCCATGTGCAGTCTTATACGCCGATGGATTTTGGTCTGTTCACCTTTGACGGCAGCAAATCCATGCCCGTGATCTGGCTGGCGGCAATCGTGACGTCGGGGCTGGCGGCGTTGGTCATCGGGTTGCTGTCCCTGCGCACGGCGGGCGTTTATTTCATCATGATCACGCTGGCATTTGGTCAAATGTTCTATTTCTTTGCCATTTCCTGGACGGCTTATGGCGGCGAAGACGGCCTGCCGATTTATGTGCGTAACAATTTCCCCGGGCTCAACACGCTGGATCCCATACAATTCTTTGGTCTCTGTCTGGTCCTGCTGCTGATTGTGTTGCTGATCAACGCGCGGCTGGCGGGGTCGCCATTCGGGTTGGCGTTGAATGCCGCGCGGCAGGTGCCGATGCGGGTTGAGACGGTGGGGTTGAACCCCAAGCGGATCAAGCTGGTGGCCTTTGTCATCTCAGGCGCGATTACCGGTTTGGCCGGGGCCTTGTTCGCCGATCTGAACCGGTTTGTCAGCCCGTCCATGTTAAGCTGGCAGTTCTCGGGCGAGATCATGATCCTGGTGATTCTGGGCGGTGTTGGACGGTTGATGGGGCCGGTGATGGGGGCTGTGGTCTTTGTCGCGCTGGAGCATTGGCTGGGCGGGTTGACCGAATTCTGGCAGATCTATCTGGGGGCAATCATGTTGTGTCTGGTGCTGTTTGCGCGCGGCGGGATTGTCGGGCTTTTGACCGGCAAGGAGGGGCCCCATGTCTGAGCCGATCCTGGAGACGGTGAACCTGTGCAAAAGCTTTGGCGCGCTCAAGGCAACGGATGACGTTTCGATCAGCCTGCACCCCGGAGAGATTCACGCCATCATTGGCCCGAATGGTGCGGGGAAATCCACGCTGATCCAGCAGATTGCCGGTGGATTGCGCCCCGATAGCGGTGCTGTGCGTCTGTCGGGGCGGGATGTGACCAGCGCCAGTGTGGCGGTGCGGGCGCGGGCCGGCCTGGGGCGGACCTTTCAGGTGTCGGCTCTGGCGATGGAAGACAGCGTTCTGCAAAATACGCTATTGGGTGCACTGGGCGCCGCCGGGCGGCCGTGGCGGTTCTGGTCGAATGTCTTGAATGATCGCGCTTTGCGGGCGCGGGCAGAGGCCGCTTTGGAGCGTGTCGGGTTGACTGAGCAGTCTGACGTGCGCTGTTCCGAGCTGAGCCATGGACAGCGGCGCCAGCTGGAGGTCGCCGTAGCGCTGACGCTGCAACCCAAGGCCTTCCTGATGGACGAACCGATGGCCGGTTTGGGATCGGAAGGATCGCTTCAGATGACCGGTTTGTTGGACCGGTTGCGGCAGGAAGCACCAATCTTGCTGGTCGAACATGACATGGATGCGGTGTTTTCGCTGGCCGATCGCATCAGCGTGCTGGTGTATGGCCGCGTGATTGCCACCGGAACCGTGGATGACATTCGCGGCAATCCGCAAGTGCGCGAAGCCTATCTGGGGGATGACGCATGAGCGCTTTGTTGTCGGTGTCGGATCTGGAGGCGCGCTATGGCGTGGCGCAGGCGCTGTTTGGGGTGAACCTGGAGGTGGCCGAGGGTGAAGTCGTGGCGCTGATGGGGCGCAACGGCATGGGAAAAACCACGACGGTGCGCGCGATCTGCCGGATGATGACCGCGCAGGGGCAGATCGAGTTTGCCGGGCAGGATCTGTTGCGGTTGCGGAGCTATCAGGCGGCGCGGCTGGGCATTGGTCTGGTGCCCGAGGGACGGCGGTGTTTCAGCAGCCTGACCGTGGCCGAGAACCTGGTCGCCGCGGCACGCCCGGGGCCTTGGACGTTTCAGGCTGTGGCACAGATGTTTCCACGGCTGGAAGAGCGTCGCAATCAGGTAGCAGAATCCCTGTCGGGTGGAGAGCAGCAGATGTTGGCCATTGGCCGGGCCCTGATGACCAATCCGCGCCTGTTGATTCTGGACGAAGCAACAGAAGGGTTGGCGCCTGTGATCCGACAGGAAATATGGGCGGCGATTGCACGGTTGAAACGGGAGTCAGGTCTGTCGATCCTGTTGATTGACAAGACCCTGAGGGAACTGACCCAAGTGGCGGATCGTGCGGTTATTCTGGAACGGGGGCGCACCGTCTGGACCGGTGCAATGGATCAGCTGAGCCCCGAGATCACGGATAAATACGTCGGCGTTTGAGGCGCTGTCAGCTGTCGCGTGCCAACACCTGTTGCGCCAGTGTGGCGCGCATCACCTTGCGCGTTGGGGTCATTGGCAGGCTGTCGAACTGCTCCATCCGTTCTGGCCATTTGTATTTGGCCATTTGTGTGGAGTCGAGCAGTGCAGAGACGGCCTCCAGCGTCAGCTCTGTTCCCGGGGTGAGAACCACGCAGAGGCAGCCGCGCTCTCCCATGGTTGCGTCCGGCAGGGGCACCATGGCGCAATCCTGAACACCGGGGAGCGTGTTGATGACCTCTTCGACCTCAATGGGATTGAACTTTACTCCGCCGCGATTGATCAGCTCTTTGGAGCGACCTGTCAGGGTCAGGTATCCGTCCGGGTCCAGGATGGCCAGATCGCCGGTATCAAACCAGCCCTCGGCGCGAAAGGCATCAGACGTCTCCTGCGGTCGGTTCAGATAGCCGGCAAAGACCGAGGGGCCGCGGACCTGCAAAACGCCCTCCTGGCCGGCAGACAGCGGTTGACCCGCCTCGTCGACCACGCGCAATTCGGTCCCTGGCACGGGCGCGCCTGCGGTGGCAAAACGTTTGTCCGCAGGATCGGTCGGGCGACCAAAGGTACCGGCCTGCAATTCGCTCATCCCCCACAGCTGGATGACCTTGCCCTGTTCCAGTCTGGCGTCCATCGCCTGGGCCAGGGCCTGCGGTACGGCAGCCCCCGAGAGGCAAAGCAGTTGCACGGAGGCCAGATGTTCTGGTTGCACCGCGTCCTGCGCAACAAACGGGGCAAAATGGGCCGGGGCGGCAAAGACGTGGCTGGCCTGGGCGGTTTGCAGATCCTGCAACAGGGTCGCCGGGTTGAAGGCAGGCAGCAGGACGGTGGTTGCACCGCTGGACAGGGCCAGATGCAACGTGAACAGCCCGTAAAGGTGGGTCATTGGAGCCAGAGACAGGATTCGGCTGTTGGCGGACACCTGCAATTCACCGGCTGAGAGGCGCGCGTTGTTCAAAAAGCTGCGATACGCATGTGGCACGCCCTTGGGGGCAGCGGTGGTGCCAGAGGTATAAAGCAGCAGGAACCTGTCATCTGCGTTTAGAGGAACGCGATCTGCGGGGTCGGCGACCTGCTCCATAACCTGGCTCAGCGGCAGCGTGCCGGGCGGCGGGGCACCTGCGACGATGACGTACTCTAGCGCGGGCAGATCATCCCGCACGGACAGGACATCCTGCGCGCGTGGAGCGGTATCTGATTGGGAGACGATCACCGCCCGCGCGCCGGAATCGGCCAGAAGCATTTTCAGCTCTTTGGCGCGATACGGCATATGCAGGGTCTGAAAGGTGCCTCCGCGGGACGCGATGGCCAACAAGGCGATGACGTAGTCGCGGGTATTGGGCAGTTGCAGGCCGACCACATCCCCCTTGCCGATGCCAAGCACGGCCAGGCCAGAGCGCATTTGCGCAACGGCCAGCGCCAGTGCGGCGTAGCTCATGCTGCCATGAACGTCGCTTAGGGCGATGGCGTCGGGTGTGATGCTTGCGTGATGGGTGAGCCAGCCGGAAAGTGTCGGATCATTTGACAATGACATGAAGGATCCTCCTGCACGAATGCGAGCAGTCTATAGCACAATCCGGAAAACCTGAATCACTTAACGCTGCGTGAAATCAACGCCTCTAGTGTTTGCAGGTCGGGTTGGATGGATGTGGAATAGGCCCGCAGAAAGACCCGCAAGCCGTTGTTGACATAACGTGCAAGTGTGGCCCGATCTGGCAGGTTGTCCGGCTGATAGAGCGCCTGGGTGCGGGGCGCAGACAGCAGCAGGCCCCAGAAATCCTGGGCCGCAAGCTCGGTATCATCGAAGGTCAGACGATTGTCCGCGCGTTGTGCGTCAAGGTAGGTCATGATCACCTGCAACAACTGATCCGGGCCGGCAGATTGGTAGAGATGGCCAATTTCAGGGAAACGCTGTGCCTCGCCTATGATCAGACGCGCCAACGACAGGAAATCGGGACGCATCACAAGATCGGCGTATCGCCAGGCAAACCGATACAGATCGTCAACCATGCCCTGATCGGATGCACCCTGAAACACGGTCTGCATTTCCAGGCGTTCCTGCGTCATCATCGCCAGAAACAACCGATCCTTTGCGCCGAAATACTGATAGAGCGTCGGTTTGGACACGCCGGCCTCTTCGGCGATGGCATCCATGGAGGCCCCGGAATACCCGGTCCGCGAAAACACCCGCAGGGCCGCATCGAGGATGCGGTGTTCCTTGTCCAGGCGGTTTTGCTGGCGTCTTGCGGGTTTGGCCATCTTGGGTCTCGTGCCGGCTAGGGATCGTGTGATGCAGTTAATGCCATGTCCGGACGACGAGGGGAACCGCGCAGCCACAGGCCCGCGATGCCCTGTCATTGTCCGGGACGCACCCAAGGCCGGTTTCAGCCTTGCGCGATATCAATCCCGTCATGGCCACGCCACAAAGAGGTTCGCGCGGCACCAGGGTCGGATGGGGCGGCGTCCAGTTCGTCCATGTCGTAGAGCGTCATGACAGAGAGGTAATCCTCCATGATCTCGGTTGTATAGGGCAACATCAGAGCGCCACAGCGGCTGTCACGATACATCCGTTCCAGTGGCAGGGATTTCAGCATGGCCTGCCCGCCACAGGTGCGGATCGCCAGAGCGGCGATTTCCTGCACGCCCTCCATGACATTATACTGCGCCGCATACATGCGCATCACCTGGGCCTTGGTCGGGAAGCCCTGCGCCTCCATCATCGCCTGCCACCACAGGGCGCGCATGCTGGACAGGCGCGCGTACATCTTGCTGACGGCAAGGCGTTTGGTCACATACATCCGGCGGTCCACCGGGGGCATGCCCGGCAGCTTGCCCCGCAGGTAATCAACGGTGAAGTCATAGGCCCCCTGTGCCACGCCCATATAGGTTGGCGACAGCATCGCCATGAGATGCGGCCAATGCGGCAGGGTTTTGATAAAGATGCCCGGTGGCATCATCAGGTCGTCCTGGGTGACAAAAACGTCCTTGAGCACCAGATCGCGGCTGTTCGTGCCGCGCATGCCCAGAGGGTCCCATTCGCCTTGTACGGTCAGGCCCTTGGAATCCTTGTGGACCACAAACATCATCGTATCTTCGTGGCGCGGTTCGATCCCATCGAAATGTTCGGTGCAGACGATCGAATAGTAGTCGCAATACCCTGCGAGCGAGGCGAATTTCTTGAATCCGTTGATCAGCCAGCCGCCTTCGACCTTGCGGCAGGCGGTTTGCGCTGGTTTCGAGGTCCAGTTCTGGCCCGCTTCGGAGATCGGCTGGGAATAGATCCCGCGCTCTTTGACGGCGCGACGGAACTGGCGTTCGCGCAGGGGCGCAAAGGCGGCGCGTTCTGCGTCGGTCAAATGTGGCATGTCATACATGAACCGCGACCACATCATCGACGAGGTGTGCATATTGAATGTCAGGGCCGTGGCGCCGCAGTATTTGCCGATCTCGGCGCCCACCATGGCGTATTCGCCCAGGGAAAACTCCATACCGCCAAATTCCTTGGGGATGGTCACGGTCAACAGCCCTTCTTCGGCCAGATCCTTGTAGTTTTCGACGGGAAAGCTCGCCTCGGTGTCGATCGCCGCAGCGCGCCCGGCAAAGCGTTCGCGGCCCAGGACATTCACCCGGTTCAACACGTCGGCCACTTCGGGGCGGATGCGGCTGAGGTCGTAGTAATCGCCTATTTCACTCATAATCTTTGTCTCTCCTTCAGGACGCCAGGTCGCCTTGCAAAACACCGCGTTTGACCACTTCGTGCCCATCCAAAGCGATGGTACAGGCCCGCATCGGCAGGTCAAAATGGCCCAGCGTGAAGCGATTGGCGTATTGGTTCGACCCGGTTGACCACAAAAAATTGCCGGCCCAGGCGCGGAACTCGGTCGCTTGCACATCGCGTTTGTCATAGAGCGCCATGGCGTTCCAACGGGCCCGGGGGTTCATGCCCCAGCCAACATGACTGAGCCCATAGGCAATGGGATCGTCCCAGGCCTCCAGGTAATCGCGCAACAGATCTGCATCCAGAGACTCTCCGATGATCCGGGTGACAAAGTCATTTTCGATTTCAAATGTGATGGGATCGCGCAGATAGGATTTGAAGGTGAGGTTCATGTCGCCGACATCCATGACGATGCGACCATTGACCGTGCCTTCGCCCGGGAAGGCTAGGCACAGACCTCCCGGCCAATGCGCCACACCCCCCGGCGCGGTGGTATAGCCCGGGGTGCCACCACACGGGGCCCCGCGCAGATCAACGGTCAGATCCGTGCCTGCGGCGCTGGTGACACGCATTTCAGAGGCGTCATTCAGCATCTCGATGCCCAGCGCGACCTTTGCGCCCAATTCGGCCTGCGGCTCGGTCCGTTCCAGGATTTCGGGATGTTCATTGCAAATGACAAACAACCGCGTGCCGGCCTCTTCGATTTCGGGCCATTCTTCGGCGTGGATCAGGCTTTCGACGGTGACGTCGACGATCACTTCGACCAGTTTCAGGGCCTCGACCACATGGCGCAGGTTTTGAATGGCGTTGGAGGCACCTGTTGATTTGACCGGGACGGGGGCCGTTTGTTCCGGTGTCGGCAGTTGGATGATCGAGAACCGCGCGCCGACCTCGTAGGCCGCCAGCGCCGCCAGGTCGATCATCACCTGACGGGATTGCGTTTCTGCGACAATCGCAATCTCGGTGCCCTGTCCGATTCCATTGAGAGCGAATACACGCCGGAACGAGGCCAGCCATTTCCCTTCGACTCTTTCCCTTAGCACGGTGTCTCACCCTCGATCTGTTGAAAAACGCTATCTAATTACTAAACCGTATAGTAAATATTTTTGGCCTGGGTCAATCTAAACCCGCGCCGTTGGGGTGCAGGAGCAACAAAATCATCCCAACCGCCCATCCCGTCGGCTGAACGGCCCGCGACCGCCGCCAGTCGCAGGGGACATGCGTTTTATGTTACGGGCCGGCCTACCAATACTGCAATGCATTGAGCGTTTTGAGCGTTCGCGCTGCGTCGCGCAGGATGTCCAGCGCATGATCCTGACGGCGTGCAAGATCGGGCGCGGATGCGGGGATCGAAGTGCCCAATACGGCCTTGGCCTGTCCCGGGCGGCCAATCGGCACGGCCAGACCGCAGATGCCATCCTCGAACTCTCCGGTGACGCAGCTGGCCCCGGATTGGGCGGCGGCCCGGATCTGGTCGGCAATCTGGCTGCGATCCATGCAGGTGGTGGTGGTGTGCTGTTCCAACGGCGCCTGTGCGATGAGCGCTACCCGCTCGGGTTCTGGCGCGCCTGCCAGCAGCATCCGGCCAATCGCAGTGGGGAGCAGCGGCAATGTGCTGCCGGTGGTGAAGCCAAAGCTGATCCGTGTTTCGATCACGCGGGAATGGGCGACGTAGACTGCGCGCGCTCCATCAAGGACGGCAAGGCCAATGTCGCCGCCCAGACGTTCCGCAAAGGCGGTCAGCTGGGGTTCAACGCTCAGGCCGATGTCATTGGCGCTGAGGAAATCTCCGGCAAAGGTCAGGATGCGGGGCGACAGCAGAAATCCCTGATCCGATTGCAGAGCAAACCCCTCTTGCACCAGCGTGAGGCACAAACGCCGCACGGTTGCGCGGTCAAACCCTGTTTGGCGGCTGAGGCTGGCGATGGTTTTCGCGCCGCGCCCGGTGCTGATGGCCCGCATGATCAGCAGCCCTTTCTGGAAGGTGGTCGAAATATCCTTGTTTTGAGTCACCTCTACCGCCTTTCCTTGGAACAGCCCGAACCGCCGCTTGGGAACCGTCTTGACAGGGCACTGCCCCACAAGAGATGATGATATATGAACACATGTTCGTATATCGCACAATACCTGAGGGCCAGCCATGATAAGCCAGCAACTGAACGACCAGATCACCCGCGTTGGCAAAGGCCAGCCCGCCGGAGAAGTTTTGCGCCGGTATTGGCAGCCTGCTGCGCTGAGCGACGAACTGGCGGGCAATCGCCCCGTCGTGCCGGTGACATTGCTGGGTGAAAAGCTGGTCCTGTTTCGGGACAATGACGGCGAACTGGGTCTGATCGGGCGCCATTGCCCGCATCGCGGCGCCGATTTGTGCTATGGTCGGCGGGAAGACAATGGTTTGCGCTGTCCGTTTCATGGCTGGCATTTCGATCGCAACGGTCAATGTGTGGAACAGCCTGGCGAACCCGAAGGCTCGCAGATGCACAAGCAGATCCAGACTGCCTCTTACCCGGTGGTCGAACGCAACGGGATTGTTTTTGCCTATATGGGCCCCGGTGAGCCGCCTGCTTTTCCGAATTTTGACTGCTTTCGTGCCCCCGATACCCATGTGTTTGCGTTCAAGGGCCTGTGGGAGTGCAACTGGCTGCAAGCGATGGAGGTGGGAATCGACCCTGCCCATGCCTCGTTCCTGCATCGGTTTCTGGAGGATGAAGACCCCGAAGATGGCTATGGCAAACAGTTTCGCGACAAGGCGGCAAATACCAACATTCCAATGACCAAACTGCTGCGCGACTATCCCCGGCCCGAGATTTCGGTGGATGAGACCGAATACGGAATGAAATTGACGGCGCTGCGGCATCTGGAGGATGGGCGCACCCATGTGCGTATCACCAACCAGATCTTTCCCGAAGCGATCTGTATTCCCATGAGCCGGGAGATGACGATCACCCAATGGCATGTGCCGATTGATGACGAAACCTGCTATTGGTATTCGATGTTCACAAGTTTTGGAAATCCGGTCGACAAAGACGTCATGCGCGCCCAGCGCCTGAAGGAGCATCGCCTGCCGGACTATGCACCGCTGAAGAACAAGCGGAACGCCTATGGCTATGACCCGCAAGAGCAGGCCAGCCAGACCTATACCGGCATGGGGCTGGACATCAACGTGCATGACCAATGGGCGGTTGAGAGTATGGGTGCCATTCAGGACCGTACGCAAGAGCATCTGGGCAAGACCGATGTGGGCATAATCACCTATCGGCGCATGCTGCGCGCTGCGATTCAGAACCTGGAGGCCGGGCGAGAAACCGAATTGCCCATGCGCGGGGCCGCGGACCCGGCCGGGATGATCGGGCCGGTGTCGAATGATTCCCTCTCTGAGAGTAGCGATTGGGCCGAAACCAGCCGCCTGGCAGATGCCGAACGGCGGGCGGCCTGCCCCTGGGACGCGTCCGTCTGAATGATGGGAAACGCAGCGCAGGCAATCCGATCCGGTAAAATGGCGCAGGCCGGGTTGTTGAAACACCCAGAGCAGGCGATGGCGCTTGTTGAACAGATCGAGGCAGAGGCCGATACGCCCGGCGCGGTTGAAACCCTGCGACTGGTGTTCACCGACCCGCATGGCGTGCTGCGCGGCAAGACATTGACAGTGGCGGCTGTGCGCAGCGCCTTTACCAGCGGGGTACGGGTGCCATCCACCCTGCTGTTGAAGGATCTGTCCCATCGCACTGTTTTTCCGGTCTGGTCAGAGGATGGCGATGCCCCGATGCATGGCGCGGGGGATATCCTGATGGTGCCAGACGCCACGACCTTTCAAAGGCTGCCTCATTCGTCTCATTCCGCGATGATGCAATGTGATGTTGTGCATTTGTCCGGCGCTCCCATCGACTTTGCCGCACGCGGGCTGTTGCAGCAGGCGGTGGACCGTCTGGCGCAGCGCGGGATGCGGGCGGTCATGGGGCTGGAGGTGGAGTTTCAGGTTTTTGAGGTGACAGATCCGGCGCTGGAGCATGGTGATACGACCATGCCCGGTCGAGCCCCGGTCACCCGCGCCGTCAACCAGGGGTATCAGTTTCTGACCGAGAGCCGTTATGATGCGGCCGAACACATTCTGGATGAACTGCGCCGCGCCGCACAGGCGATGGGTATGCCTCTGCGCACCGTGGAAATCGAAATGGGCCCGAGCCAGTTTGAATTCACATTTGCGCCCGGGGACCCGGTTGCAATTGCCGATATGGCGGTGACATTTCGAACGATGGTGCGGGAAACCTGTGCGCGGCGGGGGCTATTGGCCTCGTTCATGCCCAAGCCGAGGCTGGCCAATGCAGCTGCCAATGGCTGGCATATTCATCAGTCGATCACGGATGAGGATGGCCGCAACCTGATGACACCGCAGGACACGGGTTTGACGGCGCAGGCCTCGGGCTGGATTGCCGGGCTGATTGCGCATGCGAATGCGGCCTGTCTGGCCACCAATCCGACGGTGAACAGCTACAAACGCTTTTCCGCCTATCAATTGGCTCCGAACAGGATCGGCTGGGGGCATGACAATCGCGGCGCGATGCTGCGCGCGATCATGGCGCCCGCAGACGCGGCCAGCCGGGTCGAAAACCGCGCCGCAGACAGCAGCGTGAACCCCTATTTTGCCCTGGCGTTTCAGATCATTGCAGGGCTGGACGGGATAGAGCGTGGCCTGAGCGCGCCGCAGCCGCTGAGCGATCCTTACGATGCGCAGGCGGATCCGCTGCCCGGCAGTTTGATCCAGGCGATCGAAGCGTTTGAGGGATCAGAGCTGTTTCGCGACGTTTTGGGCGTGGAATTTGTCAGCTATCTGTCCCGTCTGAAACGCGCAGAATGGACCCGTTATATCGAGACCATTTCCCAATGGGAGCAAGACGAATATTTTGACGCGCTTTAAGCTGCGCGCAAATGGCAATCGGGCGGCGCAGGCATTCTGCGCCGCCCGTTTCAAATCAAGGCCGCCAGTCTGGGATCAGAGCGATTCAAACAGCGCCTGAATCTCACCATCCAATGCAGTCTGGGCCTGTTGCAGCGCCTCGCGTTGATCAAAGATGCCCACAATATGGGTCTCGGTCACAGACATCGCCTGCGTATAGCGATTGCGCAGCGTATCCTGGGTCACAATCTCCAGGTTTTCGCGCAACCGGGCCTGTTCGGCGACCAGCGCGTCATAGCGGGTTTCCAGCTCTGCGCGTTGATCGTCCAGGGCCTTGTTTCGGGTCAGCAGAGTGCGGACCTGGTCGATTGTTTTGGCCAGATGCGCGGGCACGATCACATCTTCGCCCCGCATGTCCGAAATCAACCGGCCCAGCGCGGAAAGGGACAGATCAAGTTCGCGGTTCGCCGTCGCGCCTTCGACCACTTTGACAAAGCCGGTGCCATCCTGGGCGGGAACGGTCACCTCATAGGTGTGCATTTTACGGACGACTTCTCCGTTTGTGCTGTGCAGTTCAGTGTTGCCGATCGGATGTTGGACGGTCAGATGGCTGACATGGTCTGGCAGGGGTGTGCTATAGGTTGTGGTGCGCTGGCCCAAAGCGCTGACAAACAGTTTGCCGCCGATAACTGTTAGGTCCTGAAGCCGGGTTTCGACATGGGTTTCCTGAACAATGTCCGCCCCGTTGGCCACTGCAACGGGCAGCAACGTGTCCTGTCCGGCAATCGCACCAAGGAACGGCGCATCACCGACAAAGCCGCCTTCGTCCTGCACGGATATGATCCCGGGGGCCAGTGCCTGTTCCGACTGAAAACCGACCGCCAGCAAAACGCTCTGAGAATCCTGCAAGGGCCGGTACAAAGCATGGATTTGCGGCCCGACCGACGCATCCAGATACATCACATTCGCCGTGCGCCCGGCGGCCAGATCAATCCCATCGGGCATGTCATAGCGCAATATGCCGTTGGACTGACCGGCTTCAAATGCCTGCCCTGCACCCGAAGACAGAGTATCCAGATGTTGACCAAGAGTATCCGCCCCATGAGTGGAGGACATCATGGAAAGCAGGGCACCCCCGCCATGACCCTGCTTTCTGGTTGAATGCGTGGATTCTGCGACCCCATGGGAGAATTGATCACCCAGATCCGGGCGCGCGATCAGGCGCGGGGCAATCAGATGGCTGCGATAGGCCACTGGCGATCCTGTGGTCAGGGTCAGCGCGATGTCGTCCCAATCATGTCCCGACAGGTTTTCGACGGCCGCCCACCCCTGAAGCCGCCCTTCGCCCAACAACAGACGGTACGAGTTTTTCCAGGCCGGGGCCTCGGTCACATAGGACAGTGCAACATCGCGCGTGTCCGTGCCCTGGAGCGTCAGGTCAAAGCGGCGCATGTCGCGGCCCGCCTGCTGTTGGGCGGTCTTGAAGGTCAACGCCTTCGCCAGATCCTCAAACAGCTCAGAGGACCGGCCCGGGGCCAGATCGACCTGCACACCCGGCGACAGGACAACCTGCGCCAAACGGCTCTGCTGAAGCACAAGCGCAATTGGATATTGGGTCTTTTCGTTGGCCCCTGTCGGGCCGGCGGGGCGCACCCCCACCAGGACGCCCTCGACGGCACCGCCTGCGTGCATCAGTGTCACCTGCTCTCCGACCAGTTTTCCCAGCAAAGAGGGCAGATCCAAAGGCAGCCCACCTTCAAATGGGGATCCATGCAGTGCGGCGGCGGTCGATCCGGGTGTATCAGTTTGCAGATCAATCACCGCACCCGACGGGTCGCGCACGATCAGAGAGGCCATGATATCGCTGGCCGCCTCTTGTGGCACGGTAAAGCTGAGGCTGGGGCCCGTCGCCTGCCCGACCATCGTAAACAGGGCGACGCCAGCCTGACCCAGCTCGATTCCTGTAATCTCGGGGGCGGCATTCTGTGCCGGGGCCATGGTTGCAAAGCAGGCAGTCAGCGCCAGGGCTGACACGGTGATGAGGGGGCGAAATGTCATTTTTGAACTCTCCGGAAATGAAACATCTGTCACGCGCTTGTCCGCGCGCCTGTTCCCAAGAGTGGAGATGTGGCCCCGCGCGGTAACTGGGGGATTCACCCCAATCCTTTTCGAAACGATGGGGGATTCACCCGATCCCGGCGGGGCGGCGGATCCGGCAGAGTGAGGTCATTGGCGCTGACAACAACGCCAGACGAAAAACCCAACCCGGGCCCAGCCCGACACATCTGACTGAAACAAAAGGAATTTTGAAATGTTCGTTAAAGCACTCATCGCCGGTCTTGCCCTGACAACCGCTGGGACCTTCGCCACCGAAAGCTATGCCAAAGGCACCTGCAAGGACGTTTACGTCGTCGCCACGAACAACACCGGCAAACAGATCAAGGTGATCGACATGAACTTCAAGATGCGCTCCTACGGCACCAAGTCCGAGCCGATCCGCAATGTGGACATTCCAAAGAATCAGTCCTTTTCGACCACCCGCAACCTGGAGAAAGCAGGCGGCCGCGATACCAAGGTGACGGTGCTCTACCGGGTTCGCAAATCGCACAGCGGGTTTGACCAGTGGACCGGCGTGAAAAAAGCCTCTTCCGGCTACGCGATCTGCGGCCGCTACTCGACCTACGCGATCAACATCAAGAAGTAAGCGGTCGCGTATTTTACCTCCTCCCTCCTCCCCACCTACCGGGCGTTGCTGCTGGCAACGTCCGGGCTTTTGATGGTGCAGATGGCCTTTTGCCTGCCTGCCTTTTGAACAGGATGATGAACATGAAACTGCTCGTGACGGCGCTTGCGCTGTGTAGTCTTGCCCAGACGGGTGCTGCCGCCACCAATCAGGCGCTGTATGAGATACGCGATGCTGCCTTGCCCGGCGCGTGTGACGCCCCCATGCCTGCGGTGTCACATGCGATAGACCAAGGTGTCTTGCATCAGGTGCCCTGTCGAATGACCGCTTGGGATGGTCTGGATGTTTTCGTGCTGGAGACTGAAAGCGGGATGGAGGTGCTGAAATTTCCTGCCGTGGATTACAGGGTGCAAAATGCGCCTTCGGGCCTGCCGGACTGGAGCAATGCGACCATAACCGGGATCCGCAATGTGCAGCAGTTGTCGTCGGCCCATGTATCAACCCAGGCGTCCATTATCCGCAGCGCCTCGCGCGTGCCGCCGGGCCTGGGATCTGGCCAAATCGATACGGTCTATCGGCTGGAAGCCTCTGGACCGGTATTGGAAAGCGTCACCTATATCACCGATGCAGGCGTGTTGCACCCGATCTGGCCGCAACCAGATAGCGGCTCGGCCCAGCCGGTGCCCTATGACCTGCAGGGGTTCAACCCGGTGGAGCAGCCCCAAGCGGCGGCTGGCAGGGTGTTTGATGTACTGGACAAGCTGGATTTGGGTCTGGATGCCCCATTGGCCGAAGGACGTCCGGCCTTGCGGGTGACGGCGACAGGCCAGGGCACGCGATTGGCCATCGACGTTGAAGAGACCGGTTGGGCCGATGATAGCGTTGACGGGCAGGTGCATCGGCTGTTGCTGAGCAGCGATGGCCAACTCTGGCGGGTTATGCAGATCGGGCAAGCCTGGATCTGCGCACGCGGAACGGAACGAGTGCGCGCCGCCCCCTGCCCCTGATCACTGCACAACACGAAACAGTTGAAACACCGGGTGTCGCATGGCGCGTTTAAGTCTTTGAGTTCAGGTAGCGTTGATTGTGCTGTGGGCCGCAGGGACATGTTGCGCCAGCGACAAGGCAAACACGGTGCCCTGCCCCGGTGCTGAGGTGACGACCAATGTCATGTCATGTTCCCGGGCCAGTTCGAAACACACCGACAGGCCCAACCCATGACCTGTGGATTGGTCTCCTTTGGAGTAGGCCTGCTGGAAGGTCTCCAATTCTGCATCCGTCATGCCCTGACCCGTGTCACAGACCCAGATCTGAGGCCCTTCGCGCCGCAGCCCCACCAGCACCCCGCCTTGATCGGTGTATTTGACCGCATTTGACACCAGATTGGACAGAATACGCATCAAGGCAATTGGCGGCGCAGTGGTCTGAACCGAGGTCTCCACCACGCGCAGCGACAGCCCCTTGGCGGCGGCCTCGTCGCTGAACATCTGCTGTACGGTGCCCAGCGGGACGGCCACCGAATACACCTCTGGCGCTTCCTCGCGATCCCCCGCTTCCTGGGCGGCATCGGACTGGTCGTCCGGCTCTACCGTTCCATCGACAAAATCCCGCGACAGGGTTTCAAGATATCGAAAGGACTCGTTCAGGCGCTGGCGCACGGTGTCGTCCATGCCGGCCGAAATCGCGTCAAAGGTGGTCCGCAGCGACATCAGCGGTTGCTTTATGTCATGCGACGCTGTCGCCAGTTGCCGTTGCCGGGTGGCCGCCGTTTCGCGGGCCCGCACATATGCGCGTTCTGTCTCCAGCAATTGACGGCTGCGCTCGGCTTCCTGCTCCAACGCCTGCACCCGTGCCTCGACCGCCGCAAGATGGCGCAGACGCAGCACAATCAGGTTCCCGGTCAGAAAGCTCATCGCGGTGAGCATCAGGAACATATATGCGATCTTGAGCGCAGCGCGTTGGCTGAGCCATTCCGTGTTCCAGCCCATCACGCTCCACACCATAACGAAGGCCGCGCTGAGCATTGCGATGGTCGAGACCAGCCGAATGCCCACGTTCGGGTTGTCCTCGGACGTGCGAAAGCTGTTGGGCAGGAAGATGTTTACCGCCAGCCCAAGACCACAAAGAACAAAGGCAATGTAGATGGACCATCCTGCATCCAGCCAGATGGCCATGCCCAGCGCCAGAATTGCAAATACTGAAAGCCCCAGCATGATCCGCGACAGCCGCCCGCGTGGGTGCCCCGGTACGCGCAGCCCTTCGCTGACAAAGGCGCAGAGCGAGGCGGCGAGCAGGAAGAAAACGCTATAGCTCAAATACCGGTGCAGATCGGGGCGATTGGGAACAAGGAAACGGAACAATAGGGAATCGGACAGGGCGAGCGCGGTGAGAAACAGCAGGAACATAACGATATAGATCATGCCGACCCTGCTTTTCATCGCGGCCTGAAATCCAAAGGCGATCACCAGACAGCTGAAACAGAACGCATAAAATGCGGTCAGCGTGGCCGTCCAGCCAAGGCTGTCGCTGATCAGCGTGTCAGGCCGGTACAAAGTCGCGGTAAAACCATGGGCAAGCCCCAGCTGCAAATGCGCCAACAGGGTGACCTGTTCCCCCGGTGCCAACACGAAATCGGGACTGCGCAGCCGGTTGACCGTGTGGATGGCCGGGTCAAAGGGGTCGTAAGACGAAAAGTCGACCAGATTTTCGGTCAACCCGTCTTCGCGCACCAGAAACAGGCGATACCCGACCACGGCTGGTGCATCAAAGACGAGCACAAAGGGGTCGCCTGCCCGGCCGTCATCGAACGAGTCGTTGCGCAATTCGGTCGCAAACCACATTTCGGGGGCGTGGTTGAGCCCGTGCGAAATGACCTGTTTGTTGCGCCCGAACTGGCCCGTTTGAAAGGCCGCCAGGGCCGGGCCGGGCACCGGGCCCAGCGAGGCCCAAAATCGCAGCTCTGCATCCAGAGGAACGCGTTGTTGGTCTGGCGTTATCTGGACCAATTGTGCGGCACTGGGCCCGCCCAGCAGCAGAACTGCGACCAAAGCGCTGAAAAGGCTGGGTATGACCCGCCAGATAGTGCACAAATGATGTTGCAGAAGAGGTGCCAGAGGGTAAGGAATGAAGGATCGTGGCCGCTACTATGCGATAGTCGCAGATGACCATGCAATAGTGCGTTCGGGACTGAAGGGCGCATTGCAAACGCCTGGCCTGGTCGAGGCACAGGGGATCGAGGTGGTTGCAGAAGCAGCGGATGGTCTGGCAGCGATCGCAGCTGTGCGCAAACACCAGCCGGATCTGTTGATGCTGGATGTGCAAATGCCTCTGGCCGGGGGGGTCGAGGTGTTGGTGGAGGTGCGCCGCTGGTCCCCCGAGACCAAGATCGTGGTCCTGACCGGGGTCACGGCGGCCGGTCTGATCCGCTCTTTGGTGGACAGCGGCGTTGATGGGCTGTTTTCCAAGGGTGACGACAATACCGAGCTGTATCAGCGCCTGCCCGGCATTCTGCGGGGTCAGCGCCATATTGCGACCTCGTTCCTGCAGGCGTTGGAGGATAGCTCCGAAACAGCTCAGCTGACGGGGCGGGAGCGCCAGATCCTCAACCTGATTCTGGCGGGTCAGTCCAACAAGGAGATAGCGGAAACATTGGGCATCAGCGCCAAGACGGTCGACAAGCATCGCACCAGCATGATGCAGAAAACCGGGGTGCATTCGGTGCCGCAACTGATGGCTTATGCGCTACGCGAAAAGCTGATCGACCCGAACGAAGGGCTTTGAACGATTGGGGGATCGGCCCCATATGAGCGTCCGGTCGCGGCAATTATCCTGGAACACAGTGTAAAGCGATAAGGACGGGCTGTGTTCAGAATATTCCAGACACTTGCGAGTTTCCTGTTGTCCGTCAGTTTGGTCTGTGCGGATGATCCGCCGCCTGTGCCTGTGCCGCTTTCTGTTCCGGCCCCTGGCCCCACCAATCTGCCGACTCCGTTCTATCGTATGATCGAAGGCATTGACGGCAGCCTGCTGCGCCTGACCATTGACCCGAATGAACAATTGCCGGTCGGATCGACCTATGTCTTGGTTTGCCTGGAAAACAAGGTTGTTGGCCCGGCGGAAAAGGCCTTCAGCATCGGGGCGGACCCAGCCCCAAGGGCCTTTGTACCGCAAGGCGAAGCCAATTGCCGGTCGGTGGCCCCCGGCCCGCAAAAGCTGACTTTCTGGACCAGCACCCCGTCCGCGCAGCACAACCGCTCTATGTCGCTGCGGTTGGATCTGAGCCTTTACCGGGCCCACGTGCTGCGCATGCAATGGCTTGCCGACGGGTCAGGATAGTCTGCGCACTGCTTGTGGCAGCCGGGCCATGACCTCGATCTCCACCAGAAACTCGGGCCGGGTGAAACCGCTGACGATCATCAATGTCGAGGCAGGCAGATGCGGCACATCGGTCAGCCAGATATCCCGCGCCGCCATATAGCCGGCCATATGCGCGCGGTCCGTGACATAGGCATTGATGCGCAGGGTTTCGGCCTTGCTGGTGCCTGCCTCTGCCAGAATGAGATCCATATTGTCAAAAATCAGCGACGCCTGCGCCTGGGCGCCATTGGGCACGCTGCCATCAATCGCCACCGCCAATTGGCCCGAGGTCACGACGACACCGCTGCGGGTATCCGCAACGCCATGGGCGTATCGGGCAAATGGAGGCGCCATGCCTTTGGGCGTCAGGCTTTTGATCATCGCGGTTGTCCTTTGTCCTGCGCCGCCTTTTGCCCTGCGACTGTGGTCTGCTGAGCGATCGCAAGTCAAACCGGAGAATTTCCCCTCGGATCAGGTTTGCGGAATTTCGGGAAATACATCCCGGCCAGACTGGACTTTGCGACCATCTGTAAGACACACTCCGACAGAGCCGGTCTGGCCTTGCGCGTCCTGTCGCGACATCCGGGTTGGACGTTCGAAACAGGGCCGCCAAAACCCGAATTCGCCCGGTTCGCATACAAGTGAGACGAGAAGACCCATGGATTTCCTGACATTGCCTGAGGGGCCGTTGACCCTGCGAAATGTGACAGTGCCCGCCTGCCTGATCGGGCAACAAGGGGATCTGATCCGCACGGATATCGGTCTGGCCAACGGGCAGATCACGCCCGCCGACACCCCCGGCAGCACTGCGGTTGACGGGAGGGGCGCGATGGTGCTTCCGGCCTTTGTCGACTGCCATACGCATCTGGACAAGGGCCACATCTGGCCTCGCGCCCAGAACCCGGATGGCACCTTTGGCGGCGCGATCAATGCAGTGCGCAACGATCACACGCAGTGGAGCGCCGAGGATGTGCGCGCCCGGGCCAATTTCGCCCTGTCCTCGGCCTATGCGCATGGAACACGCGCCATCCGCACGCATCTGGACAGTATGAATGGCCAATACCTGCGCAGCTGGCCGGTGATGGCTGAACTGCGCCAAGAGTGGGCGGACCGGATAGACCTGCAAATGACCAGTCTGGTTTCCTGCGAAGGCTATCACCTGCCGCAGTACATGCCGATCGCCGACACTGTGGCACAACTGGGCGGAGTCCTGGGCATGGTGACCTATCCCGTGTCGGATCTGCGCGAAATCTTGCTGGGCCATATCGAGGTCGCGGCCAAACGTGGTCTGGCGCTGGATTTCCACGCGGATGAAACGATGGATCCCACGTCCGAGACGTTGCGGTTGATTGCAGAGACCGTGCTGGAGACCGGCTTTGATGCGCCGGTGCTGGTCGGCCATTGTTGTTCGCTTTCGACACAAGACGAGGCACGGGCGCTGGACACGCTGGATCTGGTGGCGCGGGCCGGTTTGAACGTGGTCAGCCTGCCTCTGTGCAACCTCTATCTGCAGGATCGCCAGACCCGCCGCACACCGCGCAACCGCGGCATCACCCTGGTACACGAGATGAAGGCACGTGGGATCCAGGTCAGCTTTGCCTCGGACAATACGCGGGATCCGTTTTATGCCTATGGCGATCTGGACATGCTCGAAGTGCTGCGCGAAGCCACCCGCATCGGCCATCTGGACCATTCGGATGCAGACTGGATCCAAGCGTTTTCAACCACCCCTGCCAGCGTTTGCGGATTTTCAGCGCCAGATCTGCAACCGGGTGCGCCCGCTGATCTGATTATGTGTCGCGCCCGCAATTGGACCGAGTTTTTTGCCCGTCCACAATCCGACCGGATTGTCTTGCGCAAGGGCGTGGCGATTGATCGGACCCTGCCGGATTATGCCGAGCTTGACCATCTGTTCGAGACCGCATCATGACCGCCTTGCCTGACATTGCTTCTGCCAAAGCCGCTCTGGCGCATCTGGACATGGAAGACCGCGCGCCGGCTGTGCGTGCGGCCTCGCGCGATTTTTTCTGGTACTCCCCTGTTTTGCGAGAGCAGATGGATCATCTGGTTGCGGATTTTGTGGTTCGCCCGCGCAACGAAGCCGAGATTATCGAGGTTCTGCGCGTGTGCTATGCCTGCAATGTGCCCGTGACCACGCGCGGCGCAGGGACCGGCAACTATGGCCAGGCGATCCCGATGCGGGGCGGCTGTGTGATGCATCTGCGCCATATGGACAAGGTCACCTACTGCGATCCGGGCCGTGTGATTGTCGAGCCTGGGTGCCTGCTCAAAGATATCGACGCCCATTGCAAAGCGACCTGTGGCGCCGAGCTGCGCATGTTTTCGTCAACATGGGCAACGGCCACCATCGGCGGGTTCATCGCTGGCGGATCCGGGGGTGTCGGGTCGGTCACCTGGGGCGCCTTGCGCGAACTGGGCAATATCATCCGCCTGCGTGTTGTCACGATGGAGGCAGAGCCCCGTGTTCTGGACCTCACCGGCGAGGCACTGGCCCGGGTCAGCCACGCCTATGGAACAAACGGCATCATTACCGAATTGGAGATGCCATTGGCTCCGGCCTATGAATGGGTGGATTGTTTTGTCACGACCAAGGATTTTGACGCAGCCATGGTGGCGGCCCGGTCGCTGGCAAGTGAAAATGGCCTTTTGCTGAAATTGGCCAGTGTCTTTGAGGCGCCAACCGCAAAATCCTATTTCCAGCGTGTCGCGCCCCATGTCGCAGACGACGACCACCTGATCGGCCTGATGGTCGCCCCGCACAGCTTTGACGGTTTCCTGACCTGGATGGGGCGCAATCCGCATCTCAAACTGATCTATCGCTCGGATGATCACAATTGGGCGCGCGGGCCTGGGCCGGTGTTCGAATATGGCTGGAACCACACCACGTTGCGCGCGCTGAAGGTCGATCCGTCGATCACCTATTTGCAGGTTGGCTATGGTGGCCCGGATGAACAGGCTCAGATCAACCAGATGCGGACCGCCCTGTCGGGCGAGGTGTTGCAGCATCTGGAGGTGATGCGCGCCGACAATGGAGCGGTCCGGTTTTCGGGGCTGTCACTGGTCAAGTTCACCACGCCGGAGCGGCTGGACGAAATCATACAGATCCATGAGGACGCCGGAGCGCATGTCTACAATCCGCATCGTTACACATTGGAGGAAGGCGGGCGCCAGTATGTGGACGCCGCTCAACTCAGCTTCAAACGCGAAGCAGACCCAAAGGGCCTGCTGAACCCGGGCAAGATGATCACCTGGGACGATCCCGATTGGGATTTCAGCCGGATGTATGCCTATCCCCATATGTCCCCGCCCCATAAGGACGGGTGATGTTCGTGAGCCTCCAAACGTGGGACTCACCGGCCAGCCGACCGGCGCGGCACAGGCGGCACGGGCGATGAACGCTTTGATTGTATACTGCCACCCCAACCGCCAAAGCTATACTCATGCGGTCAAGCAGGTGGTGAGCGACAGGCTGCAACAGGCCGGAGCACAGGTGCAGGTTCTGGACCTGTACGATCTGGGTTTTGACCCGGGTCTTTCGGCTGGCGCGCTTGAACATTATGATGACCTCAACCGGAACCAGTCGGGGGTGGAGGACTCCTGTGCCGCGCTGGCCTGGTGCGATACGCTGATTTTTGTGTATCCCACTTGGTGGCATGGCCTGCCCGCGATGCTCAAGGGCTGGCTGGACCGGGTGCTGGTGCCCGGGGTGGCATTTCATCTGCCCTCCTCGGGCCAGGGCGCCGATATTCGCCCCGGCCTGACCCATATTACCCGGCTGGCGGTGTTCACGACGCATGGCGCCAGTTGGTGGATGACGCGTGCTATAGGTGCCCCTGGACGCCGCATTCTGTTGCGCGGCGTGCGGATGATCTGTGCCAAACGGTGCCGGACCGCATTTGCCGCCCACTATCGGATGGACCAGTCAACACCCGCCAGCCGAAGCGCTCATTTGGCCAGGGTTGACCGCAAGCTGGAACGATTGCTGCAATCATGATGCAGGCCGCATCGCAAGCCCCCCGGACCGCAAAGGAGACCCTATGAAACACCTGTATTGGGCCGATCGGCGCGCCCCTGACTTTGCCGACATTGACCCGGCAACGGCCATTGCGGTTCTGCCCACCGCCGCAATCGAGCAGCATGGGCCGCATTTGCCTGTGGGCACGGACATGATGATCATGCAGGGTATGCTGGATCGGTTTTGCGCGGCTTGCCCTGCGGACATCGACCCCTGGATCCTGCCGATTCAGGCCGTTGGAAAGTCCAACGAACATACATGGTCCAACTCTACCCTGACCCTGAGTGCCGCAACGGCGCTGGCGGCCTGGACAGAGATTGGCCTGTCGGTTGCGCGGGCCGGCTTCAAAAAGATCGTGATCGTCAACAGCCATGGCGGCAACCTGGATCTGGTGTCGATCCTGTCGCGCGAATTGCGAGTACAGGCGCGGATGTTGGCGGTGAAATGCCAATGGGGCAGTTTTGGCTATCCTGACGGGATGTATAGCGACCGGGAAATGGCCTTTGGCCTTCATGGCGGAGACGTTGAGACTTCTTTGATGCTGGCGTTTCGCCCGGAGCTTGTGGACATGAACCAGGCGGGCGATTTCGTGTCCTCTGCCGAGACGGCCACCATTGCGCCAATTGGTCCGATCAGCCACGGCTGGATCGCATCGGATCTGCACCCGGATGGTGTTGTGGGCGATGCGTCGCGGGCCTCTGCCGCCAAGGGCGCAGCCACCGCTGATCATCAGGTGGCCGGGTTTACTCAATTGCTACGGAATTGTCGCGATATGGCACCCCCGATCGACTAGGGTGGCCTATCGGCACGGCTGTTCCGACGGGCTGAAGTGCCTCGCCCGTTCCACCGGACGGTTGCGAAGGTTGCTTTGCGCGCTGGGTTTCGACAAACTTCCCTCGGAACTAGGGAGGAAATCATGAATAAACAACGTATCACATCTGCCTTGGCAGGTGCTGTGCTGGGTATGGCTGCCAGTGTCAGCAGCGCGGCCGAGTGTATTGCCCCGGCCAACCCGGGCGGAGGCTGGGACTTTACCTGCCGCCAGATCGGCAAGATCATGTATGACATCGGCGTGGTCGACAAACCCATTCAGGTCACCAATATGGCCGGTGCCGGTGGCGGTCTGGCCTTTGCGCATGTTGTGACCGAGCGCGGTGATGACGCGGATCTGATCGTTGCGGCCTCTTCTGCCACGGCCACCCGTCTGGCGCAGAATGCCTTTGCGGGCATGACGGCGGACCAGGTGCGGTTTGTCGGGGCGATTGGGGCGGATCCGGGCGTCATTGTGGTGGCCGCAGACAGCCCCATGCAGTCGCTGACCGATCTGGTCGAAGCCATCAAGGCGGAACCTGGCAAGCTGTCCTTTGCGGGTGGTTCCGCTGTCGGGGGATTTGACCATATCAAGCCGCTGATGATCCTGCAGCGTGCCGGTATCAACGACGTGCGTGCGATCAAATACATTGGTGTCGATGGCGGCGCAGATGCCATCACGCAAACGGTTGGCGGGTTTACCGACGCGATGACAGGGGACATGTCGGAAATTGTCGGCTTCCTGAAATCCGGAGATGTCCGCGCCCTGGCCGTTTTGACCGAAGAGCGTGTGCCCGGGTTCGAAGACATCCCGACCGCCAAGGAACAAGGCATCGACGTGGTCGCCGTGAACTGGCGCGGTCTGTATGTGCCAAAAGACATCAGCGACGCGGCATTTGCACAATGGGCGGACCGTTTGCAAAAAGTCGGCGACAGCGACGAATGGAAAGAGGCCATGGCGGCCAATGGTCTGGCGCCATTCACCAAAGTTGGCGATGACTTCCAGTCTTATGTCGATGGTGTTGTGGACGAAATCCGCACCCTGTCCAAAGAGATCGGGGTGATCCAATAATGATCTCTGACCGCCTATTTGGAGCGGTCGTGACCCTGGTGGCGCTGGCATTTATTGCCAGCGCCACTCAGATCCAGACCAGCTTTTTGGCCGATCCGGTTGGCCCGCGAACCTTTCCGATCGTCATTGGCGCCGTTGCCGCGCTGAGTGGTATCCTGGTGGCCTTGCGACCTGACGAAGATCCCGAGTGGCCAGGGCTGCGCACATTGGCCAATCTGGTTGTCGCCGTCGCCATTCTGATCGGTTACGCCTATGCTTTGAAACCGCTGGGTTTTGTGCTGCCAACTGCGGTTACAGCTACCATTCTGAGCTATCAGATCAGCCAAAGACCCCTACATGCGATTGCTGCGGGCGTCGGCCTGTCGGTGGGGTTGTTTATCCTGTTCAAATACGCGTTGGGTCTGGGTCTGGTGGCCTTGCCGGCTGTGTTCAACGGATAGGGGCGCGACAATGGATCTGTTTTCAAACCTTGCCATCGGGTTTGGTATCGCGCTTAGCCCATATACGCTAATGCTGGCCGTTTTTGGCTGTTTCATCGGAACAATCATCGGCGCGCTGCCAGGGCTTGGCCCTTCGAACGGCGTGGCGATCCTGATTCCGCTGACGTTCTCCATGGGGCTGGATGCAACCGCAGCCCTCGTCCTTATGACCTCCGTCTACTACGGCGCGATGTATGGGGGCCGGATCAGCTCTATCCTGCTGAACATTCCCGGAGACGAACCGGCGCTGATGACCACGCTGGATGGCTATCCCATGGCCAAGGCCGGCAAGGCAGGCGAGGCGCTGGTCATCTCGGGCGTCGCGTCTTTTACCGGGGCCTTCCTGTCGACTGTCGGCCTGATGCTGCTGGCCCCGCTGCTGGCCCGGATCGCGTTTCAGTTTGGCCCGGCAGAGTATTTTGCCCTGTATTTGCTGGCCTTTGCCACCTTGGGTGGAATCGCGTCCAACAATCAGGCCAAAGCGGCGATTGCATCCTGTATCGGACTGGCAATCGCAATGATCGGCGTTGACAACAACTCTGGCATGCCACGCCTGACTTTCGGCAATATGCATCTGTTTGATGGCATTGATTTCCTGGTCGCCATTGTCGGCCTTTTCGCCATTGCCGAGGTTTTCTTTTTCATCGAAAGCCATGGCAAGAACACCTCGATCGGGGTGAAACTGGATAAGGTCGTAATTCCCTGGCGTGAAATCTGGGAGACCCGCTGGACGCAACTACGCGGCTCGCTGATTGGGTTTGTCGCCGGCGTTCTGCCGGGCGCCGGGGCCTCTTTGGGTTCGTTCCTGGCCTATATGTCGGAAAAGTCCATAGCCGGGGAAAAGGCGGGGATGGGCACGGGTGTGCCGCGCGGGGTCGCTGCGCCCGAGGCTGGCAATAACGCGGCAGCCGGTGGGGCATTGGTGCCCATGTTGACGCTGGGTGTGCCCGGCTCGGGGACGACGGCTGTGTTGCTGGCCCTGCTGATGACGCTGAACATCACGCCCGGTCCAACGCTGTTTACCGACCGCCCCGAGGTGGTCTGGGGCCTGATCGCCTCGTTGCTGATTGCCAACTTCGTTTTGTTGTTGATGAATGTGCCGATGGTCAAAATCTTTGTCCGGATCCTCAGCGTTCCGCCCTGGGTGTTGTTGCCCGGCGTGACCATGATCAGCTTTGTTGGCATCTATTCACTGTCAGGCAGTTATTTTGACCTGCTGTTGATGGTTGGCTTTGGTGTGTTGGGCTGGGTGCTACGCAAACTGGACGTGCCCACAGTGCCCATCATTCTGGGCATCCTGCTGGGCGGCCATATGGAGGATAGCCTGCGCCGCGCGATGGTCTTGTCTGACGGGGATTGGACCTATTTGTTCAGCTCGGGCATTTCCATTGGCCTGTGGGTCGTGGCCGTGGCCGGGTTTGTCGCGCCGATGTTCCTGCGGGGCGTTCTGAAAAAACCTCAACGGGTGTCGGATTGACGGTCAGGGTTCTTGTTCCGACGGGGGCCCTTGGGCTGGGCTATGATCGGGACGCGCTGGCCGCCGGGATCGCCCAGGCGCCAGATATCATTGCGGTGGATGGCGGTTCGACCGATAGCGGCCCGCATTATCTGGGCACGGGCACGTCGAAGTATTCCCGCGCCTCGACCAAGGCAGAGTGGCGCGAGCTGATGGCGGCGCGGCGGCAGGCCAATGTGCCGCTTGTCATCGGAACGGCAGGCACCTGTGGGGCGAATGATGCAGTCGACTGGCTGGCCGATATCACCCGCGAAATTGCGGCCGAGACCGGTGAAACGCTCACGCTCGCCTTGCTGAAATCCGGGCAGACGCCAAAAGCGATGCAGACAGCCCTGCGTGACGGGCGCATTTCCTCTCTGCCCGCCGCGCCCGAGATAACCGACAAAACCTTTGAGGCTTGCACGAACATCGTCTCCTTGGCGGGGGCCGAGCAAATTCAGACGGCCCTGGCCACCGGCGCTGACGTGGTAATTGCCGGGCGCACGACCGACACCGCCCTGCTGGCGGCGCTGCCCTTGGCCCGTGGTTGCGACCCGGGCGCAGCATGGCATGGGGCCAAGATTGGCGAATGCGGGGCCATCTCGACCACGCATCCGGGGTCTGGCACGATCCTGATCAGCTTTGACAACGCGGGCTTCACGATCACCCCGATGGGCGCCGCGGCCCGGGCGACGCCGCATACCGTTTCTGCGCATATGCTGTATGAAAACTATGATCCTTATATCCTGCATGAACCCGGCGGGCATCTGGATGTCACGCAGGCCCGCTATATCGCATTGGACGAACGTCAGGTGCGCGTAGAGGGCAGCGTTTGGGTGCCTGCGGAAACCTATCGCGTCAAACTCGAAGGCGCGCGCAAGGTGGGGTATCAGACCGTGACGCTCGCTCTGATCCGCGACGACCGTTATGTGCAGAACATTCGCGCCTGGTGTGCTGATATTCACGAAAAGTGCACCGCCAAAGTGGCCGAGCGTTTGGGCGGCGCGTTTGACCTGGAGCTGCGCGTTATTGGCCTGGATGCAACCCTCGGCCCGCTGGACCCTGCGCCTTTGTCGGGCAGCGAAGTCGGCGTGATGGGCATTTGTACCGCACCGACCGAAGCGCAGAGCGTTGAAGTCGCCAAAATGCTCAATCCATATCTTCTGCATCATCCGCTGGACCCGCAGGAGGAAATGCCCACATTCGCCTTTCCGTTTTCCCCACCCGAAATGCGACGCGGCGCGGTGTATGCCTTTTGCCTGAACCACGTGCTGGAACTGGCCAATCCTATGGATGCTTTCGAGCTGGTCGTCGAAGAGATCACACCATGACGCAGCTACAGGATATTGCGGCAAAGGTCCGGTCCAAGAATGCCGGGCCTTTCTGGCTGACGATTGACGTGTTTTGCGGCACCGACGAAGTGTTCCAGAGGGTTCGCCAGGGTCTGCACACCGACGAGATCGCGCGCCTGTTTCGCATCGCGCCTGACCAGATCAAGCGGTTCGATATCGCAGAGCTGCATGTCATCAAACTCAGCCTGCCACGTCCGACGATTCAGGGCATCAGCGCCGATCGCGATATGCACGGGGCATCATTTGCCGAAATCGTCAAAACGCTGGAGATTTCGACCTGATCGTCTGACGTGATCGTTTGCCCTGATCCAGGCTGCGAACAGACCTCGCTGAAAAGGTCCACACATTTCGGCAGGCGCGCGGTATCGCGCAATTGCGACCTCGTGCCATGGGTCCGGTGCACCCGCTGGTTCGCGGGCCGGGCCGGGCCGTTTCCACTAAAATAGCTCCGCTTATTTGACTCTCTTTTCTTTAGAACTAGTTTATTAAAGGCCCGTTTTTTGTGCAGCGGGCTCAAGATTTGGGATATGCATTGGCGGCTGAGACACATGAGCACTGACGCGACTTCGCATGCTTCGGGGATGACGCGCGATCCGACGTCCAGGATTGGGACGCGCGTTTTCGTTGGCTTTTTGTCAACCGGCGTCAATGCGCTGGCCTTGGCGCTGCCGCTCGCCCTGCTTCAGGTATACGACAGGATTCTTCCCAACCAGTCAGCGGGTTCCGCGATCGTCATTTTCTCGGCGGTTGTCGTTGCGCTGTGTCTGTCCGGGATACTGCGCTATGTCCGGTCGGGAATTTTCGCCCGCAGGTCAGCAGAAGAAGAACACAGGCTTTGGACTCGGACGGCCGGACTGCTGGTTTCGGGTCACTATGGCCGGGAGGAAGCGCTGCTTCTTGCTTCTGTTCCGGGCAAAGCGCGGGATATGAATGTCGGTCAAACGATGCTCGCCCGGTTTGATGCGCCATTCTCCATCGTTTTCATTTTGTTGATAGCCTACCTGGGTGGCATTGTTGTTGCGGCCCCCTTGCTGGTCGCCGGTGTTTCACTGCTGATCTTCCTGCTGGCGGCCCCAAGGAACCGAACAGCCTTGCAAGACGAACAGCGGGCCAAGGCAAAATTTGAAGAAAGCGTGTCGGCGCTCGCCAATGTGCCGTCGAATACAACGACGCTCGGCAGCCTTGGTGCTGCCTTCTCCCGGTTGGTCCATGCACGCGGCCTGCAAGCGCAGGCAAGCCGGAAAATTCAGGGGATCAGCAGTCTGCAAATGGACCTTTTGCAAAGTGGCGCGCTGATTTCGACGGTTGGCGTGGTCTGGCTGGGCGCGACAGAGGTGCTGGCCGGAGACATGACAACAGGTGGTCTGGCGGCGTGCACATTGCTGGGGTCGCGTGCGACATCCCAACTTGTCGGTGTGGCTGCGACGGTGCTGCGCGGTCAACCGGCTGCTGTGGCCGCACAGCAGGCGCAACAGGTTCTGGACGCGAACCGGGAGTCTGAACACGACCCGAAATCCGGCACGACACATCTGCCGGGCTCTGACGGCGGCGGAATTTGGCTGCTGGAAGATTCAGACCGCCAGACGGCAACCGAAAAGGTCAAAGCAATTGTCAGTCACCTGTCAGCCCTTTCGGCAACGACCGGGGACGTCCGGGTTGTCGCCGCCCGGCCGCGACTGCTGAGCGGCAGCCTGATCGAAAACCTCTCGCGACTGGATGGCGACCTGGAGGATGAAGCGCGCGCCGCATCCCATGACCTGGGGCTGACCAGCCTCGTTGCGCGCCTTCCGCATGGCTATGACACCGAGGTCACATCTGCCGGAAGGCCATTGCCCGATGGTGGCACCAAACGCGCCGCGATTGTGCAGGCGTTTGTGGGCAATCCCGCGATTGTCGTTCTGGAGGCGCCAGAGGCGTCGCTGGATGCCGACTCGATCAACAAACTTGGCGCTTTCCTCAAGGTTCGCTCTGAAACGGTCAAAATCATTTTGCAAACCTCGTCGATCGAGTTGCGCAAGGGTCTGGAGGGCGCGGCTTCTTTGGACGACCCCGGAAACTGGATTGAGGGGGTAGAATAATGTCTGACGCCGCCAGCTTCCTGCAATCTGTTCTTACCGAACTGGATGGCCGCCATTCCGACACCGTGGTGCACGCCGCCTTTGGTGGATATTCTTCAACCTTGTCCGACATGGCCCGCGCCAGCAATCTGATCGGAGTCCATGCATCGGTCCACCAGGGCGTGCCCCCGTCCTGGAGCGACGGGCACGATGGCGCTTTGATCACAAAAGACGCAACAGGCTGGACCGCAACCATTCGCAAGGATGGTGAGATTGTCCAGCTTCCGGCAGGCCAAAGCGCAGGGCACGCGCATCCTCCTGCCAGTCCGCTGTTGTATCTGCGGGTCCTGCCAGAGCGGGAGGCAGCAACGGTGACCTTTGCTGCGATAGCGCAACGGGCAAAAACCGCCTTTGCCCATGTCGCGTGGCAGTCTTTGGTGATCAACCTGTGCGCGCTGGCAGTGCCGTTTTTTACCATGGCGGTTTATGATCGCGTGCTGGGTGGTGGTGCCACCCATTCCTTGCCTGCCCTGTTGTCAGGCGCCGCGATCGTTCTGGTGGTCATGCTGCTTCTCAGGCGGGTCAGATCCGGGCTCGCCGCGTCTGAATACGGGGCAATTTCGGGGCAGATTTCGACGCTGCTGGCGGCAAAGGCGCTCAGGTCCGCTGCATCCAACACGGCTGGCAATTCGGGCAGCGCCATATTGGCAAAGACCCGTCAAGGCGAACGCGCCGCCGACCTGTTTGCCGCACCAAATATCGCGGCCATTTATGATGCGCCCTTTATCATTTTGACATTTGCCGCCCTGGTGATCGTCGGCGGCGGGATGGCCATCATTCCTGCGCTGTATCTTTTGCTCTTCTTTGGCTTCGGGCTCTTGATCAACACCGGAGCCGGAAACCGGGATCCGTTTGCCCTGCGCCAATCCCAGCGACGCAACCGGATGATTGGGGAACTGGTGGATGCCAATGGCGCCATCCAGCGGGCCGGTCTGTCAGACCGCTGGCTTCGGCGGTTTGACGCGACATTACGGTCCAGCGCCCGTGACACACATCGGTCGATGATACGAAGCGGCTCTCAGACGGCTGTGGCAACGACCCTGGGGTCCGGAACCGCGCTTGTGACGTTGATCGTGGGCATTGACCTGGCTCTGAAAGGCCATTTGTCGCCTGGCACGCTGATCGGGACGATGCTGCTGACCTGGCGCATCACCGGTCCGGCGCAATCGCTGTTCATGGCTATCCCGCGCATCAAAGCGATACGCAGCGGCTGGGATTCTCTGAAATCACAGCTTCAGTCCCCCACGATTGGCCAGGAATCTCATTTGCAGATTGCGCTGAAGGCAACGGCACCAGCCGTGAAAGCGCAAGGTTTGTTTTACCGCCATGAGGCAGGACAACCGCCTGCTGTTTCGGGCGTGTCCTTTGATATCGCCCCTGGCAGTGTTGTTGTGGTGATGGGGCCAAACGGATCTGGCAAATCGACACTGCTGCAACTGATTGCCGGACACCTCAAACCGCAATCGGGGCATGTGATGCTGAACGGCAGCCTGATGTCCCAATATGACCCGGACGAGATCGGAGCCCGATGCGCCTTTGTCGGAGGAGACAAGAGCATTTGGCTGGAGCAAAGCGGTATCAGACCAACCGCTGGATTTGCCGCTGAAACGGATATCGAACGCGCGGCCTGGCTGGCGGCAAAGAGCAGCGACAGTGCCTTTTTCGTCCTGGACGACCCGCTTGCAGCGACCGGAGCAACCGCCGCGAAAGAAATCGGCGACTTCATCGACACCACGCGCGGCGCGGCCACGATCTTCCTTGCCACGCATGAAACGGAACTGGCCGCGCGCGCCGACATCGCGATCGTACTGGACGCCGGCAACGTTGTGTACTGCGGTCCGGTTCAAACAGAAAAGACAGGAGCGGAAGCTTCCCTCACGGAGAAAAGCGATGAGCAAACTTCGCAGTGATCAACCTCTCGATCTGACCGATACGTCGACGTTCGTTTGGATGCGTCGGGCAGCTATTGTCATCCTGATCGGGATGGCCGCCCTGGTGTTCTGGATGGTCTACACGCCGGTGGATGAAATCTCTAAGGCGCGCGGTGAAATTGAACCCATTGCCCAGGTGAAACGCGTCGAAAGCAGGCATGGCGGGCAATTGACCGGACTGCGGGTTTCGCGCGGTCAGCTGGTCGAAGCTGGCGAAGTCGTTGCTTTGTTGGATCAGACAGAGGCGCAATCTGCACTCAAGGTCGTAGAGGCACGCGTCGCTGGCCTGCAACTCGAAATTGAACGGCTGCTGGCCCTTGCGGAACGCCGGGACGCCGATTTTTCGACCCATGTCGAGGATTTCAAGGATCTGGTGGAACGCGAGAAGGCCGCGCTGGCGGCCACACTGGCGTTTCTTCGGGCAGAACGTTCGGTCATACGCACGCAGATCCAGGAACGGCGGGCCGAAATTGTCGCCATTGACGAAGAACGTCCCCAGCTCACCCGACAGATTGCAATCGCAGAAGAAGAACGCACCGTGCAACAGGGGTTGCAGGACCGCGGCCTGGGCACGCGCGGCAAGCTGGCCGAGCTTCGCCAACAAGAGGCGCAGTACCGCTTTGATCTGGCCCAACTCGCTGGTCGGCGCACCATCGCAGAGGCCGAGATTGATGAGCTTGAGGCCTCGCTGACTCAACTGGAGCTGGACGAATTTGCCAAGGCCAGAAGCCGGATCGCCGAAGCACATGCGCAAAAGAATGCATTGCAAGCCGAAATAGCCGCGCTGGAAAACCGGCTGGCCGAAACAGAAATCCGGTCTCCCGTTGCCGGCATGATCCAATCCATTCCGGATGACACGATTGGTGACGTGATTGATCCCGGTGGAATGGTCGTAACCATCGTTCCCATTGACGGCGGCTATCGCTTCAGCGGTCGTCTGTCTCCACGTGACGTCGGATTTGTGACCGTCGGGCAACCCGTCCGACTAAAGATCGACAGCTACGACTACAGCCGGTTTGGTGCACTGCCCGGAACCGTGGAGGAAGTGTCTCCGACGACAGCACTGGATGAACGTGGCACGGCTTTCTACGAAGTGCTGGTCAAGCTGGACAAAGACCATTTCCATGATGTCGAAGACGGCCTCCCCTTGATGGCCGGCATGACCGGTGAGGCCGATATCAAGACCGGCGCCAAGACGGTGTTCCAATACGTCTGGAAGCCCATCTACACCAATCTCGATCTGGCATTGACCGAGCGTTGAGGAATTTCGCATGTCTGACAAATCCCAGAGCAAACCCCAGGCCTCTCGATCGGTCTCAAACCCACGCGATGAGATGTCCGAAGAGGTCTTTGCCTGGATAGTCACCGACACCAGCGACCTGTCTGCGCTCCCGGAAGAGGGCAAACATGCATCGCCGCACGACATCCAGACAAGTGACGCGGGCGGTGGCAATCGTCAGTTGATGGTCTCTGCACCGGCATTGGCGCATCGTATGGGCCTGGATCTTGCCACTCTGCATTCCGAGCCTGGCCGCCCCGGAGCAGAAGGGGGCACGGACTGGTTGGCCTCTTCGGGATTGGCGCCAATATCTCAGGCACATCCTTTGGTGTCAGGCGCGTCTCGTCCGACCTTTACCCATACGCTTGTCAACACTGGCAACGGTACCAATGTCGGCCATGCCCGGATCCCAGCGCTTCCCACGACGGCGGCCACGACAGGCAGCACCACGCCCGAACCGTCCCCAAGCCATATCGTGACCGGCGGCCAGCCAAACGGGCCAGCCATTGCGGGGCTCATACCCACCACGACGGCGGGTCAGCCGGTCCCCGTTCTGATTTCGACAGTGAACGCACAGAACAAACCGGATGGGCTGTCAGTAACCATCAGTGGCATGCAACCTGGCACAACCCTGAGCCATGGCCAGCAGGGGCCGGATGGCAAATGGGTCCTGCCTCATGGCACAGATACGACCAATCTGACGATGAAACCTCCGACGGGTTGGACCGGAACCGGGCATCTGACCACAACCGTCGTTCAAAACAATGGTCATTCCGTACAGGCGCAGATCCCATACAAGGTGCTGCCTCAGACCCATGCCGCCACAATAGGCGGAACGGATACCGGCATAACGACCGAAGACCACATTCTGACGGTCTCTGGCGCGCTGACCATCACCGACCCGGACCCCGGCGAAGCAGGTTTTCTGGCGACAACGCTGGCCGGGCATTTCGGCCGCCTGCAAATAGATGCTTCTGGCCACTGGACCTACAAGCTCGACAACGCAGGCACATCCGTTCAATCGCTGGTCTCGGGTCAGGTAGAGAAAGAAACCTTCACCATACACAGTGTCGACGGAACGGCGCGGCAACTTATCGTGAATGTGGTCGGAACAGACGACCGGTCGAGTATTGCCGGGGCAGCTCAGGGCGCGGTGACCGAGGACACCCTGCAGACCACCGGCGGCAAGCTGGATGTCACGGATCCGGATGCGGGCGAGGCGCAGTTCGTGCCACAGACCGGCGCGGCGGGGGTCCACGGCCAGTTCACCGTCCAGACCGATGGCAGCTGGAGCTACACGCTCGACAACGCCCAGCCCGCCGTGCAGGCGCTCAAGACCGGCGATCAGATCACCG
>JAXMOA010000019.1:0-125874 GCA_034670145.1 Marinibacterium sp.
AACAGCTTCGCCCGGCTCAAGGATTGGCGGCGCGTTGCAACCCGCTACGACAGGTGTCCCAAAGTCTTCCTGTCGGCATGCGCACTGGCTGCCGTGGTCATGTTCTGGCTATGAATCCTGACCCTAGTCCGAGCCCTGGTCGCGGCGTTTTCGGACCGCTAACCGGGGACCGGTGCGGATAGAGACAAGGCAGGTCGGGTGTGCGGACTTTGCGGACGTTCAATTTAGCGCCCAAAGATACGCGAAAACAGGCTTTTCTTCTGTGGTTCTAAAATTTTTTGGAAGGTCTCTACGTCCCCTGGCCTCAAAAATTCGTCGTGCCTAAAGCCGATATCCATTGCCGCCAGATCAAGGGGGACTTCGAAAATGTAGTTGCCACCTTCGCTGTCATTCTGTTGGTTTGCGCGGTGTTTTTTGTTCAGTTCTGAGAAACTCGCAGGAAGTGTTCCGGCCTGCGACAAGTTAAAGATGTCGTCGCCATCTCCATCGTGTGTCACTTTCCAAATCTGCTTGCCGCCGCTCCAAAACTCTGAAGAGCTCCACATAACTGTTTCATTTACTTCGCAAATGTAGGTGTCGAACTGGTTAGATAACTCCGCTATGCGCACTACCGATTGCTGGCCGAACTGTTCATTTTCTGACCACAGTACCGTCCAGCCGCTTTCTCGCAGCTTGGCGGTCCACCACTCACTATGAGGCATTTCATTTCTGGTAGCACCAAGGGTTAAACCTAAACTGTCGGCGAGCTGATCTGGAGTAGCCTTACTGGCCACATAACAAATTCGAAATCCCAATGTCTGTTCCTCGGCGCAGTTTTCTTGGAACCTTAGTGTCACAGATTCGAAAGAACAATTGTCGTTTTGGGCTGGGTTTCCTGTTGGACAAAATGGGCTCCAAGCCGACTTTATGGTTGGTGAATCTTTAGCCTAGGTGTTTAGTTTCTACCATCGGGAAGGCTCGGCCCGTGTTTTTGAACCAATTGTGTTCGCAGGATTTGATTGTGCCGTCGGACCATGGATGGAATGAAAATAAGATCGAAGAGCATAATTGCGGCTACGATGCATAGGATGATTTCCGCGACCCGTGGAAACAACATCGATAAAAAAGCCGCTGCCAAGGTAAAAATGCACATCATTGCGGCTACTGGTATGAACTGAAGGTAACTGCGGTGCGCGCCCAAACCACCAAGGGCGACCAACAAAATGTAGGCCACCCAGACATTTTTTTTACGATCCTCATAGAGCAGTTCAATCAGCTCTTCAGGCGTGTAGTCGCGACCTTTTTTATCCACTAAGTAAGCCTCCTTTCTGGAGCCTTTTTATTGCTATGCGGAAATCATTTGAGAAACTCTTACCATTCTTTCCAATGGCTGGTTGCATCAGTCACTCTGGACACACAGCCGACCTTGCGGATGGTAAATCCACAGTGTGATGTTCCGCCCTCATCTGTAACGGCCCCCTAACTACGCCGCGCCTAAATCTTGTCAGCGAACAGCCGGGTCAGGGGTAGTTGGTTTTTCACAAAGGGCGTCTTGATCACGACAAAGCTGAAATACTTGTCGATGCCGACATCGGGTGTTGTCACGATTAACTGAAGGCGTGGCAGTCGACGCTGGTAGATGACAGTTTTAGGCGATGCCGGCTGCTTCTTTCCACGCGCGGATAGCTTCCATCCGGTGATAACGAATGGTCAAGGCAGCACGTCGGCGAGCTGGAAGGGCGAAACAATTGCGGACTGCGGAATAGATGGACATGTAGCGTTGCCGTCTGCCCGGAGAGCGATGACCCTGCATCACGCGCTCCCAAACTAACGCCCCAAGTTCGCGCAATTTCAAGCTGAACTCGAAACAAAGCCAGACCACGTTACTGCTTCACAGTTCTGGCTCTGCCCTCACAATCCTGACTACTGACCGGAAGCATTCGTAGCACAAAAAAATTGCGAATGCTTCGCTGCCAAGCCGGCGCTCAGGCGTTTGAGTATCAAGGACGTGTTCTCTGACCTTTTTGCTTGCGCCGAAGGGTCGATGCTCTCAAACTGGTATCAAATATTTGCCAGATTGATAAAAGATGATAGAACCACTTGAGATTGCGGCTTTGATGGAAAAATACGCACCAGCAGGGGCCGGAAAGGCATCTGCCTTGCGGCTGGCCATTCGCCGGGGGGTGACAGAACAGGTTCTGAAGCCACAGGACGAATTGCCCTCGACGCGAAAAGCGGCCGCTGCTTTGGCCATGTCACGGAACTCTGTCATCGAGGCATACGAAGGCCTGCAGGTCGAGGGCGTCATTGAAACGCGCCAAGGCGCCCGGCCGCGCATATGTGAGTTGCCAGACTTACAACTGCGGCATGCTGTACAACAGGCGCCGATCACACTGTCACAGCGCGGGCGGGTGTTAAGTGGGCCCCATAGGCAAGGCTATGACATTGGTACGGTGGATGCTTTTGCGCCTGGCCTGCCAGACCCAGGCCTTTTTCCACGAGATGATTGGGCCATCTGTTTGCGTCGTATGGCGCGGCGTAATCGCAATGGTTTGGATATGTACGACGCATATCAGGGCCTCCCGATCTTACGTGAAGCGCTCGCGCTTCACCTCAAGAGGAGCCGTGGGGTTTCCATATCACCGGATCAACTATTCATTCTTGCCAGCACGCAAAGCGCCATCGCTCTTATGACCGACCTTCTGAGCGATCCGGGTGACCATGTTTTGATGGAGGATCCCTGCTATGCCGGGGGCAAAGCCCTTTTTGAGGCAAAGGGACTGAACACCGCCGCCTTGCCCCAGAACCTGCACACGGGTGGATCGGCCCCCTCGCCCAAAATGATCTATGTTACGCCGTCGACCCAATATCCGACCGGGGCCAGAATGAAGCTTGCCCGTCGCATGGATGTCTTGAGCTATGCGAAGAAATCAAAGGCAATGGTGATCGAGGATGATTACGACGGAGACTTTGTCTGGAAGGGAACAGATGTGCCGCCGGTCTTTTCCCTGGACAAGGCTGCCTCGGTTGCCTTGATTGGTACATTATCCAAAAGCCTTGTACCTGCGATGCGACTGGGTTGGTTGATCGTTCCGCCCGCCTTGATTGAACCAGTGCGACGTTCGCATCGCACATTGGGTGCAGGCGTCAACACACACGTACAGGCCGCTCTTGCGGAGTTTATCAGCTCCGGTCAGTTTGCGCGCCATCTCAGGACGACGGCCCGCACCTATCAGGAACGTATGACATGCGTCACGGATGCGCTGATACACCGGCTAGGGAACCATGTTGATATCTCCAAACCGGACGGGGGGCTTCAGATCATGTTGCGACTTCCGGATGGGACGGACGATGTAAAGGTTCAGCAATTGTTGTGGGCCAGAGGGTTTCAACTGTTGCCTCTGTCCCGTCTGTGCATTGAAAGCACAGAGCGCGGTTTGATCATGGGTTTTGCGCAGGCAAACCCCAAAAACTCGGCTCGACTGGCCTCGGCGATCTCCGAGACCCTGGCCTCCCTCTAGCGAGGCTGCGACGCTTTGAACGGACAAGGTTGAACCCCGACCGAATAGCCAAGGCGCTTTTTTGTTCTAACCAGTCTGAGACAGCGCAACCGGGTCACACGCCGCAAGATAGCGTTGGACCGTTTCTTTCAGCCCGTAAGTCAAGGCATCGCAATGCAAGGCGTGGCCTATCGAAACCTCTTTGATACCCGGAATCCGTTCGACAAGCTTTCTGGTTCCGGGAACCGTCAGGTCGTGACCAGCGTTGGCCGCCAATCCATGCGCCTGTGCAGCCTCTGCAGCCTCTGCCAACCGGTTCAGTTGACGCTCGGCCTCCGCTGGGTCTGCATGCGCTGCGCCATAGGGACCTGTATAGAGCTCAACCCGATCGGCCCCGACTGCGGCCGCACGATGCATCTGCGCGGCTTCGGCATCAACAAAAACAGCGATCCGGCGACCAGGTGATTTCAGCTGATTTATCGTTTCCGACAGAAACGAGGCCTGAGCCTCAAAATCCCACCCATGATCACTGGTTGCTTGATCCGGTGAGTCAGGCACCAGCGTAACTTGATCGGCCCGGACCTCCTGCGCCAGCGATATGAACTGCTGATCCGGATAGCCTTCGACGTTCAATTCGCGGTTTGGGTAGGCATCATCAATCAATTGACGAAATGCACGGGCGTCATCCGCTGTGGAGTGCCGTGCATCAGGTCGCGGATGCAGGGTCAGACCCACCGCACCTGCATCCAAGGCGATACGCGCCAACGCAATGACGTCGGGCCAGGGATGGCCCCTACGGTTCCGCAACAGGGCGGGTACGTTCATGTTGACTGAAAGCTGCGTCATCTTTTTGATCCTATACATCGCCCGCGGCGGTCGACGTCACCCGTTGGCCACCTTCAAATGTGCGCACATGGTCAGGGACGGCAACAGTACTGATATTGCGTGGATCCGGAATGGGAACCCCAACTACGGTCCGAATCGGTATTTCCCCTGCCCAGATTGGCAGGCTGTAGTCTTCTTCTTCGTCAATTGGCCCGCCAGTTCGCATTTTGGCGCTGCCTTCTTCAACCTTCATTCGCAGCACCATGGTCGCTTTCAGATCCTGTGTCGTATCTGGTCGCAACGTTTCAAAACGTCCTGGGAACAACCCATCCACAAACCTTCTGAGCGACTCTTGCTTTGCATCCGGATCGGTAACTTTGTCGGCTGTTCCAAACAGTGTGACGGATCTCGAATTTACAGAGTGATGCATTCCTGATCTGGCGAGCACAAAACCGTCGAGAATGGCGACCGACATGCACACTTGAGCATTTCGAGAACTACGCAGCGCCCGACTGGCCGAAGACCCATGCCAGTAAACATAATCGCCCTCTCGCCATTGCAATGTCGGCGTAACAAAGGGTGCACTATCTATCGTGTACCCAACGCTGCAAAGAGGTTGGGCATCCAGGATTTCGTAAATCGTTTTTCGGTCAAACTTTGCCCGCTCATGGTACCTGCGCAAACGCGAGCGGTCCGTTATCTGCACCTTGTCTTCCATCCCGAAGTCGCCTTTGAAAACTTAACTGGTCCCACTTCTGGCATCATTTTGACCCGAATACGACGACCACTTTTGAACAACTTTGCTGAACCATTGGCGTCAAAATCGAAGAGCATATGCTGTTGTATAGTTGGCTCTGCTCACTGCGTCCCATCGACCAAGCAGCCCCCGCAGATTCTGTTTCCACACCATCAGAAACGGTAGAATAGTTTGCGCTTCCCGCACGATACTTGGGTCAAGTCAGGCCCGAATATGTACAATCCTATCGTGCAGTAGCGCAGAAAAAGTGTTTCATAGAGCTCATGAGCCAAATTTTTACGAACCAAGCAAACGCAACGGACCAAGCTGAAGAGGCAGAGAGCCAGTTGGCTTTGGACAGCTTTCAGGTGAAGGCTCGGATGATCACGCCGTCAGACAGGCAGCTTTTGCACGAGCTGACAGTCAGCGTTTTCTGGCCGCACCGGGATCACGATCTTGAACTGTTGCTCGACCTTGGCAAAGGCTATCTCGCGTTGGATGAAATCGGCCGACCGATGGGTTCGGCTATGTATTTCCCCATGGGGCAAGATTTTGCGATGCTCGGCATGATGGTCACACCACCCCGTTTGCAGGCTCAGGGTGCGGGACGTTGGCTGTTCAATCGGATCATGGCCGATTGCAAAGAGCGCGACCTGCGGTTGAGTGCAACGCGCGCAGGTTATTGGTTGTATGAAAGCGCTGGATTTGTACCGGTCAAGACGATCTGGCAGCATCAGGGTATCGCGCGGGACATTCACCTGCCAGATCCGGTTGCCGGCGTCGACGTCAGGCCGATGGTGGAATCAGATATTCCGGCGTTTCTGACACTGGACCAAGATGCTTTTGGCGCTGACCGGGCCGAGATGTTGAAAATACTCCAAAGTCTGTCCGAGGGCAGCGTCGCGGTGCGGAGCGGAGAGATTGTAGGCTATGCGCTGATGCGCGATTTTGGACGCGGAAAGGTCATCGGGCCAGTTGTCGCCGAAGAGGACCGTATAGCAATGCAGCTGGTTGCGCCCTTTGTTCAACAAAACATGGGCCAGTTTTTGCGGCTTGATACGCCCGTTGAAAGCCAGTTGTTCAGAGCTTTCCTCAGCGCGATGGGGATGGGCGCTCATGACACTGTGACCGAAATGCGCATCGGCCCGGTAAGGCGCGCCATGCAGGGAGCGCAGCTTTTCGGTCTGGCGGCGCATACATTGGGGTAGGCATAAGGCTGGCGGCCGACTGGATTGGGAAAGCCGGCGCAGGCGGTGAATCCTGACCCTTTCGGGGCTGGCAAAGGTCAAAATCCACCGCGCTTTGATCGTTCAGGCTGTTTTGACGACCACTTGGGGCGCGACCACGTCGATACCCAAAGCCTTGCCAACGGCATAGTAGGTCAATTTCCCCGCATGCAGGTTGAGCCCCGCCAATAGGTGCGGATCATCAGCACAAGCCTGACGCCAACCCTTGTCAGCCAGCGCAATCATAAACGGCATCGTCGCGTTCCCCAAAGCAATGGTCGAGGTACGCGCCACCGCGCCCGGCATATTGGCGACACAGTAATGCTGGACCCCATCGACCTGATAAATAGGATCAGCATGGGTCGTCGCGCGAGAGGTTTCAAAACATCCGCCCTGGTCAATGGCAACGTCGACCAGCACTGCTCCAGGCTTCATTTCACTGAGTTGCGCTCGGCTGACCAATTTGGGGGCCTGGGCGCCCGGGATCAGAACCGCGCCAATGACCATATCCGCCTGCGCCAGGTGTTCGGCCAATAGCCCCGCCGAAGAGTAGCCAGTGTTGAAGGTGTTTCCGAACATATCGTCCAGAGCCCGAAGGCGGGGCAAAGAGCGGTCCAATACGGTGACATCCGCCCCCATGCCTGCTGCTATCCGCGCCGCGTGGGTGCCAACGACTCCGCCTCCGATGACCAGCACGCGGGCCGGACCAACACCTGGCACACCCCCCATCAACACGCCGCGACCGCCGTTGGCCTTTTGCAAGCTCCAAGCACCAACCTGCGGCGCCAAGCGGCCAGCAACCTCGGACATCGGAGCCAGCAGGGGCAGGCCTCCCTGGTCATCTGTTACGGTTTCATAGGCAATCGCGGTACACCCTGAGGCCAACAGATCATGGGTTTGCTCTGGATCCGGGGCGAGGTGCAAATAAGTGAACAGCAGCTGGCCTTCGCGCAGCATCTTGCGCTCTGCAGCCTGAGGTTCCTTGACCTTGACGATCATGTCGGCCGAGGCAAATACCTCCGCTGCGGTGTCTGCGATTTGCGCCCCAGCCACACGGTAATCATCGTCAGAAAACCCTGCTCCAACACCAGCGCCGGTTTCGATGAGGATCGTGTGGCCGTGTGCAATTGCTTCTTGGGTTGCGTTTGGGGTGATGCCGACACGAAATTCCTGCGGCTTGATCTCTTTGGGACATCCGATCTGCATGGCGACTCCTGCTGGGTTTTGAGGTGACAAAGCTGTCACGAGAAGAGTGCCCTTGTTTGACTGCAAGGTTCTTGAAATCTTTGCTCGCCATGGGACCAAAAGATCGAATAGTTTGCAGAAAATATGTAGTTTGCTGCAAAGGTTTTGCGCCAATGGCCCTTGATTCGATTGATCGTAGATTGTTGGCTGCTCTGCAAAAGCAGGGGCGGATGTCGAATGCAGAGCTGAGTGAAGCGGTAAATCTGTCACCTTCAGCCTGTCATCGACGCGTACAACGGTTAGAGGCTGACGGATACATCGGCGGCTATGTAGCGCTATTGAATGCCCGCAAGCTCAACGTAGCCACGACGGTTTTTGTAGAGATCACATTGCAAGGGCAGGCCGACGAAGTATTGGATGCGTTCGAAAAGGCGGTGTCTCGGATACCGGATGTGCTCGAATGTCATCTGATGGCCGGGACGGCAGATTACATTCTAAAGGTGGTTGCCGAAGATACCGAGGATTTCGCGCGCATTCACCGCCAGCATCTGGCGCGACTGCCTGGGGTGGCGCAAATGCAATCGAGTTTTGCACTCCGCACCGTTTTCAAAACCACGGCACTGCCGGTTTGACGCTGGCAGCGCGCGACAACCCAGGCGAGGCTGTTTTAGCAATGTGTGAACAGCAGGCTTTTTGGGGTCCGGACTGAATGTGGTTCATGCCAGCGGCCGTCGGCACCGCTGGACAAATCAGGCCTGCTCGCTTCCAGACGGCCGCGGCTCAATAGCTGTAGGCGTCGTAAATCGCGCTCAGGTCACCATTCCAGTCGCCATTGTAACGATCCAAAAGCTCGTCAGCGGGAACTTTTTGAGTGTCCAGGCTTTCCTTTAGCGCATTCAAAAAGTGCGTTTCATCCGGCACAAGACCACCCGCACCAGGCCGGGCACGGGCCTTTAGGCCCGCTTCGGATATGGCAACGGCCTCTTTGGCGATGTCGAACATCTTGATATTGCCAACCTCTGCCTGCAATCCGTCCACGCTGGCAGCCACACGCAGGGCCTGCCGTGTGTCTGCGTCCCAATCCTTGGCAAGATCCCAGGCGGCATCCAATGATGATTGATCATAAGTCAGCCCAACCCAGAAGGCTGGCAAAGCACAGAGTCTGCGCCATGGACCGCCATCAGCGCCGCGCATTTCAATAAACTTCTTAACGCGGGCTTCGGGGAAAAGGGTGGTCAGGTGATCTGCCCAATCGCTCAACGTCGGCTTCTCACCCGGCAAAGCGGGCAATTCACCCTTTAGAAAATCACGGAAGGACTGCCCCAATGCGTCGTGATAGACTCCGTCGCGATAGACAAAGTACATAGGCACATCCAGAGCATACTCGGCCCAACGATCAAACCCGAAACCTTCGTCAAAAACGAAAGGGACCATACCTGTGCGGGCTGCATCCAAGTCCCGCCAGACGCGGCTGCGCCAGCTTTTGTGACCGTTGATCTGACCTTCGAAGAAGGGAGAGTTCGCAAAAAGGGCGGTTGCAACAGACTGCAGTGCGATGGCGACACGCATCTTTTTCACCATGTCGGCCTCGGACGAAAAGTCCAGGTTGACCTGCACGGTACAGGTCCGCCGCATCATCGTGCGGCCCATCGTGCCGACCTTTTGCATATAGGCGTCCATGAGCTTGTACCGGCCCTTGGGCATCATCGGCATTTCGTCATGAGACCATTCAGGCGCAGCGCCCAGACCGATGAATCCAACACCAATCTTGTCTGCGATGGCCTTGACGTCCGCCAGATGGGCGTTCACTTCGTCACAGGTTTCGTGGATCGTTTCCAGCGGAGCGCCAGACAATTCCAATTGGCCGCCTGGCTCCAATGAAATATTGGCGCCATCTTTGGTCAGGCCAATCAGGTTTCCACCTTCTTCCAGCGGAGCCCAGCCTTGACCGTCGCGCAGACCTTCCAGAACGGCGAGGATTGATCGCTCTCCTGCAAAGGGCAAAGGCTTGTGTGTGTCTTTGCAATACCCGAATTTTTCATGCTCGGTGCCGATGCGCCAGTCTTCCTTGGGCTTGCATCCGTCTTCCAGATAGCCAGCCAACTGGTCATAGGTTTCGATCGGCCCGCCGCCGGACTGTGGAATAGACATGCGCGCTCTCCGGTTTGCTTGCCGACGTAACTGGTGCAGTGACTGTGCAGGGGTGTCAAGCAGGCTTACACTTGTCCGGCGCCGTCTCATCAGCGGACAGTTGGCGTCTGGCTCTGAAAATAAGGCGTTTCGCTTCGTAGATGCGTTATCTCACAGTTTATTGCAGTCGCACTGTTTCAGGCCGGCTGGGGGTGCGTTCCCAGATGACCACAGCTGCCCCTCCCTGACGTTTGAGCTCGGACAGCATCCGCTCTGTGCGAAAACCGGGCAATGCCCCGAATGCATCGAACAACGCGTCGGTTCCTTCGGCATTGACCGGGATTTCGAGGGGCGGAGAACTGGGTTGCTCCAGGATCCAATGGGACGGGCGGGCCGTCGGATCCAGAATCACCCGCACCAATTCCGAAGTGGCGACCGCCCCCCCAGTCAATGGCCCAAAATAGGCGATCTGACCTTCATCAATTTGAACGATTCCCGGACCTCGACCCAATTGGTGAAATCGCAAACGTCTCGCACCGGTGATGCCCAAACCCAGCCCAGCAATGACCAAAGCCCAGCCCACCAGACTGAGCAGGCCGCCGGGACCAGTTACAAAGTAAACCCCAAGGATCATGATTGCCCCGGCGGCCAGCACTTCTCGCAAACGCCACAACTGGGCCTGCGCTTCGGGTCTGATAAAGCTCATGATGTCCCTTCGCCTATGACCATTGGACCAAAATCGTTTTTGACCCTCACATATCGGTTTTGCTTCCCCCTCGAAACACGAAGGGCTCGTTCGGCATTCCAATGCATCAGGCGCCGTGGTCGGCAGATCTTGCTACGACTCGAGATACCGTTTTCATGTGGACGACTGGTAAAAACCACTGAGCTTGTGGCGTTGGGAACCAAACAGCCACAGTGGATCATGTCCAATCCCCCAATGTGTTTTGCCATAGGGTCAGCGCCGCGACCGCTGCAGTATCCGCACGCAAAATACGTGGACCCAAACTGACGGCACGGGATTGCGACAGGCGGCTCAACCTTGAACGCTCCGCAGGTGAAAACCCGCCCTCCGGTCCGATCAAAATGGCCCAGGGGTCAGCCGACACTTCTGGTAGACCTGCGCTTTCTCCGACCAGCGCTTCGTCACAAAACATCAACTGCCTTTGGCTTGGCCACTCGGCCAGCATTTTGTCCAGCCGAACCAATGGCGCGACCTCCGGCACATAAGTGCCACCGCATTGCTCAGCCGCCTCGACAGCATGCGCCTGCAGCCGATCTTGGCGAATACGTTCGGCATTGGTAAATTCGGTCTGAACGGGAATGATCCGCGCGGCGCCCATCTCTGTGGCTTTTTCAACGATAAAGTCGGTTCGCGCCTTTTTGATTGGAGCAAAAAGCAGCCACAAATCAGGTGGCGGTTGCAAAGCCCGGGTTTGCGCAACGATCTGCAACACTCCCCCACGTTTGCCTGCCTCTGAAACCTTTGCCTGCCACTCACCGTCCCGGCCATTAAAAACCAAAACCGAATCATTCATTTTGAGGCGCATCACACCAAACAGGTAATGCGCTTGGTCCCGCGACAGCGGGATGGATTGCCCGTCTACCAACGGATGCTCTACAAAGAGTCGGATCATTCCAGCCATGGACACAAGTTATGCAAGGCACCGGCCCAACACCAGACGAACAGGTCGCAGATGCGGCAATTGATAATTGGGTGGACCAATATGCGCCGGCCTGGACACGGCCATACCTGCGGTTGTCGCGGGCTGATCGGCCGATTCCGGTATGGTTGTTGCTGTTGCCGTGTTGGTGGGGCTTGGCGCTGGCAATTCTGTGGGACCAAACACCACGCTGGGAGGATGCCTGGATCGCAGTGGGCTGTGGTATCGGCGCATTTGTAATGCGGGGGGCCGGGTGCACGTGGAACGATATCACCGACCGGAAAATTGATGCTCTGGTCGCAAGAACCCGGTCCCGGCCTCTGCCATCTGGGCAGGTTACGGTGCGCCAGGCTCTGATTTGGATGGTGTTACAAGCTTTGATCGGGCTGTGCATCTTGCTGACGTTCAACTGGACCGCAATTCTATTGGGCGTTGGCTCATTGTTGCTTGTTGCAATCTATCCGTTTGCCAAACGGTTCACCTGGTGGCCACAGGTGTTTCTGGGCCTTGCCTTTAATTGGGGTGCGATCCTGGTTTGGGCCGCGCATACAGGTGGCGTGCACCTGCCTGCCCTGTTGCTGTACCTGTCGGGAATAACCTGGACCCTGTTTTACGACACGATCTACGCCCATCAAGACACCGAAGACGACGCCCTGATCGGGGTGAAGTCCACTGCACGGCTGTTCGGCGATTCGTCGGCAACCTGGCTAAAGTACTTTCTGCTAGCAACCGTCGCACTCATGGCGCTGGCAATCATTCAGGCAGGCATGCCGCGCGCCAACTTCCTTGCGCTGGTGATTGCGCTGGCCGGGCCATGGGGTATGGGATGGCATATGACCTGGCAATTGCGCGGATTTGACCCGACCGACAGCAAAAAGATGCTCCGGTTGTTCCAGGCGAACCGGGATACCGGCTTTATTCCGCTTATCTGTCTTGTTCTTGCGCTGCTGGTCTGATTGAACCTCAGTGCGGTGGAACGTGCAACTGGTACAGCGAAATATCGAATAACATGCGGCTCTCTTCTGTTGTTTCTGTAATCGCCGCCTTTGTGGTGGCCGCGGCGCTGTGTTTGGTGGCCGCCCGGTTCGCGGTCATGGCGATCGAAGACGGCTCGGAACAGGCCGTTCGTCGGGCCTTGGACCGCAATGACCTGACCTGGGCCGATGTCTATGCAGATGGCTTGCAGGTGGTCGTCGGCGGCGTTGCTCCAACCGAAGCGGCGCGTTTCCAGGTGATCAGTGCGGTCGGCTCCGAGGTTGATGCAGCCCGGATCCTGGACCAGATGCAGGTCGAAGCGACCGCCGCAATTGCTCCACCCAGATTTTCGGCTGAGATACTACGCAATGACAGCGGTATTTCGATCATCGGGCTTATCCCAAGCGAAACAGACCGCGAAGATCTGATCCGCCAGATCAAGCGACGCACAGGAGAAGATCGCGTTGCAGACCTGTTGGATTCCGCAGAGTATCCAGTGCCGCGCGGCTGGAACGATGCCATGGGCTTCGCCGTGACCGCTTTGGCCAAACTGCCTCGATCCAAAATTTCAGTAGACGCCGGACAAATCGAAATCACCGCAATTTCAGACAGCACCGAAGAAAAGCGCGCGCTGGAAGCGGAGTTGGAACGCGCAGCACCCCCAAGTCTTAACATGATCTTGAAAGTCGCCGCTCCCAGACCGGTGATTACCCCATTTACATTGCGCTTCTTGATTGAAGACGGACAGGGCAGGTTTGACGCCTGTTCGGCAGATACAGAGGAAACAGCGCAGCGGATTTTGAAGGTCGCCAACGAGGTAACAGATTTTGTCGGCGCAGATACCTGCACAGTCGGAATGGGTGTGCCCAGCCCATATTGGGGGAGCGCCACCGACCTGGCCATCCGCGGACTGGCGGAACTCGGCCAGGGCACTGTCACCTTTGCCGACGCCGATATCACGCTGGTTGCCGCGACGGGTGCCGACCAGGGCCTTTTTGACCGGGTCGTAGGAGAGCTGGAGGCCGACCTTCCAGAGGTATTTGCCCTTCATGCCATCCTGCCCAAACCGGCCGAGGGCGGCGACGTTGGCCCTCCAGAGTTCGTGGCAACCCTCAGCCCCGAAGGCCAGGTTCAGCTACGCGGACGCCTCAGCGATGAAAGCCTGCGCCGCATGGCCGACAGTTTTGCCAAAGCGTCCTTTGGGTCGGAAAATGTCTATACCGCCGCTCGCGTTGTGGAAAATATGCCCGACAATTGGGCCGCGCGGGTCCTGGCCGGTCTGGAAGCGCTAAGCTATTTGACCAACGGTTCCGTCGTCGTTTCTCCTGACACCCTCGTTTTGACCGGAACAACAACACAAGAGAACGCGCGCGCCGATGTCTCTGGCTTGCTGTCGGAAAAACTGGGCAAAGGCGCATTGTTCAGCCTCAACATCACCTACCGTGAACCGCCACCGCCAGAAAAAATCCTGCCAACTGCCGAAGAATGCGAAATTCAACTGCAAGCCTCGCAAGAAGGGTCCAAAATTGCATTTGAACCGGGGTCGGCAACGATTGCCGAAGAATCTTTGGGAGTGATGAATAGGATTGCCGATATTCTGAAAGAGTGCTCGGACATCCGGTTAGAGATTCAAGGACACACGGATAGCCAAGGCCGGGAAAGCATGAACCTGGATCTCAGCCAGGCGCGGGCCGATTCCGTTCTGAATGAATTGCAGGCCCGCCGTATCCTGACTGCCAGCTATGTTGCGAAAGGGTATGGAGAGAGCGAACCAATCGCTGACAACCAGACCGAAGAAGGCCGAGAAGCCAACCGGCGGATCGAGTTCCATCTGATCCCAATAGAGCCTACGGTCGAAGAAGAAACCACACTGGAGCAGTCCGCTGGCGAAACCGTCACGCAAGACGCAAATCCAGCAGAAGACGCCGAAACTCCGGCGACAGAGGAGACGAGCGATGAACAGAACTGAGTTTATCTTCTGGACTGCGGCCGTCCTGTTTGTGACCTTTGCTCTGGGCTGGTTTGCCAATTGGCTGGTACATCGGTTTACCCGGGTGAGTGCCGGTGACATTGGCGAGCTGGACCGCATGAGCCAGGAACTGCACGAAGCAGAAGAGACACGGGATCAAGCGATCACCTATCTCCAGCAACGCGAGGCCGAGCTGACCAATCAGTTGACGCAAACAGAGGCCGAACTATCCGCAGCCATGGAAGGCCTGCGTGACGCACGCCATGAGGCCGAAGAGATGCGCAGCTATGTCGAACGTCTGCAAGGCGCCGATTGACGGCCAGCATCCAACGCTTGTTTGGTGTTGAACATGTCTTGCACTCCGTTGGGCAAAGGCGCATGGATTTCCCATGTCCAAATCCTTAACATCGCATCGACCCGTTCTGGCGATCTCTCTCAAACTTGGTGCGCTTTTTCTGTTCACGTCGATGGCCGCGGTGGTCAAGGCGACGTCGGATATTGTCCCGCCCGGTGAAGCTGTCTTTTTTCGCTCGCTGTTTGCGATCCCTGTGATCTTGGGCTGGTTGGCGCTGCGAGGCGAACTGCGCGGTGGCTTGCAGACACAAAACCTGATGAGCCATATCTGGCGCGGTATCCTTGGTACTGCCGCGATGGGACTTACCTTTACCGGCTTGGGCATGTTGCCCTTGCCAGAGGTCACAGCCATCGGGTTCGCGACGCCGATGTTTACCCTGGTTCTCGCTGCGCTCATCCTGGGAGAACGCATTCGTTTTATCCGTATCGGTGCTGTCCTGATCGGCCTCGCCGGAGTCAGCATTATGCTGTGGCCTCGTCTCAGCGGATCGAATGACATGCAAGATGGGGCAACGCTCGGAGCGATCTTGATCCTTTTGGCGACGATGGGCCGGGCGTTGGTTCAAATTCAGATACGTGTGCTGGTACGAACCGAAGCGACCGCAGCAATTGTATTCTATTTTTCTGTTATCGCGTCAGCTGTCTCGCTTTTGACACTGCCGTTTGGTTGGACTGTTCCGTCACCAACGACATTGTTGCTGCTCATGTCGACCGGATTAATGGGCGGGATCGCACAGATTTTGGTAACTGCGGCATATCGGTATGGGCCAGCGTCGATGCTCGCACCCTATGATTATTCATCCATGATCTTTGCCGTGATCGTCGGATATGTATGGTTCGGAGAACTGCCAACAGCGGCCATTTTGATCGGAGCCTGTCTGGTGATTGCGGGCAATGCCGTGGTCATCCTGCGTGAACGCCAGCTGGGTCTGGATCGCAGAAAGGCCCGGTCCGTCACCGACCCCAAAAGCAGCTAGGGCCGCGCAATGCGCGACCCTGACTTGTGTTTTATCCGCTGCAGAGCGTTCAGAGAACCGGATCCAGCGTTACAGAGTAAAGCTCGGTATCACCGCGGTCCATCAGGCGCACGGTCATCTGCTGCGTTGCCCCGTCAATATCAACCAACCCGAAGAATTGCAGGCCCTCGCTGGGCGGCAGGTTGGCACCCTGCTCTTCGGAAGGAGCTTTGACAAATTTCACTTCGGGCCCAAATGTGCCGTCCAGAGCGTTTGGACCAAATGTACCCGCGTGCAATGGTCCCGAAACAAACTCCCAGAAAGGTTCAAAATCCTGGAACGCCGCTTTGTCGGGATTGTAGTAGTGTGCGGCAGTGTAGTGAACGTCAGCCGTGAACCAAACAGTGTTCTCCACACCCGCCGTCTTGATAAAGCGCAGCAGATCGGCCACCTCCAGTTCGCGCCCTTTGGCAGAGCCATTGTCCCCGTTCGAGATCGCCTCAGCGCCTGCCTGTTCTTTCCAGTTGTCCCAGACACACAGACCAATTGGCATATCCGATGCGATGACCTTCCATGTCGCGTTGGAATTCATCAACTCGCGCTTGAGCCAGGCCAGCTGTTGAGCACCAAAGATACGGCTCTCTGGAGTCATCTCTTCTTCCATAGAGGCACCGTTCGGCCCGCGATAGGATCTCAGATCCAGGAAGAATACATCCAACATCGGACCATAAGAAATTTTGCGATACACCCGGCCAGGCTCGGCAGGGGTGATGCGGATTGGTGTCATTTCATGAAACGCGCGACCGGAACGAGCCGCCAGAACCTCAACCGACTTTTCTGTATACCGGTCATCACCTGACAGGTCCTTGGAAGAGGACCAGTTGTTGACAACTTCGTGGTCATCCCATTGGAAAAAGGTTGGCGCAACAGCGTTCATGGCCTGAACATGGGCGTCCATGAGGTTGTATTTCCACTGACCCCGGAATTCGTCCAACGTTTCCGCAACCTTGCGCTTTTCATCTATCAGGACGGTGTTTTTCCAGATCAGCTTGCCATCTCTTTCGACTTCGTCCTGCATTGGACCGTCGGCATAGATCGTGTCGCCGGAATGGATGAAAAAGTCGGGCATGTGCCGGGCCATGGTGGCATAGGTCAACATCCCATCGTCGTCGATACCCCAGCCCTGACCGGCGGTGTCACCAGACCAGGCAAACTTGACTGACCGGCGCGATGTCGGCGCAGTACGGAATTGACCCACGATCGGTTCGGACGTCGCCGAGATATCATTCAGATCATGTGCAACGAAGCGATAGAAAATATCCTGATCCGATGGCAGGCCAGAGACCAGGCGCTTGACGGCCATATCCGACGCGGGAAGGGCATTCATCGGAGCCAGGGCGACGGGATTGGCAAAACTTTCGGTCGTCGATACTTCCATCATCACTTTGGACGGACGGTCTGTCCGCGTCCAGATCATCCCTGATGCGGTATCCACATCACCGGATTGTACCCCGTGCGAAAACACAGGACGTGAAGAGGCCCGGCTGAGGGCAGGCATGGCGATGCCGCTTGCAAAGGCGGTTCCACCGGCCAAAAAGCTGCGGCGCGAAGGGCGGTATAGTTTAGGCATATGCTGTGATCCTGTTGGCTGGCATTTCCGGGCATGCCGGATGCGTGCGAAAACACCGCTGTCAAACCAACGAAATGTAAAAGGATGATCCGGTCCTCGTCACATTTCAGAGAATGTTTTGTAACGGATCGCTAAAGCCGTTCAAACTGAGTTTGCAGGCTGGCGGCAGCTGCCTCCAATCCCCATGGCGGATTGATCACAAACAACCCACTTCCGATCATGCCATGACCCTGCTTGGCCGGAGGAAATCGTACCTGGCTCAGCATCGTTTTTTCTGCATCCATATGGCGCAGCGTCTCTGCCATTTGACGTTCTGCGCCAGTGGTCAGAATTGGATACCATAGCATCAGGATACCGACCGGCCATTTACGGTGCAGTTTATTCAGCAGGACAGGCATGGCCTGATATTCAGATTTGACCTCGTAAGCTGGATCAATCAAGCACAGCCCACGCCGAGGGTCCGGCGGTGTCACCGAAAGAGCCAGTGCCGGTCCATCGGCCTGACGCACATCGGCGTAGGGCATTGCGTTGCGCAATGCATCCGCCTCTTGTGGGTGCAATTCCGACAGAACGATCCGGTCCATGTCCCGCAATAGCGACGCTGCAATGTAAGGAGAGCCGGGATAAGCCTGCGCGCCAAAAGCAGCTCGGGCTGCCTGGATCGCTGTTTTGTACGGATGATCGCTATCAAACCAGGATTCCAGCCGTTCAATCCCCTGAGCGGCTTCACCCGTCTTGATCGACTCTGTCGCAGACAGATCATAGACGGCACGCCCGGCATGTGTCTCCAGATAGGTGAGCGGTTTGTCCTTTTTCGTCAAATATGCCAACGCGATGGAAAGCAGCGCGTGTTTGTGAACATCCGCAGCATTTCCGGCGTGATAAGCGTGCTGATAGGACAGCATGAAATTCTCCTGATCTGATGGCAATCCACTATACGCATTGGACCCGCCCGTCACGGGCCCAAGCCTTGAAGCATGCAAAAGCTCGCCAAGGCAGCATCCCTTGCAACGTGTGTGAATTGTATCAATGCCGTGACGCAAAACACCTGCGTCAACCGACCAATCAGGTCACGAATTCACCCCTCAATCAAGCTGCGAAACAGCCTGTCCGCCCGAAAGCGTTTGATCGTCCCAGGTCAACCAGCGGGCGATCAAGTGAATCAAGATGACGATCATTGCAATTGGGACAATGATGGCAATCCAAACCATCGGAATACCCAGCGTGTCGGCGGTCAATCCGGCCTGTCGGGCCAGGTACCCTTTGGCAAAACCACCGCGCAGCCCGATGAAGCAGAACCAGATGACTGGCGTGATAAAAACCAGCACCGCCGCGCTTTGTATGGCTTCGGCCACAAGGCCAAGGAAATGCGGCCTCGGCGGGAAAACGCTTTCCATCAGGACAGCATCAGCGCGAGTCTTGAATGACAGCGTCGCGCCCAAAAGCCCGGTCCAGACCATCATGTAGCGGGCGACATCTTCGGTCCAGATCGGAGGCGAAGAGAACCCATAGCGGGCAATGACCTGGATCATTACCGTGACGAACATGCCGCACACCGTAAACATGGCAGCCCGTCGAGCGACTTCATGCAGTGCGGTGCTGATTGACAGGATGATACGGCGCATTCGTGTGCCTTTCAGTGCAAAAGGGGCCGAGCCGAGGGGGTGCCCCCGGCCCGGCTTTACGCGTCTTAGCGGGTGCTGTCGGACAGACCCGTCCAGACTGCTACCGTATCTTCCGGCATGAGACCCGAATTATAGACCGGCTTGGACAATTCACGGAATGCGCCGCGTTCTTCGGCCGAAAGCCGCTGCACGGTGACGCCCTTTTCCTCCAGCTGAGCCAAAGCCGAAACCGAGGCATCCGCCAACCAGGCCCGGTTGGCTGCGTCAGCGGCGATCACGGCCTTATCAACAGTGGCACGGTCGGCCTCTGACAACCCATCATACCACATTTTGGATACGATAAGGGCACGCATCGGGATAATGACCCCAGCATCCGAGAAGTTCTTGACGAAATCGGTCTGGCCGAACATCACCGGCACAAATGGTGAATTGAGGTAGCCATCAATCACACCAGTTTGCAGGCCCGCAGGCACTTCGCCCCAAGGCACGATGGTCCCGGTTGAACCCCACGCCTGATACATCGCGATTTGAGCATCATCCAGCGCACGCATACGCAGACTTGCCATATCCTCAGGCTTGCGGACGACAGCATCAGTTGTGATCACACCCGAGGACGGACCGATCGGCACCAGCGCCAACAGCATAACGTCCTGACCCGCAATCGCTTCGTTCACACGGTCGAACACTTTGCCCTCTGCCAACGCACGGTCCATATGGGCCGCATCATCGAAGATATAGGGCAGACGCACGCCATAGATGAACGGATCCACCTGCGCGACTGCGCGCACATCCGACAGCGAAACTTCCAGCAGCCCGGTCGAGATCTGATCGAATTTCTCAGTCTCATTTCCGACCGAACCCCGAGGCATTTCGCGGGTTTCCATGCCACCTTCATTCAAGACTTTGGCAAAGGCGCTGACCCAGTTGTACGAACCAGAGAGCTTCATATCGGGCTTTCCGTCGAGCGCGATTTTGACCTCGGCCGATACCGCGCTGGCCGAAGCCATAAGCGCAGCAAGTGCAAGTGCTTTGAGTTTCATGATAGTTCCTCCCATTTTAGATATCATTCTACGGAAAAGCCGGCCAGGCGCGGTACGAACAGGCTGATCTCGGGCCAATAAACCAAGGCCATCAGCAACAGCACCTGAACGGCGACAAAAGGCAGGGCCGTATAGGCCAACCGCCAGTAATTCAGATTGGTTAGTGCGGCGACAACCACCAGGCATTTGCCCAAAGGCGGCGTAATCAGACCGACACAAAGGTTGAAACACAACACGATACCCAGATGTATCGGGCTGATCCCTTGCTCCAATGCCTGCGGAGCAAACAGCGGAATCAACAATGTGAGTGCGACAGGCGTATCCATGAACATGCCCGCGATCAGGAAGATCCCGACCAGAAAGAAGAGATAGCGGGTGCCGGTCAGACCAATGCTTTCCACCCAGTCAGCCAAGGCTGACGACCAGCCCATTTGCCCAGCCAGAAAACCCAGAACTGAAATCGCAGCAAGAATGATAAAGATCGTGCCCGTCATCCGTGCCGTTGACTCCAGCGCGTCAAACAGCATCTCGCGGCTCAGTCCATTGTAGAACTGCCCGGCAATCAGCGCGAACAAAACCGCGACAGCAGAACCTTCGGTTGGTGTGGCCAGGCCAAAGACCAAAGAACCCAGGATCACCACCGGCAAAAGCAGAGCAGGTGCAGCCTTCAAAAGACTTGGCAAAAAGCGGGGCAAATCATCCGAAGCACCGCCCGGATGATTGCGCAAGCGGGCGATGACAGCATTCAGGATCATCAGCGACGCCGCCAACAACAACCCCGGAATGATCCCAGCGGCAAAAAGGGCCGCGACAGAAGCACCGGTCAAACCGCCATAAATGATCATTATGATCGAAGGCGGAATAATTGGCCCAATCATCGAAGAGGCCGCCGTGATAGCGCCTGCGTAGTAACGACTATAGCCACGCTCTTCCATCTCTGGCACGAACGTCCGCGACAAGGCGGCACTGTCGGCGATGGCAGAACCAGATATCCCCGCAAAAAACACGCTGGTCAGAATATTGACGTGGCCCAGTCCACCCTTGAACCGCCCAACAATAGAGAGCGAGAAATCAATCAGGCTTCGGGTAACGCCCGAACGGGTCATGATTTCGGCCGTCAGAATGAACAGCGGCATCGCCATAAAGGCAAACACATCAAGTTGAGCGAAAATGCGTTGTGGCAGGATCGACAGAAACTGCGTTTTCCCAACAGCGACAAAGGACAGAACCGAAACAGCCCCCATCAGATAGGCAAATGCAGTGCCGCTGATCAGCAGAATTGCGAAAATGATTGGTATGAACCACATCTTACAGCCCTCAAACGGCAGTCATGTCAGCGGCCTGTCGGCGGCTGACGTTGTTTTGGGGCGGATGGGTCACGATTGAGCGCAAACCCGGCTGAGAGACGTCAATGTTTGTCAGGATCGGGCGCGCTGTTTCGGGAACCTTCCCAAAGTGCGTCTCGATACTCTTGGCTACCGCCAAGAGGTTTTCGTCACCACGAACAGAGCCAAGCATCTGCAAGCCAAAAGGCATACCCGATGGATCGCACCCGGTCGGAATTGTGATCGCTGGCGCACCCGTTAGCGACCCACGATAAGCCAGCGCCAGCCAGCGGTAGTAAACGTCCATTTCTTGACCTTCAATCTCTAGCGCATTCGGTTGTGTCCATGGAAAGGGCGAAACTGGCGCGGTTGGCATCAGGATCGCGTCAAATCCAGCCATCCGTGCGTTGAAGGCGCGCAGGATACGGGTTTGTTCTGCATGCGCCCACGCCCGGTCCTCCAGTGACATGGTTCGCCCAAGAGCAACATTCACCTGAATATGATCACCAAATTGATCCGGCGCCGCGTCTATCGCTTGCCCGAAAGCAGCAACAAAGCTTTCGGCGCGCAGAACATCAAAACAACGGTCCATTTTCCCAAGGTTCATGTCCACCTCGGTGCAAACGGCCACCAGGGGCGCAAGCGTTTCGACGCGCGCCCGAAAGGTGTCCCGAATGGCCTGGTCAACTGGCGCGTCGCCAAAGTCTTCGCTAATGCCAAGACGCAATTCCGACAGCGGCTTGGGCGAGATGTGATCGAACCGCGCCGGATCGGACGGCACAGATAGCGGATCGCCCTCGTCAAAACCGTGGCAAGCCCGCAGCATCAGGATCAGGTCGTCTACATTTCGTGCCATCGGTCCCAGAACCGAAATGGCAGACCAACCCAAAGGTCGGGTCGGGTGGGCAATCACATCTGCCGACGGACGATAGCCAACCACGCCACACAGCGCCGCCGGCAGTCTAAGAGACCCGCCAGTGTCCGACCCGGTGCAAAGCGGCAACATATCCGCCGCCAGCGCAGCTGCCGATCCGCCTGAGGAACCTCCGGCAATGAGGTTTGGGTTGAATGGGTTGCCCGTCGCTCCCCATACAGGGTTGCGTGAATTGCCACCGGCACCCATCTCGGGCACGTTTGTCTTGGCCAATACAATAGCGCCAGCCTGCCGCAAGCGCGCAACCATGGGCAAATCAGCCCCTGGAACGTGATTGCGCATCCGGGGGCTGCCATAGGTGGTCAACAGGCCCTCAGTGTCCTGCAGGTCCTTCACCCCAATCGGCAACCCGTCGAGAATGCCACAAGGCTTGCCAGCCTTCCAACGTCGCGTCGACGCCGCTGCCTCTGCAACCGCCCGTTCAACGTCAAAGGCGGTCAACGCGTTTATTTTGGGATTGGTTTCGGAAATCCGGTTCAGGCAGGCCTCAAGCAAGGCACTGGGCGTCAGGCATCCATCCGAAAAATCGTCAAGCAGCTGCACTGCCGTGCGCTCGACTACATTCCTTGTCACTATCGGCTCCCCTAATCGCTATGCGGACACTCCGTACGGCGATTCCCCTCCCAGAAAATAACCTTGGGTAGGGTTACTCTGTGAATTCCTGTCATAATATTGAAAAATGACTATGATACCATTACCAAAGCGAATGGGTCTAAATATCAGAGGCCGTTTGCTCGAGGCATTTCAAAAACAAGGCAAGTGTTTTGTTCGTCGCCGCCTGACCGCTGCGCCAGAAACATCGTGCTTCGGAAAGAAATCCACGTGTGCCCAAAGGAAGTTCAACGATATCACCGCGCGCGCTGTGTACTTTTGCGATGCTTTCGGGGAACAGGCCGATTGCTGGCATTTTTCGCATGATTGCGAGATTGAGCGTCAAAGATAACGACGCGATTGTATTTGTGGGGGTGACCAATCCATTCTCTGCGAAGAGTGAGTCGACGGCCCGCCGCGCGACTGAATTTGCCTGAGGCAGGATCCAGGGCCAATCGGCTGTTTGTGCCCACTCGATCATCCCACCCTGAGCCAGGGGATGGTCACGACCGGCGACGACGACCAGCGGTTCGCTGAAAAGGACGCGTTGTTCGATGCCGGGGAGTTCCTGTGGTTGCCAAACTCTGGCGATGAGCAAATCCATTACACCGGTTTCAATCTGCGGATACAGCGATACGAAATGGCCTTCGATGATGGAAACCGATGTTTCCGGGGCGCTGCGTTTCAACATGGAGATCGCGTCCGGGAGGATGATGGGCGCGACGGATGCGACGACTCCGACGGTGACTGCGCCGCTGACGCCACTGGACATGGCTTCGATATCAAATGCGGCGCGGTCGATCTGGTTGAGGACCTGGCGGGCGTGTTCGGCCAGTCGCAGCCCTATGGAAGTCAGGTGAAGCCTGTTGCGATCACGGGTTACGATGGGCGCGCCGACGATGCGTTCCAGTTCGGCGATCTGTTTGGAAATTGCCGGCTGCGTGACACTCAATTCCTCGGCGACCCGCGCCACCAGCTTGAGCTCGGCCAGGGCCGCGATGACGCGGATGTGGCGGATGGTCAGCGATTTATGAAGGTCGATGGAAATGCTACACTCGAATTTCTTGCGGGTCGTCGGTTTAACAAGAAACCAAACCTTGGAAAATGGCAATCTCTGGCCCACCAGAAAACACCCGAAACAGGCCCCGCGAAAAACCGGGCCGAAGCGCCGATTTTGGGCCCTCAGAGGCATTTTTCAGAGATGTCCCAGCTGGGACACTGGGTCAAGCCTTTGTTTTAAAACGATATACCCAAAAAACACGTTCAGGACACATCGGTCCGACGCGGCTGGGCAAACGGGACATTGCCATCTGGCAACGCCCACCGATCCGGACCAGCCACTGGGGTAGCATCCCCTTGCAAGCTGGCATCCTGATCCGAGGGGGAGGCACGCGCGTTTGCCTCTTTTCCGGATCGGTTTACCCCTGTTGCGCCTGACAATCGCGCGCGTGTTTCAAAGCATTGGCTGAGCCGGTCAGGTCGATATCCATGACTTTACCTTGCTGGCCCGAGATGCTCATGACCTTTCGCTTTGCGATCGCCTCGACAAAACTGCGGTCTTTGAAAAAGATCCCTGCGCCGGGGATTTTGTTGAGGTAAAACCCTTTGGCTGTCGCCTGGAAGGTTTCGCCATCCAGATCGAAGGTCACGGGATAGCTTTCTCCATCCTTGATTTGACCCCATTTGCGGTCAAAGACAGTGACATAGCCACGGTTTCCTGCGGCGTCATAGCCGATGCGGACGACGCTGTCCTGGCTGACGACGCGTTGGATCAGACAGCCGTTTCCCAGGGCCGGGTCAATCATGATGTTCCAGCCATCGGTAAACCCGAAGTCTTTCAGGCCCTGCGCCACGGCGGGGGCGGCTGACAGGGTCAGGGACAGGGCGCAGGCGATCAGCGATTGTCGCAGTATCCGCATGCCTCAAACCTCCAGAACGGTAGAGCCGGTGGTTTTTCGCGCCTCCAGCGCCCTGTGTGCATCCGCGACGTCGCGCAGGGCAAACCGTTGATCTATGCGCATTTTGACCGATCCGGACTGCATTTTGCCAAACAACATGCGTGCCATGCTCTGACAGGCTTCGTGATCCGCGATATGTGTGAACAGGGTGGGACGAGTGACCTTGAGCGATCCTTTTCCGCCCAAAATGCCGATGTTGAAGGGCGGCACGGGTCCGCTGGCGTTGCCGAAGGACATCAGCATGCCCAGGGGTTTCAGGGAGTCGAGCGATCCTTCGAAGGTTGACGCCCCGACGCCGTCCATCACTGCATTCACGCCCACGCCAGCCGTCAGATCACGTACGATCGGTGCAAAATCCTGCGTGTTGTAGTTGATGCAATGGGAGGCCCCGTAAGACATGGCCAATTCGCATTTTTCATCCGATCCGGCGGTGCCGATCAGGGTGATGCCTTCGGATTTGGCCCATTGGCAGGCAATCAGGCCAACACCGCCAGCGGCAGCGTGAAACAGCACGGTATCACCGGCCTGCAATGGCATTGTGCGGTGAAAGAGGTACTGGACGGTCAATCCCTTGAGCATTGCAGCCGCTGCATCGTCGAATGACACGTCATCGGGCATCGGGCAAACCTGAGCCGCTGGCATCACCCGGGCCTCGGTATAGGCGCCGGGAGGTGCTGCGGCATAGGCTGCGCGGTCGCCGGGTTTCAGATGGGTGACACCTTCGCCGACGGCCTCGACGATACCGGCGGCCTCCATGCCCAGCGCGTGGGGCAGTTCCATCGGGTAGAGGCCCGTGCGTTGATAGACGTCGATGAAGTTCAATCCGCAGGTTTTGTGCGCGATGCGGATTTCGCCAGGGCCCGGGTCCCGGACGTCGAGGTCTTTCAAGATAAAGTTCTCTGGTCCGCCGTGCTCTTCGATGAGCGCTGTCAAAGCCATGATGTATCCCTTCTGTGTTGCCGTGGAATCCTAGAGCACTGGCCCGGTGAGGCAAGCGCGACGACACCGGGCGCTGTTGGGGTTTTCAGACCTCCAGCACAATCTTTCCGACATGGGCCGAGCTTTCGAGTCTTGCGTGGGCTGCGGCGGCGTCCTCCAGCGGAAAGGTGCTGTCCATGACGGGCGCGACGCGGCCTGCTTCGAGCAGCGGCCAGACGGCTTCGCGCAGGTCTTGGGCGATGTTGGCTTTGGCCAGGTCGCTTTGCGGGCGCAGGGTGGATCCGGTGACTGTCAGGCGGCGCACCATGATCTGGGCAAAGTTGAGCTCGACCGTGGGGCCTTGGAGGAAGGCGATCTGGACCAGACGGCCATCCATGGCCAATGCCTTGATGTTGCGCGGGATGTAGTCCCCCCCGACCATATCGAGAATGAGGTTCGCGCCGCCGGCCTCGCTCAGGACATCGACAAAATCCTGGTCCTTGTAGTTTATGGCGACCTCTGCCCCCAGATCGCGGCAGGCCTGGCATTTGTCCTCGGATCCGGCGGTGACAAACACCCGTGCGCCGAAAGCATTGGCCAGCTGGATTGCGGTTGTTCCGATCCCGCTGGAGCCGCCGTGGATCAGGATCCGCTCTCCGGCTTTGAGGCCGCCACGCTGGAAAACATTGGTCCAGACGGTGAAAAAGGTTTCCGGCAGGCAGGCCGCCTGTTTGAGGTCCAGGCCCTTGGGCACTGGCAGGCAATGCGCGGCTGGCGTCGCGACGTATTCGGCGTATCCGCCGCCTGGCAAAAGGCCGCACACCTGATCGCCGACTTTGAATTCCGAGACCCCGTCGCCGAGTGCCACCACTTCGCCCGAGGCTTCGAGGCCCGGCAGATCGCTGGCGCCGGGGGGCGGATTATAGGCGCCCGCACGCTGGAGCGCGTCGGGCCGGTTTACGCCGGCGAAGGCCACCTTTAGCAGGATCTGCCCGTGTGATGGGGTGGGGATCGGGCGGTCTGTCAGTTTCAAAACGTCAGGGCCACCTGGCTCTGAAATCTCTATGGCGCGCATTGTATCTGTCATGGCAGGCGGTCCTTTTGTCGAATTCTTTGTTAGCATCGCTGACGATCCGGGAAACCGGAAGCCTGAAAAGGCCAACCTGTCCCGGGATCGGGGTTTATTGTGTGGGTGGCGATCTGTGGATTGGGGTGGCTTGCTCTAGCTCCATCCGCGATCGCGGCTTTGCCTGGGGGTCGGAATCGAGCGTTTGGTGGATTTGCTGAACCACTTTCAGGAAGATTTCCAGATCCTGATCATCAATCGCGTCCAGCAGGCGGGCCTCTATCCGGGTGGCGGCGGGCAGAATGTCTCCCAAGGCGGCCTGACCGTCCGGGGTCAGGGAAATCACCACCAGGCGGGCGTCTGTGTCGTCCTGTATTTTCCTGACCAGTCCCCCCGCCTCCAGCCGGGCGACCGCGCGGCTGACGCGGGGTTTGTCCAGGTTGACCCATTCGTGGATTTCCCGCACCGATCCGCGCCCGTGGTGGCCCAGGTGGACCAGCACACGCCATTCAGCGACCGAGAGCCCGTGTGTGCGTTCATATTCAACCGTAAGCCTGCGGCTGACCCGTTCTGAAAGCACGGCCAGGCGGTAGGGTAGAAATGACGACAGTTTGAAGGCGTCCGACATCGGGCAGGTTTCCATTTCATTGCAAGTGAAATGATATTGACTTTCATTGTCAATGCAACGAAATTCTAGACAGATCGTAACAACGAATCCAAATGGCCCAACACGGGTCTGGCGATTTTCGGGAGGCATCATGGCCAAGGCATTCGCATCGCAAGGTGATCTTGCGGAAAAGGAAATCTCGTTCACTGAAATCGGCGAAGGGCTATACGCCTTTACGGCTGAGGGGGATCCGAACTCTGGCGTGATCATCGGCGATGACAGTGTCATGATCGTCGAGGCTCAGGCGACGCCCCGGCTGGCGAACAAGGTGATTGATTGCGTTCGTCAGGTGACGGACAAGCCCATAACGCATGTCGTGCTGACGCATTATCATGCTGTGCGTGTTTTGGGTGCGAGCGCCTTTGGTGCGCAGCAGATCATCATGTCTGACGCGGCCAGAGCGATGGTTGTGGAGCGCGGTCAGGAAGATTGGGACAGTGAGTTTCAACGCTTCCCCCGCCTTTTCGAAGGGCACGAGAGCATTCCAGGGCTGACATGGCCAACGACCACGTTTTCGGATTCGATGACCGTCTATCTTGGCAAACGCAAGATCGAGATCAAGCAGATTGGCCGTGCCCATACCGCAGGTGACAGCGTTATCTGGGTGCCGGATGCGCAGACCATGTTTACCGGCGATATCGTGGAGTATCACTCGGCCTGCTATTGCGGCGACGGGCATTTCGAAGATTGGGGCGGTACCCTTGATGCGGTAAAGGCATATGACCCGCAATCCATCGCGCCGGGTCGCGGCAATGCGCTGATTGGGCGGGATATGGTCGATGCGGCCCTGGCGGCGACGCGCGATTTCGTGGACAGCACCTACCGGCCCGTCAAGCAGATCGCTGCCAAGGGCGGATCGCTCAAGGATGCGTGGGACGCGGTGCGGGCCGAATGTGATCCGAAGTTCAAGGATTACGCGATCTACGAGCATTGCCTGCCGTTCAATGTCGCCCGCGCCTATGACGAAGCGCGTGGCATCGACACGCCCCGGATCTGGACCGCGCAGCGCGACCTGGACATGTGGGACGCGTTGCAAAGCTAAGGGACATCAGAGGGAGGATTCGACATGTTGGACGACCGCTATAGCCTTGCATTCCGCCTATACCCCTATGAACGCTGTGCAGATCAGGATGCCAGCGCCCCGATCCGCCATCCTGTGGTGGTGATGGGCGGTGGCCCGATTGGCATAGCGACGGCGCTGGATCTGGGGTTGCAGGGCATTCCGGTTGTCGTCCTGGATGACCACGAAGGCATTGGCATGGGCAGCCGCGCCATATGCTTTGCCAAACGCAGTCTTGAAATCGCGGATCGCTACGGGTGTGGCGATCCGATGGTCGACAAGGGCGTGGTCTGGAATGTGGGCAAGGTCTTTCACGAAGATCGACAGGTCTATGAATTCAACCTGCTGCCCGAAGAGGGGCACAAATACCCTGCCTTTATCAATCTGCAACAACCCTATTTCGAACAATTCCTGGTCGAGCGCGTTCGGATCGCCCAGGCACAGGGGGCGCCAATTCAGATCCGGGGCAAAAACCGGGTCGAATCCATCGAAGTGGCGCAAGATCACGTCACGCTGAACGTGATGACGCCGGAGGGGCCTTATACCCTAGAGGCCGACTGGCTGATCGGTTGCGACGGCGCCGGATCTCCGCTGCGGGATATGATGGGGCTGGATTTTGAAGGGCGGGTGTTTCAGGACAGTTTCCTGATTGCCGACATCAAGATGAAGGCCGAATTCCCGACCGAGCGGTGGTTCTGGTTCGAACCTTCTCATGGAGAGGGGGCGTCGACGCTGCTGCACAAGCAGCCGGATGATGTCTGGCGCGTCGATTTTCAGATCGGTTGGGATGTGGATCGCAAGGAAGAGATGAAAGAGGCCAACATTCGCCGCCGTCTGGATGCGTTCCTGGGGTCGGATGTGGAATATGAAATGGTCTGGTCCTCGATCTATACATTTCAGTGCCGGCGGATGGAGAAGTTTCGCCACGGGCGGGTGATCTTTGCCGGGGATTCGGCCCATCAGGTGTCGCCCTTTGGGGCGCGCGGCGCCAATTCGGGCATGCAGGATGTCGACAACCTGGGCTGGAAACTGGGACTGGTGGTGCAGGGGAAAGCCCCGGAGAAGCTGTTGGATTCCTATGACGTGGAACGCGCCCGCGGCGCGGATGAAAACATTCTGAATTCGACCCGGGCCACGGATTTCATCACACCGAAGTCTGCTGTGAGCCACATGTTCCGCAATGCGGTGCTGGCCCTTTCGGAGCATTACGCCTTTGCCAGACCGTTGGTGAATTCCGGCCGCCTGTCTGTGCCTTGTGTTTATGATGGTCTGCCGCTGAATGGCGCGGACGCGCTGAGCGGTGGTCCAGACAGGAGCCGCGTTGGCAGCCCTTGTCCGGATGCGCCTTTGGGGGATGATTTCCTGCTGTCCAGGCTGGGCAACGGGTTTACGGTTTTGACGATAGACGCCGACGCCCCTGAGACGGTTGAGGAAGACGGCATTGCCGCTGTGCGTGTCGCGCTGAGCGCGGCGGATGATCCGAGCGGGTTGCTGGTGGACCGGTATCTGGGCGCGGCGGAGAAGGCTGTTTATCTGATCCGTCCTGATCAGCACATCGCCGCCCGCTGGGACAGTTTTGACGAAACCGCTGTGCGTGCTGCGTTGCGCATTGCCTGCGCCAAGGATTGAGCCATGGGCGATCTCAACACCAATCCAAATATCGCTGACCCGGATGGGTTTTATTCCGAATTATTGAGCACGCATGATGGTCTGTCCGAGGCGGACAGCCACGCATTGAACGGGCGCCTTATTCTGTTGCTCGCCAATCATATTGGCGACCGGTCCGTTCTGACTCAGGCATTGGCAGCGGCCAGTGCGACCGGCCCGAAAGGAGACGAGGGATGACAAAGATTGATCTGGACACAATGATTCAGGCCGATGGCATGGGCACGACACCCGGCTATCAACCCGGATTTGGCAATGATTTCGAATCCGAAGCCCTGCCCGGTGCATTGCCACAGGGCATGAACAGCCCGCAGAAATGTAACTATGGTCTGTATGGCGAGCAGCTGTCTGGCACCGCCTTTACCGCGCCATCCCATCAGAACGAGCGCACCTGGTGCTATCGCATCCGGCCTTCGGTCAAACATTCCAGTCGCTACACGCGGATTGACCTGCCCTATTGGAAGTCTGCGCCGAATGTTGTGGAGGATGTCACCTCGCTGGGCCAGTACCGCTGGGATCCGGTTGCGCATAGCGACACGCCGACGACCTGGCTGACTGGCATGCGCACGATGACGACGGCCGGGGATGTGAACACTCAGGTCGGCATGGCCAGCCATATCTATCTGGTCACGGAATCGATGAAGGACGCCTATTTCTATTCCGCTGACAGTGAGCTGCTGGTGGTCCCGCAGGAGGGCCGGCTGCGCTTTGCCACGGAACTGGGCATTATTGATATTGAGCCCAAGGAGATTGCCATCATACCGCGCGGTCTGGTGTATCGGGTCGAGGTGCTGGAAGGGCCTGCGCGCGGGTTTGTTTGTGAGAACTACGGGCAAAAGTTTGAATTGCCGGGGCGTGGGCCGATCGGGGCCAACTGTATGGCCAATCGGCGCGACTTCAAGACGCCGGTGGCGGCATTCGAAGACCGCGAAGCGCCCTCGACAGTGACGGTCAAATGGTGCGGCCAGTTCCATCAGTGTGACATTGGGCACAGCCCGTTGGATGTCGTTGCGTGGCATGGCAATTATGCGCCCTGCAAATACGATCTGCGCAACTATTGTCCGGTCGGTTCAATCCTGTTTGACCATCCGGATCCCTCTATCTTTACGGTGCTGACAGCGGCGTCGGGTGTGCCGGGCACGGCCAATATCGACTTTGTCCTGTTCCGGGAGCGTTGGATGGTGATGGAAGACACGTTCCGCCCGCCCTGGTACCATAAAAACGTAATGTCCGAATTGATGGGCAATATTTATGGTCAGTATGACGCCAAACCCAAAGGGTTTATCCCCGGCGGCATGTCGCTGCACAATATGATGCTGCCGCATGGACCAGACCGGAATGCCTTTGAAGGGGCCTCGAACGCGGATCTCAAGCCCGAGAAACTGGACAACACGATGTCCTTTATGTTCGAGACACGCTTTCCCCAGCATCTGACCGAATTCGCGGGCAAGGAAGCGCCCTTGCAGGATGACTACATTGATTGCTGGTCATCGCTGGAGAAGAAATTCGACGGGACGCCGGGGAAAAAGTAGCGGACCCGGCCTTATTCTGCGGGCCCGATTGTCAGTTCGATCGGGTCCAACCCATCAATGCCGCCCGTCAGAACATCGCCCGCCACGACCGGGCCAACACCTGCGGGCGTGCCTGTGAGGATCAGATCTCCGGGGCGCAGATGGTAGTAGTGCGACAGGTGGCTGACGATCTCGGCGCAATTCCACACCATATCGGCCAGAGTCGCGTCCTGGCGTAGCTCTCCATTGACCGAGAGGTGGATCCTTTGGTCTGTCACGGGGCCGAAATCTGCCGCCTTTGTCATGGCGGACACGATTGCGCCGTTCTCGAAATCCTTGCCGAAATCCCAGGGGCGCCGGTGATCTTTGCCGTCCTGTTGGCGGTCCCGGCGGGTCATGTCCAGGGCGCTGAAATACCCGTAGATGACCTCTGAGGCGTCTTGCACAGAGATCCGGAACGCCTCGGCGCCCAGCGCCAGGCCAAATTCCATTTCGTGGTGAAAATTCTGGGTGCCGGGTGGATAGGGGATCGTCGATCCGCTGGCTGTGGCGGCTGTGGGCGTCTTGCAGAAGTACCAAGGCGCCTCGCGGTCCACTTCGCCGCCCATCTCCTGAGCATGGGCGACATAGTTTCGGCCGACGCAAAACAGGCGTCCTATGGGATAGCCTGCTGGCTCTCCGTGGACGGCGAGGGTCAGGGGCTGTGGAATATCAAAAAGAACACGCATTGTGGGGCTCCTGTTCATTCAACCAGATAGAGTGCAATCCGAACCTGACTGGCAAACCGCCCGCCCGTTCCTACGAACAGCATTTTGTTGATCCACTCATACCGGGGATCTCCGGTTTCAAGGCGGGCCTGGGTGCGCATGTAGTATTCCGCCGGGTCCACGTCTTCGCCTGCTGCAATACGCGCGATCACCTCGGCAGAGCCATGGCGGACCCCACGGTTTATCACTTCGATCAGCGCGCCATCATCGGTTTCAAAGGCATATCTGGTATCCAGATCGGCCGTTTGATCGGCAAAAATTGTCTGCCAGTCTGCGCCGAGGTTCAGGATTTTGCCCTGGACGCGGCCCGTCACCTGCCCCCCGATGATCGGAATGATACGGCGTTTCCCGGCCCGGCCCATGCCCATTTCCCGGATCGGTCCCAGTTCAACCGTCAGGTCGCAAAAATGGGTGAGTTTTGGTGCCGTCATTGAGGGCCCTCGTTGCATCGTGTCAGTGCGTCAGCACCCAAAATCAGGCCTATCCCTGGCTATGTCCGAGCCTACGCCTGTTGGCGGCACCGGCGCAACACCTCAGCCATTTTCGCGCAGGACCACCCCGGCCAGGTATAGCGATCCGCAGATCAGAATGCGGGCTTGGGGCATTTCTGCGCGGATGCGTTCCACCGCTTGCAATACAGTGTCTGCCAGACCGGCCTGAAACCCGACAGCTTCGGCGGCATCATGGGTTTCCTGTGCGGTCAGCGTGCTCGCCTCTCCGGGGATGGGTACGGCAATCAGGCGGGTGGCGATTGACGTCAAGGGCGTCAGGAAGCCGCTGACATCCTTGGTGTTCAACATACCGCAAATCAAGGCGGTGGGCCTGTCGGGCATGGCCTTGATCGTCTGGCTGATGGCAATGCCCGCCGCCGCGTTATGCCCGCCATCCAGCCACAATTCGCAGTCACCGGCGGCGTCGATCAAAGGGCCCTGGCGCAATCGTTGCATCCGGGCGGGCCAATAGGCCTGTGTGACAGCGGCCTCGCATGTCTCTTCGTTTTGGCCCAGCGCCCGTAGCGCCGCCAGAGCGGTTCCGGCGTTTTGGATTTGATGGGCGCCGGGCAGATTGGGAAGCGGCAGATCCAGCAATCCGGTTTCATCTTGGTACACCATCCGCCCATGTTCTGATGTCACGTGCCAGTGCTGGCCATTCACCAAGAGAGGGGCACCAACACGGGCGGCGCGGTGTTCGATCACCTCCAGCCCTTCGTCGGTCTGGCCGGCGACGACACAGGGGACGCCGCGTTTGAGAATACCGGCCTTTTCGCCTGCGATTTCTGGCAGGGTCTCTCCGAGGAACTGCTGATGGTCGATGGAGACAGGTGTAATGACGGTCAGGGCGGGTTTCGGGATGACGTTGGTTGCGTCCAGACGGCCGCCAAGCCCGACCTCTAACAGGGTGTAATCCGCAGGCACCCGCGAAAACGCCAATAGGGCGGCGCAGGTTGTAATCTCGAAATAGGTGATCGACTCGGAGCCGTTGGCGCGTTCACATTCGTCGAGTGTCTGGGCCAGCGCCTCTTCGGTGATCAGGTCACCTGCGACGCGAATGCGTTCGTGAAACCTGGCCAGATGCGGGGACGTGTAGGCGTGTGTGGTGAGCCCTGCGGCCTCCAACCCGGCGCGAATCATGGCCTGAGTCGATCCCTTGCCGTTGGTGCCGGCGATGTGGATGACTGGCGGCAGGTGATCCTGCGGGTTGCCCAAGGCGTCCAGCAGCCGCCACACGCGATCCAGCGTCAGATCTATGATCTTTGGGTGCAGCGACATCATCCGCTGGAGGATGACATCCGACTCTGTCGAGGTCACTTTTCAGCGCTCGGCGCGGGCGGGGTTTCGGCCTGTGCGTCGGCATCTGCTGCGATCGTTTCAGGCTCTGGATCGGGGGGTGGCAGATCGCCTTTGATCTCTGGCGGCAGGCCCAGCAGCATCCGCAGGATCGTAATCAGTTCGCCCCGCATTTTTAGCCGGGGGATGACCCGGTCCAGCATCCCGTGGTCCAGCAGGTATTCGGCGCGCTGGAAGCCTTCGGGCAGTTTTTCGCGAATTGTCTGTTCGATGACCCGTGGACCGGCGAAACAGATCAATGCGTTAGGCTCTGAGATCTGCACATCCCCCAGCATCGCATAGGATGCGGTGACGCCCCCGGTTGTTGGGTGGGTCAGGACCACGATGTAAGGCAGGTTCGCCTCTTTGAGCATTTGCACGGCGACAGTTGTGCGGGGCATCTGCATCAAAGACAGAATACCCTCTTGCATCCGGGCGCCACCAGCTGCCGAAAACACGACGAGCGGGCGTTTGAGACGAACGGCTTCTTCCACGGCGGCAATCAATGCGTTGCCGACATACATGCCCATGGATCCGGCCATGAACGAAAAGTCCTGCGCGGCGGCGACAATCGGCGTGCGGCCAATCTCTCCGGTTGCGACCAACATGGCCTCGGTTTCGCCGGTGGCGCGCTGGGCGGCCTTCATCCGGTCGGGATATTTTTTCTGATCTCTGAATTGCAGCGGATCCATCTGCGGTTCGGGCACGTCGACCTCGACGAATACGCCGCCATCGAACAAGGATGTGAACCGGTCGCGCGGTGTAATGAGCATATGATGTCCGCAATTGGTGCAGACATTCAGATTATCGCTCAATTCGCGATGAAACAGCATGGTGCCGCATTCATCACACTTCCTCCACAGATTCTCGGGAGTTTCGCGTCGCGAAAAGATCGAGTTGATCCTCGGCCGAACATAGTTCGTGATCCAGTTCATCGAGTCGTCTCCAGTGGACCTGTGGTTGAAGGGATCAGATAAGACGCCACAACAAAGATTGCAATCAACGCCGAATGGCCAAACGCGCCGCCAGCCAGAATACAATGGACATTGCAAAGTCCACGTGCATCCAGGTGCGCAGCAATTCTGTGTCTGACATCGGGATTGGTGTGACATACAAGGCCAGCCCGTTCAGGCTGTCTGGTAGCGACACCAGCAGGAGCGCGGAGGCGTTGTTCGCCAGGTGTACGGCGATGGCCGGGCCGAGGGTGCCGGCCCGCGCGGTCAGATCCGCCATAAGCAGCCCGAACATACCGGCCCAGAGCGCGATCAACACGGCGTTGTCCCCCGCCTGCCCCGGGAGATAATGCCCGGCGGCAAACAGGGCCGACGGCAAAACCATCCAGATCCAGGGGCTTGGGTAGCGGGCTGCCAGCTGTTGTTGGATATATCCGCGGAACAGCACCTCTTCGGAGGCGGACTGGATGATCACGCCCAGCAAACCGAACGGCAGCAACAGCAGCCATTTTTGAACGGGTAGATTGGAAACCAGGTCCAACCCCATGTTGTAGGGAGGCAGGAGCAACAAGGCGGCTGCAATGGCGGTCAAAATGCCGACGACCCGCAAAAACTGTGTCAGGCCCAATTGGAAGGGGCCGGTCAAGCTTTGAACGCCACGATCATGCAGGACGCGCACAACCAGAATGACCGCGACGATCAGGAGGCCAAAACTGTACAATGTGACCAGCATGGACCCGGGCGTCGACCCTGGCTGGGCGGCTCCGTTTGCGTCGACGTTGTGGATGTCAGGGGCAAGCCGGCTCAGTATTCCCAGTAGAACGGTATTGAGGGCAATCACGATAAACGCCGCCAGAATCAGCCCCGCGAACAGGCGCCACAATTCGGCGCGGTTCTGGACAGCTGTCAGCAAATGGTCCTGGGCGGAGTATCTGGAATGGCGCATACGCTTTGACTATTGCCTGAAAGCACGAATGGCGAGCCTGTTCTGCATGTGATCACTCTTGTCCCCAAACGATGCGCTGGGTATTGCCAAGAGAGCAATCTTTTCGGGAGGCCAGCAATGCTAAAGCGCCAGTTCGACAAATCCAAACTGCCCAGCCGTCATGTTACCGAAGGGCCCGAGCGGGCTCCGCATCGGTCCTACTATTATGCGATGGGCATGAGTGAGGAAGAAATTCACCAGCCATTGGTCGGCGTCGCCACATGCTGGAACGAGGCCGCGCCTTGCAACATCTCGTTGAACCGTCAGGCCCAGGCCGTAAAGCTGGGCGTCAAGGCGGCCAATGGCACCCCGCGGGAGTTCACCACCATCACCGTCACAGACGGTATCGCGATGGGTCACGAAGGCATGCGGTCATCGCTGGCATCGCGCGAGGCGATTGCTGACACTGTCGAACTGACCATGCGTGGACATTGCTATGACGCGGTTGTCGGATTGGCGGGGTGCGATAAATCTCTGCCCGGTATGATGATGGCGATGGTTCGGCTGAATGTGCCTTCGGTATTTATTTATGGTGGGTCCATCCTGCCGGGCAAAGCACCCCAGGTCGAAGAGATTCCCGAAGATTTCCGCACCCGCGATCTGACCGTTCAGGACATGTTCGAAGCGGTCGGGCGGCATCAGAACGACGAACTGTCGGACGCAGCGCTGGATATGCTGGAGCGGGTTGCCTGCCCATCCGCCGGGGCCTGCGGTGGCCAGTTCACGGCCAACACGATGGCCTGTGTCTCTGAGGCTATCGGCCTGGCGCTGATGAACTCTTCGGGTATGCCTGCCCCTTACGAGAGCCGCGATCAGTTTGCCGAGGCATCCGGCCAGGCGGTCATGAACCTGATTGAACGCAACATTCGTGCGCGTGACGTGGTGACCCGCAAGTCGCTGGAAAATGCCGCCCGTGTTGTGGCCTGTACCGGCGGATCGACCAATGCCGGCCTGCACCTGCCCGCTATCGCGCATGAGGCCGGGATCGAATTCTACCTGGATGATGTATGCGAAATTTTCCGCGACACGCCCTATTTCGTTGACCTCAAGCCAGGCGGTCAGTTTGTGGCCAAGGACCTGTATGACGCGGGTGGCATCCCGGTTGTCATGAAGGAATTGCGCAAAGCGGGCCTTATTCACGAAGACTGCATGACGGCCACGGGTCGCAGCATCGGCGAGGAATTGGACCAGATCAGCCGCGAAGCGGATGGGCGTGTGATTTACCCCATTGACGCGCCTCTGACCAAGAGCGGTGGTGTTGTCGGGTTGAAGGGCAATCTGGCCCCTGAAGGTGCGATTGTTAAGGTTGCCGGGATTGAAACGCAGCATCAGACCTTTACCGGTCCTGCCCGTGTGTTTGAATGCGAGGAAGACGCCTTTGCCGCTGTCAAAAGCCGCGAATACGAAGAAGGCGAAGTGATTGTCATCCGCAACGAAGGCCCCGCAGGTGGACCTGGGATGCGCGAAATGCTGTCGACGACGGCTGCGCTGAGTGGTCAGGGCATGGGCAAAAAGGTGGCTCTGATCACAGACGGGCGCTTTTCCGGTGCGACGCGCGGTTTCTGTGTCGGTCATGTCGGCCCCGAGGCCGCGCATGGTGGCCCAATTGCATTGATCCAGAACGGCGATGTCATCACCATTGATGCCGTCAAAGGCGAGATCACGGTCGCGCTGAGCGATGAAGAGCTTGCGGCACGCAAGGAAAACTGGGCGGGTCCGCGCGAAACGATCTATGCCTCTGGCGCGCTTTGGAAATACGCCAAGCTGGTTGGTTCCACCTATAAGGGCGCGGTCACGCATCCGGGCGGTGGCGAAGAAAAGCACTGCTACGCCGACCTGTGATTTTAACACATTGCCCTGCCCTTGCGCCAAAGCGCCGGGGGCAGGGCAAATGCGGTGTTTGTCCACTGCGATATCGGATATTTCATCCGCCTTTAGTTGACCGAAAGAAATTCGTTCCATACCGTTGAAGCGGACCAACGGCGGACAAATCGCGGTGGCCAAGAGAGATGAGCAGCATACTCGACGTCATATACAACACCCGCAACCTGAGACGGTGGCGGCGGGCAGCCCAAGAGGCGCAGGCGGCGTCGCTGGACACTCTGCGCCAACAGCGCACGCATGCGCGGCGGCTGCGCAGCCAATTGGACCGTTTGATCCATGTCGCTGACGGGCGTCTGGCGCTGCCGGCAATCGGGTCCAGTTCTTTTGCCAAGCCACATGGCACCGACTGGTCCTGGCGGCCCGAGCTGTGGCGTGGTCCGTTGCCCAGTCCGGGCATGTCATCGGTCCAGAGCAAGTCCCGTTTGGGCAATGAGGTGACCCTGTATCACGATTGTGAGCACTCGGAGATTACCCTGCGCCAATTGCGCAACCAGCGCGAAGAGGATCTGGCTCCTTTTGGGTTGCGACTGGACGTGTTCCAGTTTCACGGATCATTCCTGTCTTTGGTCGTTGAGCTGCCAAAGGAGGCGATCGAGGGGCTGCAAAAACGTCATCTGATCCGGGTCAACACAATTGTAGAGACGGAAAAGCCGCTTGAAATCTTTGCCCGTCTCAACATCAAGCACGGGCCCAACACCGAGCAAATGGTTCGCGAGTTGCCGTTGTTTGAGGATGACGTGAACGTGGAATTCGACCTGGCCTATTCACGGCTCAACGAAAAGCGCGTTGAAAACGCCTGGCTCGATTTGATTTTTGAAGGGCCCGAGATGAACCAGGTGGTTATTCGGGATTTGACTTTTGCCCGGTCTCCGAGGGCTGAACTGTGATGGATGCGACATGAGCGAACTACAAGTCACCAAGATCCGGTTTCGGAATTCGGTTTGGGAAGGACTGGTTCGGGGTGCCGGGAGCTCTGGTGCCCAGCCCAACATTCGGGTCACCCATCAGGACCGGCCGGTTGACGGCGTATCGCTGGCGGAACAGCCGGACAATGACGGCTGGCTATTGCGGTTTAAGGTGCCGCAGGATGCGATTGCGGATGGCGTGCAAACGTTTCTTATCTGTGATGGCTCGGACGACTCTCGGCTGGCTGATTTCACACTGATCGCAGGCGAGGCTGTGGCGGATGATATCCGCGCCGAAGTGGAGCTGTTGCGCGCCGAGCTGGATATGCTCAAGCGTGCGTTTCGGCGGCATTGTCTGGAAACCGGCTGAGACGGGGTTAGCGCAACCAGACTTCGACGCGTCGGTTCACCTGTCGGCCCCAATCGGTGTCATCGCAGGCCATTGGCATTGCTTCGCCGAATGCAGCGATGCCGATGGCCCGGTCGGCTGAGGATGCTGTTTCAGCCCGATCCAGAACCGCATCCCGAACGGCGCGCGCACGCGCTTCGGAGATGCGCAGGTTTCCGGATGCGGCGCCTTCTCCGTCGCTGAAGCCGACAAACAAGATCTCGCGGGCGCCGAAAACGCCGGACTCCAGCTCGCGGGTGAATTGCGCGACGTTGGAGCGGGATTGCGCGTCAAGGCGCGATGATCCGGTTTCAAACCGGAAAGACAGCGTCAAACGGCGCATGGGGCGCAGGGTTTTGACCATGTTTTGCAGTGTTTCCAAACCCACCTCGGGCCCCGAGGCGGCGATGGCGTTGGCCAGTCTGTCGCCTTGCAGGCGCACGGGCACCTCTTCGGGGACCTGATCAACGAACCCGGACCGTCTGATCACAATCTGTGCGGCTGGCCCCCGGGTATAGCCCAGAAAGGCGCGGGCCAATTTTGGCAAACGGCGCGCGGGCAGGTACAGAAACATCGGAGAGTTCAGCGGATAGTCCTCTGTCTTGATCGACAGTCGGCTGGCCGCGAGGGTGAAGCCGCAAGCGCCGGTCAGCGTCAGAACCCGGGCCGTGCCGGTTTCTGCATAGCTGGCAATGCCGATGGCAAAAGGATCGGTTGCGACGGCGCGGGACAAATCGCTGCTCAACGTATGGCGTTGAATATTGGGGGCAAAGCTGCGACCGGCGACTTTGATCAACCGATCCTCTACCGCCTGAGCCAGGCCGAAACCGGAATCTGGCAAGTGCAGATCAATCGGAGCATCCGGGCCGCCCAGGTCGGACCAGTTGGTAACCTCTCCGGCAAACACCCGTGCCAGATCCAGCGTGGAAATTGTGCGGATCGGATTGTCGGGGGCAACGACCGCCACCATGGCATCCAAAGCCAGCACGTGACTGCGGTTGGGATCGGTCAGATCGCCCATACCCGCCTCTTTGGCCAGCCGCCGCTCTTGTGGGCGCACTTCGCGCAGGGCCATCACAATATCGGCTTCGTTCGCCAGGAGATCTGCGAAGCCTTCGTCTGTGTTGCTGACATGGAAATAGAACCGCGCCAGCGTTTTGTCGGTATCGCCCGACGTGAGTTCATAGACGAAATTGTCGCCTTCTGTTTGCTCGCGTCGTGTTCGGTATCCATTGCGCAGGGCGAAGCCTTCGATGAGGGCGGGCACCAGCACCTCGGCCATGGCGGAAGAGCCGGAGAAGGCGACCTCGGCCACATAGGAAGACAGGTTCGGACAGCCCGGGCCCTCGCAGTTCACGCCGGAACCGTCGACCGTCAGTTCGCCAAATTTTGTATCAACGCGATAAAACTCTCCGTCGAACCCCAGCAAGGTTCCCGAGATTTCTACGGCCCCATCCGTCGAGGTCAGCGTGACGTCCTGCGCCACGGCTTCTGAACATACAAAAACGAAAGAAAGTGCGGCGCAAAACGCCGCACATCGAAAAATCATAAATCTGGCCCCGTAATGCGGAAACTACCTTCCCGCGATTTTCAGATTATCCACCAGATTATTCAACACCAGAAAGTCACCAATTGCATCACAATCCGGCACCGAGAGGATCAGATCACGGGTTTCAAGCGCCTGGCTGGGGCTGAGGCTGAGGACCTGTGCGGATACGTCGCGTCCGCAATTGTTGTTTGTGACCTCTGCCTCGATGCTCAGCGCAACGGTTCCTGCCTCTGAAGCGGCTTTGGTTGGGAAGGTGTAGACCTCTACAACCTGCGGTGCCAAAGTGTCCGGATCCCCCAGGCGGGTCACAAAACCACCATCGCCGATGACAGCATCAATGCTGGTGCGCGCGCTGCCGGACCAGACATGCCCCAGATCGCCGTATCCGGCCCCATATTCGCGGGCGTGGATTTGGAAACCGCTCAGCCCCGACCATTGCAGCGCAATCCGGTCATAATCCGCAAGATCCGGAACATGGGCCTGAGCCACCGCGCCCTTCCCGTTGGCAAAGGCCAGAACGAAGATCGCATGTTCGTTCAACACAGGCACGGCCACCGACAGATTGCCCATGTCATCCGTCACATCCGTGAACATCATGCCATTGTGGTGCACCGTGACGCGTTCGTTTTTGTAACACGGCGCGATGACGGTCAGGCGCGCCATTGCGGCCTGAACCTCGGTCGCCTGAGCGATGACCGAACACCCCAATTGAGGTGTGGACGGGTCATTGGGTGCAGACGGCAGATCGCTGGGCGTCATCAGGGTTGCCGTGCGCGGTGTCACCTCGTCCGGGAGCGCTCTGGGCAGAACCGGGTCTGGTGTTGCGGCCGTCAGGGTGACCTCGTCCAACGAGATCATCCCGTTTTTGGTCACCTCTGGTTCTGCCGGGAGTTCCGGTGCGGTCACAGCGGCAATTTCGGAGTCCGACTGCGGCGCGACTGGAGGCGCGACCTGTGGCGCTACGGTTTCTGGCACGGGCGCCAGTGTAGCGATCTGCATTGTCTCTACGGCCACGGGCTGCAAGCTCGGGGCCTGTGCCTGAGGCACATCCCGTCCGTGTTGCATGAAGAACCCGACGCCCAGTGCGCAGGCCAGCGTACCGCCAGCCATCAGATACTTTCTGATCTTTTCCATTTCACCCTCCGCAAAGAATTTGCGTCGGGTTCAGGGATGCCGGTCAAACAGGGCCAGTTTGTGGCCCCGTCAGGGAGTCATTCGGGCAATGCAGGATCAGCTGAGGCTGCCGTGGCAATGTTTGAACTTCTTCCCGCTGCCACATGGACATTTTTCGTTGCGCCCCGGGTTGCCCCATGTGGTTGGGTCGTCTTCGACAAAGCCGGGTGCTGCCTCTCCGGTGGGTTCCGATGGCGTATCGGAGGCCGTTTCTACCTGTACAGCCGGTTGTTGCTGCTGTGCCAGAAGCTGTTGCATCATCTGGCGCTGCTCTTCTTCGCTGAGCGGGCGCACATTCGACAATTGCTGCGTGACGGTCTCTCGCAGGCTGTCCAGCAAGCCCTCGAACAACTGGAACGCTTCGTTCTTATACTCGTTCAGGGGATCCCGGTTTGCATATCCGCGAAAACCGACGACAGAGCGCAAATGCTCCAGCTTGAGCAAATGATCGCGCCAATTGCTGTCGATGGTCTGTAACAGGACCTGTTTTTCAATGTTGCGCATGTTTTCCGGCCCGAAATCAATGGCCTTTTTGGCCATCATTTCGTCGCTGGCCTTGTACAGGCGTTCTGCGATTTCTTCGTCATCGACGCCTTCTTCGGCGGCCCATTCCATGACGGGCACGTCGATGGCCAGCTTTTCGATAACCGCAGCATACAGACCTTCGGTGTCCCACTGGTCGGCATAGGTCTTGGGCGGCATAAAGGTTTCGATCAGGTCATCAATCACCTGCTGGCGCATGTCGGACGTCACCTCGGACAGATCATCCGCGGCCATGATTTCATGACGCTGGCCAAAGATCACCTTGCGCTGGTCATTCATCACATCGTCGAACTTCAGAACCTGCTTTCGCATGTCAAAGTTGCGGCCTTCGACCTTGGCCTGCGCCCGTTCCAGAGATTTGTTGACCCAGGGGTGAATGATGGCTTCGCCCTCTTTCATACCCAGAGACTTCAGCACTTTGTCGAGGCGGTCGGACCCGAAAATCCGCATCAGGTCATCCTCGAGGCTGAGGAAAAACGATGTGCGGCCGGGGTCACCCTGACGGCCAGAGCGGCCGCGCAGCTGATTGTCGATGCGGCGGCTTTCGTGGCGTTCGGAGCCCAGAACGAAAAGACCGCCGGCTTGCAGGACCTTTTGTTTTTCTTCGGCGTGCCGTGCCTCTTCGGCGGCGCGCAATTCGGCCGGGTCGGCGTCAGGGTCATTGGCGATCGCCTGCAGAACCTTCATATCGACATTTCCGCCCAACTGAATGTCGGTTCCGCGTCCGGCCATGTTGGTTGCAATCGTCACCGCGCCGTAATGTCCGGCTTCTGCAACGATCTGCGCCTCTTGCTCGTGATGGCGGGCGTTGAGAACGCTGTGTTTGACGCCTGCCTGGGTCAGCAATTGGCTGAGCAGTTCAGATTTTTCGATCGAGGTGGTCCCGGCCAGGACCGGTTGTCCTTTTTCATGGGCCTTTTTGATCTCGACGATCATGGCCTCGTATTTTTCCTTCACGGTGCGATAGACCTGGTCGTCTTTGTCGATCCGGGCAATCGGCAGGTTTGTCGGGACTTCGACAACACCCAGGCCGTAAATTTCCATGAATTCCTCGGCCTCAGTCGACGCCGTGCCGGTCATCCCGGCCAATTTGTCATACAGGCGGAAGTAGTTCTGGAACGTCACACTGGCCAAGGTGACGTTTTCAGCCTCGATCTTTACTGATTCCTTGGCTTCGATGGCTTGATGCAAACCATCGCTCAGGCGGCGGCCAGGCATCATGCGGCCGGTGAATTCATCAATCAGAACGACCTGGTCGTCCCGGACGATATAATCCTTGTCCCTTTGAAACAGCTTGTGCGCGCGCAGACCCTGATTGACGTGGTGCACATGGGTCGTGCTTTCCGGGTCATACAGAGACTGGCCTTCGGGCAAGAGCCCTTTTGCGACCAGTTGCTCTTCGACGAATTCATTGCCGGTGTCGGTCAAGGATACCTGACGCTGCTTTTCTTCGATTTCGTAGTGTTCTTCGGTCAGCAACGGAATCAGCAAGTCGATGGCCGAATACAGATCCGAACGGTCCTGTGCCGGGCCCGAGATAATCAGCGGTGTCCGCGCCTCGTCCACAAGGATGCTGTCGACCTCGTCCACGATGGCAAAGAAATGATGTTTCTGGAACAGTTCGCTCAGCTCGGATTTCATGTTATCGCGAAGATAATCAAAACCCAGCTCGTTGTTGGTGGCATAGGTGATGTCGGAGGCGTAGGCGGCGATTTTCTCTGCATTGTCCTGCCCGGACCAGATCGCCCCGCAGGTCATGCCCAAAGCTGCGAAAACCTTGCCCATCCATTCAGCGTCACGCTGAACCAGGTATTCATTGACGGTAACAATATGCACGCCTTTGCCGGCCAAAGCGTTCAGATAGGCCGGGAAGGTCGCAACCAGCGTTTTACCTTCGCCGGTCTTCATCTCGGAAATGTTACCCTGATGCATGAATATGCCGCCCATCAGCTGCACATCAAAAGCACGCAAGCCCAATGCGCGCCGCGCCCCTTCGCGACAATTCGCAAACGCCTCGGGCAGAAGCGAGTCCAGCGACTCGCCACCCTCGACGCGCTTACGAAATTCGGCGGTTTTTTCCTTTAGACCATCATCACTTAGGGCCTGAAATTCAGCCTCCAGCGAGTTAATCTTTTCCACCAGCGGGCGGGTCGCCTTGATCTTTCGGTCGTTAGGTGTCCCGAAAACCTTTTTGGCGAGTGTTCCGATCCCCAGCATGCTCTCTCCAGCCATTCTGATTTAGCGCGCCTGTAACGGGCTTGTCCGTCCGAAGAATAGCTCATAGATACGAGCCTCAATGGCGGTCCTGCATAGGCCACAAGGCGATGTAAGGGTCGGTTGAAACAGTGTCAACGCTGCGCCCTGTCGCGGCATCCAAATAGGACGAAACCAATGCGCTTAGGCCTCAATCTTTTCGGTGCCCTGTGGCTTGCCACATCTTTTGCCGCTCCTGTGATGGCAGAACAACCTGCGCCCGACACAGTTGTTGCCACGGTCAACGGTGAAAACATCACTTTGGGCCATGTTATAGTCGCATATGCCACGCTGCCCGAGCAGTACCAGCAGCTGCCAATTGATGTTCTGTATGATGGTATTCTGGAGCAGTTGATACAACAAACGGCGCTGGCCCAGTCGCATTCATCTGAGCTGCCGCCACAAATTCAACTTTCTTTGGAAAATGAGCGCCGCTCGCTGATTGCCGGAGATGTGATCGAAGAGGTCATGGCCAGCGCCGTGTCCGAAGAGGCCGTCGAAGAGGCCTATGCCGCGGCCTATAGCGGTGAGGTTCAATCGCTGGAGTATGATGCGTCCCACATTCTGGTCGAAACCCAGGAAGAGGCCGACGCTATCGTTGCCGAGCTGAGAGCTGGTGCGGATTTTGCCGAAATGGCCCGTAGCAAATCGACAGGGCCTTCTGGCCCACGGGGCGGCGCCCTGGGATGGTTCGGGACCGGCGCAATGGTGCCTGAGTTCGAAACCGCTGTTGTCAGCATGGAGCCTGGGCAGGTCTCAGACCCCGTTCAGACGCAGTTTGGCTGGCATGTCATCAAGCTGAACGACACACGGGTCAAATCCGCTCCGCCGTTGGAGGAGGTGCGCAACGAATTGACGCTGGAGATCCAGAAAGCGGCCGTGGACAAACGAGTCGACGAGCTGGTCAAAGCCGCCACCGTCGAGCGGCCCGAAACACCTGATCTGGATCCGGAAGTCATCCGGGATCTGAGCGCGTTGGCGGACTAAGCATGGCACAGGGGCTAAGCCGTTCTCCGCTGGCGCCAGAGAGTTTCCCTCAGCTGCCTGTGGTGGCTGGGGTTCGCTTTGCCACTGCTGCGGCGGGGGTGAAATACCAAGGCCGGGCTGACGTGATGTTGGCGGTTCTTGAGGCGGGTTCGACCGTGGCTGGTGTTTTTACCAAGTCAAACACACGCGCGGCCCCGGTATTGGATTGTCAGGCAAAACTGGGCCGACCCAGTGACGCGGGGGCCGCGATTCTGGTCAATTCAGGCAATGCGAACGCGTTTACCGGCCATTATGGTCAAACCTCTGTCGAGGAAATCATCCGCGCTGTGTCGGATGTGACGGATGTGCCTGCGGAGCGTGTTTTCACCTCTTCGACCGGGGTCATTGGTGAACCGCTGCCCCATGAGCGGATTGTCAATGTGCTGGGGCAGATGAACGCCGATTTGCGGGACGATGCAATCAGCGACGCGGCCGAAGCGATCAGAACCACGGATACATTCGCCAAGGGTGCCGTTCGCCAAATCCAGGTGGGTGGCGAGATCATTTCGATTGCCGGCATTGCCAAAGGGTCTGGCATGATCGCGCCGGATATGGCGACGATGCTGGTCTATATCTTTACAGACGCGAAGGTCAGCCAGCCGGTGCTGCAGGCCATGTTGTCAGAGATCAACGAGAAAACGTTTAACTGCATCACGGTAGACAGTGACACATCCACTTCTGATACCGTTTTGCTATGCGCGACGGGTGCGAGTGACGTGTCCTGTGATACAGACGCGGCCTTTCGCGATGCCCTGGAACAGGTCATGACGGATCTGGCCCATCAGGTCGTCAAAGACGGTGAAGGCGCAACCAAATTTGTCGAAATCACCGTCACCGGCGCGGTGACTGATGCGGAAGCGAAGGTGCATGGACTGGCTGTGGCCAATTCGCCTTTGGTGAAGACAGCTATTGCGGGCGAGGATCCCAATTGGGGTCGGATCGTGATGGCGATTGGAAAATCAGGGGCGACGGCGGACAGAGATCTGCTGAGCATCTGGTTTGGTGAGGCTCTGGTGGCCGAAAAAGGCTGGGTCTGCGGCACGTACCGAGAAGAAACAGGGGCTGCTGTGATGCGCCAGGCCGCTATCCCGATCAGGATTGATCTGGGGTTGGGCGAGGGCACGGCAACGGTTTGGACCTGTGATCTGACCCATGGGTATATCTCTATCAATGCGGATTACCGGTCGTGAAGATCGTTCTGGTCTCGGCCGTTGCGCTGATCGACCCGGATGGGCGCGTTTTGCTGGCGCAAAGGCCGGCTGGCAAAAGCATGGCGGGCCTGTGGGAGTTCCCGGGCGGTAAGGTAGAGGCGGACGAATCGCCAGAGACCGCCTTGGTGCGCGAATTGCATGAGGAACTGGGGATCGAAACCTGGAATTCGTGCCTGGCGCCCCTGACCTTTGCCAGCCACAGCTATGATGACTTCCACCTGCTTATGCCGCTTTTCGCCTGTCGCAAGTGGAACGGAATACCGCGTCCGAAAGAAGGACAGGTGCTGAAATGGGTACGGGCCCAGGATATGCGGGACTATCCGATGCCTCCTGCGGATATACCGTTGATCCCGATACTGCGTGATTGGCTGTAAGCTCTGCTAATACGGGTGGGATGTGGGCGTTTTGGCCTTATTTTCCCGGTTCTAAATGTGCCTGACTTCTGAGCATTCTGAACTTTTAGTTGAAATTTTGAACAAATCGCAAATTTCACTACTACTGTGCGCAACTTCGTGTATCCTGAAGTTGTAATTTGGTTTTTTGGGGAGGAAACTAGTATGCTTCGTACAGTGACAATGGGAAATTACATTTCCGTGCAGGGAATGTTTGTACGCTCCCTGCCATGTGGGAAAATCGCGGTGCGCGTTGGTGATCGGATCTATGAAGGTCAGCCAGTCGGCCGCTCTTAACCCCAAACTGTGCACAAATCAAAAAGAGGGCGCGATTATCGAATCGCGCCCTCCTTTTTGTTTTATGTGGCTCTGAAAATCAGGTCAGAACGCGTGTGACTTCTTCTCTTTCGAAGATTTCGATCACATCGTTCGGGCGAATATCGTCATAATTCTCGAACGCCATGCCGCATTCCTGACCGGACTGTACTTCTGGCACTTCGTCCTTGAAGCGCTTCAGGGTTTTCAGCGTACCTTCGTGGATCACGACGTTGTCACGCAGCAGGCGGACACCGGCCGACCGGCGGGCGATACCTTCGGTGACCAGACAACCGGCAACCTTGCCGACGCCGGAGACCTTGAACACTTCTTTGATCTGAGCGTAACCGATAAAGCTTTCGCGAATTTCTGCGGACAGGAGCCCGCTGGCGGCTGCTTTTACGTCATCAACCAGGTCATAGATGACCGAGTAGTAGCGGATTTCCACGCCCTTCTGATTCGCTGTGTTCCGCGCCGATGCATTGGCCCGCACGTTGAACCCGAACACTGGCGCTTGGCTGGCCTCGGCCAGACCAATATCTGTTTCGGTGATCGCACCAACGCCGGAATGCAGAACGCGTACCCGCACTTCGTCATTTCCGATCTTGTCCATGGCTTGACTGATCGCCTCGGCAGAACCCTGCACATCGGCTTTGACCAGGATCGGCAGTTCGGCGACGTTCTCGTCTTCTTTCGCTTTGGCCATCAACTGTTCGAGCGTTGTGGCGGCACCGGCAGCGGCACGCTTTTCTTTGGCGGCATCTGCACGGTATTCGGCGATTTCACGGGCCTGTGCCTCGGTTTCGACGACGTTCAGCACATCCCCTGCTTCGGGTGTTCCGTTCAGACCCAGAACCTCGACGGGAACGGAGGGGCCTGCGACTTTGACGCGCTTGCCCTGATCGTTTTCCATCGCGCGGACCTTGCCCCATTGTTCGCCGACGACGAAGATATCGCCCTGACGCAATGTGCCGTGCTGAACAAGCACTGTGGCGACGGGGCCGCGGCCCACGTCCAGCTTGGCCTCGATCACGGCGCCTTGTGCCGCCCGACCCGGGTTTGCCTTGATCTCCAGAATTTCCGCCTGAAGCGCGATCGCCTCCAGCAGAGTGTCCAGACCCTGGCCGCTTACTGCGGACACTTCCACATCCTGAACGTCGCCTGACAAGGCTTCGACGATCACTTCGTGCTGCAACAGGTCAGTCCGCACTTTTTGTGGGTTGGCGTCAGGTTTGTCGATCTTGTTGATTGCAACAATCATCGGAACACCGGCGGCTTTGGCGTGGTTGATCGCCTCGACCGTCTGCGGCATGACCGCGTCATCCGCAGCCACAACCAACACAACGATATCCGTCACCTGTGCGCCGCGCGACCGCATGGAGGTAAACGCAGCGTGGCCCGGTGTATCGAGGAAGGTCAAAATCTGACCGTCCGATGTTTCGACCTGATAGGCGCCGATATGCTGCGTGATGCCGCCTGCTTCGCCTGAAACAACTTTGGCGTTGCGGATCGCATCCAGAAGCGAGGTTTTGCCGTGGTCGACGTGGCCCATGACCGTAATGACGGGAGGGCGTGATTCCAGATCTTCGTCTTTGTCTTCGACCGAATCGATTACGTCTTCGACATCCGAATCAGACACGCGAACAACTTTGTGGCCAAATTCTTCGATGATCAGCTCGGCGGTATCGGCGTCGATCGTCTGGTTTTGTGTGACCATCATGCCCATTTGCATGAGCGACTTGACCACTTCACCAACACGTTCGGCCATCCGGTTTGCCAGTTCGGACACGACAATTGCCTCGGGCAACTGCACGTCACGGACAACCTTTTCGCGCTCGACCGCGCCACCCATCGCCTTTTGGCGGGCGCGCTCTTGCTTGCGTTTCATCGCCGCCATGGAGCGATGACGTCCGTCACCACCCGTCAAAGCCTGGTTCAGCGTCAGCTTGCCAGACCGGCGGTTTTCATCACCCCGGCCTTTGCCACGGTTCTGGCGCTGTTCCTGTTCGCGTTCAGGACGACGACTGGTCGGCTGCGCGGATGTCTTGTTGGCAGGGCTGCGGCTGGTGTTTTCGCGTTGTGCCGGCTCTGGAGGCGCTACTGCGGCCTGTTCGGCCAGGCGTTTGGCGTCTTCAGCCTCTTTGCGCTTGCGCTCTTCCTCTTCGGCCTTTTGACGGGCTTTCTCTTCGCGCTCGCGCTCTTCGCGTTCCTTGGCCTCAGCCTCGGCGCGGCGGCGCTCGCGTTCTTCCTGACGGGCCTTTTCGGCCGCCTCACGCTCTGCGGCTTCTTCCGCCTCGCGCGCTTTGGCAGCCTGAACCGCTTTCAGGCGGCGCTGCATTTCTGCATCTGAAATCCCAGCGGGACGACGCGAAGGATCGCCACCGGCCCCACCGCCACCTGACGCCTTGGAACCGCCCGGCTTTGGCACCACGACGCGCTTGCGCTTGGTCTCCACAACGACATTCTTGGTCCGGCCGTGGCTGAAACTTTGTTTCACATTCCCGGGACGCGACCCGCTTCCGCGCAGGCCCAATGTCTTTTTGCCGTCAGTATCGCTCATAAAGGTTATTTTCCTTCCAGGCGGCCGGTGCCGCCATCATTTCCGCGCAAGCCCTGTAATCTTTTGGCTTCCTCTACAACACGTGGAGTGAGTCCACCAGAGGCGAGAGCCGCATGTATCACAGTTTGTCGGCCAAATGCCATTCCCAACTCGTCAGAAGACAGCCAGCCAATGAAGGACCCCATATATGGGGTGCTCAGTTTCGACTTGCCACGCTCGGATCCATCTTGTGCTTGTATCAGCACTTCGGCCTCGTCTTTGGCAAGCCAGTCTTTCACTTTTTCGTACCCGGCAACCGCATCGCCGGATTTTCGGCTCAGACTGATCAGATCCACCACACGGCGGACCAGCATCTGTTCCAAAGTCGCAATCAGATCCGGATCCACTTTGACCTTTTGCTTGAGGCCTCGTGAAAACAAACCTTTCTTAACTGCCTTTTCCAACGCCGCGCGGTCGGCTGCAACATAAACGCCACGTCCCGGCAGTTTGCCCAGGACGTCAGGCACAACCGATCCATCCGGTCCAAGTACAAACCGCACCAACCCGGCCTTGGGCTGGACGTCGCCCGTGACGACACACCGGCGTTCCGGTCCGTCGCCATGGTCTTTTGTTGCGCCACCCCGTGACATCCTGAGGTCCCCGGAACCTGAGATCAGGCTCCGGCCTCCTCTTCGGAGTCGGAGGCATCTTCTTCTTGGTCTTCTTCGTTGGACTCCAAATCAGCGGGATCAACCCAACCCAGAACGATCCGGGCGGTCATCACCAGATGCTGTGCTTCTTCCAGAGAAACTTCAAACGGTTCCAGCAAACCATCGTCTTTTACACGCTCGCCGTTGTCTGTGGTCCAGCCACCGGCAAGTTCCCAATCCGCACATGTTGCGAAATCTTCGAGGGTTTTGATGCCATCCTTGGCCAGCGCTTCGACCATTTGCGGTGTCAGGCCTTCGAATTCGACCAGGCTGTCCTCTACCCCCAGTTCGCGGGCATTTTCCAACGCTGTGCGGGCCTGCGCCTCGAGGTAGTCGCGGGCACGGGCCTGCAGCTCTTCGGCGGTGCTGTCATCGACACCGTCAATCACCAGCAGTTCGTCCAGCTCGACGTAGGCAACCTCTTCGAGGTTGGTGAAGCCTTCGGATACAAGCAATTGGGCGAAGAATTCGTCCAGATCCAGCGCGTCCATGAACAGTTTGGTGCGCAGCTCGAACTCGGCCTGGCGACGCGCGCTTTCGTCGGCCTCGGTCATGATGTCGATGTCCAGGCCTGTCAGCTGGCTGGCCAACCGCACGTTTTGACCACGACGGCCGATTGCCAGGCTCAATTGTTCTTCGGGCACGACGACTTCGATTCGCTCTGCTTCTTCGTCCAGAACAACCTTGGACACTTCGGCAGGCTGCAAAGCATTCACGAGGAATGTCGGCTGGTCTTCGTTCCAGGGGATGATGTCGATCTTTTCACCCTGCAATTCGTTGACAACGGCCTGGACCCGGCTGCCGCGCATACCGACGCAGGCGCCGACCGGGTCAATGGAGTTGTCATACGAAATCACTGCGATCTTGGCCCGCGAACCCGGGTCCCGGGCGACGGCCTTGATTTCGATGATTCCATCGTAAATCTCGGGCACTTCCATCTTGAACAGTTCAGCCATGAATTCCGGCGCTGTCCGGCTGAGGAAAATCTGCGGTCCGCGCGCTTCGCGGCGCACATCCTTGATGTAGCAGCGGATCCGGTCATTGGGGCGATAGCTTTCGCGGCCAATCTTTTCGTTGCGGCGCAGCACGGCTTCGCCCGAGCCAACATCAACAATGACATTGCCGTATTCTTCGCGCTTGACCGCACCGTTGATGATGGTGCCGGCGCGATCCTTGAATTCTTCGTATTGGCGATCGCGTTCAGCTTCGCGCACTTTTTGCAGAATCACCTGTTTGGCGGACTGTGCGGCGATGCGGCCCATCTCTACCGGAGGCACTTCTTCGATGAACTGTTCGCCCACCTGGGGGTCTGCCATGTATTCTTTGGCCTGTTCGACGGTGAACTCGGCCTGGTAATTTTCAAGCTCTTCGTCTTCGACAACAGTTCGGACACGGGTGAATGTGGCCTTGCCGGTCTTGCGGTCAATCGCAACCCGGATGTCCATCTCTGCGCCGTAGCGGCTTTTGGCCGCCCGCGCGAGACTTTCTTCCATTGCCTCAACCACCAGGTTGGGGTCGATCATTTTTTCGCGCGCCACGGCCTCGGCCGTTTGCAGCAACTCCAGCTGGTTTGCGGATGTGATTGCCATCACTCGTCCTCCACTTTCCGTGTCTCTGTCTCAATCTCGTCGAATTCTGATTCCTCGAGCGCACCTGTCGATTTTCGCTGGCGCAACATTTCTCGAATCAAATCATCAGTCAGCACCAACTTGGCATCGCTCAACCAGTCAAAATTCAGGCCGATCGTACCCTCTTCGATGTTGATCAATACGTCTTCACCTTCGACCCCGGCCAATTCACCCTTGAACCGTCGGCGTCCGTCGATCAGCTCGGTTGTTTCCAACTTGGCCTCATAGCCTTCGAACTGATCGAAATCTTTCATCCGGGTCAGAGGGCGGTCGATACCGGGGCTGGAAACCTCGAGCGTATATGCCTCTGTCACCGGGTCTTCGACATCCAGGACCGCGCTGATCGCGTTGGAGATTTCGGCGCAGTCGTCCACCTCGATACCGCCATCGGGGCGGTCAGCCATGACCTGCAACGTCATCGTCTTGCCGGACATGAGGCGTACGCGCACCAATTCAAACCCCAGATCTTCGATCACAGGGGTAATGATCTCTGCCATGCGGCGATCCATCGCCGATTTCGCAATCAGGTCGTTTGACATAAATCCTACGCAAAAAAAAACGGGCCCGCGGCCCGTCATCCAATCCGGTGGAGCCGTGGTTCAGGGAACCAAAGCGCCGCTGTTGAAGTCCATATAGGCAAGTGGAGCCAAAACCGCAAGGGCCGATGAGTCTGGAATGTATGATCCCACTCAGGTCAGCCAGAACCTTTCGGCAATTCGGGTATCGAGCCCAGCTGTGGGCCCCGGACAACCGATGCGTTCGGTCAACACCAAAGCGGGACCGCCGGTTTGCGGATAGCACCGCAGGCCGGCTGCTGAGTTTGCCTCTTTGGCGTTCAGGAAAACGGCGGCTTCGACCAAACCTTGCGCCAGGGCCTCTGCGCGGACATCCGGGTCAGACATTGTGACCACATCCACGCGGTCCGCCCATCCTGCCAGTTCGGCGAAATAGTGGTTTTCAACCCGCGCGGCGGTCATCCCGCCGCCGGTTGCAGCGTGGCGCACAGCATAAAGTCCGCTTCCGACCAGCCCGGACCCCGTGTCGCCTGCGGGGCGAATCACGCAATCGGCCTGCGCCAGGCGAATGGGCAAATGGGGGTCGCTGTCAGCCAGGCGCAACCGAATGCGCAGCGGGTCAATAACCTGGATGTTGCGCAGCCCGGGCAGGCCAATCGGGGCGACCTCTAACGAGGTTGCGACATCTTCGGCGCCCAGCGCCTGGCCATTGTGAAACTCGACACCCGGCCGCACGGTCAGATCCCACTCCAACCCGTCGCTTGAGCCATGCCAATGTGTGGCCAGACGCCCACGCAGCACGCCCTCTGGCGTCAATTCGGTCAGAGTTTCAAACACAGCCGCCAGGGCCACAGGCCCCAAGCCTTCGCCGGTTCTTGGGACTGCGATTCGCAGATGCCCGCCTCTGCGCGGCGCGGCCTCGAGTGAGACGCCTGTTGCCGCCAACAAGGCGGCGGCGGCACCAGTGGCAAACAGGGCCCGGCGGTCAAATCGCGTCATCTCAGGCCCGGTTCCGCACGATGTCATCCATCACGCGAACCAGCTCTGCGCTGATCCCGGATTCGGACAACGCGTGCCCCGCGTGACGCACCATCCGCAAGTCGGCCCCCGGCCAGCGCTGTGCCACCTGCCAGGCCGAGGTGGGCGGGCAGATCATGTCATATCTGCCCTGAACGATCACGCCCGGAATATGCGAAATGCGGTCCATGTTTTTCAGGATTTGTCCGTCTTCCTCCAGAAAGCCGGCGTTTATGAAATAGTGGTTTTCCAGTCGGGCGAATGCCCGCGCGTATTCACCTGGACTGTCTCCGGACCGGCCGGACGACTGGATGGAGGCCAGCGCGTTTTCCCATGCTGACCAGCTGCGCCCATATCGCATTTCAACAGAGACATCGCCGCAGAACAGTTTGCGGTGATAGGCCGCAATCAAATCGTCCCGCTCTTCTTTGGGAATGGGTTCGACGAATTTTTCCCAGGTCTCTGGCCAGAATTTTCCGGCGCCACCGCCGTAAAACCAATCCAGTTCGGACTGGGTCATCGTGAAAACGCCGCGCAGGATCAGGTTGCGCGCCCGGTCAGGGTGCGTTTGGGCATAGACCAGGGCAAGTGTTGCGCCCCAACTGCCGCCAAACACGCACCATTGTTCGATCCCCAAAAGCTCGCGAATGATTTCGATATCACGCACCAGATGCCAGGTCGTATTGTCCACGACGCTCGCATGGGGACGCGACCGGCCGCAGCCCCTCTGATCAAACAGGATGATTCGGTATTTTTGCGGATCAAAATACCGCCGCATTGCCGGGCTGCACCCGCCACCGGGGCCACCATGCAGCACGACAACGGGCAACCCATCAGGGTTTCCGCACTGTTCGACATACAGTTGGTGCGATTCCCCAACATCCACCATCCGCTGATCGAAAGGGTCGATCGGAGGATACAGATATTGAACTGCGCGCTTTTGATCCGGGTTTCTGTCCATTTGCATCCTATATAAGACCAAGAACATATCAGAGTACACGGGGGTCGGAGATGCAAGCCGCTACAAACACAGTTGATCCCACAGAAGTCGCCAAATTTCAGGCAATGGCAGACGAATGGTGGGACCCAAACGGAAAGTTCAAGCCGCTCCACATGCTCAACCCATGTCGGCTGGATTATATTTCAACCCAGATCGCTGCCGAGTTTGATCGCAATCTGAATGACCCGTTGCCGTTCCAGGGTCTGCGCATTCTGGATATCGGCTGTGGCGGTGGTTTGCTCAGCGAGCCGATGGCGCGGCTTGGCGCGCAGGTTGTTGGCGCGGACGCCGCTGAGCGCAACATACCGGTTGCGCAGGTTCATGCCACGCAATCCGGTCTGGAGATCGACTACCAACATACGACAGCCGAGGCATTGGCGCAGGCCGGGGAGCAGTTTGACGCGATCCTGAACATGGAAGTTGTTGAACATGTTGCGGATCCGCTCGCCTATCTGACCGCTTGTCGTCAATTGTTGAAACCCGGCGGCCTGCACATTTGTTCGACGATCAATCGAAACCCGAAATCTTTTGCGATGGCCATTGTTGGGGCCGAACTGGTCATGCGGTGGTTGCCGCGCGGGACTCATGAATGGAACAAATTCATTACGCCGGACGAACTATATGATTTGCTGCGCCAGGCCGGGTTGGACCCTGTCGATCGCAAGGGGTTCGTGTTCAACCCTTTGGGATGGTCCTGGAGCCTGTCTGACCGGGATCTGAGCGTCAATTACGTGACGGCGAGCACTAATTCTCTAGCTTGAGGCGTAGTTCACGCAAAACAGGCACGGCGGTTCGAACTTTTTCAACGCCCAGACCCTCGACCACCTGGGTGATAACCGGGGTGATGTCGGAAATTGCCTGGTCCCGTGCCCGCCGCCCCGCCGGGCTGAGCGAAACCAGCTTGCGCCGGGCATCATCCCAGTCGGGGCGGACGTGGATGTATCCCGCCCACTCCAGCTTGCTCAATGTATTGGTTATGGCGCCGCGCGTTACGTGAAACGTGTCGGCCAATTGCGCCGGCGTTCTTTCACCACCGATGAAGGCCAGGTGGTTCAGGACGGAAAAATGCGAAAGCTCCATTCCTTTTGGGAGAACCCGGCTCAGCCGGTTGCGCACCAGTTGATCCACCACCAGTATTTCACTGAACAACGTGGCGGCCACGGATCCCAGATCATCCGCCATCTGGCCCTCCAAACGTTGTGTTTGTGCCGAAACTGGGGATCTTGCTGTGTGCGGCTGCGACCTCTGCCAGATCCAGATCAGCCATGATCACCCCCGGTTCGGTTCCCGCATCCGCCAGAACCTGGCCCCAGGGCGCGACGATCAGGGAATGCCCGTATGTGCTTCGCTGTCGTCCCTGAGTGGCCGGGTGCGTGCCGGTTTGGGCAGGTGCCAATACGAAACATCCCGTCTCGATCGCGCGGGCCTGTAGCAAGGCGTGCCAATGGGCTGCTCCGGTCACGGGTGAAAATGCCGATGGAACTGTCAAAAGCTGCGCCCCTGCCTGTGCCAGTTTTCGGTAGAGATGCGGAAACCTTACGTCGTAGCAAATCGACATACCCACCCGGCCGAAATCGGTATCGGCAACAACCGCCCGTGTCCCGGGCCGGTATCCTGCCGATTCGCGATAAGTCTCGGTCGGCGATACCTGAACGTCAAACATGTGGATTTTGTCATAGCGCGCCACAATAGAACCTTGTGGCGATATCAGGAATGACCTGTTGGCAAACCGCCCGTCAGCGTCGCCGGTTTTGACCGCTATAGACCCGATCAAGAGCCAGATGCCCAACGAACGGGCCTGATCGCGCAAGCCTGCCAGGGTCTGATCATCCTGTTCAAATGACAGAACATGGACCTGCCTTGCCCGGTTTGCGGACAGGCAGTTTGTAACCTCTGGCGTCAGAACAAAACTGGCACCCTGGCTTGCGGCCTGTGCAATCAGCGACTGCGTTACCTTGAGGTTCTCCGCAGGGTCATCTGAGCTGGTCAATTGAACCAGAGCAACACGCATCACGCGTTCAGCATCGGATCCAACTTACCGGACCGCTCCAAAGCGTGCAGCTCATCGCATCCGCCCACATGCTCTCCGCCGATAAAGATCTGCGGCACGGTCCGACCACCGGACGCCCGGGTGATCATCTCTGCCTTGCGATCTGGCTCTGCCCAGATATCGACCTCGGCAAAGGAGACGCCCTTTTGCGTCAACAGACGTTTGGCCGCATGGCAGAACCCACACAGCGGAGAAGTGTATATTTCAACGTTTTTCATTTTTCCGTTCCAAATGTTCCACCTTTTGTCACGGATTTAGGCATCCTTTGCAACGCGCGCCAGTACCAACACGTGAACGTCACCGGATCCGGCGCCTATACAAGCGGCAGTACAGGCGTCCAATGTCGCGCCGCTGGTCATGACATCGTCCACCAGCAGCACTGGCCGGCCTTGCAGCATGGGTCGATGTCTGGGGTGAACCGAGATTGCCCCCTGAACGGTTTCAAACCGCTGTTCCCTGCTCTTTCCATCCAGGGACGCTGTTTGCCGTGAGCGCACCAACAGATCGGGACACAGAGTCAGTTCTGTTGCGGGCCCATGACCCGCGTCCACCTGTTCCGCCAGTCTGCGGGCCAAAAGGGCCGATTGATTGTAGCGCCGCTTGAGCAGTCGCAAGCGATGGAGGGGGACCGGCGCAACGATCATATCCGGTTCCAGCAATGGTCGGGCGGCCTGCGCCAGCCACCGCCCGGCTGGCCGCGCTATGTCTTGGCGGTCTCCGTGCTTTAGCGCCAGGACCAGCTTGCGGCCCATTTCGGCGTAGAGCATGACCGTTCGTCCCTTTTGCCAGGAGCGCGGTGACTGCATGCAAGCGTCACAGTCCACGCGATGCCCGTCAACCGGCCCGGGCAACGGGACGCCGCATCCTTCGCAGACGGACCCTGAAACAAAGGGCGTATTTCGCCAACACGTCCCACACAGGCCAAAGTCGCTCTCGACGATGTTACCGCATCCGACGCAGCGCGGTGGATAGATCAGACGCAACGCCGCTTGAATTCCCGGATATATCGCATATCCAGCGCCCATGAGTGCACCACCTTCTTTGTTCGACCATGCCGCCCTTGCCCGCAACCGACGCCGGGCCAAGGAGTCGGCGCTGTTTCTGCACAGCACCGCCTGTGACATGATCGAGGATCGGCTGAGTCTGATTAACAGATCGTTTACGAAGATTGCCGTCGTGTCGCCCTTCCCTCAGATCTGGGCCGGGTTGTGGCCTGATGCACACATTGTGCCGGACGCGGAGGTGCTGGACCTGGAGGTTGGCGAGTATGATCTGGTGATCCATGCCATGTGCCTGCATTGGGCAAACGATCCGGTCGGGCAGATTATTCAATGCCGGAGGGCGCTTGAGAAGGACGGCCTGTGTATTGCGGTGTCCTTGGGCGGCTCTACCCTGTCGCAGTTGCGCGCCGTATTGCAGGATGCCGAATCACAGGTATCCGGGGGTCTGTCACCGCGGCTCAGCCCAATGGCGGACATTCGCGATATGGGGGCGGTGCTGCAACGGGCAGGATTCGCCCTGCCCGTCGCCGACAGCGAGACCCTGACGGTCGAGTACCGCGACCTTTGGCATTTGATGCAGGACCTGCGCGATATGGGGGCCGCAAATGCGCTGACGGACCGGCCAAAACACTTTACGCCCCGCGCCATCCTGAACCGGGCCTCGAAACTATATGCGGATCGCTTTACCCTGCCTACCGGGCGTATCGCCGCCGGATTCGAGCTGATCACACTCACAGGTTGGGCCCCGGATGAGAGCCAGCCCAAACCGCTCCGCCCTGGCAGCGCTGCCGCTCGGCTGGCGGATGCCTTGGGCACAGATGAATTCAAACTCCCAGATTGACCAAGGCTGCAACGCAGCTAAGTGCATCGAAAACTGAAGCGACAGGAACATCACATGACGGACGCCGCCCCAGCAATCTGCCCAGCTCACGCCCCGGCGGACCATCCAAAAATCCGCCCAGAGAAGATTGGGATTCTCATCGCAAACCTGGGCACGCCGGATAACACCGATTACTGGTCAATGCGCCGCTATCTGAATGAATTCCTGTCGGATCAACGCGTCATTGATTACCCGGCGTGGAAGTGGCAGCCGCTTTTGCAGGCCATCATCCTGACCAAACGGCCCTTTTCAAGCGGTGCTGCCTATAGATCCATCTGGAACACGGAAAAGGACGAAAGCCCGCTGATGACCATCACCCGCGACCAATGCACAAAATTGGCGCAGGAATTCGCGGGCAAATATGGTGATTCGGTCATGGTGGATTTCTGTATGCGCTATGGGAATCCTTCTACCAAATCCAAAGTGGATCAGATGATTGAGGCCGGATGCCGTCGCATTCTGTTTTTCCCGCTGTACCCACATTACGCCGGCGCGACGTCCGCAACCGCCAATGACCAGTTTTTCAGGGCGCTTATGGATGTCAAATGGATGCCAACTGTACGCACGGTGCCCGCCTATTTTGAACACCCGCTTTACATTGATGCGCTCGCCGCGTCGGTCGAGACAGCCTATGCCGCTGCCGAACAGCGGCCTGATCTGCTCATCGCGTCCTATCATGGGATGCCGAAACGCTACCTTATTCAGGGCGATCCCTATCATTGCCAATGCCAGAAAACGACACGCCTGCTGCAAGAGCGTTTGGGCTGGGACGACACGCAAATCAAAACCACCTTCCAGTCGGTGTTCGGACCAGAGGAATGGTTGCGCCCCTACACTGTCCAGGAAGTTGCCCGCCAAGCCAGCGAAGAAGGGAAGTCAAAGATTGCGGTGATCGCGCCTGCGTTCTCTGCTGATTGCATCGAAACGCTCGAAGAGATTCAAGAGGAAATTCGGGAGAGCTTTGAACATGCAGGTGGGGAGCAATTCACCTATATTCCATGCCTCAATGACCAGGACGCTCATATAAAGGCGCTGACTGCCATCGCGGAAACGGAATTGGCGGGCTGGTTGTCCTGAACAGCTAGCCACAAAAGAAAAAGGCGATGGTTTGCACCATCGCCTTCCTCAATCTTTTTATTGGTCGATCAGTCGCCTGCGGCAACCGCTGCTGCAACCAGAACAAGCAGGATCAATGGCAACCAAATGCCATTGGACGAGCTGCTGGTTTCTTCAACGATGACCGGTGCTTCTACGATTGGCTCTTCGAGCGAACCGGCGAAAGCAGTCGACGCGGCAGCAGTCATAGCTGCTGCAAGAACAAGCTTCTTCATCTTATTATTCTTTCCTCAGGCGATTAGTCGCCTGCGGCAACCGCTGCTGCGACCAGAACAAGCAAGATCAACGGCAGCCAAATGCCGTTGGAAGAGCTGCTGGTTTCTTCAACGATGACCGGTGCTTCTACGATTGGCTCTTCGAGCGAACCGGCGAAAGCAGTCGATGCGGCAGCAGTCATGGCTGCTGCGAGAACGAGTTTCTTCATATTAACCTCCAGAAATAGCCTGATCCTAGAAATAAGGACCAAGCGCCCAAGCTTACCTCGTAACTTTTTCTAACCAGCAATGACGACGGATTGCAAACTCTTGTTGGCGCGTCAGCCACGTGCTGGTTCCAAATGTCGTCAAATTAGCAACACCTGCGTGCCAACTTTAGTCAAATCAAAGAGTTCCGAGATATGTTCATTATACAAACCAATGCATCCATTCGATGACTGCCGCCCGATTTTGCGCGTATCGTGTGTTCCGTGAATGCGGTAGTACTTCCAACTTAGATACAATGCGTGTGATCCCAGTGGATTGTCCGGGCCAGGCGGAATGTGTTTGGGCCACTCGGGATTGCGCCGCAACATATTTGGAGTCGGGCTCCAGGACGGCCCAACAACTTTGCGAATCACCGATGTACGCCCGCGCCGCGTCAATTCCTCGGTCAGTGGCACACTTGTCGGAAACAGCTTGTAGACCGACTGATCTTCGGACCAGTAATGCAGAACCCGTGACCGTGTATCGACCAAGACCGCACCGTTCCGCGTATTGGAAAAATGCGGTTTCCAGCTCATTGCCCGAAAACTTGAGATATTCCGCCGCACTGCCGGTTCTGGTTCTGGCGGTGGACGCAGCGGATCATAATCCGGGTCCTCCGTCGTCTGAGCCAGCGCTGGCGCACTCAAAGAGGCCGCCGATCCCGCCAAGAATAAACGACGCGACAAAGTTTTAGTAGGATTGCATCCCATTGGCGTCCTCCGAACCGCACTTAGCAACTGTTTGCCGGCACATAATATGACCGGAAAGCCGCAGTCGCAAATCAAACACCCGTTTTTCTGCAAAGATACGGGTTTGTGAGTTTGAATTGGGACACTGGCCGCGCTAATCGGGTAGGCAATAACACACCGGGTGGACTATGACGCGACTAATTTCCCTGCTGATCATCGGGGTGCTTGCCCTATCTGCATGCGACTCCTCTTATAGTAGTAGTAGCCAGCAACTGGGTGCAGACGGTCAACCGCTTCCGAAGGTGTATCGCATTCGCGGTGGCGAGACATCGAAACTACAGTTCAGGATGTTGGATTCGGTGAATTCACTGCGCCAGGCCTCGGGTTTGCAGGCCGTGCAGCTGAACGCGCAACTGAACGCGGCGGCCTCTACCCATTCGCGCGATATGTCGGCCCAGAACCGGCCGTGGCATTTCGGCTCTGACGGGTCATCTCCAATCGATCGGGTGGCCCGTGCCGGATATTCGGGCGCAATGCTGGGCGAGGTGATCTCTGAAACCTACGAAACAGAGCTGGAAACACTGGCCGCCTGGATGGAACAACCAAGCACACGCGACGTCTTGATGGATTCGCGCGCCACTCAAATGGGGTTTGCCTGGTATCAGGAAAGCAATGGCAAGATCTGGTGGACGCTGATCATGGGCGGTTAGTTCCCGCCCCTCAGGATCTTAGGGTGATGACAGTTCCTGCATTCACCATTGCATAAATTTCTTCGATCTCGCGGTTTTTCACTGCAATACAGCCCGCTGTCCAGTCGTCGCCGCGCTTGCGGGCCTTTCGGCGATCCGCGAAGAGGTTGGGTTGACCGTGTATGAATATGTCGCCGCCCGGCGATTTGCCCATCGCGCGGGCCTCTGCAATGTCATTTGCGTTTGGGTAAGAGATCCCCAATGAGAGGTGAAACGCACTGTTTGGATTTCGCCGGTCAATAAAATAGGTGCCTTCGGGCGTCTTGCCGTCACCCTTCACCTTTTTGTCGCCGTTAGGAGCGAATCCCAACGCGAATTTATATTCCTTCAGGACGGTATCATTGTTGAGCAAATACATCCGCCGGGCCCCTTTGTTCACCACGATCGCGGTGACCTCTGGCCCGTTGTACGCCTTAAATTTGCTGCCACTGCATCCAGCTGTGACCGCAGCCGATGCTGCCAACAATCCAAACGTTCGCCTATCCATCTCGCGCCTCTTTCGGGTTTTGTTCGCTCATAGCCTTATTAAAACTTAGAACAAAATCACTTTTAGATCATGCCGTATGAAAACGGCTGCAAAATGTTTCATTTGGAGCATGTCTGTGCGTCACCTGGTAAAGGATGACACCAACTCTGTGTGCATGCTCCACCGAAATTGGTCGACCACCTGCACCCAATTCAACCTGTATCCGGCATCGACCAGGATTCGCGCGTCTCTGGCAAAGGTAATCGGATTGCATGAGACATAGGAGAGGGTTGGGATGTCCGACGCTGCCAACTGCTCGACCTGAGCCCGAGCGCCTGCGCGCGGCGGATCCAGTACCGCGGCATCAAACTGTTGCAGCTCGTCCGGCAACAGGGGTTCGCGGAACAGGTCACGGGTCAGAATTTCCAACGGTTTCAGCCCGGAATGGCCCCGCCATCCTTCCAGCGCAGCCTTGAGCATATCCGACTGACCCTCGACCGCCAACACCGGGGCTGACTGGCTCAACGGCAGTGAAAACGTTCCGCAGCCTGCAAACAGATCGACGATATGGCGCGCGTTGGCTACGGCGTCACGAACACCAGCCAGCAGGGCCTGTTGACCATCCTCGGTCGCTTGCAAAAATGCGCCAGAGGGGGGCACAACCCGGATGCCGTCAAACATTTGATAGGGCTGTGCGCGGACCACAACGGTTTCATCCTCCCAGGTCAATCGGGCAACGCCGGCCTCTTGGGCCCATTGCCCCAAGGCCTGCATCAATGGGCCATCCAGCGGCTTGCCGTTGCGCACCAGGACGTCAAAGCCCTCGGGGCTGTGGGTCACGGATACGCCAAGTGTCTGCTTTCGGCTGGTTGCGAAGGTCGCCAGGGTTTCGAGCATCGGCAGGACGTTGGAAATCTCTGGCAACAGGACCTGGCAGTCGGGCACATTCGTAATCACATCCGAACGACGCGCATGAAAGCCGGCCAGGGCGCCGTTTTTGGTGCGCCGCACTGCAAAAGTTGCCCGCCGCCGCGATTGGCCGGCCGAGGTAAAGGCGGGGCGCATGGCCGTCTCAAGGCCATGTTCGGCCAAAGAGGCGCGCACGAACCCTGTCTTCCAATCCTCAACAAACACATCGCTGGCGTGTTGCAGGTCACAGCCACCGCAGCCCCGATAGTGGCGGCATCCGGGGCGCACGCGATGTTCGGAAGGTGCAACAATTCTGACGCCTTCCAGACGCTCGCCAGTCAATTCACCTGTGATCCGTTCGCCCGGCAAGGTTCGCGCGGCAAAGACCGGTCCGGTTGCAATGCCGTCACCGTGATGACCCAGGCGCAGGATTTCGTATTCAATGTCAGCTGTCACGCGCTTTGCCTTGGTCTCTATTCTGCGGCTTCGGCGCGAATAAAGCCGCCTGATTGCCGATTCCAATATTGGGCATACAAGCCGCCTTTGGCCAACAAATCATCGTGGGAGCCCTCTTCGACGATCTGCCCCTGATCCATGACGATGATCCGGTCCATTTCAGACAAGGTCGACAACCGGTGCGCAATTGCCAATACGGTTTTGCCTTCCATCACCCGGGTCAACGCGGTTTGAATCGATGCTTCGACCTCGCTGTCCAGAGCGCTGGTTGCCTCATCCAGCACAAGAATCGGTGCATCCTTCAAAATCGCACGGGCCAGCGCGATCCGCTGACGTTGACCGCCAGACAGCTTTACGCCCCGTTCCCCCAGAAAAGCGTCATAGCCGACACGTCCGGCAAAATCCCGCAGGCTGGAGACGAACTCATGCGCCTCTGCACGGATGGCCGCCGCCTCTACGTCCTCGCGGGTTGCGTCCGGGCGGCCATACAGAATGTTGTCCATGGCCGAGCGGTTGAACATTGCCGTTTCCTGCGTGACCATCCCGATCTGCGATCGCAGGCTTTGTTGTGTGACATCAGAAACATTCTGACCATCTATCCGAATGGCGCCGCTTTCCGTTTCGTAGAGACGCAACAGAAGCGAAACCAATGTGGATTTGCCGGCACCACTTGCGCCAACGATCCCCAGCTTTTCGCCAGGGGCAATGCGCAATGTCAGATCACGCACGCCTCCGACATCACCGCCATAGGAGAAACCGACAGCGTCAAATTCGATCTCTGCTGCCGAAATCTGCAACGCTTTGGCGGGGGTGGCGTCTTCGATCCGGTCTCTGACTGTCAACGTCCGCATTCCGTCTTCGACCTCGCCGATATTGGCGTAGATGGTCATGAGCGTGAAGCTGACCCAGCCGGTCATCTGGGCGATCCGAATGGCAACGGTTCCTGCTGCAACGATATCCCCGGTGGTGGCCTGTCCGGATTGCCACAGCAACAAAGACCCACCAATCAGCAATACCGGCAAAGCACCCGCCAGCGTCATGAGGCAGAGCCGAAAGCCGGCTGACAAATAGCCAAATTGCAGCGCTGTTTCGCGATATCCTTCGAGTGCGCCCAGCGCGGCGCGGTCTTCGTGCTCTACATGCGCAAAAAGCTTGACCATCTTGATGTTGGTAATCGTGTCGACGATTTGCCCGGTGACCATCGCACGGGCCCCGGCCCGTTGCGCTGCACGCCGTCTGATCCGCGGCAGAAACCAGCGGATCAGTGCAAAATACGCCACCAGCCAAAGCAAAAACACAGCCGTGATTCGCACGTCAATCGATGACAGCAAGAGCAAGGCGCCAACCAAAGACGCCAGCGCGAAGGCGACCACATTGATCACCTCAACCACAACATCCGTCATGGCCCGCGCCGATTGCATGGCCTTTTGGGCGATACGTCCGGCGAAATCTTCGTCGAAGAAGCGCACCGACTGGCCCAGCGTCCACCGGTTCAATCGCGACAACACCAGTGGATTGATGTTTGGCGCCACCAGGATGGAGTTTGAGGCCGAAGACAGACCAAAAAACAACGGACGCGCGATCAGGAAGAAGCCAACCGCGCCGAGCAGCATCAACAGGTTTTCACCCTGAAAATAGAGCGCCGGTTCTGAGGCGCTGACCGAATCGACCACCAGCTTGAGGATCAGGGCGGTCACCGCCTCCATCCCGCCCGCCAAACCAGACGCCAGGGTGGCCAACCACAAGACCGGCCAGGCGCCCGAAAGGCTCCACCCCATGAACCGCCACAATTCTGTTGGCGGCGGGCCATCCGCGTGGCGAAACGCGTTTATCCAGTCTCCTGGCCTCACTCAGCAGCCTCTGTGTTCAGGAATCCGCCGGACTGATGAGCCCAGAAGCCCGCATAAGGCCCGTTTTTCGCCAGCAGGTCCTCGTGACTGCCGGCTTCGACTATGCGGCCTTGATCCAGCACCAAAATTCGATCCATTTGCGCGATCGTAGACAACCGATGCGCAATGGCAATGACTGTCTTGCCTTGCATCATCCCGTACAAGGTATTCTGAATTGATGCTTCTACCTCGCTGTCCAGGGCGCTTGTCGCCTCGTCCAGCAGAAGGATCGGAGCGTTTTTCAGCATGACTCGCGCCAACATGATCCTCTGACGTTGTCCGCCGGACAGCTTCACTCCGCGCTCGCCCACATGCGCCTGATATCCTGTGCGCCCGGTCTGATCCGACAGGCCCAGAATGAAGTCATGCGCCTCTGCCTTGCGCGCGGCGGCCATAACATCCTCATCCGTTGCATCCGGGCGGCCATATGCAATGTTTTCGCGGACAGAACGATGCAACAGAGAGCTGTCCTGCTGGACCATCCCGATCGACATGCGCAGGCTATCCTGAGTCACATTTGCGATGTCTTGCCCATCAATATGGATGCGACCGGATTCCGGGTCGTAGAACCGCAACAGCAGCTTGACCAAAGTTGATTTTCCAGCGCCGGACCGGCCAATCAGACCAATTTTTTCACCGGGCTTGACCATCAGGTCGATCCGATCCAAGCCACCTGTTTCGCGGCCATAATGATGCGACAGGGCCTGAAGCTCGATCTGGCCGGCATGAAGTTCCAGCGGTTTGGCCCCCGGAGAATCAACCAGGTCAATTGGTTGGGCAATCGTTTCCATGCCTTCGGCCACAACGCCCAGCTGACGGAAAAAGGTGGTCACAGCCCACATGATCCAGCCCGTCATCGCATTCAGCCGCAAGGTCAGCGCTGTTGCCGCCGCTACAACCCCTACACTGGCCGTGCCTTGCATCCACAAATACAGCGCCCAGCCGACAACCCCGACAATCAGCGCGCCATTCAACGCCACCAAGGTGATGTCCATGATCGTGTAAAGCCGCATCTCGACGAAAAACGTCTTGCGCGTGTTTTCAATCGCTTCTTTGGCGTATTCCAGTTCGCGATCGTGATGGGCGAACATCTTGACCGAGTGGATGTTGGAATAGCTGTCCACCACGCGGCCCGTCACTGTGGAGCGCGCATCGCTTGCTGCCTGAGATGCCGGGCCAACACGCTTGATCGTCCACCGCACCAATAGCGCATACAGGCCGAACCAAACCGCGAGCGGCAACAACAAGCGCGGATCCGAGGCGGTCAACAAAACGGCTGCGCCAATCAGATAAGCGATCGAAAACGAAATCGCGTCAAACACCTGAAACACGACTTCGCCTGCCGCCGGCGGCGTCTGGATGATCCGGTTCGCTATTCGCCCGGCGAAGTCATTTTCAAACCAGCCAACCGATTGGCGCAAAACATGTTTATGAGACCGCCACCGAATCAGAGTGCCGAAATTGGGCAGGATCGAATTGTTCAGCATCATCGCGTTCAGCGCCTGGATCACAGGCCGCAGGAACACAATGAACAGAGCGACCAAAATCAGCTCTGTTCCATAGCTGTCCCAAATTTTTTCCGGTGCGCTGCCCAGCAGGTCAACAACGCGCCCCATGTAGTAAATCAGCCAGATTTCGACAATCGCGACCGCCACCGACAGGGCCGCAGTCCAAATAAAGACACGGCGGAATGGCCCGGAGTAATCCAGCAGGAAGGGCAGCAACCGGGTGGGCGGCTGATCTTTTTCTTCGTAGGCGACATAGGGATCAACAAGGTTTTCGAAAAAACGAAACATGAGGGAGGCTCCTGATAGAGCAAGGTCGTGGATGCGTTTGGGGTGAATTTTGCCGATCACCCAACGGAATGAGGATCAGCCTGTGCTGTGCCAAATTCCGTATCTCATCCACATGCTCCTTCTTATCAGTATGCCCCGAATATCCGACCAGACCGGCCTTGTCACTACTGGATTGGCGCACAATCAGAGCGCCGTCAGCGCAGACCGGTCCATGCTGAAATTGGAGGCGATCCAGATCGCTTCCAGTTCACGCAGCCTTTTGCCCAGCGCGGGGCCCTTGTAGTCTGGCATCAGATCGCTGGCTTTGAGCGGAAAAACGGCTTGGCTGCCAAGGGCAATCAAATCATCCAGATCTGACGGAATCTCTGTTCCCATCAGAGCGGAGCGCAACAAAACGATGTCTCGCGCAAGATGAGCGTTGTGCCGGTAGGCCAGTTCGGATGGGCCCTGCATAGACCCTGTTCCGTCTTGCAGGATCGACAATTGCTTTTGCTGTGCCCGGCTCAATCTGAGCGCTGTGGCCGGCGCTGCACCGCCCAAGACCGAAAGCCGGCGGATCGCATCTGGCGCGGTCCCAACTGTGTTTTCCAAATGCACCAATGGGGCCAAAGCCGTGTCATCCGCCCCAGGCAAACACAGGGGCAGCACCCCGACCGACCGCATTGTCGCCACCGCAGATGCAGGATCGGGAGCGGCCAGCAATTTCAGCATCTCTGCGCCGACACGTTCCCGCGACAGTGCGTTGACGCCGTCCAGGTTTCTGGCAATTCCATCCAATGCGCTGGCATCCAACCCCAATTCGGGGTCACCATACAAAGCGTGAAACCGAAAATACCGCAGGCTACGCAAGTAGTCTTCGACGATACGCGCCGAGGGGTCGCCAATAAACCGCACATACCGCCGCTGAAGATCATCCAATCCGCCCAGCGGGTCGACAATCGAGCCATCCTTGCGGGCGTATAGCGCGTTCATTGTGAAATCCCGACGCGCTGCATCTTCTTCGACATGGTCCGAAAAATGCACGACGGCGTGGCGGCCGTCAGTCTCTATGTCCCGACGAAATGTCGTAACTTCGTGGGGTTCGCCCCCCGCCAGCACGGTCACGGTTCCATGATCAATGCCCGTCGCTATCGCCCGCAAGCCCGCTGCCACGGCCAACTGCATCACCTTTTCAGGTCGGGCATCTGTCGCGATGTCGATATCCTTGACCGGTTGGTCCAGCAACGCGTTGCGAACGCATCCGCCCACCAGCAACGCCTGGGCGCCGGATGCCTCCAGCATTGACAGCACCTGTTGTGTGCCCTCCGCTTCCAGCCAGGCACCGCTGACCCGTGTCATGCCTCTAGCCGACCGGCGAGGGCGCGCAGCATTCGCGCGGTCGCCCCCCAAATGTAGTAGGGACCGAAGGGAACAACGTAATAATACCGCCGCGTTCCGCGCCAGCGTCGGCTCTGCACAAGGTAATTGGCGGAGTCCAGAACATGCGCCAAGGGTACGGTAAACACCTCTGCAACCTCGCCGGGTTCCGGGACCGGGTCAAACTGTCCTGTCACAAACCCCAGAACGGGTGATACCTGAAAACCGGTCACTGTTTCGTGCGTTGGCAATTGCGCCATCACTTGCACCTGGTCGGGGCTCAGACCGATTTCTTCCTGGGCCTCGCGCAGCGCCGCGTGCACGACATCCTTGTCATCCGGCTCTACCTTGCCACCGGGGAAAGCGATCTGCCCCGGGTGATGTTTGAGCGAGGACGACCGTTTCGTCAGGATGACACGCGGGACAGGGACATCCACCTGCACCCCGATCAGCACACCTGCCGGGCGCAAGATCCGCCCCTCTGGCAGCGCAACTTCGGGGTTCAGATCAAAATCCGAAGATCCCTCAACCGGCTGCTCGAGCGCTGCCAAAAGAGATGGTATCAAATCACTCATTCGGTGGACGCGTGGCCTCGAACCCGACCGAGGCGGGATCCATGACGTAATGTGCCGAACAGAACTGACAATCCGCCGTCACCTGTCCGTCATCCGTCGTCATTTTCTCAATGTCCTTGGCCGAATAGATCGACAAGCTTTGCCGCACGCGCTCTTCGGAACAGGTGCACCCAAACTGCACGGATTGAGCATCGTAGACCCGCGGCTGCTCCTCGTGGAACAACCGCAGCAACAGGTCGGTCGATGACACGCTTGGACCAATCAATTCCAGCTCTTCCACGGTGTTCAACAGAAGGTTGACCCGGTTCCAGTTTTCTTCGGCGTCGCCGCTCAGCAGATCTGAGGGCTTTAGCACCTCGTCGTTTCCGGGCGCTTGCGCGACAAGCGGGGACGCTTTGGGCATATGCTGCAACAAAATGCCGCCCGCACGCCAATGCGCTTCGCCTCCGGGTTTCTGGGACATTCCAAAGCTCAGCTCGAAGCGTGTTGGCAGCTGTTCAGACTGGGCAAAGTATGCTTCGGCAGAAGCCGCCAATGTCGGACCAGTCAGCGGCGAGATACCCTGATATGGAGCAGTTCCGCTGCCCTGGTCGATCAGGATCGCAAAATACCCCTCGCCCACCTGATCAAACGGGCTGCCATCTGTCAGCCGGTCATGATCGAAACTGGCATAGGCCCGAATCCGGGCTGGTTCGCCTTCGGCCTGAGGCGCATAATAATCCGTCGCGATCATCCGCACGGGCCCTTTTGACTGCACCTGCAACGACAGTTTCCATCGCAGTTTCATCGTCTGGCCGATCAATGCGGTCAGCAAGGCCATCTCGGCCACCAGCGCTTCGACTGCGGGTGGATAGTTGTGTTGCTTCAGAATACCGCTTAGCGCACCGTCCAGTCGCGCCGTTCGGCCACGCATATCCGAGGCATCAAGTTGAAAGGGCAGGACTGTATCGTCCCACGCGAGTTGTTCGCCGAAAGTCATGGGGTTTCCTTACACGCCTTGGATTGGCATACCGCGACCATATAAGCGCGACAAGCCGGGATAAAAGGGGGCAAACTATGATCAGACGCTTTGGGACGCCGCCAAAAGCAGATCGCCAGTACATAAGACGCCTGGGCGCCTATGCCATTTTGCCCCGTGACGGACAACTGTTGCTCACTCTGCAAAGCGATCCTGATCCAGATCTGCAACTGCCCGGTGGCGGCGTAGATCCCGGCGAATCGCCCATGCGTGCGCTACATCGGGAAGTTGTGGAGGAAACCGGCTGGCGGATTTCAACCGCCAGACATATTGGCACCTACCGGCGTTTTACCTACATGCCCGAATACGACCTTTGGGCTGAAAAGCTCTGCCTGATTTTTCATGCGCGCCCTGTTTACGCCCTGGGCGAACCAACCGAAACAGGCCATCAGGCGGTTTGGATGACCCCGGATCAAGCCGCTGTTCACCTCAACAGCCCCGGCGACCGGCACTTTGCGCGCAGCATCTTGCGTCACACAAGGCGTCATGCGCCGTTGTACTGAAACAACAACGCCGACACATCGTCCTCCAATCCGACTTCTGTGCACATTTCTTCGGTCACAGCCCAGAACAAATCATCCAGTACGTCCTGACCGCTGTCATCTCTGCTCAAACCCGATACGATCTGTTCCAGCCCTGACTCGTCAATCATGTCGCCATTTTTGGATCGGCACTCGGTTATCCCGTCCGAATACAACAAAATCCTGTCTCCGCGCTCCAGATACAAATCGACCTGGGTGAAATCGGCTTCCGGCACCAATCCAATTGGTACGCCCCCCTCCCCGACAAATTTGATGGATCCATCCTTGCGTTGGATAAGTGGATGCGGGTGGCCTGCCTGCACGAGCCGAACATGCCCGGTCGTCAGATCAGCCGTGGCATAGGCCATAGTGAAATATTCATCGATCCCCCCGTCCTCAGCCAGCCGTACATTTAGTCTGTGGGCGACTTCGGCCGGCGGCAGCAAAGTATAGGACCGGCCAAACCGGTTCTCGGTTCCGACATTTTGCGCAAAATGGGTGCTGCTCAAATAGCTGCCCAGCCGGGCTGTCATCATGGCGGAGGTGATACCATGGCCCGAGACATCGATACTGTAGAAAGCAACTTTGTTTGCGCCAGGAGAAAACATCCCGACCAGATCCCCGCCAATATGCCCGCAGGGTTTCAACAACAGCGAAATCTCGGACTGGCCGAACCGTTTGCTACGCTCGGGAACCAGCGATTCCTGAATTTTTCGCGCCTGCTGCAAATCTCGGTCAATCTTGTCGTAGGCATCACGCAACCGCGCTAAGGTTCTGTTGATGACGGAATTTTTCTCTGATAGCTCATTTTGCATCGACAGGATCCTGTCACCTGCCGTGATCCGCGCCCTCAGTTCACTTGGATCCACCGGCTTGGTTACAAAATCGTCAGACCCGGCGTCGAACCCTTGAGCGATTTCTTCTTTTTCGCTCTTTGATGTCAGCAGGACAAAGTAACAATACCGATCGCCCGGCAACTCCCGCACAGCCCGGCACAAATCCAGCCCGCTCATTCCAGGCATCATCCAATCACTCAACACCAGGTCCGGCGCGGTTTTTTCAAAAACCTCCAACGCGGCTTCGCCACTGTCCGCCTCGACGACATCAAAACCCCATTTGCCCAGCATCCTTGACAAGATTCGTCTTTGCAAACGGCTGTCATCGACGATCAGAACACGTCGGATCGACAAACGCTGACCGGACCGGTCATGATCAGGATCTTCAACAACGGCAGACACAACATAAAACCCCGGTAACCAGTCACCCATGTGCAATCATGAAGCTTAAGATTTCGTGTACGCCGGAAAGCCTCTGCAGTTAGCCAATTCTTAAGGTTCGCTCTTTAGGAACAATCCCTGAACATGCCGGAATAGAGCAATATGATTGACTGGTCACGTGTGCGCGAACTGTTTGATGAAATCGGAGCCGACGATTTTGAAGAGGTCGTAACGCTTTTTATGGAAGAGGTTGAGGAGGTCGTCGAACGCTTGAAAACCAACCCTGGCGATGCAGATCTGGAGCAGGATCTTCATTTTCTGAAAGGCAGCGGTGCGAGCTTTGGTTTCGTCAACTTCTCGGCCCTTTGCCAGGCCGGAGAAAAAGAATCCGCGTCAGGCCGGGCCGGAACCGTCAACATCGGACATCTTGTTTCCGAGTATTATCTCGAAAAAGACCTCTTTTTAAAAGAAATGCCGCAGAAATTATGCAACTGAACCAAATCGAAGACCTGCCGGGCTAGATTCCCCCAGAACTCCACGTCACCTTGCCCACGCCGCAAAAAACCGCTAACCGGCCTGCGTCCAACAACGGGGAAAACTACGATGTCAGCGCCAAAGAAAGTCGTGCTCGCCTATTCCGGTGGGCTAGACACGTCCATCATCCTCAAATGGCTTCAAACCGAATATGGGTGCGAGGTGGTAACATTTACCGCAGACCTGGGGCAAGGCGAAGAGCTGGAACCGGCCCGCGCCAAGGCCGAGATGATGGGTGCTTCTGATATATTTATCGAAGATGTGCGTGAGGAATTTGTACGAGATTTCGTGTTCCCGATGTTCAGGGCCAACGCGCTGTACGAGGGGCTGTATCTGCTCGGAACGTCTATTGCGCGCCCGCTAATCTCTAAGCGTTTGATCGAGATTGCTGAAGAAACAGGTGCAGATGCCATCGCCCATGGCGCGACGGGAAAAGGCAACGATCAAGTTCGTTTCGAACTGGCGGCTTATGCCCTGAACCCCGATATTCGCGTCATCGCGCCTTGGCGCGAATGGGATTTGAGCAGCAGAACCAAACTGATCGAATTCGCAGAAAAGAACCAAATTCCGATCGCCAAGGACAAACGTGGCGAAGCGCCTTTCAGTGTGGATGCCAACCTTCTGCACACGTCTTCCGAGGGAAAAGTGCTGGAAGATCCGGCCCAGGACGCGCCTGACTATGTTTATCAGCGGACCGTCAACCCGGAAGATGCGCCAGATCAGCCCGAATTCATCGAAGTCGGGTTTGAACGTGGTGATGCCGTTTCGATCAACGGCGAAGAGATGTCTCCAGCAACTATTCTCACGCGTCTGAACGAAATTGGTGGACGCCATGGCGTTGGCCGCCTCGACCTGGTCGAGGGCCGGTTCGTTGGCATGAAATCCAGAGGTATCTACGAAACGCCGGGCGGCACCATCTTGTTGGAGGCTCACCGTGGAATCGAACAGATCACGCTGGACCGAGGGGCGGCTCATCTGAAGGATGAGCTTATGCCGAAATATGCCGAACTAATTTACAACGGTTTTTGGTTCAGCCCCGAGCGCCAGATGCTGCAGGCGTTGATTGACGCTTCGCAGGAGCATGTCACCGGTACCGTGCGACTCAAGCTCTACAAGGGTCTTGTCCGCACAGTGGGCCGGTGGTCTGATCATTCCCTTTACTCCGAAGAGCATGTGACATTCGAAGAGGATGCTGGTGCCTATGATCAAAAGGACGCGGCAGGGTTTATCAAACTCAACGCATTGCGTCTGCAGTTGATCGCCATGCGGGACAAACGGCTTAAATCCTGAGTTCGTTCCGGCGACTGAAGGAAGAGAAGTTCAAACAAGAAATGGGCCGCAAATCTGTGGCCCATTTCCTTGCATGGTCCGCAACAGTTTCGCTAGATTTTTTGCTGCCAAAGCTCGTCAAACAAAGGTTCTGCTTGTGCCAACAGGTCAGCCTGATCTGCCGCCACATCGGGCAAAGGGCCATCCGGTGCGGCAAAACCAGTACTCTGATGGACAGCATTGTACCAATGCCGCGCCCAAACACCGTCTTCGGCGCGCGGCCCGGCGGGCCATTTCAACATCGCCTCGTTGAATTCCAGCCCGATAGCATCACAAAGTCGAACCATCGTATTGCGAGGGTCGGCCCGGATGTCATCACTGTCCACGACGACCCCCCCTAACTTCTTGAACAGGGCAAGCTGCTGGGAATAGCCCAAATCCTCCAAAACGGGGTTTTCCCGCTTGGCCGAGTAGCTCGCGATGACCCGGGCCGGATGGCGGATCAGATGTACATGTGTGAAGCCTTCTGCCCAGTCCAACGGGTAATCCGGCAACATATGGTGCGTCATAAGCTTGAGGTAGAAGTGCGTTTTGCTATCCGGAATGGGCCCGGCGCAACGTTCGGCTACCAGTTTGGAATCCGTTTCGTGCGCGGCCATGATTTCATCGCCCATTGGATGCTCCAGGTTCGTCGCCGCCAAATAGGCCGCATAAAAGGGCTCATCCCAAACCGCAAAATCCCCTCGCGAGGCAAAACTGTACATCATCGCGGTCGACAGGTTCCGCGGCCCTGACCACATTGCAATCCGCATATTGGATCTCCTTCGTATTCATTCCGCAACCGAACCCAAACCGGCAGCAGCGTCAAGCGGTTGAAACACAGATAAATTCGTCTCACCTGGCTGTGACAATCGACTACAGGCGGTTGCTCAAACCTCTGAACAAGCGCAGGCTTTTGCTGTCAACAAAGGTGGTCCCGAAATGTCAGTCTTCGAAACGTCCAAAACCCTGATCCTCGCGACATTGATCACAGTCGGGCTTTTGCTTCAGCAACAACCGGCCCAGGCAGGAAATACGGAAACCCTGACTGTCGCGGGGGGCTGTTTTTGGTGTGTAGAGGCTGATTTTGAGCAGGTTCCCGGGGTGATCGAAGCCATATCGGGTTTCACCGGCGGCGAAACGGCCAACCCGACGTACAAACAAGTTACCAAAGGTGGCACTGGCCACTACGAGGCGGTGCAGATCACTTTCGACCCCAGCCAGGTGTCTCGCGACAAATTGTTAAGTCTGTTTTTCCGTTCCATCGACCCAACGGACGCAGGCGGTCAGTTCTGTGATCGTGGTGAAAGCTATCGTTCGGCTGTATTCGCTGGTTCTGCTCAAGAGCAATCAATGGCCGAAAAGATCAAAGACATAGCAGAAGAGAAATTGGGACGTGCCATCGTCACGCCCATCCTGCCCGAAGGTCAGTTTTATCCGGCCGATGCCGCCCACCAAGATTACTATAAGGGCACCAAACTTGTGCTCACCCGTTTTGGGCCACGCAAGCAATCCACTGCTTACAAGCTCTACCGTCAGGCATGTGGACGTGACACACGCGTAAAGGCCCTTTGGGGCGCAGACGCGCCATTCATTGGTAGCTGAACAGATCTGGGTGGTGCTGTCGCAAACTTTGACCGGTTGAGTTGGGAGGGAACGTCACATCGTTCAACTCAGCGACGGCACCTTTGAGATCCTGGGCGCCGCACCGGTGATGCCTGATCGTCTGGGACAGATCCGGGCCACAAGGCCCGAATCCTTACTCGTCAGCGCAAAGTTACCCAATTTTGGATGAGGCCAAGACGGCCATGTTCAACACATCATTTGCCGTCGACACACCAGAACAAATCTGGATCGAATGCCCTACGCCGGTCAAAATAGGCCCAATTACGGTGGCTCCACCCAACTCTTGCATCAGTTTGACCGAAATGCTGGCCGAGTGACGCGCGGGCACAACCAAGATATTGGCCGGGCCGGTCAAACGTGAAAACGGATAGGCGGCCTGCGCCCGTTCGTTCAAGGCAACATCAACTGTCATTTCGCCTTCAAACTCGAAATCCACATTGCGCGCAGACAGAACTTCGGGCGCGATATGCATTTTTTCGGCGCGTTCCGAGACGGGGTATCCAAACGTGGAAAAGCTGACAAATGCGACGCGCGGGGTTAGTCCCATGTGGCGCGCCACATCGGCTGCGCGTTCTGCGATTGTTGCGAGATCCTCGGGTTCTGGCCATTCGTGAACCAGAGTATCAGCAATCAGGACGATGCGACCCTTGAAGATCACCGCGGTAATGCCGACGGCGCCATTTTTTGCATCTGCGTCGAACACATGGTTGATCCGCTCCAGCACATGCGCGGACTTGCGTGTTGCCCCGGTGACCAGACCGTCGCCATGCCCATGCGCCAACATCAGAGCCGAAAATACATGTCGGTCACGTGCCGCCAACCGATGTATGTCCTGCGCGTCAAAACCTTTTCGGTTCAAACGGCGGTATAAGTAATCCTTATACGCGTCCAAATGCTGTGTGTTGGCGGCATTTACCACCTCCAACTCTCGAACAGCATCGGCCAGACCTGCGGCTTCCAGTTTGCTTTTGACATCATGCGGCCGCCCAACAACCAACGCCTTGCCGAGCCCCGACCTCTGATACATCACGGCGGCCCGCAAAACGCGCGGATCGTCGCCTTCGGCAAAGATCATGCGCGCCTGAGCGGTCCGTGCACGTGCGTTCATACCACGCAAGATGCTCGCCGTTGGGTCCATTCTGGATTTCAGGCTCAGCTCGTAGGCGTCGACATCAATGATGGGTCGACGCGCTGCGCCTGTGTCCATGCCTGCTTTGGCAACGGCTGGTGGAATGCGGTGAATCAAACGGGGATCAAACGGCGTTGGAATGATGTAATCCCGGCCAAACGTCAGATTGCGGCCGTAAGCCATGCCAACCTCATCCGGCACATCCTCTCGCGCCAGTTGAGCCAGAGCGTGCGCACAGGCGATCTTCATCTCGTCGTTGATGGCCCGCGCATTGATATCCAGAGCACCACGGAACAAGTACGGGAAGCCGAGCACGTTGTTGACCTGATTCGGGTAATCGCTTCGTCCTGTGGCCACAATCGCGTCCATGCGCACCTCGTGGGCCTCTTCCGGTGTGATTTCCGGATCCGGGTTGGCCATGGCAAAGATCACCGGGTTGTCGGCCATGCTTTCGACCATCGCCTGCGTGACGGCGCCTTTTACCGACACACCCAGGAATACATCCGCCCCGACCATGGCCTCTTCGAGAGTGCGCAGCTCTGTCGCGACAGCATGGCCAGACTTCCACTGGTTCATGCCCTCTGTCCGACCCTGGTAGATCACCCCCTTGGTGTCGCAAACGATGCAATTTTCATGTCGTGCGCCCATCGTCTTCAACAGCTCTATGCAGGCAATACCGGCAGCGCCGGCACCATTGAGAACAATCTTTACATCCTCAATCCGTTTGCCCGAGATGTGCAACGCATTGATCAGACCGGCGGCACAAATCACCGCTGTTCCATGTTGGTCATCGTGAAAGACAGGGATATCCATCTCTTCTTTCAGCCGCTGTTCGATAATGAAACATTCAGGCGCCTTGATGTCTTCGAGGTTGATTCCCCCAAAAGTCGGCCCCATCAGGCGCACCGCCCGGCAAAACTCGTCTGGGTCTTCGGTATCCAATTCGATGTCGATTGAATTCACGTCGGCAAAACGTTTGAACAAAACCGCCTTGCCTTCCATCACTGGTTTGGAGCCCAGGGCGCCCAAGTTTCCCAGTCCCAGAACCGCGGTTCCGTTGGAGATTACGGCAACCAGATTGCCTTTGTTCGTGTAGTCATACGCCAGTTCGGGGTTCTTTGCGATCGCTTCACAAGGAACGGCCACGCCGGGCGAATACGCCAAGGACAAGTCCCGCTGCGTTGTCATCGGAACTGTGGCTTGAATCTCGAACTTCCCCGGGGTCGGCTCCAAATGAAAGGCCAACGCCTCTTCGTCGGTTAATTTCAGCTTTGACATTGTACACAGGTTCCTTCGCAACGGCTCATGCCTCTTATATCGTCCGTCTCCGTCTCTCAACGGTCTTGCGAATTTCGTCTTTCACCCATGCCGCAGCGTTTGTAAGGTCGCAAACTGCAAACCATCGTCAGGAGTTTATGGTGTCCAGCGTTACGCCCATGATGGCCCAATATCTGGAGATCAAGGCAGCGCATCCCGATGCCCTGCTGTTTTATCGGATGGGCGACTTTTACGAGATGTTCTTTGATGACGCCGTCAACGCGGCTGCGGCTCTTGATATTGCCCTGACCAAGCGCGGCAAACACGACGGTACCGACATCCCTATGTGCGGCGTTCCGGTACATTCGGCCGAGGGGTATCTGCTCACCCTCATTCGAAAGGGTTTTCGCGTCGGTGTCTGCGAGCAATTGGAGAGCCCGGCGGAAGCCAAGAAAAGAGGCTCTAAATCGGTCGTAAAGCGCGATGTTGTCCGCCTGGTTACGCCTGGAACGCTGACCGAAGATTCCCTGCTTCAGGCGCGCCGGCACAATTTTCTGGCCGCCTATGCAAACATTCGCGGCGAATGCTCTTTGGCCTGGGCCGATATTTCGACCGGCGCGTTTCACGTAATGGCATTGCTGCCGGCGCATCTGAGCCCGGAGCTGGCGCGTATCGCCCCATCCGAGCTGATCACAACCGACAGCACGGCACTGGAGATTGCCGAAACAGCCGAGGACCTTGGCGTGCCCCTAACCCGGGTCCACTCGACAGAATTTGACAGCACATCGGGCGAAACCAGACTCTGTGAGGTGTTTTCGGTCAGCACCCTGGATGGATTCGGCACTTTCAGCCGTGCGGATTGTGCTGCCATGGGCGCTCTCATCCGATACCTTGATCTGACCCAAAAGGGCAATTTGCCCCTGCTTCAGCCACCAGCAGCCGTTCTGCGTGCCAAATCAATGCAGATCGACGCGGCCACGCGCAGAAACCTTGAACTCACCCAATCCCTGAGCGGAGGTCGCGCCGGATCGCTCCTCTCTGTCATTGATCGCACAGTCACACCTGGCGGTGCTCGGTTGCTGGACATCAGACTCAACGCTCCAACCTGCGATACAGAGACTATTCAAGGGCGTCTGAGCGCAATTGATCACTGGATGGAGCAATCGCGCACCGCAGGCCTTGCCAAGGAACTCTTGCGTCAGACACCGGATGTTTCACGTGCACTGTCACGGCTTGCCCTCGATCGCGGCGGCCCTCGTGATCTGGCGGCGGTACGCAATACATTGGAACAGGCGATTGCTCTGACAGAGCTGGACAACCCGGGTGACCGCCCAGCGCTGTTGACGAAGGCCTTTGAGGATCTTGTCGGGCACGAAGACCTTTTGGATCTGTTGCAGAATGCCCTTGTTGCTGAACCCCCGCTCCTCGCCCGGGATGGAGGTTTCATAGCGCCGGGATTCGACCCCGAATTGGATGAATCCTGCAATTTGCGGGACGAAGGCCGCTCTGTCATAGCCAATATGCAGGTCAAATTTGCCGAGCTGACCGGTATCAATTCGCTCAAGATCAAACACAACAACGTCCTTGGGTACTTTGTGGAGACCACGGCGACTCATGCAGAGAAAATGCTGGGTCCGCCGCTGTCAGACGTGTTCATCCATCGTCAAACCACAGCAAATCAAGTCCGGTTTACGACTGTCGAGCTTTCGGAAATGGAGACACGTATCCTGAATGCCGGCGGGCGGGCCATAGACATTGAAAAACGCCACTTTGAGTCATTGCGTCAGGCCATTCTGGCACAAGCCGCCCACATCAACCTGTTGGCTGCCGCTTTGGCAGAGATTGATCTCTCTGCTGCTCTGGCCGAGCTTGCCACGGTGGAGAACTGGTGCCGTCCTCAGGTCGATACCTCCCGCCGGTTCGATATAGCGGGCGGTCGTCACCCCGTTGTCGAGGCAGCCATTCGGGCTCAGTCCGGCGCCCGCTTTGTGGCGAACGACTGTGATTTATCCGCGACTGACGGCGCCAGCATCTGGCTGTTAACAGGGCCTAACATGGCCGGTAAGTCCACTTTCCTACGTCAAAATGCAATCATCGCCCTGCTTGCGCAGATGGGCAGCTACGTGCCTGCAGACAGCGCGCATATTGGTGTGGTCAGCCAACTGTTCAGCCGTGTGGGTGCATCTGACGATCTCGCACGTGGGCGATCGACCTTTATGGTTGAAATGGTGGAGACCGCAGCAATCCTCAATCAGGCCGACGATCGCGCGCTGGTGATCCTTGACGAAATCGGCCGGGGCACAGCCACCTATGACGGCCTGTCCATCGCCTGGGCCACGCTGGAACACTTGCACCAGGTCAACCTGTGCCGCGCGCTCTTTGCCACGCATTACCATGAACTGACTGCGCTTTCCGGGAAACTACAGGGCGTCGAAAATGCGACTGTCGCTGTCAAAGAGTGGCAAGGCGACGTTATCTTCCTTCATGAGGTGCGCCGTGGCGCAGCGGACCGCTCTTATGGTGTTCAGGTTGCCCAATTGGCTGGGCTGCCGGCATCTGTTGTCGCCCGCGCCCGAATTGTGCTGGAGGCATTGGAAAAAGGAGAGCGTGAAGGCGGTTCATCCCGAACCACTCTGATTGACGATCTGCCGTTGTTTGCAGTCAATCAAAGCGCTCCGGAACCTGTACCGACCAGAAGCAACCCGGCGCTGGAGTTACTGGATGATATCCATCCGGACGAACTCAGCCCGCGCCAGGCTCTTGATCTGATCTATCAGCTCAAGGCTGCCAGCAAGTCTGACTAGCCTGCCGGTGTCGACGACACGCCAACCTGCGCTGGTCGCAGCAGCCGGTCATGCAGCATGAAGCCTTCGGTCGTGACCTGGATAATGTCGCCGGCTTTGGTTCCGGGCAAGGGTGCCTCAAACATCGCCTGATGCTCTTGCGGATCAAACCGATCGCCCACTTCCGGAGAGATCACCGAAATGCCGTGCTTGGAAAACACATTCAACACTTCGCGCATGGTCAGTTCCAGGCCTTCGATCAACGCGCTTGAAACGGTTTCCTGTTCGCCGGTTGCAACCTCCAGCGCGCGTTTCATGTTGTCGTAAACCGACAACATGTCCCGGGCCAGTTTGGACCCGCCATATTGTTCGGCTTCACGCCGCTCACGATCCGCCCGCTTGCGCGAGTTTTCGGCATCTGCCAGCGTTCGCATGAACCGATCCTTCAGTTCATCACGCTCGGCACGCAATGCCTCTAACTCCAGATCATCGTCATTAATTTCCGATGTGATATCAATCATTTCTTCGGCCTCTGCGGCTTCGATATCGTCCAGAAAATCTTCGTTCTTAGGCTCTGCCATTCTTCACCTCTACGACCGATCTGAAACCACCCGCCCCAACAACTGGGCCGTGTAGTCAACAATCGGCACGATCCGTCCGTAATTCAGGCGCGTTGGCCCGATGACACCAACTGCACCAATAATCTTTCGATCAGCGTTCATATAAGGAGAGACGACCAGAGAGGAACCCGAAAGTGAAAAAAGTTTGTTCTCTGAACCAATAAATATCCGCACGCCGTCTCCCTCTTCGGTCAGGTCCAGAAACTCGGCGATATCCCGCTTACGTTCCAGATCATCAAACAACGTTCGGACCCGTTCGATTTCAACCTCGGGACCATGTGTATCCAGCAAGTTGGACCGTCCCCTTACAATCAGGCGATCTGATTCTGTGCCCTCTCCGTCCCAAACTGCCAGACCGCTGGCCACCAGATCCTGCGCCAGCGCATCAATCTCGGCCCGTCGTTGTTGAATTTGATTCGCCACCACCTGACGTAAATCACTCAACTTTTGACCATTTACGATCGAATTCAAAAAGTTTGCCGCCTCGCGCATCGAACTGGGAGTCTGACCCGGCGGCGGGTGGAACAACCTGTTTTCCACATGCCCATCCGAAAACACCAAGACCACCAATGCCTGCTCTGGAGACAAGGATACAAACTCAATGTGGCGAATTTCAGCCTCGTGTTTCGGCATCAGGACGAGCGAAGCACCCTGAGTGACCGATGACAGCGCCGATCCGACGCGATCCAAAGCCGTTCCGACCGTTGCAGACGACTCGTCCATAGAGGCATCCATCTTTTCGCGGGTGCCCGGGTCCAACTCGCTGACTTCGAGCAGGCCATCCACAAACATCCGCAGACCGGCCTGGGTTGGAATCCGTCCGGCGCTGACATGCGGACTGTCCAGCAAACCCAGATATTCCAAATCTTGCATCACGTTACGGATGGTCGCCGCACTGACCTTTTCGCTGAGCGTACGGGTCAGTGTACGGCTGCCAACCGGATCACCAGATTCCAGATAGGCCTCGACAACCTTGCGAAACACCTCTCGCGATCGGTCGTTCATTTCATCAAATAGCTTCGTCGAGTCTGACACGTTGAAATTTCCTAGGACGGGACGCCATTAAAGTCGGTAGCAGGAAAAGGTCAATCGGGGTTGCATGCAGTTTGGGGCCAACGGTATCAGCATCAGGAAAACAAAGGATATCCGATGCGCCCTTCATCCCGAGAATTAAACGAAATGCGCCCTGTTTCAATCGAAGCTGGGTTCACAAAGCACGCAGAAGGATCATGCTTGATCCGCGTAGGTGATACGCACGTGCTGTGCACCGCCACAATCGAAGACCGTGTACCCCCTTTTATCAAAGGCTCTGGACTGGGTTGGGTCACCGCAGAATACGGTATGTTGCCCCGCGCCACCAACACTCGCATGCGTCGCGAGGCCGCATCCGGCAAGCAGGGCGGCCGGACGGTCGAAATTCAGCGTCTTATCGGGCGGTCTTTGCGTGCCGGCGTCGACCGTGTTGCATTGGGCGAACGTCAGATCACAGTGGACTGCGACGTTATCCAGGCAGATGGTGGCACCCGTTGTGCCTCTATCACTGGCGGATGGGTTGCCTTGCGCCTTGCTGTGAACAAGCTGATCAAGGCTGGCGACATCGTGTCGGACCCGCTCACAGACAATGTAGCGGCCGTCAGCTGCGGCATCTATGCCGGGCAGCCGGTACTGGACCTCGACTATCCTGAAGATAGCGAAGCCGGTGTCGACGGCAATTTCGTCATGACTGCCTCTGGGCGCCAGATCGAAGTTCAAATGTCGGCCGAAGGGGCCACTTTCTCACGCGATCAGATGAACCAACTGCTCGACCTCGCAGAGAAGGGCGTTGGCGAACTGGTCGCAGCCCAAAACGAAGCGGCGAAATGACTCGCCGTTTTGACGGGAAAAAGCTGCTGATCGCCACGCATAATCAGGGAAAGCTGGAGGAGATGGATCATCTTCTCCGGCCCCGGGGCATACAGGTCGTTGGCGCAGCAGAGATGAATCTGCCCGAACCCGAAGAAACCGAGACGACCTTTGTTGGGAACGCCCGGATCAAGGCGCACGCCGCGGTGCAGGCAACCGGGCTGCCTGCGCTGTCCGATGATTCAGGCATAGAAATAGACGCATTGGGCGGCGCACCCGGTGTCTACACCGCCGATTGGGCAGAAACACCCAATGGTCGGGATTTTGTTATGGCCATGACGCGCGCGTGGAATGAGCTCGAAGCGATTGAGGCGCCTGAACCACGCACGGCACGCTTTTGCTGCACTTTGGTGATTGCATGGCCTGATGGGCATGACGAAGTTTTCTCTGGCCAGATGCCTGGCCGCATTGTCTGGCCCATGCGCGGCACTCAAGGTCACGGATATGACCCTATCTTTGTGCCTGAAGGCTACGACATCACATTTGGCGAAATGGACCGCTGGCAGAAAAACCAGCTCAGCCATCGCGCCAGGGCGGTGTCAGATTTCGTGAGCGCTTGCTTTGATTGAAGACTGGCAATCGGGTGGTTTCGGCCTGTATATTCATTGGCCCTTTTGCGAGGCCAAATGCCCCTACTGCGACTTCAACAGTTTTGTCTCCCGCTCGATTGATCAGTCAGAGTGGCGCACCGCCTATCTTGCCGAGCTTGCCCGAGTTGCAGAGCAAACCGCCGGAAGAACCCTTAATAGTGTCTATTTTGGCGGCGGCACACCCAGTCTAATGGCGCCTGAAACCGTCGATAGTATCCTTGGCGCCATTGCAAGCCACTGGCATATGTCAAATGATATCGAGATCACCCTCGAAGCCAATCCAGGTTCTGTAGAAGCCGGGCGCTTTCATGCCTTTCGCGAAGCTGGCATCAACCGTGTGTCTCTGGGCATCCAGGCGTTGAACGATTCACACCTTCGTGCATTAGGACGCATCCATTCTGTGGCGGAGGCTCTTCAGGCCCTGGAAACCGCGAAAAATGCCTTTGATAGAGTCTCTTTTGATCTCATTTATGCCCGTCAGAACCAATCGCTCAGCGAATGGGAACAGGAACTGAAGCAAGCGCTCAGTTTTGGAACGGATCATTTGTCGCTGTATCAATTGACCATTGAACCCGGCACTGCCTTTGGCGACCGTTACAAAGCGGGCAAACTGCGCGGTCTGCCGGATGACAACCTGGGTGCAGACATGTTCGCGGTCACACAGGAGCTTTGCAACGCGCATGGTTTCCCAGCGTATGAGGTTTCCAATCACGCACGACCCGGTCAGGGTTCGCGCCATAATCAGATCTATTGGCGCTATGGAGACTATCTGGGCATAGGTCCCGGCGCCCATGGTCGAGTTACGGTTAACGGCCAAAAGTTTGCTACAGAGACACACTTGAACCCGACAACCTGGCTGAATTCTGTGAAAAATGGATCAGGGCAGTCGATGATCGAGGCCATAGATCCGCTCGCCCAGCACGAAGAATATCTGATGATGTCCTTGCGTATGACCGAAGGCGTTGATCTGGAGCGCCTGAACCGCCTGAGCGGGCGTGCTTTGGATGCACAAAAGGTTCAGGATCTCGTTGAGCTTGGGCTATTGGAGCAAAATGGTCAAAGTCTATCTACGACGGCCGCTGGCCGCCCGATATTGAACGCAATTCTTCAAAAATTGTTGGTAGATTGAGGCGCGAAATCAGGGAGTGCTCAGCAGCCGGCAAATCGTGTCCAACTGATCCAGCGTCTCATAGTTGATCGTCAATTGCCCGGATTCCTGACCAGGCGTGTGCTTTAGATTCACCTTCATACCAAGATTGGCGGCCAAGTCCCCTTCCAGCGCTCTGGTATCGGCATCCTTTTCCTTCGCGGCTTTTGGTTTTTTCGCTTCTCCGGCCTTGGGCTCGCTTGTCTTGCGAACCATATCCTCTGTCGCTCGGACAGAAAGACCGCCGGACACGACCTTGCGGGCCAATGCGGACGGATCTTCTGATGTGATGAGCGCACGGGCGTGACCGCTGCTCAGCGCTCCGTCCTTGACCAAATCCATTACTTCATCTGGCAAAGTCAGCAATCGCAAAAGATTGGCAATGTGGCTGCGGCTTTTGCCCAAGGCCTCTGCAAGCTTCTCTTGGGTATGTCCAAACCGATCCATCAACTGGCGGTAACCTGCGGCCTCTTCGATCGCGTTCAGATCCGCCCGTTGGATGTTTTCGATAATTGCAACTTCCAACACTTCTGTATCGGAGAAATTGCGAACCAGGACCGGGACTTCGTGCAATTGCGCCCGTTGAGCGGCGCGCCATCTCCGTTCTCCGGCGACGATCTGATATGTGCCGTCCGCCATGTCGCGGACAATCAAAGGCTGAATTACGCCTTTTTCCTTGATTGATTCCGTTAGTTCAATCAGCTGATCTTCGACAAACTGGCGACGCGGCTGGTCTGGATTCGGAACCAACTTCTCCACTGGCACCAAGATGTCGGGACTGACGACGCCGGAGTCTACCGCATCTGGTGCGGGCGCGACATCTGCCATCAGTGCACTCAAGCCGCGGCCCAGTCCTCTGGATTTTCCACTCTTGCTGCTCATGCTGTCCCCCCCATCAGGCCGTTATCTTTTTGTGGTTGCTCAATAGTTCTGTTGCCAGGGCCCGATATGCACGCGCGCCCAGTGAATTCCCATCGTAGGACAAAATGGATTCGGCGTATGACGGTGCTTCGCTCAACCGGACATTTCGAGGCACCATCGTTTCAAAAACCAAACCGCCCAAGTTGGCCCTGGCGTCACTTTCCACTTGCTGGGACAAGTTGTTTCGGCGGTCGAACATCGTTAGCAACACCCCTTCAATCCGCAGATCCGGGTTCGCAGTCTCCCGAATTTCCCGAATCGTCAGCATGAGCTGTGACAAACCCTCCAACGCAAAGAATTCACTTTGCAGCGGGACAAGCACAGAATGCGCGGAAACCATTGCATTCACTGTCAACAAATTCAACGATGGCGGGCAATCTATCAAAATATAGTTCAGCCCATATTGATCAATAGCAGTCTGGCGCAATGCGTCATGCAGAAGAAAGCTACGTTTTTCGTTTGATACAAGCTCCAGGTCGGCGGAACTCAAGTCAACATTTGCCGGAATGATGCTCAGACCTTCGATACCTGTCGGCATGATCACTTCTGCCAAAGGAGCGTCTTCGACAAGCAGTTCGTAGCTCGTCACATCACGATCAGCCGGCTCAATACCCAGACCGGTCGAGGCGTTCCCTTGGGGGTCCAAGTCCACCATCAATACGCGCTGCCCTGCCTCTGCGAGCGCCGCAGAAAGGTTGATTGCAGTCGTTGTTTTTCCAACACCACCCTTTTGGTTGGCAATCGCAATAATCTTGGGTCCTTCGGGACGCGACAAGTCAGACACGCGCTATATTCCTTATCTTCATAACCACAGCCTTTGACTCGGTGACGCTGTTCTGGATCTCTAGGTCATACTTCCATTTCTGGCGCGCCTGTTCGTCTTCAACCTTCCAATTTTCACCTTTTTGCAAAAGCGCCGTTCCTGCAACGTCCAGATGACGCTCACAAAAGCCAATCAGGGTTGGAAGATCTGCCAAGGCCCTTGCAGACAGGACATCCGCCCCAAGTGGATTTGCGTCTTCAATTCGAGAGCATTCGACGCGAGCATTGAGCCCAGCCTCGCGAACGATGGTTCGCAAGAAGGTGCACTTCCTTAAGTCTGAGTCCATCAGGATCATTTGTAGGTCGGGCCGCAATTCTTTGGCCAAAATTGAAACAATTGCGCCCGGAAATCCACCTCCGCTGCCAATATCCAGCCAAAGTTGTGCCTCTGGCGCTTCACTAAAAACTTGCGCTGAATCAACAATGTGACGGTCCCAGATATTTTCTAAGGTGGACCGGGCGACGAGGTTGATTGCCTTGTTCCATTTACGGACTTGTTCGCAGTACCACTCCAAAAGAGCATATGTTTCACGTGAAACATTCACTCCGCCCAACTCATGAAAATTCGACGTCATACAGCTAGTTTTTTTCTATCGCGGCGGATACGAGCCGCCAGCAAAGCCAATGCTGCTGGCGTCATTCCGTCCATCCTGGCCGCTTGGGCCAAGTTTTCCGGACGAACCAAAGCCAGTTTGCCTTTTAGCTCGTTCGACAAACCGGCCACTGACGAGAAATCAAAATCATTTGGAAGAGCCAAGGCTTCGTCCTTGCGGAGCGCCTCAACATCCCGACTTTGCCGCTCTATGTAGCTGGCATACAATGCATCACGCTCTATCTGTTCACGGATCGCCGTCTCAGACGTTCCTGCTTCTGGATAGAGCCCGAGAACATCATTGAAGCAGACATCAGGAAACGCCAATAATTGCGTTCCATCGCGCCTGGAGCCATCCTGATTGATGCGAATACCTTCTGCCATAATCTCTTTTGGCGTAAAGGTCTTTGACTTCAGGATTTTCTGGACAGCAGCCAGGTCAGCCAGCTTTTTCTCAAAGGACTTACGTCGCTCATCACCCACGCAACCAATACTCAAACCCAAGGGCGTCAGTCTTTGATCGGCGTTGTCGGCTCGTAAAGACAACCGAAACTCTGCGCGGGAGGTGAACATGCGGTAAGGTTCGGTTACGCCGCGCGTCACCAAATCGTCGACCATAACGCCAATGTAGCTATTGGACCGGCTAAACAAAACGGGCTCGCGCCCCTGGATTTTGCGCGCGGCATTCAACCCTGCAACCATGCCCTGCGCGGCAGCCTCTTCGTAACCGGTTGTGCCGTTGATCTGACCGGCCAAATACAACCCAGGCACGGAGCGAACACTTAGCTCACTATCCAATGCTCGAGGATCCACATAGTCGTATTCAATCGCGTATCCCGGTTGCAGGATTTTTGCCTTCTCCAACCCCTTGATTGAGCGAACATATTCTTCTTGCACATCTTCCGGCAAGGACGTGGAAATACCATTGGGATAAACCGTATGGTCATCTACCCCCTCTGGTTCCAAGAATACCTGATGAGAGTCCTTGTCGGCAAACCGTACAACTTTGTCCTCTATCGATGGGCAATACCGTGGGCCGACGCCGGCAATATGCCCGCCGTACATCGCAGAGCGCTCTAGATTGTCCCGGATAATTTTGTGCGTATGCGCGTTTGTATGCGTGATCCCACAGCTAACCTGTCGGGCAGTCGTCGCTTTGGTAAGGAAAGAGAAGAACACAGGTTCGTCATCACCTGGCTGAGTCTCCAAAACGGACCAATCAATCGTTCGTCCATCCAACCTGGGTGGTGTGCCGGTCTTGAGTCGACCCAGGGGCAAATCGAACGCATCCAGGCGCTCTCCCAAACGAACGGACGGATTGTCGCCAATACGTCCACCGGGACGAGAGACATCCCCAATATGCACAACACCCCGCAAGAAAGTACCAGTCGTCAAAATCACCGCTTTCGCGGCCAACTCCGCTCCATCCGCCAAAACAACGCCAGACACAGCGTCATCCCGCATGATGAAGTCAACAACCTCGCCTTCGACGATGTCCAGATTTTCCTGTTGCTCAGTTTCTGCGAGCATTTGTGTTTGATAGATCTTGCGGTCTGATTGCGCCCTTGGCCCTTGTACGGCTGGTCCTTTTCGCCGGTTCAAAAGCCGAAACTGAATACCAGCTTGGTCTGCAACTCTGGACATAACCCCATCCAAAGCATCAATTTCCCGGACCAAATGCCCCTTCCCCAGCCCGCCAATGGCAGGGTTACAGGACATGACGCCAATCCCGCTCCGCTTCAGTGTAACCAAAGCCGTATGACATCCCATGCGTGCGGCTGCATGCGCTGCCTCGGTTCCGGCATGTCCGCCGCCAACTACGATGACGTCAAAATCACAATGTTTCACGTGAAACACTCCTATTTTCCCAGACAGAAACTGGAAAAAATCTCATCCAGCAGATTTTCCACATCAATACGCCCAACGAGCGTTTCCAGGCAACGAATCGCGGCTCGAATATCCTCTGCCACGATATCATATGCCTCTGGACCGCGATCAAGTAGATTTGCAGCGCTCTCCAAAAAGCCACTGGCGATTTGCATCGCCTCTTTGTGGCGAATGCGCGTGGCAAGTACGCCGGTTGGCACCCGACTAGACAGAGTTTCGCCCAACTGGCTGACCAAATGCTCCAGACCTTGACCCGTCAAACCGGAAACCGCATTTTTTGTCCCAGGACGGAGGTCCCCTTTGGGCAGAATGCAAATATCGCCCTCTCGAATGGTCACTCCCAACTCTTCTGGTCTTTCAGACAAAAAGACACGCAGATCGGCTGCATCAGCCCGAGATTGGGCACGCTCAATTCCAATACCTTCGACAACATCACGCGTTTCGCGAATACCCGCCGTATCCAAAACAGTAACAGGCAACCCCTGCAAATCCATCCGCACTTCGACCACATCACGCGTTGTCCCGGCAATTTCAGATGTTATCGCAGCGTCACGACCTGCCAAAGCGTTTAGCAAAGTGGACTTTCCGACGTTTGGCTCGCCAAGAATAGCCACTTCGAAACCCGAACGAACACGCTCCGCCATGGACACGCCGGCGCTTTCGCGTTCCAATTCTGCTTGCGTGGTCCGCAAAAGCTCACGAACATCTTCGGACACATCAACCGGCACATCTTCGTCTGCAAAATCTATGGTCACTTCGATCAAGGACGCTGCCCTAATCAAATTGCTTCGCCAGCTTTCCACGCGCTGACCCAGCTGGCCGCCAAGGACCCTTTGTGCCTGTAGCCGTTGTGCTTCGGTTTCGGCCTCTATCAGATCTGCCAAGCCTTCTACCTGGGCAAGATCCATTTTGCCATTTTCCAAAGCACGACGCGTAAATTCCCCGGGTTCTGCGATCCGGCAACGCCCGGTCTCCGACAAGGAGCGGGTCACTGCCGTGATGACGGCGGGACTCCCATGTATTTGAAATTCAATGCAATCTTCGCCAGTAAAGCTATTTGGGCCGGAAAAACTCAGCACCAGCGCATCATCCAGAATGCGACCAGTGGCATCCTGCAAGATGCTGCGCGTCACACCCCGCGCTGGCAGCTCTCGTGCTGTCAGTTGGTGCGCTACATAAAATGAGTGCGGCCCTGAAACCCGGATGATGGCGACACCAGATTTTCCAGGCACTGTGGCCAACGCATAAATCGTGTCCATAACCCAGCCACTTCATCCGGTTGGCAAATCAGGTGTTCATCGAATCAAAGAATTCAGAGTTGCTCTTTGTCTGTTTCAACTTCGACAACAAGAACTCAACCGCATCAGTCGTCCCCATCGGGTTCAAAATCCGGCGCAAGACGAAGGTTTTCTGCAAATCAATTTTGTTGATCAGCAGGTCCTCTTTCCTTGTGCCAGACTTCAGAATGTCGATGGCTGGGAACACGCGCTTGTCCGCAATCTTGCGATCGAGAACCAATTCAGAGTTACCGGTGCCCTTGAATTCTTCGAAGATGACTTCGTCCATACGGCTGCCGGTATCAATCAAGGCCGTGGCAATAATGGTCAGGGACCCGCCCTCTTCAATGTTGCGCGCGGCGCCGAAAAACCGTTTTGGGCGTTGCAAGGCATTGGCGTCAACACCGCCGGTCAAAACCTTGCCAGACGACGGTACAACGGTGTTGAAGGCCCGACCCAGACGCGTAATCGAATCCAACAGGATCACGACATCCCGTTTATGTTCGACCAGACGTTTCGCTTTTTCGATGACCATCTCGCTCACGGCGACATGCCGGGTGGCAGGTTCGTCAAAGGTCGAAGAAACAACCTCTCCTTTCACCGAACGCTGCATGTCTGTGACTTCTTCCGGGCGTTCATCAATGAGGAGGACGATCAGATAGCATTCTGGATGATTTGCCTCGATTGAATGCGCAATATTCTGCAAAATCACGGTCTTACCAGTCCGCGGTGGAGCCACGATCAAAGACCGCTGACCTTTCCCGATTGGAGCAACCAGATCAATAACCCGTGCAGATTTATCCTTGATCGTTGGATCGTCGATCTCCATCTTCAGCCGTTCATCCGGGTACAGCGGTGTCAGGTTGTCAAAGGCAATCTTGTGACGCGCCTGCTCGGGATCTTCGAAATTGATCTTTGTGACATTCGTCAACGCAAAGTAGCGCTCGTTCTCATCCGGAGCTTTCATAACTCCGTCGATCGTATCGCCTGTTCGCAGCGAATACCGGCGGATCATGTCAGGTGAGACATAGATATCGTCCGGACCGGGCAGATAGTTCGCCTCGGGTGAGCGCAAGAAGCCAAATCCATCCTGCAAGACCTCGAGCACACCGTCGCCAAAAATCTCCCACCCTTCATCCGCACGTTCGCGCAGAATCTGGAACATCATTTCACCCTTACGCATCGTCGATGCGTTTTCGATCTCCAAATCCTCCGCCATCGACAGGAGATCCTTGGGACTTTTGGCCTTAAGATCGGAAAGTTTCAGAGTGATAGGTGCCATGGAATACACGTAGCCTGTTTATGGGCAGCCTGAAGCAGGTGCGAATGATGTCATAGGAGAATCCCCGACCGGACGGTCAGTTCGAGACAGCACGTAATAACGCACGAGGCAAAAGTCAAACGGATTCAGAATTTTACCACGACGGAGAAGACGATCACGATCATCAGAACTGTGGGCACTTCGTTCATCATGCGAAATTGACGGCCGGTTATACGGTTTTCCCCGGCTACAAAGTCTTTCCGTCGTTTTGCCAACCAATGATGAAACCAAGTCATGCCCAAAACTCCGGCCCCCTTGGTCCAGGGCCACACTGAGGTCCAATCAACCAATCCAGGTGTAAACACCAGCATCAATCCAAATACCCAGGTCGCAATCATGGCTGGGTTCATGATGACCCGCAGAAGTTTGAACTCCATCATCTCGAAAATGGGGCCGACAGCGTCAACCTCCATGCCCTGCTCTACATGATGAACAAACAATCTGGGCAAATAGAACAGACCGGCCATCCATGAAATGACCGACACTATGTGCAGCCCCAGGGTCCAAGGGTAAGCATAGGACAGGAGATCGATCATGGTGACACTCCAACTTTGGGTCGGGCCCTATATCTAATATATATAATAGAAAGATAAATGAAGATTATGTAGGGGCGCGGAAAACTGTGGATACTTTTTCTATCCCAGCAGTTTTCCACATCTCTCTGACAGAGGGATAGGAGGTTTTTTGACCAATAGGAAAAAAAATAAAGAATTAAAAACAATAGATTACGTGGAAACTCTACATTTTTCGCCTGGATGGCCACCAACCAGCTCTGCCACACGACGAACTTATCCCCTGGGTCAAATTATCCCTTTCCACCTGGGTGGGAGAATGCAACAAATTGATGACAACTTGCCGTAACCGTCCACTGACCTGAATCTTCGCCCATGGCTGTGTACTTTCACGCCAGTCGTCCCAAAGAAACGCACTATTTATCCACATGACTGTCCCCTTGATCCTTGCGTCGTCTTCGGAAATTCGCGCAACATTGCTGCGCAATGCGGGCCTTGATTTCAGTATTTCACCGCCCCGGATAGACGAAGATGCCCTCAAGGCATCGCTTGAAGAACAACAGGCCACACCGCGGGATATTGCCGATGCGTTGGCTGACCAAAAAGCGCGCAAAGTGTCCAATAAGCATCCCGATGCGTTCGTTCTGGGATGTGATCAGACTCTGGATCTGAACGGCATGATGTTGTCAAAAGCCCGCGACAGGGACGAGGCGATTGAACACCTGAAAATGATGCGGGGCAATCGGCACATTCTTTATTCTGCCTGCGTGATCTATGAAAACACCAAGCCGGTCTGGAGGCATGTCGGCAAGGTCACGCTGCGAATGCGGGAGTTCAGCGACGACTATCTAAAAGGCTATGTTGACCGGAACTGGTCGCAGATCCAATATTCAGTTGGATGTTACAATCTGGAGCAAGAAGGTGTTCGTCTGTTTTCCTCGATCAACGGGGATTACTTTACCGTCTTGGGTATGCCACTCTTGGAGACGCTTAACTATATGACGTTGCGAGGTATGTTAGAGACATGACAGAGGCGCGCATCCCGCTTGCTGGTGTTATTGGCGCACCAGTGTCTCATTCCAAATCGCCACAGCTTCACCGTCACTGGCTGACAACCTATGGACAACGGGGACATTATGTTCCGATCCATGTGGATGCCGAGGATCTGGAATCGGTGATCCGGATGATGCCGAAGATGGGATTTGTTGGAGCGAATGTAACCATTCCGTACAAGGAACAGATTCTTAACATCGCCGATCAAGTGACAGACCGCGCCATCCTTATCGGAGCGGCCAACACACTGATTTTTCGCCGGGATGGTAAGATAATCGCTGATAATACAGATGGTTACGGATTTCTTGAAAATATCCGCCAATCGGTGCCCGATTGGGACCCAACAGCAGGGCCTGCCGCGGTTCTTGGCGCGGGTGGCGCATGCCGCGCGATTATCGCGTCGCTTTCTGATGCTGGTGTTCCGGAAATCATCCTGACCAATCGAACGCGTGTTCGCGCGGACCGGTTGAAACAGGATTTTGGCCAGAGGGTCCGCGTTGTTGATTGGGTCCAGGCGGGAAATATCCTGGAAGATGCCGCAATGGTCGTCAACACCACTTCACTTGGTATGGTGGGCAAACCTGAATTGCGTGTGCCGTTGGATGGTCTGCAAAAAGGTACGATCGTTTCCGACCTTGTGTATACGCCGCTCAAGACACCATTGCTGGTTGCGGCCGAAGAGGCCGGCTGTCGCACTGTCGATGGGCTGGGCATGTTGCTGCACCAGGCGGTCCCGGGCTTTGAGCGGTGGTTTGGTATCCGTCCTGCAGTTGATGCTGCGACACGTGCTGCTGCGCTTAGATGACCATCTGGGTTGGCCTGACAGGCTCTATCGGGATGGGCAAGAGCACGACGGCCCAAATGTTTGCCGATCTGGGCTGCCCGGTTTGGGATGCAGATGCGGCGGTCCACCGGCTATATGCAAAGGCGGGCCTTGCGGTGGAGCCTCTGCGGGAGGTGTTTCCGCAAGCTATTGTCGATGATGCCGTTGATCGGGGTGAGCTCAAGAAAGTTCTGGCTCAGGATCCATCGGCTTTCAAGCAACTGGAAGCCATTGTTCACCCGCTGGTCGGTACGGACCGGCAGGAGTTTATCGACTCTGCGCAGGCGGATATCTTGATTTTCGATATCCCCCTGCTTTTTGAAACGGGGGGTGACCAGCGCATGGATGTTACGGTCTGTGTATCTGCCCCGCCAGAGGTTCAGCGTGCCCGTGTGATGGCAAGGGGCACGATGACCCAGGACCAATTCGAGCAGATCCTGGGCAAACAAATGCCGGACGCTGAAAAACGAAAGCGCGCGGATTTTGTTGTTGAAACTGACACATTGGACCATGCCAGATTGCAGGTTCAGAAGATTGTCGAGACTTTGAAAAGCAGGCTCTAATATGCGGGAAATTGTACTCGACACCGAAACAACAGGCTTTGAGCCAGAATCCGGTGACAGGATCGTCGAAATCGGAGCGGTTGAACTATACAACCATATCGCAACCGGCAAAACCTATCACCAATACATCAACCCTGAACGCGACATGCCCGAGGATGCGTTCAAGGTGCACGGGCTAAGCGAAGAGTTTCTATCCGACAAACCCAAATTTGCGGCGATTGGTCAGGCATTTTTGAACTTTGTTGGGGATGCGAAGCTGGTTATTCACAACGCCGCGTTCGACATGAAGTTTCTCAATGCTGAATTGGGTTGGATGGGTTTGCCCCTTTTGCCCAAGGATCAGGCCATTGACACATTGGCCATCGCGCGCCGCCGGTTTCCCGGTTCGCCCGCCTCGCTGGATGCGCTGTGTCGCCGGTTTGGGATCGACAACTCTTCCCGCACCTTGCACGGGGCTTTGTTGGACTCGGAAATCCTGGCGGAAGTTTATCTGGAACTTGTCGGGGGACGGCAGCCGGATCTTGAACTGTCTAACAGTTCCAGCAATTCAAGTCAGAACGTTGTGGAGGTCTGGAAGCCGAAACCGCGCTCCACGCCCCTTCCGCCGCGTATTTCGGCGGCGGAAAGGGCCGCTCACGCCGAATTTGTTTCCAAACTCGGCGATGGCGCTCTTTGGTCAAAAACGCTGGACTGAACCGTCTCAGGCGTTCGCGGGCTGTGCTTCGGCCTGACGGCGTGCGATTTCGTTGCGGTAGATCTGCAGGAAATCGATGTTGTCCAGGTTCAACGGCGGATACCCACCATCCCGCGTCACATCGCTGACAATGCGGCGGATGAAAGGGAACAACATGCGGGGGCATTCGATCAACAGGAATGGGTGCAACTGCTCTTCTGCGACGCCGCCAATCTGGAATACACCGACATATTCCAATTCCATGACGAACATTACGTCGTTCGATTCCTTGGACTTGGACTCGATGCCGAGCTTGACCATCACTTCAAACTGACCTTCGGGCGGCAATTTCTTGCCATCCAGATTGACCCGGACGTTGATGTCCGGCTGTCCTTCGGATGACCCACCTTTTTGCGCCATCACGTTTTCAAAGGACATATCCCGGACGAATTGCCCCAGGACTTTCATTTGTGGCGGCTGCGGAGCAGCGTCAGCACCATTTTCAGACATCTTTTTCTCCAAGAATTCAGGTTCGGCGCTGCTTATCAGTTTGCCGTCTCTACCTCAATGGCGCGGCTCAATGATGCCGATCATCCTTGACCCAACCGGATGGGCCGGTTCCGGGCCGGTGTCCAGGCGCTGGATCAGGCTGAACCTCTTCAAACTCACCATCAATAATCGGGCCACTTCCAGCCGGACCGCGAGGATGCATCGGACCCATTTGGCCCCCCATCTGGAACGATTGCATCTTAACCCGTGCGGAAACAAAGCGAAAAACGGCGGTGCGGACCTGAGGCACCAATAGCAAAAAACCAACCGCATCGGTAAAAAAGCCGGGCGTTACCAATAGCACACCTGAAATCAAAATCATTGCCCCGTGGGCCAGCGGTTCTGACGGGTCGTCCAGCCTTTGAAACGAAGACTGCAATTGTCCCAATGCCAGACGGCCCTGAGACCGCACCAGAGATGTCCCGGCGATGGCCGTCACAATCACGATGGCAAGCGTTGGCCAAAGACCAATCAAACCACCAACCTGGATGAACAGAGCAATTTCAATTATCGGCACCGATAAAAACACAATTAGCAACCACATCGTCTCATCTTCCTTTCCGCTGGGTCACGGTAGTGGACTTGTACCTGCCCGTCCCCTACATAGTGACGAAACGTTCCGCGTTCAAAGTCACTTGACCAGAGGTATTAATGAATTCACCCCTGATCCAATTGCTGGTCCTTGCCGGCATCGCGATTTTTCTGATCCTCCGCCTCAAAAGCGTGTTAGGCACGCGGGACGGATTCGAGAAACCGCAGGCCCCAACCCAGCCCGAAGCGCCTTCTCGCCCTGAATTTGAGGTGATTGAAGGCGGTCCTGACCGTGACATCGTCGATTACGTGCCTGAAGACAGCCAAATGGCTCAGGACCTCGCGGCGATGAAACGGATCGAGCCTCACTTTTCCGTGACAGAGTTTGTCCAAGGCGCCCGATCGGCTTACGAAATGATCATCATGGGCTTTGAACGGGGTGCATTGGATGAAATCCAGCCATTCCTGGACGAAGACGTGTACGAAGCTTTCGTTGATGGGGTTGCGGCCCGCGAAGACCAGGGCCTTATCGTTGAGGCTGAATTTATCGGTGTTCGGGAAACAGCCGTTCAAGCGGTCAAATTCGACAAAGATACGAACCAGGCCGAACTTTCCATGCGTTTCGTCGGGGAATTGACCTCGGTCGTACGTGACCAGAGCGGTGATATCATCGAAGGCAGCCCGACAGAGGTCAAACGTCAGAAAGACACCTGGACCTTTGCCCGCACTATGGGCTCGGATGATCCGAACTGGTTGTTGGTTGCCACGGATACATGATTGCAAGCGTTCGGGCGGCCATTGCGGGGCTTCTTATGACCGCATCAGCCGCCGGGGCGGAAATCACTCATCGTGTCTATGAGTTCTCCGATCTCGATGGCTGGGCCGCCGATGATCACAATGCAGCGTTTCAGGTCTTTCTGAACACGTGCGCCGATCTGGATGATGCCGATTGGTCTGCGCTTTGCGCTGTAGCGCAAAGTGGAGATGTCGCCGACCCGCGCGCCTTTTTCGAATTGTTCTTCCGACCTGTGTTGATAGAGGATGGCCAGGATGCCTTGTTTACGGGTTATTTTGAGCCTGAATTGGATGGCAGCCTGTATCCAAGTGGCCGCTTTCGCTATCCGGTATACAAAATGCCGCGCGAGGCCCGTGGCAACGGGCGCTGGGTCACGCGGCGTGAAATCCTGACCAGTGGGGTAATGAGCGGGCGGGGCCTGGAAATTGCCTGGGTCGATGACCCGGTTGAGCTGTTTTTTCTGCAGATACAGGGGTCTGGCCGTATTCGTCTGCAGAATGGGCAATACATCCGTGTGGGGTATGGTGGTTCGAATGGCCACCCCTACCGCTCTATCGGGGTCGAACTGATCCGAAGAGGCATCTACAATTCTCATCAGGTCAGCGCGCAGGTCATCAAGAACTGGGTGCGGCGCAACCCTCAGGCCGGAGAGGAGTTGTTGATGCACAACCCCTCTTATGTCTTCTTTCGCGAAGTGACTTCTGCCGTTACCGCGGATCAGGGGCCTCTGGGGGCCATGAACCGTGCGATAACCGCATTGCGCACGGTTGCGGTTGATCCGGCCTACGTGCCGCTTGGAGCGCCGGTCTGGATTGAAAAAGATGGTGCTGGACCGATGCGGCGCCTGATGATCGCGCAAGACACCGGGTCTGCCATCAAGGGCGCGCAACGTGCCGATGTCTTCTTTGGTACTGGCGACGAGGCCGGACGCGCGGCTGGTACGTTACGCGATCCGGGTCGCATGCTGGTTCTCATGCCGATCCAGCGCGCTTATGCCTTGCTGCCTGGCGATACGCTATGAGCCGGCGCAAACTTACCCACGAAGAGCTGAATCTCTGGCGCCGGATCACAGATCAGACCGAGCGTCTGCGCCCCGAGGATAAGCCGGTTGATCCGCCGCTGGAGATGCCGAAGCCTCAAATTGTCCCGTCGCCACAAGTGCCTTTGACGTCCCTGAAGCGGCCATCGCGACGCTCGGTCACAACAATCTCTTTCGATTTATCTGACCACCTTGAACATCAGCTGGCGACGGCTCCGGTCCGGATGGATCACAAGGCCTTCAAGAAGATGAAGCGCGGAAAGCTGCGGCCAGAGGCCCGGATGGATCTGCACGGTATGACGCTGGATCGTGCGCACCCGGCCTTGATGCGATTTATCCTGACCTCATCCGCGTCTGGTAAGCGTCTGGTATTGGTTATCACTGGCAAAGGTCGGGACCGCGACGATGGCGGTCCAATTCCGACGCCTCGTGGAATCCTTCGCCATCAGGTGCCCCAATGGCTGACCACACCCCCCCTGAACACCCACGTTATCCAATTCACTCCTGCCCACCTCAGTCACGGTGGTGATGGCGCCTACTACGTCTATCTCAGGCGGCAGCGTTGATGGGGCGCTGAGCGGCATATCTGCGTAGCCCTATCCATAGTGAGAGCGAGCTAAGCAGAAAATAGAGCGAAATAAACCAAAACTGCTGCTCCAACCCGATACCCATGTCAATCATCAGCCCGGTCACGCCGGGACCAATGGCAGATCCAAGGACCATCACTGCCGCCGCCATCGCCTTGATTGAACCAATATGGCGTGTCCCGAAATACTCTGCCCAAAACGCATTGGGCAGTGTCGCGTTGCCGCCGGTTGTCAGGGCCATGCATACCAGACCGGCCAGAGCCAGAATTGGGCCATGGGCGACAGAGTAGAGAACAAATGCCAGGATCATGGGCAGTTGATAGGTGGGCATCAATCGCGTGGTGCCAAACCTGTCCAAGGCCCAGCCATAGGCCATCATCGCTCCGATTGCTCCAAAGGTGTAAACCGGGAACATGGCGACCAGTTCCAAATGCGCCCAACCCTTGATCTCGGCAAAATGCACCTGATGGAAAAAGAATGCTGTGCCAAATGCAGAGGGGCCCAGAATTGCTGGCACCATGAACCAGAACAATGGATGGCGCAGTGTTTCCATTCGGGTCCAGTGCCGGTTTCCCATCCCCAGACTGGCCTGGCTTTCAGCAATGGATTGCGGCGTGCGTTCTTCTCGCAGTAGTCGAATTAGGAGCGGAGCCCCCGCCAGACAGACTACCCCACATACAACCCACAAAATCCGCCAATCAAACAGGACCAACAAACTCACAAACAGGATCGGCAATACAGCTTCGCCAACGGAAAACCCTAGTGTTGCGATAGACAGCGCCCGACCACGTGTCGCCACAAACCACCGGGCCATTGCGACAACTGCTGTGTGGGAACACATGCCCTGACCAAACAAGCGCAGCAAAAACACCGAAAAAGGTAGCAACCAAACGACAGGATTGATGGCCATGAAGATGCAGGCCAGGGCCAATCCGGCCAATACAATGGGACCAAGCAGGCGCACGCGAAACCGGTCGGTCAAACCGCCGGCCCAGACCATCACCACAGCTGAGGCAGTGGTTCCCAACGAATAAATTCCGCCCCATGCGCCATGGCTAAGATCAAAGGTGGCCCGGATTTCCCCGGCAAAGATCGAGATAAAAAACGTCTGCCCGAAACTGGACAAGAACGTCAACAAAGCACCAGCACCCAGCCAGGGCGCATTGCGGGACACAAAATTTAGAATGGACATGCATCGCCTCTGCCCGTCCTGAGGGCTCAAGGCAAGGGCAATTTTCCAGGGTTACAAAACGTAACGGCTGACATCCGCAGACCGCGCCAAATCACCGATGTTTTTCTCGACAAACGTGGCATCGACCGTCACGGCCTGCCCGGCCTGATCCGGCGCCGAAAAGGACAGCTCCTCAAACACGCGCTCGATCACGGTATACAGACGCCGCGCTCCTATGTTTTCGACCGATTGATTCACATCCGCAGCAATCCGCGCCAATGCAGCAATGCCATCTTCTGTAAAACTGACCTCGACTTCTTCTGTTCCCATCAATGCGGTGTATTGCAGGGTCAAGGCGTTGTCCGTCTCGGTCAGGATCCGCACAAAATCGGATTCCGTGAGGGCCTGTAGTTCTACCCGGATGGGCAACCGACCCTGCAATTCGGGCAGCAAATCGGACGGTTTGGCGACATGAAACGCACCTGAGGCAATGAACAGGATGTGATCTGTCTTGATCGGGCCATGTTTGGTGCTCACCACCGTGCCTTCGACCAAAGGCAACAAATCGCGCTGAACACCTTCTCGGCTTACATCACCGCCGCGCGTGTCGGATCGCACGCAAACTTTGTCGATTTCGTCCAAGAACACGATCCCGTTCTGCTCGACCGCTTCCATGGCCACGCGATTGACCGTTTCGTCATCCAGCAGTTTGTCAGCTTCCTCGCCAATGAGGACCTCATAACTCTCTGCAACGCTCATCCGTTTTCGGACCTTGCGACCGCCAAACGCTTTGCCAAACATATCGCCCAAGTTCAGCATACCCATGTTCATCCCGGGTTGACCCGGAATGTCCATCATGGACATTGGATTCGAGCTGTCGGCCAGTTCCAGCTCGATCATCTTGTCATCCAGTTCACCCGATTTCAGTTTCTTTCGAAACATCTCGCGGGTGCCTTCTCTTGCATCTTCGCCTGCGAGGGCTTCGATGACACGTTCTTCGGCGGCCTTGTGGGCGCTTGCTTTGACATCTTCACGCATGTGTTCGCGCACTTGGAGGATCGCATTATCCACCAAATCTCGGATAATCTGCTCCACATCCCGCCCGACGTAGCCTACCTCGGTGAATTTTGTCGCCTCAACCTTGATGAAAGGCGCCCGGGCCAATTTCGCCAGCCGGCGGCTGATCTCGGTCTTGCCGACACCAGTGGGACCAATCATCAAAATGTTCTTGGGATAAACCTCATCGCGCAGATCATCCGCCAATTGTTTGCGCCGCCACCGATTGCGGAGCGCGACGGCCACGGCCCGTTTTGCGTCATTTTGCCCGATAATGAACCGGTCCAATTCGCTGACGATTTCCCGAGGTGTCAGATCTGTCATTTCATCGTCCTTTCTCAGCACCAGCCTCAGGCTGAAATGCTCTCAACCGTCAGGTTTCCGTTCGTGTAGACACAGATATCGGAAGCAATCGCCATAGCAGCCCGCGCCACTTCTTCGGCGGATTTGTCGCTATCCATCATCGCTCGTGCTGCTGCGAGGGCATAGTTTCCGCCGGAACCGATTGCGGCCACTTCATGCTCTGGTTCCAGCACATCGCCGGCACCTGTGATGACCAGTAGCTCTTTGCCGTCGGTCACAATCAACATTGCTTCCAGCTTTTGCAGATACTTGTCTGTCCGCCAATCCTTGGCCAACTCAACACTTGCCCGCGCCAACTGCCCTGGGGTTGCTTCCAATTTGGCTTCCAGTCGCTCCAACAGCGTGAACGCATCTGCGGTTGAGCCTGCAAAACCGGCGACCACATCAAATCCACCAGGGCTCAGCCGTCGCACTTTGCGCGCTGTGCCTTTGATTACCGTTTGTCCCAACGACACTTGCCCATCACCAGCAATCACCACCTGGCCGTCTTTTTTGACACCAATAATTGTTGTGCCGTGCCAACCTGGAAAATCCTGCATCGCTGCCTCCGTTTGCTGGCGACCTATATGGAGGTGGGACTCAACAGGCACAAGGGCATGGTTGTTCGTCTCAGTTTCAACCCATAGTTTGCGTCCATGACACATGCGGACCTGACCCTTTATCTCGACCCTGATCTCAGAGCCAGCGCCCAGGCAGGGCGCCACAATTTCATTTCGCTCATGGTCTCGGTCGCGCAGGATGCAGGCTTTGCCGTCAGCTATCGGGCCAACACGCCTGATGAACGTCGCGCGGCCAAAACACGCCCTGGTCAATCGCTGAGCCACATGGAGCCTCCGCCAAATGAGCGTGGTTTGACCTTTCGTAGGGTCTATTATTACCCCTTTTGGGCAATCGAACCGACCGAAAAGCGGTGGAATTGGCGTGTCGCCCGGACCGAGTTCGACCCAGGTTCTGTGCCACGAAAGCAGGCCAATACGTTCTTTGCCCGCTGGCAAACCCGGCTGTTCGACGGTGTTGCACAAACGGCCGCCCGGGAGGGATATGTCTATGTCCCCCTTCAAGGCCGGCTGCGTGATCACCGCTCGTTCCAATCCTGTACGCCGCTGCAAATGATAGAAAATGTGTTGGAGCATGACTCCAGGCGTCCAATCGTTGCGACCCTACACCCCAAAGAGACCTACAGCCGCGCCGAAATTGACCAACTCCACGCGCTTGCCCGACGATTTCCCCGGCTCCGGGTGGAAACGGGTCAAATGCAGCGTTGGCTTACGGGTTGTGATTATGTTGTCACGCAAAATTCATCTGCAGCATTTGCGGGGTATTTCTTCGAAAAACCGGCTGTTTTATTTGCGCAAATAGACTTCGCCCATATTGCTAACCAGGTCCGGCTGATGGGAGCGGAGGAGGCTATTCAGTCGGTCACGGATAGTGAACCGGACTATAGCGGCTACATTCATTGGTTCTGGCAAAAAATGTCGATAAATGCAGGGCGTCCAAACGCCAAAGACCAAATCGCCAAGGCGTTTCAGCGTGGTGGTTGGCCTATTGACGCCAACAGGCCGTCCCAAAACAAGTAAGGCGCGCAAACATCCGTTGCGCGCCCCTAATTCCTGTCTGACTGGGCAGAGCCTTAGATCGACTCGTCAATCCAGCTTTGCAACGCAGCCTTGGGTGCCGCGCCAGCGCGGTTTGAAACAACCTCGCCATCTTTGAAGATAAACAGCGCGGGAATCCCTCTTACGCCCAAGCTCGCCGCGGCATTCGGGTTCGAATCCACGTCTACTTTGGCGATTTTCACTTTTCCTTCATAAGCGGTCGAAATCTCTTCCAGTGCGGGGCCGATCTGTTTGCATGGGCCACACCATTCGGCCCAGAAATCGACAACCACCGGGATGTCAGAGTTGCGGACTTCGGCGTCAAACGTATCATCTGTCACAGCTACGGTGGACATGAGGGTGTCTCCAAAATGGGGAAGGTTCGGGGATCAAACCTAGGAACCGTCCTCGCTCACGTCAAGACATCCTGTGCGTGCCAAGGCATCTGTCACAAGATCGTGTGGTATGCGCATAAGCTCTGCGGTGCGGGTCCAGACTATCGCCGTTTCAATGCCCCGGTCGGGATAGATTTGAGCCAAAGCATGGGCATAGGCGCCCAACTGACGCAAAACGCCTTCGGGGCATTGGGCTGCTGTATCAGGGATGACCATGTTTGATTTGAAATCGACGGCCAAAACATGATCCTGAGAAACGATCAAACGATCAATGACTCCCTGCAAGCGGCGCGCGCCAAAGCCACTGGAAACGCCGACTTCGGCCAGTGATTCGCTGTCGAACAGAAACGCCAAATGCTCTGCGTCCAGTAGTTTTTCTACTTCCTCAATAATGCCCGGGTCGTGGTCCGCTCCCAACAACTGCTTTGCGATCCGCGCTCGATCTGCCCGTTTCACCGCAGGCAAATGTTCCAGCAAGCTGTGTATCGCCGTGCCTCTTCGAGTCGCTTCTTCTTGATCCCTGCCGGCCTCGCCGGGCAAGGCCTTGGCGCCTCCCAAATCCGAAGGCTTCACTATCTCTGGAGCAACAGGACGATCAGCGATGAAAACCGGCGGTTCTGACAGCTCATGCGATGTGGGTGTTTCAATGGCGTTCACGGTTTCGGCCATTGGGATCGAGTCCCATTTCAGGTTCTCTAGCCGTAATCCACGCCCACCGGGCATCGGCGCAGCCTTTGCGCCCAATTCAACCATGGCGGCAGATACGTCTTCGTACCAACTCTCGCCAGCGTCGCCGGTTTTTCCGGCTGCGGCGACGATCAACCATTTTTCTGCCCTGGTTAGAGCCACATATAGTAGTCTATCCCGCTCCTGGACCTCTTTTTGTAACTGTTCTTCTCGCACAGTTCGCAGCGCATCTGGCATGTCCGGTTTTGCAGGCTTCCAAAATGGCACATCCCCAGCCATCAAGATGTCAGAACCTGTCGGCATCCGCCGTTTGGCCGTGTCTGGCAGGATCACGATCGGCGCCTCCAGCCCTTTGGCCCCATGGACCGTCATGACCCGGATCAAATTGCCCGACGTATCGCTTTGGCGTTTGATTTCCAGATCATTGGTTTCCATCCAGACCAGAAAACCGGTCAAGCTTGGCACCTGGTTCTGCTCATAGGCCAAGGCCTGAGACAACAGGGCATTGATTCCATCCTCGGCCTCCTGCCCTAGCCTGGCCAACATCAACTGCCGGCCCCTGTGACGCGTCAATATCCTTTCGATCAGATCATAGGGCCGCAAAAAGTCGGCCCGCCCGCGCAAATCATCCAGAACGGCCAGCGTTGCGGCAAACTCTTCCCTCCTTGCGCGCAAGGCTTGCCACAAAAACACCTCCGCCCGCTTGTGCGCCAAATCAAACAGCGCTTGCTCGCTCCACCCAAACAAGGGAGAACGCAGCGCCTCAGCCAATGACAGGTCGTCCTCTGGAGTTGCCAGGAACCGCAGGACCGAGGCCAGGTCCCGAACTGCCAGCTCCGCTCCAACCCGCAGTCGGTCCGCGCCGGCAATTGGTAACCCTTTGGCTTTGCAGGCTCTGATAATTTCTGAAAAGAGATCTGAGCGCCGCTGCAACAAGACCAGAAAATCACCGGCCCGAACGGTCCGTCGCAAATAGGTTCCAGGCTCTGGTCCATCGACCGAAATTGTCTCTTCGTCGGTTAGCATTTGATGAATTTGGTTGGCGACAAGCTCGGCCAGAACGCGGGTATGATGATGTGGGCTGGGCCGATCCACCGGATCTGTCCAATGGCCTTCTTCCACCGTTCCCGATTCTGATACGACGGGCCAAAGATCCACCCGCCCGGGCATGCCAGACTTGAACGCTTTGTGCCGCTCATCAACGGCAAAACCAGAGTCTGTCTTGGACAAAAACACCTGATCCACCAGTTCCAAGATCGTGGCTGATGACCTGAAACTATACGCCAGCGTCAAGTCTTGCAGATCTGACCCCACCTCGCGAAACCGCTGGGCAAAATCAGATCGCATCCGGGTAAATTCCTGCGGATCCGCACCCTGGAAAGAATAGATTGACTGCTTTTGGTCGCCGACGACAAACAGCGTCCTGCCTCCATCTCGGGCGCCTTCGCCGGATGTAAACTCCCGCGCGAGTTTCTCGATTATGTCCCACTGCGCGGGGCTGGTATCCTGTGCCTCATCAACCAGGATATGATCAATCCCACCGTCCAGTTTGTAGAGCACCCATTCGGACATCTCAGAGCTATGCAGCAGCCGCCGCGTCAGCTGGATAAGATCGTCAAAATCCAACCAGCCTTGCATTTGTTTGCGTTGCTCCAGCTTGGTCAGAAAAGCCGTCGCAAACCGCGACAGGACTTGGGCCTTGTCCAGTGCCATCACGGCCAAACGCCGCGCTCGTGTCGCCTCGACCCGCAACATCAGATCCTGCAATGGCGGCAGGTCTCCACCTAAAGCGGTCTGGCACCCTTTGGTGGGAAACGAACTCAGCTTGGCCGCATAGGGCGTCTTGGCGGTCTCTCCAAACAAAAACAGCTTTTCCAGGTCAGGCAGATCCGACTGGTCAAACCGGGTTATGCGCCGTAGCACCTCGGCCGCCTTGGCATCTGTCTTTTTCTGACCAGCCAGAACGGGCACAATCCGCTCGAACAAGGCGGCCTCTGCTCCCAGAAAGACCTCTGCGGCGAGATCCGAAGGGCCTATTCCCTGGGGCCCCAGTCCCAGAACCTCCGCAACCTTTGCCCTGTCAAAGGGCATCTCAAATGCTTCGCGTCGGCTGACAATGTTGATAACCAGCTCGGGCAAGCTTTGATCCGATACATGCCGACACAGCGCTTCGACCAACTCGCGGTCCGGCCCCTCTGCCATTTCGTCCAAGATTTCAGCCCGCAACAGATCTGCGGCGCGATCATCCATTTCCCGAAAAGCAGGGCTTACGCCGGCCTCCAAAGGAAACCGGCGCAACAATCCTGCACAGAAGGAATGGATGGTCTGAATCTTCAGGCCGCCTGGTGTTTCGATCGCTTTGGCAAACAAGGTTCGCGCCCGACGCAATTGATCTGCGGGCAAATCATCACCGACACCCAAATCGGACAATATTTGACGCAAAGAAGCGTCCTTCAACATTGCCCATTCACCCAAACGCCGAAACAGCCGGTTTTGCATCTCTCCTGCGGCCGCCTTGGTATAGGTTAGACACAGGATCTTCTGTGGGTCCGTGCCCCCCAACAACAAACGCGCCACCCGGTCGGTCAAAACGCGCGTTTTGCCTGATCCGGCGTTGGCGGCGAGCCACGTATTCAAATCTGGTTGCGCAGCCAGGTTTTGGCGTTCTGTTGCTTCGTTCACGTCACGTCCTCTCCAACTGGATCGGCGCTCAAATCCCACTCCCCGAACCGGGCCAATTGATCATAATCGCTGGCTTCGTCCTCTTTTTGCATCGCCCGGCGCGCTGTGTAGCCTTGTTCGGGGGCGCTATACGCTGTGATCAGCTTCAAGAATTCAGCCCAAACCTCTTCAGGGCCGTGTTCGACAATCGGAGCTTCGACCTCGCTCGGGATGCGGCCCAGTCCTATGAACCGCGCATCGGAAACAGGACCAGGAGACAATTTCGTTGATCCGGAATCGGCGCCAATCAGAGTCAGAAGCGCCGTTTCCAGCAAAAGTTGCTTGTCGAAATGGGCCTGTTCCTTGGGCCCTGGGGGTTTGCCGGTTTTGTAATCCAGAAGGCGATAGGTTCCATCGGCCGCCCTATCAATCCGATCCGCCACGCCTGTTAACGTGATCAACGGCATCTGGGACGATGCAGTCAACCGGGCTTCCAGTGCTGCGGGTTTGCTGATCTGTCGGCGCAACCGCTCTTGTTCCAAAAACCAGTCCGCTATCAGTTCCAGCCGTCCAAACCACAGCCGCCGCGCCAAGGGCCAGGGCACACCGGCATCGAGGCGCGCCCGTGCCATTTCCAGAAAACTCTGTCGGTCCAGTGGTGCATCGGAACCTATGAAGCCTTCCAAAACCCCATGAATAACGGTGCCACGTAGCAAGGCATCAGGCTCTGTTACCAATGGGTTCAGGGGCCTCAAACGCAAAACGTGTTTGGCATAAATCGCATATGGGTCCCGGATCAACCGTTTCACCTCGGTCACTGACAACCGTTGAGGACGTGCTGTAACAGGTGGTCTTGGAGATGGGCGGGAGGCGGGGGGCACGCGCTCTGCATGATCCAGCCGACTGGCTTGGGCCAGCCAAAGCGCTCCTCGGGTCCGCATCGCGTTCAGTGCCGAAACGCCGCCTGCATCCGGTAGGCCAGACAACAAATTGGTCATTCGGTTCAACCAGCGGGACGGCACCGTTTCGGCATCATCCGACCGCAGGGATCGCGACAGAACAACTTCGGGCGCCCCAATGGCCTGTTGCCAATCATGAGCAGACAATCCAATTCGACGGTCCGGCAGCAACAATCCTGCTTGATTTCGCAAGACACGGTTCAACCACGGGTCGGGTGCCGGGGACTCGGGCCAGGAGCCTTCGTTCAATCCCCCCAAGATCACCAGATCTGCACCCATCACCCGGGCCTCTAGTGTGCCCCAGATCATGATGTTCCCATCCGGGGCATCCCGATCGCGCACAACCCCATTGCGCAACAGATGGTCCAGAACCTTGTTGAACTCTCGCGCTGTCAGCGGGTATTCCTCGTCTCCCATCTGACGAATGGGTTCCAAAGCATCCCATGCGGTTCGTCCAGCCGCCTCTTTCCAAAGCTCTCCGGCAATCGGAACACCATCGTCCGGCAAAGCGCCGTCAGAAATGTGCCCGGCCTGTTCACACAGAAGTTTCAGCCAATCCCGCGCGGAGAGTTTGCCATCTTGCGCAAGCTCAAAAAGACAATCCCGTAACCAGTTCACCCAATCAGAGTCGGCTTCTGCTGAAATGCGGCTACTTTCAAAGTCGATCTGCTGCGGTGTATGAATCCCTTGCCGCCGAATATGCAGCTCCAGATCCCGGGTTCGGCGCAAATGTTCGCCCCGGTCCTGACCGGAATGCGTCAACGGATGTTTCAAAAGGGCAATCAGTGTCTCATTTCGCAGCGGAGCCGAGAACAATTCTGCCACTTGCCGCAAAAACCGGCCTGGCGGTGACAAATGCAAAGGCAAGCCGGCACTGTCGTCCGGGATTATGTTCCAGCGATCCAACGCAGCTGTTACCTGCCGGGTCAGCATTCGGTCCGGGGTTATCAGTGCTGCGGTCCGTCCCTGATCCGCCGCGGATTTCAGACATAAAGCAATCGAAAGCGCCTCATCCCGACCGGATTTTGCCTCGATCAGACTCATATCTTGGGTCGCCTTGGCCAAATCCGGCAGCGTCGGCCCTTCGTCCAGCCACGCGTCGGTGAATGGTGCGGGGCGTAGGGCCAATGAGACCAACGCGCCGCGCGTCGTCGCCTTTGGCCGATCTTGTGTCCAACGTTCAATGTCATCTGGTGTCAAACCAAACTGTCGCATCAGTTTGACAAACCGGAACTGTGGATGGTCCTCGCCGGTCAATGCATCCTGCAGCTGACCCCACATTGCCGTTGGCGCATCATAGTCAAACCCGGGGAGAACAACCGCTCCTTGAGGCAAAGCCGCCACAGCTTCCATCAACATAGCCATCGAGCCACGTGATCCGGTCGACCCTGCAACCAAAATTGGATTGCGAGGGGGCGCCTTTTGCCATGCTTCAACAATAGCCCTGACCAGACGTCTTTGAGCGGCTTCTGCATCCAGGCCTTGCTCTACGGAACCCAAATACACCTCTGCAATTCCGATGAAACGTCGTGTGCGTTCCCAATGGCCTGACTGATCGGAAACATCCAGATTCAGGATCGCCTCGGCTGGCACCCCCTCGCCATGCATTTCATCAATCAGGGTAGAGAGGCTGTCGGCCAAATCAAACGCGGCCTCTGATGGCGCAAGGCTTGGATCCGACCGTATCAATTCACTGATCAACCGTGCCAACTCCAACCGCCGGCGCAGGGGGCCGGTTGTCGGACCGAGGATGGCAGCTCCGGGCAGTTGTGCCAGTTCGCCTACGGTGAGAACGCGGGGCAACAACCGGGCCCCGTCCTGTGAAAACAGCTCGATCACCCGCCGTGCCATGCGGCGCGTGTTCACTAGCAGCGTTATCCGGGCCATCGCTTCGGGTGCCTGCCCGTCCATCCGCGCCAATATCCCAGCCACCAAGGCCTTGGGAAAATCAACGCCAGGGGGCAGGCCAAAAACCCGTTTTTGGGCCGCAGGTTCAAACATCACGAGCGATCATTTCTTCTGCCAAGGCTATCCCGGATGGCGAGCCAACATCACACCAATGCCCGTCATAAATCTCAAAACAGACCCTGTTTTCGGCCGCTAGTTTGTTCCAAACGGCGTTCAGTGAAAATGCCTTTTCCTGCATTTCAGCCACCCGCTCGGTCTTGATGATCTGAACACCGCCATAAACGAGGTTACCGGGGCGGCTTACTGATCCATCCTGGGCGAGGTCAAAGTCTCCGCCGCCTGTACGCCCAATCGTGCGCTCTATCGGCACACATAGCAACAAGGCGTCCATCCGTTCGGGCGCCCAGGATTGAATAGCGACGCGTAACGGATTGGGCCCAGACCACACCACATCTGGGTTCATGGTCGCAACAACTGGTGCGTCAATCATAGGCAAGGCGGCCTTTAATCCGCCGCCTGTGTCCAGGATTTCCGGAGTTTCGCGCGAGATCTGCACATCCGCATCGGCCAAATGCTCCTCCAGCATTTCGGCCAGATAGTGCACATTCACGACGATTGGGCCCATATCCGCGTTCCGCGCCAGATCCATAGCCCGGTCAATCAGAGCTTTGCCTCCGACCTCGATCATTGGCTTGGGCCGTGACCTGGTCAACTCTCCCATTCGGGTTCCGAAACCGGCCGCAAAAATCATCAATGCAAAATTTTCCACGTTATGCTCCACGCAGCGCTGCCAGATGCTCTGGTGAGGGCGACGGCAACAATGGCTGCAACTGTTCCGCAACAGGTGCAAGTCCGGGGTGTGCCAACGCAGACTGCAAATGCGCCCAGGTCCGGGGAATGAAAGCCAAGTAACGGGGTTTGCCCATTTCCAGGCTCAACCGGGCAAATACACCCAGGATCCGCAAATGTCGTTGGACGGCGATTGCATGATAGGCCAGCTGAAAACCAACGGGCTCAACTTCAGTCGCCGAGATGTAACGTTTGATCATTGCCGTTTCCAAACCAGGCTGCAAATCGCGACGGGCATCCTGCAACAACGAAACCAAATCATATGCCGGATGCCCCGCTAACGCATCCTGAAAATCCAGAATCCCGGCGCGGGCCAATCCGACTTGATCCGGTCTCCAAACCAGGTTCCCGGCAAAATAGTCACGCAATACCATCACTTTTTCACCGCGGATGGCTTGTTCCAGGAAGTCTTGAAACGTCTCTTTGAACATTTGTCGCTCTGCGAGGTTTGAGCCGCCCGGGCCATAATGACTAAAGGCAAGCATCACCTGATCAGCCAAATGCGCTGGGCTGGCTTCCGGCAATCCGTCCAACGCGGGTTGGTTCAATTGAATCAACACGTCACAGGCCGTGGAATAGAGCGTTTTTTCTACCTCAACGGATCGTTCAGCTTCGCTGGTGAAAACCCGATCCCCGAAATCCTGGATCAGCAACAAGCCGGTTTCCAGATCGGCCTGGTAAATGTATGGAGCACTCAGTCCGATGCTCTGCAAGTGAGCGGCAATGCGGACAAAACTTGCCTGTGATCCACACAAAGCGGGCGGTGCATCCATCAGGACGGCGCTTTTGCCATTTGGTGCGATCAGGCGAAAATACCGTCTGCCCGACGCATCTCCGGCGAGTGCGGTCTGTGGAACAGTGGCCCACTCCGACCCGTTCAAGAACCGGGCAATTTCCAGTACCCTGTCAGCCATTTTTCAGACGATCCATCATTTCTGCCCATTTAGGGTCTGAATATTCGAATATCATGCGTCGAGCTTCGTCCGTTGCCCCTTCGGAGACCAAAGCCAGCCTCAACCCGGAAACTGGCGCGTCGTCGCCCAACCTGTCTGGCCACTCGACCAGACAAATGGCATCGTCAAAGGCCTCTAAAAGACCCAATTCGACAACATCATCGGCTGAGGTCAGCCGATACAAATCTGTATGCCACAACTCGCCCAGTCGCGTCTGGTAGGTCTGAACCAAGGTAAAGGTGGGAGATGGAACATCTTCCGGTACGACGAGGAGCGATTGAATGAGGCTGCGGGCGAAATGCGTCTTTCCGGCGCCAATCGGGCCCGCCAATAACACTGTATCACCAGGGCGCAGATATTCGCCCATCGTTTGCGCAATTTGCGCGGTTTCATCCGGAGAGCCGGAGCAGCAGGTCCAAGTGTTCATGGGAGCAAAATGAACGGGTCGTGCCTGCTCCGCAACCGTCGTCAGACAGGCTCGGGCTGAATTATGTTCCGCTCAAGGATTGGGTCCAGGGTGCGAAAGCGGATCAATACGTCTCCACCCGGCAACCGTGTCGTCCGACATTCAGTGCGCTGATTGGATGCGCCCGAGAATGTAGTGGATTGATACGCCCGCAAAACCATGTCGTCCAAAAACCGGTCGCTCAGTGTGCCGCCCGCCCGTTCAGTCCATCCTGACCGGATCGTTTTGAACATGGTGCCCCGCAATGCTTGCCCATCTGGCACCGCCCAAAATTTCCGATAGGCTTGATTGGCATAAACCAGCTTGCCAGCTGCCGACACAATGCAAATTGCCTCTTCCAACGCATCCAAGACCGACTGACACTGTTCCAGCTCACTTCGGAACTGTCGCGCCAAACTCACCTCGGCAGAGATATCTTCGAGCAAAAATGCGATTGCCCCACCGGGGTGCGGTTGCCCGCTGACCTGATAGATCTCTCCTGATGGCAAGCTCCACGTTTCCTGAAACCGACCTTCAGAGGCGGCTTTGGCCAAGTCGGCTATTTCCTGTCGCCAAGCGGTATAGTCCCTGGGTTCAGGCATGGAACGTGTATCGCGCATTCTGTCGAAGAAACTGGCAAGGTCGGGACGTGAACTCAAAAACGTGACTGGCAATCCTGTCATATCCACAAACGCCGGGTTGAAGAGATGCAGGCGCATATCGTCATCAAATATCGCCAGACCCGTCGAGAGCTGGGCAAAGGTCGCCGCCATCGTCTGGAAAAAATCACTCCGTGAATGCTCCATCCCGACCAGAGCGGACACATTTTGCGCATAGCAAACGGCCTCTCCATTCTGAATCGAACTCGAAATCTCGTACCATTCAGGCTCTTTCTTTTCCCGCAAGTACAAAGCCGCACGAAAACGCGTGTCTACGGAGCTTTCAACCGGGTTGGGAAAAATCGGTTGCGCAACGTTGTCTGGGGACGAAACATGTTGCCGGGCCAATGCTTCATAGGCCTCATTGTTCCAGACCAAAGCCCCTTGTCGGTCGGTTTTCCAGATTGGGATCGGAGCGTCGGACAAGGGATCGGTTAAAAACGAGTGAGACCCGTTCGAATCTCCGTTGATGTTGGGCTGTGTGGATTTCGACATCCACCTGGGCACAACACAGCCAATGAAGGCCGCAGTCATACAAATACCCAGCAATATCAACCAATCAGCCATTAACATAGGCAAGACCCGACGCCTGTTTCCACGTCGACGCTAACGTTGTTTGGTTAACAGCCCATTAATAGGGATACAGCGCCATCTTGGGCTGGAAATTCAGACAGCAAACGGTTGGTTGTGACCCATCAGCTGTGCCGCACCCTGCAAACGCGCATCCAGCGCTTCGCGTGGCCAAATCACTTCTACAATGGCTCCGCGCGGCATGCCTGGATCGCCATGTTCGCTGCCATTGGCAAAGGTCATCTCTGCTCCGGTCCGTTCCAACAGGGTTTTGGCAATAAACAGACCCAGACCCATCCCTTCGTATCCGGGCCGATCCTTGCGCGTCTGGTCATCCGACTTGCGCCTGCGGACGAACGGATCCCCAATACGCCCAATCAATTGAGGCGGATAGCCGGGCCCATCATCCAATATTCGGACCGAGATCGTCTCTTCGGACCAATCCATCTCGACCCAAACCCGGTCAGAAGCAAAATCGACCGCATTCTGTACCAGGTTACGCAAACCATGGATGACCTCGGACAAACGCAAGACATTGGGCTGCATCGTTGTGTCAATGCCATCATTGGCCCAGCTGATTTCAATCTGTTTGCCCCTGTTCAGATGCGGTTCGGCTGCCTCTTCTACGACGGCCGACAAGGGCGCCTGGCGGAGCAGCAAATCGTCCTTTCCTGCCCGTCCCATGCTACGCAAGATATCTCGACAGCGATCTGCCTGTTCACGGATCAATTGGGCATCTTCCTGAAGCTCGGGCTGATCCCGCAACTCTTCGACCAATTCAGAACTGGTCAAAGTGATCGTTGCCAAGGGTGTGCCCAACTCATGTGCCGCTGCCGCCACAACCCCGCCGAGGTCTGTCAACTTCTGCTCTCGGGACAATGCCATTTGTGTCGCGGCCAGGGCCTGCGCCATCGAGGCGATCTCGGTCGTGACCCTGATGGCATAAAGGCTCATGAAGGCCACAGCGATCACCAATGCCGCCCAATGCCCAAACAAAAACACGCCCGGAATCTCCAAAACCGGGCCTTGCTCTGTCTGCAAAGGCAAATGATAGATTGCCAGCAAGGACACCAAGGCAATCGCACTGGTCCCAACCATCAAAGCCGATCGCAACGACATCACGGTGGCCGAAATCACCACCGGGCCCAACAACAACATTGCAAACGGATTGTTCAGACCGCCCGTCAGATACAACAGGAATGCCAGCTGCAACAAATCAAACAGCGACATCAAAAAGTTTTCGGGTTCGGTCAGCCGGCGGTTCTCGGGAAAAACAAACACCGCTACCAAATTGACAGTTGCCGAGATCCCGATTGCCAAATAGCACAAACCCATTTCCAGGTTCAGACTATACAGTTCTCGCGCGACCGTGATCGCAGCGATCTGTCCCGCAATGGCAACCCAGCGTAAAAGGATCAGTGTACGCAGACGCACCCAGTTACTGGCCCGATGACCAAACATTGGTCCAATGCTGGAATCCGACATGGCAAGCTCAACCAGTTTTCAATGATGTCAGACCCTGATACGGCCCGCTGTCAGATCGATCAACCGCCCAGACACACAAAGGAACCACTCAATGGCCCGCATCGTCGCAATCCTGGCCGTCGCCGCCACAATCGCCGCTTTGGGCGGAATGTGGGTCGCAACCCTGTTCAAAACCCCGGCTGACCGGTTTGCATCCTGCCGGTCCGGTCAAATCGCAGGTGGAGGAGGGCAAATTGGTGGTCCATTTGAGCTTATCGACAAGAACGGCAAAACCGTCACCGACACAGATGTCATTACGGAACCGTCGTTGATCTACTTTGGTTATACTTTCTGCCCGGATGTCTGCCCTCTCGACACATCTCGCAATGCCGATGCGGTGGACCTGCTGGCCGAGCAAGGAAAATCCGTCACGCCGATCTTTATCTCAGTCGACCCACAACGGGACACACCACAAGTGGTCGGAGAGTTCGCCGAAAACCTGCACGAACGCATGATCGGGCTGACAGGGTCCCCAGAGCAGGTCCAGGCGGCCAGCAAAGCTTATAAGACCTACTACAAGGCACACCCGGCCGAGGATGACTACTATTTGGTCGACCACTCTACCTTCACATACTTCGTGCTTCCTGAGATCGGGTTTGTCGATTTCTTCCGTCGTGACATCTCGGCCGAGGACATGGCCGAAAAGGTATCCTGCATCGTCGACAAAATCTGATCAGCTATCTCAACCCAGACGGTTTGATCTTTTGTTCCCTTGCTTTAAAAGAGTTCAAACAAAACAAAACGACTGGGACACTCATGTCAGAACGCCAGCTAGACGAAATCGGTCCGGACAACACGCTGCTTTTGGTCGATGACGACGAGCCATTTTTGCGCCGCATGGCAAAAGCCATGGAGAAACGCGGTTTCGCGGTCGAAATGGCAGGCTCTGTGGCAGCAGGGCGGGCCGTGGCAACGGCGCGGCCTCCGGCCTTTGCAGTTGTCGATCTCCGGTTGGAGGATGGCAATGGGCTGGATGTTGTCGAAGTGCTGCGCGAAAAACGCCCCGACAGCCGCGTTGTGGTCCTGACCGGATATGGCGCAATCGCGACAGCGGTGGCCGCGGTCAAGATCGGTGCGACCGACTACCTCTCTAAACCTGCTGACGCCAATGACATATGTGCGGCCTTGCTGGCCAAACCTGACGAACTGCCCCCACCGCCGGAAAACCCGATGAGCGCGGACCGGGTGCGCTGGGAACATATCCAGCGGGTATACGAACTTTGTGATCGTAACGTCAGTGAAACGGCCCGCCGGCTGAACATGCACCGTCGCACGCTTCAGCGGATCCTGGCCAAACGCTCTCCTCGCTAGGGTTTCAGGCCACTTGCGCCAATAGTGCTTCGTGACGGGCCACAAAGGTCCGGCGCACCTCTGCTGGTGGCCGCAGCGTGATCGTCAATCCCTGTATCACCTCTGATTTGGGTGAACCGAACAGCTTTTTTGCCTCGCTTGTGGAAAATCCTGCAATTTGAGTGGCTTCCATGAATGCTGAAACTTTGTCTGCCCGTTTGATCTGTTGTTTCACAGCCTTGGGAAGCACCGCTGGCAGGCCAAAACGCAAGTGAATGGCAGCAGTCAAACGTTCGTCCAGCGCGCCATAGTTGGGTCCAACGGCGGCTTTGACCGGGGAAATCATGTCGCCAATCACGTACTCTGGCGCGTCATGCAACAACGCGGCCAGCCTCCACAGAGGTGTCGCCTTGGGCGCAATTCGCCCATAAATTTCTTCGACCAACAGCGAATGTTCTGCGACTGAATAGGCAAAGTCGCCCTGGGTTTGGCCATTCCAACGCGCAACAAAGGCCAGACCATGCGCAATGTCTTCAATCTCTATGTCTACGGGCGTCGGATCCAATAGATCCAACCGCCGCCCCGATAACATCCGCTGCCACGCGCGCGGTTGAGTTGCCATGATGCGACTCCCGACTTGAAATCCAGGGTTCACCAAATTTCTGGCGAAAACCAAAATTGAAACCCGATTTAGCCTTGTCCCTTTACGCCTGTGCCACGCCAAAAATCAACAAGGTCCAGGCTACAGCTAGGGGCACAGCAGAGGCGCCCGTGCTCAACCAAAATACTGCAACCGAATGCCGAGCGAACAGGTGGTGGGTTAGTCGCGATTCAGCGGCACATAGACACTGTTTCCATCCATTTCGCCGGCAGATTGGTACCGTAGCTCTGGGAAATGTGCCTCCAGGCAAGTCGTTTGAAACCGCCGCGTCTTTTCGTCCGGTGCTTTCATCAGAATCAGCGGTGCGCAATCGTGTACGATCCGTCTCGCTCCCAACAGGGCCTGAACTTCGCGCCCTCTCATGCTCAGATGCACGACGGATACATACCGTCCTTGTGGTACAAGCGAATCCAAAGTGTTCATCTGAATCGGCACATCAGGTGCCTGATCCAATTGCAGCGCGCTCAATTTGCTGACGGGGATCAAACGATTGCGCTTTCCCGCGATCACCTTGTGCAGGTTCACGCGTTCCAGGCCGTTCAGATGCGCGGTAAAAGACGTCGCTTCGAAGGCTGTTTCGCCCGGCTCAAACGCGTGGATCATGGCGTTGGGCGCCAGCGCGTCATGCAACGCGGGCAAAAAGCTGCCAATTCCCAGACACCCGGTCACCATGTCTCCGCGGCCGAGTTTCCGACTGATCAACTGTATTGTGGCAGCCTCATAAACCGATGCCCGGCAGATAACCTGCGCTTCGGTTGTGTCTGCCATGTCCTTGGGAATACAGTAATGCCCAAACGGATTACTCGCCAAATCAAACGCAAACCCCGGAACCAAAGCGCCCGGCCTCGAATCGTTTGAAATCGGAGTCATTGTTTCATTCGGCTCCTGCGTACTCAAAACCTCTGCAGAATCCGCCCAATCCTGGCCAGCTTTGCTGACCAACTGCTCAATCGCCATTGCACCGCCTCAGTTTTCTACCCTTTTTGGGTATTGTTAAGCAAAGTATGGTGCACATTGCCGCCCAAATCAAGGGATGGTAAGGACCGTCCAGATTCACGGACCATCCCGGAGTATGAAATGACCACTGACTATATCGTAAAAGACATCTCGCTTGCCGGTTTTGGCCGCAAGGAAATTCAGATTGCTGAAACTGAAATGCCCGGCCTGATGGCTCTGCGTGAAGAATATGGCGAAGCGCAGCCGCTCAAGGGAGCGCGGATTGCCGGTTCCCTCCACATGACGATCCAGACAGCCGTTCTGATCGAAACGCTGACCGCGCTGGGCGCGGATGTGCGCTGGGCGTCTTGCAACATCTTTTCGACTCAGGACCACGCCGCTGCGGCCATCGCCGAAGCAGGCACGCCAGTTTTCGCCATCAAGGGTGAAACACTGGAAGAATACTGGGACTACGCTGACCGTATCTTCAATTTCGAAGAAGGCGGATGCAACATGATCCTGGACGACGGCGGTGACGCCACGCTCTACATCTTGATCGGTGCCCGCGTCGAAAACGGAGAAGACGAGCTGATCGCTGTTCCGACCTCGGAAGAGGAAGAGGCCCTGTTTGCCCAGATCAAGAAACGTATCGCCGAGGCCCCGGGTTGGTTCACCAAACAGCGCGACATGATCCAGGGCGTCAGCGAAGAAACAACAACGGGCGTTCACAGGCTTTATAAAATGGTCGAAGAGGGGCAGCTGCCTTTCCCGGCAATCAATGTGAACGACAGTGTCACCAAGTCCAAATTTGACAATAAATACGGCTGCAAAGAAAGCCTGGTCGACGGCATCCGCCGCGCAACCGACACAATGATGGCCGGCAAATTGGCTGTTGTCTGTGGCTACGGCGATGTTGGCAAAGGCAGCGCGGCATCGCTTAGCGGTGCGGGCGCCCGTGTTATCGTTACAGAAGCGGATCCAATCTGCGCCCTTCAGGCGGCCATGGATGGCTACCAGGTCACAACACTCGAAGATGTGCTGTCAGAAGCCGATATTTTTGTTACCACCACGGGCAACAAAGACGTGATCCGCATCGAACACATGCGGGCGATGAAAGACATGGCGATCGTTGGCAATATTGGCCATTTCGACAACGAAATTCAGGTTGCTGCCCTCAAGAACCACAAATGGACCAACATCAAGGAACAGGTCGACATGATCGAGATGCCCTCGGGCAATCGCATCATCCTTCTTTCCGAAGGCCGTCTGCTGAACCTTGGCAATGCAACGGGTCACCCTTCGTTCGTGATGTCGGCGTCCTTTACCAACCAAACCCTGGCGCAGATCGAATTGTTCACCAAAGGTGACGACTATAACAACGAAGTCTACGTCCTGCCCAAACACCTGGATGAAAAAGTTGCGCGCCTGCATCTGGCCAAGGTTGGCGTAAAGCTGACAGAGCTTTCGTCCGAACAGGCCGCTTACATCGGCGTGAAGCCCGAAGGCCCGTTCAAGCCAGAGCACTACCGCTACTGATCTGATGCGGGTTGTTGTCTATGGGATGGGGGCGATCGGAGGATCGGTCGCCGCCGCCCTGACCCGTAAAGGACATGATGTCATCGGCATCGCGCGCGGGACGCATTTAGATGCGATCCGCACATAAGGCTTACGTCTGCGTACGCCTGATCTGGACAAAAGGGTGGCCGTGCCCTGTGTGGCGTAGCCTGATGGCATCACTTTCACTGCCGACGATGCCATCCTTTTGGCGACCAAGACCCAGGATGCGGGGCAGGTGCTGGAAGCGTTGCAGAGTACCCGGCGACCGCTACCCCTGCATCGCCCTTTCTCTCTTGCGAAATGGCAGGTGGCACGCAGTTGTGCTTGCACAAGCAGGCGTTTGGCCGCCTTGGTATTGCGCCTGCATTGGAGGATTTCATCCAAAACCAGCCCATTCTGGTCGACCGCACGCCACAGCCAGAACTTGTGACCCTTGATCGTCACAATGACCGCGTCGAGATGCCAGATATCGCTGGGTTGGGGTTGTCGGTGGCGTAAACCCCCTGCGCAATGATCTGGGGTGGAAAACGGTGGCGTTTGTCGTTGATCGACGGAGTGCGCATCAGCGCTGGCTGCCCATAGGGACCGCTACCTGCAATTATCACTGGCTTAATGGGACAACACCCATCGGGGGAGTGAGTCGTCGGCCAACTGACCGACCGGCGAGGAGATGTCTGGATCGCTGAGTTCGGAAGACTTCGGACTGTGCAGGCTACGGAGGTCCGGCGGATACATGGCTTCGCTCAGACGGGCTGCGTTTCGGCTCATGTGGGATGTGTATGGTCATGGAAGATTGTCGTTGTCTGTCGAGACCGACAGGTAAATTACGATATTACAAAGCTTTAGGGAGGTCTTTTGCACATTTATGGCGAAGGTATCGGGCACGTGGTCCGATGCAGTGAACCATATGAGTGCGGACGTGGGTTGGTAGGTTCGTCACCCGCCCAAGTCGTCAATGAGCACGAAGTCTTGCTTCAAGCTTTTTCTTATCTTTCATGAGAGATATATTGAAAACGTTTTGGAATGGTGCTTACATGAAGATGGAAAGACAAAAGACAATAATCCAATTGGGAGCTAACAATGCTTGGAAAGATGCTCGCGGCAGCCGCTTTTGCTGTGTCCGTTTCACCCGCGGTTCATGCGGCGGATAAGTGCCCTGTGCAGGGAGGGACCGTGCGCATTGCCTTTTCTATTGATCCGGGCGACCTGACGCCTGGGAAGGTCGCTCAATGGCCCCCGAGCCTCATTTTTGATCAAATCTACGACACGCTCTTGAAGGTGGGGCCGAACGGCCCGGAGCCAAGCCTTGCCGAAAGCTACGAAGTCGCCGAGGACAACCTGTCGGTCACCCTTAAGCTTCGGCAAAATGTGATGTTCCACCATGGCCGTGAGCTTGAGGCTCAGGATGTCGTATACTCTCTGAGCCGGCTTTCAGATCCCGCGTTCAGTTCTCCGTGGGCTGGCATGGTGTCCGTGATCCAAGATGTCGTCGCGGTCGATGACATGACGGTTCGGATTGACCTGAAAGAGCCGTTTGCGCCGATCCTCAACATTCTGTCAACGGCCTAGTATACTGCGATCGTACCCTATGATTTCGCGCCCGAGAACAACGCGAACTCCAAGGCATCAGGAACGGGTCCCTTCGTCTTTGAGGAGTACGTGCCGAACGATCACGTGACTCTGAAGGCGAACGACAGCTACTGGGAAGAAGGTTACCCCTGCGTCGATGGTATCCAGTACGATATCATTCCCGAGCAACAGGCCCAAATTTCGGCGTTTCGTCAGCGCAGGGTAGATATTGTCGCCCTAGACGACCCGAAGTTCATAAGCCTCCTGAAGGGCGATAGCGAAGCCCAACTTCTTGAGCCGGCAGATCCGGTGCAAGAATCCGGTATGGCGGTGAACAACCGAGAGGGACCGACGGCTGACATACGGGTCCGGCAAGCGCTGAGCCTCGGAATGGATCGGCGGGCCATCATTGATACCGTTCTGTTTGGATTTGGCCAGATTGGCACCAAAATTCCTTGCGGAGAGGCACCGTACGGGTGGTGCGAAGATAAAGACGCTCCCCTGCCGAACTATGAATATGACCCAGAGAAGGCGAAAGCCTTGCTTGAAGAGGCGGGATATGGCGACGGTCTCGACCTTTCCATGCAGGTTAGTCTGCCGCTGGACGTACAGACGGCCGAAATCCTGGCGGAACAGTGGAAGGAAATCGGTGTCAACCTGAGCATTCAGCAGATCCCGGATGTCAACCAGCAACTCGACAGTTATCTAAATGGGAAGTTCGAGACCTCGATCATCACGCTGGTGTGGCAGCCCGACCCTCATACGAACGTATATCCGATCTTCCTGTCCACTTCCAACATCAACCTCGGCAAATTCGCGGATGCCGATATCGATAGACTGCTCGAAGTTGGCAAGCGGGAACTCGATGTGGAAAAGCGCATTGAGATCTATGACGAGGTGCAGAGGATTGTTGCTGAGAAGGCCTACATGCTCTTCCCGTTTACCAAGCCGGTAAACTGGCAGTACACGAACAAGCGGCTCAAAAACTATGAACCAACGCCGAGCGGCTCCTTTTCTCAGCTTCGCTACTCATGGATTGAGGCGCAATAACCACTACTAAGCACTCAAACTTGGCGTGTCCGATATTGGCCAACGTACGGTAAGGACACGCCAAGTTTTATTCCCAAATCCGCTGGCTGACAGGGAGCCGTCATGCTGTCCTATCTGATCAAACGGCTAGTTCTGATGGTGCCCGTCTTGGTCGGGGTCTCATTCCTAACCTTCGCGCTCATGAGAATTATCCCTGGTGATATTGTCACGAACATGATGGGTGTTTCGGCATCCAATAACCCCGAGACACGTGCACGAGTTCTCCAGGAGTTGGGGTTGGACAAGCCTCTCCTTGAACAATACGTTTGGTGGCTCGGACGAATTCTGAGGGGCGACTTTGGTCATTCCTTCGTTCACGGGGGGCCGGTTCTCACTGAAATTCTCCGTTGCCTGCCGGTCACGTTTGAACTGTGCCTAATCGCTATGCTCAGCGCCATTTTCTTTGGCGTCCCCTTGGGGGTTTTCGCCGGTGTGTATTCCGGAAAACTGCCGGATACTGTTGCCCGGCTATACGCCCTGCTGGGTATTTCCGCCCCTGGATTTTTCATCGGAACGCTCATCGTCGTTCTTGGGGCCAAATACTTTCCAGGGGTTCCGACATTGGGCTACGTGCCGTTCCTTGAAGACCCTATGGCGAACCTCGTCAGGATAATCTGGCCGTCGGTCACGCTTGGCATCGGCGTGGGTGCGATCTTGTTGCGATACACGCGCGGAAGTGTGATCGATGTCCTGAGCGAAGATTATGTCCGGACAGCAGAAGCTAAGGGTCTCCCCTTCTTTCAGGTGGTCTACAAGCATGCCGTCCGGAATGCACTCATCCCCGTTATCACGGCTGCCGGCGTCTGGACCGCGTATCTTTTGGGGAGCAGCGTGCTTGTAGAAGAGGTTTTCGCGGTTCCTGGCCTTGGTCGCCTTGTTCTTAGCTCGATCCAAAACCGTGACTATCCGATGATCCAGGCCGCGGTCATTTTCATGTCTATTGGAATTTGCACCATAATACTCATCACCGACATACTTGTGTCGTTCGCGGATCCCCGGGTGAAACTGCAATGAGTAGCTCGATGATGCCACCAGCCTCCGTAGCCGGTAAAAGTCAGGGAGTAGCAAAGCTAATGCGAAAGGTCATTGGCAGCCCGGCCACGTTGACCGGTTCTGCGATAATCCTTCTTCTGTTTAGTATCGCAATCCTGGCCCCGTTGATTGCACCCTTTGGTGCGAATGAAAACACTGGGGAAATGCTTGCATCCCCGTCTTGGGCGCACCCATTCGGGACCAACATCCAAGGACGAGATATTCTCAGCAGAATTATCTTGGGTAGCCGAAACAGTCTTGGGGTTGCTATACCCGCGGTTCTTCTTTCTCTTGTTATCGGCATTCCCGTAGGATTACTCTCTGGCTTTATAGGCGGTTTTTTCGATATCATCACCAACCGCCTTTTTGATATCATATTTGCCTTTCCGACCATCCTGTTCGCAATCGTCCTGGTTGCCTATGTCGGGGCAAGCATTGAGAATCTTGTCGTGATTATCGCGTTCCTGTTTGCTCCGCGTGTTGCCGTGGTCGTCAGGGCACCGACGCTTGTGGTCAAGGAAAAAGAGTTTGTCCTGGCGGGCAGGATGTTTGGCGCAAAAACGCTCTGGCTCCTGCGGAAGCACGTTCTTCCGAATATCGTTGGTCCCATCCTAATCGAAGCCTCCCTGCTATTTTCGACTGCCCTGCTGACAGAAGCTTCATTGAGCTTTCTCGGTCTCGGCGTTCAGCCTCCCAATCCGAGTTGGGGTGCTGATCTGGGGAAGGGTCGGGAATTCATGGAGCTGGGTGTTTTCCAGGTCTTGTTCCCGGGTCTTACAATCATGCTCGCCGTTCTTGGCTTTAATCTGCTGAGCGATGGATTGCGCGATCTTCTTGATCCAAAAAACCGAAAATGACCACGTCAAACGCCACCCCTGAGGAAAAGCAAATGCCTAAAATTCGCGTCGCTGCCATCCAGGCCCTATCGCTTGCCGATTCCTTCAATGACAAGTGGAGTGGGGTAGACGTTCCGCGCGCGCTGGCGCTTCTTGATGATGCCGTGGCGCAGGGGGCCGAGCTGATTTGTTTTCCCGAGATGTACCCGCTTGTTGGCAAGGAAGAACTTGTGCAACGCGCCAAACACCACGGAATCTATATCGTGGCCGGCCTTGCCGAGGGTGAAAAGGACAGTTGGTATAATGCAAGTCTCCTGATCGGTCCGGCTGGCGATGTGTTGGGGATGCAAACCAAGAACATCGTCACCGAGATCGAATCGAGCCAAGGTGTCCAGACGGGTAGCGGGTATCGAGTTATCGAGACCGAGGTTGGTCGCATCGGTATCGTCATCTGTGCAGACTTGGCGTTCTCTCATGAAGCATTCGATACCTTTGCGTCCGAGAAGGTCGATATCATCGTCAACCCGGTTATGTGGTTCGCCCTAGCGCAAGGCTATCCGCATGTCGTTGTCGGGCGGCACATGGAATATTCCGCCCCGATCATCGGCGTTAATGTGGCCCGTCCTAAACGACCGAATGATGCAGGGCTGCCTGCGGCAGGTGGGTATTCGACGATTTGCGTTCCTCCTTCGGTTCAGGACATGGATCAACTTTGGGATTGGTTCCGGGACAAGCCAGGCGGAATTGATGGAATTTCGGATTTCATCCACACACTGGGGACCGAAGAGGAAATTTTCGTAATCGACATCGACATCGACATTGACGCGGTTCGCAAGTTTCCAGGTTATGTCTCCACCCGAAGTACCGCTAGAACAGCTTAAGGTCACAGTTGCAGAGTTTCTTTTATAGAATCGGGCTGAAAGCCAAAAAATACAGGGAGTTGTGTAGTGGCGACCGTTCTCAAGGTTAAAGACCTACATGTAAGCTTTGGGGCTCTGAAGGCTGTAAATGGCGTTTCCTACGAATTGGAGCGAGGCGAGTGCTTGGCGATCGTCGGGGAAAGTGGCTCTGGTAAGAGCGTTCATGCTTTTGCCATTATGAGGCTTATATCCCAAAAGGTCGGGAAGATAGACCAGGGAGAGGTCGAGTTCGATCAAAGAAATCTGCTGGATATGCCAATGAGGGAATTCCGATCCATAAGGGGCCGTCGAATTTCGATGGTCTTTCAGGACCCCATTTCCTCATTGAATCCCGTACTAACAATTGGCGACCAGATCACGGAAGTTCTCCGGCACCACCTGAACTTGAATGCTCGCGACTCCAAGACGCGGGCTGAAGAATTGCTACGGAAGGTCGGAATTCCTGATCCCGCGCGACGGCTCGATAATTTCCCACACGAGTTGTCGGGGGGTATGAGGCAACGGGTAATGATTGCAATCGCGCTCGCTTGCGAGCCTGACATCGTCATCGCGGACGAAGCTCAAGTGGTCAATCTGCTGAGCGAGCTTCAGAGATCGCGTGGCTTGACATATCTTTTTATTGCACATGACTTAAGTATGGTAAGACATATTAGTGATCGCATTGCGGTGATGTACTTGGGCAAACTTGTGGAGATCGCTAGCAAAGCAGACCTCTTCGAGCGCGCGCGCCATCCCTATACTCAGGCACTTATTTCTGCGGTTCCCGTGCCGGACCCGAAAATAGAGGCCAATAGACAGCGGATTGTGCTTGAAGGTGACATTCCCAGTCCGATTGATCCGCCAAAAGGTTGTGTCTTTTCATCGAGATGTCCAAAGGTCCAAGCCAAATGTTTTGAGAAATCACCTACATTGCGTCAGATCCAGACTGGGCACCGTGTTGCGTGCCATTTGGTCTAGGCTCAGGACCCATTGATTTCAGTAGAAGGGCATGATTCACCGCAGTGGTGAACATGTCTGATCTCTTCTGGCTGAGCGATGCGCAGATGGCGCGTCTGGAGCCCTACTTTCCGAAGTCCCATGGTAAGCCGCGCGTCGATGATCGGCGCGTCCTGAGCGGGATTATCTTCATC
>JAXMOA010000020.1:0-115679 GCA_034670145.1 Marinibacterium sp.
TCGGAAAGAACGGCTCAAGCTTCGCCATTTGCGCATCGTTCAACCAGTAAAGATCACTCATCACACCGCTCCTTTTTGGGAACCGTGAATCAGAACCTTACCGGAAGATCAATGCATCCTGAGCCTACGGAATTTTAGCGTGGAGAAGCCGCAAATCCGATGTGGAATACAATTGAGTGTTCATGGAGGACAGTTCAATGAATTCGGTCTCGGCGGTGACAACTACTTGAAACTGCCGCCCATTACCTCAAGATACTCACAATTATTGATTGAACCTGTTTGGGGCATGAAATGGAGAGAAGCATTTCAGATGAAGAAATCGCCCTTATCAAGGCGTTGGTCGCAAGAGGTATGAAAAACAAAGACATTCAGTTTTTTTTCAATCGACCTGACCGCCCTGTGAATTCTGGTAGGATCACTGGAATCAAGAATGGCAGCTACAGCGATTCATCAAAGATTGGTGCGGCCAATGACAACACACTTGATGTGTTCCTGAAATCATTCAAATCGACCGGTGTTACCGCGGCGGTGGCGGTTCCAGGCGCGGGATCATCTATGCCTTCTGAAAGCGGTCCGATGGTTGAAGCTGCCCTTGCCGCAATGTTCGAACAGGACGCAGGAGGTGTTTGGCGGTTCAAGTTTGGCGAAAGCGACACTCACGAATGCAAGCAGGATTTCGGCTTCAAGCACGCAGGAAAATGGCTTCGGGCCGTTGCCGCACTTTCCAATAATTCCGGTGGTTACATCGTCTTTGGCGTCAAAGACAAAAAGGTTACCGGGGGGAAAGTCGATCCTGAAAGCTACAAGGTAATCGGCCTCAAGGGTGCTGATTTCGAGAATGCCGATCCAGCAGATTTCACCAAGCGCATCAAATCAACGTTCGATCCCACGCCAAAAGTCGAGACCGGTGTTTTTGAAATTGACGGAATAAGGGTGGGCATCATGTATATTCATCAGCATGGCTCGCGCCCCGTGATTGCGCAAAGAGGCGACGGTGATCAGGTCAAAGAAGGCGACATCTTTTTCCGCTATCCTGGGCAATCAACCCGGATCAAGTATAGTGACCTGCGGTCCATTCTCGACGATCGTGATCGTCAGGCCAGAGAGCAGATACTTCCGATGGTGGAAAAGCTTCTCCAGCTCGGTCCGCGTGATGCTATGGTCACTGACCTCGCAGATGGCATTATCAGCGATGAAAAGCGATCTATTGTGATCGGAGAAGACCTGCTGGACAAGATCAAGTTCATTCGTGCTGGCGAATTCGATGAAAAGGAGGGCGAACCCACACTGAAACTGGTCGGCGATGTTCAGGCTGTGGACGGGTCTGGTGGCGTTCTCCACAAAGGATTTGTAACACCAACAGACCTGATACGCGATTTCCTTGACGGGGCTTCGCCTTACGATCCCAAGGACTATGTGCGTTGTGCAGTCGAAGTGAGCAACGGCGCTTGGTTACCAATGCATTTTTATGGCGAGAAGGCCGGACTTGATCGCAAGGGGCTTGCGGATTTCATTTACACGACGAAAGCGCCGGGCAAACGTAAACAAACCTACGCAGATCGTGCTCTCGGTAAAATCAGCCCCTATGAAAAGGCCAACGGATCTGCACTTGAATTCCTGGCCGAAATAAACAGCGGCAACAAGCCGGAACCAAATACACCGAAAGCCGCCGCCAATGTTGCCCGCGCGATTACGGGACTGAAAGGCAAGCCGGAGCTTTCATTGGGCGATCTACTGTCAGTGCTCGGTGACTGCTGGGAAATCATCGAAACTAAAAGACAGGGTTGGCTTGGAATTGTCAGGAAAGCAATTGCACGGGTGGATGATCTGTATTTTGCAAGCAACGGCAGCGAATAGTCAGTTCGCAAATAGCAATTGGTGCATTTACAGTTGTCGAGACTTGAACTCACGATCTGACTATAGCAACTATGTCGCGTAAACGTCCGTTCTCTCAATTGATAGTCCAGAGTTTCGCACTGGCAGAAAATGGCTGCTTTCCGGCCTTTTCTCCGATTTCGCGTGTCGGTCCGGTGAGGGTGGGGAATGGTGGGGCGTTGGCCGGATGTGGCTCTGCGTAAATTCGGGAGACGGCTCTGACGAGGCTTGGGTGTCAATCCTGGTCCGCCTGGATCAAGCGCAATGGCTGGACCCGGGCAGGATGGAGGCGTTTCGGGTTTGACTGCTGGCAAATACGCTCTGCGGGAAACCTGGTTTCCGCCCGAAGACGTGACCGGCGCGTTTGATCGTCACAAGGTCTGTGTGGACTGACATGTGAATGTCGCGCCTTGGGGCGCTGATCACGGTTTCGTGAGGTTGCGACGGAGTTTTCTGCCCGACGCGTTTGATCAGTGCCAGTTAGTATGGAAGTGAGCCCAAATGACCAATTCAAAACCTAACCGCCGTGGCATCCTGGCCGGGACGCTTGCAGCCTTTGGCTTGTCTGCGACGGGGCGACCTGTTGTTGCCGCCAGCCTGACGCCTTCGGCGACCGAGGGGCCGTTTTATCCCACCAAGACGATGCGGCGTGCCGATGTGGACAACGATCTGGTCAAGGTCATGGGCAAGGTCCAGGACGCAGGGGGCGAAGTGATTTACCTTAAGGGGCGCGTATTGGATGCAGACGGGGCGCCACTGGAAGGCCTGCGCATTGAGATCTGGCAATGCGATATGAATGGCAAATATTTGCATACTGGTGACCGCCAGAACATTGAATTCGATGCGGCATTCCAAGGGTTCGGGCATGACATCACCGGGCCGGACGGCGCTTACGCGTTCCGGACCATCAAGCCTGTGACCTATCCCGGCCGCACCCCGCATATTCATGTAAAGCTGCTGGATCGGACCACCGAGGTTTTGACCAGCCAGTTCTATATCGACGGGCATCCGGCGAATGACCGCGACCGCATTTTTCGGCGCTTGTCGCCAAGTGAAGCCGCCGCTGTATCAATGGTTTTCGTCGAGGCGGACGGGCAGGCGCAAGCCAATGTCGATGTCGTGCTGCGCAGGACCTGAAACACCGAAGAACTGGATTGGAAAAGGCGGCGCATGTTAAGGAAAGCACTTGATCATCCCTATTTTGTCTGGCTTCTTTTGGCCCTGCCGAGTGCGCCGATGATTATGGCATTGGTGTCGGGGGCCCAAGGGCCCGACGGGATGCCAATGACCGAGTTCCTGCTTCACCCGACGGGCGAATTCTCGGCCCGTTTCCTGATTATCGCGATGATACTTACACCGCTACGGATGCTGCTGCCGCGATCGGGCTTTTTGCGCTGGATGATGAAACGCCGCCGCTATTTTGGTGTCGCCGCGTTCTGTTATGCCGCGTTCCACACGCTGCTTTATATCGTCGACATGGGCAGTCTGCGTGCGATGCTGGCCGAGTTCACGGCCTTGGGCATCTGGACCGGTTGGCTGGCGATGGTGATCTTTGTCCCGCTGGCCATCACCTCGACTGACGGGTTTGTGCGCCGGATGGGCCCGGCCTGGAAAACGCTTCAACGCACGGTCTATGTGGCGGCTGTGGCGACCCTGCTGCACTGGATCTTTGTGCATAACAATCTGGGCCCGGCCATTGTTCACTTTGCACCGCTTGCGCTGCTGGAAGCCACCCGCACCTGCCTGTCCTGCTCGCAGCCGTTCAAGTCAGCACATGCCGGAAATCGGCGCTGCCTTCGATGCGCCCGCAATCTCGCGCAGTCGCACTCGGTTGTGGACGTACCATACTGGTAGGTTGCCACGGGGCATCCTTCAGCTGCCCCACGACGCTGAGAGAGGGTTGTGCGCGTCAAGCGAATGACCGCACTCGGCTTGATGCTGCGACGAGGACTGTGGGCCGTGCGGTGCGCAGGTCCGGCAAACTTTTGGAGGAGATTGAAACTGCACATGGAGCCAATCAAAACATTAGTATGGGCGACCATACTAAAGTTACCCGAACAAACGCAGCCAGAGAGGCTGACCGATTGATGATGCCTGACGCTCGAGTAGGCTACCTGTGACATGCTACGTTGACGCGTAGATATTAGGTATGCACATGAGGAAATTCGAGCGCCTAGGTGCTGTACATAACGATTATAAGCGGGCTGGTTGGGATGCGTTCATTGCGCGGTATGGAGAATATCTGTGGGCAAGTTTACTCCCACGAGCGTTTTTTCTCAGGCTCGTCAGCGACTACCGTTGCTGCTGCCAAAGGTTCAGGCATTTTACACCGCTTAGAGCGCATCTGTGTTTCTATCGCTTCGTAGTTACCCTTGGCGGCAGATAACGCGACCGCTTCGTCGTCGGTCAAAGCCAGAGCAAAGATTGCTGGCCAAAACAGAACCAATGCAACTCCGGTCGCGACTGCATCATTCGTTGCAGCCTTTTTTTGAGCGGCCGTCAATGTGTTGACTTCGCTTACAATCCTAGCCCGTTCTTGTGTCAGCTGAGAACAGGATTTCCCTTGGTATGCAGAGGGGCTTACATAACTGGCACTGACATTTTTTGGATCCTCTGCGCAGGCTGAAAGTAATGTCGCGCCACTCAATAGCACTCCAATAAGTTGGTTTTTCAAATGAGTACCTTTCAGAAAAATAGGCCGACATTCCAAAATGGGGTGCCTTATGCCCCACCCTGCACTTGCCATTCTCTCTGGTGCAAGTTTTTTTCTCCTCACTACCCGGGTTTAGGTGCTCGCGGATTTCACACTAGCTACACTGTTTCGACTGATGGTCGCGCCATCAGATCAATTGAGGGGAACCGTCTCATTGATCGCTACCTACCGAAGTCCCAGTCATCGTATCGGGGGGTGCGTACAATGCGGTTAACAACCCAAATCGTAACAACGCCTAACCCAAGCCGTGAAACCTGTAACCCCTGCCGCCGCTGCGCGGTGCTGGCCGGGGCAGAGATAGGGGAAGCACCCGCAGCACACCCGCAGCAACCCGGCACAGCAACCCGGAAAATCCAAGCCGCCGCGGCTGAAGTTACGTTTTTAAAAGACCCACAAATATATTTCGTCCGTCGATCCTATTTGAGAGTGGGGTCACAAACCCACGCGACCCCATTCCAGAGGGCTGGGGATGAGGGGTAGAGAGAGTAGCGTTTTTTTGGCCCCCGGGGGGTATGGGGGAGGGGGATGCCCCACCCGCGCTCTGTTAGTAAGGGGGGGTGTTAACCAACCGCGCATAGAGTGGATGGCTGATTGGGGAAGAGACAGCAGGCGGAAGACAGACAGCAGAGTACCCACTCGCATCACCGCTGCGTCGTGGTCAACCCATCGCCTACCTCACCTCCGCCTGCCTCGCCCGTGCGTCGTGCCCGGACGCCGAGGGTGTGACCTCTCCTCGCGGCGTGCGTGCGGGGAGGGGAGATGGCAGGAGTGTGAGGATGGAGCATGATGGATTGAGATGGATTGGAGAGACGGATGTTGTGCCGGTGTGGCTTGATCTCCCTGCCTCTTCTCACAGGCGCTCACAGCCGCCCTCACAGCGTCCTTACCCTCTCAGCGTCGTTACCCTCACAGCGCCCTCACAGCGTCTCACCGGCTCTGTCGGCGCGTGTGACAGCGGAGGCCAGGAAGGGGGAATGAATACAACGCCGCGCGGCTGTCAGCTTCTGTGGCTCTGCGCCGGGGTCTGTGTGTGTGGCTGGTGTGTGTGGAATTGGCGCAGATTTTGCGGCCTGATTTTTTTGTGTCTGGTTTCGGCAGTCCCGAACTGCCGTTCCTCCGAAACTGACCTACGCGCCGGAGTGGTAAAGGAGACGGAGCGTCTGGCTCGCTGGTCGCACTGACGGTGTGAGATGCAGCGGCTCCGCCGTCGCTCCACCGCAGCATGGAGATGGCAGCGTGTGGGGAGAGCGGGCTTGCTGAGAAAGAAAGAAGGAAGGGCGTCAGCGGTGCGCTCAGAGCCTCACCCGCACCTCGGACGTATCCGCCTGGACGAATGCTGACACATCAGCGAACGCAGTGAGCGGGCGCCGCGCAGGACTGAGCCGAGCGCAGTGAGGCGAGGGCCGGGAGCGGCAGGCAAGGCCATAAGAATAAGGGCTTACACACATGTATTCGGGAGACGTGCTGGAGACGTGAACCAAAACGGGCCAGCACCCTCCCAAGTGCTGACCCGATAAGACCTTGAAGTCTTTCGCTTTTTTTGGCTCCGGCGGTAGGGATCGAACCTACGACCAATTGATTAACAGTTTATTTTTTATCTATCTTTAAGTGCTTAATGTTTTTACATAAACCATTGTTTTCATGAGTTTTATTTGATGATAGTTGATGCCTTGTACTGACGGTAAATGACGCCTATTTACTGACATATACTGACATATGACTGACACGGACGGACTGACATGGCTGCCGCAAAGATGCGCCTGAGTGCGCGAAACCTCAAAGAACTGCCCGCTGGGCAGATGGCTTGGGACACGGACCTGAAGGGCTTTGGTGCGCGCATGGCGGCCAGCGGCACGGTCACGCTGTTCTTGAACTATCAGGTGCGCGGCACGGGCCGTTACAAGCGCCACACCATCGCCCACCTGGGCGAGATGACCGTGGACAAGGCGCGGCAAGCAGCGGCCCAAATGAAACTGGAAATACGCGCAGGTATGGACCCAGCAGAGCAGGCCGAGACACCCACAGCCAAAGCCAAGAATGGGGACACTCTAGGCGCACTGGCGGACCAGTGGCTGAATGACAAGCGCCACAAGTGGAGCGACAGCACGCGCAAGGGATATGTGAATGCCATGCGGCGCGACCTGCTGGGCAGTGACACGGCAGCGTCACGCATTGGCGATGTGACACGGCGTGACCTGATGCAGCTTGTGGACGCCAGCACTGGACGCAGTCCCAGCAGCGGGGCGCTGTTCTTTCGCACGCTCAACAGTTTCCTGTCCTGGGCAGATGCCCGTGGGCTGACTGAGGTGACTTTGCCGAAGGCGGGCAGGGCGGCACCATCGCCCGATGCACGCACCCGCGTCCTGGCAGATGATGAGATAGCCGCGCTGTGGCGCACGGCGGGTGAGTTGCGCCCAGTGACGGCACTGGCGGGACGTTTGATGCTGGTGACGGCCCAACGCAGTGGTGCTGTGCAGGCGTTGCATCGGGACTGGGTGACACAGGCAGGTGTCACGTGGCCCGCCGAGGTTATGAAATCAGGGCGCGAACACTGGACCCCACTGACCCCTTGGGCACTGGAGCAGGTACGCGGCGTATTGGAGCGCGACGGCCATGTGTTCGGACGTAACACCAGCAGGCTGAGCCAGGCATGGCCCGCGTGGCGCAAAGCCGCTGGCGTGGATGAAGGGCTGCGGATGCACGACGTGCGCCGTTCGATGCGGACCTGGGCCGCTGCCAAGGGCTATGGGCACGAGGCCGCCGAGGCCGCGTTGGCACATCAGGTGCAACGTGACGCGCTTGCCAAAGCATACATGCAGCATGATTTTGCAAAGGAAGCTGGTGAGGTGATCCGTGGCTGGCAAAAGCATCTGGAGGCGGTGGTAGCATGATTGAGGGCATCGAAGCCCTGCGCGACGGCCTGGGCACTTTCGAACGCGCGTGGATGCGCGCCCAGGTGGATGAAGACCTGGAGAACCCAGACCATGCGATGCTGTACGCCGAGGCCGATATACTGGCTGCGGATCGCGTGCAGTATGTGGATGTGATGCTGGGCACGTTGGTGCCTTATCTCGAACTCCTCGACCTTGACCCGAACGACGGCACAGGGCTGCACTACGCGGCGGCCCAGGGTGAAACCGACCCTGCATTGCGCGTGGCTCTTGCGCTGCGGGAGGTGCGGGCCACTTTTAAGCATTGGGCCGCCGAGGGTGGTTTTTCCGACGTGCTGAACGCGGCAGAACTGCGCGTTCGGGAATGGATAGAAGGTCAGCCCGAACTGCCCGACATGGCCGCTGCACTTGCTGAGACAAAGGCACGGGCCGCACGGGCCGAGATGGCCCAGCGTGGGCAGCAGCGCGGCAACACTGTACGTGTGGGCAGAGCCAAGGCCAGAGCGCGAGCAGCATGGGCCACGTTCGGCCAGAACGGCCCAGGCGGGCCGAGCCTCCTGGCGCGGCTCAAGCGGGCCACAGACGCCCAGCAGGCGGCGCTGGCCGACCTCTATGGGTATGCCGATGACGTCGGCGCTTTCCTGGCTGATGCGACGGACAAAAATAGCAGCGTGCGAGCGCAGTTGAAGCGCGACAACCAGAAGTAGGTAAAGGGGGACGCGCATTGTCTTCCCCCCTTTGGGGTCGTGACAGGGCCTGAATTCTGTACATTATCGGGTGTCACCAACTGATTTTAAGAGGTGATACATGGAACTCCTGACAACCAAGGAAATGGCCAAGATGGTCGGCATCGCGCCCGAAACGGCATGCCGTTGGCGGCTGCGTGGCGATGGTCCGCGCTGGGTGCAGCAAGGCCGCTGGGTGCGTTATCGCGTTGAAGACGTCCGCGGCTGGATGATGGGGCACGCCGCATAAGAAAGTGCGACCCGAAAGCCGCCCACTCCCAAATACAGGCCGCGAACAGCCCCAACTGAAAGACGCAGTTTACGGCCTCAGAACCGCCGAGGCAATATAATGAAGCCACAAATGAACCGCCGCCAGCGCCGCCGCCTGGCACGATTGAAACGCCAGGGTAAGTGCCTGGCCGACGTCGCCATGGTCGCTGTCCCCAAACAGGGACCGACGCATGCAGACGGCCTGCCCAGTGGCATCCACGGTGCCAAGGGCATCCGCTTTCCCGCTGGTCTGCTGGGACTGAATGAGCGGGGAGACTGGGCATGACTGGCCGTGTGGAATGGCTGGCAATGCAGCCCAAGGACGGCCCGCGCATCGGCTACGCACGCCAGGATTGGCGCACTTTGCGCGTGACAGTAAAAACCCAGGCAGACCCGTTTGTGGGTGACCGTCCCGTCGTGCGCGCCATGCCTATCGGTGCGCTACCAGGTAAACGGGCGCTCCGTCCCTGTGGACCCTATACCTGCCGGGACGATATACTGGTCGAGCAGGTGGACACACTGGTGTCTGATCTGCTAGCGGAACCGACGCGGGAGGCTGTGGCATGAGCAGTATGTCAGACCTCCAAATTGCGGCCCAACACGGTGAATTGCCGACCGTGCCGCACTTCGAACCCACAGGGGTGGGCCACGCTTGGGCTGCCGAGGCCGCCCGCCTGGGACAGCCCGTATTTCCGATCCGTCTGGACTGGGACGCCGCGCGGGACAAGTGGACCAAGGTGCCGCTCACCCGCAACGGTCACCTGGACGCGACACAGGATGTTTCAAGCTTCGACTGGGGCCAGGCCAACGGGTTCGGCTGGGTTATGGGCAACGGCATCTATACGATCGACTTCGACGAATACAAACCTGGGTGCGCGGCCCATGGGTGGCTGACGCAGTGGGCGGTGCCCACTGGCACGCGGGTGCATCGAACCGTCAGCGGCGGCTGGCATCTGATTTACAGCCTGCCACCCGCCTGGGCGAACCTGCGCACCCGACAGAACATTGTGCCTGGCCTGGACACGCGCGGCACAGGTGGCTGGATCGCGTTCGGGCAAGGATACACCTTGGCCCGTGACATGCCGCCTCTGGTGCTGCCAGAGCATGTGTGTGCCGAACTAGACCGCGCACCCGCCAGCCAGGCGGTTCAGGTGCAGCCGCTGGAACCTGTGGAGGGTCCAGACGTTCTGCGCCGCCTGGGGACGGCTCTGGTGCTGGGACGCGCCCGCCTGCGGCTGCGCTGGTACGGGGACGGCATGGGCCTGCATGACATCTCTGCATCTGGGTTTGACATGTCGGCGGCGAAACTGCTGGCCCAGGCGGGGTTCAGCTATTCAGAAATCTATTTCCTGCTGGCTGAACACTTCGAACACGGCAAGGCAGCCCGAGACGGGGTGACACCTGCTGTGTCACGGGAACTCCAACGATGTGCGGCACGTGCGACCCAGAAGCTGCCGATGTCTCAAAAGATGCGGGAGGCATTCGGATATGAACGCTGATATTCTTGCCGACGAAATCATCCGCATCGCGGACCTGGCCAAAATCGAACATGAACCCGAACTTCAGACCCTGTGGCAACGGTGCCGCGCGGAGGACTACCCACAGCCGATGAAAACACTGCGGCAGTTGGTAAGCGCACAGGTGAACGCGGAACGCGACGGCCTTCGCCAACAACAAACCGAAACGCAGATGAACCATTTGCACCAGGAACACTTCCTTTTGAACCTGGGCAAGTCGGTGCGGATCGGAGGGTTCACGCCTGAACACGTCAACGGCCACCTGCGGCACCGTCTGGACTTGATGAGCCGTCCCGACTTCCTTCTGTGGACCAAGTATGCCGAGGCGGCAGAAGACTGGCTCAAGGACCCGCTCACCAAGAAATACGTGGGCATCATCTGCGACCCGTCCAAACCTGCCGTCTGGGACGGCAAGTTGAACCTGTGGCGTGGGTTCGGCATCCAGCCCGCTGCGGGGGATGCCCAGCCGTTTGTGGATTATGTGACCATCCTGCTGGCCCAGCGCGTGCCCGAGTGGGCCGAGTTTATCCTGAACTGGCTGGCTTGGGTTTTGCAGAACCCTGGGGAACGTATCGGCGTGGCGCTCTGCCTAATCAGCGCCCTACAGGGCACAGGTAAGGGCTCCTTGGGCAATCTGTTGCTGACCATCTTTGGACAGCACGGGGTCAGCGTTTCAAGGTCTGATGGCCTGACTGGGCATTTCAACGCTCACCTGGAGGGCGCATTGTTCGCATTTGCGGATGAAGCCCTGTTCGCTGGGGATTTGCGCGGCGCGGATGCGTTCAAGAACATCATCACCGAACCGTGGATTTCGATCACTCGCAAAGGCGTTGACAGCCACAACATGGAAAACCGCCTGTCCATCCTGATGGCAACGAACCATCGGTTTGCTGCTCAGGTGGAATGGAGCGACCGACGCTTTGCCATGTTCGAAGTGAACGAAGCCAAACAGACGCGCAGTTACTGGGACGACCTGCACCGCTGGCTGACCCAAGGCGGGAAGAACATTGTACTGGACTTCCTGTTGCAGCGCGACCTGACAGGCTGGCATCCCGTGGACGACCGTCCCATGACGCCCGTCTACATGGACCAGAGACGGCAAAGCCTGCGGGAAACGCATCGCTGGTGGCACGAAGTGCTGGAAGCCGAAAACCTTGCCGCTGGTACGGGTGGCTTTGCGACGCCGCTGAACAAGAGAGGCGAATTCGACAAGAAGGATTTCTACGGCCTCTACAAAGCGTGGCACGAACGGAACGAACACAAGGCGTCCCGCGCTGCGTCCCAGCAGACGTTCTGGCGGGACTTCTGGGCCATGACGCAGGGCGAGGCGAAGCAATCACGCCCTGGGAAAACATCAACCGATCAGGTTCGCGTTGTCGTCCTACCCGTTGTCCCAACTGGGGAGAGCGAAAACGGTCCACCTGGGATGTCTCCGTACCACCCAGACTGGGGAAAACTATTCGATGCATTCGAGAAATGGTTGGCGCAGAAATGAGTTTATCCAATATGTCCAATATAAACCCACCAATCGTTACGCGTGAACACATACATATACCGACACGTATGTATGTGTTCACGCGTAATAACGACTGGTCTCCACATATTGGTTATATCGGATATTGGCTGCCATCTGGGCAGCTGAGCGCGAAAACGGCCCGATTTTGTATATCTCGGCATATAAACGGCGCGCCCCAGGTGGGTGTTCAGCCATGAACCGCCGCCACCAATCGGACATCAAAAGCCCAGCCGTCCGTCAGCGCAAACGCTGGTACGGTTTGGCCCGCTGGAAGAAACTGCGCGCCGAAGTCCTGGCTGGCGATCCGCTCTGCGCCATCTGCTGGCAACGGCCAGCGACCCAGGCTGACCACGTCGAGCATCGGCCCGACAACAGCACCTTCTGGGACCGCGCCAACCTTCGTCCCACCTGTGTCGAGTGCAACAACCGCGCTGGGGCTAAAGCGCGTCATGCAAGGGACCGCCTGACAGGGGCGAGCCATGCAGGCGGGGGGTGGGTCGCTTCTTCGAACGGGAGATGCTCCACCGCACTGAGGGACACGGAAACAGACACAACCAAAAAGAATGACAGGATTCCTGACCTGTTTTCACAACTGAAAGAGACCCAAAATGCCGAACCCAACCAGCAGTAGCGGCAGCAAACTTTCCGCCATTTCTGGGAACGCATCCCAGACAATACTGAAAGCGCCGCCTTTGCCGAAATCCCTGCCCGCGCATTATAAGCGAGAGTGGCAGGCTCTCATCCGCCACCTGATGGGCCAGAACGCGTGGCTGCCCGAGAAGGCCAGTGTCGTGGAAATCTTTCTGCTGAACGTCCGCCTCATCCGCGACGCCCAAGAACGGATGGACGCAGACGGCGGCCTCATTACTCCAGAAGGCAAGACACACCCAGGCAGCGCACTTATCGCCCGTCACACTGGCACGGCCACGAAACTCGCCGCCGCCCTGGGCTTGGGTAAGGACAAATTGGCTGCTGTGACGCCCAGCAAGCCCGCCAAGCCCGCAGCATCGACCTGGAGTGCCTGACTGGTCATGGCCGACTACACCCGCCCCACATCCACTGCGAACCCGAACTGGGCATGGGCAACCGATGCTTCCAGTCTGGTGCCCATGCTCGACCGCGATGAAGCGCAGGCGGAACGGTTCGTGCGGCTGGCAGGTAAGTTTATGCTCACACAGGGACCAGAGGCTGGCCGACGGTTGGACGAATGCTGGCTTCCTTGGCAACGGTCAGCGCTGAAGTCGAGCTACCAGTGCCGCGAGGCGCTGTGGGTTCTGGGCAAGGGTAGTGGAAAATCCGTGAGTGTCGCCGCATTCGCACTTGGCTATACGATGCTTTCCGCACTGGACGGCGTGCATACGCGCGGCCTGGTGGCCGTGGTCGCGCCAACAATCGGCGCGGCGCGCATAGTGTTTGAGCACGTCCTAGAGGCCGTCCTGGCCGACGATGAATTGCGTGGCCAGTTCAGAACAAACGCCCAGGCCCGCGCTTTGGTGCACGAGGCCAGCGGGATCACAATTCAAATTCTGTCCTGCGATATGAAATCGGCGGTGGGTAAACGGCCCGTTCTTCTCATCCTGGACGAAACCCACGAACTCGCCCAGTTGCGAGAGGCAAGTGCCGTTGTGCACCAGCTTCGGGCAGGCGGTGCGAACTGGGGACGGGCGTTCAAAGTGCTGAGTATCAGCACCATGCCTATCGACATCCCGACGGGCGAATTCAAACGCCAGCTTGCATATGCGCGTGGTGTTCGGGACGGGCGAATTGTCGATGACGAATATCTGCCGCTGTTGTTCACGTATCCACTAAAGGAACGGCCCGACATCAGCCCGCTGGACCCAGAGACGTGGTGGCGTGGTATGCCCAGCCTGCGCACGGACAGCCAGCCAGGCACGATGGATGCCGCCGAACTCGAACGCGAACTGCGCGAAGCTGGGGCCGCTGATGACCAGGAACAATTCGCCCTAACCCTCTCACAGCGCCTGGGCATCGAACGCAACGACAGCGACGCGACAGCGGAAACCGTGCTGCACGCCAGATGGCACCTGTGCGAGACAGCGAAACCTGGGACGTACGATTTCTGCGCCGTGGGACTGGATGCGGGCAGCTTGGACGACCCGATGGCGGTCTCGGTGCTGCGCACCAAGGGCCAGCGGCTCGACGTCTGGGTCACACAGTTCCTGACCCAGAGCGGGTTCGACCGCGCGCCGCAGAACTTGCGGGACACCTACACCGAAGCCCAGGCCAGCGGCACGCTACACATTTTCGAGACCGCCGAGGAATGCGACACCGCCGTGTTCGACCTCATCAAGCAGGCCAGCCCAGACGTCGTAGGTGGGGACGAACACGGGCGAACAGGGCTGGTACAGCGGCTCAAGGACGCCACAGGGCATCGTTTCCACTCCGTTCCCCAGACATGGGTTCTAGGCAGTGCCCTGGCGTCCCTGGAGGCCCGCCTGTTGGACGGAAACGTGAGGCATAACTTCTGCCCGCTGTTGATGGCCAATGTCACGTCGTTGCTGGTGGAAGACCTGCCATCTGGCAACCGACGCCTGAAGAAAAGAGACGCGGGCCTCTCTGGGCGGGGTGTCGAAAAGATCGACGGCATAATTGCCCTGGTGAATGGCGTGGCGCTGGTGGATGAGCACGCACATCGACGGTGGGATGTGGCCCGCATGATTGGGTGATTGGCGGCAAATCAAAAAACTTTGGCCGAAACTCACAGTTCAGCCGCCCAGGTGACGCATTATCTCAGCTTGGATGGAATGGTTTACTGTGCGGTGAAATCGGGAGGTTCTCAAATGCGCGACTTTCTTAAAGCAGCAGCAATTGCCATGTGTCTTGTTGTTGGCGGACAATCGGTTCTGGCACAGGATTATAATAAGGGCTTTGCAGCTTACCATTCTGGTGATTATGCAACGGCCTTGGAGGAATGGCGTCCTTTGGCCGAACAAGGCGATGCAGGTGCACAGTTTAATCTGGGTATGATTTACGCCAAAGGCGACGGCGATGGCGTCCCACGGGATTATGCCGAAGCGGTGAAGTGGTACAGGCTCGCTGCCGAACAAGGCCTTGCACGTGCACAGGGTTCACTGGGGTGGATGTACGCCCACGGCGACGGCGTCCCACAGGATTATGCCGAAGCGGTCAATTGGTACAGGCTCGCTGCTGAACAAGGCAATGCACTTGCACAGGGTTTACTGGGGTGGATGTACGCCCGCGGCGACGGCGTCCCACAGGATTATGCAGAAGCGGTCAATTGGTACAGGCTCGCTGCCGAACAAGGCGATGCACATGCACAGGGTTTACTGGGGTGGATGTACGCCTACGGCGACGGCGTCCCACAGGATTATGCAGAAGCGGTCAATTGGTACAGGCTCGCTGCTGAACAAGGCAATGCACTTGCACAGAATGGTCTGGGTATAATGTACGGCGACGGCCACGGCGTCATTCAAGACAATCTTTACGCCCACATGTGGTTCAACATCGCCGCGTCATTGGGTATCAGCGGTGCTGGTGCCAACCGAGAAAAGATCGCAGGGATGATGACCGCCACCGACATCTCGGAGGCTCAGCGAATGGCCCGAGAATGCGTGGCGAAGGATTACAATGGCTGTTGATATGACCAACATCATCGACTTACACACCCGCCAGCCCATGGACGTGATACACGATGTCACGCCCGAACCGCTGGTCATCCGCGTGCGCCTGGACGTGCCGCCACCGCCACCGCAGCCCGCCGTCACACCTCTGGGCCTGGTGGTGGCCGTGGTGGTCGGCCTGGTGGTGTTTGCAACGCTGACGGCTGCCATCGGCTGACGTCCCGAGCGTGTACCGCTGGGGGCGTTGGTTACTGTTCTGACCAGCCTGTTGACCTTCGCAGTCGTCACGGCCCTGCTGGGTTAAAGGTGGACATCCCATGAGGCAGGTTGAGCCGTATCACCTTATCATTGGCATCAATCCAAAAATACTTTGGCGTGAAATCGAAAGCATAAGTGCGGTCCACGTCCCATCTACTTGTCATGACACAGAAAGAAACCGGAACCGGAGGCCTGACTCTGGCCTACACCGAAGAACGCAATCGCACCCAGATCATCGAACGACTGATCCGGGCCGCATATGAACGAAAGGTGATATCATGAGGTGTAGAAAATGTGGAGAGCACGTTAGGTATTCGGAAATGGTAGATCGGGCACACGAACGTTGCCTCGACATACAGAAGGCTAATCGCAGAGAGCGTGACCGCGAAGCGGGCGAACCTGCGGTCGATCCTAAAGAATTGGAACTTCAGGCCCGCGTACAAAGCATGATCCTGACAACCGAAACGGCCCATGACCTGCGAGTGGCGGAACGTCTGGGTATTGTGACCGCAGAACTGGTGTTCGGCGTGAATGCTTTCCGCGACCTGTTTGCCGACGTGCGTGGCGTATTTGGTGGCCGCGCCAAGGGGATGCAGAATGTCCTGCGTGACGCAAAAAACGAATGCCTGAGAGAACTCAAACTTGAGACAGAAGAACTAAATGCTGATGCTGTGGTCGGGATTGATCTGGATTATCAGGAAATGGGCAGCGTAAAGATGATCATGCTGGTAATGAACGGTACGGCGGTGCGGACCAATGCTTAAAATCTTGAGTGTAGCAACAGCCATTACGCTGGCCAATTCGGCTGTGTTGGCCGATGAGCCGCCCGATAATTGGAAGCCAGAAAACTTTGGCGGTGCATTTGTGACGGTCTCAGATCAGGCGACAGGCGGATGTTGGACGAACATCAATGAGGCCACGACCTACCTTGAAGATCAGCTTCGGTTAATTGGCTTTGAGGTCGTTGAAGAGCCTGACTTCGAAACAAACCCAGATGTCTTTTTTGAGGAGAATCTCGTTGATGCAACGTTGGTCATCTACGCACAGCGCTGGAACGGATTGTGTCTCGGGCAGTTTCAACTGGTTTTATGGGGCAATGTTTCGCCGATTGATGAACCGAATTTGGTGGTCAGAAACCCAATCGGTTGGCCGTTAGCTAATCCGATGTATGATCGGAAAAATCTTAACATCGAAGTTCTAGATGAGATTAGTAAGGCGGTCAGCGTTTGGCACGAGCGGCTGCCCCATAACAGACACGAAGAAGACGAGCAATGACACGTCTGATAACGACCGTCGCTCCTGATTCCCTTCTCACGGTCGTAGCGGATATGTGGCAGGCTTTTGTGAAGTTGGGCGAAACGATGGCCTCTTAGAACTTCACCTATTTGTCTTGCGAAGACTGGAAGGAACCAACGAAATGATTTTTGCTCGAATTGGAACAGCAACGGCTTGGATTCTGTTTATCTATGGCTGTGTAACTGCCGCTATGGGAATTTATTTTGCGGCATCTGGCCTGGGACATGAGGCCGCTCAAGAATACTTTAACACTGCCACAACAGGCGAGCTGATCAACGGGAGTTTTCGAGATGCAGGTATAGGCCTAGCGCTTGGCATTGCTAGTGAGGTTGTTTTGAAATTGAACTCCATAAAGCAGGCTTTAGCGCAATTAAAGGACCTCGACATCAAGGGCACTAGGGACGCGGTGTTGGATGTCATCCGAGCGAAGTCGAGCGGTTGAGCTGCACACTCGACATACTTTTGAAGTTCGTTCAGAACGATCTTCACTTGTCCGCATCACCGGCGTTGACATGGTATCATGACGGGGCGAACTGGACTTGGGACAGCGGCACCTGTGCCCGCCTTAAACACTGCGTCTATTGGTTCGTGTCTGGTGGTGTTGTCCTGTACGTGGGTAAGGCAACCGATCTGGATAGTCGAATGCGAACCCACTGGGACAACATGAACCGCTACAAAACCGACCAGATGGTCGATGGCGTGGTGAAGGTAGCCAATCAAAACGGAGACCTTGTGGTCTGGGCCGCTGAAGTCCAGTTTGCTGATGTCGGTGGATACAAGGTGCCACAGGAAGAACTGATCGAAACCGCCATCATCTGGCACGTCGATCCGCCGGTTAACCGCGCCAAGCGCCGCTCCAAATCATGTCCTTGAAAAGGGTTAACAATAACATCCACTACCTGCCCGACTGTGAGCCAAAACCGCAGCAAGAACCAGAACCGCAGTTGATCAAGGTGCAGATCGAACCACCCGCATCACCGCCTGCGATCACCCAGCTTGGGGCATTGGTTGTTGTTTTGATCAGCCTGCTGACTTTCGTTGTCGTGACGGCCTTGTTGGGCGGATCGTCTGTCGGGTTAGCGACACTGGTATAGGAAACTCCTGCACTACTCCTCAAAATCTTGATCCGATTTGCAAAGGTCGCTGGCGCCGCCTTACTGTTGGTAGAAGGCGTCTGGTGAAACGCAGAGGGACTTTCGTTCAGAACAAGACAACTAAGATGATCAACAAAATGATTAGGAAGACCTGAGCGGACACGATCACTGACACTTTACCTAGGTATCGACCGGTTTGATTAGCCCAGTCCTCGAAAGCGATGAAGTTCTTTTCTGACTGCGTGTTCAGTTCTTCCAGCTTTGCCTTTAGTTCGGCAATCTGGGTTCTCAATTGCTCATTTTCCGTCAAGTTCGTTCGCCACTATCAAGCGCTCCGCAGCCAGCTTTTTTATGTAGCTCAATATGGCCTCTGACGAAATGTCCATCCAGCCATTAGAGACCAGCGCTAGCCGCATGTTATTCTTGAATCGGCCCTAACGTTGGTCTCAGACCGGTTATAGACCGCCCCATCGAACAATCGGATCACTGTTCAGATTGGATCAGCATCAACGACCCAAGCAGCGATCATTGGAACTGGTGATTGCGTGGTGTGACCTCCTCCTGCTATCTTCGCCTGATTGTTGCGACTTGCTTGCAACTGCGGGCCTGATTGAAGGCCGATTGATTGTCAATCAAGTGTCGCCCATGGTCGAACGACTTGCTGGTCAAGCGGTTAGGCATTGCTAGGCGGGCTTTTGCAACGCGCTTTGCAACAGCGACAGAAATCTCAGGCAAAACCCGTCACCAAGGCTGACGTATTGCTTGCTCGGAGGCAATTGAGTTGACTATTCGGTGTATGACCCACACATTACGCCTACGACCGGCAGTGCAGTGGTTCTTCACCTTGCCAGCCGATTTCGGCGTCGGTCGTCTCTTTACCACTTGTACCACTGGGCTTCACTCGGCCAAACTCGGACGCGTGAGCAAGTCTGAATACCGCTTGCCGCGATCACATCGGCCACGCCTTTCCTCCATCCCTTGGAGTTGTCCTGCTGCATGAACTGCATACAAAAAAGGAACACATCCGCGAGTTGGATCATTCTGCTGTGATGGGAGCGCGCAAAGTGGACGGTATCAATTATGTTCTCGATTTCTCGTCCTCTGTCCCAATGTGTTCCCCCTGCGCGAAAGCGAGAAAGCGACGCCACAGATGGCCCAACAAAGGGTTCGTCGTAATCTCCGAACAACATCCCCACTGACCCCAAACTCTTAAACAGGGAGTCCGCCTGCTCAATCAGGTACATGAAGGCAATCTCCTCGGGAGGTGTGCTGGAATGCGTGATGTTCTCGGGAATAATCCGAATATAAACGCGTTTTACTTTCTCTTGTTCAATAATCCGCAGCAGCTGAGCCAAAATATCTAAACGCTCCGCAAAGTCTCGGCCTTTGAAATTGCCACGACCGCCAGAGATTTCTTTTCCGTGAAACTCCGTCTCTTTGGCGAGCAAACGCGAGCCAAAAGCAGTCTCGGAAACGTCATTCACCGCATCTTCGACCATGGATACATCATTCGCGTCCACGCAAATCGCGCCAAGCCAAAAGTTTGGTTGTGTCGGGGGATCGTACTTCACCTCGTCATAGTAAAGTAGATGCATAGAATCGAAGCCTTTTTTGATCGTGAAACACCGAGTTGAGGTTAGCGCGCCGACAGTCTGACCTCCACCTCAAGTTATTGCTTCTCCACCTCATTCCCCGGAACAACGCCCCAACAACGGGTGATACGCATTTCGTGATGGGTCTGCGCGTGTCCGTCATCAGATAGTTTGAGACAGATGGCAGTTTGACTTTGAGAGGTCATCGCTCATCTGGCTTCAGTTAAGCAGCGGATTTGGCGTGCTGCAAGCGCCTTAGTTCGATGGTTCTCCTTTTTGTTCTTTCGCGTTCGAGCAGTATTGTGTGACCGCGACCTGTGTAGACGTCGGCCGGCGTCAGGGTCTTCAAACTCTCATGGTAGCGCTGATGGTTGTAGTGGCCGACGAAGGCGGCGACATGTGCTTCGAGATCGCCGGGTAGGAAGTAATTCTCCAGCAAGATGCGGTTCTTGAGGGTCTGATGCCAGCGTTCCACTGCCCGGCAGTCGTTTCGAAGAAACGATGAGACGGATCTTACCTTGGGTTTGCGGGTGATATGGTGCGCCGCGTGTGTGCGGCATGCCTTTGTCTTCCAGATATTCCGCCAGATCACCGGATATGTAACAGGGGCCATTATCTGACAGCACGCGGGGCCGATGAACAACGTTTGCCTGATCAAGCCCTGTTTCTTCCAGCGCCTGGTTCAGCGTGTCCTGCACATCAGACGCGGCCATGCCGGTACAGAGCTTCCAGGTGATGATGTAACGGTTGTATGCGACGCTGAGGCCAGCGGTCTGCATCAGCAGGTAGCCACCGTCCTGCGATGGGCCATTGCGGTACGTGACTGACAATAGACTGACACGAAGCAAAACGGGCCGCATCCTATCCCCAGATGCGACCCGATAACCCTTTGGAAGGTTTGGTAATTTTTGGCTCCGGCGGTAGGGATCGAACCTACGACCAATTGATTAACAGTCAACTGCTCTACCGCTGAGCTACGCCGGAACGGTTCGCGTGCTATAGCAATCCGGTTTTCTGGCGTCCAGTGGGTTTTCGGCGGAATCTGCAAAAAGTTTGGGTGGGTCAGCTGGCCTGGAAAATGGCGTCTGCGGATAGCTCTCCTTGGGCGGTGGCGAGGGCGCGGCCCTGGAGGTCAACCAGATGCGCAAAGACGTTGCGTTCTGCGGCGCCCAGGAGTGCGGCGGGGGTTTCGGTGTAGATCTGTTCGGCCAGGGCGCGGGCGGTGGATGGGCCTTGGGCGAGGGCGGCCAGGATGGCGGTTTCGCGGGCGCGGCGGTGGGTGACGAGCCAGTCGAGGCGCGCGGCCGGGTCGGTGACGGGGGCGCCGTGGCCGGGGTGGAAGATGGACCAGTCGCGCGCTTGCAGCCGTTCACAGGAGGCCATGAAATCGGTCAGGTCGCCATCGGGGGGGGAGACCAGCGAGCTGGCCCAGCCCATGACGTGATCCGCCGTAAAGCAGGCGGTGCCCCAGGCGAGCGCGATGTGATTGCCCAGGTGGCCTGGGGTGTGGATGACTTCGAGGGACCAGGTGTCGCCGTGGATATGGTCGCCGTCGGCCAGGGTTTGGTCCGGAGTGAACTGGGTGTCGATGCCTTCTCCGCCGCCGGCCATGCCGCTGTTGGCCAGGGCGGTCATGACGGCGCTGCGGCCGGCGGTTGCGTCTCCGAATGCGAGGATCGGTGCGCCGGTGGCCTGGGCGAGGGGGGCTGCCAGTGGGGAGTGGTCGATATGGGAGTGGGTCACGATGATATGGGTGATGGACTGGCCGGGGCCGACGGCGGCGAGGATGGCTTGTAGGTGCGCGGTGTGGTCGGGGCCGGGGTCGATCACGGCAAGACCGGTGTCTCCGAGGATATAGGTGTTGGTGCCGCGGTAGGTCATCGGGGAGGGGTTGGGTGCCACGATGCGGCGCAGGCCTGGTGCCAGCTGCTCGGCCACACCGATGGGTGGATTGAAATCGTCGGGCGGCTGCATCTGGCTTCCTCTTTGTGTAATGTGTGTTTAGGTTTAGCGCATGTCTTTGCCATGGCTCAAACAATATATGCCGCGTCGTCTGCACAGTCGGGCTGCGTTGATCCTGGTGGCGCCTGTGTTGGTGTTGCTGACGATCGTTTCGGTGGGGTTCATTCAGCGTCATCTGGAGGATGTGACGACGCAGATGACGCAGACCGTTATACGCGAGCTGCGGCTGGTGCAGGAGACGATGGGCGGGCAGGAGAGCCGGATTGCGGCGCTGGAGGCGGCGAGCCCGGTGACCGAGACGCTTCAGATTGCGGTGTTATTCGTCTCTGAAGAGGAGATTCCGGCGCGGGATTCGCGGCTGTTTTACGACTATTCAGGGATTGTTCTGACGGGGCTGTTGCATGATGCCTTTGGCAATCTGCGTGCGGTGACATTGCCGGCGGCGCCGCGGGTGATGTTGTATTTTGAGACGGATCTGGGCCCGATTGCGATGGAGTTTGACCGGCGTCGATTGTCGGCTGCTGCGCCGCATCAATTGCTGGTCATCATGGCGTTTACCGGCGTGCTGATGGTTTTGGTGGCCTATATCTATTTGCGCAACCAGCTGCGCCCGATCACCAAATTGGCGGAAGCTGCGCAGGCCTTTGGGCGCGGGCGGCATGTGTCATATGCGCCGAGCGGGGCGTTGGAGGTGCGGGCTGCGGGGAGTGCGTTTTTGGATATGCGGGCGCGGATTGAGCGCCACATCGAGCAGCGCACATTGATGTTGTCCGGGGTCAGCCATGATCTGCGCACGCCGTTGACGCGGTTGAAGCTGGGTCTGGCGATGATGGAGGATGAGGAGGCGGGGCCTCTGCTGGACGATCTGGGGGAAATGGAGCGGATGCTGGACGAGTTCCTGAGCTTTGCCAAAGGCGCGGCGGCCGGGGACGCGGAGGAATGTGATCCCTTGGCGCTGGTGACCCGGGTTGTCGAGGATGGCGCGCGGGCTGGCAAGGCGGTTGAATTGATTTCGGCGGAAGGGGCAGGGCGCATCAACTTGCGGCCTCTGGCGATCCGTCGGGCGGTTGAGAACCTGATCGAGAACGCCACGCGATATGGCAACCGGGCGGATGTGTCGGTGGCGTTGACGGATCGGTCTCTGCGGATCCGGGTGGAGGATGACGGCCCCGGCATTCCGGCGGATCAGCGGGCCGAAGCGGTCAAACCGTTTGCGCGACTGGATCCGGCGCGCAATCAAAACCGGGGCAGCGGCGTTGGGCTGGGTTTGGCCATTACGGCGGATGTTGCGCGGGCGCATGGGGGCGTGCTGCGATTGACGGACAGCACACGGCTGGGGGGCTTGTGCGCGGACATTGTGATCGGTCGTTAGGATGTTGGGTGAATCGCTCTGCTGCGGGGGGGGGAAGCGCAGCGGGTGATCGGCTGCAATTGGCGGGCATCAGAGTTTGATATCCGGCCTGGGCGGCCATTTTGGCGGCGTTTGCCCGCATTTTTCAAGATTTTGGTGAGGATTTACCTGCTGTGTTTTCAAAGGCTTGAGCAGGTTTGGAAAATTTGTGACAGATTTTGCATATGTTTCCCCGCAAAATGTGGAAAATTATGGGTTTGGTGAGGTCTGTTTCGTAGACCGATTTGAGCAACAATTTTTTTTCTGGGGGGGAAAAACCGTGCAAAATGATGATCGCATATGGCAATTCGTTTAGTTCGCTGCAAATGCAATTATCGGGTCAGGTTTGGGACTTCGACCTGTTCGTATTGCTTTAAATCTTTGCCGCTGCACAATCGCTGGTGGTTTTGGGTGCTGCTGGCGGTCATTGGCGCAGTGGTGTTTGTGCTGCTCTCGGCTTAGCCGGGTCGGTCGGTCCAATGGGGGCGTGGCCGTTTAAAAGGAGGGGACCGATCCGGCGACATGGGCGCAGAGGTGTGAAATCTGTGCGGGGATCTGGATGTTTTTGTGAAATGCGCCACGTTCAGGCGAGATGCGTATTTTTGAGGATACCGGATGTGCTGAAGACAGTTTTCCTTGTGGTGGCAGCTATCAGTTGCGGCGCGGCGATTGCCCAGGATCGGCCGATTTTTGATGCGCATATACATTATAGCCATGATGCCGTTACACAGGTGCCGCCAGAGCAGGTGGCCAGGATCCTGCGGGAGGCCGGGGTGCGAAAGGCGCTGGTTTCCAGTTCGGATGACAATGGCACGCAGCTGTTGCTGGCGGCCGCGCCGGACATCGTTGTGCCGGCGCTTCGTCCGTATCGTCGGCGCGGTGAGATCAACAGCTGGATGCATGATGAGACGGTCATTGACTATCTGGAAACCAATCTGGCGCGCAACAGCTATGCCGCGATTGGCGAGTTTCATGCCTATGGGGAGGATATCAAAACGCCGGTCATCCAGCGCATGATTGAACTGGCGCGGGAGCGGAACCTGATTTTGCATCACCATGGGAATCGCGCGGCTTTGGATCTGATTTTTGAGAGCTGGCCCGGCGCGCGGGTGTTATGGGCGCATTCGGGGTTTGACGATCCGGCCAGTGTGGCGGCGGCGTTGCGCCTTTATCCCAGGTTGTGGGCGGATCTGGCGTTTCGGTCGGATATGGTTTCGCAGGGCCGACTGGACCCGGATTGGCGGGCGGCCTTTGTGGCGCATCCGGATCGTTTCATGGTCGGGACGGATACGTTTGCGCCGGAACGCTGGTATTATGTGGGCTCCCATGCGGAATTCACGCGGGAGTGGTTGAACCTGTTGCCTGCTGAGATTGCCGACAACATCGCCTTTGGCAATGCCGAACGGATGCTGGGGGCGGAATGATCCGCTGGGCTGTCTGGCTGATGGCATCCTCTGGCGCGGCGATGGCCTGCGATGCGGATGGGGTGCCTATGGTGGCGCAGGAGAATGAGGCGCCGGCGGTCTATCTGGCGGTTGGCGAGGTGCCTTTGGCGCAGCCGTTTTCGATGCGGGTGACTGTCTGTGACGATCGCGCGATTACGGCGCTGCGGGTGGATGCCATCATGCCGGCGCATCAACATGGGATGAACTATACGCCCCGGGTGACCGCATTGGGCCGCGGCGTGTTTGCGGTGGATGAGATGCTGTTTCATATGCCGGGCCGCTGGCAGGTGCAGGTGGATGTCGCCCTGGGCGGGCAGGCGACGTCTTACACGTTTGACATAGCCGCAAGATGAAAGCGTGGCTGGTCGCGGCGGTTCTGGCTATGGCCGGTGCGGTGCAGGCAGAGGTTCTGTTGTCGGATGCAGAGATCAGCCAGACGCTGTCCTTTGGTCCGTGGCCGCCGCAGGTCAGGCCGGATGCAAGCAACAGGGTGTCGGGTCAGGCAGCGGCGATTGCGCTTGGCGCGGCTTTGTTCAACGACCCGCTGTTGTCGGTGGATGGCGCGTTTTCCTGTGCCAGCTGCCACGACCCGGAGCAGGGGTTTACCACGCCGCAGGCCCGGGCGGTCGGGCGTGTGCTGTTGGATCGCAATAGCCCTTCGCTGCGCAACCTTGCCGGGCTTCGATGGTATGGTTGGGGCGGCAAGAGCGATAACCTGTGGGCGGCGAGCCTGCATCCCATCGTGGATGCACAAGAGATGGGGCATCGCCCTGAGAGTTTGAAGCGGGCGATATCCGAGAGTCTGTATGCTGCGGATTTTCAGGGTGTTTTTGGTGATATCCGGGATCAGGACGCGGAAATGGTATTGGTCAATACGGCCAAGTTGTTGTCTGCCTATCTGGAGACGCTGGTGACGCCGCCAACCGCGTTTGACGCGTTTCGGGAGGCCTTGGCGCGGGGCGACCAGGCTGCGGCCGAGAGATATCCTGATACGGCCCAGCGGGGTTTGCAATTGTTTCTGGGGCGCGGGAATTGTGTGTTTTGCCACAATGGCGCGCGATTTTCGAACAATGAGTTTCACGATGCGGGGGTTCCCTATTTCCTGAGTGAGACCTCGGTCGATGAGGGGCGGTTTGGGGGGCTGAATTTTCTGCTGTCGAGCGCCTATACGCTGGACGGGGTGTGGAGCGATGATGCGGAGGCGACCGGCGCGTGGTGGGTGCGCAATCTGCGCCGGAGCCATGCCGATTTTGGCCGGTTTCGCACGCCCAGCCTGCGCGGGGTCGCTGAAACCGCGCCCTATATGCATGACGGGAGCCTGCCGGATCTGGAGGCGGTGATCCGGCACTACAGCGAGATTGATACAGAACGGCTGCATGCGGATGGCGAGGCGATTTTGGCCCCTCTGCATCTGAACGCGCAGGAGAGTGCGGATCTGGTCGCCTTTCTGGAGACCTTGTCTGCTGGGCCTTAGGGGGCCTGTGAGCCTCTTTGGTGACTGATTGGATACCAGCGTCGCCTGTGCGTACCTTTGGACTTCCGCGGTCAGGGCTCGCAGTATTGGCATTGCCGGTGTTTAGGGGGGGGCGTCCCCTTTCATCCCTGCTGCCCTGGCCGTGTTTCCCGCGTCCCGAGACCCAATCGTACCGGACATTGCCCGGCCAAGCACATCGCCTGATGCATTGGCCTCTCTTTCAGGACCGGATTTACCAGCTTCCACCTCATCAAGTGCGTGAGCAAAATCGGACTCTATGGAATTTTGAGCTCCGTGGCCTTTTGCAGGGCCTCTTCCAGCGCCTTGATCCGTGGTGTGACCCATGGGACGCTCGGGTCCATCTGGCTGACCTGCGCGAGTCGCGCTTTGATCATCTTGACCCCGCTGCTCGTATCCACGTCGTCCAAGCCCGGTCCCGGCATCGTCGGCACGTATTGGGGCGTAGTCATTGTGATGCACTCCATTTTTATCGAGGAACGCTTGCGCGTCTCCTTCGTATTTCAGGATGCCAAGCGGGTCAATTTCAGTCAAAGAGCCATCAGATGCGCGGATTGTCTCCGCACTCCAAGGTGTCTCACCCCGTTCTGTTGCGGCCATCGGCGGATGGCCTGGGGAGGGCAGCAGACCCTTCAAGAAGCACAGCGCGGCACCGGGGCGGCGCGACTCGCATATCTGGTGATGGGCGGCGAACAGACCAGGAACGGTGTATCCCTATCAGGCCATGATACAAAAACGGCGAAAAAGAATATGATTCCAATGCCGTTTTCGCAGTGTGGTAGGCCCGGAGGGACTCGAACCCCCAACCAAGGCGTTATGAGCGCCCTGCTCTAACCGATTGAGCTACAGGCCCGACCTGGTTTGTTCTGGTATCATGAACCCCGCCCGCGTCAAGCGTAACCGTTGCATGCGCGCGGCTGATGGAATAGGGCGCGGGGCAGCGATGAAAGGGGCCTCAGGATGACTGTGGGAAAGAATGGACTGACCTATGCGCAGGCTGGCGTTGATATCGACGCGGGAAACGCTTTAGTTGAGCGGATCAAACCGGCGGCGGCGCGCACCAAACGGTCGGGTGTCATGTCTGGACTGGGCGGTTTTGGCGCGTTGTTTGATTTGAAGGCCGCTGGCTTTGAGGATCCGGTTCTGGTGGCGGCCACGGATGGGGTGGGCACCAAATTGCGGATCGCGATTGATACCGGGCGGGTCGGCTCGGTCGGGATTGATCTGGTGGCGATGTGTGTGAACGACCTGGTGTGCCAGGGGGCGGAGCCGTTGTTCTTTCTGGATTATTTCGCGACGGGCAAGTTGGATACGCAGAGCGCGGCGCTGGTTGTCGAGGGTATTGCCGAAGGATGTGTGCAGGCGGGCTGTGCCTTGATTGGTGGGGAAACCGCCGAGATGCCGGGCATGTATGAGGCGGGGGATTTCGATCTGGCCGGCTTCGCGGTTGGGGCGATGGAGCGCGGTGCGGTGTTGCCGGATGGTGTGCAGGCCGGTGATGTGGTGCTGGGGCTGGCCAGCGGCGGCGTGCATTCCAACGGGTATTCGCTGGTGCGTCGCATTGTCGAGGTGTCGGACCTGACCTGGGAATCGCCCTTTGAGGGGACAACCCTGGGGGATGCCTTGTTGGCGCCGACGCGGGTTTATGTCGCTTCGGCCTTGCAGGCGATCCGGGCGGGGGGGGTGCATGCGCTGGCCCATATCACCGGCGGTGGATTGACCGAGAACCTGCCGCGTGTGCTGCCTGAGGGGTTGGGCGCGGATATTGATCTGAACGCCTGGAGCCTGCCGCCGCTGTTTGAGTGGTTGGCGCAGACCGGGGGTGTGGTTGAGCCTGAGATGCTGAAGACCTTCAATTGTGGGGTGGGCATGGTGTTGGTCTGTGCGCCGGATCGGGCCGAGGCGTTGAGCGCGCTTTTGGTTGAGGCGGGCGAGGATGTGTATCGCATCGGGACGGTGAGCGAGGGCGACGGCATCCGGTATGAAGGTGCGCTTTTGTGACTCACAAGCGGGTTGCTTTTCTGATTTCGGGCGGTGGTTCGAATATGATGGCCTTGGTTGACAGTATGACCGGCGATCATCCGGCGCGGCCCTGTCTGGTGCTGTCAAACCGGCCTGATGCGGCGGGTCTGGCGAAAGCCGCCGGGCGGGGGGTGGCGACGGCTGTTGTGGATCACCGGCCCTTTCGCGGGGATCGTGCGGCCTTTGAGGCGGATCTGACGGCCCAGCTGGAGGCCGCGGCCCCCGATATCATTTGCTATGCCGGCTTTATGCGGATTCTGACCTCGGGGTTTGTGGAGCGTTGGGAGGGGCGGATGTTGAACATTCATCCGTCCTTGCTGCCGAAGTATCCGGGGCTGAACACACATGCGCGGGCATTGGAGGCGGGGGACGCCCAACATGGGTGCAGCGTGCATAAAGTGACGGCAGAGCTGGATGCGGGGCCGATCCTGGGGCAGGCGCGGCTGGATGTTTTGCCGGATGATACGCCTGATCGTCTGGCCGCTCGGGTTTTGCGGTTGGAGCATAAATTATATCCGGCTGTTTTGCGGAATTTCGCCGACGGCAATGAGACGCGGATTGATTTTGCCTGACGGTTTGCGCTGGGAACTGGTCAAATCCACCGTATTGGCCTAAAACGGGTGGAAATGGGGCAGCCGAGCCGTTCAGCGGCACAAAAACAACAAATAAACACACGAGTCTGCACGAACGAATGAAAACGATTACCACCACTTCCGAACTTGAGGCCTTTTGCGTCGCCGCCAGAGCCTATCCGTTTGTCACAGTTGATACCGAATTCCTGCGCGAGCGGACGTATTATTCGAAACTGTGTCTGGTCCAGCTGGCCGTTCCGGGCGAGGGGGAGGAGAGCGCCGTTCTGGTCGATCCTTTGGCTCAGGGCCTCTCGCTGGAACCGCTGCATGCGTTGTTTCGGGACACTTCGGTGGTCAAAGTGTTTCACGCGGCGCGTCAGGATCTGGAGATTTTCTGGGTCGAGGCCAAAGTGTTTCCGACGCCGTTGTTTGACACGCAGGTGGCCGCGATGGTCTGTGGGTTTGGCGAACAGGTCGGATATGAGACGCTGGTGCGCAAGATTGCCAAACAGTCGGTGGACAAGACCTCCCGGTTTACAGATTGGTCGCGGCGGCCGCTGAGCAAGGCGCAGCAGGTCTATGCAATTGCGGATGTGACCCATCTGCGCGACATTTATGTCTATCTGGCGGCCGAGCTGGAGCGGACGGGGCGCACCCGTTGGGTGGAAGAAGAGCTGGGCGGTCTGACAGATCCGGCGACCTATGAAACGCCGCCCGAGCAGGCCTGGAAGCGGATCAAGACGCGCAGTTCCTCGGGCAAGTTTCTGGCAATTGTGCGGGAATTGGCGGCCTTTCGCGAGCTTCATGCCCGCACCAACAATGTGCCGCGCAATCGGGTTTTCAAGGATGATGCGCTGGTCGAGCTGGCCTCGACCAAGCCCAAGAATATTGGTGAACTGGGACAGTCCAGGCTGTTGTTGCGCGAGGCCCGCAAGGGGCCGATCGCGGATGGTATTCTGGCGGCGGTTACAAAGGGTCTGGCCTGTGCGCCAGAGAATTTCCCGAAACCGGATATGTCGCGTGACAAGTTGCAGGTGAATCCGGCGTTGGCGGATCTGTTGCGGGTGTTGCTGAAGTCCAAGACCGAGGCCTCGGGTGTGGCGGCGCGGTTGATTGCGCCCAGTGCCGAGCTGGATCAGATTGCAGCGGGCGAGCGGGATGTTGCGGCGCTGCAGGGCTGGCGGCGCGAAGTGTTTGGCGACGACGCCCTGCGGCTGTGCAACGGAGAGATTGCGCTGGCAGCGAAGGGGCAATCGGTGGTGATTGTCGAAACCTGATCCGGAGCCGGACCATGCAGCTGTCGGATTTTGATTTCCATCTGCCAGAAGAGTTGATTGCGACGCGGCCTGCGCGGCCGCGCACCTCGGCGCGGTTGCTGGTGGCCGAGGGCGACCGGATCACGGATGCCCGAGTGGATGGTCTGTTGGACTGGCTGCGCCCCGGTGATCGCCTGGTGCTGAATGACACGCGGGTCATTCCGGCCCGGCTGAGCGGTCAGCGGTATCGGGACGGATCGCAGAATGAAACCGGTGCCCGGATCGAGCTGACGCTTTTGGAGCCGCGGGCGGATGGGCTGTGGCTGTCATTGGTCAAGCCGTTGAAAAAGATCCGTGTCGGGGAAAGCGTTGTGTTTTCAGAGGCTTTGTCGGCGCAGCTGGAGCGGGTTGAGGACGGGCAGGGCCTGTTTCGGTTCAATCTGGAGGGCGATGATTTTGATGCGGCGCTGGCGGAGGCGGGCAAGATGCCTTTGCCGCCCTATATCGCGGCACGGCGGGCGACGGATGCGCAGGATCTGACGGATTATCAGACGGTCTGGGCGCGCCACACCGGAGCGGTGGCCGCGCCGACGGCGTCGTTGCATTTTGATGCGCCGCTGCTGGCGCGGATGGCGGATCATGGCGTCACGTTTTCGCATGTGACGCTGCATGTGGGGGCCGGGACGTTTTTGCCGGTCAAGGTCGAGGATGTGACCACGCATAAGATGCACGCGGAATGGGGCCGGGTGACGGCGCAGGCCGCGACCGAGATTGCCCGGACCAAGGCCGAGGGCGGGCGCATCATTCCGGTTGGCACCACTGCCCTGCGCCTGATCGAAACGGCGGCCGCCGGGGGGGAGATCGCGCCCTGGGAGGGGAAAACGGATATCTTCATTTATCCCGGTTTCCGGTTCCGGGTCACCGATGCGCTGATGACCAATTTTCATCTGCCCAAATCGACCTTGATGATGTTGGTGTCGGCGTTGATGGGGGCGGATCGGGTGCGGGCGATCTATGCCCATGCGGTTGCTGAAAAATACCGCTTTTTCTCGTACGGGGATGCGTCCTTGTTGTTTCCCGAAGCATAGGGAACAAGCCGTATCTTGCCCGGCGGAGGCGCGCGGTATCATTGTTTTGGACGCAAGGTCGTAACATGACCTTTGCATGTCGCTGATACCAACGCGCCCGGGTGGCGACAGGCTCAGAGTGATCTGACACCGACAAGTTGAGGAATGGAGTACGCCGATGTTTCAGGTTCTAGGCAACGCCTGGGCGTTATTGCTGGGCATGGGGCTGTTGATGGTCGGGAATGGCCTGCAGGGCACCATTCTGGGCGTGCGTGGCGAGATCGAGGGGTTCAGCACCTTTGAGATGTCGGTTGTCATGTCGGCCTATTTTGTCGGGTTCCTGGGGGGATCGCGGCTGGCGCCCGAGCTGATCCGGCGGGTCGGACATGTGCGGGTGTTTGCGGCGCTGGCGTCCTTTATCTCGGCGGTGATGATTTTATATCCGGCGCTGGCGGATCCGATTGCCTGGACCATTGGCCGGGTGATGATCGGGTTTTGTTTCTCGGGGGTTTATGTGACTGCCGAAAGCTGGCTGAATGAAAGCACGGACAACGAGCATCGCGGGCAGGCTTTGTCGTTGTATATGATCATGCAGATGCTGGGTATTGTGACGGCGCAGGCGCTGTTGCTGGTGGGTGATCCGGCGGGGTATCTGACCTTTGTGATCGCCTCGGTTCTGGTTTCGATTTCCTTTGCGCCGATCCTGTTGTCGATCAGCCCGACCCCTGCTTTTGCGACAACCAAGGCGATGTCGCTGCGCAGTCTGTTTCACATTTCTCCGCTGGGCTGTGTCGGCATGTTTTTGCTGGGCGGCGTGTTCTCGGCGCAGTTCGGGATGGGGGCCGTTTTTGCGGCGCAGGCCGGGCTGACGTTGACCCAGATCTCGATCTTTGTGGCGATGTTTTATGTGGGGGCGATGGTGCTGCAATATCCGCTGGGCTGGATGTCGGACCGGATGGATCGCCGGTTGCTGGTGATGGCCGCGGCGATTGTGGGCTGTGTCTGTTCTGCGTTCGGGTTGTTTTTCGGCGAGGCGTATTCGGTTCTGCTGGTGGTTGCGTTTTTGATTGGCGGGGTGAGTAACCCTATGTATTCATTGCTATTGGCGCATACGAATGACTATCTGGAGCACGAGGATATGGCGGCTGCCTCTGGTGGGATGGTGTTTATCAACGGGCTGGGGGCGATTGCGGGACCGCTGATTACCGGTTGGCTGATGAGCGATCTGGTCTTTGGGCCGCTGGGCTTTTTCCTGTTTATTGGCACGTTGATGGCGTTGATCGGCGGCTATGCGATGTACCGGATGACTCAGCGGGCTGGTATCTCGGTCGAGGACACGGGCCTCTACGCGCCAATTTCGCCCATTATGACAGCAGTGGGTATGGAAGTTGCACAGGAAGTGGCCATTGAGGCCGAATTGGAGGCGCAGGAAGGCGAGAATTCCCCCTAAGGTGGTGGGATGTTTCGCCTATGTTGCAAATTGTGACTGTTACATTTCTGTCAATTGGATTTAGGAATTCAGAACAGTAGCCACCAGCTATTAAGCGGAGACACAACTATGGCGGCACCTGAAGAGGTATTGAGTTTTTGGTTGGATGAGATCGGCCCTGAGGGGTGGTATAAACAGGATGCGGAGCTGGATCAGGAGATCACTGCGCGGTTTATGCCTCTGTGGGATGCGGCGCGGGAAGGGCGGCATTCACTGTGGTTGACGTATCCAAGCGGGACGTTGGCGTATATCATTGTGACGGATCAGTTTCCCCGCAATATGTTCCGGGGCGACGGGCGGGCGTTTCTGACCGACCGGGCGGCTGTGGCGGCGGCCAAGGCGGCGATTGACAAGGGTTGGGACCTGAAGATTGACGAACCCGCCCGGCAGTTCTTTTACCTGCCTCTTATGCATTCCGAGAGCCTGATTGATCAGGATCGTTGTGTGCGGCTGATGCATGAGCGGATGCCGGAATGCGGCGCGCCCAATCTGTTGCACGCGCGGGCGCATCGCGAAGTGATCCGCAAATTTGGCCGCTTTCCCTACCGCAACGAGGCCCTGTCCCGCTGCATGACCGCGACAGAGCGGAATTATGTGGCCGAGGGCGGCTATGGGACAACCGTGCGGGATCTGCAAAAGGCGGGCTGACTCGGGCCGCCAGGTGATTTGTCTGCCCGGGGTCTGGGCAGACAAGGACGCGCGGGTGCGCGTTTACTGATCGGCGCGGTTCGCCACCAGCGGGGCCACAACCTGGCCGAAACGATCGGCGGCGGTTTCGATGGCGTGTTCGGTGAGGTCGTAAGGCATCTGTTTGACCTCTTGAATCGTCTCTTCCAGCCCATCCATACGTTCGGACATTGCATCAACGCGCGTGCCCAGTTGGTTGAGCGCGGCCTCGCTCAACCCGCTTGGGTTGGCTTTCAGATCGGCAAGGTCGGTGCGCAATGCGGCGATGTCTTCGCGGGCGCCGACGACCTCATCCTTGACGGGTTCGAGTTTGATCAGGTTGGTGGCGAAGGTCTCGGTTATGGAATTGGCGCGGTTCACCACCATCAGCCCGAGGACCAGGCAGAGGGCGATCAGGAGGAGTGTGGCGTTGAGCATCGCCAGGAACAGGTCTTTTATCAGTTTGGACATTCAGGCCTCGTCAAATGGAGTCGGGCAGAGGATACTGCACCTGATGACCAAGGCACAGTGGAACGTTTCGATATGTCGCGGATGCTGTGAGTTGTGATCGTTGGAAATATAGTTTAATACTAAACTAGTTTTATTCAGACCGATGTCAGGAGGCAGACATGGCCGCGCAATCTTTTGATCTTGTTGTAATTGGTTCAGGCCCCGGGGGCTATGTTGCGGCGATCCGGGCCGCGCAACTGGGTCTGAAGACGGCCGTGGTCGAACGCGAGCATCTGGGCGGCATCTGTTTGAACTGGGGCTGTATCCCGACCAAGGCTTTGTTGCGGTCCTCGGAAGTGTTTCATTTGATAGAGCGGGCCGGAGAGTTTGGTCTGAAGGCAGAGAAGATCGGATATGATCTGGACGCGGTGGTCAAACGGTCGCGCGGGGTTGCCAGCCAGCTGAGTGGCGGTGTCAAACATCTGTTGAAGAAGAACAAGGTCACGGTGGTGATGGGCGAGGCGAGCCTGCCTGCAAAGGGCAAGGTCAGCGTCAAGACGGACAAGGGCAGCGAAGAGCTGACGGCCAAGAACATCATTTTGGCCACCGGCGCGCGGGCCCGTGAATTGCCCGGGCTGGAGGCGGATGGCGATCTGGTCTGGACCTATAAACATGCGCTGGTGCCGCCACGGATGCCGAAAAAGCTGCTGGTGATCGGATCGGGTGCAATCGGGATCGAGTTTGCGAGCTTTTACAACACGTTGGGCTGTGAAACGACGGTTGTTGAGGTGATGGACCGGGTGTTGCCGGTTGAGGACGCAGAGATCAGCGCCTTTGCCAAGAAGCAATTTGTCAAACAGGGGATGAAGATCATGGAGAAATCCATGGTCAAGCAGTTGGACCGGGGCAAAGGCACGGTTACGGCGCATATCGAGGCCGGTGGCAAGGTTGAGAAACATGAGTTTGACACGGTGATCTCTGCGGTGGGCATCGTTGGCAATGTCGAGGGGCTGGGGCTGGAGGCATTGGGTGTGCAGATTGATCGCAGCCATGTGGTGACCGATACCCATTGCCGGACCGGCGTTGAGGGGCTGTATGCGATTGGGGACATCGCCGGGGCACCCTGGCTGGCGCATAAGGCCAGCCACGAGGGCGTTATGGTGGCAGAGCTGATTGCGGGGAAATCGGTGCATCCGGTCAAACCCGAGAGCATTGCCGGTTGCACCTATTGCCATCCTCAGGTGGCGTCCGTCGGCTATACCGAGGCCAAGGCCAAGGAGCTGGGCTATGATGTGAAGGTCGGGCGGTTCCCGTTTCTGGGCAACGGCAAGGCCATCGCATTGGGCGAGCAGGAGGGCATGGTGAAGACCGTGTTTGATGCCAAGACCGGTGAATTGTTGGGCGCGCATATGGTTGGGGCGGAAGTGACCGAGTTGATTCAGGGCTATGTGGTGGGCCGTCAGTTGGAGACCACCGAAGAGGATCTGATGCACACGGTTTTCCCTCATCCGACGTTGAGCGAGATGATGCACGAAAGCGTTCTGGACGCCTACGACCGCGTCATTCATATGTAAAATCAGCCGCTTATGTGGTAAAGATAACCCTCTCTCGGAGGTTCCCGGCGGGGGTTTTTCTGTGTCATAAGGGGCAAGGCCTGGCTCGCCGAATGCAGCCTGGAGGCAAGTGTTTTGCTGTGTGCTGTCCTTCGCCAGCACTGTGCGGCGGGCAAAGATGGGTTCGCCTGTGGGCGTTTTGGTGCGGGAAAGCGGTGTGGGTGACTGGACGCTATGCCCGGGGGCTGCTTTGGTGCGGATCAGAGCAAGGAGGCAGCATTGGCCAGTTTGAACCGGATTGTCATGGCGCGGTCGAGCCGTCGTTTGATCAAGGGGCTTGGCCCCGAGCAGATGGATGCAGCCGAGATCTCGGGCAAATGGGGGCGCATGTTTGCGTTTCGGTCGTATCGGCAGTTTCGGTATCCGAAATGGGACATCTGCGCCGGACCCTATGTCGACGCAGAGGGGCAGGTTTTGCAATATGATCTGATCCTGGCCAATCAGGTCTGGGAGCATTTGGACCGGCCCTATGCGGCGACGCGGCATGTGTTCGAGATGTTGCGCCCGGGCGGGTATTTCTGGGTGGCGGTGCCGTTTTTCATCCCGTTTCATGCGGCGCCGATGGATAATTCGCGTTGGTCGGCGCGGGGGTTGAAGAACCTGTTGATCGAAGCCGGATTTGAAGAGGATGCGATCCGGGCCGATCAATGGGGCAACCGGAATGCGGCGCTGCGCAATATGGAAGAGGATTGGCCTCCGAAATACGATCCGGAGGCGGATTCTCTGGACAACGATCCGGAAATGCCGATTTGCGCCTGGGCGCTGGCACAACGCCGGGGCGCATGATCTGGCGCGGCCCCCGGACAGGTCGCATCCCTGCGGTTTTGGAGGTTTGACTTTGGATCGTTCTGGCGTCAAAGCAGCGATATGACATCACGTACAAATTGGCCGCTGGTCTGGCTCATCTGGTTGGCCGGATTGGGCGCGGCTGCGCAATATGGCAAGATCAGTGTGATTTTTGACCGGCTGCCCGCGATCTATCCGCAGGCGGGGGCGGGTTTGGGATTTGCTGTGTCGCTGGTCGGGTTTCTGGGCATTGTGTTCGGAGTTGTGGCCGGGGTGCTGGTGGCGCGGATCGGATATCGGCGGGCCTTGCTGGGGGCGCTGGTGGTGGGCGGGGCGATGTCTGCGGTGCAGGCGATATTGCCGACGCTGCCCGTGTTTCTGCTGAGCCGTGTGGTGGAGGGGGCGTCGCATTTGGCGGTGGTGGTGGCCGCGCCGACGCTGGTGGCAGAGTTGAGCCACCCGAAGGATGCCGGGCGCAGCCTGACCCTGTGGGGCAGTTTCTTTGGCGTGGCGTTTGCCATTCTGGCGTGGTTCGGCGTGCCATTGGCCGATCGTTTCGGAGTTGGGGCGCTGATGGCGGCGCATGCCGGGTATATGTGTGTGATGGCGGCGATCTTGTGGGTGAGCCTGCCGCGCGTGGCGCGGGGGACGCAGCCCTTTTCGCTGATTGAGGCGGTGCGGGCGCATGGGCGGATTTACCGGTCGCCCTGGATCGGGGCGCCGGCGCTGGGGTGGCTGTTTTACACCGCGTGTTTTGTCAGTGTGTTGACGGTTCTGCCGCCTTTCTTGCCGGCGGAGAGCCGGGCCATGATCATGGGCGCGATGCCTTTGATGTCGATCCTGTCGTCTTTGACGCTGGGGGTCTGGATGTTGCGCCATGTCAGTGCGGTGAGCGTTGTTGTGAGCGGTTTTGGCCTGTGTATTCTGTCTGCGATTGGGTTGCTGGTCTGGCCCGGAGCGCCGGTGCTGGCCCTGGCGTTGGGGGCGGCCCTGGGCTTGATCCAGGGGGCGAGTTTTGCGGCGGTGCCCCAGTTGAGCGCGCAGGCCGAGGGGCGGGCGCTGGCCAATGGGGGCATGGCGCAGATGGGCAATCTGGGCAATACGATTGGAACGCCTCTGATGGTCGCGGTTCTGGCCTATGGCGGGTATGATGGGGTGATGTGGGTGCTGGCTGCGCTGTGTTTTGCGGGCGGTGGCGTGCATCTGCTGCTGGCCTGGCGCAGACGCGGTGCCGGTGCCCCGGTCACGGGGGATGCGTGATGGGGCGGGATGCGGTCAATTTGGCATGAACCGGTTAAATGTTCATGAAATGTTCACTATTTTCTCTTGGATCGCCGGGCGCGATGACCTAGATTTCCCATATTGAGGGGTTTGCCATGACAGAGCAGAAAAATATCGAAGTCCGCGGGGCGCGCGAGCATAATCTGAAGTCGATTGACGTGGATATTCCGCGCAATGAGCTGGTGGTGATCACCGGCCTGTCGGGCTCTGGCAAATCGTCTTTGGCGTTTGATACGATTTATGCCGAGGGCCAGCGGCGCTATGTCGAATCGCTGTCGGCCTATGCGCGTCAGTTTCTGGATATGATGGAAAAGCCGGATGTGGACCACATCAGCGGGTTGAGCCCGGCGATTTCGATTGAGCAGAAGACGACCTCGAAGAATCCCCGCTCGACCGTGGGGACGGTGACGGAAATTTACGACTATATGCGCCTGTTGTTTGCGCGGGCGGGCACGCCCTATAGCCCGGCGACGGGCCTGCCGATCGAGGCCCAGCAGGTGCAGGATATGGTCGACCGGATCATGGCGATGCCCGAGGGGACGCGCGGTTACCTGTTGGCGCCCATCGTACGGGACCGCAAGGGCGAGTACCGCAAGGAGTTTCTGGAGCTGCGCAAACAGGGGTTTCAGCGGGTCAAGGTGGACGGCGCGTTTCACGAATTGGACGAGCCGCCGACCCTGGACAAGAAGTTTCGCCATGACATTGACGTGGTTGTTGACCGGCTGGTGGTGCGCGAGGGCATGGAAACGCGTCTGGCGGACAGTTTGCGCACGGCGCTGGATCTGGCGGATGGCATTGCGGTACTTGAGACGGCCCCGACCGAGGGTGAGCCGGAGCGGATGACCTTTTCGGAGAATTTTGCCTGTCCGGTCAGCGGCTTTACCATCCCGGAGATTGAGCCTCGGTTGTTTTCGTTCAACGCACCATTTGGGGCCTGTCCGGATTGTGACGGGCTGGGGGTTGAGTTGTTCTTTGACGAGCGGCTGGTTGTGCCGGATGCGACATTGCAGATCGCGGATGGGGCGCTGGCGCCGTGGCGCAAGGGGAAGTCTCCGTATTTCTTGCAGACGATTGAAGCGATTGCCAAACATTACGGATTTGACAAGAAGGCGCGCTGGAAGGATTTGCCCAAGAAGGTGCAGCAGGTTTTCCTGTATGGATCGGGCAAGGAAGAGATCGCTTTCCGCTATGACGAGGGCGGGCGCGTGTATCAGGTCAGCCGGGTGTTCGAGGGGGTTATTCCGAACATGCAGCGGCGGTATCGCGAGACGGATTCAAACTGGATCCGGGAGGAATTTGAGCGATATCAGAACAATCGTCCCTGTGGGACCTGTGACGGCTATCGGTTGCGGCCCGAGGCATTGGCGGTTCGGATCGCGGATCAGCATGTGGGGCAGGTGGTGCGCATGTCGATCCGGGAGGCGCTGAATTGGGTCGATGCGGTCCCCTCGCAGCTGAGCCAGCAAAAGAACGAGATTGCCCGGGCGATCCTCAAGGAAATTCGGGAACGTCTGGGATTTTTGAACAATGTGGGTTTGGATTACCTGACGTTGAGCCGCAACAGCGGCACCCTGTCCGGTGGCGAGAGTCAGCGGATCCGTCTGGCGTCGCAGATCGGGTCGGGTTTGACGGGTGTTCTGTATGTGTTGGACGAGCCGTCCATCGGGCTGCATCAACGGGACAATGACCGCCTGCTGACCACGTTGAAAAATCTGCGCGATCAGGGGAACACCGTGATCGTGGTGGAACATGATGAAGAGGCGATCCGCGAGGCGGATTATGTCTTTGATATCGGTCCCGGGGCGGGGGTGCATGGCGGGCAGGTGGTGAGCCATGGCACGCCTGCGCAGGTTGCGGCCGACGAGGGGTCATTGACCGGGCAATACCTGTCAGGACTGCGCGAGATTGCCGTGCCTGCCGAGCGGCGGGCGGGCAATGGCAAGACGCTGACGGTGGTCAAGGCGACGGGCAACAACCTCAAGGAGGTGACGGCCGAATTTCCGCTGGGCAAATTTGTCTGTGTGACCGGGGTGTCCGGTGGCGGGAAGTCGACGCTGACGATCGAAACCTTGTTCAAGACCGCCTCGATGCGGTTGAACGGGGCGCGCCAGACACCGGCGCCTTGCGAGACGATCAAGGGGCTGGAGGTGCTGGACAAGGTGATTGATATCGACCAGCGCCCCATCGGGCGCACGCCGCGCTCGAACCCGGCCACCTATACGGGGGCGTTCACTCCGATCCGCGACTGGTTCGCCGGTTTGCCCGAGGCCAAGGCGCGTGGGTACAAGCCTGGTCGGTTTTCCTTTAACGTCAAGGGCGGGCGGTGTGAGGCCTGTCAGGGCGATGGGGTGATCAAGATCGAGATGCATTTCCTGCCGGATGTCTATGTGACCTGCGAGACCTGCAAGGGCGCGCGTTACAATCGGGAAACGCTGGAAATCAAGTTTAAGGGCAAGAGCATAGCGGACGTTCTTGATATGACGGTTGAGGACGCGCAGGTGTTTTTCAAGGCGGTTCCGAGCATTCGCGACAAGATGGATGCGCTGGCCCGCGTTGGGCTGGGCTATATCAAGGTGGGGCAGCAGGCGACGACCCTGTCTGGCGGCGAGGCGCAGCGGGTGAAGCTGTCAAAGGAACTGAGCAAGCGGGCGACGGGGCGGACGCTGTATATTCTGGATGAGCCGACAACGGGGCTGCATTTTGAAGATGTGCGCAAGCTGTTGGAAGTGCTGCATGAACTGGTCGATACCGGCAATACGGTGGTGGTGATCGAGCATAATCTGGATGTCATCAAGACAGCGGACTGGTTGATTGATATCGGCCCGGAAGGCGGGGACGGCGGCGGAGAGATTGTGGCCGTTGGCACGCCCGAAGATGTGGCGCAGGTGGAGCGCAGCCATACCGGGCGGTATCTGAAAGAGATGTTGAATATGCAGCCCGTGGCGGCTGAGTAACCCTCTGCCAGGCCCAACCCGCCCGCCATCAGCCCGGGCCGAAACGATCCGTCGCTTGCGCATCATGCCACGGGTGGGCGAACCGGGGATTGAACCTGCCGGATTGCTGTGTGCCGGCTGGCCTATTGGGACGGGGGCGAGAGCTTTGGGGGGGGGGCGGACCCATACCTGCCGTTCATGTCCTGTGTGGCAAATTGCAGGTTCGATTACAAACTATCAAATTTCTGCAACACTGCGAATGTCTGCTGTCGTTGGCTTGTCAAAATTCTTCCAAACCATTCAGGGTGTTACGGGGCATTTTGCCAGAGCAAATTGTGGGCTTGTGGCCATATCAAAATCGAGGCTTTTAGAGCACAGCTAACCAACAACTTGGCGATGCGATCTTAGCCGGCATACATTTTTGCAGTTGGGGCTTGTCCATCTCTATAAATGAAACCAAGATTTCCTGTTAGCTTCCAAAGACCCATTAGGATGAGCATTGGGCACACGACCGTTTTAAACAAGAATGCCGCAAACACCCCCATAAGTGCCAGCACTAAATCGTCAGACTCAGCGGTGAGGATCGTAACTATATCCTTCGCTTTGTTGTAGGTCGCCCTAGCAGATGACGCCGCTCCTTTTACGCCGTCAACTGCACTGGTCGTCAAATCGCTTACACCGGACGCAGCAGAATTGGCAATATTCGCAGCAGCTTCGCCGGTTGCTTTTAATCCATTCCCGATCGAATTAAAAAAACCTGTTTCCCCTTCTGTGCGGTCTGTTTCTTCAGGCTTGACCAACTCGGCTTGGTCCTCAACTTTGTTTGGCTGCTCTTCAGGCAAAATTGATACATCTTCTGGTGTGAGGTCGGGCATCTGCTCAGCAATCTTTGTGAGAGTAAGCTGATATTCACCCCACGCCTTTTCTGATACGCTGTCAGCAAACCAAGAACTTATTGAAAACGCTATGACCACCAGAAATCCCAGCGCGCCTGTTCTGGCGGTCCCTCGAAACAGGTTTGAGAAGAAATTTCGGCCTGGGAATTTTAGACTGCTCAAGTCCAAACCTGCCAGAGCTACTAGGGACACACCGATCAATACGAGCGTGACATATCCCAACATCGGCAAAACAACTGCCAAAACACCTGAAACTGCGCCAACAAGGAAAATTGCGGCTGACAGACGCTCGACGGCATCATCAATCGGTTCGAGCACCTTGAATGGATGTGCTGACCCGTTCACTGCGATGACAGAACCACCTACTTCCACCTCTTCAGCAAACGAAATCGCGGCGTTGATCAAGCGAAGTGACAAGTAGGCTGCGGCGGAACTTTTTACAATTTCTATTGAGTAGTCCTCAGCCCCCTTGATGAACGGTCCGTTTTTCGTGAACCCCAAAAGGCCAATCACAATCCCCATTGCCAAAACGATGCTAGCGGCAGTTCGTGTCCCGAAAATTGATTTAGTCATACACTACTTTCCGCATAATTGATCTGCCACAAAAGGACGATTGGCAAAGTGTTTGGCCACTTCTTGGGTCTTGATCTGTCCAATACTAGAACAAATGGGATCAAAATGGCGATACGTCACGTTAGAGTGACGTTCCCAAAACCACAGTTTTTTTCAACATTACAATCGGCAAACAGTCTTTGGTCCAATTCGGACAGGTATCCGTTTCCTCCGCGTTGCAGTTTCACCAGAAGGGCGAAAACGAGACCGTGCAAGCGCCTGTTACCATCATTGATGGAGAGGGCCGAACGCTTTTGCCCGGGTCCGCGCAGATACACGGTCATGCAATACATCAGCCGGACAAGCGTGGCGGTCGTTACTTTGATGTGGTATTCAAAAAGGCGGAACGTGCTTTGGCCGAAGCCGAGCCTGTCAAGGCGGCCGGCGCGTTGGAAATCGGCCGGAATCGGATTTCTCCGTCGGGCAGTTTATCGAAGGTCTGATAAGAACCGGATGATAGAGAGTTGATTTTTTCGGCTCTCTCGAAAGCGGGGCTCACTGGCGAAGATTTGTGGCGCATCCCTTTCCATTTGCGTCCCCCGACGCGTCAGTCGGAACAAGGATCAATGGCAGCAAACACCGCCGGCTCTGACCGGGTCCCTCCGGCCTGTTTGGGCGACGAAGGAGGAGACCCTTGATCAGGCCGTTGCGCTAAAGGGGAAGTTGCGGGTTGATCAGGAATTTGGCTCCGGTTTGTTTGGCGCTGTACCGCGCAACGATCTCTGCCTGAAGCGCATCAGTCAGGGAAATCTCGTCAGAGTATTCGTTCACAAACGTCGTGGTCAGTTCGGCAACAACTCTGGCGCGCATACGCCCGGCGACCTCTTGACCGACACGGGCAAGAAAGTTGGGCAACAGCCATCCACCAACGCCCCATGCCATACCGTAGCCGCGTGTCAGCACGGTCTGAGACGTGTCCAGCCCGCCATAGAGGTAGACCTGTTTGTGCTTCACCGATCCGTAGATGCTATAGGCGCCGGGTGTGCGTGCTGCTGCGGCCTCCATCGCGGTCAGGATGTTGGAGGCCAAAAGCCCCCCGCCCGTTGCATCAAAGGCCAGGGTCGCGCCGGTTTCGTGGATCGCGTCAATCAGGTCTTTCATGAAGCTGTCTTTGGAGCTGTCAACGACATGAGTTGCCCCCATATCCCGCAGCAAGTTTTCCTGAGCCTCTGAGCGCACAATATTGACCAGTTGCACGCCGTCGGCCTGACAAATGCGGTTCAGCATCTGGCCCAGATTGGAGGCCGCTGCCGTATGGACGAGCGCTGTGTGCCCCTCAAGGCGCATGGTCTCGACCATGGACAGGGCTGTCAGAGGATTGACGAAACAGGCGGCCCCGTCTTTGGCCGTATGATCCGGCCCAAGAGGCAAACACATGATGGACTTGATCAGACGATACTGCCCGTACATCTCGCCGCCCATGACCCCGACCAGCTTGCCCATCAAGGCTTGCGCGTTCTCGCCCGCGGCAACGACCGTTCCGCTGCCTTCGTTCCCGACGGTGAGGTCCTGGCCAACCCGTGCTTTCATCGCGCGCATGCCCTGCTCTGACACGGGGGCTGTGAGCAGCGTGTCTGCACCGGTGCCGGATGTCGTGGCCTGGTCCATCGAGGACCAACCGAACATCACGCCTTGATCTGAGGGGTTGATCGGTGTCGCCTCGACCCGCACCAGAACCTCGTCCGGGCCCGGTGTGGGCATCTCCCGTTCGACAAGACGCATTTGGAGTTCACCTTCCGCAGTCACGGTGGAGGTCATTTGGTGATAGGTGCTGGGTAGGGTCATTCCGTGTCACTTTCTATGATTTTGAGCAGCATTGGTGGTGCTGCCCTGACTCTGTGCAGGGTTCAATTCTGGCAACCAATCAGCGATGGCCTGAGCAATCTCATCCGTCGGATCTTCTTTAATGAAACGAATGGTTTTGACCTAGACTTCCGTGACGTTCGGCCCACTGCAAAATCGTCTCTGACCGCACTTGCCTCGCATAGGTTTGGTGGCAAGGCGCGCTCTGTTCGACGGCAAGGCGCGCTGCCGTTGGGGGGGCTGTGACGCGGGGGCTGGTGTTATTCCAGGTAGGGCGATGGATCGACGCTGTCAAAGCCTTCGCGGACTTCGAAGTGGACGTAGGCGTCATCGCCGTCGCGCAGTTTTGCGAGCTTTTGTCCGCGTTTGACCTTGTCGCCTTTTTTCACCCGGATGCCGTCTACATTGGCGTAGACCGTCAGGATGTTGCCCGGGTGGCGGACCACAATGATGGGCACCTGATCTGCGTCAGAGGTGATGGCGGCAACGGATCCGTTTGCGGCGGCTGTGACGGACCCGCCGGGCGAGCCTGCGATATCGATGCCGTCATTCTTGCCCTTCTTGTAAGAGCGAATGATGTTGCCCTGCACCGGCAGGGCCATTTTGGTCGATGATTTGCTGGGGCTGCCCACGTCATTTGTGGTGGTGTCGGTTTTGGAGGCGGGTTCGACCTTTTCATCGGGCAGCGGTTGTGTCGCGCTGGGGGGGAGCGGCGTGGGCGAGCCTTCGCCGGGGACGGTGACATCGCTGGTTTCGGTGGCGGTGGATTGAACCGGTGCAGATTGCGAGGCGACCGGGATCAGCAGGTACTGACCTTCGCGGATCGAGAAATCTGCGCCCAGGCCGTTCCATTCGGCCAGCGACGATACGGGCACCTGATAGAGGCGGGCGATGGTGTAGGCGGTTTCGCCGCGTTCGACCTTGTGGCGGACGGGTTCGGGGCCGGGTTGCACGACCGCTGGTTCGGCGACGACGGGTTCGAGCGTGCTGGTTGCCACCGGCGTGGTGTCGGGCGCATTGTCGATGGCGTCTGACGCCAGTGCGGTGATGTCAACCGAACCGTTTGTGGAGGAGGATTTCAGTTTGCGGGGCAGGGCAAGGATTTCGCCGCTGCGCAATGCGACGTCAGGCGCGATGCCGTTGAAGCGGGCGAGTTCGGCGCCGTTTGTGCCCAGGCGTGAGGCGATGCTTTCGGCTGTGTCGCCGGTGCGGGCCACGACCACCTGATAATTGGGATAGGTGATGACCCCCCGGCTGTCCGGTTGTGGCCTGTCTGCGGTTGCGCCCTGAGCGGCACCCGAGGTGCTGAAGCCGCCGACCTTTCCGCGGCCGCGCAGATCGTAATCCAGCGGTTGGTCGCAGGCCCCCAGCACCAGGAGCGCGACCAGTGACGCACCGGTGACGGGCAGGCGGCGGGCAGGCAGGCCCAGGGTTTGCAGGCGGAGCGGAAACATCATCTCGATATCCTCGGGCGCCTCCCCTTGTTTATCGGGGTTGGCGCGTCTTTTATGCGGTGAGGCAGGTCAGGTATCCTTGCCCAGCCCTTCGAGCAATGGGACAAACCGGACCGGCCGCAGTTCTTCGTAGTCAAATCCATTTTCATCACGACGGACACGGATCAATGTTTGAACCGCGTCCGACTGCCCAACGGGCACGACCATGATACCGCCGATCTTGAGTTGGGCCAAGAGCGGGCCTGGCGGATCTTCGGCGGCGGCGGTCACAATAATACGATCAAACGGGGCCTGATCGGGCAGACCGTGCGAGCCGTCCGTGGTCATGGTGGTGATATTGCCCAGGTCCAGCGCTTCGAAGATGGCCTGGGCCTCGCGCACGAGGCGTCTGTGGCGGTCGACGGTATAGACGCGGCGGACCAGTTTGGACAGGACAGCGGCCTGATAGCCCGAGCCTGTGCCGATTTCGAGCACCTTGTCGCGTGGCGTGAGTTCCAGCGCCTGCGTCATCAGCCCGACGACGGACGGCTGGCTGATGGTTTGCCCGCACGCGATAGGTAAGGGCATGTCTTCATAGGCTCTTTCGGAGAAGATGCCCCGAATGAACAGCCCCCGGTCGATCCCCTCCATCGCGGTCAGAACGCGTGCATCCGTGACCCCGCGCGATCGCAGAGCAAACAGAAACTGCATCTTGTCCTGGGCGCTGGCGGTCATTCGGTGTCTTTCATCAAGTCTAGCACGTCATGCGCGGTCAGGTCGGCGCGCATGGGGGTGATCGAGATATAGCCGTCCAGATTGACGGCGGCGTCGGTGTCCGGTCTGGTCGGGACCTGTTGGTTGCCGCCCTTGATCCACAGGAACCGGCGACCGGAGGGGGCGTTGTGAGGCTCGGCGGAAAACCGCGTACCCTGGCGGTAGCCCTGGGCGACAAAGCGTGAACCGCGCACGTCGCTGGCGGGAACCGGGGGGAAGTTGACGTTGAAGAACAGCCGATAGTCCTGGGTGTCATCGGGCATTTGGTCGAGGATCATACGCACCACATCCGCGCCATGGGCGGCGGCGGCCTGGAAGGGCGTGTCGAGGCCGGCGGTTTTGGGGCCCATATACTGCGACAGGGCGATGGCGGGCAGCCCTTGCAGGGCGGCCTCCATCGCGCCGCCCAGGGTGCCTGAATACAGCGCGTTTTCAGCAGAGTTGTTGCCGCGATTGACGCCGGACAGAACCAGGTCGGGGGGCACATCCTGCATGAATTCGTGCAGGGCGGCGATGACGCAATCGGCGGGGCTGCCTTCGGCGGCGTAGCGGCGCGGGCCCATTTCGGCGATCATCATGGGGTGGGTGTAGCTGATGCAATGGGCGACGCCGGATTGTTCAAAGGCCGGGGCCACAACCCAGACTTCGCCTTTGGGGCCGGCGATCTCTGCTGCGATGGATTCGAGCACGGCAAGGCCCGGTGCATTTATGCCGTCGTCGTTGGTTACCAGAATTCGCATGATTTCCGCCCGTTTGCTTCTCGTGTTCTGCATAGGGACTTGGCACGCGGCGGGCAAGCGGTGTGAGGCGAAAGGTCAGCCCAAAGATAGGGTGCCGAGCAGGCGTTTGGCCTCGTCTGCGGGGGTGGCGAGGGCTGTGCGGTCTTCTCCGGGGAAGAAGCGGGCGCGGGTGGCGGTTGCCATCGGGGCCGGCGTGAGGATCTGGACCTGTGGGCCGGTGCGGGCGGATTCGGCCTCCCAACTGCGGGCCAGGGCGATCTGGGCGGATTTGGTCGCGGCGTAGGCGCCAAAGAATTTCTGACCGGCGCGCGGGTCGTCGAAAAACACGGCCCGGCCGTCTGTGCCCAGCAAGGGCGCGACAAAGGAGATCAGACGCGCGGTGGCCGAGGTGTTGATGTCGAGGGATTTTTGCCAGTCTTTTTCGTCGATCGTGGCGGCCGGGCTGAGCGGCGCGGCATGGACGGCGCAGTGCAGCCAGAGCGAGAGGCCGCCCCAGCGGTCATAGATCCCACGGCAGAGGGTCGCCATGGCCTCGGGCTGGGTGATATCCATCGGGGCCAATGTGGCGCTGCCACCTTTGGCCTGGATGCGGTCGTCAAGCTCTTCGAGCGCGCCGGTGGTGCGGGCGAGGGCGATGATGTGAAAGGCGGGGCTGAGGGCCTCGGCCAGGGCAGCGCCCAGTCCGCGCGAGGCGCCAGTGATCAAAACAGGTCCAGTCATGAGGGGCGGTTTGGCGTGCCCTCTGCCAAAGGTCAAGCGTCAGCGCCATTGGTGCGGCGCTGTGCGCAGGGGGGCGAAGGGTGGCGGGCCGGGGTTGATCAGGTGGTTGCGGGTTTGTCCCGGTTCAGGACCAGCCACAGCAGGGCCCCACCGGCCAGAAGCAAGGCAGGGACCATGGCCAGGTTGACCGCGTGCCAGCCCTGCACCGGCGAGCCGCCCGAGCAATTCATCAGCCCGCCCGAGGCGAGAGAGGCGATGGTCACGCCGCCAAACACGATCAGGTCGTTCATGCCCTGCATGCGCCCGCGCTCGGACAGCGTGTGGGACGTGGCGAGCATGGTGGTTGCGCCGATAAAGCCAAAGTTCCAGCCGATGCCCAAAAGAACCAGCGCAACGAAGAAATGCGGCAGTTCGACGCCTGACAGGCCGACGACGCCAGCGACTGCGAGGATGGCCAGGCCGATGCCCATGATCCGTTCGACGCCAAAGCGGGCGATGAGGTGGCCGGTAAAGAAAGAGGGGACAAACATGGCCAGCACATGGGCGGTGACCACATCGGCGGCGTTGTTCTTGGTAAATCCGCAGCCGACGACGGCCAGAGGCGTGGAGGTCATCACCAGGTTCATCAAGGCATAGCTGACCGTGGCGCAGATGATGGCCACGGCGATGCGCGGTGTTGTGAGCATTTGCCAGCGGGTCCGGGCGGCGGGGCCGTCCGCTGGTCCGGCGCTGGGTTTTGGGATCTTGAGGAAGAAGAACAGCAGCGCCCCCACCACGTTTACGGTGATGACTGCCAGGTAGGTGCCCAGGAAGGGCACGACAAAGGAATCCGCTGTCAGTTTGACCACGCCGGGTCCGATGATGGCAGAGGCCAGCCCGCCGGCCATGACATAAGAAATCGCCTTGGGGCGGAAGGCGTCAGAGGCGGAATCTGCGGCTGCAAAGCGGTAAAAGCCATGGGCGCTCATGTAGATGCCGGTGAGCAGGCTGCCGAAGAGGAACAGGGGGAAGGATGCGATATACAGGGCATAAGCGCCGACGATTCCGCCTGCCGCGCCGCCTGCGGCGCCGATCCAGAAGCCGACGCGCCGCCCCCAGCGTTGCATGATGGCGGACAAGGGTGTGGCCGCCAGCATGGAGCCGATCACGATCAGCGAAATGGGCAGGGTTGCAAAGCAGATGTTGGAGGCCAGCGACTGTCCGGCCAGACCGCCAATGGTAAAGATCATGGGCATTTGCGCGCCCAGAAACGCCTGTGCAAGCACCAGAACCAGGACATTGCGCCGTGCGGTTTGATCGTTGGGGCTGGATTGAGTGTCTACAGACGTCATCTTTATTGACCTATTTGGCTTTGACGGGGACAACAAGCGGGTTGCGGCGAGTCCGGGCGCGACTATGGTCCTAAGTTATGGAATTGTCTCGCACACCCTATTGTGCATTGATGCACGTGTTAATGAGATTGGCCCGCCTGTGAGCGTGGGGCGGATCATTGAAACTCCGGCCTGTGTGGCAGAGGGGGCGGCGTGGCTGGCGGCGCAGGATCCGGTCTGGGCCAATGCCTTGCAGTTGACCGGAGAGTTGCCGCTGCGCCGCCGCCCGGATGGCTTTGACCAATTGCTGAGTGCGATTGTGAGCCAGCAGGTTTCGGTGGCCTCGGCCAATGCCATATGGGGGCGGATGAAAGAGGCGCGTTTGACGGGCCCGCGCAAGATCCTGTGGGCCAGCGACGAGGATTTGCGCGCTGTGGGCCTGAGCCGGCAGAAAATCCGCTATGCCCGGGCTTTGGCGGAGGCGCGGATTGATTTTGTGGCTTTGCGTGAGGCCGAGACCGCAGAGGTGATTGCGACGCTGACGCAGGTCTCGGGCATCGGGGCCTGGACGGCAGAGGTTTATGCGATGTTTTCCCTGGGGCGGGCAGATGTCTTTGCGCCCGGGGATCTGGCCTTGCAAGAGGCGGCGCGGCTGTTGTTTGCGCTGCCCGAGCGGCCCCGGGAGCGGGAGTTTCGGGCGATGGCAGAGGCGTGGTCGCCGTGGCGGTCGGTTGCGGCACGGCTGTTGTGGGCCTATTACCGAGTGGCAAAAGACAGAGAAGGAATAACATGACCCGAGTACTGAATGCGGGCCGTCACGGCCCGGCCTCTGGCAGCACACGTTCGGTTGTGGTGTTTCTGCATGGATACGGCGCAAATGGGGCGGATTTGCTGGGCCTTGCAGAGCCGTTGAGCGAGCATTTGCCGGATACGCTGTTTGTGGCGCCGGATGCGCCCGAGATGATAGCGGGCATGCCGAACGGGTTTCAGTGGTTTCCGATTCCCTGGCTGGACGGATCCTCGGACGAAGAGGCGGCGCGCGGGATGGCGGCTGCGGTGGATGATCTGAATGCCTTTCTGGATGCGTTGATGGTGGACGAAGATGTCTTGCCGGAACAGGTGGCGCTGTTCGGATTTTCGCAAGGCACGATGATGAGCCTGCATGTGGCGCCGCGTCGCGAGGATCCGGTGGCCGGGATCGTTGCGTTTTCGGGCCGTTTGCTGAACCCGGATCTGTTGAAGGACGAGGTTGTCAGCCGCATGGCGGTTTTGCTGGTGCATGGGGATGCGGATGAAATGGTGCCGCCGCAATCTTTGCCTGAGGCGGCAGAGGCGTTGGAGCAGGCCGGTTTCAAAGAGGTTTTTGCCCATGTCATGAAGGGCACGGGGCATGGCATCGCGCCGGATGGCCTGGGGGTTGCGCTGGCGTTTTTGCGGGACAAACTGGGCTTTTAGGCCCGTATTGAGGGAGGATCAGAGATGATTGTTGTAACCGGAACCATGGAACTGAACCCGGATGGGGTGGCGGCGGCGCGGGCTGCGGCGGTTGAGATGATGCAAGAGACGCGCAAGGAAGAGGGGTGTCTGGTCTATGAGTTTTCGCAGCTGATCGAACATGAAGCCACTTTCCGCGTTTACGAAGAATGGGAGAGTCTGGACGCATTGAAGGCGCATGGTCAGGCGCCCCATATGGGCGTGTTCCGGGCTGCTTTGGCTGAGGCCGGCGTGATTTCGCGCGATATCGTGTGGATGCCGGGCGGTGACAAAACCAGCCTTTAGATGAAGAAAAGCCGCCAAGGTGTTGACCCTGGAGGCTTTCTTTGGATTTGTCAGTGCTGGGATCAGACCAGCGCTGCGGCGTCTGAACCGCGTTGATACAAGGTGACATCTGTTGCTGTCAGCGGTGCAGAGGCTGTGACCACGGCGACGGGTGTGCCATCGGCGCTGAGCGTTTGCGTGCCATCTGCGTTGTCTGCGAAAGTGATGGTCGGAGCCGCAGTGCCCGCATCATAGACATAGACCAGTGATTCACTGCCTGTTTCGAAATCTGTGATGGAGGCGGTGTCAGTGCCGGCGCCATCCAGCAGATAGAATGAATCGGTCTCGGTGCCGCCGGTGGCTGTGTCACCATCCCCGACAAACAGGGTGTCCGTGCCTTTGTTGCCGTTCAGAATGTCAGCGGTGTCGTCATCTGTGATGCTGACCTGTGCATCGGCCGGGAAGGTCACGGTGGAGCCCGCCTGGAGGGCTGCACGGGTTGCGATCAGCTCGGACTCGGTCAGGCTGCGTTCCAGGAAGTCGCTGCCGGTGACGATATCATTGCCATTGCCGCCCGAAACGATATCCGAGCCTTCGCCACCGATGACCGTGTCTGATTTGGCGCCACCAAAGACGGTATCATCGCCCACGCCGCCTTCGACCCAATCAGAGCCGGCACGGCCTGTTGTCAGGTCATTGCCTTCGCCGCCGAGGATGAGGTCATTGCCGACCTCTCCGTTGCCGTCACCCGACAGGGTGTCATTGCCGGCTTCGCCCATGAGGATGTCATCGCCGTTCTGGCCGCGCAGGATGTCATTGCCGAGACCGCCGAGGGCGATGTCGTCAGCGTCACCGCTGAGCACGCTGTCATTGCCGGAGCCGCCCAGTAGGCTATCGTCACCTTCGTCACCGACCAATCGGTCACCGCCGCCGCCGCCCAGGATGGTGTCATTGCCCTGAAGCCCGCGCAGGACGTTGTCCTGGTTGGTGCCGATCAGGTCGTCATCGCCACTGGTGCCGCGTGTCGGCAGGACCATGGTGTCGCCGGGTTCTGGCGCGCGTTCATAGAGGATCACGTCCTCGGCTGTTGGGGGAATGGAGCCGTTGAACACGGCCACGGCAGTGCCGTCGGCTGTCATGGTCTGGGTGCCGTCGCCATTGTCGACAAAGTCGATGGTCGGCTCGGTCGTTCCGGCATCATAGACGTAGACGATGTTGTCTTCGCCCGAGGTGAAATCGGTGACTGTTGCGGTGTCGGCGCTGTCGCCATCCAGCATGTAAAACAGGTCTTCGCCATTGCCGCCTGTGGCGGTATCGCCATCGCCGATGAACATCAGGTCATCCCCGGCGCCGGCGTTGAGGACGTCTGCCTCGCCTTCGTCCTGGATGTCGGGCAGAGCGCCTTCGGGGAAGGTGATGTCCCAGCCTTTGGCGATTGTGGCGCGCAGGTTGAACAATTCGTCGGTTGTCAGGTCGCGTTCCAGGTATTCGCCGCCAAAGAGCTGATCGGCGCCATTGCCGCCATTGACGGTGTCAGAGCCTTCGCCGCCGATCACCGTGTCGCTGTTTGCGCCGCCAGCGACAAAGTCATCGCCCTTGCCGCCATCGACCCAGTCGCTGCTGCGGTCCCCGGCAACAAGGTCGTCGCCATCTTCGCCCAGCAGGACATCGGTGCCGACCGCGCCGCGCAGCGTGTCTTCTCCGTTGCCGCCCAGACCGATGTCGTCATTGCGGTTGCCCATGATCTGGTCTTGGCCGTCCAGACCCTGCAACAGGTCATCAGCGCCTTTGCCCTGAATGAAATCATTGCCTTCGCCACCTGTCAGGGTGTCGTTTTCGGAGGTGCCGACCAGGTCCAGATCCTGATCCTCGTCCTTGTCATCATCATCATCATCGAAAACTTCGCTGACCGCCCACACAGAGAAGGCGGCGCCGAGTAACCAGATTGCGCTTAGCATTTATACGATCCCCCCAGACCATTTCGCCGCATTTCAGCCACAAACGCTGCACAGGGTCAAGAAATTGACCGGATTGGACACGGTCAGGAAACAATCGGTGGTAAAGCGGTCGGATGATGCGATTTTTGGTGGTAATACAGGCCGGTATCCGCTCGGACTGGTTGTGGAATGTGGCCAAATCTGGACCGTGCCTGTGCGGCGGCGAATCGAGCGTGTCCGGTGGGCAAAGGCGGGGGCGCTGTGGGCGGAATTTGGTGGGCGGGCTGTGGAAAAGGCTGGCGGGTTTTCGGGCTTGGTGTACGGTGAGGTGAGGGAGAGTATCATGCGTATTGTTTTCGTGTTTCTGGCCCTGATCTGGGGCAGTTGCGCCATGGCTGCCCCACAGGTTTATGTGTTGGACAAAGCCGGGTCTGACGTGGTGTTCACGTGGTTTTTGGGGAAGGATGCCGTTCGCGGAGATATGCCGATCACCCGGGCGGATCTGAAGCTGGATTTTGACCGGGCCGCGGCATCGACAATTGACGTGGTGCTGGACGCGTCGCAGGCCAAGGCCGGATTTGCCTTTGCCACCAATGCGATGCGCGGACCCAGTATTTTGGACGCGCAAAGCCATCCGGAGATCCGGTTCCGCTCGACCAAGGTGATTGGGCAAGGGGCAGGGGCCGTTGTGATTGGCGATCTGACGATACGGGGGGTGACGCGGTCGACGCGGTTTGATGTGACCTTGTACCGGGGCGAGGGCAGTCTGGATCTGTCGCAGATTGCGGTTTTGCTGAAGGGCAGCGTGGTGCGGTCGGATTTCGGGGCGACAGGCTGGCCGGATATGGTGGGCAATACGATCGAGATCAATATTCTGGCCCGGGTGTCGCGCGTTGATTGACGGGATGGGCAATGGGCCGGACCGTTTCGGATGGCTGAGCCGGGGGCTGCATTGGGTCATGGCGGCGGGCATCCTGGGGATGCTGGCCTTGGGCGTTTACATCGACAATATGACGGTGTCGCTGTCAAACCTGTGGCTGTTTGGATTGCACAAGAGTGTGGGGGTGACGCTGTTGCTGCTTTGGCTGGTGCGGGTGGTCTGGCACCGGCTGTCAGGGCCGCCTGCGCCTTTGACGGCCGGGACGCCGCAAGGGCAGCAGGCCGCTGCGCGGTGGGCGCATCGGGGGCTGTATGCGTTGATGGTTCTGGTGCCGCTGAGCGGGTGGATTGGCAGCGGGGCGTCCGGGTTGGGGGTTGTTGTTTTTGGCCGCATCACCCTGCCGCCGCTGGCCCCGGTTTCAAAGCAGTGGGAGGCCCTGGCCTTTGGCCTGCATGGGGCGCTGACCAAACTGTTGTTTGTGGTCATCCTGTTGCATGTGGCCGCCGCCCTGCATCGGCATCTGATCAAGCGGGACCGGACGTTGCAGCGGATGTGGCGCGGCGGGTGAGGATCGCGGCTGCGATCACTCTTTGCCGCGATAGGGTTCGACGTATTGCAGGGCCATGTCCCATGGGAAAAAGATCCATGTGTCCTGGCTGACCTCGGTGATGAAGGTGTTGACCTGCGGCCGTCCTTTGGGTTTGGCATAGACGGTGGCAAAATGGGCGGCCGGATACATGGCGCGCACGACTTCGAGTGTTTTGCCGGTGTCGACCAGATCGTCGATGATCAGAATGCCGGTGCCGTCGCCCATGAGGGCGGCGTCAGGCTCTTTGAGCACTTTGGCGGAATCCTGGGTCTGATTGTCGTAGGATTTGATGCTGATGGTGTCGACCGTGCGAATGTCCAGTTCCCGGCTGACGATCATGGCTGGCGCCATGCCGCCCCGGGTGATGGCAACCACGGCACGCCAGGCGCCGTCATCGGGGCCCTGACCATCCAGGCGCCAGGCCAGAGCGCGGGCGTCGCGGTGAATTTGGTCCCAGCTGATGTGGAAGCCTTTTTCATGGGGCAAACGATCAGTCATTGTAATCCTCTCAGAATGTCACCGACGCCGTTACAGCGGCAAGGAGCGTGTCATCTAGGCCTTGGTGATGTCCGGCGCATCCACCGCCTTCATTCCGACAACATGATAGCCGGCATCCACATGCAGGTTTTCGCCTGTCACCCCCGAGCCCAGATCGCTGAGCAGGTAGAGCGCCGATTTGCCCACATCTTCGGTGGTTACATTGCGGCGCAGGGGGGAGTTATATTCGTTCCACTTCATGATGTAGCGGAAATCGCCAATGCCCGAGGCGGCCAGCGTCTTGATCGGGCCGGCGGAAATGGCGTTCACGCGGATGCCGTCCTTGCCCAGATCCTCGGCCAGGTAGCGCACGGAAGCCTCGAGTGCGGCCTTGGCCACGCCCATGACATTATAGTGGGGCATGACCTGCTCGGCGCCGTAGTATGTCAGGGTCAGCATGGAGCCGCCCGAGGACATCATCTTTTCCGCGCGCTGAGCGACGGCGGTGAAGGAGTAGACCGAAATATCCATGGTCATCGTGAAATTGCCGCGTGTGGTGTCCACGTAGCGGCCGCGCAACTCTCCTTTGTCGGAGAAGCCGATGGCGTGCACGATGAAATCGAGGCTGTCCCAATGGGACTTCAGCTGGTCGAACAATGCGTCGATGGAGCCTTCGTCCGCGACATCGCAGGGCAGCACGATATCGCTGCCCAATTGGGCGGCCAGAGGTCCGACCCGTTTCTTGAGTGCGTCGCCCTGATAGGAGAAGGCCAGCTCTGCGCCGGCTTCGGCGCAGGCGCGCGCGATTCCCCATGCGATGGATTTGTCATTGGCGAGCCCCATGATCAGCCCGCGTTTGCCTGCCATAAGCGTTCCGGTCATGTCGACACCTTTCATCGTTGGTTTGGCCGAGACCTTTAGGCGATTGACGGTGAGGCATCAAGATGTGCTGGGATCTGAGTTTGGGCGCAATCTGCCCTATTGTCGGGCGGTGAGGGGCGGACTAGGTCCCTTGGAAGGATTATTGGAGAGATGCGATGAGCGAGCGGGACGGTATTTTTGCGGGCGATGATCCGTTTGAGATTGCGCGCAGCTGGCTGAAAGAGGCCGAGGCGAGCGAACCGAACGATCCCAACGCGATTGCGTTGGCCACTGTTGATGCAGAGGGGTTGCCCAATGCGCGGATGGTCCTGCTGAAAGAGATCGAGGCGGATGCCTTTGTGTTTTACACAAACTATGAAAGTGCCAAGGCCCGCGAATTGGACGGCGCCCAGAAGGCCGCGTTTGTGATGCACTGGAAATCGCTGCGCCGGCAGATCCGGGTGCGTGGCCTGATCAGCCGCGAAGAGGGACCGCAGGCGGATGCCTACTATGCGTCCCGATCGCTCAAGAGCCGTCTGGGGGCCTGGGCCTCGCGCCAGTCCGAACCGCTGGAAAGCCGCACAACGCTGATGGGCGAAGTGGCCAGGATGACGGCCAAACACGGACCCAACCCGGCGCGGCCCCCGTTCTGGGGAGGCTATCGGATCACGCCGGTTGAGGTGGAATTTTGGGCGGATGGGGCGTTTCGATTGCATGATCGGTTTGTCTGGCGACGCGATGTCATGAGCGACATAAACTCCAACTCGTGGTCAATTCAGCGCCTTTCTCCGTGATGTAAACGTGTCACTCACGTGACGTGAATTGCGGAAACGTTGAAAACAAAGGGAATTTTTATTACGTTAGGGCTTGCACGAAAGCGTCACATTCGAAATTCTGTATGAACGAAACAACTTGGTTTATGGATCCTATTTTGGCGGATGATCTTAGAAGTATGGAACGTGTCAAAGGGCACGTGAAATGGTTCGACCCTGGTAAGGGGTTCGGCTTTGTCGTCGCTGACGATGGGGGGGCTGACATTTTGCTGCATGTAAATGTGTTGCGAAACTTCGGTCAGAATTCTGTTGCGGATTCTTCGGAAATCGAGGTGGTGACTCATCGGACGGACCGGGGGGTGCAGGCGGTTGAGGTGATCTCTATTTCGCCACCGATGCGCGATTGCGACTCGCCCTTGCAGGACATCGCCTTGCTGGACAGCGAACAGATTAAGAATGTGCCGCTGGTGCCTGCGCGGGTGAAGTGGTTCGACAAAGGCAAGGGGTTTGGTTTTGCCAATGTGTTTGGCCTGCCGGAGGATGTTTTTGTTCACATTGAAGTGTTGCGGCAATCCGGGCTTGCGGACTTGCAGCCTGGTGAGGCATTAGCATTGCGAGTGATTGACGGAAAGCGCGGTCAGATGGCTGCGGAAGTATATGCCTGGGAAGCTGCCAATAGCGATGGGTCTGCGTAACACCTTGTTCAGGGTGATTCTGCTGGTGGGCGTCATATGCATGGCGCCCATTGTTGTTTCTGCCCAATGTCAGGTCGACCAAACGCGGTTGCGTGGCGATTGGGGCGAGCTGCGGTTTTTCGTGGAGCTGGCCGATACCGAAGAGAGCCGCGCCAAGGGTTTGATGTTTCGCGAAAGCATGCCGCAATCCGCCGGGATGCTGTTTGTCTATGAGCGACCGCAGCCCTCGGCCTTTTGGATGAAGAACACGCTGATCCCGCTGGACATGATTTTCATGGACCGCAGCGGGACCGTCACCAGAGTGCATTCCAATGCCATACCTGGCGATCTGACGCCGATTCCCGGAGGCGATGCGGTTTTCGCTGTTTTGGAGATTAATGGCGGCCTGGCAAAGCGTTACGGGATTTCCGAAGGCAGTCAGATGCAGCATCCGGCCTTTGATGGCGGCCCTGCGGCGTGGCCCTGCGAATAAATCTCACAAAGATGAAATTTGGGCTTTTCAATCCTGACGGTGGGCGCTAGACAGCGGCGTGGTCCGGGGCGTGGCGCAGTCTGGTAGCGCACCTGTTTTGGGTACAGGGGGTCGTGAGTTCGAATCTCGCCGCCCCGACCACCATTCCAACATTTTCCGAGATGCAGAAATCTGGTGACACGCGGGTGTTGCCTGACGTGGAAACGCTTGCTGTTTCCGGTTTCGAATCGTGTTGAAACTCACCGGGCGATTCTGGCGGCCGGTTGGGGCAGGCCGGCCTTGGAAGATCGGTCAAAGTGCCGCCTAAAGTGGCACAACTATAGCGGGATCAGCTGGGGACGCCACCAGCGCGCAGATACAGCCGGTCGAGCGCGCGCATGAGTTTCTGGTCTTCGCGCCGCACCTGTAGCTTTTTCCCGTCTTTCTGAGGCACGCTGACAAAGACGTCGTTCTGGACCAGGTAGCCTTTGTCGGCGGGCTCGGCCTGAAAGCGGATGACCAGTTCTGGCAGTTTTTCGGTTGTGCCATCAAAACTGAGGATCAGGGCGGCGGTTGCGTCCGGGGGCAGATACTCGCGACATTCGACCATGTCCGGCTGAGGCCGGTCAAAGGTCTGTGCCGGGCCGGTGCATGTTGATTCGAAGACTTCGAACAAAGCGTCAGGATAGGCGCTAAATTGGGCTTTGCCTGTGTGGGTCGCTACATCTTGTGTTGCACACCCGGCAATAACCACGACTGGTAGTAGCCCAAGAAGGCGCATTCGGAAGCTCCGGTTTCATTTTTGCATCAGTAGAGGTGCCAAGAGATTATGGCATATCTGCGGCATCGCAACGAGGTTTTCGCGGAATTTCCGGAACAGATTCGGGGGGTGCCGGATTTCAACTTTGGGGGGTAATTGCCCGTAGCTGCAAAGGATTTTTGGCAGCACCATTTGCGGACTGTGGCGGCAGATGGGCGGGCTGCGGTCGGGACGGGTGCCGGGCGTTGTGATGTGCCGGGATTGGTCAACAAAAAAGTTTTGGAAATTCGATCAAAATGGCGTTGACCAACTATGCCCGGATACGTCAGTTTGTGGCCATAGTTTCTGGACCCACTAAATCTGGTAGATTTGTCGAGGGTCGAGAGTTGGGGTTGAGACGACATATCACTCAGGCTGGACCGTCAATGTAACGGTCTGTTCGCATCCTGTTCAAGGCTGCGGTCGGTTGAGTTTTCCGTTTGACCAAGTGACGAGACGTGTCCTGTGGGATGCGAAGGCCCGGTTATTGGGTTGAGACCAAAAAAAGAAAATGCTGAAGCCAGAGGCAGCGATAAAAAATGAAGATCGAACGTAAATTCACCAAAGCAGGGCACGACGCATACCACGATGTGGAGTTTGTGTCGGCGACGTCTGAAATCCGCAATCCTGACGGGTCGGTTGTGTTCCGTTTGGAAGGAATCGAGGTTCCGGCCAGCTGGAGCCAGGTTGCGAGCGATGTGATCGCGCAGAAATACTTCCGCAAGGCCGGGGTGCCGACACGGTTGAAGAAAGTGCGCGAGAAGGACGTTCCGGAGTTCCTCTGGCGTTCGGTTGCTGCCGACAAGGATGCCGAGATTACAGGCGAGACATCCTCCAGGCAGGTGTTTGACCGTTTGGCGGGGGCCTGGGCCTATTGGGGCTGGAAGGGCGGCTATTTCTCGACCGAAGAGGATGCGCGCGCCTATTACGACGAAATGCGCCATATGCTGGCGACCCAGCGGGCGGCGCCGAATTCGCCTCAGTGGTTCAATACCGGGCTGTTCTGGGCCTATGGCATTGATGGACCCAGCCAGGGCCATCACTATGTGGATTTCAAGACCGGAAAGCTGGTGAAGTCCAAGGGCTCGTATGAGCATCCCCAACCGCATGCCTGTTTCATTCAGTCGGTGGCCGATGATTTGGTCAACGAGGGTGGCATCATGGATCTGTGGGTGCGCGAGGCGCGCCTGTTCAAGTATGGTTCGGGAACTGGTACCAATTTCAGTCACTTGCGCGGCGAAGGTGAGAGTCTTTCGGGTGGCGGGAAATCCTCTGGCCTGATGGGCTTCCTCAAGATTGGCGACCGGGCGGCCGGGGCGATCAAATCGGGCGGCACCACGCGGCGTGCGGCCAAGATGGTGATTGTTGATGCGGATCATCCGGATATCGAGGATTTCATCAACTGGAAGGTTCTGGAAGAGCAGAAAGTGGCCAGCATCGTTGCCGGCTCCAAGATTCACGAACAGAAGCTGAACGAGATTTTCGCGGCGATCGCGCAGTGGGATGGGGCCGAGGCAGATGCCTATGACGCGGCCAAGAACGCGACGCTGAAGGCCGCGATCCGAAGCGCCAAGAAATCGTCCATTCCGGAGACATATATCAAACGCGTGCTGGATTACGCCCGGCAGGGGCACACCAGCATCGAGTTTCCGACCTATGACACGGATTGGGACAGCGAAGCCTATAACAGCGTGTCGGGGCAGAACTCGAACAATTCGATCCGGGTGACAAATGCGTTTCTGACGGCCGTCAAGAAGGACGCGGATTGGGAGCTGATCAATCGTACGGATGGTTCTGTTGCCAAGACCGTCAAGGCGCGTGATCTGTGGGAGCAGGTGGGCCATGCGGCCTGGGCCTGTGCCGATCCGGGCATTCAGTTTCATGATACGGTCAATGACTGGCACACCTGCCCGGAACATGGTGAGATTCGGGGTTCAAACCCTTGTTCTGAATACATGTTCCTGGATGATACGGCCTGTAATCTGGCGTCTATGAACCTGCTGACCTTTTTGAAGGACGGTGTGTTTCAGGCGGATGACTATATGCATGCCTCGCGTCTGTGGACGCTGACGCTGGAAATCAGCGTGACCATGGCGCAGTTCCCGTCCAAGGAAATCGCGCAGTTGAGCTATGATTTCCGGACGCTGGGGCTGGGATATGCCAATATCGGCGGTTTGCTGATGAATATGGGCTACAGCTATGACTCGGTCGAGGGGCGCGCGCTGTGCGGGGCTTTGACTGCGATCATGACCGGTGTGGCCTATGCCACCAGCGCCGAGATTGCGGGCGAGCTGGGGCCATTTGCTGGCTATGAGAAGAACCGCGAGCAGATGCTGCGGGTTATTCGCAACCACCGGACGGCGGCGCATGGGCTGAGCGAAGGCTATGAGGATCTGTCGGTCAAGCCGGTTCCGCTGGACCATGCAGGCTGCCCGGACGGGCGGTTGGTTGAGCTGGCGCAATCCTCCTGGGACGAAGCATTGCGGTTGGGCGAAGCGAACGGGTATCGCAACGCGCAGGCCACAGTGATTGCGCCGACGGGGACCATCGGTCTGGTCATGGATTGTGACACGACCGGGATCGAGCCGGATTTTGCGCTGGTCAAGTTCAAGAAGCTGGCGGGCGGCGGTTACTTCAAGATCATCAACCAGTCGGTGCCGGCGGCGCTGGAAAAACTGGGCTATTCTTCGTCTCAGATGGAAGAGATCGTGTCTTATGCGGTCGGTCACGGAACCATCGGCAACGCCCCTGGGGTCAATCACACCACGCTGGCCGGTCATGGGTTTGGCGCGGATGAACTGGCCAAGGTGGACGCGGCGCTGGCGCAGGCCTTTGACATTCGGTTTGTGTTCAATCAGTGGACATTGGGCGAGGAATTCTGCCGCGACGGTCTGGGCATTCCGGCCGAGAAACTGGCGGATCCGACATTCGATCTGCTGCGGCATCTGGGTTATTCCAAGGCGCAGATTGATGCGGCAAACGACCATGTCTGTGGGACCATGACCCTGGAAGGAGCGCCCCATTTGCGCCCCGAGCACTATGTGGTCTTTGACTGTGCCAACCCTTGTGGCAAAAAAGGCAAGCGTTTCCTGTCGGTTGACAGCCATATCTACATGATGGCGGCGGCGCAGAGCTTTATCTCGGGGGCGATCAGCAAGACGATCAACATGCCCAACGACGCAACGATCGAGGATTGCCAGGCGGCCTATGAGCTGAGCTGGTCTCTGGGGGTCAAGGCGAATGCGCTGTATCGGGATGGATCCAAGCTGAGCCAGCCGCTGGCGGCGGCGTTGGTCGAAGATGACGATGAGGCGGCAGAGACGCTGGAATCCGGCACGCCGCAGGAAAAGGCGCAGGTGATTGCGGAGAAGGTGATCGAAAAGATCGTCGTCAAGGAAGTGATCAAGAGCCATCGCGAAAAGATGCCACAGCGGCGCAAGGGCTATACGCAAAAGGCCAATGTGGGTGGGCATAAGGTCTATCTGCGGACGGGTGAATATGCGGATGGCTCTTTGGGCGAAATCTTTATCGACATGCATAAAGAGGGCGCTGGTTTCCGGGCGATGATGAACAATTTCGCCATTGCCGTGTCGGTTGGCCTGCAATATGGCGTGCCGCTGGAAGAGTTTGTGGATGCGTTCACCTTCACCAAGTTCGAACCGGCGGGCATGGTGCAGGGCAATGACTCGATCAAGAATGCCACGTCGATCCTGGATTATGTGTTCCGGGAATTGGCGGTGTCCTATCTGGATCGCACCGATCTGGCGCATGTAAAACCGCAGGGCGCGACCTTTGACGATATTGGTCGTGGTGAGGAAGAGGGTGTTTCCAACATCTCGGAGATGAGTGAAACTGCGGCTTCCAAGTCATTGGAAGTGTTGAAGCAAATCTCTTCTACCGGATACCTGCGCAAGCGTTTGCCACAGGAGTTGGTGGTGCTGAATGGTGGCGGAGCGGCCCTGGGCGCGACAGCCTTTGCGGCCAGTGGCGATCCTTCGGCGGCTTTGCAGACACTGGTGCCTGAGGTGAGTGCGACGCTGAGCAGCGGCGCGACAGCGGGACCGGATGCGCGCACCAAGGCGAAGATGCAGGGGTATGAGGGCGACCCGTGCGGCGAATGCGGAAACTACACGTTGGTGCGCAATGGCACCTGCATGAAATGCAACACCTGTGGCGGGACGTCCGGGTGTAGCTGATCGAATAGCGCCCTAGCCCGGCGCTTAGGGGTCCGGTGGCCATGTCCCCCCAAGGTATTGGTGCGGACCCCGACGAAATTGGAGCAAGACGGGCAACCCCCGGTTTTGGTCCGAAAGGAACGTATGAGGCGCAAGCGGTTTCCAGGGGAAACCAGCGCGGCTTGTACAGCTGGGTCGCCGTTGGCGGCGTGGCATCTACGGGGTGGGGCGGAATATCAGTCCTTCCCACTCTTCCCCGGGGCGAGTGCGCTTGCCCCTGACGACACTCGGGCCGCAGGCAATAAAACACCGGGCGGTAAACTAGATGAGCCCGAGTGGCGAAACTTAGAGGAGGGCCTTGGCCCTCCTTTTTTTGTCTCGCGTGTGGTTGTGACGGTCAGGTTGTGGCCTCTTTGAGGGCCGCGCGGGCGCGGGACAGGCGGGACATCACGGTGCCCAGCGGTTGCCCGGTGCGGCGGGCCAGAATGGCCGGGCTGGTTTCGCCTTCGGCCACCAAGGCCATCAAGCGGGCCTGCTGGGGGGGCAGATGTGTGATGGCGTCGCGCAGTTCGGCCAGGTCGATGCGGCCGGGGGCGTCTGGCAGGGTGATAGCCACGTCCTCGGTCAGCGGATCGGTTGGCAGCAGGTGTCGCCACCGGGACCGGGCCAGGTTGCGCACCGTGGTTAAGGCATAGGCGCGCAGGTTCTCCGGCTCTGGCCCTGTGCGCAGGCGCTGGAGGAGTTTCAGTATTGTATCTTGCGCGAGGTCCTCAGCGGCATGTGGGCAGCCGGTATGGCGCAAGGCCGTCCGGCGCAACACAGGCGTGAGCGCGCATAAGCGTCTTATGATCATGGGATCATTCATGGCGGCAGCTCCGAATGTCTCTGAGGCGAGCATTCCGTCAGAATGCGGCAGAGCTGTGGCGCTTTGTCATGCAACTGGCGGCAGAGGGCGGCCATCGGCGGTGACCCGCACATGGTTAACGCGCAATCGGCAAAGATTGGCCGTTTTGGCCGGTTGTGGGACGTTTTCGCCGGTTTTGGCGTCTTATCTACGAAGGGCGGCTCAACCTCTTCCGTCTGTTGCCTGCGGTCCTTGTCCCGTGACCGCTACGCAGTGCGCCCTTTTGCAGGCGGACGCGTCCGGTTCCGCCCCCGAGGAACCGGACGCCCCCGCAGGGGGATATGGCGTGGTCAGAGCGGGCCCGCGTCTGTTGTGGGGCCCGATCCGGTCTGGTGGCGGGATTATTGGGGCAGATAGATCTGGAACTTTTCGCGGATGGCCGCATCTGTCGCGGGGTCAAAGCGGGCATCGGCGCGTTGCGAGAGGATCTGTTCCTTGCGCGTGCGGGCCTTGGCGATCAGGTCCGGTTTGTCCAGTTCGACCCATTCCTTGGGGGAAATACGGTCGCCATAGATCGGGTAGACATAGTCCGACTGCATCCGGCTCAGGGTTTGATCGGTGCCCAGGTAATGCCCTGTGCCGCTGAGGCAGACATCGGCGATCTGGTCGAGCGCCAGGGTTTCGTCGGTGACCTCGATCCCACGGACACAGCGCAGGGCCTGGCCGATGATGTCATCCCCGAGGATCAGGGATTCATGGCAGAAGCCAAGCAGAGAGGCATGCATACCGGCGGCCTCGTAGACCATGTTGACGCCCGACAGCCCCGCCATCACGTTGGAGCACATCTGTTCCCAACCGGCCTGCATGTCGGGCAATTTGGAATCGCTGGCGCCTGCGGCAGAGCCGCCGGGGACGCCGTAAAATTCGTGCATTTGCCCGCAAGCCGCCGTGAGCAGGGCCTGTTCGCCTGATCCGATGGACATGGCCCCTGTGCGCAGGTCCAGGCCAAAGGGCCAGGTGCCAAAGATCGCAGGGTGGCCGGGTTTTACGGCGTTGACGTAGACCAGACCGGCCAGGCATTCGGCCGTCGCCTGGACAACGGCGCCCGCGATGGTCGAGGGGGCCGTGGCGCCCGCCATGCCCGCCGACAGCAGCAGCACAGGCATACCGCCGCGGATGCACGCCTCCATCACCTGGCAGCTTTCGGGGGCGAATTTCATCGGAGGGACCACGAAACAGTTGGAGTTGGAGACAAACGGGCGTTCGCGCCATTTATCTTCGCCTCCGGCAATCTGATGCAGCATTTCCAGGGCGTCGGGGACATAGTGGGGTTCGAAGAAGGACGTGCCGATGTGTTTTGTGGTGCCGGCGCAGCAGGCGTAGATCGTGTTCAGGTCCATTTCGCGGTTGTCGGGAATATCGCGGGCAACCATGGGGCGTTGCAGGAAGTGGACATTGTCCAGCTGCTGGGTGATCCGGGCGGCGTCATGCAGGTCCTGAAGGGTCGATTCGCGATAGGTCCGCTCGACCGGGTCGACCATGTTTACCGCAGCACCGGCGGTGCCGTAGTGCACGCGGGTGCCGGACAGCTCCATATCGTATCTGGGGTCACGCCCGCAGAGGGTGATGGTGCGGTTGGCATTGGCCAATGTGGTTTCGACCAGAGCACGCGGAAAGCGGATGCGCCCGTCGTCCCCTTGGATGGCGCCTGCGGCGGTGAGCAGTTCCACACCGCTGGGGGGCGCGTCGGCCAGGCCGATTTGTTCCAGGGCGTCGAGGGCGGCTGTGTGGATTTTTTCGACCTGAAGCGGGGTCAGGGGTTTGAGCGTGCCGCCCTCCAGACCGGGGCGAATCGGGCGCAGGTGATCGGGCAGGGCGGCGGCGCGGGCGGCGCGGCGGGCGGCACGGCCTCCGGCGCGGGACGGGGGGCGGGACTGGTCGTTCATGTTCGGAATCCGTGGTTTGAGGCAGGGCAAGGTGATGGCGTCAGATTGCCAACGGCCGTCCCCGCGCGGCACGACCGCGCTCGGCACCAATTGTGCGGATAATCAGGCTGAGGATACAGAGCACGTTTTGCATGACAAAAATCATGCGCGGCAGATTCTGGGTGATCTTGCCTGTTTGCGACTTCTGTCGTTTTTGGGCCAAAACTTTGCAAAACCGGCCCAAAAAACTCGGATTCGGGGGTTTATGGCCGGATCTGCGGGTGTTGGGCCGCTATTGCAGCGCGATGGGACACAGCGCAATCACGCGCCGCGCCGCGAACTCAAAGCGGTCAATGCGCCCAGTGATACGCGGTTTTCGCGTTCTTCGGAGCGTGTTTCAGCGGCCCGCTTTTTCCTGGGCAAAGCGGCAGAGCGTCTCCAGTGCCCGGAGCAAACTGTCGTCATCCACGGTCAGGGCGACGCGCAGGAAGCCACCGGCGGCCTGACCGAAACTTTCGCCCGGCATGACCGCGATGCGATGTTCGTCCAGCAGGGCGTTGGCAAAATCATCGCCGGACAGGCCGGTCGCCCGCACGTCCAGCATCAGATACATGGCGCCATCTGCGGGCACATAGCCCACGGTGTTTTGCCGGGACAGCATGTCCAGCGCCAGATCTCGGCGTCGCCGGAACGGTTCGGAAATCCGGGCTTCCAGATCCGGGCCTTGGTTGAGTGCAAACAGGCCGGCGTCCTGAATAAACCCGGAGACGCCGTAGTTGGTGCAGGTCGAAAGGTTGATCAGGTGGTTTATGGCCTGCGACGGGCCGACGATCCATCCACAGCGCGAGCCGGTCATGGCGTGTGATTTCGACAGCGATCCGATGACCAATGTGCGCTCGGCCATACCGGGCAAGCTGCGGGGGGACAGGTGGTCGCCGCTCCAGACCTGGGTGTCATAGACCTCGTCCGAGATCAGCCAGAGGTCATGGTCCTGGCAGACGCTGGCGATCCCTTGCAGGGTCTGGGTGGTATAGACGGCGCCGGTTGGATTGTTGGGCGAGTTGATCAGCAGCGAGCGCGCGCCGGGGGCGGCGGCGGCGAGATCCGCGATGTGCGGCTGGAACCCGGCGTCCGGGCTGGCCTGAACCGGAACGGCGCGCGCGCCGATGGATCGGATCGTGCCCGGGTAGGTCGCATAATAGGGGTCGATGAAAAGGGCTGTGTCGCCTTGGTCGCAGACCGCATGATGCGCTGCGAATAGGGCGGCCTGACCGCCTGCGGTGATCAGGACATTGTCACGGGTGGTTGGCACGCCTGTGCGCGCAGTGACCCGGGCGGCGACGGCGTCGCGCAGGGCGTCTGTTCCCGGAATCATGGCATAGCCCGTATGCCCGGCGATGGCCGCGTCATGCATCGCGTGCAGGATTGACGGATCGGTGCGCACGTCATGTTCGCCGATCGTCAACTCTGTGACGGAAACCCCGGATGCGATCAGTTCACGGGCGCGGATGAACACGTCCCATCCGTCCGAGCCACCTGCGTTGATATCGGTTATGCGTTTTGACAGTCTCATAAAATCGCACTGGCCAGAACGCCGGAGCCTTGTCAATTCGATTTCGCATTGCGGGTGCTGCCCGGGCGTGATTTCGTGCACAGAAATGCGGGGGATATGGGATGATGTTCACGGTACAAGAGCTGGAAGACGCTGCGCAATTGGTGCATCGGTCGGTTCCGCCGTCGCTGCAATATGCCTGGCCGTTGTTGAGCCAGGAGATTGGCGCAGAAGTTTGGGTCAAACACGAGAATCACAATCCGACGGGGGCCTTCAAGGTGCGCGGAGGGGTGACTTTCATTTACTGGTTGCGGCGGACCGATCCCGACAAGCGCGGAATTTGCACAGCGACGCGGGGCAATCACGGGCAAAGTCAGGCGCTGGCCGCTGTGGCGGCGGGGCTGATGGCCAAGATCTATGTGCCGGTTGGAAACTCGGTTGAAAAGAATGCGGCCATGCGGGCCTTTGGCGCGGATCTGACGGAATTTGGATCTGATTTCGATGTGGCCAAGGAAGAGGCCATGCGGGTCGCCGCACAAGAGGATCTGGCGGTTGTGCCGCCGTTTCACCGTGAGTTGGTGCGTGGGGTGGCGACCTATGCTTTGGAGTTTTTCACGGCGGTGCCGGATCTGGATACGGTTTATGTGCCGGTGGGCTGTGGCTCTGGTATCTGCGGGGTGATTGCGGCGCGCGATGCCTTGGGCCTGGCAACGCGGGTGGTCGGGGTTGTGCCGGAACAGGCCGATTGCGTGAAGCAAAGCTTTGAGGCCGGGCGATTGGTGGAAACCAACGCGGCGCGCACATTTGCCGATGGATCGGCGGTGCGGGTGCCGGTGCAGGCGGCCTTTGACATCTATGCGACCGGCGCAGAGCGTATTGTGAGCCTGAGCGAAGATGAAATCGCGGCGGCGATGCGTCTGTATTACCGGACGACCCATAATCTGGCCGAAGGGGCGGGGGCGACCGCCTTGGGTGCGCTCTATAAGGAGCGCGCGGCGATGGCCGGGCGCAAGGTGGGGGTGATCCTGTCGGGGGGGAATGTGGATGCGGATGTCTACACAAAGGTTTTGAGCGGCGAGACGCCCAACGCCTAGCCTAAATGGCGCAGCTCTGGCGGTTCGGATCTGTTGAAAACAGGTGTTGGCGTCCGGCGCTGTCCGTGTTAGCGATACGGTATGAACGGAACCTGCATCATTATCTGCTGCATTACCATCTGACATCGTCAGGCGGGCCGTTCTTCTGTTTTCTCCGAGATTTGAAGTTGGTATGCCCGCCGCAAGCTTGCGCGTGAGGACACTGCCATGATCAATATCAGGCTGCACAATACCAAGAGCCGGTCGAAAGAGGCGTTTGAGCCGTTCGACCCGAACAACGTGCGCATGTATGTCTGCGGCCCGACGGTCTACGACCGGGCCCATCTGGGCAATGCCCGGCCGGTTGTCGTGTTTGACATTTTGTACCGGTTGCTGCGGCAGGCCTATGGTGCGGCGCATGTGACCTATGTGCGCAACATCACGGATGTCGAAGACAAGATCATCGTGCGGGCGGCCGAGCGTGGCATCGACATTGATGAATTGACCCAGACAACCGCCAATTGGTTTCACGAGGATATCGCCGCATTGGGTGTGGATTATCGCGATGATCCGCAGTTCAAGGAACCCCGGGCGACGGCCTATATCCCTGAAATGGTCGAGATGATTGCCGCGTTGATCGACAAGGGCCACGCCTATGCGGCCGAGGGGCATGTGTTGTTTGCCGTCGAAACGGACCCGGCCTATGGCGCGTTGTCCGGCCGCTCGGTCGATGACATGATCGCGGGCGCGCGGGTCGAGGTGGCGCCCTATAAACGCAACGCGATGGACTTTGTTTTGTGGAAGCCTTCGGATGCGGATCAGCCGGGGTGGGACAGCCCCTGGGGGCGTGGTCGCCCGGGCTGGCACATCGAATGCTCGGCCATGAGCCATGCGATATTGGGCGAAAACTTTGACATTCATGGGGGCGGCAATGACCTGATGTTCCCGCATCATGAAAATGAATGCGCGCAATCGCGCTGCGCCCATCCGGGGTCGGATTTCGCACGGTACTGGCTGCACAACGAGATGTTGCAGGTCGAGGGCAAGAAGATGTCCAAGAGCCTGGGCAATTTCTTTACCGTGCGTGATCTGCTGGATCAGGGCGTCCCGGGCGAGGTGATCCGGTTTGTGTTTCTGTCGACGCATTATCGCAAGCCGATGGACTGGACGGCGGAAAAGGCACGCGACGCCGAGGCAACCTTGCGCAAATGGTATGGGCAGGTGGAACCGGGCGGCAGCCTGCCGGCTGCCATGCTGGAGGCCCTGGCCGATGATCTGAACACGCATGGGGCGCTGGCAGAGTTGCATCGCGCGTCTTCGGCGGGGGACGGGGCGACATTGGCGGCGGGTTTGCAATTGCTGGGTCTGATGCAGGACGAGGTGCCCGCATGGGCCGCCGCGCCGGATGTCGATCTGACGGATTACGCGAACCGTCTGGCGGCGGCGCGGGCATCTGCGATGGAAAACAAGGACTTCTCGGCGGTTGATGATCTGAAAGCGGCGTTGATTGCGGCTGGTGTCGAGGTGCGCATGTCCAAAGCGGGTGTTGATCTGGTGCCCGGACCTGACTTTGATGCGGCAAAGCTGGAGGCGGTCTGATGGCAGAGCGGCTATATCTATACGACACCACCTTGCGGGATGGCCAACAGACCCAGGGCGTGCAGTTTTCGACGGCAGAGAAGCAGCAGATTGCCGCGGCTTTGGATGCGCTGGGGCTGGACTATATCGAAGGGGGCTGGCCAGGCGCGAACCCCACCGACAGTGCGTTTTTCGACGAGGTGCCCCAGACCCGCGCGCGGATGACGGCATTCGGAATGACCAAGCGATCCGGGCGGTCTGCGGAAAATGACGATGTGCTGGCGGCGGTTCTGAATGCGGGCACAGGCAGCGTCTGTCTGGTGGGCAAGAGCCATGATTACCATGTGACCAAGGCGTTGGGCATTTCGCTGGAGGAGAACCTGGAGAATATTCGCGCCTCGATGGCGCATATTGTCGGGCAGGGCCGCGAAGCCTTGTTTGATGCCGAACACTTCTTTGACGGGTATCGCGACAATCCGGATTATGCGGTGGCGGCTTTGCAGGCCGCCCTGGACGGTGGGGCGCGGTGGGTTGTGTTGTGCGACACCAATGGCGGCACGCTGCCGGGGGATATCGGGCGCATCACCAAAGCGGTGATCGAGGCCGGTGTTCCGGGTGAGAAACTGGGCATACACACCCATAATGACACGGAAAATGCCGTGGCCGGGACTCTGGCGGCGGTGGATGCGGGGGCGCGCCAGATCCAGGGCACGCTGAACGGATTGGGCGAGCGGTGTGGCAATGCCAACCTGACCTCGATCATCCCGACCTTGCTGTTGAAAGAGCCCTACAAAAGCCGGTTTGAAACGGGCATCCCTGCGGCGGGATTGACAGGTTTGGTCAAGGTCAGCCGGATGCTGGACGACATTCTGAACCGTGTGCCGCAGAAACAGGCGGCCTATGTCGGCGCCAGCGCCTTTGCGCATAAGGCGGGGCTGCATGCCAGCGCGATCCTCAAGGACCCGTCGACCTATGAGCATGTGCCGCCCGAAGCGGTGGGGAACAGTCGGATTGTGCCGATGTCCAATCAGGCCGGTCAGTCCAACCTGCGCAGTCGCCTGGCCGATGCGGGCCTGCAGGTGGCCAAGGGGGAGCCTGCGCTTGGGCGTATTCTGGACCGGGTCAAGCAAAAGGAAGATCAGGGCTATGCCTATGATTCCGCGCAGGCCAGTTTCGAGTTGTTGGCGCGTGAGGAGCTGAACCTGCTGACGGATCCTTTCGAGGTGGAACGGTATCGGGTGATCTCGGAACGGCGGCGCAATGCGCGCGGGCAGGTTGTGGTTGAATCCGAGGCGGTGGTGACGTTGCAGTTTCTGGATGGCAGCAAACGCACCGGGTATTTCAAGAATGAACACCCGCAGGATTTGCAGGACGCGGGGCCGGTTCATGCCCTGTGGCAGGCGATCCGGCGTGATCTGGGTCCTTATCAGGCCTTGGTGGATGATACACGGCTGACGGATTTTCGGGTGCGTATCACCAATGGCGGCACCGAGGCGGTTACCCGCGTGATCATAGATTTCGAAGACGGGCACGGCAAACGCTGGTCGACTGTTGGGGTATCGCCGAACATCGTGGATGCCTCTTTTGAGGCGCTGCTGGATGCGATCCGGTGGAAGCTGACCTGTGCCGAGCCGCCGCAGTGACGGGCAGAGGTTGGCGATTGAGCGCACGGCCTGCGGTCGGGTTTGAGGTGTGAAGTTTGCTGTATAATGTGCTGTTTTTTATTGTTTTATGTGGCATTGTTACGTTTTGCATCGCGCTTGCCTTGATCCTGTCGCAGCGCCCGCGTGCGTTGGATGGCGTCGGTGGTTTGGCCTTTGATCGGATTGATCGGAGCGCTGCCATGCCGCCGCTGGATGATGCGCGTTTTGAACGGGGCACCTATGCGGCGCTGGATGGTCAATCGCGGCTGGTGACCCGGGTGACGGGCGCGGGGGCTGAGGCGCCGTTGATCGTGATGGTGCATGGATCAGGTTGGCATGGGGCACAGTTTGACCGGTTGGCCTGGGCGCTGCGCGATGTTGCAGAGATCCGGGCGGTGACGTTGCGCGGACATGGGGAAGCGCCAGAGCGCCGGGGCGATGTGGACTACATCGGCCAGCTGGAGGATGATCTGGCGGCTCTGATCCGGGCGGAAGGTGGTGCGCGGCGGGTCTATTTGTTGGGCCATTCCTCGGGCGGGGGGCTGGTGATCCGGTTTGCGGGTGGCGCGCATCGGGGGTTGATCGACAGGGCCATCTTGCTGGCGCCTTTTCTGCATCACGCGGCGCCGACGGCCCGGGAAAATGCGGGGGGCTGGGCGCATGTGCTGACGCGTCGCATCATTGGTCTGAGCATGTTGAACAGCCTGGGCATTCACCGTCTGGATCATCTGAAGATCATACAGTTTGCCTTTCCCAAATCCGTTCTGGAGGGGCCAGAGGGGCGATTTGCGACACAATCTTATAGTTGGCGGTTGAACCTGTCCTTTGCGCCGCGCCGGAATTATCTGGGGGATATCGCAAAATTGCCGCGCTTTTTGCTGGTGGCCGGTGCCGAGGATGAGGCGTTTCAGGCGAAGGTGTATCAACCCACGATGGAGCCTGTGACCGCGTCGGGGCAATATGTTTTACTGGATGGCGTCGGGCATCTGGATGTTGTGGATGTGCCGGGCACTCAGGCGTCAATTCGGGAGTTTTTGCAGGATGAATGATGGCGTTGCGGCCTGCGCCGCCCTGGTTGAACGGGCCGATCCGGTGCGGTTTCGGGCCGCGATGGCCGCGCCGGTTGCGGCGCGTTCGACCCTGTTTCCGTTGTATGCGTTCAATGTGGAAGTGGCCCGTGCGCCCTGGGTGACGAATGAGGCGATGATCGCTGAAATGCGGTTGCAGTGGTGGCGCGATGTGCTGGAAGAAATCGCATCTGGCGGCGATGTGCGCCGGCATGAGGTGGCAACACCGCTGGCCGGGGTTCTGGCGGCCGAGGATGCCCGCCGTTTGGATGAGCTGGTGGCTGTAAGGGTTTGGGATATATACTCAGATCCGTTTCCGGATGCGCAGGCGCTGAGCCGTTACATCGACCATACGACCGGGCATTTGATGTGGACGGCCGCGCGTATTTTGGGTGCCAGCGACGAGACGATGGTGCGCGATTATGCGGCGGCGGCGGGTCTGGCCAGTTGGTTCTTGTCCGTTCCCGAGTGGCTGGCACGGGGGCATCATCCGTTGCCGGATGCGGACCCTGCCGCGATTGCCGGGCTTGCGGGGGCGGCGATGGCACGACTGAAGACGGTGCGCAGCGCTGCCATCCAGGGACCGGCGCGGGCCGCGTTGTTGCCTGGGGCGTATACGCGCTATGTTTTGAAACGGGCTGCGCGTATGCCCGAGCGTGTCCTGAACGGCACGCTGACGCCAAGCCCGGCGCGCGGCACGGCCCAATTGATGTGGCAATCTGCGACCGGGCGGCTTTGACGGCGGGGCCTGACGGAGCCGGGTCAGTTAGATCCGGGCGCGGCCTGCGCGCTCGGGTCTGTTTGTGCGGCGGCGCGCTGCGCCGGATCAGGGATTAGCCGACAAAGGCCTTTTCAACCACGTATTCTGCCGGCTCGGAGTTTGCGCCTTCGCGCAGGCCGAAGTCATCCAGCAGCGTTTTCATATCCGTGTTGAAGGCGAGCGATCCACAGACCATGCCCCGGTCGGTTTCTGGCGAAATGCCGTCGATCCCCAGATCGCGGAACACTGTGCCGTCCTGCAACAAGGTGGTGATCCGGCCCATCTTTGGGCTCTGTTCGCGGGTGGTTGTGGGGTAGTAGAGGATCTTGTCCGCAAAGCCGGGCCCCATCAGTTCGGCCAGCATTTCGTCTTGGCGGATGTCTTCGATCAGGCGGCGGCCATACTCCAGCTCGGCCACATCGCGGCAGGTATGGGTGATGATGACCTGTTCATAGTTTTCATAGGTCGCCGGTTCCCGCAGCAGGGAGGCAAATGGCGCGAACCCTGTGCCGGTCGCAAAGAACCACAAGCGTTTGCCGGGCAGCAATGCGTCATGCACCAATGTGCCCACCGGTTTGGGGCGCAGGATGATCTGGTCGCCGGGCTGGATATGCTGCAGCTTTGAGGTCAGCGGCCCGTCTGGCACCTTGATCGAATAGAACTCCAATTCGTCATCCCAGGCCGGTGACGCGATGGAATAGGCGCGCAACAGGGGTTTCTGGCGCCCGGTCTTTGGGTCCGGGTCGCCCATCAGGCCAATCATCACGAATTCGCCCGAGCGGAACCGCAACGAGGCCGGGCGTGTCACGCGGAACGAAAACAGCTGATCGGTCCAATGCTGCACCTGGGTTACGGTCTGGGCATCGGGCAAGGTGGGCACCTTGCGGGCGGGTGTGTCTGTTGTGGGATCGGGCACTGGGCGCATCTCGGTCATGAGGAATTGCCGCTCTGGATGAACGGCACCTTTTATTAAGGGGGATTGGGAGAGAGGTGAAGTGGGACTTAGCCGCGCAGCCGGGATTGGTAGTCGTTAGACTGCCAGTCGGCCCGGTCAAGCCATTGGTCCTGTGGCTGGCGGGCGGCGAGCGTGTCGTCAATCTGAACCTCGTCAAACCCGGATCGGCGGGCCATGGCATATTGATCTGCCAGCACATGGCCGTGCGCCCGCAACCGCCCGTCATACCCTAACAGGCGCAGGCGGCGCGCCAGGGTAAAGCCACGCCCGTCTGCGAAACTGGGAAAATGAATGCGGATCATTTTCACGGTCGGGGCCAGGGCCAATGTGTGCACATCCGCATCCGGGGCCAGGTCCAGGCCCTGTGTGCCGTCCCAGGTATCGGGGCCAAAGCCCGTGTCGGTCACGATCACGCTCATGCTGTCTCTCCTATCCGTACCATGCGGCCATTTACGAAATGGATGCCGCATTCTTCCTTGTCTTCGCCACGCCAGCGTCCGGCGCGGGGGTCTTCGCCGGCGGCCACGGGGGATGTGCAGGGGATGCACCCGATCGAGGGGTATCCCTGTGCCACCATCGGGTGACGGGGCAGGCGGTTTTCGTCCATGTAGGTTTTGATGTCTTCCGGGGTCCAATGGGCCAGCGGATTGATCTTGATCCGGTTGGCGTTTGGGCCGGTTTCGGTTTCGACCTCGAAAAAGCCAAGCGCCTGGCGGGTGCCGCCCTGAAACCGTTTGCGTCCGGTGATCCAGCCGTCAAAGCCGGTCAGGGCGTTTTGCAGCGGTTCCACCTTGCGCAGGGTGCAGCAGGCGTCGGTGTCGCGTTTGTGCAGGGTCGCATCCGAGTCGCGTGCGGCGATTTCAAGGTGTTTGGCGCGAATGATGCGCAGATCCTGAAGGCCCAGACGCTCGGCCAGTTCCTGTTGATAGACCAGCGTTTCGGTGAACAGCATGTTGGTGTCGACAAACAACACCGGCGTGTCCGGGCGGCTGACGGCCATCATGTGCAACAGCACGACCGATTCCGCCCCAAAGCTGGAGACCAAACCGACCTTGCCCATATGGTGGACCGCATGATCCATCACATCGGTGGCCGAATGGTGGCGAAAGCGCTGGTTCAGCTGTGAAACCCGCTGTTGGGCGGAGTTCGGTGGCTGATGAGGGGGCGTTTCCCGTGGGTGTGTCATATCGAGTTACTCGGCCGCCATGGGCTGTTTTTCGGGATAAAGCGCGGCCTTGAAAGGAGAGATCCCAAGCCGGCGGTAGGTGTCGAGGAAGGTCTCGGCCGGGTCCTGGCGCAGGTCCAGATAGGCGTAGACCAGACGCTCGATGGCTGGCACGATCTCTTCTGCCGAAAAGCCGGGCCCGGCGCGTTCGCCCAGCGCCGCATCCTGCGTGGCCGAGCCGCCAAGCGTGATCTGGTAGTTCTCGACCCCCGCGCGGTCCAGGCCGAGGATGCCGATATGGCCGACATGGTGGTGTCCGCAGGCATTGATACAGCCCGAGATCTTGATTTGCAGCGGGCCGACATCGTGTTCCAGTTTGAGCGCGTCAAAGCGGGTTGCGATTTCTTGTGCGATCGGGATGGAGCGGGCCGTGGCCAGGGCGCAATAGTCCATGCCGGGGCAGGCGATGATGTCAGAGATCAGGCCGATGTTGGCCGTGGCCAGGCCTGCGGCCTTGAGTTCGGCATGGAGCTGGGGCAGGTGGCGTTTGTGGACATGGGGCAGGATGACGTTTTGTTCGTGGCTGATGCGCAGCTCGTCATGGCCGTAGCGTTCTGCCAGATCCGCCAGAACGCGCATTTGCGCGGCGGTGGCATCGCCCGGGGTGGCGCCATGCGCCTTGAGCGAGACGGTCACGATGGCATAGCCGGCGGCGCGGTGGTCGGCCAGGTTTGTGTCGCTCCAGGCGCGAAAGACCGGGGCTGCGTCATAGGCGGTCTGATAGGCGGCGGTCTGGGCCGTTTCGAACGCAGGCGGGGCAAACATCTGTTGGATCCCATCCAGCTGGGCCTGATCAACCCCGGTGAACTGCGCCTTGCGCAGGGTGAATTCACGCTCGACCTCGGTACGCAGGTTGTCGAGGCCGAATTCATGCACCAGGATCTTGATGCGGGCCTTATATTTGTTGTCGCGCCGGCCGATGACGTTCCAGACGGCGACGGTGGCCTCCAGATAGGGCAAGAGGTCTTCGCCCGAGATGAATTCGGCCAGGACCTTGCCGATCATCGGGGTGCGGCCCATGCCGCCGCCGACCAGAACCTGATATCCGATTTGGCCGTCTTGTTTGACGATGCGCAGTCCGATGTCATGGGCCGCCGTCACCGCCCGGTCATTTGGTGAGCCGGTGATGGCGATCTTGAACTTGCGCGGCATGAACTGGAATTCGGGGTGATCGGTGGACCATTGGCGCAGCAGCTCGGCCACGGGGCGTGGGTCGGCGATTTCATCGGCTGCGGCGCCGGCGAAATGGTCTGCGGTCACATTGCGGATCGTGTTGCCCGAGGTTTGGATGGCGTGCATATCGACCTGGGCCAAAGCATCCAGCATATCGGGGACGTCGCGCAATTTGGGCCAGTTGTACTGGATGTTCTGGCGGGTGGTGAAATGGCCATAGCCTTTGTCCCATTTCTCGGCCAGCAGGGCCAGCTGGCGCATTTGTGCGCCGTTGAGCGTGCCATAGGGGATTGCCACGCGCAGCATATAGGCATGCAGTTGCAGATAGAGGCCGTTCATCAGACGCAGGGGTTTGAATTCGTCTTCCGTGAGGGAGCCGTCAATACGGCGTTCGACCTGGGCGCGGAACTGTGCGTTGCGTTCGGCAAGGAAGTCGCGATCGAATTTTGAATACTGGTACATGGGTGGGCCTTTCAGAAGAGAGCCTGAAGCAGAGACGTGCCTGTGGTTTGGGCAGCGGGTGCCGCGCCTGGCGGGGGCTTATGCGGGGCGCTCAGAGCCCTGCCTGTTTCCCGTGGTGGTAGTTCGAGGGGCCGGTGCGGCGAAAATCCTCGCGGAAGTGCACGGGTTGGGGGCCATCCGGGCCGGGGGCCATATCTGCCAGGTAGGCGCCGACCAGCTTGCCGGGCTGTTGTTCTGCGAACAACAGGCGCAATTGGGCGTGGGCCTCGTCCTCGATCAGTTCGGCCTGGGACAGGTCCCGCGACCAGCGGTCATCGGCGGTCAGATAGATCACGTCGCCTTCGAGCAGATCGGTTGCGGTGACAATTTTGGGGGTGAAGGCTTTGGGCATCAGAGCATTCCTTCTTCTTTGAGCGTGTCGGAAATGGCCGAAACGGCGTTTGGTTTCAGGCCAAACAAGGTCAGGGCGGGGCCGGTGATATCGGCCAGGGCCAGGTCGTGGGCCAGGTGGCCCAGGGTGGTGGCGATCACGTGTTGATCGGGCAGCGAGGCGTTTGCCACAATGGTGACCGGGGTTGAGGGCGAGGCGCCAAACATCATCAGCCGGCCCTGGATAAAGCGGGCGGCCTTTTTGCCCATGTAGATCGCCGCGACCTGCCCGGGTTGGGACAGGTCACGCCAGTCATGATCGGCAAAACCTTTCACGTCATGTCCCGTCAGCACGCGCAGGCCCGTGTTGCGGCCCCGCTGGGTCAGCGACTGGCCGATCGCCGCCGCCGCCGCAGAGGCCGCAGTGATGCCCGGCACCACATGCCAGGTTATGCCGGCGGCGTCGCAGGCCTCGGTCTCTTCGTCGAGCCGGGCAAAGACGGTGGGATCGCCGCCTTTGAGGCGCACGACCTGCGCGCCCTGGCTGGCGTGTTCGACAATCGCGGTGTTGATATCGGTTTGCGGAGTCGAGCGGGCAAAGCCGCGTTTGCCCACATGTATCAGGGTGGCTTCGCGCCGGGCGAGTTCCAGAATGGCGGGGGGAACCAGCCCGTCATGGATCACGACGTCGGCCTCGTCCAGCGCCTTGCGGGCCTTGAGCGTCAGCAGTTCGGGGTCGCCCGGACCTGCGCCGACAAAGGCCACATGGCCCGGGCGGCTTTCGCGGCTCAGATGGCGGGCCAGCAGATCGTCCAGCGAGTCCTGGACCGCAGCTGAGCCGTCAGCAATCGCGCGCGGACCATCGTCAAAGTAATAGTCACGCCAGAAATCGCGGCGGGCGCGGCCAAAGGGCAGGGCCTCGGCCGCTTTGCGAAAGGATTTGCCGATACGGGCCAGCGCGCCCAGGGTGGGCGGCAGGCGGGCCTCCAGATCGGCCTTGATGGCGCGGGCCAACACTGGCGCTGCGCCCTCGGTGCCGATGGCGATGGTCACCGGGTCACGATCAACGATGGCCGGGGTGATGAAGGCGCTGTCGTGCAGGTTGTCGACTATGTTGACCAGCACCCCTTGGGCCCGGGCAAGCGCCGCTGTTCTGGCGTCTGTGTCCTCATCTTCGTCTGCGGCGTAAAACAGGGTTGCGCCGGTGACATCCTCTGAGGTCATGGGGCGGCGGATCAATCGGAGCTGGCCGGCGGTGGCCCATTCGATGATCTGGCTGTCCGGGTCGGGGGAAAACACGTCGATCTGTGCTTCGCTTTTGAGCAACAGGCGCAGTTTCGCCAGAGCGGCCTCTGCGCCGCCCGACACAACGATGCGGGTGTTGCGCGTCGACAGGAAGATCGGAAAGTGCTGCATGACGGCTCCGGGGTTTGTTGCGTTGACTTTCCCGCAATATAGGAAAATGTTCTAACCAAGCGCCAGATGCGTGGGTGAATAAGGAAGTTTGTTCTGATATGGCCGGTAAGTAGGACAGGCATGTCGAAAAGGTTGGAGAATTGGAATGGCAGTGCGGATTGATGAAACAGATCGAAAAATCCTGACCGAGTTACAACGCGATGCGGGGCAGTCTTTGGATGAAATCGCGCGCAAGGTGGGCTCTTCGAAGACGCCGGTCTGGAACAGAATTCGCAAACTGCGCGAGGCTGGCGTGATCGGCACGCAGACGGTTGTGCTGGATGCCGAGGCCCTGGGGTTTGAGGCGACGTTCTTTGTGCTGATCCGCACGTCAGAGCATGATGCAGAGTGGCAGCGGGTGTTTTTGAAGACGTTGCGCGACCGTCCCGAAGTGCAGGAGGCCCATCGGCTGGCGGGGGATATCGACTATATTCTCAAGGTGAGGGTGCGCAATGCGCGGGCTTATGATGCGTTTTATCAGGCGCTGATCAGTGAGGTGAAGGTGTTCAACGTGACGGCGCTGTTGTCGATGGAAGAGATCAAATCCACGACGGCGCTGCCGTTGGAGGGGGGCTGAGGCGGCGTCAGAGCCGCACGAACAGCTGTTCCAAGCCGTGAAAGTGATAGGTGTTGGCGTAGTTTGGCGCGTGATCCAGTTGCAGGTTGGGGCATCGGGCAAACAGGACGGGCAGGGCGATCTGCATTTCCAGGCGGGCCAGGGGGGCGCCGACACAAAAATGAAGCCCGCCGCCAAAGCTGCTGTGGGTCTGGATTGGGCGGGACGGATCAAAGCGGTCCGGATCGGGCCAGACGGCAGGGTCGCGATTGGCGGCGCCCAGGACCAGGGCAATTTGATCGCCCCGGTTCAGAACATGGCCGCCGACATCGACGGTTTCATAGGCGTATCGGGTGAAAATATGCAGAGGCGGATCATAGCGCAGAAGCTCTTCGGTGGTGCCGGATATGGCGGCCGGGGTCAGGTGTGCGTGGGGCGTTTGCGTGTCGAGCAGCGTTTTGACCGCATTTCCCAACCCGTGCACTGTGGCTTCGTGCCCTGCGTTCAGCAGCAGGACGCAGGTGCCGATCAATTCGTCGGTTGAGAGCTTTTCTCCGTCCTGCTCGGCGGCGATCAATTGTGTGATCAGGTCGTCTGCCGGGCGGCTGCGGCGTTGCTGGATGTAGCCGCGCAGAAAATTGGCAAACTCCGATGCAGCCTGTGCGGCGGCCAGCTCTGTGGCGTGGGAACGGGTGGATTGGTACATGGCGACCATGTCATGTGACCAGCGCAAAAGGTCCGGCGCCATGTCTTCGGGGACGCCCAGCAGGCGGGCGATGATGCGCACCGGGAGCAGGTTGCAATAGGTAGGCAGCAGGTCGACGCGCTGGTCAGGGAAGGCATCAATCAGCGCGTGGCAGAGCGCGGTGATTTCGGGGCCGAGGCCGGCAATACGCCGGGAGGTGAACGCGCGCAGGACCAGACCGCGCAACCGGGTATGGCGCGGTGGTTCCAGATCCAGCATGGAATGACGTTCCACCGCGTCAAAAGCGGCGAGGTGGGCCGGAACGGGTTGAACCAGCTCGGCGGGCTGGGCCCGTCCGAAGCGGCGGTCACGAAACAGTTTGCTGACTGTTTCATGATCAAAGGCGGCGGGCATTTCATAGTCTTGCCAGAAGATCACCGGACCTGCGGCGCGGGCCCGGTGGTAGAAGGGATAGGGGTCCTGAACAAAGTCCGGGTTGACCGGGGATTGAACCAGGACCTTCATGGTCAGTCGGCCGCGGCCAGGGCCTGAAGAATCGGGTTGAAATCCTTGGCCTTGAGGCTGGCGCCCCCGACCAGAGCCCCGTCAACATCGGGCACGGCAAAGATCTCGGCTGCATTGCCCGGTTTGACCGAGCCGCCATACAGCACGCGGGCCGAGCGGGCCACGCCCGGGCCAAACCGGCTTTCCAATCGGTTGCGGATGAAGCTGTGGACTTCGCCGATCTGGTCCGGTGTCGCGATCTGACCGGTTCCGATGGCCCAGATCGGTTCATAGGCGATCACCAGGTTTTCGCCTGTCGACTGGTTCGGGATGGAGCCGGACATCTGGCCGCCGATGATATCCAGCGTGTTGGAGGCCTGACGCTGGGCCAGGCTTTCGCCCAGGCAGATCACGGCCAGCAAGCCCGCCGACATGGCGGCGTTGGCCTTGGCGCGGACGACATCGTCGGTTTCGTTGTGGTCGGCGCGCCGCTCTGAATGCCCCAGGATCACGGCGCTGGCGCCTGCATCGGCCAGCATCTGCGCACTGACGTCACCGGTATGGGCGCCGGTTTCGGCCACATGGCAATCCTGCCCGCCGGATGCGATGCCAGCGGGTGTCAGCGTGGCGCTTGCGCGATGCAACAGGGTCGCCGGAGGGCAAATCAACACGTCGATAGAAGGGTCGGGCGCGCTGGCCGCCAAAATGTCCAACTGCTCGATGTCAGCAGATGTTCCATTCATTTTCCAATTGCCCGCTGCCAGTTTACGCCGCATCCGATACCCCCAATGTGAATTTGCGTCGTCGTAGCATTGCACAGGGCGTCGCGCAATTCTTGGCATTCAGGTGAATGGGGGAATTGCGAGCGGGTCTGGGTGAGTGTTCGTCGGCTTAATTTTCAGCAAAGCTGATGGATTCGCCGCAACCGCAGGCGTCAACCACATTGGGGTTCTTGAATTTGAAACCCGCTTCGAGCAGGGACACTTCGTAGTCAATCTCGGTCCCGAAGAGGAACATCTGCGCCATCGGAGCGATCAGGATCCGCGCGCCGTCTTGTTCGACGACTTCGTCATGGGCTTCGGCGGAGTCCACATAGTCCATGGTGTATTCCATGCCCGCGCAGCCGCCCTTTTTCACGCCAATGCGCAATCCGGAATGGCCGCCCTGTTCCATCAGCCTGGCGATTTGACTCGCGGCTTTTGGTGTCATCGTAACGGCCTGTTTGCCTGGAATACCGAACATGAGCGTTCTCCTTTGCACGTAATCTAGTGCCCCCGCGCTGTGCGCTCAAGAGGGCAAGAACGTATCATTTATCTGTCCGCGTCGGAGCCATCCTTCAAACGGTAGGCCAGCGGCCATGCGCGCAAGGGGATCTGGCCAGCCGCGAACGGGCCGGGTTTACATGAAGCCCAGTTCCAGCCGTGCCTCGTCTGACATCATTTCCATACCCCAGGGCGGTTCCCAGGTAAGATCGACATCCACCTGTTTGACGCCGGGCACCATGCTGATCGCATCGGCCAGCCAGCCGGGCATTTCGCCTGCAACAGGGCAGCCCGGTGCGGTCAGGCTCATGATGGCGCGGACAGAGTTTTCGGGATCAATGTCAATCGTATAGACCAACCCCAATTCATAGATGTTTACCGGGATTTCCGGGTCGAAAACAGTGCGGCACGCCTCGACCACCGCGTCATAGAGCGGGTGATCTGTGGTCGATGGCGCGATCAGTGGCGCGCCTTCTAATTGCTCGGTTGGTTGGTCCATCTGGGTCTCGCATCAGTTCCTGACTGAATATATAGGGAATGACACCGGGAGGGTAAAGAGATCACCGGTGACGCGGACGGATATCTTAGTCGTTGATGTCGTAATCAAAGGTTTTGACCTGGCCTTTGCCCGACACGAACAGGCGCCGCAGGACCAGCCAGGCTACAAGCGACAGGGAGGCAAAGATCAGCAGGAGCGCGGGCAGTGTCAGGGCCAGGCTGGTGTTCAGCAACAGCATGGCAACGGCCAGAGCGCCAATGGCAAACCCCAGAAACAGGAAACCCGGCGCCAGCAGTTCAACAATGGCCAACCCCAGAGAGACGATCAGCCACAGCCACCAAATGTTCCAGATCTGGTCCATCCTCAGCGGCTTCCCTTGAGCATTTTAAAGGCGTCTCCGAAGGCTTCCAGAGCTTGTGCGGGCACCACAATCGTCTGTTGACCGGCGCCCGCGCCCAGGGCGTTGAGCGCTTCGACCTGTTTCAGTGCCACCTGATATTGCGCGGCTTCGATGCCGTTGTCCTGAATGGCCTTGGCGACGACACCGGTTGCGTAGGCCTCGGCATCGGCCTGAATGCGGCGGGCCTTGGCGATCTGTTCGGCTGCATAAAGCTCTGCGTCGGCGGCCAATTCCACGGCGCGCCGTTTGCCTTCGGCTTCGGTCACCTGGGCGCGGCGGGCGCGTTCGGCGTTCAGCTGTTGCAGCATGGCGTCGCGGGTCGCCTGGTCCAGGTTGACGTCGAGGATTTCGGCCCGGGTGACTTCGATCCCCCAGTCGTCCACGGCATCTTCGACGCTGTGTTTGATGGTCTGGATCAGACGGTCCCGGTTGGCCTGGACATCGTCCAGATCCATCTTGCCGATTTCGGCACGCACAATGCCGGCCACTGTGGTGGCGATGGCGCCGTCCACATCGCGGATGCGATAGACCGTCTTTTCCGGTTCGACGATGCGGTAAAAGACCGACGTATCGACCTGAACCAGGACGTTGTCACGGGTGATCGCATCCTGGCTGGCTGTGGGCAATTGCCGTTCCAGAATGGAGATCTGGTGGCGCACCACGTCCAGAAACGGAACGATCAGGTTGATGCCGGGGCCCAGCACCGCCTGAAGGCGGCCAAAACGTTCGACCACATGTTTTTCCGACTGGGGCACAATGCGCAGGCCCTTGACGATGACGATGATCAGAACGATCGCGCCCAGAATGTAGGCCATGCTGCTGCCAATTAGGTCAGTAATTTGCTCTTCGCTCATAACAACTCCGGGATCGACGGGTTCAACAAAAGGACATAGGCGCTTTGAATTTCAATACAATAGCGTCAGCTTTTGATGCGCCACAACCAAATAGGGCGACAGGGGGGCATCCGGGTGCATCATCTTGCCCTGATTTCGCAATAATTTTGCCGGGCTGGCGGTGCAGAAAGGGGAAAGACCCGGCTGTGTATCAGTTTGGCCGGTTGTGGCGTGAACGACTATATTCCGACAGCAAGCCGAGCAGCAGATGATCCGAATAGAACAACAGTTGGCCGATTATGCACATGCCTGCCGACGTTTGCTGTGGCAGCGGCAGGCGATGTATACGGGCGGGTCGGTCATGGTCGCCTATTTTGTCGATCCGATGCTTGCGCTGATGTCATTTGCCTTGTGCCAGATCTGTGAATTGAATGACCTTCGGGTGTGCCGCAGCGTGTCGCAATGGGCGGCGGGACGGTGTGAAAACCCGGCGGAGCAATTGCAGCGTCTGATGCTGAGTTCGAACCTGACGACCCTGGCGACCGCGCAATACCTTGTTCTGATCGCTCTGGCCGAGGGGCCGTCTGTGCATCTGGGACCGGTGGTGTTTTTGTTGACCGCTGCGCTCTACGCGACAATGAACGCTTGCCAGGTGCCGAAAATCCTGCGGGCGCGGTTGATTATCTATGCCTGCGCCCTGCTGTTCATTCCGGTGCATGACCTGATTGTTGTGCGCCCGGATTTACACTCCCCCCTGTGGCTACAGCTGGGCGTTGTGATCTTTGTTCTGTTTCTTCTGAATGAATGCGCCCGCAAGTTTGTGTCGAATTATCGCAAGGTCCAGACCCGGCTGGAGGATCTGAGGATCGAGCGGGACCGGGTGGCGGAGGCCTATGAGGTGCAGTCGCAATTTGTTTCCATCGTCAATCACGAGCTGCGCACGCCGCTGACCTCGATCAAGGCGTCTCTGGATCTGATCTCGGATGAAACGGTGTGCCCGTCGCTGGACAAGGTGCGCGAGATTGCCCGCATCGGTCAGCGCAATGGGGCGCGGCTGGCGGGGTTGATTGACGATCTGTTGGATTTTCAGAAACTGGATTCGGGCAAGATGGTGTTTCAGTTCGAACCGGTCGATCTGAGCGCTTTGCTGGACGAGGCTGTTGCCGCGACGCGCCCGCTGGGCGAGGCGCGGGGCATCTCTTTTGTCTTGTCCGGCGCGTCCGAGCCGGTCTGGGTGCGCGCGGATGCGGATCGCTTGATGCAGGTTCTGGCAAATGTGGTGTCCAATGCGGTCAAGTTTTCGGATCGTGATGGCCTGATCGAACTGGATCTCAGCGCGTCCCACGGAGAGGCGCGCGTGTCAGTACGCGATCATGGCATCGGCATCCCGGAACATTCCGAAGAGTTGGTGTTCGCGCCCTTCACACAAGTGGATGTGTCGGACAAGCGGGCTTTTGGCGGCACGGGGCTGGGCATGAGCATCAGCAAGCGCATTGTTGAGGGTCATGGCGGGCACATCGCCTATACCAGCCGGGTCGGCGTGGGCACGAAATTTGTCATCACGCTGGATCTGGAACGCCCGAACCAGGCAGAGGACGACGTGATCGCCCTGACGCCACAGCTGGCAGACAGGCCGCGCGCCGGATCAATATTGGCACGCGCCGAGGCGGTCTGAACCGTCGGCTTGATCCGGCCTGCCGCTGCGGGTCAGCTGGTGCGGCGGCGGCGCACCGGTTGGGGGCGCACGCGCAATTCGATATCGTCGTAGAGCTTGGCGACGATATCCTTGCCTGTCGCCTTTTCGACCCCTTCCAGACCGGGCGAGGAATTGACCTCCAGCACCTTGGGTCCGTCCTCGGCGCGCAGCAGATCGACGCCTGCCAGGCCCAGGCCAAAGGCGCGGGCGGCGCGAATGGCAGTTTCGCGTTCGGTGCGGGTGATCCGGGTGGGGCTGGCCGAGCCGCCCTGATGCAGGTTCGAGCGGAAATCGCCCTCGGCCCCGGTCCGTTTGATTGCGGCGACAACCTTGCCGCCGACCACAAGGCAGCGGATATCGACGCCTGCGGATTCTTTGACAAACTGCTGCACCAGAAAATTCGCCTTGAGACCGCGGAAGGCGGAGATCACGCTTTCGGCCGCTTTCTTGGTTTCGGCCAGAACCACGCCTTTGCCCTGGGTCGATTCCAACAGTTTGACGATCAGGGGCGCGGTGCCGACCAGCCCGATCAGATTGCCGGTGTCCTTGGGTGAGGCGGCAAAGGCGGTGATCGGCATCCCGATCCGGTGGCGGGCCAGAACCTGATGCGCGTGCAGCTTGTCCCGGCTGGAGGTGATGCCCGAGGAACCGTTAACGCAATAGGTGCCGATGGTTTCGAACTGACGCACGACCGCCGTGCCATAGGGGGTGATTGACGCGCCGATACGTGGAATCACCGCATCATAGCGGGGCAGGCGTTTGCCGTCATAATGCACCTCTGGGGCCAGCGCGTTGATGGCGATATAGGTGCGGGTCGTGTCGATGACTTCGACCGAATGGCCGCGGCTTTCTCCGGCCTCGACCAGACGGCGCGTGGAGTAATTGTTTTCGCGGCTGAGCACGGCAATACGCAGCGCCCGTTTCGGAGCGGCGGTGCGCATGCGCGTTGACTGGTACACATCGTAGCTGAGCACGGGTTGCAGATGCCGCTCGGTCGGGTTGATCGAGATATTGTCACTGAGCGCCTGGCGTCCCAGCAACATGCGACTGGCCATGCCGGCGCGGTTTGTCAGCGTGATTTCGATGGGCCACACCCGTCCGGCCACTTCCAGCGGGGTGGTGATGACATATCGCTGCTCGGCCTCGCCGTTGGACGAGGTCACCTCGCGCCGGTCGACGATTGTGGCCGAACAGGCGATGGACAGATCATCGCGCGTGGGGTCGGGATGCACGTAAAACCGCACCTTGGGCGCGGTGGAAGAGCCGAAAACCTCGATCTCGGACGCATGCAGCGCCGAGGTCTTGGCCCCGGTGTCGACCTTGGTTGATACGGCGGGCAACCCCAGATCGGGCAGGGCGACCCATTCTTCCCATCCGAGGGTCAGTGGCATTGGTTGCGTCATTGTCGGTCCTTGGTATTGGGGTCGTGGCGTTTGGGTCTTGGTATTGGGGCAGCTTTGGCGCTAAACCGCCCGCATCAGGAGGACCCGGGCATGTCTGGCGCTTTTTCATTTCATCTACATAACACGGACAGTGCGGCGCGCACTGGAGAAATCAGAACGCCCCGCGGTGTTATCCGGACCCCGGCCTTTATGCCGGTGGGCACGGCCGCCACGGTCAAGGCGATGATGCCCGAAAGCGTTGCGGAGACGGGCGCGGATATTCTGCTGGGCAATACCTATCATCTGATGCTGCGCCCGGGGGCCGAGCGTGTGCATCGGTTGGGCGGATTGCACCAGTTCATGAATTGGGACAAGCCGATTTTGACGGATTCGGGCGGGTTTCAGGTGATGTCCCTGTCGGATCTGCGCAAACTGACCGAGGACGGCGTGACCTTCCGGTCTCATATCGACGGCTCCAAACATATGCTGACGCCAGAGCGCTCGATGGAGATCCAGAAGCTGCTGGGATCTGACATTGTCATGTGCTTTGACGAATGCCCGGCCTTGCCCGCAGAAGACAAGGTGGTGGCCGAAAGCATGCGCATGTCGATGCGGTGGGCGGCGCGTTCGCGCGCGGCATTTGGCGACCGTCCCGGGCATGCGCTGTTTGGGATTCAACAGGGTGGGGTCACCCCCGAGTTGCGGGCGGAAAGTGCCGAAAAGCTGATTGAAATCGGGTTTGACGGCTATGCCATCGGCGGTCTGGCCGTTGGCGAGGGGCAGGAGGCCATGTTTGGAGTGCTCGACTACGCGCCCGGGATGCTGCCCGTGGACCGCCCGCGATATCTGATGGGGGTTGGCAAGCCGGACGATATCGTCGGGGCGGTCAAACGCGGGGTCGACATGATGGACTGCGTGCTGCCCTCGCGGTCAGGGCGCACCGGCCAGGTGTTCACGCGACACGGCGTTGTGAACATCAAGAACGCCCGCCATCAGGACGATCCGCGCCCACTGGACGCTGCCTGTGGCTGCCCGGCCTGCCGCAATTACTCGCGCGCGTATCTGCATCACGTTTTCCGCTCGCAAGAGATCATCTCTTCCATGTTGCTGACCTGGCATAACCTGCACTATTTTCAGGAGCTTATGGCCGGTATGCGAGAGGCGATCGCACAGGGGCGTTTTGCGGCCTGGGAGGCGGATTTTCACGCCGGGCGCGCGGGCGGAGATATTGAGCCGCTATAGACCGGATTGACCGGGCCGAGGGGCAGGGCGCGCGCGCCAGGGGCTGTGCAATGACGTGTATGGCCCTTTTGTTGGGCGTTTTTTGAGCATTCGATCACAGGTTTGGCCGGACCAAACGGCCATGTCGGCCTGTGCCGTGGTCGGTGGATTTGGAGGCAAAACCCGCTTGCCCTCGGTCCCGGCAAGCGCCATGTTGGCGATCAATAATAAAGTGATTGGTTGAAATGGGCCAGAAACAGCCCCACTTAACCTTTCCATGACAGGAGATGGCGTAAGGTTGCCTCGAGCAGGGACCGTTGCCGTCTTGCCAATGATAAGGATTGAGCATGCAAGAGCCTCTGAATTCCTCCTATCCCGTACTCCCTCTGCGCGATATTGTTGTTTTCCCTCATATGATTGTGCCACTGTTTGTCGGTCGCGAGAAATCTGTGCGGGCCCTGGAAGAGGTGATGTCGGACGACAAGCAGATCTTGTTGTCGAGCCAGATTGATCCGGGCGAGGATGATCCGGATACAGACGGAATTTTCTCCGCTGGCGTGCTGGCCAATGTGCTGCAATTGCTGAAATTGCCGGATGGCACGGTCAAGGTGCTGGTCGAAGGGCAAAGCCGGGTGCAGATCACGGAGTTCCTTGAAAATGATGATTTTTTCGAGGGCCGTGCAGAGTATCTGGAGGAAAGCCTGGGGGATCAGTCGACCATTGATGCGCTGACTGGCACCGTGGCGGACGAATTTGCGCGCTATGCCAAAGTGCGCAAGAACATCCCGGAAGAAGCCTTGTCTGCTGTTGCCGAAAGCGATGAGCCCACCAAGCTGGCCGACCTTGTGGCCGGGCATCTGGGGATCGAGGTTGAGCAAAAGCAGGAACTGCTGGAAACGCTGAGCATCAGTGAACGTCTGGAGAAGGTCTATGGCCTGATGCAGGGCGAGCTGAGCGTTTTGCAGGTCGAGAAAAAGATCAAGACGCGGGTCAAATCCCAGATGGAGAAGACCCAGCGCGAATATTATCTGAACGAGCAGATGAAGGCGATCCAGCGCGAGCTGGGCGATGGCGAAGATGGCGCGGGCGAAGTGGCCGAGCTGGAAGAGAAAATCGCCGCGACCAAACTGTCCAAGGAAGCGAAAGAAAAGGTCGACGCCGAGGTCAAGAAGCTCAAGTCGATGAGCCCGATGAGCGCGGAGGCCACGGTCGTTCGCAACTATCTGGACTGGATTCTGTCCATCCCGTGGGGCACCAAATCGCGCGTGAAGAAGGACCTGGGCCGGGCCCAGAAAATTCTGGATGCGGATCATCACGGGTTGGAAAAGGTCAAGGAACGGATCGTCGAATATCTGGCCGTGCAACAGCGGGCCAAGAAAATGAAGGGTCCGATCATGTGTCTGGTCGGCCCTCCGGGTGTTGGCAAGACATCGCTTGGCAAATCCGTCGCAAAGGCAACGGGGCGCGAATTTATTCGCATCTCGCTGGGCGGTGTACGCGATGAAAGCGAAATTCGCGGTCACCGGCGCACGTACATCGGGTCCATGCCGGGCAAGATCATCCAGGCGTTGAAAAAGGCCAAGACGACCAATCCGCTGATCTTGCTCGATGAAATCGACAAGATGGGGCAGGATTTCCGCGGTGACCCCGCCTCGGCGATGCTGGAGGTTCTGGACCCGGAACAGAACTCGACCTTTTCGGATCACTATCTGGAGGTGGAATATGACCTGTCCAATGTCATGTTCCTGACCACAGCCAACAGCTATAACATGCCTGGGCCGCTGCTGGACCGGATGGAGATCATTCCTTTGGCCGGTTACACAGAGGACGAAAAGTCTGAGATTGCCCGCCAGCATCTGATCCCCAAGCAGATCAAGAACCACGGGCTGAAGGACGAAGAGTTCAAGCTGGCCGACTCGGCGCTCAAGCAGATCGTGCGGACCTATACCCGCGAGGCGGGCGTGCGGAATCTGGAGCGTGAGATCGCCAAAGTGGCCCGCAAGTCCCTGACCGCGATCATCAAGAAAGAGGCAGAGTCCGTTGAAGTCACAGCAGAAAACCTGAGTGACTATCTGGGTGTTGCCAAGTACCGCTATGGTCTGGCCGAAAAGGAAGATCAGGTCGGCGTGGTGACCGGGTTGGCCTATACGTCGGTTGGTGGCGAGTTGCTGAGCATCGAGGCGCTGCGCCTGCCGGGCAAGGGTCGGATGAAGACAACCGGCAAGCTGGGCGATGTGATGAAGGAATCCATCGACGCGGCGTCGTCCTATGTGCGGTCGATCGCGCCCAAACTGGGGGTCAAGCCGACCCAATTTGAAAATTGGGACATCCACGTGCACGTCCCCGAAGGCGCGACGCCCAAGGACGGGCCAAGCGCGGGATTGGCGATGGTGACCTCGATTGTGTCTGTTTTGACGGGGATCCCCGTGAAAAAGGACATCGCCATGACGGGCGAGGTGACGTTGCGCGGCAATGCGCTGGCGATTGGTGGTCTCAAGGAAAAGCTTTTGGCGGCCTTGCGCGGTGGGATCAAGACGGTCCTGATCCCCGAAGAAAACGAGCGGGACCTGCCTGATATTCCTGACAACGTCAAAGCCGGGTTGACGATTATCCCAGTGTCGCATGTGAGCGAAGTGCTGCGTCACGCTTTGGTCAGCGCGCCGGAACCCATCGAATGGGACGAAGCCGCAGAAGAAGCGGCTGCGGCGGAGGCTGCTTTGGCGGCGCGCGGCGCAGCAGGCGGAGGCGCAACCGCGCATTAAGCCGGGGCGCACTGCCACCACCAAACACCAGGATCAGCGGGCATCACGTCAAGTGGTGCCCGCTGTGCACAAGTTTCTGGCTTTTACCACATGAGATGCAAGTTTTTCGCAGAACCGCAAAATATTGTGGTTCAAACGGTGCTTGTCCTTTCATTTTTTGGGGTTTTGCGGTAGCCTGATGACAAGCAGTCATTCAGGAAAGACCAGGAACATGGCCACTGGAACCACATCAAAACCCTCATCCACAGCACGCAAAACCAGCGCGCGTAGCGCAAAGGCGGCAAAAATGACATCGGCCCCGAAAACGACAACCGCGCCAAAGCCGGCAGTAAAAACCACGCCGGCGGTGGTCAAAGCAGAAGCGGCCGCACCTGCGTCACCCGCACCGGAAGCGCCCAAAGCGGAGCCTGTTGCAACAGATACATCCACGCCGATCCCCAAAGTCATCAAGGTTTCCGAAGCCGCGACCATGGATGCGGACCTGAAGAAGAAAGAACTGATCGACGCCGTTGTCGCCCGTTCGGGCGCAAAGAAGAAAGACGCCAAACCGGTGGTCGAGGCCGTTTTGTCGATTTTGGGCGAATGCCTGGCGGATGGGCGCGAATTGAACCTGCAACCGCTTGGCAAATTGCGGATCAACCGGACCGAGGATCACACCGGCTATCGGATCATCGTGTGCAAGTTGCGTCAGCAGATTTTGGCTGCGGAAGCGGTCAAGGCGGATCAAGATCCGCTTGCAGACGCTGCTGAGTAACGCTATTTAAGTCGACGCGGGTGATTAGCTCAGTGGTAGAGCGCTTCGTTCACATCGAAGATGTCAGGAGTTCAAATCTCTTATCACCCACCATCTGATCTTTGCCCAGAATCTGAGTGTCGAATGTTGAAGCCTTCCAAATGTTGGGAGGCTTTTTTCGTTTGAATTCAAATTACTGTGAACCGAGCTAACGAAAATGAAAGCGACAGTTTCAGTAATTTCTATTCGAATATCTCGCTGGATGTGAGAAGTATACTACAGCGGCGCCTTAGGTTAACGAGTGTACAAGTGGCAGACAGGCGTCGCGTCTTTTTTCCAAAAAAATATGGTTTGAAATCTGCGTGAACCTGTTGCGGGTCCGTGTGATCAATCTGTCGTCGGTGGCTCTGGCAATTTGAAGACAGAGTGGCATGACGTCAGTCGCTGGTGAACGAAATCTATAAAGGCCACGATACGTTTGATGCTTCTCAGGTCTTTGTGGGTCAGGATCCATAGGCTGCGGGTTGGGCCTGCGGTTGAATGTTCGATGACCTGAACGTTTGGTAGCGACGTCCCAACCAGCTGAGGCAGGCGGCACACGCCCATGCCTTGTGCCACAAGGGTCGCGCTGGCCTCCAGGTTATTGCTGGTGGCCACAATCCGACCATTCGGGAAACGCTCGTTGAATTCTTCCAGGACCACGCCCGAAATCGGGTCATGCAGGATCAAGGGCAGGTCTTGGGCCTGGGACAGAGGTAAATCCGGGGATTGGAATTTTTCGGCCAAATCGCGATGCGCGAAATAGGAATACCCGAGTTCTGATATGCGGTGTCCCCACAGGCTGGGTTTTGGGTTGGCTTCTGCACGAAACACCACATCGACGGCGCCGGTGCTGATATCATCCAATTCGTCGTTGATTGTCATGGCTATCCGGATGTCCGGATGGAGCGCCTGGAAATCGCGGATTTCCGCAGCAACGCAATAGGGCAACAACTGATTGGGCAGGCTGATCCGGATGGAGCCCGACATTTCATTGTCTATGGAGCGCACAGATTCCTGGATGTCGCGCACCTGCCGCTCCATGCGTTCCGCTTCGCGTACAACGATCAAACCCGCCTCGGTCGTGACCAGCCGACCCTGGCGTCGGTCGAACAATTTGCACTGAAGATCGGTTTCGGCCTTGGCCAGATGGCGCGAGACAGTGGGTTGGCTCACTTGCAGATCACGCGAGGCGCCACTGAGGCCACCCATGCGATGCACAGCCAGGACTACTCTTAACGTATCCCAGTCAATCATATGGCTTGGCCACCATGTTGGGGTCCATCCGTTCGTCCATGACGTATAATATAACGCAAAAGCTGAATGTGACAAAAACTGAGTAAGTTGACGTTGGGTCCGCATCGGGACATGCAGCAGCCGGGCGGCTGGTCGCTTGGACCGGTGCTGGGTATAGCGGCGGGGATTGGCAGAGCGAAAGGGCATGGTATGAGCGCGACTGAAACGGGTGCGTCCCGGTCGTTTCCGGATCTATTGGTTCTGCGGCACGGTGAAACAGAGTGGAACCGGGTTGGACGGTTGCAGGGGGATCTGGATTCCGATTTGACCGAAGCTGGCCGTGCGCAGGCCTTGCGTCAGGGCGAGATTTTGAGCCAGTTGGGGGCCGCGGATTGGGATTGGTACGTCAGCCCCAAGGGGCGCGCGATGACAACGGCCACCCTGGCTGGCGCCCCGGCCGGGAAGTTGGTGTCTGACCCGAGGCTGCGCGAAATCGGAACCGGAGACTGGACGGGCCGACTGCGCTCTGAGCTGGCGGAGGAACATCCTCAGCTTTTTTCCAGAGGGTCGCTGGGGTGGTATGATCACGCCCCCGGTGGCGAAGGCATTTCAGCATTTGGCGATCGGGTTGAGGATTTTCTGAGATCCCTGCGTGCGCCAGCGGTCATTGTAACGCATGGGATCACCAGCCGGGTGCTGCGGTGTTTGGCCATGGGACGCCCTGCATCGGCCTTTGGCGAAGTGGAGGGGGGGCAGGGCGTTGTGTATCGCATTTCGAATGGCCAGAGCCTTCGTCTGGCCGCTGCGATGGGGACAAAGCCGCAGAGTTGATTTTTGGTTTCAAAAAACCGCAAATCGCTCTTGCACATGCTGTGTATTCCCCGCTATTGAGCGCGCATCGGGTGATTAGCTCAGTTGGTAGAGCGCTTCGTTTACACCGAAGATGTCGGGAGTTCGAGCCTCTCATCACCCACCATTCCAACCAGCCCTGTTGCGTTTTTGAACCGCTTTGGCGTGCTGGTGGTTTTTCGTTCCCCAATCGACCCGGGTTTGGCTGTGGCTGACGGTATCGAAGACGATGCCGGCAGAGCGTTGTGATCTGTGCTATGGTGGGGCGCGAGTTTCGAAATCACATTCATGAACGAGGAGCAGAAGATGACACTTGAGACCTGGACTGCGTTTTTCGGTTGGATGACGGTTATAAATTTTGGGTTCCTGGCTGTGACCGGGATTTTGCTGATGGGGCTGCGGTCCCAGATTGCGGGTTTGCATCATCGGTTGACCGGGCTGGATGAAAAGGATCTGAACCGGGCCTATTTCGGATATCTGGCGAATTACAAGGTTCTGGCGATTGTCACCAGCTTTGCGCCTTATCTGGCGTTGAAGCTGGTTTAGGCCTGTCTGGACCCGGGTTTGTGCAGGGCTGCACAGGCTCTGTCGAGGGGTGCGGCTGGGAATGATCGGGGAAGTCTCTAGGTTTGTTTGAAACGCAAGTGGAGAGAAGCGATGAGTTGGAACCCGATTTTGGACGCGGACCACCCGATGGGGGACGCGCGTGCCATTGAGACCGTGATCGTGCCGCGTGCGCGCGACCTGGGAGATTTTGAGGTGCGCCGGGCCTTGCCCGCGCCGCAGCGGCAGATGGTGGGGCCGTTTATCTTTTTTGATCAGATGGGCCCGGCAGAATTTGTGACGGGGCAGGCGATAGATGTGCGGCCGCACCCGCATATCGGGCTGGCGACGGTGACCTATCTTTATAAGGGGCGGATGCATCATCGCGATTCCCTGGGCGTGGATCAGTGGATTGAGCCGGGCGCGGTGAATTTGATGACGGCGGGCAATGGGGTGACCCATTCGGAGCGCACGGATGGGGAGATGTTGAAATCGCCGTATGCGATGTTCGGGATTCAAACCTGGATTGCCCTGCCGGAAGACAAGGAAGAGCAACCGGCGGCGTTTGTTCATGCGCCGAAATCCGATCTGCCGATGCTGGAGGGCGAGGGCAAGACGCTGCGGTTGATTCTGGGGCATGCCTATGGCGAGCGGGCGCCGGTGGAGACGCCTTCGGAGATGTTTTATCTGGATGCTTTGCTGGAGGCGGGGGCCGGGTTGCCGATGCCGGACGATCATGAGGATCGCGGGGCCTATGTGGTGAGCGGGTCTGTTGAGGTGGCCGGGCAGGTGTTTGAGGCGGGTCGGATGATGGTGTTTCGGCCCGGCGATCAGGTTTCGATGCGGGCCGGGGAAGCCGGGGCGCGGGTGCTGTTGCTGGGCGGGGCGACCTTGAACGGGCCGCGCCATATCTGGTGGAATTTTGTGGCCTCTTCGCAGGAAAAGATTGAGGCCGCCAAGGTGGCCTGGCGGGCCGGAGATTGGGCGCATGGGCGGTTCCAATTGCCGCCTCATGACAACGCGGAATTCATCCCCCTACCCGGAGAATAGGGAAATGTCCCAGCTGGGACATGTGGTCAACTGATTGATATTAAAGGGATATCGGAAAATATAGGGTCAGGACATGCTGCGGTTTTCGGGTTTTTGACGGGGGCGTTTTGCGTTTTGTGCACTGTACAGTTCGTTTCCGGTGCTTTTTTGCATTGACGCCCTGATCTGGTTGTCCTATCCCGCAGTTCACGCGGTTGTAGCTCAGATGGTTAGAGTACCGGCCTGTCACGCCGGGGGTCGCGGGTTCGAGCCCCGTCAACCGCGCCACTACCCTAAAAGGGCCCTCGATTTTATCGGGGGCTCTTTTGGTTTTGGTGGGTCGGATCGAGGGTGGACTTATTCGCTGGGGGCCTTGCGCACGCCGATGGCGTCAAGTTCGCGTTCGAGGGCTGACAGAGGGTCGGGGGCGGATTGCGCGGCAGAGGCCGATTTCAGCGCGTCAAACCGTTTGCGCAGTGCCTTTTTCTCGTCGCCCTGACAATCGTTCCATGGCCGCCCCTGGAGCCCCATGACCAGCACGTAATATCCGATGAAATGCGGCCGGGTGCCATTGGCCAGCAGGCGGGCATAGGCCGTATCGGGGCCCAGGTCGCGCAATTGTTCAGCCGAGGTGATGCCGGCGGCGTGGCAGGCGGATTCGAATGCGGGACCGAGATTTCGGATTGAAGTGATTGGGGTCATGGTCTGGTTCTATCGCAATATTGGAAAAACCTGAATCCCTTAACAGCGTCTGACATCAAGGGTTTGCGCGGGCCAAGGGATGTGCGGTGTTTCAGGAAATTCGCATTATGTTTTAGACAAATGGCACGGTGGTTGTCACGGTGTGGTGGGACGTGCGGGAGGATGCAGGATGGACTGGGCTGAGGTTGCGCGGGGGTTTTCGTTACAGGCCCCGCCAGAGGGGTTTGTGGACGATCCGTTCCCGTTTTACGACGCGTTGCTGGAACATGCGCCTGTTCTGGAGCAGCCGGATGGGTCGGTGGTGTTGTCGCGCCATGCGGATCTGGACCGGATCTATCGGGACACGCGGTTGTTTTCCTCGGACAAAAAGCGGGTGTTTGAGCCTGTTTTCGGGGCGGATTCACCTTTGTTTACGCATCATACCAGCTCTTTGGTATTTTCTGATCCGCCTCTGCATACGCGGGTGCGCAAGATCATGACCTCGGCGTTGACGCCTCGGGCGATTGCGCGGATGGAGCCGGGGCTGATCGAGACGGTGGACGCCTTGCTGGATGGGTTGGCGGATCGGGGGGAGGTTGATCTGATCGAGGATTTTGCCAGTGCGATACCGATTCAGGTGATTGGCAATTTGCTGGATGTGCCGATGGAAGAGCGGGCGCCGCTGCGCGATTGGTCTTTGGCGATTCTGAGTGCGTTGGAGCCGGCGCCGGGGCCAGAGTTGCTGGCCCGTGGCAATGCGGCGGTGGAGGCGTTTTCGGCCTATCTGGCGGATCTGATTGCGCGGCGTCGGGCCAAGCCCGGAGATCCGCAGGTGGATGTGTTGACCCGGCTTATTCGTGGCGAAGGGGCGGATGCGCAGTTGAGCGAGGTGGAGTTGATTCAGAACTGCATTTTCATTTTGAACGCGGGGCATGAGACGACGACCAATCTGATCGGGAACGGGATTGCGCTGTTGGATGATCACCCGGATCAGAAGGCGCGGTTGATGGCGGATCCGCAGATGATCGGTTCAGCGGTGGAAGAGTTTTTGCGGGTGCGTTCGCCCAATCAGCTGGGCAATCGGGAGGTTGTCGAGGCGGTGGAGATTGGCGGGCTGCGGGTGGCGGCGGGGACCAATCTGCATCTGGTAATCGGGGCGGCGAACCGGGATCCGGCGGTGTTTGAGGCGCCCGAACAGGTTGATATCGGGCGCAAGCCGAACCGGCATCTGGCCTTTGCGGGGGGGCCGCATGTCTGTGTGGGGCTGAGCCTGGCGCGGATGGAGGGGCGGATTGCCGTGGCGCGGTTCCTGGCGCGGTATCCGCAGTATGAGATTATGCCCGGGCGTGTGGCCGGGGGCCGGATGCGGTTTCGCGGATATGCGCGTTTGCCGGCGCGGTTGGGGCCGGTTGCGGGCGCGGCGTGAATTTGGTCTGGTTGCGGCCAGCGTGGTTTGAATTTTAGGTCTGGAGAGAGAGATGCATCTGTTGGTTTTACAGCACGCGCGGGAGGAACATCCCGGTGTGTTTCGGGAGTTTTTGCGCGAAGACGGGCACAGTTGGGATGCGGTCGAGCTGGACGAGGGCGAGGCGCTGCCGAAGCTGGATGGGTATGACGGGTTGTGGGTCATGGGTGGCCCGATGGATGTCTGGCAGGAAGAGGCGCATCCCTGGCTGGTGGCTGAGAAGGCGTTGATCCGGGAGGCTGTTGAGGTCCGGGGGATGTCGTTTCTGGGCCTGTGTCTGGGGCATCAATTGCTGGCGGAGGCGCTGGGGGGCAAGGTTGGCCCGTCGCAGGAGCCGGAAATCGGGGTCATGGATGTGCAATTGACCGAGGATGGCGCCTCGGGGGTGTTTTGTGACGGGCTGGCCGAGCGGTTTGCCTGTTTGCAGTGGCACAGCGCGGAGGTGACGCAATTGCCCGTTGGCGCGCAGGTTCTGGCGACCTCTGCGGCCTGTGCGGTGCAGGCGATGAAATGGGGGCCGCGGGCCTATTCGACGCAGTTTCATGTGGAGGTGGAGCCGGACACGGTCGAGACCTGGGCGGCGATCCCGGAATATGCCGCTGCGTTGGAGCAGGCGATGGGCGCGGATGGTGTGCAGAGGCTGCGGGCAGAGGCGCAGGCGCATATGGACGGGTTCAAGGCGACGGCGGAGCGGATCTATATCAACTGGATGCAGACCACCGCCAAGGCGTGAGGCGGGTTTCCGGCGCTGATGCGGTCTGATTTCGGCGGCGGCGGGTCTTCTCAGTCGGCCTCGTAATAGCCGTCTGCGCCGTAGAGGCCTTGTGAGTAGTCTCCGCCGTTGTCGAAATCGACGTAGTCGTAGGAGCCGAGCATGCCGTGTCCGAAGGCGTAGCCGTAGGTGGTGGTGAGCAGCGGGTTGTCGTCGCGGGCGCCTGAGTCTGCGTCGTAGTAATATTGGTGATAGGCCTGGTCGTCGGCGAGGTTGTAGATGTTGCCGCTTTCTACGCTGTAGACGGTGTAGGTGCCGAAGACGCCGTTTTCGGTGCGCGCGTAAGAGATGTAGCCGTCGTAGAGCTGTTGTGAGCCGTCGGCGTCATAGGTGGCGCCATAGTAGATGTCGGAGGCGCTGGTCCAGTAGTAGTAATAGGTTGCATCCGCACGCGCCGAGGTTTCAGCAACGTGGTAGCCGTCATAGCCGTAGAGGCCGTTGTCATAGGCGCCATTGTCGAAATCGACGCTGTCATAGGAGCCGGTCATGCCGGATCCCAGGGCGTAGCCGTAGGTGGCGGAGTAATAGGGGTCGTAGTCGAACTGGCCGGATTCGCCATCGTAGTAGTAGGTATGGCGGGCCTGGTCGTCTTGCAGTCCGAGCCTGTTGGCGTCATGGGAATCGTAGACATAATAGAACCCGGTGGCGCCGGTTTCATCGGTTGCGGTGTAGCGATAGCCTTCGTAGAGGCCCTGGGAGCCGTCTTCGTCATAGGTGGCGCCGTAGAAATAGTCGGTTCCGTTGTCCCAGGCGAAATAGAAGGTGGTGCCGGGGCCGGGGTCTTCGGCGAGGTATTGGGTGCTGCTGCCGTAGCTGCCCTCGGACGAGTCGCCGTCATCGAAATCGACGTAGTCCCAGGAGTTAGTCATCCCTGAGCCCCTTGTGGCGCCGAAGTTGTAGGAGTGGTAGGGGTCGTTGTCGGTTTGATCCGTTTCATGGTCATAATACCATTGATGGAACACGTTGTCGTCGCCCAGGCCGTGATAGTCGCCTGCTGAGCTGCTGTAGACGTAATAGTAGGACGGGTAGCCGTTTTCGTCTGTTACGTCGTGGGTTAAGCCGACGTAGAGGCCCTGGGAGCCATCGCTGTCGTAGGTGTAGCCGGCGTAGCTGTCGCCGCCATTGGTCCAGTAGAAATAATAGGTCGTTCCGAGCGTCATGTCGCCCTGTTCATCGTCGGCCTCGTGATAGCCGTATGAGCCGTAGAGGGCCTCGGTGAAATTGCCGTCGTTGAAATCGGCCAGGTCGTAAGAGCCCAACATGCCCGAGCCCTGCGCGTAGCCATAGAGGGCGCTGTAATATGGATCGTACTCGGTCTGGCCGCTTTCGCCGTCGAAATATTCCTGATGGTAGGCCTGATCCTCGCCCAGGTCATAGGGATTGCCCAGCGTCACGCTGTAGACATAGTAATATCCGGCGGTCCCGTTTTCGTCGGTGGTGTTGTAGGTATAGCCCTCAAACAGCCCCTGCGAGCCGTCGCTGTCATAGGTGTAGCCGTAGTAGACGTCGCTGCCATTGGTCCAGCGATAGTAAAAGGTTGCGGCCTCTGGCGTGTCGTCGGCCTCATGATAGCCGTAATAGCCGTAGAGCCCGGCGTCATAGGTGTCATCGCCGAAATCCACATAGTCGTAAGAGCCGAGCATCCCCAGCCCCAGGGCATAGCCATAGGTGGCGGTGTAATAGGGGCTGTCATCGGTGCGCCCGCTTTCGCCGTCGTAGTAGGAGGCATGTGCGGCGCGGTCTTCGGGCAGGTCGCCGTCGTTTTCGTCCGAGACGCGGTAGACATAGTAGTACCCCTCGGCGCCGGTTTCATCGGTTGCCGTGTAGGTATAGCCAAGGCTGAGCCCCTGCGAGCCGTCGGAGTCGAACGTATAGCCGTAGTAGAGATCAGCGCCATTGTCCCAATAGTAGTAATATGTCGCCATCGGTCGTGCTCCAACTTAGAAAAGGGTGCGTCAGGACTGATTTGAGGATCCTGCGTTGCCGCGCGATCCTTTTATGCGCCGCGACCCGGTGCTGCCTGTCTTTCCGTTATATGGGAATTTTGTTGCCCTCTACAAGCAAGCCGGGTCGAGTGACGCGGCGGAACATCGTTTTTCAGGCATTAATCCGCCGCTGGTTTCCGGTCAGTTGGTGGCGGTTTCTGCTGCGCTCTGGTCCTGGCGGATGGGAGTGGTCCGGTTGCGGCGGCGCATGGTCCAATACCAGATGCGATAGGCTTCGAGTGCGGCCAGCGGCCCGAAATGCACAAAGGCGGGCGCAACGCCGCCCCAGTCATGCAGCGCGGCCCAATGCAGCAGGGTCAGCACGGCGGCACCGTAGGTTGTGCGCTGGAGTGTTTTCCAGGCAGGGCCCATGCGGCGGACGAAGACGTCCATTGAGGTGGCGGCAAGGGGAATGAAGATCAGGAAGGCGATCCATCCGGTCCAGATGTAGAATCTGGGGATTTCGGCCATCACCTTGTCTGCGCTGCCTTTGTCGATCAGGTAGAACAGCGTATGTAGCGCCGCATATCCAAAGGCGGCGACGCCGAAATAGCGTCTGTTCCGTTTCAGCCATAGAGGCCCGCGCCATCCTTTGAACAAGAGCACCAGCGGTGAGGCCAGCATGGCGATGATCATGAACCTTGCGGAAAATTCGCCGGTCGGGTGCAGGAGCATATGGAAAATGCGCGGATCACTGGCACCGGAGCCAGTGAGAGCCGCGCACATGCCGATGGCGGGGACGCTGAGGAGCAACCACAGCCAGTAAGGAGAGAAACGGGACAAGACGCTGACCTTTCAGATTTGGAGCGGGGCAGATGTGCTGTCCTGATACGTGGGGCTCAGGCGTTTCCGTCGCGCTTTGCGATTTGGTGTTCGTCTTCGACCAGGCCGATTTTCCAGTAGCCAGAGATATAGGTATCGTCGCGGGGCATCTGTTTTTCGTTGGCGAGAAACCCGCGCAGGGCGCGGATCACGCCGGATTCGCCTGCAATACAGGTTTGCACGCGGCCTGAGGGCCAGGGCATTGCGCGGATCAGCTCTTCTTGTGCGGTGGAGGGGTGATGCGGGTCAGGCTGGATCAGCCAATGCACCTGGATGCCTTTGGGGATGTCGATTTCTTGCTGGTCCTCTGGCGCGGTGATTTCGAAGATCGCAATGCCTTGCGCGTCGCGGGGCATGGATTCGAGCACCACGGCGGCGACGGGAATGGCAGAGGGGTCTGCGGCGACGAGATACCAGTCGGCCTCGAATTCGGTGACTTTGGCTGTGCTGGGCCCGGCAAAGCCGATAAAGGCGCCCGGGCCTGCCTGGCTGGCCCAGCGGGAGGCGGGGCCTTCGTCGCCGTGGGCGACAAAATCAATTGTGAGCTCTTGGGTGGCGGCGTCGAAGCGGCGCACGGTGTAGGTGCGCCGGATCGGCGGTGGGCCGTTGCGCAGGCGTTCGGCAAAGCGGTCTTTGGGTTCGTCCACATCCGGGATCATGAGTTTGCAATTGCCGCCGTCGCGGCCCTGGGGGAAGCCATCAAGCTCTGGTCCGGCAAAGACGACGCGGATCATGTTGGGGGTCAGGTGCCAGGCGTCTTTGACGGTCAGCAACCGGGGCACGGGGCGACCGGCGGGTTTGCGCGCCGCTTGGGGGAGGTTCGGCGAAACAGCCATATGTGTTACCCTTTCTGTGGGTTGGTTTGTGTGGGGCAGACCGACGGGATGGCGGTGGCTGTCTGGTCTGATGGCTGCTCCCAATCGAGGAGGGGGCGTTCGCGAAAGGCGAAACGCTCCAGGTGGTTGGTGATGATTTGCATGACCTGATCGAGGTGGGTCTGGTCCTGGGCGGCGGCGGTGATGTGCAGCTGGCTGGCGTCTGCCTGCATGTCGCAGCGGCCAAAGGGGAACTGGACCCAGCCTGTCTGGTCGTCGCATTGCGCTGTGGCGCGCTGGTTGAAGTGTGTGCAGAGCATTGCAAGGTAGCGTGATGCGTTTGGGGTTTGGAAGGATGCGCTGGCTTTCACGGAGGTATCCTGTGGCTATGCGGGGAAGGTAAGGCGCGCTGGGGGTTTTGCCTATGGGCTGATTTCCGAAGACATTGTTCGGCCTGGCGGATCAATCAGGTGTTCTGGGGCTGTGTTTTGTGTTTTTGATCAGATATGGCTGTGGCGTGGATGTAATTGGTCGGCAAGGCTGAATAATGATTGATCACCTGAGGCAGATGGCCATTTTCGCGCGGGTTGTGGAGGAGGGGTCTTTTCGCGCTGCGGCGCGGGGTCTGGGCCTGGCCCCGTCGCGGATCAGCGAGACGGTTTCCGAGTTGGAGGCCTATCTGGGCGTGACCCTGTTGTATCGCACGACGCGCAAAATCTCTTTGACGTATGAGGGGCGTATTTTCCATGCGCGGGTGGTGGAGATGATGCGCAGTGCGGAGGCCGGGTTGGACGAGATCAGCGCCTTGTCGCTGGAGCCTGTCGGGGCTTTGCGGGTATCCTTGCCGGCGTTTCTGGCGGCGGGGCCGTTGTCGGGGGCGATTGCCGCCTTTGCGCGGCGGTATCCGCAGGTGGCTTTTTCGATCACATATACGGATCAGATGGTGGGTCTGATGGAGGGTGGTTTTGATCTGAGCGTGCGGGTCGGGTGGCTGGAGGACAGTTCGATGATGTCGCGCAAGCTGGCGGATGGGGAGAGGTATCTGGTGGCTGGCACGGAGTATGCCCGGGCGCGCAAGGCCCCGCGGCGGCCCTCGGATCTGGAGGAGTGGGACTGGATCCGATACGAGCAGAGGGCGGACACGACGGAATTCACGGCACCGGGGGGCGAGACCGAGAAGGTCACGGGGCAGGCGCAAATCGAGGTTGATAATGTGGATGCGATGTACCACTTTGCGACGCTGAATATGGGGGTGGCGATCCTGCCGTCTTTTCTGGCCGAGCGGGGGGTGGCGGATGGCACGTTGGTGCGGCTGATCCCGGAGTGGAGGTTGCGCCCGCTGGGCATTTACGCGGTCTGGCTGGACAAGTCGCGGCGCGAAAGCCTGACCCTGCTGTTTGTGCGATTTCTGGCGGATCAGGGGCTGTGCGCGTCAGAGATGCGGTGAAGCGGCAGGGGGGGCTGCGTTTCAGGCAAGGGGGGCGCGGATGTGGCGGTTTGCGCTTGCACGCCGGCGACCAGGCTGGATCTCTGATCCCGTGTCTTGCGGGCCAGAAACCTTGATGGTTGACGCGAGGTGAAAATCGGGCGGACAACACGGTCGTGACGAGGCTTGGGGTCATTGTGAGTGCTGTTTGTCTGACCTCTTGAAGGCTGCCGGTGACATGCCTGTCCATTTGCGAAACGCCCGCGAGAAGGCGGTTGGGTCGCCGTATCCGAGCATCTGTGCGGTTTCGCCAACCGATGTCTCGCCTTTGAGGAGCAGGTTTTCGGCGGCTTCCTTTTTGATGCGTGCGATGACCTGTGAGGCGGTCTGATCGTAAGGCTCCAACCGGTTGTTCAGCGTTTCACGGTGAAAGCCACACAGGTTTGCCAATTCGTCCACACGAAACCCGGGCTCTGCGAGATGAACCCGTATCAAACCTTCCAGCCCTGCAAGAAAATCCTTTGGGGCCGTCTGATCCCTGTTCAGGTTTTGGAGCTTGGGCGGAGTTTCCAGAGTTTCCGCAAGCAACCGGTGGCTCAACCAGCTTGCAGGAAATCTGATCGAAAACTCTTGGGGCCCGCATTTGATGGGTTGGACGCCGAAAAATGGCTTGGGAAAAGCATCGGGATCGTGGACGCGCAATGTGACAAGGTCGGGATCCCACCGGACATCAAGCACCCGATGCAACAGGGATATCCAGATACTGGTCTTGAAGGCGTCCGTTTGCCCGGGTGAAACCGAGACCTGAAAGTTTCTTTTGGCGCTGAAGACAGCATGATCCCCCTCAACAAAGAGGGATTGCGTCACCTCGTTGGATTCCTTGGAGACCGCCTGCGTGAACCTTGTAAAGAAATCTCCGAGTGTCAGGGCATGTGTCAGCATATCGCCAAGCGGCAGAAACTTGGCCAGATCGACAGACTGCCCAACCCGCGCGCAGAAATCGGCAGATGTGGCCTCGGCGATGGAGAGATACAGTTGGTAGATTGTATCGTGTGGCAGGAAATTCTGGGGGTCCATCACCTGCGCTTCGTTCAAGCCAAGCGGGTCGAGCACGACGGCGGGTTCGATCCCGGCATGGCGCAGGGCATTGACGACCGGAGCCGCAACGGACGCCCTGACTAAGGGCAGGATTTTGTTCAGCCTTATACTGCTTTCGTGCACCGATTTTCCTCCGTCCTCTTAAAATTAGTTCGGAGGTGGAGAGAGTCTTTGAGAAAATTTCCCTAAAGCTGGCAGTTTGCAAAAATTATCTTCCTGAGTTCGTCAAGGTGTCAGGCAATAATTCCTGAATGCCTTACATTTGGGCGGGCTGGCCGCAGCTGAAAAATGCTTGTGGTTCGTGAAATGGGGAGAGATTCATGTTTGAGAAACCAGCCAATCTGTTGGCTTCGCTCGGCCTGGCCGGCGGGCTGGCGCTGTCTTCCAGCGCTTTTGCCCAGGAGGCGGGTTTTCCGATCCTTTTCACCAACGTGCATGTGTTTGACGGTGTGAACGAAGCGCGGATCGAGAATGCCAATGTTCTGGTGGTCGAGAACCTGATCGCCGAGATTTCGACCGAGCCTTTGGCCGTCGCCAATGCGCAAATTATTGACGGCGGCGGGCGCACGCTGATGCCGGGATTGATTGATGCGCATGTTCACATGGCAATCACGGAGCCGATTGCGGACCTGAGGGACAATTTTGACTGGATGTACTGGGGGGCGACTTCGACGGTTGAAGCGGAGAAGATGTTGCTGCGCGGCTTTACCTCTGTACGCGATGCCGGTGGACCGGCCATGGGCCTTCAGAAAGCCATTGACCGGGGCAAGGCTGTGGGGCCTCGCATCTATCCGTCTGGTCCCGTGATCTCGCAGACCTCGGGACATGGCGAGCACAGGCATTACACCGAACCGCACCCCAATTTCGAAGGGTCTTCGCCCTCGTTCTTTAACCGGCATCTTGAGTTTCTTGCGGATGGTGTTCCTGAAGTTTTGCGTGCGACGCGGGAAGCGTTGCGACTGGGGGCGTCGCAGATCAAGGTCATGGCCGGCGGTGGCGTATCGTCCAGCGTGGATCCGCTGCACACCGTTCAATATCTGCCGGAAGAACTGGAGGCCGCGGTCAAAGCTGCTGCTGACTATGGCACCTATGTTCTTGTGCACGTTTACAATGATGAGAGCATTTTGCGGTCTATCGAAGCCGGGGTGCAGAGCATCGATCATGCGCAATTGATGACCGAAGTTTCGGCGCAGGCGATCAAGGACGCGGATGTTTGGGTCGTGCCGTATTATTCGCTGTTGGGGTTGGATGAAGAGGTCGTGACGAAGGTGCTGGGTCCGCTCGCCGCTCCTAAATTTCTTGCGGTTCAGGCCGGCGCCAGAAACCAGATGAAGCTGCTGAAAGATTTCGGGATCGAAAAGGTCGCCTTTTCGACGGACATTATTGGGGATCCGGCGGCGCTCACCAGGCAGAACGATGAATTCAAATATCGTCTTGAGGAATGGTCATCCTACGAAGTGCTGTTGCAGGCGACGTCGAAAGCCGGTGCGCTGTTGGCATTGTCGGGCAAGCTGAACCCTTATCCGGAGGGGCCGCTGGGGGTGATTGCCGTGGGCGCCTATGCCGACATCCTGCTGGTCGATGGAAACCCGGTCGAGGATGCGATGATCATGACCGACTACGAGAACAACTTCGATCTGATCATGAAAGACGGCGTGATCTACAAGAACACACTCGACTGAGTGTCGCGCGGGGTGAAGGGACCTCGGCATCCCGCGCACCTAACCACTGAAGGAAAGGCCATTCGATGAAACAGCTGAAAATGATTGCCGTGGCGACCAGCGCCTTGGCGCTGAGTGCGGGCGTTGCAAGTGCGCAGGAGGCCCTGCCTCAGACGTTGTTCACCAATGTGCATGTGTTTGACGGTGTGAACGAAGCGCGGATCGAGAATGCCAATGTTCTGGTTGAGGGCAACCTGATCAAGGAGGTTTCAACCGATGCCATCGACGCGCCGGAGGCAACGGTGATTGATGGGGGCGGGGGGACGTTGATGCCGGGGTTGATCGACAGCCACGTGCATCTGAACCTGACCGGTCTGTTCACAAGCTTTGGCGGTGCGGAATATGCGCAATGGGATGGCATTGGCGCAATGGCGGCTGCGAATGCGCGGGATTACCTGATGGATGGGTATACGACAGTGCGCGATGCCTGTGGTCAGGGCGATGCGATGAAGAAACTGATTGATCAGGACATCATAGTCGGACCGCGTGTTTACCCGAGTGGCGCATGTATCGGTCCGCAATCCGGTCATACGGATTGGCGCAGCCCGCGTGCCCGCGCCGAAGGTGGCCCGGTCACGCAGGTGGAAGAGCTCAACCTGGCGGTCGTTGCAGACGGGGTGGATGAAATCCGGGCCGCAGCGCGCAGAAACCTCAGCTTTGGGGCGACGCAGATCAAGCTGACGGTGGGCGGCGGGGTTTCGTCAGAATTGGATCCGCTCTGGTCGGTCGGATACAGTGTGGAAGAGATCAGGGCGGCCGTGGATGCCGCCGCGTTTTATGACACATATGTGTTTGTACATGCCTATACGGACGAGACCGTCAAGCTGGCTCTGGATGCGGGGGTGAAGGTCATTGATCATGGCCAGCTGGTGACGGAGGAGACCGTGAAGCGCATGGTCGATGAAGGCATCATCTGGTCGCTGAACACTGCCGGATTCTCGCCGATCCTGTTTGATCACCCCAACTTTGCCAAGGGCACCCCATCGGGCGATAAATTGACTGTTGCGCATGAGCAAAGCAAGGACCTCATTGAGCTGGTCAAGAAATACAAACCCAAAATCGTGCACAACGTTGATACGGTTCTGTCAACGCTCGATCAGGGCCGGGCGCATCGCGATTTCGAAAAGTACCAGTTTGCGGATTGGTTCGGAAATCACGCGATGCTGGTTTCGGCCACATCTGCGGGGGGCGAGCTGGCGCAATTGACGGGGCAACGCAATCCTTACCCCCGGAAGTTGGGCGTGATTGAAGCGGGGGCCTATGCCGACATCCTGATTGTCGACGGCAATCCGCTGGAAGATCTGTCCATTTTGGGCGCCCAGTCAAAGTGGTTTGACGCGGACCCCCGCGAGGAGGGTTTCGATACGATGCGCGTGATCATGAAAGACGGCAAGTTCTACAAGAATACGCTGGATTGACGGACAGAAGCCTTTTGCAATCTGCCACTGCCTGTGCCGGATCGAACCTTTTCTGGCGCAGGCAGACAAGCCAAACAGCACTCCCCCGTCGAAGGAAGAACCCCATGCGTAGATCTCCGATACTCGCCGCAGCGTTCAGCGTGATTGCCGGACTTGTGCAAGCCCAAGACACGACGGTTTTCACCAACGCCACCGTTCTGACCATGGATGCCGATTTCTCGGTGGCGCAAGCGATCGCCATTCAGGGCAACCGCATTTTGGCGGTCGGTACTGAAGCGGATGTGATGGCTGAAGCTGGAGACGGTTCAACGGTTGTTGATGTGGCAGGACGCACGATTATGCCTGGCTTCATTGACGCGCATACGCATCCTGTTGGAGGCGGTGCTTCTTCTGTCTTTGACAACGTGGGAGTTGATCGTTTTTCTACCGTCGAAGAGGCACTTGAGTACATGAAAGGCGCCACAAAAGGCCAAGGGCCTGCTGATTGGGCATTGTTCGTGAACCTTGATCTGGCAACGCAATCCTTTGCCGATGGCCTTGTTACCCGCGATCATCTGGATGCAATGACGCCAGACACGCCGATGGTTATCTGGCAAGCGGGTGGGCATAAGATGACCGTCAACTCTGTCATGCTGGAATTGATGGGGTTTCCTGACGACGCGCCGGATCCTGCGGGTGCCCAGTTTGGACGGTTCGAAGATGGTCGGCTGGACGGCAACCTCTCGGGATCGGCGCTGTTGTTCGGAGCGCTTGGCGTTATTGAACCCTATAACAGCTATGATCGCATCGAAGGCTCTGTGGCTTTGGCGAAGGAATGGAACGCTCAGGGGCTGACAACGCTTGGGGTTGCAGGCGTCGCGTCACCGAAGGACTGGGACGTGTTTGAGCAGCTGGCAGCGCGAGATGATTTCCCTTTGCGGACCCGCAACTATCTGCAATGGGGCGCCTTGGTCCTGTGGGATCAAGCGGGTCTTGCGCCCGGTCAGGGCGATGAAAAGTCTCGTATCGTCGGTTGGAAGATCAGTGCAGATGGGTCCAACCAAGCCTTTACCGGTTTGCAACGCGAACCTTACCTGAACTCGGACAACCTGGGCCTTGCCTATATGAGCCAAAGGGACATCGACAACGCGGTTGTCGAAGGCACAAAACGAGGCGGCCAAATGGCTATGCATGGCAATGGAAACGCTGCCATAGACAATATCATATCTTCGGTTCAGAAGGCCCGCGACGCAGGTGTCGGTGTTGTGCGCCCTCGCATTGAACATTGCTCGATCACCGAGGATGATCAGATCGCCAAACTCAAAGAGCTGGAGATCTCCTGTTCGTTCCTGATCGCACATGTTCTCTATTGGGGTGCCGCCTTTCGTGACACTGTGTTCGGCCCCGAAAAGGCCGTGAAACTGGATCGCACCGGCAGTTTTGAGACGGCTGGCGTGCCGTACTCGCTGCATACGGATTACTCTGTCTCTGTTCTTTCGCCGCTGGAAATGGTAGAAGCGGCCGTAACGAGGGCGCTTTATACCGATCCGGCATCTGTACTTGGCGAAGATGAACGAGCATCGGTAGATATGGCGCTGCGTGCAGTGACCAGTGTTCCGGCGTTTCAGCTCTTGTCAGAGGATGAGATCGGCAGTTTGGAAGCTGGCAAATTTGCCGACTTCGTGGTCCTGGCCGACAATCCTCGTGAAGTGGCTCACAACCAGATTGCGGAAATCGAAGTGACGCAAACCTGGATGGACGGAAATCGGGTTCATTGAAAAACTTGGGTTCCAATTGGCAAGGTTGGCTCCCCCCGCTTGTTAGCCCAGGACGGCTCATTCGATACAGGGAGTAAACAAGAGTGAAATACCTGATCTCGACCGCGTTCCTCGCTTTGGCGTCGACGGTTTCTGCACAAGACGATACGGAAAAAATGCGCACGTTCCTGTTTATTGGATCGTCCAACAGCGCCGCCTGGGAAATGCAGATTGCCAATCCCGGGGACCGTGCCGCATCGGTTAAAGGTGGCATAGAAAAGCTTGGCGGCGAATTGCTGAGTTATTACTGGGGCCTTGGGAACGGAAAAAACGACTTTACCGTAGCCTTGCCAGACGATCCAACGTTCATTCAGGCCTTTTATGTCAGTCGTCTGGGGGATGGCCTGTTGGAAGATTATCAGATGATCGAACTGATGAGCAGCGCCGACATGGCCACGGCGCTGGCACGCGTACCCGAAATCAAGGCGCAGGATGATCTGAAATGAAAGCCGAATGGGAAGGGGCTGAACCGTGACAGGATTGGATTATACCGCTTTGGGCATGATAGCATTCATGGTGGCGCTGGCGATCGGGGTGATTGGGTTCATCGGCGGGTGGCCCGGGCGGGTCGCGGCGCAGCGCAATCATCCCTACCGCAGTGCGGTTACGGTTGGTGGCTGGGTCACATTGATTGCGGGCGGTGTTTTCTTTCCTTTCGTGCTGATCTGGGCCTACGCGGGCACGCCTGACGCCGACGTCAAAGCGTCGGAGGACACCGCATGATCATTATTCTCATTGCCATCTGGATGGGGTTTCTCTGGCTGTTGGTGAAGGTTGGAATCCTCAGGAAATGGTATCTGTGGATGAAAATCTCGCCCGTCGTTGTCTGGGCCACTGCGATGCTGGTCATTTTTCTGCCGCTGACCTGGACCGCTCCGATTGGGCCGGTATCGGTTGTGGTTGCTTCGGTGCAGGTGCGTCCGGCCGTCAGCGGCCCGGTGGTCGATGTGTCAGCGGTTTCCTGGACGCCGCTGAAGACTGGCGATGTTTTGTTTCAGATTGATCCTGAACCCTTTGCTGCGACTGTACGACAGGCCCAAGCGCGGTTGAATTTGGCGGAAGATCAGCTTGAACGAAAACGCCAGCTGCTGGATCGGCAGACCGTTGCAGAGGCCGAGGTTGAATCGTCCGAAGCGGAGGTTGAGGTGGCCCGTGCAGAATTGAACATCGCCAAGATCAATCTGGAAAACACCACCGTGCGGGCGCCGCTGGACGGGATCGTGCCGTCTGTTGTGTTGTTGCCGGGCAATCAGGTGGCGGTTGGTCAAGACGTGATGGCGGTTCTGGATATCGACAACCCGGTCGTCGCGATGATCATCAATCAGAACGGGTTGCGTCACGTCCGGCCCGGTCAACCTGCCGAGGTCGTGTTCCGCAGCCTGCCCGGGCGAACCTTTGCCGGGACCGTCGGCAAGCTGCATAGATCCGCGCCACATGCCGAATTCGATACCAGCGGCAAGACCCCTGAAGTGCCCGAAGTTCGCGACACCACCTATGCTGTCGAATTGAATGTCGACCTGCAGGGCGAAATTCTGGCGCCCGGGGCGTCGGGACAAGCCGTTGTTCTGACTGACCAGGTCGGGCCGGTTGGCATCATCCGGCAAATCACGCTTCGAATGACAACCTGGATGAATTTCATATGACCTCTCTGTCTTGGCGGCGCGTTGGTTTGGCAAGCGTTGCGGTTTTGCTTGGCAGTGTTTTATCTGCCTCGGCGCAGAGTTCCAACGGACTGGAAGCGGCTGCCGAGGCGTCGCTGGGTGGCCCCGGATCGGCCAGCGCCTTGCAGGAATTGGACAGGCTTCGCAGGCTTGAGCAGTCGCGCTGGCCCGGGTTGGACCGCGCCATTGATCCGGTCGAAAACGCATTGGGCCGCCTGCGCGAGGACACCGGACTGGCGCTGAGCTATGATTATCAGGCGCTTTACCAGCGCAGTTCTGACAGTCTGACCGGTCAGGAGCAGGCCGCGTCGGGTCAGTTCCGGATGATCGGAACCTGGGAACTGGCAAACCGGGGGGGTGAAAACGCGGGCAGTCTGGTTTTCATTCTGGAAAACCGCCACCGACTGGGCCAGCCGATTGCGCCCTCTGCCTTGCCTGCGCAGATTGGGTATCAGGGTGTGACTGCCACAACGTTCGGGGATACGGATACGACACTTTCGGTTGCCTATTGGCAGCAGGCGCTGGCCGGAGGCCGCATTGGCCTGGCGGCGGGACGGATCGATCCGGGGGACTACTCGGATATTCTCGGCTATGTGAATCCGCGCACGACATTCTCGAACTTCTCGATCCTGTTCAGCCCGGTACTGCCCATCCCGGATCCGGGGTTTGGCATTGCTGCGGGTGGATACCTGACGGACCAGATCTATACCCTGGGCGTGTTCAGTGACGCGAATGGATCATTGAGCGATGTCGAATGGTTCCCCGGGGGCAGCGAATTTTATACCTATGGCGAAATCGGCTGGACACCGGAACGGTCGAAACGATTTCTGAGCAACGTGCATCTTGGTCTGTTTCACACTGATGAACGACAGCAGGCCGGCGTGCCCGAGACCTACGGAGCAACCTTTTCCGCCAACCATACGTTCGAAAACCAAGTGATGATCTTTGGGCGGCTGGGGTGGTCCAATGGGGGCGGTTCGCTTGCAAAGCGAGCTGTCAATGCAGGGCTGTTGTGGCGACCGGGCACCTATGACGACCTTTTTGGTCTGGCCGCGACCGTTTCAGAGCTGACGACGCCGGGTCTTGCGCCTCAAACGACGGTTGAAGCCTTTTATCGCCTGGATCTGGCTGACAACCTCGCGCTGACGGCTGACGTTCAATATCTTCGTAATCCGGGTGCGAACCTTAACAACCCTTTGGTTTTTGGGCTAAGGTTCAGGATCAACCTTTGACGAGTGCAGTGTTCAAAGTGGGGAAGGCGGACGTCTGACTGGCGCGTGCGTTCCCTCATACTCCGACGTTGCAACAGATGAGGATGACATGAAGACGTTGAATTGGGTCAAGATCACACTCTTGGCCATCATTTTCCTGACCTCGCATAGCTTTGCAAATCCGGGACTGGCGCAATCCGAGGAGGAAGGGGCCGCTCCGATCGGGGCCTTGGATGCTGCACGCAACAAATTGGTTTCGAAAGACGATCTTGAGCTGTTTCTGTTGCCTTTGACGGCATCTGATCTGAGTTCGGTCGCGCAGAGCTGGCAAAGCCATTTGCGCACAGAGCTGAACGGCCTGGCCAACACCAACCTGGCGCTGCGACAGGCCGCCGACGCAACGGAAGACGTTCTGAGAGAGCGATTTGCTGCGCAAAGAAATGAGATTTCAGAAATTATTTCGAAATATCAGTCTGTTCTGGTGGCTTGGGCGGCAAAAGGTGGGGCGGAGGCAGATATCGCGCTGCATCACAGATACATCAGCGCAGTGGCGACCGGGACGCTGGCGACAACCGACGTCAGGACATTGATAGATAGCGCTCTGGAGTGGTTGACCGCGAAAAACGGTGGTCTTCGCATTCTCTTTGGGGTGGCGGGGATGTTGGTCACGATGTGGGTCATGATGCTGCTGGCGCGGATCATTCGCAACATGGCGCGACGCGGGCTGGAAAAAGTTCCCACGATGTCCCAGTTGCTGAAGTCTTTTGTTGTGGGAACTGTGTATTGGGCGACCCTGGTTCTTGGGGTTCTGGTCGCACTTGGTTTGTTCGGGATCAACGTAACACCGCTGTTCGCCGTTTTCGGGGGGTTGTCGTTCATCCTGGGTTTTGCGCTTCAGGAGACGCTGGGTAATCTGGCCAGCGGGCTGATGATCATGATCCTGAAACCGTTTGATACCGGGGATTACATCGAGGTTGGCGGCGCGTCTGGCACGGTTGATGAAATGTCGGTGGTTTCGACCCAGATCCGGACATTTGACAATCAGATCATTGTGGTCCCGAACCGCAAGATCTGGGGGGATGTGATTACCAATGTCAGCGCCTCGGACACCCGGCGGGTGGATCTGGTGTTCGGCATTGCCTATTCGGACAGCGCGGCACATGCGATCACGGTTTTGAAAAGCCTGGTGGCCGAGCATGACTTGTGTCTGGACGAGCCGCTGCCAGAGATTTTCGTGGGGGAGTTGGGCGACAATTCGGTGAATGTTTTTTGCCGGCCCTGGGTCAAGACCGAAGACTATTGGACTGTTTATTGGGATCTGACCGGCGCGGCGAAAGAGCGGTTCGACGATGAAGGGATCTCGATCCCGTTTCCGCAGCGCGATGTGCATTTGATCCCGGTTGAGGCCCAGTCGTGATCCGGCTGCTGGCGGTCGCCCTGTCCTTGACGCTCTGGCTGGCCGGGCAGGTCACCGCGCAGGAGGCGGATTCTGAGCGGCCCGCGCCTGATTTCCTGGCCCCTGTTGTGGTTGAGGGCGAGGAATTGTTCCTCGTGCGCGGCTGGAGCGCTTTGCCCGCGCAGGAACGTGCGGAAAGGATCGAAACCCGCATTGTCGCGGTGGCAGAAGCATCGGATAAAACCACTGTGGATGTTGAGGTCCAGGACAATGAATTCGGCCTGGAGATCGATGTCGATGGCCGGACCGTGACGATCACGACCCAGGCTGATGCAGATTTCGAACAAATCGAGCTGGACGTTCTGGCCAGTTTGCAGGCTGAGGCAATCGCTGAGGCGATTTTGAGCTATCGCAAGGAACGGACCGAAGCCGCCCGGGTGGGCAGCGCCATTGCGGCCCTTGCCTGGACGGTTGTCTTTTTCCTCATAACCTTTGGTTTTTTCAAATATCGCAAACGGCTGGTTACATATGTCAGCGGCGAGATCGAAAGCCGGTTTCAGAAAGTGGATGAAGCGACGAAGTCTTTCGTCAAAGGGCAGGCCATCGCGGCCATTGCGGGCTATGTCCTGAGCTTTGTTCTTTGGGTGGGCTATCTGATCCTGTTCTATTATTACCTGTCCTTCGTTCTGCTGGCTTTCGCTGAAACGCGGCCGTTTGCTGAACTTTTGCTGAATTATGTCAGTGATCCGCTGTTCGACATAGCAACCGGTTTCATCGGTTATCTGCCTAATCTCATCACGCTGGTCATTATCGCCGCTGTGACGAAATTTGCGCTGCGGGGCATTCGGCTGTTTTTCGACAACATCGAAAGCGGCGTGTTTCAGATTAGCGATTTTGAGCGGCACTGGGTTGCGCCGACGCATTTCCTTGTGCGGATTCTGACGATCGTGATCGCGCTGATTTTTGCCTATCCCTACATCCCGGGATCGGATTCACGTGCTTTTCAGGGCCTGACAATTCTTGCTGGTGTGATGTTGTCGCTGGGGTCCAACACGGTGATCAGCAACATGATGTCGGGTCTGTTCGTGATCTATCGCCGTAGCACGAACGTTGGCGATCGGATCCGGGTTGGTGACAAAGTGGGTGATGTCGTCGAGATCAAGCTGATGGAAACGCTGATCAAGTCGATCAAGAACGAGTTGATCAGCATCCCGAACGCTCAGCTTCTGAACTCGGAGGTCGTGAACTATTCGCGCAAGGTCGATGGTCGTGGGCTGCTGGTGCATACCACGGTCGGCATCGGCTATGAGGAGCCGCCCAGCAAGGTCAAGGCGATGCTGATCGAAGCGGCCCGTCGGACCGACGGTCTGAAGGGGTCTCCGCAGCCGTTCGTTTTGTGGACGCAGCTTGGCGATTACGCGATCAGCTATGAGATCAACGCTTTTTCGTCGCGGGGGGCGAGCCTGCCGCAGATCAAGTCGGATCTGCACGAGAACATTGTCGAAATCTTCAACGCCAACGGGACGCAAATCATGACGCCGTCCTACATTGCGGACCCTGACGTACCGAAAATCCCGGACACAAGTTGGGATGGGCAATTGGTCTTGCCGGACGGTGAGGGGGGGGTCATCGGCAAGACGAGCAGCGGATGAAGCCAGTCACCGCCTGAAAGAGCCGACCAAGGGCGGCCTCAGCACAATTTTGAACGACATCCGAAAGGCACCTGAAACCATCACCGAAACACTGCGCAGGATTTGTGGCGTGCCTGAGCCCGCTGAATGGCCCGTGCCCTGTTTTCGGAGAAGTCGCCGGTTTGACCGGCAAACCACGCTTTCATGAGATTTACAAAAGGAAACCAAATGAAAAATACATTCTTTGCGACTTTCGCGCTCACCGGTGCAATGGCGCTGGCGACGACTGCCGGGGCAGAAAATGAAGTCCCGGTGCAAACCGTTGAAGGCTGGAACATCATGCGCGACCTCGAACGGGGCGGGTGTGTGATGGAGAAAGTAAACGAAAACGGTTACCTGGTTCGTATCGGTAAAACGGATGCCGGAGCCGAGTTTGGCTATATCGCGGTTTACACCAAGGACAAGGATGTAAATGTCGTGGGCGGGGTATCGAACGATGTCACGCTGGATCTGGATGGCGAACGTTTTTATGGAACGGCGACGGGTGATTTCAAAAGTGGTGGATATCGCGGTGGCTATGCCGAAGCGAACAACCCCGCGTTTGGTACGGCGCTGGCAAAGAAATATGTGTTGACCATCAACCCTGATGGCGACAACCCGCTGAAGTTGAGCTTGGACGGTACATTCAAGGCGATGGCCGCAACGCGAGACTGCGAAGCCCATAGTATTGCCGCACTTGATATGGCCGATACCGCAAAACGGTCTGCATTGAACACCGCTGCTATTGCTGCCTGGCAATCGCTTTTGGCAGATAGCCCCCGGGCGGCTGGTTATGCGGAGGCCGCCAAATCTGCGTTGGTATTCCCGGAAATCACCAAAGTCGGTCTTGGTATTGGTGGTGAAGGTGGCAATGGGGTGCTGGTCAAAAAGGACGAGTTGCTGGGCCATTACCGTACCAGCTCGATCTCTTTCGGGGCGCAGGCCGGGGCGCAGACCTATGGATACGTCGTGATGTTCATGACGGATGAGGCTTTGAACAAGTTTCTAAGCAAGAACGGATATGAACTGGGCGTCGATGGATCGATTGCCGTCTTTAACGCGGGCGTTACTGCGGAAGCCGATACGCTCAACCTCATGAAGGACACGGTGGCCTTTGTTTTTGACGAGAAGGGGTTGATGGCGGATTTGACTTTGGAGGGTACGCGAATTCGGCCCATTGAATATTGAACTCTGGATATTGAATTCCGAATTTGGACGGAGACCCTGAAAAACGGGATCTCCGCTCCGAACGGAAAGTGTCCGGCGGAACCATGGAGGGGATCCTTGCGGCGATCAAGCTGCGTTGTGAGCCGTGCCGCAATCTCTTGCTTTGTCTTTTAGACTCAGGGCGATGTCACTGGTTCGCAATGGGGATAGTGGCGGAGACGTGCTGACTGTGGCCCTGTCGTCGCCCGCACAGAGCGTCATGGACGTTTTGACCGGGGAAGGGCTAGGCGACCTTGACCTTGCCGCCGTGGCCGTCTTGGCGGTGCCCCTGTGGGCACTTCCCGCCGATCAGCGGTCAACCGTCGCAGGGCTGTGCGAACACCCCAGACAAACCATCCCTATGTTCCATGGGATAACTAGTCCCGGTTTGCGTGCATCGACGCAGCCGGGGAAATTTTTGTTCATCGTTGCTAATCGCAGCTAGCGTCGGGACCCAAACCATTGCAATCTAGGGTGTAGTGGGTTTGGTGTCGCCAGGACAGTCGGAGAATTTACATGGAATGGGTTTTCGGTATCGGTGTGGTTTTCATCGTATTGGTTATTTTTAGCGTCAAAGCAGAGAACAAGAAGAATAAAATCAAATTAGAGCAAGGCAATGCGTATTCGGCAGATATTGAAGCCGCTAGGGTCAGGATTCATAGCCAGAACATGACCACGGCAGCCAGTGCGCATGCCGACAGGAAGACTTTGGGACACCTGTCGTAGCGGGTTGCAACGCGCCGCCAATCCTTGAGCCGGGCGAAGCTGTT
>JAXMOA010000021.1:0-96411 GCA_034670145.1 Marinibacterium sp.
ACTATACGATTACCTATTCCGACGGTCAGCTTGCAGTCGATCCCGCGTCTCTTACCATCACCGCAAATGATGCCAGCCGCACCTATGGCGACAGTTTTGGCTTTTCCGGCACCGAGTTTACCGCCACCGGCCTGCTGAGCACCGACACTGTTGATACCGTCACGCTGACCAGCGCGGGCACGGCGCAATTCGCCGATGTTGGCAGCTATGCAACCACACCCAGCAACGCCGCCGGCTCGGGCGTGTCGAACTATACGATTACCTATTCCGACGGTCAGCTTGCAGTCGATCCCGCGTCTCTTACCATCACCGCAAATGATGCCAGCCGCACCTATGGCGACAGTTTTGGCTTTTCCGGCACCGAGTTTACCGCCACAGGCCTGCTGAGCACCGACACCGTTGATACTGTCACCCTAACCAGCGCAGGCACCGCAGAATTCGCTAATACAGGTAATTACACCATCTCGGCCAGTGACGCTGTTGGTTCTGGCATTTCCAACTATTCGATCACCTTCACCGACGGATCGCTGACAGTCACGCCAGCACCGCTGACCATCACCGCGGACGATTTGAACCGCACCTATGGCGACACTTTCGGGCTTGCCGGAACTGAATTCACGACCAATGGCCTTTTGGGCACGGACACAGTCAACAGCGTTTCGCTGAGCAGCACAGGAACCGCTCAGTTTGCGGACGTGGGCAGCTATGGGATCTCAGCCAGCGACGCGAGCGGGTCCGGCCTTTCAAACTATTCAATCACATATAGTGATGGAACGCTCACGATCACCCCGGCGGCGCTGACCATTACGGCCGACAGCCTCAGCCGTATCTACGGCGATGACTTTTCACCAACCGGCACCGAGTTTACAACCTCCGGTCTGCTGGGCGACGATACCGTCAACACCGTGGTACTGCTGATCTCGGAGGTGACAGAATTTAGCGATGTAGGTAGCTACCCCATCACGGCCAGCGATGCCGAAGGCACAGGATTACAGAACTACGACATTACCTACGTCGATGGCGCACTCACCGTCACGCCCGCCGCTCTGACCATCACAGCAAACGACCTCAGCCGGATATACGGTGACACCTTCGCGCTCGACGGTACAGAGTTCACCTCTACCGGCCTGCTGGGTAGCGACAGCATTGACAGTGTCACCCTGACCACAGAGGGCAGCAGCCAATTCAGCGATGCCGCCAGCTACACCATCACCGCCAGTGACGCGAACGGCACAGCCCTTACCAACTATACAATCACTTACGCCGACGGACAGCTGACAGTCGCGCCTGCGCCGCTCACCGTGACCGCCAACGATCTTCAAAGAATTGCCGGCGATGATTTTGCCTTCACAGGCACCGAGTTCACCACCGACGGCCTGCTGCGCACCGAAGACAGCGTCACCAGCGCAACCCTGTCCAGCGACGGCGCGGCGGCAGATGCAGCCGCCTCGTCCGACCCATACACAGTGACCATTTCCGACGCACAGGGTGAAGGGTTGGGCAACTATGACATCTCTTACGTTGACGGCACCCTCCGCGTTTTCTCTGGCGAAGATGCAGAAGACTCTGTCAATGTTCCACCTCCGCCAGCGCCGTCCGATCCGCCTAAGATCGACGCGACCATCAACTTGCCACAAGACCAAAACACCCAGGCAGACTCGCCCACAGGTGGCGTCGAGACCTCGCGCGCTGACACAACAGAGACAGCAACCCGCAGCCTCGAGATCACCGCCGCCGAAGATACCTTGACCGAAGTCACGGAAATCTCGGTTGAACTGGAGGGCAGCCTGACCGCCTGCGCGCGCCAGAACGCGGATGTCACCACCTACTTGGCCTGCATGACCGACGCGCTGGATCAGTATGCCGACCAATTGGCCGAAATCTCCAATGACCTGCCTCCGGGCCTGTCGTCAGTGGCAGGCATCATCCGCACCGCCCGTGACGAGATCGCAACCGTCAGCGAAACCTCGCGCGAACGCCTTTCCGCTGCGACATCCGACGCGGAGCGCGAAGCCATCAAACAAGAGGCCGTCGCCCAGGCAACCGCCTCTTTGGAAAATGCTCAGACCGAGATCCGAAAGGCCATCGCTTTGGTGCGCGCCGAAGATCCTGAACTGGCCAGATTGCAAAGACAGCAAGGCGAGACGATACTGACCGCAGTCGAGACCACCAAATCAGGCCTTACAAAAGCTGTCGGTCTTTAATAGCGGAGCATTCTTTTGCGTTACATTCGCCTCTTTATCGTGCTGGCCGGCGTAGTGTTCGGCAATGTCGCCCAGGCTGAGGACACCCGTGTCGCCCTGGTCATTGGAAATTCGGACTATCAGTTCGTTGGCGCGCTCGATAACCCGATCAACGATGCCTCCGACATTGCCATCGCGCTGGAAGGTTTGGGTTTTCAGGTTTTCCTGGGCACCAATGAAACCCGCGAAGGTATGTTACGTATTGCAGACAGTTTTGCGGATGCCGCAAGATACGCGGATGCCGCGATGTTTTACTATGCAGGGCACGGCTTTCAGGTAAGTGGGCGCAATTATCTGGTGCCGGTCGACGCTCAAATCACCAGTGCAGAAGACATCAGTCGCCAGACCCTGCTCCTTGACGACATTCTGGATCGCCTGGACCAGTCCAAAGGGGTGAAGCTGGTTTTCCTGGATGCCTGCCGTGACAATCCGTTTGCCGGAGCAGAAGAGAGCGTCAACGAAGGTTTGGCGCGGGTCGGCAGCGCAGCGGACTATCTGATTTCATACGCCACACAGCCCGACAACGTGGCCTATGACGGTGACGGGCGGAACAGTTTCTTCACCGAGGCTTTGCTAAGTCATATCTATACACCGGGTCAGGATATTGCGGACCTGATGATCAATGTCCGCAAAGACGTGCTATCCACCACCGGCGGCCGTCAGATCCCTTGGGAAAACTCCTCTTTGACCCGGCAATTCCGCTTTGACAACAGCCCGGTTACCGCCTCTCAGGAAACAATGCTTTGGCAAATAGCGGCTGGCGCGCAGGACCCTCAGCTGATGCAGCTCTATATGGAAAACTATCCGCAAGGGGCGCATGTCGAGGACGTAATGGCCTTTCTTGAACGCGATCCATCGGCGCTGACCCGGACACGCACCCTGCAATCCAATGGGGACGACTCGGATCGTCTATGGCTCCTGGCCCAACGCAGCCGCTCGCGCCCATTGCTGGAATTTTACCTCGAACAACATCCAGACGGGAAATACGCCGAAAAGGCGCGTCGCCTGATCCAATCAATCCCGCGTCCCGAAGACAGCAGCCCCGGCGCCATCTGTGAGCGACTGGCCACACATCCGCGCGACGGCACCGCGAAAATCTCTGGCGTGCCCTTTGCCCGGCTTCAACAAAACGCCGTGGCCGCGATTCAGGCATGCAGCGCGGCAGTGGCGCAATCGCCAGACCTGCCGCATTACATGGCCTTGCTGGCCCGTGCGATTGCCTCCACCGGCGATCTGGACCGGGCCGTCGGCCTTTATCAACGTGCGGCTGAACGCGGCGATCTGCGAGCTATGGTCAGTCTGGCCTTTCTATACGAAACCGGTACCGGTGTGCCTCAGAACCAAGACCGCGCAAACGCCCTCTATCAAGAGGCAATCGTGGGTGGCAGCCTCGACGCAATGATCAATCTTGCGGTTGCCCTGCTCGAAGGAACCTCGGGCGTCAAAGACGAATCCCAGGCCATCGAACTCTTGAAAAAGGCGGCGGAGGGCGGCTCGGCCAAGGCAATCTACAATCTCGGTGTTCTCTCTCAAAATGGGACGACAGGCTCTCCCACAGACGCACTGGGCTATTTCAAAAAGGCAGCGGAACTGGGTGAATATCCCGGTTACCGTGCCGCTGCTGTCTTGCTCGACGAAGGGCGCGGCATAGACCGCAACCCGGAACAAGCCGCCGATCTGCTGTTGCGTGCCATGGCTTCGGACAATGGGGCTGTGTTTCGCGAACTGACGGAACAGACTGACAATTGGTCAAAGGACACGGTGGCAGCAATCCAGACACGACTGGCAGCAGCCGGGCTTTATCAGGCCGCCATAGACGGACGCCCCGGGCCCAGTTTTACCGCAGCTAGCACTGCTTGGCGCAACGGCGGTTTTGACCCGGCCATCCTGTCCAACTGAAGCGGATCACGAGGGGTTTCAGGCCCTCGTCCGGCGACCCAAACGAGCAGTTGGCCGTTGGGCTGGGCGACCCCCAGCCAGACCACAAACGCGCTCGGACGGCTTAAACCGGTTACGCGTCACCCTTGTAGTAGCCGATCACATCATTTTGCGTCGTCGCCCCCAATCCGTTCAGCAACCGATTGGAATAGTTGAAATACGCACAGACCTGATTGACCTCCAGAATCTCGCCATCTGTACAACCGGCAATTTTCAGCGCCTCGAAATCAGATTGGATCATTTTACCCACGTCGACCGTCAGTTTTCCGGCATACCGCAACAGCGCCAGTTCTTTGCCTTCAAACTCGTCCTCAGGGCGATGCGCCTTGAGCGCGACAAAAATCCGATCGCTGCGCGGCTGATCCTTCAACAGGTTGCGCACGTTCATAAAATGATGGGTCAGCGAATAGGTGCAATCGTTCAGAATTGACGTGTAGCTGGCCACAACCTCTAAAAACCAAAACGGCAAGACATTGTCAGCCGAGTGCAAAACGGACCGATACAGCGTCACATGGCCATTCATTGTCTCAGGCCGCAGTGAATGGACTCGCATCACCGTATCCACCGTTCCATGTGGCGTGCGGGCCTTGTCCAAAAGCTCTTTCAGGCGACCATCTGCGGTCTCGTCGTCTATCATCTCGATCCAGGCGGACATATTGCTCTCCAATTTCGTCGTGCCAATGTACAATAATCACCCTCTCGAGGTAGTAGAAATTTCAACCAAGAAGAAAATTTGATGGATCGCACATAGTGAATTGGACTAGCCTGCACCCAGGTATCATCATCTTGGGAAACGGATGTGCTGACAGCACCGCTGCGCCAGGGCGCTCAAAACCTTTTGCTCAACTGCGCGGGCTTGTCGGCGGGCGATCAGCTGCTCATCCTGCGCGAAGATCCCGAATTCGGCTACTATGATCAGGCCATCGCCGATGCTCTGGTTCAATGCGCCCAGGAACTCGCGATCCTGACATCGGTCAGGACACTACCATTTGACCCTTTGGGCGGCGCGCTTTCCGCATCTGTGATTGCCGCCATGCAGGCTGCCCGGCGAACAGTTTTCCTGTCGCGCAGTGGCGACCAAATCCGCTTTGATGCCGGGCTCGCGGATCTCAACCCAATCATGTCCTATGCGTTGGATGCTGACATGCTGGCCTCTGGCTTTGCGCGCGCGGATTACAACGGGTTCGTCGCCCTCAAGAATGCCGTCAACACCCATATGGCCAATGCTCGACATATCCGCGTCACCTGCCCGCTGGGCACGGATTTCTCCGGTCCCGGTGCCGCCTTTCCGACAAATGCAAAGGCGGATGTCAGTGTCACCCGGTTCCCCATGTCGGTCTTTGCACCCGTGCCGGTGAGCGGGTTTTCTGGCGTCTTCATGCAACAAGGGTTTCTGGTCGGGACCGGATCCAGGTTTTACCAACCCTACGCCTGCCCCCTGCATGCCCCAATCGGCCTGCATTTCGAAAACACTCAACTGACCGATATCACCGGCGCCGCTCAAGATGTGGCCGCCGCGCGGGCCCATTATCAGAATGTTGCCCAAATGTTTGGTCTGGAGCCGTTTTCCATGCATTCCTGGCACGCTGGCATCCACCCAGGCTGTGCCTACAAACAGCCAGCAGCACAGAATTTCGAGCGCTGGAGCGGCGGAGCCTTCGGAAATCCGCGGCTTTTGCACTTTCACACCTGCGGCCACACCGCACCGGGCGAAATTTCGCTAAACCTGATGGACCCAACCGTAACGGTCGATGGCGTGGCCATCTGGAACAATGGCGTTTTTGATCCCAAAACGGTGAAGGGCGGCGCCGAAATTCTGGCGCGTCACCCCAGTATCCGTGCCGTTTTTGACGCCCCGGAACAACAGGTCGGTCAAGGCCGAAACGGACATCTGACCGCCCAGGCGGACTCCATTGGTTTTGCCCGGCAAGCCCCTTATTGAACCTCACCTTCGGCCGTCACACCTGATCTGCTCGCTTCTGCATCAATCGTGCGGGCCACTTTGGTGCGAAACCGCATCGCACCGGCATCCAGCCCCAGATTCAAATAGTCCTTTTTGCGCCGGGCCATTCCGATCTGCACATGCTCCAACACCTCTTTGTCCTCCTTGAATGCCATGACAGCGCCTTCAAACATCCGTTCTGAAATTGCCACGTCATCCGCATACATATTGCGATGCTGGAACCAGAAGTACCGAGAGTGCCCCTCATTCACAGGCGTAATGAAGTTGTAGGAGATATTCACAAATGCGTTGGGCGACAAAGGTGCTCCCGCGCCGCCCTCACCTACGGGCGCATAGACCGACATGTTTATCGCGGTAGAAGGCAGCCGGCATTCATAGTGCTGTTTGCGGTCGCAGTTTGGGCCAAACCCCAGAATCGGCTGGTAGTAAGGCGCCGGCGGCTCGTCCATGATCCAGCGCGACACAACCACTCCATCGTCCAGCTCTTCCAGATCCAAAGGCCTGTTATCTGTCCCCGCTCCGGCAAATGATGTCAGATGGACCCAAGCCACATGGCTGGGATCCAACAGGTTGTCCACAATGTACAGATAGTGACAAGCCATCTCCATCGAACCGCGTGCGGTCTTGCCCCAAACCGGGTTGTCAAAATTCGGAATTGAAATGATGTCATCCGGGTCGGCTTGGGCCGGCTCCCCCATCCACAGCCACAAGAAACCCCATCGGTCTTCGGCCGGATAAGAATGTACAACCGCCCGACGTGGCGGATTGTCCAGCTGCGTCGGCGCAATCACACAATCACCAGAACAATCAAACGTCAGCCCATGATAGCCGCACACCACATTGTCGCCCTCGATGCTGCCCCGTGACAACGGCAGCTTGCGATGCGGGCAGGCATCCTCCAAAGCAACAGGGCGCCCCTTGGTGTCGCGATAAATAACGATCGCCTCACCCAGCATCTCAACCGCGATCAATGAGCGCGCAAAGTCTTCGCTCCGGCCCGCGACATACCAGCAGTTGCGGATGTACCCATCAGTCCCAATCAGATCTGGTCGCATCGCAGGCTCCTACTTCAAGAAAACATCAAACGCTTTCAAGGCTTTGGCACTATAGGCATAGGATGGCCCTCCGCCCATGTAAGTGGCCATCGCCAACGCCTCACACAGTTGCTCGCGCGTTGCGCCCAACCGGACCAAAGCGCGCACGTGAAACCCGATGCAGCTGTCACACCGGGTCGCAATTGCAATGCCAAGCGCCATGAATTCCTTGGTCAATTCATCCAGCGCCCCGTTGATCTTGGCCGCCTTGCCCATCATCCCGAAACCTTTGACCGTTTCCGGCACTTCCTTGGAGAAAGTGGCTATGTCGGCCTCGATCTCAGCCATGAAATTCGTCCAATCCATTCGATCCTCCATTACCCGCGTTCGTCCGATCCCATGCGCCGTTCCAGCCAGCGTACACCAGCACTGATGATCAGAACCAACACCAGATATTCCAAGACCAACAGCGAATAGATTTCCAAGGGGCGGTACTCTGTCACCACCAGTTCATTGGCCCGCCGCGTCAGCTCTTGCATTCCAATGACGCTGGCAAAGGCGCTCATCTTGACGATGTAGATGAATTGATTTGCAAGCGGCGGCAGAATGCGTCGGATCGCCTGGGGCAGGATCACATAGCGCATCGTCTGCACATAATTCAGACCGATGGTCTGTGCCGCCTCGGTCTGCCCTTTGGCAATAGACTGAATGCCCGCGCGATAAATCTCGGCCGTAAACGCGCTGTCAGACAGGGCCAGCGTGATAATCGCACCCCAAAACGGATCAATAGGCACGTTCATGCCAAATTCGCGGAACACGATGGGCAATCCGTAGAACACCCAAAACAACATGGGCAACAACGGGATAGAGCGCACCAGTTCCACATACACCCGGTTGACCAAACGCCAGCCTCGGCTTTTGGCCAGTCCGGGCAAGGCGACGATCAACCCCAGGACAATGGAAATCACCGCTGCGATCACCGAAATCAGAATGGTGTCGCCCATGCCCGATATCAGGAAGCGGACATTGATCCAGCCCGACTCTGTCATGGGATTGATCACATACCAGCCCCAGGTCGAAGAACTGGAACAGCCGCTCAGAACCAACAGAGGTATCAACAACAAAATGGCGCGTCTCATGACCATGCTCTTTTCAGTGCTCAAGGATCTGGCTTAGAAATTGTTGGCAACGCGCGGATCGCGGCGCATCAAAGAACGTCTCTGGCGGGCCGGTTTCCACGACCTGGCCTTCGTCCATGAAAATCATGTTGTCTGCGACCTTGCGTGCAAAACCCATTTCGTGGGTCACCACAATCATGGTCATGCCTTCGTCGGCCAGCGCCACCATCACATCCAACACCTCAGAAATCATTTCCGGATCCAACGCCGACGTGGGTTCATCAAACAACAACACTTTGGGCTCCATGCACAAAGACCGGGCAATCGCCACGCGCTGTTGCTGTCCACCAGATAACTGGCCCGGTCGTTTGTGAGCCTGATCGGGGATGTGAACCCTGTTCAGATAATGCATCGCCCGCGACACGGCCTCTGCCTTTGCCATACCGCGCGCCTTGATCGGACCCAATGTCAGGTTTTCCAACACTGTGAGATGAGGAAACAGATTGAACTGCTGAAACACCATGCCGACATCAGAGCGGATCGCAGCAACCGATTTCGGATCATTGGTCAGCTCTACACCATCCACGCGGATCACACCCTTCTGATGCTCCTCCAGCCGGTTGATACAACGCACCACGGTTGACTTGCCTGACCCGGACGGCCCGCAAATGACAACCCGCTCTCCGGTTTTCACCGACAGGTTGATATCCTTGAGGACATGGAACGTGCCAAACCATTTGTTCACATCCACCATTTCGATCGCTGTTTCGCTCACGTACTACGCTCCATCAACGTACTTTTTCCTGTCAGGAAATTTTTTTCTTGATGCTAACGTCGCTCTTGTCGTTAAATCAAGCCGCAATCACACTCGATCTTGACGGCAATCGCAGAATAACCAACGGGAGAACCAATCATGAAACGCGCGCTCAAAGCCGCAGCAGCGGTCGCAATCGGCGTGGTCTTGGCCGGCGCAGCTCAGGCTCAATCGGCCCTGAACGAAATCCTGGACCAAGGTGTACTGAAGGTCGGAACAACCGGGGACTGGAACCCGATGTCCATCCGCGACCCCGCGACCAACAGCTACAAAGGCTACGACATCGACATCATGGCCGAACTCGCCAAAGACCTGGGCGTCGAGGTTGAATTTGTTCCAACGGATTGGAAAACACTGGTCAACGGTGTCGTCGCGGGCAAATACCACATCACGGGCTCCGCCTCTATTTCGCCAGCGCGCATGAAGGTTGCCGGCTTTTCCGAAAGCTATATTGCGGTCGAGCTGTTTCCATTCACGACCAAAGACAAAGCAGACCGCTTTGATGGCTATGAATCCATCAACCAACCCGGCGTGAAAGTTGCGACAACGCTTGGCACCACTTTTGAAAAGCGTGTCCGCGAATGGTTCCCGAATGCCGACATCAAAGTGGTCGAGGCCCCCGCCCGTGGTTTCCAGGAAGTGCTGGCAGGGCGCGCAGATGTCTTCATCACCTCCAACATCGAAGGATCCACGCTGGAAGCCAAATTTCCAGTTGTGCGCGTCGCGGGCACGGGGCCACGGTCTCCGTCTCCGATTGCCATGTTGCTGCCCCAGACAGATCAGGTCTGGATCAACTACGTGAACAACTGGGTCAAAGTGAAAAAGGCCCAAGGCTTCTTCGAAGCAAACGGAGCAAAATGGGGCCTCTGAAACAAGGCCTCAATCGACAAGATGCCCGGCCCTCAAAGCCGGGCGTTTTGTCCAACTCAATTCTGACCAGACATCGCCCGGGAAATCACAGTCACAAAGGTCACCTCGTCCGTCACCAACTCCACTGGCCCATGCGCGGCGCTCGATTCAAAACTGAGACTGTCCCCAGGCCGCATGTGATATGATCCATCACCGCAGCGATACACCATTTCACCATCAGTCAAATGAATGAACTCGATCCCTTGATGCTGGTACAACGGGCGCGGTGCCAAAGGGGCGGTCAGAGTCACGCAGAAACTCTCGAACTGAACATGGCGCGCATCCGCACGACCGATCAGTTTATAGCGGTGCCCAAACCCGCTGCCCATTCTCTGAACAGTCACACCTTCTCCGGCGGCCACAAACGACACGTCTGTTTGCTCTACCGTTCCGGCAAAGAAATTGATCAACGGAACACCGATGCCCTGCGCCAAAGCCTCCAGCGTCGTCAAAGACGCCGATACTTGTCCGCGCTCAATCTTGGATATCATGGCCGTCGACACATTTGCCCGCGCCGACAGTTCCGCCAACGTCAGCCCAGCCAGGCCGCGATGCATCTTGACTGCCGCGCCCACGATTTGATCCAGCGACGGATCACCTGCTTCGAAATTCAGTGAATCTCCCATCTGTGTAGACTACCCAAAAGCAAAAGCACACGACACCCCGCGGGCTTCATAATTTGCCCTAAATCCAAGGAACACGACAATGCGGCTGGACCATATGACCTGGTATGATGTCGAGGCCCGGATAGAGGCAGGCGCGGCAATACTGCTGCCTGTTGGATCAACCGAACAACACGGGCCCATGGGGCGCATCGGCACCGATACCCTTTGCGCTGACGCTGTCGCCACCCAAGCCGCCGATATCTGCGGCGCATTGGTCGCACCGCCACTGGCCTATACACCTGCCCCATTCAACACCGCATTCCCCGGAACGGTTACTGTCTCCAATGATGTTTTCCGTGCTTATGCAGCCCAGGTGATCAGCGGACTGATTGCCCAGGGTTTCACCGGTGTCTTCATTGTCAATGGGCACGGCGCCAACCTCGAACCGCTCAACCAGATTGCCGCCACCATGGCCCCGGACCATATCCGAATTCGCAGTTGGTGGGATCCTGCGCCAGTCAACCAATTGCGCAAATCTTTGTACGGCGATTGGGAAGGCATGCATGCAACCCCGTCCGAAATTGCCATGACCCAGGCTCTTCTGGGCGCCTTGCCAGCAGGAGCCGCCGCCACCCCGCCCCGCAGACTTAGCCCAGACTACATCACAGCGCACAGCGGCGACCGACATGGGCCACCGGACGAACACCGCGCCGACTTCCCGGACGGTCGTGTCGGCTCCCACTCCGCATTGGCCAATCCGTCGGATGGAGCAGACCTGCTCTCCTGCGCTGCCAAGGCCATTGCGCAAGAGTTCCAATCCTTTCAGGACCAATCACAACCCTAAGCCAAACCTTTGACCCAAACGGCGATGACGCCAAACCGGCTGGCTCTGGATTGGCCCCCTCCAGCAGGCCAAAACGCTTCGCCGCATTTGGATACATCACAACCTTGCGACCGATTTGTCCCGCATCGCACACCCGCCAATAGCGCAGCAAACCGCGCACGCCGCTACGGCACAACACGCGCGACATTCCCGATTCACATCATTCCTCAAGAAAATAAGCCATTTTTCGTGCATCTAGGACAATATCGACCGGGTTATCATCTAAACAGATGATGACCAAGACCGCCCCAAAACCTAGTTTTCCAACGTACAATCACCAGTTCGTGGATGTGCGCCTGTTCAGAATTGCCCTCGCAAGAAGAGCCCCAGGCCAGCATCCCATACCGCGAGAAAGAGTAAAACATGGCAAAGACGTTAGACAAACTCAGCAAGGAAGCAAAGAAACTTGACAAGGGTGTCCATGACCTGCGGAGCGTGTTGCAGTCACTGGATATGCAGAATGAGACACTGCGGAAACACATGCACGAAACTGCGGTGATCGCCGGACTAGCCGCCGTAGACCTAAAAGCCAAAGGTCATACCGGCCAGAAAATGTCCGATTTCAAATCTGACAAATCGGTGGCCAGCGCTATGAAGATCTTAAGCGAACGAACGAAGCTGGCAAACAAAGAAAATGCCAAGCTTCTGGCCAGTCGCAAGACCCTGATCCAAACACACGAAGATCTGACGAGGATTGCAAAAGAGCTTGGCGAAGAAATTACAAAAAGAAAAAAGAAGTCTTCCCGAAAGCTCTTCAAAATTCAATCTGACAGTTTGCCTGGTTTGGAGGCTCTCAAAAAATCGGTGGACGAAAGTGTCAAAACGGCAATCACCCTCTTTAACGACTACACGGCTTTGATTAAAAATAAACCCTTCGAATACGAAACCTATTTGAATAAGGTATTTTCCGATACGCTGAGCGACCCGACAAAAGATAAAAACAAATTTGATATTTCACATACATTTGTTCAAAACAAGAGAACTCAAAACGTGTATCTTAAAAAAACAGCGAAACTTCTGATTGAAACCAAAAAGCTTTGCGATACAGCAGTAAAGAAGGCAAAAGCCCAAGAAAGCCACAGCGCTGAAATGGATGCAGCAGCAAATTGCTATCGTGAGATCCTCAAAATGAAGAAACTGTTGGCCAAAGTGAAGGAGAGCGCAACAAAAGAGGTTAACCAGGGCAAGAAAAATGGGATCAAGGAACAAGAGAAACGGGGTTTGTTGGCAATCGCATCAATGGACAAGATCCTTGCTGTAGAGCAAGGAATCAAAAAAACCTTGGCCAAGGCGACACAGCAAACCTTTATCGAAAAGCAGAAAGCATCGGTTACTTGACAAGTAAGAGTGCAATCAGTTGCATGGTGCAATACAGTTTCTGACATCTGCCTGATCGCCTCGGGGTTTTGGTACACGGCATTGGTTCAACATCATGAGCGACAAAGAACAAGACATCGTCAAAGAGCTGTATGCGCTTGTCGCTGAACCTCATCGATACGATGCGTTCATGTATGATCTGAGCCAGCGCCTTGAGAGCCTGAAGGAAGATCACGACGAAACAGATCATGCAGCTTTGCTCACACATATCGACCATGCCTCATCGCTGGTCGATATTGTGACCCCTTGGCGATATGCGATTGATGATGATCTGCGTGAGATTTTGGACCGAAAGATCCACGCTGCAATGGCCATCAATACGGCGGGCGAAATTATTGACGCCAATTCCAGTGCCAAATACCTATACGACCTGCAGTCTGGTCAATATGCCAATGAATTGCCTTTGTCCGGCCCCTCTGAAACGGGATTTCCTGATATCGTTCGTCAGGCTTTCCCAGACCACTACAAAAGAAACAACCCGAACAATATTTTCAGGTTTACAGACACCCGAAGCGGCAAGCCGGTTCTCGTCACCACAGAAACCTATGAAAGCATGGCCACCCAAGCCCAGGTCGTCATTGTCCAAACCAGTGATTTTGCCTGGCCCGCATATTTGGGGCCCATTCTGAAGGATCTATTCAGCCTGACCCAGGCCGAGATTGATATCCTTCAACTGGTCGTAGAAGGGTTTAAAGTATCTGAAATTCGCACGCGCCGCGGAGCCAGCGAAGCAACGGTTCGCAGTCAGCTTTCAGCCATATTTCAAAAAACCGGCGTCGGCTCGCAGGTAGAATGCATTCGCATGGTCATGGGGCTGTCGATGCTACATGATGCCAACCAGGGCCGTGCCATCGCCAGTGAACTGGAGGCGAGCCAAGGCCCCAGCTACTTTCCACGCTCGCATCAACGCAGGGTCCTGACCCTGGAGAATAAGCGCACGATCGAATACTCCGTATTCGGTGCCAAGGACGGCGACGTCTTGCTGTTCTATCACTGTCAGGTCTTTGGCGACTCATGGTTCCAGGGCGCCGTCGATGCTGCACACCGCGCCGGCCTGCAAATCATTGCCCCACTACGCCCGGGTTTCGGTCAGACCACCGTCTACTCAGGCAAATATAGCGATCCACACATTTTTGCGGCGGATATCGAAGCTCTGCTGGATCATTTGAATGTCAACCGCGCCTCAATCCTGAGTGTCAGCAGCGGGCTGGTCCACGCTTTGGCCGCCGTCCATCGAATGCCTGGGCGGTTCACAGGCATCAGCGCGACCCATCCAATCTTGCCGGTGCTCACGACCGAGGATCTGGAAGGAACAAATGGCTATAACTACCTCATCCCTCACGCACGATTACGGTTCCCTCCGGCGTTGAAACTGATGTGTCGCGCTGGCTTTGCCTTTGTGCAAACAGCGGGTGTTGCTGCTTTCCTGCGCGCCTTGCTTCGTTCCGCTCCAAAAGACGTGGAATGGGCGATGCGTCCAGATGTCTTCCCGGTTCTGGAGTGGGGAACGGGTATCCATGCCAATCAGGGATATGTCGGAAACCTGGGCGATATCAGCTATTCAGAGAACTGGTTGACGCCTTTGACAGAATGCTCGGTCCCCATTCGTCTGGTGATCGGTGAACATGACCGAAACGTCCCCTGGGCCGCCGCGAAACGGCATGCAAAAGAGCAAGACCACATCAGCCTTCATATCTTACAAGACAGCGGATATCTGGTCCATCATCAGCAAGGCCGACAACTGGTCCGCTGGGCCGCTGCGGAGCTAGCGGACGAGCCTATAGCCTTCGAAGGTTAAATGCTCCCCATAAGCCTTGCCATCGGACACAGAGGCATGACCACCAACACCCCATCTGACTTCAAAGGTTCGCGGCCAGACGTTCGAGCACGGCCAAACGTTCGACATCGCGTGCGCCCCCCTTGTCGGCCGAGGCTGCCATCAACCCATACACCCGCAACGCAGTCGACACCTCTCGCTGGCGGGTCGCCGGCTTCCAGGCTTTGTCACCGCGAGCCGTCATCTCAGCACGTCGTCGCTCCAGTTCCACTTCGTCCACATCCAAGTGTACGCGGCGGTTGGGAATATCAAACTCAATAACATCGCCGTCCTGCACCAATGCAATCATCCCCCCCGAGGCCGCTTCGGGTGAAACATGCCCGACCGACAATCCCGACGTTGCCCCGGAAAACCGGCCATCCGTGATCAACGCGGCCTTGTCGCCCAGTCCCTTGGCCTTCATCACGCCGGTTGGCGTCAGCATCTCTCGCATTCCAGGGCCACCGCGGGGCCCTTCGTAACGGATGACCACCACATGACCCGCCTCCACCGTACCGTCCTGAATCTTCTGTAACGCCTCTTCCATGCTTTCGCTCACGATTGCCGTGCCACGAAACGACCACAACACATCCGGCACGCCCGCTGATTTCACCACACAACTGTCCGGCGCAAGATTGCCACGCAATACAGCCAGCCCACCATCTTCAGTAAACGCATGCGCCGCGTTGCGGATCACACCAGTTTCACGATCCGTATCCAGCGAGTTGAACCGACTGGACTGCGAAAAGGCCCGGATTGACCGGATGCCACCAGGCCCGGCCGAGAAAAGCTTGCGCGCAACTGTATTTTCAGGATCGGAGATGTCCCATTCCCCGGCATATTCAGAAACGGGTTTTCCCAAGGCGGTCGGATTGTCAGCATGATAAAGCCCCGCCTTCAACAACTCGTTGACCACCGCCATTACGCCCCCCGCCCGGTGCATGTCTTCGATGAAAACTTCATGCGCCGATGGCGACACCTTGCACAGGCAAGGCGTGTCGCGGCTGATCCGATCGAAATCATCAATGGTGAAATCAATGCCAGATTCTTGCGCCACGGCCAAAAGGTGCAGAATTGTATTGGTCGATCCACCGATCGCCATGGTCATGCGTACTGCGTTTTCCAAACCCTCACGGGTGCAGATCGAGCGGGGCAGCACGCTGTCATCGCCATCACGGTAATAGGCCAGCGACATTTCGACAATGCGATGTGCCGCCTGACGGAACAGATCCTCCCGGTCGGTGTGCGTGGCGACGATCGTGCCATTCCCCGGCAGGGCCATCCCCAAGGCTTCGGTCAGGCAATTCATCGAGTTCGCCGTACCCATCAGCGCACAGGACCCGCAGGTGGGACAGGCGCTTTCCTCTACAGCGTCAATCTCTTCCTGTGTGGCATCCGCAGCCCCTGCAACATAGATCGTATCAATGGCATCGATACGCCGGGCTTCTCCGCGGTAGTCGAACTTGCCGCTTTCCATTGGCCCACCCGAGACAAAGATCGTCGGGATGTTCAGCCTGTTCGCCGCCATCAACATTGCTGGCGTGATCTTGTCACAATTGCTCAAACAGATCATCGCATCAATGGCATGTGCATTGGCCATATACTCACAAGCATCCGCGATCAGTTCACGCGAGGGCAGAGAGTACATCATACCTTCATGGCCCATTGCGATGCCGTCATCGACCGCGATGGTGTTGAATTCCTTTGGCACGCCGCCTGCGGCACGTATCTCTTTGGCGACAAGCCGCCCCAGCGCCTGCAGATGTACATGCCCCGGAACCATCTCGGTAAAGGAATTGGCAATGCCGATGATCGGGCGGCCGAATTCCTCGGACTGGGTTCCCGTCGCCCGCCACAAGGCGCGCGCGCCTGTATTCATAGCTCCAAGCGTAACCTTGTCAGACCGTAGTTTCATTTCATACGCTCCGTGAACGGATTAACTACAACCAGTCGCAACACAGCTCATGCCGCCACCGTCTGTTTCGCCAGAATTTTGCCCCGCAGTTCAGCACGCTGGGCCTCCACCGCCTTCGCATGTCGTTCACGTACGTGACCGTACCCGCGAATATGTTCGGGCAAATCCAGCAATTTGGTCAAATCGGCCGCGTGATGCGCAGACCAGTTGTCCAGCGCAAAGTCGATGTCGGCCTTGTATTCTTCGAGTAGTTTGCGGGCCAAAACAGCCTCGGAATTATTGCGAAACGGATCCGCGACAGTGCCACGCAAAAAACGCATCCGGTTCAACAGGCCGAAAAAGCGCATCGCAGTCTTGCCCTTGACCGCGCCCTTGACCATCTTGCCCGTCTTTTCGTCCTTGCCACCATAAGGCCAGGCGCCGAAATAAAAGGTCAGATCCATTTCGCCATCAAAGGTTTCGCGCAGAGACGCCTGAAAGGATGGTTTGGAGTAAAGCCGCGCCACTTCCCATTCGTCTTTCACAGCCATCAACTTGTATAGCCCTCGCGCAACCGCCTTGACGGCCTCGCTGCTCAACCCGGCGTTCCGGGTCCGCTCAACGGTGTCGGTATAGATCCGGGCAAAACCAGCGTCCTTGTAAGACGTCAACTCAGCGGCGCGTTTGGAGACAAGCTCCTCCAGCGATGGCGCCCTTACCGCGCTCAGATCAATGGGGGCATTCCCCCCGGCAAGGCGCCTTGCGGCCTCTGGATCTTCCATAGCCAGCCGACCCAGATCAAAGGCCTGCTTGTTCTTGTCGATCGCCACACCATTCAGCTCAATCGCGCGGTGAATTGCCGCCAACGACAATGGTATGCCACCTTGCTGCCAGGCCGCGCCCAGCAAAACCACATTGGCAAAAACCCTGTCACCCATGATCCGCTCTGCCAGGTCCTGCGCGTCCATCGCCCGCGCATCATCCCCCAGAATCCGGGTCAGCCGTTCCATCTGTTCTGCACCGGAAAGCTGCCAGTCGGGGTTTTGGGAAAACTCCGAAGTCGGCACAACTGTTGTATCTGTCACCGCAACCGACTTTCCCGGGATCAGCTTGAGCAGCGCCTCATCCCCGGCCGCCACGACCAGATCGCAACCGATCAACGCGTCGGCCTCGTTGGTGGCAATCCGCGTGGCGCGCATCTGCTCGGGGCTTGCGGCGATCTTGATATGCGAATGCACGGCGCCATACTTCTGGGCCAACCCGGTGATATCAAGGTTCGAGGCGAAATACCCGTCCGCATGAGCGGCCACAGCCAAAGTCTGACCAATGGTCACCACCCCCGCGCCGCCGATGCCCGAGACAAGAATTGACCATGACCCGTCGATAGGCCGCAATGTCGGGTCAGGCAGATGCGACACATCAATCGACACAGCGTCGCGTTGCACCTTGCGTGGGCTTGCCCCCGTAACCGTTACAAATGAAGGGCAAAACCCTTCAACGCAGGAAAAATCCTTGTTGCAGGATGATTGGTTGATCTTGCGCTTGCGGCCAAATTCGGTCTCCAGCGGTTCAATCGCCATACAGCCCGAAACGGTAGAACAATCACCGCATCCTTCGCAAACCTCCGGGTTGATAAATGCGCGTTTGTCCGGATCGACCCATTTTCCACGTTTGCGCAACCTGCGGCGTTCCGTGGCACATGGCTGATCATAGATGATGACCGAAACGCCCGGCTGCTCGCGCATTTGGGTCTGCACCAGCTCCAATTCGGTTCGCGGATGCAGCGTAACACCAACCCCCAGCGCCTTGCCCTCGTAGGTCTCAGGTTCGTCCGCGACCAGCGCGATACGCTCGACCCCCTCTGCCCTGAGCTGTTCGATCATCTGCAACGGATTGATCTCGCCGTCATGAGGCTGACCACCCGTCATCGAAACAAAGCCGTTGTGCAACAGTTTGTAGGTCATCGGTGCGCCTGCGGCGACCGCCGCGCGGATCGCCATCATACCAGAGTGGAAATAGGTGCCGTCACCCATATTGGCAAAAACATGGGCCTCCTCCGTGAATGGGAACTGACCCAGCCACATCGCCCCTTCGCCACCCATGTGACTGACAGAATTGGTCTTCAACGGGTCCCGCATCATTGCCATCGTGTGGCAGCCAATACCGGCAAGGGCACGGCTCCCATCCACCACCTGGGTCGAGCGTCCGTGCGGACAGCCCGCACAGAACGACGGAGCCCGGACCGCCCCTGATCCAAGCGCAGGCGGCGCCTCCGGTCTGTTAGGCGTCGCGATCCCGCAATCCGGATCCGTTTCCCGTGCGACCCGCACCAGGACATCACTAATCAGGCCCGGATTGATTTCGCCAAAGTTCGGAAAGGCACAGCCCTCGGCGTCAGGCGCATAGGCCTGCCCATCGAATGTTTTGCCCACAATGCGAGGGGTAAAACCCGAACCGTACAAAATGCTGCGGATCTGATCTTCCAGCAGCGGCCGCTTTTCCTCGACCACCAGGATTGTCTCCAATCCATCGGCAAATTCCGTGATCGCCTTGGCATCCAGAGGCCAGACCATCCCGACCTTCAACCGGCGCACCTCCAGGTTCGCAATCCTGCCATTGCGATATCCCAGTCCGTCCAGCGCCTGATTAAGGTCCTGCCAGGCCTTGCCCGCCGCAACGATACCAATCCGGGCCTCGGCAGAACCGTCAATCTGGTTCAGCCCATTTGCCCCCGCATACTCCAACACCTTTTTCAGCTTCACATCCCACAACAAGCGCTCTTGTTCAGGGATCGGTGTAAACGGCTTGATCGACGTGTCCGGCCCAGAGTTTTCCGGCAAAACGATCTCTGGGCTGTCTGGCGCGACATAAACCGAACCACCCCCTTCGACCACATCGGTCACCAGCTTCATTCCCACAAGGACAGAGCTATAGCGGCTCATCGCGATGCCATGCAGCCCCATGTCCAGCACATCCTGGGCATTGGCTGGCGCCAGCAATGGCATGCCCAGCGACGCAAAATTGAGATCCGAGTAGCAAGCCAAAGTAGAAGACTTGGCCCCGTGGTCATCCCCGACCAGCAACAACGTTCCACCCTTGGGATTGGTCCCAGCCAGGTTTGCATGGCGCAACGGGTCCATCGATCGGTCCATGCCCGGTGCCTTGCCATACCAGATCGAAAACACACCATCGACCTTGGCCCCCGGAAACAGCCCCACCTGCTGTGCGCCCCATGTGGCTGTCGCGGCAAGGTCTTCGTTCACGCCTGGCTGAAAATACACATTGTGCGCCTTCAACTCGGCCTCAGCCTGCCAAAGATTCATATCATAAGTGCCGACCGGCGACCCACGATACCCAGAAATGTAACCGCCTGTGTTCAAGCCCGCCGCCGCATCCCGCTTGCGTTGCTGAAGCGGCAAGCGCACCAGGGCCTGCATCCCAGTCATATAGACCCAGCCTTCTTCCTGATGAAGCCGGTCTTCCAAGGTCATTTCAAGGCGCTTGGTCGGCAGGTGTTCAGTCATCAAAATTCTCCTTGGTCCGGCCAGAGCGGGCCAGCAGCACTACAGGGACATCGGGGGGCGAAACGCGGATCAACAGCATGGTCCACAACGCACAGATTGGACCACCTTCGCCTTTGGGGTGCGCTCGGCATAGCACCCAGCGCGCCAGCAACGGCCTGTGTGTTGAAGATTGTCATTCTGTCTCTTCCCTGCCCCAACGGGCACCCTCGGAACCAGCATGAAACAATTCATTCATTCGCAAAAGTATATTTTTTGATATATTTCATTTTCAAATGAATTACTTATTGAAATCAATTCATTTTTCCGGAAACCTCCCATCAACCAACGATGATGACGTGGCGTCAAACCCGAAACGGCAGATCCAGACATGTTGAACCTGACTCAACTGCATCACTTCAAACTGGTCGCCCAAGAGGGCAGTTTTGCCCGCGCTGCCGATATCGCGAATATCACGCAGCCCGCGCTCAGCAACTCCATCCGCAGCCTTGAAAAACGGCTTGGTTTCCAGTTGTTCGAAAGATCGCAGCGCCCCATCAAGCTGACCAATGACGCCAAGAACATCCTGCCACATGTGGATGCTGTATTGTTCGAGGTCCGAAATCTGGACCAGGCTCTGAGCAACCTTGCATCAGGTCAGGGCGGACATATCCGGGTCGGAACAACGGCTGTCTATTCGACCTCAATGGGCGGCTCGATTATTGCAGAATGGCACAATGCCCACCCAAACGTGAATCTCGATCTCGTCGTTCAGGAAACGGTCGACCTGATCGAAGGTCTGCGTGATGAAAGCTTTGACCTCATTGTCGGGGACTCACGCGACCTGCAAACAGATAGCGACGATCTGGAGCTGATCGAACTGCCCGCGCAATCAGGGGGTGCCTTCTGTCGCGCAGACCATCCCATCCTCCAGATCCGCCATCCACAGCCCGCTGATCTGGCAAGATATCATTTTGCAGGCACCCATTTTCCAGCAGAAGTCACCAAAGCCTTTGCGCGGTTCATCGGTCGCGACACCCTGGGTTCAGAGCCGATCATGTCCATAAACAGCCACAACATCGCCGCCTTGCGCGAAGCGGTTGCCGAAAATGACCTAATCCTGTTGACCACCCCCGGATCCGTGCGCAGCGCATTGGAGCTCGGGACGCTCAAACAGATCCCGATCGAGTTGCAGATAGAGGGCGTCTGGTCCATCGTTACCCGGCGCGGCAGAGTACAACATCGTGCAGTCCAACACCTGATCGCAAAGATCATTGAAATCAGCCAACGCGACAGCGATCACCATCAAACGCCTCAGGCTTAACAAACATTGAAAGATACTGTTCCCGCTAAGGAGCCGGGTGTTTTTGCCGCTCTATGGTCAGCCGGCGCACCGCACCGTCCCGCAAAAAGGCAACCTCATCCAGCACAGCCTGCGGATTGAGAAACACATTGGGTTCGCCCGTTTTGCGCGCCGCGTGCAGCTGACGGTTCTCTTCCAGGTTGGCTGAAAATCCATGCATCGTCAGGTGAACCATCACAGGGTCATCCGGATCTTTGACCAATCCCGCGATGCGGTCCACACTGTCGATAAAGGCCTCGACCTGATCCGGGCCTTCAATCGCGTTCAGGCCCAAACCCCCAACCGTGATCGCCCGATGACGCCCCCCAAGGTCGAAGACATCATAAAGATAAGACGCCGTGCCCCAAGTGTGACCCGGCGTTTCGATGGCCGTAAAGCGGGCATCGCCGCAAATGATTGAATCCCGGTCCGCCAGCACAATTTCGGTTTCAACCATTTCATACGCATTGGGCGTACCGCGCCACTTTTCGACATCCGCTCCGGTTTCGTCCCAACCCTTCTGCGTCATCGCAAATTTGGCATTTGGCAATAATGGCTTTAGCCGCGCGGCGCCGCCGACATGATCAAAATGCCCGTGGGTCATCAAGACGTAGTGAATATCGGCCAGTTCTATTCCCGTAGCGCGGATATTCTCGATCAACTGATCCACATGCGGACCGTAAAGCGTGTCGATCAACACCGCCCCTTCCGAGGTTTCAACCAACCAGGCCGAAACCCAACACACGCCAACGAAATGCACATTGTCAAATGGCTTCCACGGCGCAATGAACTGTGCGTCCGGATCGTCCAGCCACTTTGCCAAATCCCGGGGCATCATACCCGACTTGCCGAATTCAACAAATTTCTGAAGGATTTCCGCCGAACAGCAGCCCGCAATAGGGTGTTGGTCGGTATGAGAGGATTCTGACATGACGGCGCGTCTTCTTTTGTTGAGGTTTCGATCCGGTACTTCAATGGCCTATGAGGGGCCTCCAGGGCGAACTCCGCTTCCTTCATCCTGCCTCTGCGATGCCGCTGTTTCAAGCCGACGAGGCCTCCTCCCACACATCAGAGGCGCAGCACCCAACGCTACTGTCGCAAAGCAGGCAGCCCGACACCCGTCGCTTCAAAACCACCATCCGCCGCAATAATCTGACCAGTGATGTAACTGGCCTTGTCCGAACACAGAAAGGCAATGGTTTCTCCCAGCTCGGCCTCGGTTCCATACCGGTTCAGAGGAATCGCATCATGATAGGCATCAATGATGTCCTGAGAATGCACTGCCATTGCCAGCTTGGTGCGCACCGGCCCGGGGCAAACACAATTCACCCGAATACCGGCCTCCCCCAACTCCGCAGCTTGTTGTTTGGTCAAATGGATCAAGGCGGCCTTTGACGTGCCATAGGCGACGCGCAAGGTCGAGGCGCGCAGGCCAGAAATTGACGCGATATTCACAATGCAGCCCCTAGTCTGTTTCAACGCCGGCGTGACCGCCTGCGAAACCAGAAACGTACCATCCAGATTGGAGGCCATGGTTTCGCGCCATTCTTCGAAACTGGTCGTCTCAATTGGGCCGAACGCAGCAACCCCAGCGTTGTTGACCACCGCATCGATCTGCCCAAAAGCCGCCAAAACAGCCTTTGTCATCTCGTCAACCTGATGAGGGTTCGAGATGTCGCATTCAAATGCCTGCGCGTTTTCAAGGTCTTCGGCTGCCGTGTGCAACGCCTCCACATCACGGTCAACCATGGCAACCTGCCAACCTGCATCAATCAAGATTTTTGTCGTGGCAAGTCCGATGCCGCGCGCGGCACCCGTCACAATAGCAATTTTATCATTCATAGGCCGGACGCTACCGGCTTCTCTGATCCGCTTCAACTCCGATCCTTGGCCCAGAACAGACATGCGCAAAATGAATCAGGCGCAGCCATTGCCATGCGTATCGGCCAGCTCATCTTCATGTTCGCCTGTTTCAGTTTTCCATGCAGACAGCGCGCGGCGGGGGCTGACATAAACGGCAACCCCCAGGTTTGATGAAAATCGTTTTGGAACCAGACGTCCGCCGCAGGCCCTAAGTTTCTCCCAAAAGATCCATGCGGGGCATCAGATCCAGCAGGTGGCGCGAATAGTCATGCTTGGGCGCACTGAACAATCTTTCGGTCTCGGATACCTCACAGATGCTGCCATGGCGCATCACAGCGATCCGATCACACATCTGCCGCACAACCGGCAGGTCATGGCTGATGAACAGCATCGTCAGACCCAGCTCCTGTTGCAGATCCTTCAACAGGTTGAGGATCGTCGCCTGCACCGAAACATCCAGCGCCGAGGTCGGTTCATCACAAATCAGAATGCGCGGCCGCGATGCCAGCGCGCGGGCAATCGAGATGCGTTGGCGTTGGCCGCCAGAAAACTCATGCGGATAACGCAGCGCCGCTTTGGCCCCCAAACCCACATGATCCAACAGTTCCCCAACAATCTGGCGGGTCTCGGCCTCCGTCTTGGTCAGCCGATAAAACCGTATCGGTTCAGCCACAATATCCAGCACCCGCATCCGCGCGTTCAGCGATGAATAAGGATCCTGAAAAATCATCTGCACCGCGCGCCGTGCCGCCCGCGCCGCCGCACTCTTGGGACGAGAGCTGACATCCTCGCCATTGACCCGCACAGTTCCGGAATCCTGCCGATACAACCCCGTGATCAAACGCGCCACAGTCGATTTCCCCGAGCCGGACTCTCCAACCAGCCCGAAAGTTTCCCCCTCGGACACCACAAACGAAACATTGTCGACGGCCTTCAGCATCTTGCGATTCTGCTTCAAAACCGCCTTTTGTAGCACAAATGAAAGGTTCAGATTTTCGACTTCAACAGCCGGTCCTGTCTTGCGTTCACGCAGCGACTGTCCCAACCAATGCGTCTGAATATCGATCCTTTTAAACGGCGTTGTCCCACCTTCAATGTAGTCCACCGAAGAAAACCGATCCAACTTGCGATCCGCACGGGGAACCGCCGCAATCAGTGACTTGGTGTATTCATGTTCTGGTGCGCCCAGGATCTGCGCAACATCGCCGGTTTCCACCACCTCGCCACGATACATCACAGCAACACGATCCGCGATATTTGCAATCACACCAATATCATGGGTGACGATGATCACACCCAGATCGCGCTCACGGCAGAGCCGTTTGATCAGATCGAGTATCTGCGCCTGAATAGACACATCCAGCGCAGTGGTAGGCTCATCCGCGATGATCAGGTCAGGGTCTCCAGCCAACGCCAGTGCAATCACCACCCGTTGGCGCATCCCCCCCGAAAACTGGTGCGGATAAGCCGAAAGCCGCGCCTTTGCTTCGGTGATGCCCACCTGCTCCAGCAGTTCAATGGCCCGTTTCTCGGCCTCGGATCCGCTCAGATCATTGGTCTTTTCAATCGTCTCTATCAACTGTCCGCCAATGGTCATCAACGGATTCAGCGACGTCTGGGGATCCTGAAAGATCATCCCGATCCGGTCGCCGCGCACGCGACGCATTTCGGCTTCGCTGCGCCCACGCAGTTCTTCGCCTTCAAACAGGATTGACCCGGCACTCACCCGCCCCGGAGCGACCAAAAGATCTATAATCGCGTTCCCGATGGTTGACTTGCCCGCACCGGACTCCCCCACCAAACCCAGAACCTCACCCGGGCTCACCGTTAGATTGACACCACGGGCCGCACGTACAGTACCGCGGCGGGTCGGAAACTCGACATCAAGGTCGGTTATCTTGAGAAGCTCAGTCATCGCAGCTTTGGATTTAGGGCGTCACGCATCCAGTCCCCCAGAAGATTGACGGCAAAGACAAGAACCACCAGTGCGATGGCCGGGAAAAAGGTGATCCACCAGAGTCCCGAAAACAGATACTCATTCCCCACCCGGATGAGCGTGCCTAGCGATGGGGTCGTCGGAGGTATGCCCTGCCCCAGAAACGACAGCGTCGCCTCGGCGATGATCGCCAACGCAAGCCCGATCGTTGCGATCACCAGAACCGGGCGCAGCGTGTTGGGCAGAACATGGCGCACCATGATGAGCCAGGCAGGCAAGCCGATGATCCGTGCGGCCTGCACATATTCCTTGTTCGCCTCAACCATGGTCGCCCCTCTGGCAACGCGTGCAAACTGTGGCCAATCCGTCAGACCGATGGCGATAATGACAACATAGACGGCAAATTCCTGGCGCAACTCCAGCGGCAAGAAAGCGCGCCCAATTCCATTGATCAAGATGGCCAGCAAAATCCCCGGGATCGTCAGTTGAACATCCGCAATACGCATGATCACCGCATCTGTAACGCCGCCGACGTAACCCGAAATCACCCCCAGCGTCACACCCAACACCATACCCAGACAAACCGCCGCCAAGCCGACCAGGATCGACAGACGCCCGCCATACAGAATTGTGGACAGCATATCGCGGCCCTGATTGTCAGTCCCCAGCAGATACTGCGGCTGGCCGCCCTCAACCCAGGCTGGCGGCAACTTGCCATCCCATAGCGAAATCTGGCTGGGATCAAACGGATCGAACGGCGCAATCAGTGGCGCGAAAACACAGGCAAGAATCGAGATCACAGTAATCGCCGCAGCGATCATGGCCCCGGGTGAATGCAGGAACGACCATACAATATCGTTGTCCTTGAACCGCTCCCAGCGGGTCAAAGGACGGTCCTGAACGTGGTCTTGAGTCATCCAGATTAATCCCCCAGCCGGATACGCGGATCGACGACAAAATAGAGAATATCGACAACGAGGTTGATCAGAACGAACAACAAAGCGACAAAAACCAGATAGGCCGCCATGATCGGTACATCGACAAAATCAACCGCTTGAATGAACATCAGCCCGGTTCCCGGCCACTGAAACACCGTTTCGGTGATGACCGAAAAGGCAATCAGCCCGCCAATATTGAGGCCAATGATCGTGATCACCGGAACCAGCGTGTTGCGCAGCGCATGACGAAAATTGATCGCCCGTTCGGACAGCCCGCGCGCTCTGGCAAACTTGATAAAATCCGTTTGCATGACCTCTAGCATCTCTGCCCGCACAAGCCGCAATATCAACGTCAGCTGGAAGAGCGACAGCGTGATAGCCGGCAGGATAATGGCGCGCCAGCCATCCACCGTCAGCAACGATGTTTTCCACCAGCCCAGATCAACCGTACCGCTGCGCCCCGAAGACGGCAGCCAACGCATATAGACGGCGAAAATATAGATCAGGCCAATCCCGATAATGAACGTCGGCAGGCTGACCCCTACCAGCGAAACGGACAAGATAACGCGGCTCACCCATGATTTTCGCCTGATACCGGTGTAGACACCCAACCCGATCCCAACCACTAGAGCGATAATCGCGCTGACAAAAACCAGTTCCAGCGTCGCCGGCAGACGCTCCATGATCAACTGGTCAACGGGCCGCTTGATCCGGTAGCTCAGCCCGAAATCACCTTGCAGCATATTGCCCAGAAATCGCGTGTATTGCGTCAAAATCGGGTCATCCAGGCCCAGCTGTTCGCGGATTTCGATGCGTTGTTCGCGCGTGGCGTCCTGACCAACCATATTGTTGACCGGATCCCCGACAAAATTGAACAACGAAAAGCTGACAGCCGACACGATGGCCATCACCAGCACGGACTGTGCCAGTCGCTTGAGGATGAAGAAAAACATATTGGGGGCCAATCTATGCCAGGGCGGGATAAACCCCGCCCTGGCTGTTTGCTTATTTCATCACTGCGAAACGCGGACGGAATGCGTCATCCGCCGCAATCGGGATATCAACCTTGTCCGACAGACCCCAGGCCAGAACCTGGTGATGGATCGGCACATAAGGCATGTCTGCCTTGATGATCGTCCAAGCCTCATCAATCATGGCTGTCCGCTTGTCGATATCGATTTCAGTTGTGATCGCCTTGGTGATCTCATTCACCCGAGCATTGTTATACCCGGTTGCATTCCACGACCCTTCGCCGTCCAGCAGATACGAGAACACATAGTGGCTATCCAGCGTCGGCACGCCCCAACCCAGCATATAGAAATCGGTTTCACGTTTCTGGATCTTGGGGAAGTGTTGCGCCTTTGGGATCGCATCCAGGTTCACCTTGACGCCAATCTTGGCCAACATCGCCACAGCCGCCTGACAGATCTTTTCGTCATTGTTGTAGCGGTTGTTTGGACAATCCAGCTGGATCGAGAATCCATCAGGATATCCTGCCTCGGCCAACAGAGCCTTGGCCTTAGCCGCATCGAAACCATAAGATGGATCATTTTCCGGGGTGTTACCCAGAACGCCTGGTGGGGTGATCATGCTGGTCGGAAAGGACAGCCCCTCCATCACAACCCGCTGGATCGCATCCTTGTCGATCGCAAGGTTGAACGCTTCGCGCACTTTGACATCTTTGAACGGGTTACCCTCAGCGTCAGACGAGCGCAGCTTGTCTATGCCCTGATCCATCCCGAAAAAGATCGACCGGATCTGCGCGACGGTCTTCACGCTCAGCCCATCAGATGCTTCGATACGGCTGACATCCTGCAACGGCGGGTCCAACACAAAATCAACTTCGCCGGACAACAGAGCCGCAACCCGCGTGGCCGCATTCGTGATCGGACGATATTCGATCTTGTCCACGTTGCCGGGGAACATGCCTTCGCCCCACCAATCGGGGTTACGCGCCAGAACGGTCATTTCGTCCGGTGCCCGGCTGACCAGTGTGAATGGACCAGTGCCGTTGGAATTACGCACCGCGTAGGTTTCTTCCTTGGCTTTGAAATCCTGTGGCGCAACAACGTTGTTCGCCTCTGACCAACCCTTGTCCATCATATAAATCGACGTCAGCTGGTTTGGCAGGATTGGGTTCGGACCTTCGGTGACCAGTTTGACCGTGTAGTCATCGATGATTTCAACCGATGCAACGCTTTTGGCCTGTTCCTTGTAGTCCGAAGCCTCATGCTTGGCGCGTTCAAACGAAAACGCCACATCTTCGGCGGTAAAATCCGCCCCATCGTGGAATTTCACGCCCTTGCGCAGTTTGAATGTCCAACCATCCGGGCCGGGCTCCCAGCTTTCGGCCAGTTCAGGCTGAAGCGTCAGGTCCGCATCGCGGGTAACCAGCGACTCATAAATCTGGCCATTCATCGCAATGGTCGGGCCCTCGTTCTGCGAATGAGGGTCCATGGTCAGCGCATCACCTTGGCTGGTCCAACGCAAAACGTTCTCTGCCAGCGCAGGGCTTGACACTGTCAAAGCCATGGCCGAAACGGCGAGCAATTTTGTAAATTGCATGATTTACTCCTTGTTATGTCTGAGCGTCTCTCGAAAACGACATCGCGCTCTTGCTGATGACCATACAGCACAACAGGGCCTCGTAAAGAGCGCAAGGCAAAGCACCGACATATTCGCGATATGACTTAGGCGGAATGATTGTTTTGCAGGCAAAACACACAAACCGCCTACAGCGCCCCCAAACCACCAGATCCGTCGCAACCGGCCCAGCACAACGCCTGATTCAAATAGGCCATTCGGAAAACTTCCGAAATCACCCGCAAAAGGGTCAGATTTCTCACGCCAAACGGCTGCTCAAAAGATCTCCGGACTTGAGCAGAATAGGCTGGCCAACCATAGAAAACGCCGTATTGATCTGCTTCAGCGCCCGCAACGTTTCCTGATGGATATTGCTCGTCTCAATACTCTCCGCCAACCCCTCCCGCAGACGCCCGATGTGGCTGCGCTGCAGCCTTTGCTCAACGTTGCGCACTTGCTCTTTGGCAGCGATCAACTCGCGCGCCTCAGCCGGGTTCTGGTTCATCATCACATTCAGGGCGAGTTGAACATTGCTTTGAACCCGGTCCGAGAAATCACGAATTTCTCTCCGACCCTGAGGCGAGAAATGAAGCTTTTGCAGATCCATACGTTTGGCCAATTCCAGCATGGTCCGCGCAATGGCATCAGACGCCGAATCCAGGCTGGTGGAAATAGAGGCGAGTTCCATTGAACGGCTGCTCAAATCCTCGTCCATCCCTTTTTGACCCAGGCGCGCGAGGTAGAGTTTGATGTCCAGATGGGTCTGTTTGATGGCCTTGTCTTGTTCGATGATCTGACTGGCGGTGGTCGCATTCCACTGGTCGTACAATGGGTCAACCGCAATCAGCATCCGTTCAATCTTCTGCCCCATACCCAGCAACTCTCGCGCCGCGCAATCTATCGCACGTTGGGGCCGATCCAACTGCGCCGGATCCAGCGCGCTGGCGACATCCAGCGGAGCAGTTGTGTCGGGTTTTTCACTCATGAACCGGGACAGAATTGCCATTGTCGGCCCAACAATCGGAAGAGCCACAAGCGCCAGCAGCAGGTTGAAGGCCAGGTGAAGGTTGATGGTTTGTCGTGTCGGCGTTGCACCCAAATGGGTCAAAAGCTCTGGCATGGCCGCAACCACCAGACCTGCCAGCGCGGCGCCACCGCCCCGCAGGATCAAGTTTGCCATCACCATCTGACGCACAGCCAAGGGCGCCGAATAGGTCAACAGGAAAGCAATCAGCCCCCCACCCAGATTGGCTCCCAGGATCATTGTCGCCGCAGCAGGAACCGGCAGAATGGACTGCCCCGCCAAGGTGACAAACAACAACACAGCCGCAACACTGGAATGAACGCCCCAGGCAAACAACGCGCCAATAGCAAAGGCCGTCAGCAAATCACGGCCCAGATAGGCCATGACCGCTTGCGTGCCGGGATTGGATATCATCGGTTCGGTAGCCGCGCGGATCATGTCCAGCGACACAAAAATCAACGCAAGTCCAATCATGATACGTCCGACCTGCCGCGCTTTGCTGCCCTCGCCTCGCAGAAAAACCGTCACGCCAATGACCAGCAGCAATGGGATCAAAATCGGCTGACGCACCATCAACAGCTGCGTCACCACCGCCGAGCCCACATCCGCACCCAACAATATCGCCAGCCCGGTTGCCGTCGCCAGACCACCCTTGGCGACAAAATTGGCGACCAGAACGGCCACAGCGGTCGAGCTTTGAAACAGCACAGCCGCCCCCATCCCGGTCCCCGCGGCCAGCAGACGGTTCTTCGCGGAATGTCGCAGCCAGATGCGCATCGGCGCTGCAAATCCCCGCTCGACCCCAGTGCGCACCAAACGCACAGCCCATATCAACAGGGCAGCGGCCCCAGCGATGTGAATGACAATCTGGAGGAGGTGCGGTTCGTTCAATGGCGTGCTTTCTGTGGTTAGGCGGACTAAGACGTTAGGCGAGAGACGTCAGAAGGGAAAGGGACCCGCACCCGAAACGGGACCGATTCGGATCGTTTCAAACCCATCATTCCAACGATGCAGCAGACAACCATCCTGCTGCGCCATAAACCCAACCGGGGCATCCGAACGACGATCATAAGCAAAAGTACTGCATGGCGACGGCGCCGAGATGGCAATCTGCCCGGCGACATCCACGACCATCATTTGGTGAATGTGTCCAAAGACCAACCGCAACGCGCCTGAATACCCCGCCACGATGTCGCGCAGGTCCTCCCGATTGGTCAGACCGATATCGTCCATAAAACCGATGCCACAAGCAAAAGGCGGATGGTGCAACGCCAAAAGAACTGGCGCGCCATCCGCATCCGTCAATGCATCCTGCAAGAACCGCAACCCATCAGCAGAAAGCGTCCCCTGCCCGCTCCCTTCAACCAGCGTATCCAACCCGATCAACCGGAGGCCTCCTACCCGGCGACTCCAGTTCAGATCACCGCGTTCAGGAAGCTGCCCAGCAAAGGCTTGGCGCATGGGATCGCGGGCATCATGGTTTCCCGGGATGACATAGGTCGCCAGTCCCAAAGGCGCGACGAGCGACTTGAACCTTGCGTAGCTCTCGTCACTGCCGTCGTCACTGATGTCTCCGCTGACAAGAACCGCATCAACCGGCCCAATCTGGTCGCGGATAGAACTGATCCGACCAACCAGCTGGGCCAATGCCTCTGCCGTGTCCAGCTGCCCTGACACAAGCGCACCCTCAGCGACGATATGGGTGTCCGTGATCTGCAAAATTGCGGTCATTTGATCCCTGCGCGCAGGAAGGCCTGAACAAATTGGCGCTGGAAAATCAAAAACGCAATCAACAGCGGCGCAACCGACATCAGGGTCGCGGCAGAAATGATGCTGATATCAACCCCATTCTCCGGCGCACCAAAGATCGACAACCCGACCGTCAACGGACGCGTCTCGGGCGAGTTGGTGACAATCAGCGGCCACAGAAAATTATTCCAATGGGTCGAAACAGACACCAACGCGTAGGCCAGATATGTGGGTTTGGCCAAGGGCACATAGACCCGCCACAAGATCCCCAACAGACCACAGCCTTCGATACGCGCAGCTTCGTGCAGCTCAATCGGAACACCTTTGAACGCCTGGCGCATCAAGAATATGCCAAAGGCGCTGGCCATATAAGGCATCCCGACACCCAGGATGGAATCAAACAACCCCAGACGGGAAACCATGGCATAGTTTTCCACGATCAGGACTTCCGGCAGAATGAACAACTGCATGAGGACCAGTATGAAAACCAGATCCTTTCCCGGAAACTGCAACTGCGCAAAGGCGAACCCCGCGAGGGTGGTCAAGACAAACTGACCAATCAGGATCACCGTCACCAACATGAAGGTGTTGACGAAATATTTGACCCAAGGCGCCCCATTCCAGGCCACGCGGAAATTATCCAGCGTCCAGGGGGAAAAGAGGTTGAGGTTGACGGCATCCGATGTCGAATGCGTCGCAGCCCAAAAAGCGAACAACAGCGGCGCGATCCAGATAAAGGCCAGCAGGATCGCACCAAAACTGTCCATGAACTTGGTCAGGTTCTTCATTGGTAATGCGTCCTCTTGTCCAGGTAAAAGAACTGCACCGCTGCCACGAGCCCCAGCACCGCGATCACCATAATGGTCATCGCCGCCGCACTGGGCGCATCGAAAAAGGCAAATGCCATTTCCCAAATGTAATAAAGGATCAACTTGGACGCATCCGACGGCCCGCCCTTGGTCAGAATGAACAGATGATCAATTAGCTTGACCGAATTGATCATGGCGTTGACGGCGATGAACAATGTGGTTGGCATCAGCAATGGCAATACGATCCGGCGGGTATAGGTCCAGCGGCTGGCCCCTTCGATATCGGCGGCCTCTTTGAGGTCCTCTGGAATCGTCTGCAAAGCGGCGAGATAGAAGATCATGAAAAACCCCGCCTCCTTCCAGATTGTCACAATTATGATGGCCCACAGCGCGGTTTCTGGCTGACCCAACCAATTGACCGATGGTAGGCCGAACAGGCTGCCGATCTGATCCAGAACTCCCAGACCCGGTGTGTAAAAGAACAGCCAAAGGTTGGCCGCAGCAATCATCGGCAAAACGGTCGGCGTAAAATAGGCGGTCCGCACAAAGCCACGCGCCGAGATTTTCGAATTGGCCCAAAGCGCCATCGACAAGGCAATGAATATCGACACCGGGATCGTCACACCCGCATACAAAAGGTTGTTCTTGACCACGATCCAAAAGGTCGGGTCGGCGAACAGATCCGTATAATTCTCTGTGCCAACAAACTCCGCAGGGCGACGACGGGTCCCACGCGAAAACGCGCTAGACCAAAGGGTTGCGATCGACGGATAAAATGCAAACAGAGTCAGAAGCACAGCAGCAGGCGACAGCAACAGCCAGCCATAAATGGCCTGCCTGCGACGTTCTAGGTTGATATGAGACGACATGCTGGCTCCGCTTGGCTGGTTCAGGTGGGCCGACGCATAATGCATCGGCCCAGGCTGAGGTTTACTGGTAGTCCCGCAGCAAACGCACCGCCGCAGCTTGCGCCTCGGCCAAAGCATCAGCCGGCTCTTTCGCACCGGTCAAAGCGGACTGGATCGCATTGTTCAGGCCATCACGAACACGCGCCGTCTCAAACGTCGAGAATTCGGCAACAGCATTCTCCAGCTGATTGCGCGCCACCAGGGCCGGTGGAAACTCAGCCGTATAAGCCTTAAGCGCTTCGGTCTCATATGCGGCGGGCGAGACGCCCATATAACCGGTGCCGATGGACCATGCCGCAGCCTGTTCAGGCGAGGTCATGAATTGCATCAGCTTGAGCGCTGCCGCCCGTTCTTCTTCGGTGGTGTCCTTGAACATATAGAAGTTACCGCCACCGGTTGGCGAACCCTTGCGAACATTGGCTGGCAATTCCGCGACACCAAAATCAAAACTGGCACCTTTTTTCACCGCCGTCAGGTTACCGGTCGAGTGCCACATCATCGCTGTCTGACCTTCCAGGAACGCCTGGCGCAATGTGCCCCATTCAACCGTGCCTGTTGGCATGATGCCATGCTCGGTCGACAGCGACTTCCAGAATTCCAGTGTTTCAACAACCGTCGGATCGTCAAAATATGTGGTCAGCCCATCGCCGGACATCACCTCTTTGCCGTTTTGAATCGCCAGCGCCTGGAACATCCAATACGGATACCCGGTCGACGGGATCATCAGGCCATAGGTGTCACCTTTGGTCAAAGCCTTGCCCATCTCGATCATCTCGTCCCAGGTGGTCGGCGGCGCCTCGGGATCCAGCCCCGCAGCACGGAACAAATCCTTGTTGTAATAGGCAACAATGGTCGAACGCTGGAACGGAATGCCCCATGTCTTGCCCTCGATTTTCCCGTTCGCCATCAAGGCCGGATAGAAACTGTCCAGCCATGCCTTGTCGGCATCAGTCGTGGCCACGTCCTCGAACGGCAGGATCAGCTCCTGCTCGATCAGGTCGTAGGCATCAATCGAGAACATCACAGCCAGTTGCGCCGGCTCACCCGAGGCAAGCGCCGACAGCGCGCGCACACGTGTGTCATCGTAGTTGCCCGAATAGATCGCATTCACCTTGATGTCAGGGTTTGCGGCCTCAAAATCGGCAACAATGCCATCCACCACTTCGGTCAGCGCCCCACCGACCGCAATCGGGTAGTACATGGTCAATTCTGTCTCGGCACTGGCAGGTGCAGCCAGACCAACAGCCATCGCAGTGGCCAGCCCCAGCCCCTTGGGCAATAATAGTTTCACGTCTCTCTCCATTCGTTGTTTGGTCGTAAAAAGTCCCAGCCGGGTAGCAACCCTACCCGGCCAAACGTTGGCCTGCTGCGTCAAAGACATGCAGATTTTCGTCCAGGAAAGTGATGTCGATCTCGTTGCCTTCCGGCATCATCGACAGGCCTGGTTTCAACACGCACAGCCCTGCGGCCCCCGCGTGATCAAGACCGATCAGCGTTTCTGCCCCCAGGAATTCACTTTCATTGACAGTGCAACTCATTCGCCCTTCGCCCTTGGGGACGATGCTGATGTTTTCGGCGCGAATGCCGATGGTCTTGTCCGTGCCAAAACCACTCAGAACCGTAGAGTCGATCAACGCCATCGGGGGCGCTCCCACGAACTCCGCGACAAAGGTATTGCTTGGTCTGCCATACAGATCCTCTGGCGCCCCGACCTGCTGGATGTGCCCATCCTTCATCAGCACAACCGTATCGGCCATGCTCATCGCTTCGGTCTGGTCGTGCGTGACGTAAACGACCGTAATACCCAGATCTCTTTGCAGTTTCTTGATATCCTTGCGAACGGCATTGCGCAGCTTCGCGTCCAGGTTGGACAAAGGTTCATCCATCAGGCACAGGCGTTGCCCTGCAACAATCGCCCGGGCCAGAGCGACACGTTGGCGTTGCCCGCCAGAAAGTTCACCGGGCTTGCGATCTTCAAGACCCAGCAGCCCGGTAATTTCCAGCGCGCGGTGCAATTTCTTCTGACGCTCAGCCTTTGCTACCCGCCGGACCTTCAGGCCGAACACCACGTTCTCAGCCACAGAAAGATGCGGGAAAAGCGCATAAGACTGAAACACCATCGACAGGTTCCGATCCGATGCGGCGCTTGTCGTGACATCCTTGTTGTCGATCAGGATCTTGCCCTCATCCGGCAATTCCAACCCGGCCAACAACCGCAACGTGGTAGATTTCCCGCACCCGGACGGGCCCAGCAACGCCGTAAAGCTGCCTTCCGTAATGTCGAGCGTGATACCCTCTACACCAAGCTGACCATTCCAGCGTTTTGCCACGCCGTCGAGTTTCACAAACGGAGTCGTCATGTTACATTCCCTTCGGCCACCAGTAGCCGGTCGTTGATCTTGGTCAGCAGGCCTTCAAACCGGTCGCCTGGTCGTCGGTCGATAATGATCTGGTCAATGTCGGCGATATTGCCCCCCAAAGCAGGCGCCTGACGTCCAAATTTCGAACCGTCGATCACAAGCAGCGACTGTCCCGCGTTTTCACAAATCTTTTGTGTCGCCCGGACTTCAGTTGTGTGAAATTCCAAAAGACCCCCATCGTCGGCGATGCCCGCGGCCCCGAAAACAGCAAAATCCGCCCGAAAGCGCCCAAAGAAATCCAGAACCTCGTTGCCCATGATATCCCGATCCGGCAAACGCACTTCGCCTCCGGGCAGGATGATCCGGTTGGAAACATCCTCGCTCAACGCCATCGCCGCACTCAGATTGTTGGTAATAACCGTCAGACCTTTGTGGGAACGCAACGCCTGGGCGACACTCAACGGGGTCGAACCGATGGAAATGAACAGCGTAGAGCCATCAGGTATCAGCTTTGCCGCCGCCTCCCCTATCGCACGCTTGCCCATAAGGTTGGTGCCCGCCCGTTGATCAAATGGCGTATTCAGAAACTCTTCGCTCAGCTCAATCCGGCCATGGACGCGGTGCAGCATGTCGCTTTCACACAACGCATCCACATCGCGGCGAATGGTCTGCATGGACATATCAAAACGCTCCGCCAAAGAGCCAACAGTCACCGCGCCTCGCTCAAAGACCAGAGCCGAGATCGCCTTGCGCCGTCTGTGCTTCTTTGATGACATCCCACCCCCGAACCTGCGTCCTGCGCAACGGTAGGTGGGATAAAACAACAAAACAACATTTATTTTGTCACTTTGCACCAAAATTGAGCAATAAACAAACGTAAACCCCCAATTTTCCACCCAATTTTGACTCCATTTTCTCAAATTTGGCATTTTGTTGTTTTCGCTTTCACTCCGGCCACATTCCTTTAAACTGTGCGCCAAGGGACCCAGCTCCAAATGAAACGGGGAAGAATGCTGACGACACAGTCGATCTTTGATCGCTATCAAGAGGTCCGCGCGCGGCTTCCACATGTAACGGCCCGCGATGACACGCTCGAAATCGGGTCATTGCTGGACATAGCTGATCAGGTCGAAGCCTTTGTTTTCGATGCATTTGGCGTCTTGAATGTGGGCGACACGATGATCCCCGGCGCAGATACAAGGCTAGACCAATTGCGCGCACGTGGCTGCGCCATTCGCATTCTGACCAATGCGGCCAGTTATGACCGCAACGGCGCCATCGCCAAATTCCAGCATCTGGGACTGCGGATCGAGGACGACGAAATCATCACCAGCCGAGAGGCCGCCCTTCAAAGCCTCGGACAGGGCCACTGGGGCGTGATCGCCGCTGCCTCCGATCCGCTGGGCGATCTCCCCCAAAACGTGACCCGCCTCCGGGACACGGCCCAGGACTATGACGGTGTGGATCAATTCCTGTTCCTCTCTACCGCAGACTGGACCACCTCGCGACAGAACATGTTGCAAGCCTCCATGCAGCGCCACCCGCGCCCGCTGCGGATCGCAAACGCAGACCTCGCCGCCCCTCGCGACAATGGTTTTTCCGTCGAACCGGGGCATTTTGGCCATCAAATGGCCGACCAGTTCCCCAACCACGTTCAGTTCTTCGGAAAACCCTTCCCAGAGGTCTATGATCTTGTCGAAGCGTCGCTGCCACAGATGCCTTTGAACCGGATTGCGATGTGCGGCGACACGCTGCACACGGATATCCTGGGTGCCGCCGCCCGAGGATGGCGCACCGTTCTGGTGACACAGGATGGTCTGTTTGCAGGCCATGACACACAGCCCTTCTCAAAACAGTCCCACCTCTTTGCAGATTGGCGCCTGAAGCGGATCTGACCTGCCGTGCCTGTGCACCGGATGCGTTTGGGACAACCGTGTTTCGATTTGGCAACAAATTGGCGTTGCACGTTTCGGGCGATTGAACGACTCAAACAACTGAATTATCCAACACACTCCAATCGGTCCAACGGACCCAAATCGCGACCTCGAACCAGGAAAGGGTCAAACATGCATCTTTGTCGCCACACCCTTTCGGGGCTGATCGAGACCTAGGCTGAATTCAGCACAGGTTTGATCCAATTCGCTGGCGCACAGTCGGCGCATCTCCATACGATTATTGGGTACGACCAAATGGGCAATTCTGTCTTGGGTGGTCGCACGCCTGCCATATCCGGCGGCGGCACCATCACCAAATTCTACACATCCTCCAGCTGGATCGAAGGACGCGCGGAACAACAACTCCAGGAAATCGCCGGCCTGCCCGGTGTGCAAAAAACGGCGGCATTCCCTGACCTGCATGCCGGAAGCTTCGGACCGGTTGGTTGCGCCGTTCTCGCAGATCGGATTTTTCCGCAGCTGATCGGCTCTGACATCGGCTGCGGCATGTCCCTGTTCCAGCTGGATCTGCCCCACCGCAGACTAAAGCTGGAAAAAACGCTGCGCCGCATGCGGGCCTTGGGCGAACCGACATCACAGGATCACCGTGGGCGCCTCGAGGACGCAGGCCTGCAACCTGACCTTTTCGCCAACTCTCTGGGCACAGTCGGCGGCGGCAATCACTTTTGCGAGGTGCAAACCCTGGCTCAGGCCGAGGACCGTCTCGGCTTTGACCGGTCACGCCTGTATCTGCTGGTCCATTCCGGATCACGCGGGTTTGGAAGCGCCATTCTGGGCGCCATCCCGCAACATGCCTTCACCGGCCTGCCAGCAGATGGCGACCTGGCACAGCACTATCTGCTAGATCATGACCGGGCTGTTCGCTGGGCCAGCCTCAACCGCCAAATCATTGCCGAACGCGCAGCCGAGGCTATGCGAACCGACCTGACCCTGTTGGTGGATTCCCCTCACAACCTGCTGGCACAGCACGGCAGCGCCTGGCTGCATCGCAAAGGCGCTGCCGCTGCGGACCAGGCGCTTGTTCCACTTGCCGGGTCCCGCGCCACGGCCAGCTACCTGATGTCGCCAACCGGCCACCCAGATGCCCTGAACAGCCTGGCCCATGGTGCCGGACGGCGATATGACAGGTCTTCCATGCATGGCCGCCTGCGCGCCAAACGATCTGATATCGAAGCCATGCAGCGTACTCCGTTTGGCGGGCGCATCCTGTGTGAAGATCGCGATCTTCTGATCGAAGAGGCGCCCCTGGCCTACAAATCCTCAAAGGCCGTCGCCAAGGACCTGACGCAAACCGGCGCTGCCGAATGTGTGGCAGAATTCCATCCGCTCCTGACCTTCAAAAAGACACGCAAAGAGAGGCAGACATGACCGCAACTGACCATATCTCGCTCTTTGTCACCAGCGGCAATGGCCCTGCGGAATGTCAGCAGGCCGTTGCCAAAGTGCTGGACGCCATGCGCCAAGCTGCTGAAATCTCCGCCCTGGATTTTGACTCCAGCGGATCAGCGACCAGACATGGGTTCAAATCCGCCGTCATCGTGATCAGCGGCACCAACGCGCAGGCCTTTGCCAATACCTGGCGCGGCACTATCCAATGGCGCGCCAAAAGCAGTCTGCGCGCACATCACAAGCGCGCCAATTGGTTCATCGGCATTTTTGACCTTCCCCAGCCTGTGCAGATGCCCGCGCCGATCCGCGAAACTGATGTTGCCTATGAATCCTTCCGCGCAGGCGGTCCCGGCGGGCAACATCAAAACACCACAGACAGCGCCGTGCGCGCCACTCATCGGCCCACCGGCCTATCGGCCACCGCTCGCGAAGAACGCTCCCAGCATCGCAATAAATCGCTGGCGCTAAAACGTTTGCATCAGCTGATCACAGCCGAGGTCGCAGCAAATGAAGAAGCCCTGAAAGCCCAGCGAAACCACCTGCATCATGCGCTGGAACGCGGCAATCCTGTGCGTTGCTTCAAGGGGCCAAATTTCCTCGAAGAAAGGCGGGGGTAAAATGGACCTGACACAATGGCCAGAAGCCTCTTCATCCCCGGTCTGACGGCGAATAATCGCGGCCAAACCTGTCAACAAGCCTGCACCTCGGAAGGGGCAGAACACCGTTCTGCCCCGCGCCGGACAACGGCAGCGCCAGACCAGTCAGTGGGCCAACAACGTCGACATCCACGACAACGACGCATCGGTATCCCCCTGCGGTTTGTACTCAGCCCCCAGCGGCACGTGCCACCCCATGGCCTCAATCTCTGCAAACACGGCGCGATAGTCGGTGTCGCCATGATCCGGCGCGCCCCTGTCCGGGGTCGAGGCAAACTGGATATGCCCCACCATCGGCAATACCGCTTTCAGCCGCTCAATCACCGCACCCTCGGTCCGGCCGACATGATAGCAATCGAACATCAGCTTCAGGTTCCCGGCTCCAACAGCCTCAATAATCTCGACGGCCTGCGCGGTATCCGCCAGAAAATAGCCCGGCGCATCATAGGCGTTCAGGGGCTCGATCAAGAGTATTACATCCTTTTGCGCCGCCCTGCCGCTGGCGTACTTCAGATTTTCAATGAACGTCATCCGCGCCTCGGGGCCCTCTGCGAACCCGGCCATAACATGAACCTTGCCTGCCTTGATCGCAGCGGCATAATCAATTGCCTCGTCAATCGCTGCGCGCGCCTCTTGCTCTCGTCCCGGGATCGCGGACAGGCCATTGTCACCCGCGGCGACATCCCCCCGCCGCGTATTGAGGCCCAGCATGTCCAAACCCGTGTCTGCCAGCGCCACACGCATGTCATCCACCGGGACATCATAAGGCCAATGGCACTCAACCGCGTCGAACCCAGCCGCTTTCGCAGCCCGAATGGCGTCGGGCAAAGGGCGATCCGTCCACAGGAAACCAAGGTTGGCAGAAAATCGGGTCATAGGTCCCACTCCACGTCAAATTTCGTGACGACCGCCTGAACCTGATCATGCGTCAAAGCGTTTACATTAACCCCCCTTAACAGCATGGCCAGTCGGGCGGTTTGTTCCAGCTCTTCAATCGCATTGCAGGCCGCCTCCACCGTCTTTCCCGCCACAACCGGGCCGTGATTGGCCAGCATGACAGCGCTGCGTTTGCCCGCCAATCCGCGCACAGCCTCCCCCATGGCCGGATCGCCCGGCAAGAAAAAGGGCAACAGCTTGACCTTGCCCAGCTGCATGATCGCATAGGGTGTCAGCGGCGGCAGAAAGTCATCAACGTCAGCCTCTGGCATCATCGACCAGGCGACAGAGTGACAGGAATGCAGATGAACAACCGCCCCCGCCGTGCTGCGCGTATCGTAAAACGCCGTGTGCAAGGGCATTTCCTTGGTCGGCTTGTCACCAGAGATCAGATTGCCATCGCCGTCAAACCGGCTGAGCCGCCCCGGATCAAAACGACCAAAACTGGTGCCCGTCGGAGAAACCAACAGGCCACCGTCTTCGGTCCGGGCCGAGATGTTGCCAGTGCTGCCATGGGTCAGGCCCCGCTCAAACAACGATTGCGCCAACAGGCAGATCTGTTCGCGAAGCTTGGTCTCGGTCATGCATCACCTGCCAAAAGCCTATCAGCCTTTTCAAAGAAATCCTCAGCCCCAAAGTTACCCGATTTCAGCGCAACGACCAAATCAGGGCGGGCGCGCAGGGCCGGAACGCCCGGATCAATCTCTGGCCCGATTTCGAGTGTTTTCAACCCCAGCCCCTCAACCACTGCCCCCGAGGTTTCTCCCCCGGCGGTAATCACGCGGGTGGCGCCCAATTGCACAACACGCCTGGCCACCTCAGCAAAGAAACCTTCCAGTGCCAGGGACGATACAGAGAGGCCAAATTGCTCCTGCACCTTCTCCACCTCTACCGGATCGGCCGAACTATAGGCCAGCGGCACCCCCTCTGCCGTCATCAGCCAATCCGCGACGTCTGCTGGTGCCACGCGGTTTTCGATGACATCTGCGGCGACAATCTCGCGCGCAGGATGGCGCTGTGCATGCCAGGCCACCTGCGCACGCGTCGCCACCGAACATGAGCCCGATAGCGCAACCGCCTTGCCTCCCTGCCCGGCCCATGAGGCATCAGCCTCCTTGCACCCAAAATTGGCAGGCAGGCCCAGCGCCACGCCGGATCCCCCCGTGATCAACGGCAGGCCCTTGGCCGCTTTGCCAATCTCACGCAGGTCCTCGTCGCGTATCGCATCCACAACGATGTGACGCAAACCCACCTGGTCTTGTTCCTCCAAAGCCTGCGCAATCCGCCTGGCCCCGGCAAATACATCCACCGCCGCCACATGCCCGACCCCAAACCGCGTCTGCTGGGCCAGCCACCGGCGAATATCCGCATCCGTCATCGGCGTCAGCGGGTGGTTCTGCATGCCCGATTCGTTCAACAGACGATCGCTCACAAACAGATGCCCCTGATAGATCGAACGCCCGGTCCCCGGAAAAGCCGGACAAACGATCACCTTATGCGCATCCAGCGCTTCCGCCAGCGCATCCGCCACCGGCCCGATATTGCCCTGCGCGGTCGAGTCGAAGGTCGAACAATACTTGAAGAAAAACTGCTCGCATCCCTGCCGCTTTAGCCAGTCCAAAGCCGCCAGTGACTGGCGAACCGCCTCGGCCGAGTCAATGGAACGCGACTTCAACGCGACAACACCGGCCTCCACATCCGGATCGGCCGCGCCTTCCGGCACCCCGGTGTATTGCACCGTGCGCATGCCGCCCTTGGCCAATGTGTTGGCCAGGTCACTCGACCCGGTAAAATCGTCTCCAATACATCCCAGCAACATCATGCATCTCCTGGCAAAGTTAGACCCGCATTTCGGGCATAGACTTTGGCGACTGCGGCGTCATCCTCTCCGCCCAGCCCCATCCCGGCAGCCGCCAGATATTGCTGCATCGCCGCCGCGGTGATCGGCGCGCTGAAACGCGCGGATTTCGCGATGTCCAGCACAATGCCCAGATCCTTGGGCCAGATGTTCACCTGGCTGTGCGGCGTGTAATCACCCGCCACAATATGCGGCGCACGGTTTTCCAACATCCAGCTTGTGCCGGCACATTGGCTGATCACATCAACAAAGGTCTCTGGGGCAACGCCCTGGGTCATCCCAAAGGTCATCGCCTCGGCCATCGCGGCAATATGCACCCCGGCCAAGAGCTGGTTAACAGCCTTCATCGCAGACCCGGCCCCAGCCGCCTTGCCCAATTCAAATACAGTCTCGGCCGCCGCATCCAGGACGGGGCGGGCAGCCTCAAACGCGTCTGCCGTGCCAGAGGCCATGATCGACAACTGACCAGATGCGGCCTTGACTGAGCCCCCCGAAATCGGAGCGTCCAGATAATGCACCCCCTTTGCATTGCAACGCGCCTCCATCTCCTTGGCAAACTCGGGCGGAACGGTTGCACAGGCGATCACCACAGCCCCTGCGCGCAAATCCGCAACCACCCCCTCATCGCCAAACAGAACCTGCTCTGTCTGGGCCGCGTTCAGAACGACGATCACGGCAGCATCCAATGACCCCGCAATCTCCGCCAGCGCACCCGGCGCCCCACCTTCTGCACAAAACCGCTCTCTCTGCGCCGCAACGACATCAAAGCCATAGGTCACATGCCCCGCCCGCAGGCAGGACTGCGCGATCCCATAGCCCATCGACCCAAGGCCAATGACCGCCGTTTTGATTGTTTCAGCCATATCGCAGACCTCCCCAGAGTGTTTCTTGACAACTGATACCGATACCGGTACCGATACCAGCTGTCAATTGCCACGCCACCCGACCGGCCGAATTGCCTCAGAACAGATGTGGCGCTACGCAGGACACAAAGCAAAACGAGGGCCCGGCACATTTTGGACGAAAAGAACCGAGTCACTCTGGCTGATGTCGCCAACACAGCTGGTGTCAGTAAAATGACCGCATCCCGGGCGCTGCGCGGGGCCCGTGACGTGTCTCCAAAAAACGTTGAAAAGGTCCGGCAAGCGGCAAAAGATATCGGCTATGTCGGAAACCACCTGGCCTCTTCCTTGTCGGGCCAACGATCCGACCTGATCGGCGTGATCGTTCCCAGCATGGCGAATATTGTATTCGCAGAGGTCCTGGCAGGCATTGCCGACGGCATCGAAGGCAGCGGCCTGCAACCTGTCTTTGGCGTCACCGACTACGACACGGAAAAGGAATACCTGGCCGTTCGCAACATGCTGTCCTGGTCCCCCGCCGGCCTGATTGTCACCGGGCTCGACCAACGCGAAGACACCCGCCGGCTGCTCGAAAACGCCGGTGTACCCATCGTCCAGATCATGGATGTGGACGGACCCCCAGTGGATGCCTGCGTCGGACTATCCCACTCCTCTGCTGGCCAAGCCATGGCCGAGGCGCTTTTGCAGTCGGGGCGCAAACGCTTCGGCTATATTGGCTGCGACCTGAACAGAGACGTCCGGGCACAGAAAAGACTGCAAGGTTTCGAAACCGCCCTGGCGAAACACGGTCTTGCCCTTTGCGCCACGCAGATCAGCGAAGGGGCTTCGACAACCACAATCGGACGCGACCAGACCGCCCAGATCCTCTCGGACACCCCTGACCTGGATTGCATCTATTATTCCAACGACGATCTGGCCGCCGGGGGCGCCTTCCACTGCATTTCTCACGGGATAACCGTTCCAGAACAGCTCACCCTTGCCGGTTTCAACGGGCTCGACATCGTCAAAAGCCTGCCGGTCGCGGTCGCCACCTCCCACACCCCCCGCAGAGAGATCGGAAAGACCGCAATCGAATTCATCACCGGCATAGCAGCAGGCCACAAAGAACCAGCAAACCGCATTGTCGCCTACACACCCCGCATCTCCTTCGGCGCCTAAGCCACCCCGCGTCCACTCCCTCTTTTCCCCAACTTTGAAAAACGAGCGCGATGGTCAAGGTGAAAACTGGCTGACTTCGGACAGCGTCATTTCTTGATGACCCAGTCAACAAGCCTTCTGAGCAAAGAGTCCGCTCCAAAATCTGTCAAATTTGATGCGAGATGCGTTCTTACCTGACAAAAGTTGCATCTCTAACCGGACAAGTCGCGATTCATACCGGACGATACAATAGGTAAGTGTGTGGCTGGGGTGGTAGGATTCGAACCTACGGTACACGCTACCAAAAAGCGTTGCCTTACCACTTGGCTACACCCCAACGGTGAGCGGCTGAATACTGCGCTTGGCTGCGGGGTTCAAGACGTTTGTAGCAATTTGTTTGCATCTTTTTTCACGCCCCCCAAAACGATCCATGCGCCCGCTCTGCCCTGACGTTTCTACTGCATGCCGAACGATCCCCTGCTAGCATTTTTGCACGATCAGGGAGGATCACACATGGATTCACTGCGCACACCCGACGACCGATTCGAAGGCCTTGCAGATTTCGACTTCGCCCCCAACTACCTGACCATCGACGACACCCAAGGTGGCACACTGCGCGTCCATTACCTCGACGAAGGGCCCGGCGCCGCCGACCCGGTGCTGCTGATGCACGGCGAACCCACCTGGTGCTACCTGTACCGTCACATGATCCCCGCCTTCACCCAGGCCGGCCACCGCGTCATCGCACCCGATCTGGTGGGGTTCGGACGCTCTGACAAACCGACCCAACGTCAGGACTATACCTATCAACGGCATGTCGACTGGATGACATCGGTCCTGCAGCAACTGGATCTGACCGGCATCACACTGGTCTGTCAGGATTGGGGTGGGCTGATCGGACTGCGGCTCTGGGCCGAAATGCCCGACCGCTTTGCCCGGGTCGTCATTGCCAACACCGCCCTGCCAACCGGCGATCACCCAATGAACCCGGCATTCATGTCCTGGCGCGACTTCAGCCAAACCGCCGATCCCTTCCCAACAGGCAAGATCGTCTATGGCGGGACCGCCAAGAAGATCTCCCAGGCCGAGGTCGACGCCTATAACGCCCCCTTCCCCGATGACCGCTACCTGGCCGGGGCCCGCCAATTCCCCATGCTGGTGCCAATCACCCCCGACGATCCGGCCACAGGACCCAATCGGGCAGCCTGGCAAGTGCTCACCACGCTCGACACACCAGTGCTGACGGCCTTTGGCGCCGAAGACAAGGTTATGGCCGGCGTTGAAAAGATCTTTCAGAAACAGCTGCCCGGCGCACAGGGACAACCCCATGTCATCCTGCCCGAAGCCGGGCATTTCCTACAGGAGGACGTGGGACCAGAGCTTGCCGCGCTGACAAATGATTTCATCGCACGCACCCGCTCAAATCCCTGAAAAACCGATTCGCAAAATCGGGCGCGGTGAAATCCTTGCCGCGCCCACACTCGGCTCACAGCACAATGCGCAAAACCTGACTCACTTGGGAATTACCCGAAATCAAAGATTTCAACGCACCCGATTTTGCGAAGTGTTTCAAGTATTTCGCAATTTGCCTTAGTCGCGCAGCTCGTCCGGCGCCACACCCCAAATGTTTTCCTTGCGCGCCCAGCCGCGATACCCACCGGCCGAAAGCTGGCACCAGTCGATGCTGCAATCTCCCAAGCGTGCCACCACACCCAACTCCAGCGCCGCCACAACGGGGGTCTGCATTTCGGGGCGGGTGTGCAAACCCAGCATGTCCTTTTCAACAATCACCGTGCGCACACCAGACAACAAGGCATAGTGCACCCACCCGCCAGCACCGTCCCGGTCCATCACCCGACGCCAGTGACCATGCTCGCCCGTCACTTGCAGCGGCATATGACGCCGCTTGAACACCCAATCGATTCGATGCGTCAACGAAGGGCCCCGGCGCACATTGCCCTCACTGGCCTTCAACGACACAAACCGGGGCACCGGCAAATTTGTCACCGGACCAATTCCCTTGGTCGCCTGCGCCACGGCCATACCACCATTCCCGACTGACATTCCACCAAGAACACAGCCACAAATAACAGCCATCAAGGCCGCCTTGCCGCGCCAAACGCGGCTTTTGTCTAAATCCAACCCAAACACGACCTGCCCGCTCGTTTTCTGTTGTTCTTCTGCTTTGACCAAGGCCTGCACGCTTTTGCGCGCTGGGGTTCTTGTGCCCCGCCTCATCCTGCGCCACCATGCCATGGCGCATACGCGTTTGAAAAGCAAAGGGAGGGCAGCTGTGCCACGAGAGAGGCTGAGTGTTGTCGTGACGCGACGGTTGCCAGAAACCGTCGAGACCCGACTGAGCGAATTGTTCGACGTCCAGTTGAGGGATGCAGACCGGCCAATGACACGTGCCGAATTGTCCGAGGCCGTGCGTACAGCAGACGTCCTGGTGCCAACCGTCACCGATACAATTGACGCCGCCCTACTGGCCCAGGCCGGAGATCGGCTCAAACTGATTGCAAACTATGGCGCTGGCGTGGATCACATCGACGTCGCCACCGCCCGCCAACGCGGCATCCTAGTCAGCAACACCCAAGGCGTGCTGACAGATGACACCGCCGACATGACCATGGCCCTGATTCTCGCCGTCACCCGGCGAATCCCCGAAGGGCTCAGCATCATGCAAAAGGGCGAATGGGACGGCTGGGCGCCGACCGCTTTCCTCGGCGGGCGGGTCGCGGGTCGTCGCCTGGGCATCCTCGGCATGGGCCGCATCGGCCAGGCCGTCGCCCGCCGCGCCGCCGCCTTTGGCATGCAGGTGCACTATCACAACCGCAAACGCCTGCGCCCCGAGGTCGAAGACGAATTCGAAGCCACCTATTGGGAAAGCCTGGACCAGATGGTCGCCCGCATGGATGTGATCAGCATCAATTGCCCGTCCACACCCTCCACATTCCACCTGCTCAACGCACGACGTCTGAAGCTGCTCAAACCCACCGCCGTGATCGTCAACACGTCACGCGGCGAGGTGATCGACGAAAACGCCCTGACCCGCATGTTGCGAGCCGGGGAAATCTCGGGCGCGGGGCTGGATGTCTACGAACACGGCACCGACGTGAACCCGCGCCTGCGCGAGCTGACCAACGTGGTGCTGCTGCCTCATATGGGCTCCGCCACGGTCGAAGGCCGTCAGGAGATGGGCGAAAAGGTCATCATCAACATCAAGACCTTCGAAGACGGGCACCGCCCGCCAGATCAGGTCGTTCCCTCCATGTTGTAACCCGGATTGCGCAGGTCACAGGCCTTATCCCAATGGCCTCATCCTGCCCGGTCCTCGCCAGAAAGAGCCGTAAATGCGTCCGCCAGACCAGTGCCTCGCCCACCCCCGTGCCTTGCTGCGCATCTTGCGCTCTGTGCTGCGTGCCGCCCCTCTCGCTGCCCTTCTGGCGACCCCGGGTTTCGCCCAGCAGACGACCGACGCCATCAGCCCCGAGGCCGCCACACCCTCGCCTGCACAAGACCAAACAGAACCGGCCCAGACAGCAAATCCGCAATCCCCAGCCGTCATCGCCGCCCTCGCGGCCAAGGAAAACGGAACCCCCGTCACCGCCACCACATGGATGATCAGCGCCGCCAATCCGCTCGCCGCCCAGGCCGGCGCTGACATCCTGCGCAAAGGTGGCAGCGCCGCAGACGCCATGATCGCCGCACAGGCCATGCTTGGCCTGGTCGAACCACAGTCTTCGGGCCTCGGCGGCGGCGCCTTTCTGATCTGGTACGATGCAGCCTCGGGCACATTGACCACCCTGGACGGCCGCGAAACCGCCCCCCTTGCAGCCACCCCCCGCCTGTTTCAAACCCCGGACGGAGAGCCACTAGGCTTCTTTGACGCGGTTGTTGGCGGCCTGTCCGTCGGCACCCCGGGCACCCCGGCCCTGCTGGAAGAGGCGCATCGGTGCTGGGGCACAACCCCTTGGCCCACCCTGTTTACCGCCGCAATTGACACCGCAGACCAGGGCTTTGTCGTATCGCCCCGTCTCGCCGCTCTGGTCGGAAATGACGCCGAACGCCTCGCCGTTCACCCCGAAACTGCGGCCTATTTCCTGCCCAACGGCACCCCGCTCAGCGCCGGCGATCTGCTGCAAAACCCGGCCTACGCCAACAGCCTGCGAACCCTCGCCAGCCAGGGAGCCCGCGCTTTCTACAGCGGCACCATCGCCGCCGACATCGTCCAGGCCGTCAGGTCCGCACCCACGCCCGGCACCCTCTCTCCTGCTGACCTTGCCCTCTATCAGGTCAAAGAGCGCCCACCCGTCTGCGCCCCTTTCCGCAGCTTTCAGGTCTGCGGCATGGGCCCGCCCTCCTCCGGCGCACTCAGCGTGGGCCAGATCCTGGGCCTGCTGAACAGCTTCCCTGTTGGCGCCCCGGACGACCCTGAAACATGGCGCCGCTTTGGCGACGCCAGCCGCCTCGCCTTTGCCGATCGGGGCCGCTACATCGCCGACAGCGATTTTGTCCCGGTCCCGACCAAAGGCTTGCTGGACCCAACCTACCTGGCCGAACGCGCCCAGTTGCTTGTCGAAGGCACCGCACTGGAAACCACCCCACCCGGCACCCCGGCCTGGGACCACGTCGGGCTTTGGGCCGATGATGAAAGCATCGAGCTGCCCTCAACCTCGCACCTCTCCATCGTTGATGCCCAAGGCAATGTGCTGTCCATGACCACCACAATCGAAAATGCTTTCGGCGCCCGCCTGATGACAAACGGCTTCCTGCTCAACAACGAACTGACCGATTTTTCCTTCCGCTCGCACCGCGACGGACGCCCGATCGCCAACCGGGTCGCACCGGGCAAACGCCCGCGCTCTTCCATGGCGCCAACAATTGTCCTGCAAGACGGAGCGCCAGTGCTCGCCATCGGCTCTCCCGGCGGCAGCCGCATCATTCCCTATGTCGCGAAAACTATCCTCGCCTGGGCAGATTGGGGGCTCGACATTCAACAGGCCATCGCCCTGCCCCACGCGCTCAACCGTTTCGGCACCTTCGATCTGGAGGCCGACACAACCGCCCAAACCCTGCAAACCCCGCTTCAGGACATGGGCTACGACGTCTCCCTGCGCGACCTGAACTCGGGCCTGCACGGGATCGAAATCTCCACCACCCTCCAGGGTGGCGCCGACCCACGCCGCGAGGGTATCGCCCTGGGGAACACGAACTAGACCGCGAAATCACAGCGCCGGAACACCCCAAAACCCCGCCGGACACCGACAGGGGTGCAACCGCAATCAACCTGCGCTATAGCCAAGGCTCAAACCGAGAGGAGCCCCCATGATCCAAGCACCAACACTTCCCCGGAATGAAACCGGAATCGAGGCCGCACTCGGGATTCTGAAGCAACGCTTTGGCGAAAAGTTCCAGACTGGCCAATCCATACGCGAACAGCATGGCCACACCACCACCTGGATCGAAAACCAGCCCCCCGACGCCGTTGTCTGGCCACAAAACACGGCCGAAGTCTCCGAGATCGTGAAAATCTGCGCCGCCCACCGCGTCCCCGTGATCGGCTATGGCACCGGCACCTCTCTCGAAGGCCACCTGAACGCCCCCGCCGGCGGCATCTCTGTCGACTTCTCGGATATGAACCAGATCCTCGAGGTCCAGGCCGAAGACCTCACCGCCGTGATTCAACCCGGCGTCACCCGCGAACAACTCAACACCTATCTGCGCGACAAGGGCCTGTTTTTCCCTATCGACCCGGGCGCCAATGCCTCTCTGGGGGGCATGGCCTCGACCCGCGCCAGCGGCACCAACGCCGTGCGCTATGGCACAATGAAGGACAACATCCTGTCCCTCGAGGCCGTCATGCCCAACGGCGAAACAATCCGCACCGCCCGGCGCGCCAAGAAAACCTCCGCAGGCTATGACCTGACCCGCCTGATGATCGGATCCGAAGGCACACTCGGCCTGCTCACCGAACTCACCGTCCGCCTGTATGGCATCCCCGAAGCGATGAGCTCCGCGCGCTGCTCCTTCACCTCGATCGACGCCGCCAGCCAGGCCGTCATGGCCACCATCCAGTACGGAATCCCCGTCGCCCGGATGGAGCTGTTGGACGTCCTCTCTGTCCGCGCAGTCAACGCCTATTCCAAACTCGACCTTCCCGAAACTCCACTGCTGCTGCTCGAATTCCACGGCTCTGAAACCGGTGTCGCGGAACAGGCAGAGCTGTTTGGTCAAATTGCAGAGGAATTCGAGGGATCCGGGTTCGAATGGACCACCTCAAACGAAGAACGCAACAAGCTCTGGAAAGCCCGACACGACCTCTATTGGGCCGTCCTGCAATGGCGTCCGGGCGCACAATCGCTGGCGACGGATGTCTGCGTGCCAATCTCTCGACTGGCCGAATGCACCGCCGCCGCCGCCGCCAAGGCCGATGAACTGGGCCTGATCGCCCCCCTGGTCGGTCACGTCGGAGACGGCAATTTCCACGTCTCCCCTCTGGTCGATATGGACAATGAAGCCGAGGTCGCCGCCTCCAAGGAATTTGTCAGCTGGTTGGCCAAACTGGCCATCTCGATGGATGGCACCTGCACTGGTGAACATGGGATCGGACAAGGCAAAATGTCCTACCTCACCGCCGAATTGGGCGAGGCAACGGTCGATGTGATGCGCGCCATCAAATCCGCAATCGACCCGCAGGGCATCATGAACCCGGGCAAGATTTTCTGACCTCACCAACCCCAAATCACCAAACCATACACCCCTGACACCCGGACCCAGCCTCAATGACCAATCCCCGCCGCATCGTGTTGTCCAGTGACCATGCCGGAATCGCCCTGCGCCAGACCATTGCCGATCACATCAATGCCCTGGGATGGGAGGCGGTCGATATCGGCCCCACCTCCCCCGAGAGCACACATTACCCGACCCACGGTCAGGCCGCCGCCCGTCACGTCGCCTCGGGCGATTGCGCCTTCGGCATCATCCTGTGCGGGACCGGTCAGGGCATCATGATGGCCGCAAACAAGGTGCCGGGCATCCGTTGCGGCACCTGCGTCGATACCTTCTCGGCCCGCATGATCCGCCAGCACAATAACGCCAACATGCTGTCAATCGGCGTGCGCGTCGTCGGCGAAGGCCTGGCACTCGACATCGTCGATGCCTTCCTCAACGCAGAATTCGAAGGCGGCCGCCACGCCACCCGCGTCGACATGATCGAACCAAAGGCGGATTGAGCGCCACACCTAAGCCCCTTCAGCACCTGCCTGCCGCGACATCACAGATCCAGGACAAGTTTCTTTGTCCTGGAGCGTGAACAGCACACGGAAATCTGCCGATTTGCAGCCTTTTCCAGATCGGTCTGCACCAGATCACGGTGATCAGGCATGCCCTCGACCACCCCGGTCAAACAGGTGCCGCACACGCCTGACTGGCAGGACACTTGCACATGGATGCCATTGTCCTCCAATTTCTGCGCAATGGTCTCGCCCGGCTGCACCTCAAAACTTTTGCCAGAGCTTCGGGCAACGACGGTAAATGGCGCCCCATCCGTGTTCACCTCTGCCCCAAAGCGTTCCAGATGGATACAGGCCGCATCCCAACCCGCGCGTTCCGCTGCATGCACGACAAAATCCATGAAACCATTCGGCCCACAAACATAAAGGTGCTGATCCGCCGCCGCCCTCGCCAACACCCCGTCGATATCCAACTGCTGGTCCTTTGGCCCGCTATCCACATGAATCTGAACCCTGCCGCCAAACCGGGCCAACTCCCCGGCAAAGGCCAGACGATCAGCGCTGCGCCCGCAATAATGCATCTCCCAGGACGCCCCCGCCGCTTCCAGCGCATAGGCCATACTCAGCATCGGCGTGACCCCGATCCCGCCCGCAAACAGAACCGTATGCGCCGCATCCCACTGCACCGGGAAATTGTTGCGAGGCCGCCCGACCCTGATCTGCCGACTCAGCTCAAAATCCGCGTGGATCGCCGTTGACCCACCCCGAGATTTGGGATCCAGCAATATGCCCAACCGATAGCTGGAGCCATCCGCCGGATCACCCGTCAATGAATACTGACGGATCAGGCCGGACTTGACATAGACATCCACATGCGCGCCGGCGTCATGTTCAGGCAAGGGGCTGCCATCAACGGATGCCAGCTTCAAAGAGATAATATCCGTCGCCACATCTTCGCGCTGCGTCACCACCACATCAAGCCACGGAGCCGCCGCAGGCTCGGCCAGCGCCGCGTGCGTGTCAGGCCGGACGTCAGCGGCCAGATGCACTTTGACTGGCATGACCGAATAGGCGCGAATCGTGTTGTTCATGGCCACAACCGGTTCGCCCAGCAATTCAAACCGCGTCACCCGGCGGCACAGCGCCTCCAGCAACAGGATGATCTCTCGACGCGCCAGATGCATCCCCATGCACATGTGCACCCCCTGACCAAAGCCGAGATGGTCATGCACATCGCGTGTGACATCAAACCGATCGGGATCCGCAAATTTGCGTTCGTCCCGGTTGGCCGAAGCATAGATCACAATCACCCGCTTGCCCGCCGGTATCACATGACCGGCAATTTCACTGTCTTCGATGACATACCGCGTAAAGGCGCGGATAGGGGTGGCCATCCGCACCGCCTCATCCACCGCATTCGGAATCAGCCCCGGATCGGCGCGGATCAGATCCCATTGCGCGGGGTGATCCGCCAGAAACTTGATGATCTGACCGGTCGCAGAGATCGTCGTATCCAGCGACGGGTTGATATAATCCCTCATCAACTGCGCGCAGGTCTCAAAGGAAATGCCACGCTCTGCACCAACCTCGAAAATCCGCTTGGCCCATCCGCCTTCGTTCAGCTTTTCGGGGCGGCCATATTCCTGCAAAAAGTCCCGCAGATCCACCAGATCTTCAAAGGCTTGCGCCGTCCGCGCATTCCGCGTTCCAAACAGGTTGAACGTAGCCGAAGCCCATTTCAACATCTGATCGGACTCCACCGGCAAACCCACCAGTTCGGCAACAATGGTAACAGGCAGATACTGCGCAAAATCAGAAATCGCATCAAATTCGCCCCGGGCGCAAAGCACATCAATCAACCCATTGGCCGACTGCGCAAGCACAGGCTCAATGGCCTTCAGCGCACCAGGCAACAGCGGCTCCGAGGTGACCGAACGTGTCCTGTCATGCTCTGGCGGATCCGAATTCAACGTAGAGCCCACCAGAATATCATTCACCTCCGGTATCGGAGAAACGCCACGCGAACTGACAAACCGCAGCGGTTGGCGCAACACTTCGCTCACCTCTGCATAGCGCGGCAGCGCATAAAGGTCGTGCTGGGGCAAATACACCACCGGACCCAGTTCCCGCATCTGCGCATAGACCGGGTAAGGGTCCAGAATAACGGCGTCAGAGTAAAAATCGATGTCCAGCGACGGAATGCTCATCCGCCCTCCTCGGGATCCAACCGCAAGCTTTGCAGATCCATTGCATCGCTCTGATTGAACGCCCCCATACCGCCATCAATGGCAATATCCGCGCCCTTGATCCAATTGGACGCAGGCGACAGCAGAAAGGCCGCGATCTCTGCAACCTCTTCCGGCGCACCAGGACGCCCGGCCCGCACGACATTCTTTGCCATCATGGCCCCAAACGCCCGCTGAAAATCCTCCAGAATGCCCGTGGATACCCCGCCAGGACTCAGGGAATTGATGCGCAGCCCTCGGCCAACCATCGCCTCTGCTTCTGCAACAGTCCAAAGAATGACCGCTTCCTTGGTCAGGTTGTAACACCGCGTTGCATCAATGTTTTCCGCCGCAACAAAACCTGCCAGCTGATCCCGGCGCCGCAGGCCGGCCAGCCGTTTGACCTGATCCGCACCCTCGCGCCATCCATGCCCCGCACGGCTGGCCAAATTCACGATGGAGCCACCCGCGCCCAGATGCGGCAGCATCGCATGGGTGAAATCCCGTGTGCCCAGGAAATTGACCTGCAAAATGGCCTCTTCCAGCCCCTCACGCGGCGGCAGACCCGCGTTGTTGCACAATCCATCCAGCGGCGTGTCCACAGCGGCGGCGGCCTTGGCGATGCTATCCGCATCATTCAAATCCAGCGCGATAAAGCGGTCCAGATTGTCCCGCGTTTCGCGAATATCAAACCCAATGACACGATGTCCCTGCATCTTCAGAATACGGGCCAGATTCGCACCAATACCACTTGCCACCCCCGTAACCGCATACGTCCGTTCCTGCATGATGACCTCCCATTCCGTTTGTCACAGCTTAATTCCCAGGTTGCGATCATGAATAGCCTTGAAAATACGCTACCGATAAGTTTTCCTGATCATTATGAAGCCGCAACACATCCAGGTCCTCGTCGCCATCGCAGAGCATGGCAGCCTGCGTGCCGCATCAAAACACCTCAACAAATCCCAACCCGCCCTCACCCAATCCCTGCGACAAGCCGAAACTGACCTCGGCGTCTCCCTGTTTCTCAGGACGTCGCGCGGGGTAGAGCTCACCCAGGTCGGTGAACATGTGCTTGCACGGGCCCGCACAATTTCTTCCGAGATCGCACGTCTGAACGAAGAAGTCGCTCAATTGCGCGGAGAGCAGATCGGTTCCGTCAATGTTTGCCTGTCCCCACTGGCCGCCACCCGCATCATGCCACGCGCCCTGACCTTGTTTCGAAAAAGTCACCCCAAAATACAGGTTCGTCTTTCAAGTGGCATGTTTCCTGGGGCGCTGAAACCGCTGCGCGAAGGGCGTGTGGATATTCTGATCGGCCCCACCCCGCCCGCCGAAATGGCCCGCGAAATCACCGTGGACCCGCTGATCGAGACACCAATCGACGTCGTAACCGCCGCCACCTCCCCCTTGCGCCATGCGCGATCCCTGGCCGATCTGGTCGACGCGCAATGGATCATGATCGGCGCTCCCACCGGACCCGGTGATATTTTCACGCAGCCGTTTATCGAACACAACCTGCCCCCGCCCCAGGCGCTCACCTCTTCGGAATCCTATTTTGGCGCCATGTCCCTTGTGGAAAGCTTGGGGGCGGTGTGCACATTTCCATCCCTTTTGATGCAAGACGTCGAAAAGACCTGGCAGATCACACCGATCCCAATCCGTGAAAAGATTGCCCCGTTGACCATTTCCCTGATGACACGCGCTCGCCACCCTCTGACCCCGGCCGCAGACGCGCTCGCCATGTGTATCAGGCGGCGTGTCGCTTCACTGTAAGCGGGGCTTCACAGCGCCATAGGCACATCGAGCTCGCAGGGCCGGTCAAACACCCTGTCCTTTCCGTCACTCCGGGATATCAACCAGCTTCCCACGTGGGATTTCGCAGGCCTGATCATACATCGGAAGCTCAACCAGTTCCGCCCGATACATTGCCCCATCCTTGCATTGCACCTCGATCTCGGTTCCCGGCCCATGTTCTGTGCCATTCATCAGGGCAATCCCAATTCCATGTTTCAGATAGGGCGAGCGCGCCCCGGCCGTCACCACCCCGGCAGACACCGCACCAACAGCAACAGCGCCCGAAATCAACGGCTCCCCACCCGGACATTTGATTCCGTAAGAGCGTCGGCCCTTATCCGCCCCCGCCAAAGCCGCCTTGCCAATGAAATCAGATTTGTCCGCATCCACAAATCGCCCCAACCCAACCGCATAAGGTGTTGTGGTTGAATTGAAATCTGATCCAGCGTTCAAAATCCCCGCCTCGATGCGACGGATATTCATGGCATCCAACCCGAAAAGGTCCATGCCAAACCCGGCCCCCGCCTCTTTCAGATGCGCCCAAAGCGCATCAGGGTCATGGTGCGGCTCTGTATAAAACTCCCACCCCAACTCATTGGTGTACCCCGTGCGCGTGATGACAACATCCTGCCCGCCCAGGTTCACCCGCGTGCAGGCGAAATAAGTGAATTTCTCCGGCAGCCCGCCAGCAGCCGCCTCAAGAATCTTCAGCGCATTCGGTCCCTGAATCTGGCTGACAAAGACATCCGGATCAACAATCTCGACATCCATCCCAACGGCATGGGCCCGCGCCCAACTATAAAAATCCCCATCTGCCTGCGCATACCAAAACCGATCCTGCGCCAATCGCAGCAAGATACCGTCAACCAGCAAACCACCGTCTTCGTAACAGGCCAGCCCATATCCACAGCGGCCGGTTTTCACCTTGGTTATGTCCTTGGTGAAAAGCTTGTCCAGCAATGCTTCTGCATCTGGCCCCCTGAATTCCAGCACATACTCACCCGTATGCAAGACCGCCGCTTGCTGGCGCAGCCGCCAATAGCCGTCCTCGGTGCTATGATCATCAAAACAAACCGCCATCAAACGACGGTTGTAGACACAATAATGGGCCCCCTTGGGACGCTCGTGTTCGTGATAAGGATGCCGGGTGATCGAATAATCCCATCCCGCCCCGGGAATATCCGACACCACACTACGTGTTTTTCCATCACCCGAACGCATTTTCGATCTCCCAATCCAATCATGACAACATGCGCACGAGGGGGGGGAGTTAAGAATTCATAACCCACCCAACTGCACAAAACCGTGCGCACAATTGCCTTTGCTCCAAAATACGCAGGATTGTGACGCGCCGGAAATCATTTGATCTTCGCTCAAAAGTTAGAAAAACTAAATCATGCCCAACTGGTTGCCGTCCCTGAATGCCCTGCGCGCACTGGAAGCCCTGTCCAGATGCAACAGCTATCGCGCCGCAGCCGAGGAATTGCGGGTCACCCCCGCCGCCATCAAACAACTGGTGACCAAGCTCGAAGAGTCCTTGGGTAAAAAACTGGTAGAGCGACAAGGCCGCGGCATCGCCCTGACCGAAGCGGCCAAAATCGCAACACCCGATCTGAACCTTGGCATGCGTCACCTGACAGATGCGGTGCATAAAATGCGCAGCCCCATCGAAACCGAGCGGCTCATCATTTCGGTCGAGGCATCGCTGGCCACAACCTGGCTGGTGCCCCGGCTCGAAAACTTTCGAGCGGTCAACCCAAACATCAATGTGCTCATCGATTCTTCCCAAAGGATCGTGGATCTGACCCGCTCGGACGTGGACATCGCCATCAGATACGGGGTCACCAATCCCGCTGGTCTGGTCGTGCTGCGCCTGTTTGACGATCTGGTGCATCCAGCGTGCAGCCCTTCAATGGCCAGGCAATTGCCAGCACTGTCATCCCTGGATCAACTGGCCGACGTCCCCCTGATCCACTGGGACATGTCCCGACTTCCCTGGGCAAAAGAGACGGTAAAATGGTTTGATTGGTCCGAATGGGCAAAAAGGGCTGGATTGCCGGCATTGGACACCACACGCGGCTTGCGGTTCAACGACTATGGGTTGGCCATACAGGCCGCCATTTCAGGTCAGGGGTTTGTCTTGGCCAGCTGGCCAATTCTCCAGGATCAACTGGATGCCGGGCTGCTCGTCAAACCATTCCAAAACAGCGCTCTGAAAACAGGGATCGGCTATGATCTCGTAACCACCCAACAGGCCCGGACCAGACCGGCGGTTGCGACGTTCTGCAACTGGATCCAACAACACGCAGCCACGACCCAGACCAGGTCACACAGCCCCCCGTTGGCTTGATGACAGGCGGCGCATTGCCATCCTGCCCACCCCCACCGATCCGCAGGTTTCGATCAAAGCCTGAAACGCAGGCTTGACCAACACAGTTGTTCCCCAGATGACAGGACAGACACAAATCGAGGGAAAGACCGTGAAAACAACCATTTTGGGCGGAGTTCTGTTTCTGATACCAGTCGCGTTTGTTGCCATCGTTTTGGACAAAGCATTTCAGGTAAGCATGTTGATGGCGCAACCGCTCGACGGTCTGATCCCATTGGACAGGCTCGCCGGTATCGCAATGGCCAACATCATTGCCATTTTGCTGATCATTTTGATTTGCCTGGCCGCCGGGCTTGCCGCCCAGACCGCATTATTCTCCAAACGGGTGGGACGCGTGGACAATATCCTGATCGACATGATGCCAGGATATGCCGTCGCCAAGGGGATCCTCGGTGGAGTCACCGGCAAGGAAAACGGCCCGGACCTGCTCAAACCGGTTCTGGTCAGGTTCGACGACTATGATCAAATCGCCTTCGCGGTCGAACAGATGGATGATCGGTATGTCATCTTCCTGCCCGGATCGCCCTCGGCCTGGTCCGGCACCTCCGTTATCGTCGACGCAGACCGGGTAACGGCGCTGGATCTGCCGCCACATCAGGCCGTCAGCCTGCTGCGTGTCATGGGGCGCGGGATGTCTAAGATTGAGCTCCCCGATGCCCGTCCCGCCACTTTGAAACAAAGCAACTGAGTGGGGGCCCATCGCGGCTCTGCCATCATCAAACATGCGCGGGCAAGGCACAGCCACCCGGCCATATGCCGCCCGCAAAGGATCCAGGCACCTGCACGCTATTCGAACCCTTGTAAAACATGATCACTACAAGCGGCTGAGGAGGCCAGCGAAAACCTCTGGCCTCAACGATTTGCAGCCAAACGCACGAAAACGACAGCTTTGAAACCAAAGAGGTGATATCACTCCACAACGGACCGGCACGTCGGTCACGCTCCTCCAACAGTTTGCAAAGGTGTACCGAATGATCGAAGTCTATTCGATGCCAAACGCGTTCACCGCTGGAGAATGTGACAGGATTATCGCGACAACGGCCAAACGGCGCGCCAAAGAAGCCCTGTTGGTCGGTCAACAGCGCAATCACAACCTGCGCCAGGCCGAACTGGTTTGGCTCGATGATGTTGATGGCATGGGCTGGGTAATGGACCGGCTGATCGAACTGGTGAGCAATTCCAACAAGGATCTGTTTGACTTCGATCTGCGCGAATTTGCAGAAAGCCCCCAGATCGCCTGTTACCAATCCTCCAACGCCGGTCATTTCGCATGGCATTCAGATATCGGTGACGGGGTCGCCGCAGGCCGACGAAAATTGACATTGGTCCTGCAATTGAGCCGACCCGCCATGTACGAGGGCGGCAATCTGGAAATGATGCCAAATGCCCATATCGTCACCGCCAACCGGGCGCAGGGCTGCGCCAGTATCTTTCCCAGCTTTTCACTTCATCAGGTCACCCCGGTGACCAGCGGCGTGCGCCATTCGTTGACCGTTTGGGCCCATGGCCCTGCCTTTCGCTAAACCAAAATCTCGCGCGGGCCAAAGAGCGGCCTTCCCCGCTGGCATCCAATCCAGGAAAACAGACATGACAGAAGAAAATGAAACCGGCGCAATCGTGCATTACATCTGCCAGACATATGTTGAGCAGAAAGGCACCCGAGGCAAACCATCGGGTCTCAAAATCGGAAAACAACTCCAATACACAACCGCCAGAGAGGCCGAAAACCGTGCAGAACGCGAACTGCGGTCCGAAGGTTGCATCGGCGTCGACGCCTATATGATTGTAGAAGATCCAGCCTCCGGAGAAGTCGGCGATCCAACCTTTCTTGTCCGATTGGGAAACGTCCCTGACGATGATGCGTCCTGAGCTCACTTCAGCGACACCATCCGCGCTCAATTGCTGCTAAGCCGCGCGAATGGTTTATGCTACCGGCCTTTCCCCTCTTGGGGTCACATACACAAAATTGCGGAACTGGCGCCGTATTGTGACCCGACAAGGCAGTTGCTGTTGCCAGTCAGGTCTTTTGTACGCAGTCTACAAGGGCCAACCAGATTGGCGCATAGGGAGAGAGACCATGAAAAACAGTGTACTTGTCGGCGCGCTTTCACTCACCAATTTTTGTCTTTTCACCACCTCTGCCTTGGCGAACTGGACCTACAATGGACCGCCCTATCCAAATGCCTCTATTCAAACCAACGACATGACCCTGGCGGTGCAATGCGACAGGATCAGGTTCGCTCCTGCAGGGTATGAGGATTCGCAGGACATTGTGCAAAAGAACGGCCTTACCTTTCGGTTTCTGGCAAACGGTTCGCAGGAGGCAGCGTCTTTCCAGCTGGGACGCGAAAACGCGTTCGTCCAGATCGTCGACAACTATCCCGTGGAGATCCAGTTCAGCGATCAGGCAGATTATGCGTTCGTCCTCGACCAGATTGCTGCAAACGCCACCTTGAACCTCTCGATGGTCGATCAAGACGTCAGCTACGGTATTTTTGACCTCAAGGGATCGAGTGCAGCCATCCAATCACTCCGGGCCGAATGTGGTGCATCAGCCCAAACTTCCGTGCCGATGGAAGCGCCAGAGGGCGTGGTTTATTGTGGTGGCGATGGCATCAAACGGCAAATCGAGTTCGTGATCCTCGATGATGCCACCGATGAGTGGGATGCGCGAGTCACCGCGAACGGCGAAACACAGCGGGCAATGACCTCCTACAGCTATTTCGGCAACTCCGAACCGGTAAAGGATTTCGTGGTTGCCTTGCTGGCCGAGGATCGATCCGAGTTTCTGATCTTCCGCAGCAAGAATGAAAACTGGCTGGAATTCGGAGATTACAGGTACGACCAATGCAACTGACAAAAACACCCAGCCATAAATCCCAGCCCAATCAAAGCCTCACCCTCCTGTGCAGCCTGCTGTTTGCCACGGCGGCAACCCTGTCGTCCCCGGCCCTTGCTTCGCAGATATCCGAGCTACCGGCGCCGCTGCAACAAAAGGTGGATCAGGGCCAACAGGCCTGCTCTGACTTCGAAAACGGCACGTTCACGTTGGAGTGGGGCGCTGTGACCCGTGTGGACCTCGACGGAGATCTGCGACCAGACTGGGCCCTGAACGAGGCGTTCTTCACCTGCTCGTCAGCCGCGTCCCTCTATTGTGGCACGGGCGGATGCATGTCGCATTTCCTGGTGGGCGACACGCTCTCCTCTGTACTCAACCGAGGTTGGGATGTCGTGGATCTTGGCCCCAACCGAGTGCTTCTGACGGACGTCCACGGATCGCAATGTGGCGGCATCAACCCAACGCCCTGCGTCACGACCAGCACCTGGGACACTCAGACCGCCCAATGGCGCAGCGCCGTGACCGCGTGGGAATGAAACGCTGAATGCCCCCTGCGCACATCCCCCCAACGCGACCGGGCTGCCCCCCAATGAAGTGGTTCACCTCCATAGTTGGGCAAGCGCGCCAATCGCCTTTGGAATGCTGTCTATTGTTGCAGTTTGGTTCACGTAAGGATTGTGATACAAACGTCAAAACCTATCTATTTTTAAGGCGACTCTGTAGAAACAAGGAGGCGTATTGGTAATGTCAGGTTCGACGTATTATTTCTATTGGACAAACGGCGACGACACGTACTGGGGCTACACCTATGACGCGGACGAGTCGCAGGGTTTGTCTTTGGACTATCAAGTCGACGTCACCGACGAACATGGGGCCGCTGCGTATTTCTATGTGACGGACGTGGTCAGTGGCGATGCAGAGAACCTGGGGACGGACGCAGACGATCGGACCGCTCTGACCCAGTATTATGACTCTCTGACCGGCAACTACGATGTTCCTTCTTTGTATGCCGTCAGAGGCTGGTCCATCCCGGCGAGTTCCTCTGTCGGTGGCATGCTGGCGACCTCTGACACTGTGAATTTAGGAGTTTCCGGCAATGAGGAGGGGCGTTTTGGCTACAACACCTCCACCGGCTATTATGAAGAGGCCAATGGTCAGCCTGACGCAACCACCTACCATTTCTACTGGACCAATGGTGACGATCACTTTTACGGGTATATCTACGATGCAGATGGGTCCCAGGGCCTGTATGTCGGTTACACATATGAACTGAATGACGAAAACGGCCTGCCCAGCTCATACAGGGTTTTCGACAGCGAAGCAGGCAATGTTTACGAGCTGTCCGACGATGCCGGACGTTTCACCAATTACTATGACGCAGAGTCGGACACGACGGTCACCTCTTTCAGGTACTCTGGGGCCAGGGTGGATCCATATGACTACTTCAATTCCAGTGGTTCCGAAACAGGTACCATGGAATCCAGCACGGCCTATGCTTGGCGGACGTTGGGCGAATTTGGTGAGGTGCTTACTGTAGGCCTGTTTGGGGCCGGCTATGAGGCGGATGATCCAAGTCTGGGCGATGTCCAGCACTACACGCATTATTTCTACTGGTACAACGGCACCGATTCATTTCGCGGCTACACCTATGACCAAAATGAATCCCAGGGGCTTTACGAAGGATACCGCTTTACCTCTACGGATGAAACCGGCGCTTCGGGTTACTATTACGTTTATGAAAGCGTGCTGGGCAATGCAGAGGGGCTGTTGGACGATTACGTTGCCTTCACCTTCTATTACGACGGTGAAATCGAACAATATGATTACGACCCCTATTACACCACGCTCAATGGCTATGCGGGCACGGCCGGCATGCTCGCAGCGCTGGACTATGTGGATTTTGGCGATGGCGACCTGCTGGACGGAGAGTTCGGCTATTACGGCTATTACGAAGCTGAGGCGTCCAACGGCTTAACCTATGCCTATTTCTGGTCGAACGGGTACGATATGTACTACGGGTATACGTTCGATGATGACGGGTCACAGGGCCTGTCGGTTGGCTATACCTATTCGTCCACGGATGAAAACGGGCTGTGGGGCTATTACTATGTCTACAGCACCACCTTCAACAACACCTACAATCTGGACGAAGACGGGGCCTTTCATCTGTTCTATTATGACGGTGAAACCGGGGCTTATGATTATGATCCGCTGCTGAGCACCGAAGACGGGCAGGCGGCCGGGTCAGGCATGCTGGGGTCGTTCGATTATGTGGATTTCGGCAATGGCGGTTATGCGGGTGGCGATTATGGGTACTACGGATATTTCGAGGCCGATGATCAGAACCTGTCTGGCACCACCTATGCCTACTACTGGTACAACGGGTTTGATTGCTACTACGGGTACACCTTTGATTCTGATGGCTCGCAGGGCCTTTATGATGGCTATCTGCATTACACGACCGATGAAAACGGCCTGAGCGGGTATTACTACGTTTACAGCTCGACCGATCAGAACAGCCATCTGCTGACCGAAGACGCGGCCTTTCACGACTATTATTACGACTATGCCACCGACACCTACGACTGGGACCCGTATTATTCGGACGGGGCCGGTTACGCCTATGGCACGGGTATGCTGGGGTCTTATGACCGGGTTGATTTTGACAACGGCGACTATACCGAGGGGACCTATGGTGACTACGGCTATTACGAGGCCGAGAATGTCGAAGAAGGGTTCACATTTTATTACTACTGGACCAACGGCTATGACAGCTATCGCGGCTACACATTCGACCTGGACGGCTCGCAAGGGCTGTATGAGGGGTATCAGTATGATGCGACGGATGAGAACGACTATGCCGGGTTCTACTATGTGGACGCGGCCGAGCATGGGGACGTTGAGGGGCTGGGCGGCGATGACCTGGTCGCGCATCAGTACTATTATGACTATGAAACAGGGCTGTTTGACCTTGATCCGGTACTGACCACAACCGATGGACATGCGGCCGGGTATGGCATGCTGGACTCATACGACTACGTCGAATTTGACGATGGGGATTACATCACCGGTCTCTACGGCGCCCATGGCTATTACGAAGCGGACGAATACGGGGCCACTTATTACTACTATTGGATCGATGGCGACGGGCAAGACTACTACTACGGCTACACCTTTGACGGAGATGGCTCACAGGGGCTGTACGCCGGGTATGTCTGGTCTGTGGATGACAGCCAATACGCCGACGATGACCATAGCGGGTATTACTATGTCTACGAGGCAGTCTACGGGAACCCAAATGGTCTGCTCGAAGACTATGCCGTTCATCAAAGCTACTATGACTACGAATCCAATCAGTATGACTATGACCCGGAATATACGACGCTCTACGGCGAGGCCTATGGGTCAGGCATGATCCAATCCTATGACCGGGTGGATTTTGACGATGGAGATTATACGGGCGGCGACTACGGAAATTATGGCGGCGAGGCTGAAAATGAAACCGGGCCCGGTACAACCTATTCCTATATCTGGTCCAACGGGTATGACTATTACTATGGCCACGTCTATGACTACTATGGCGACAGTTCCGGACTGTATGTGGGCTACACTGTCGATGCGATAGAGGAAAACGGTCTCGACTCATACTATTACGTCTACAGCGCCACGGGTGGGAGCCCCTATCAGCTGGATCATAACCAGGCCGTTCACACCCATTATTACGACTATGAGACAGGTCAGATTGACTATGAGCCCTACCATAGCACGGTCTTGGGATATGCCCTTGGGGCCGGGATGACGGGTTCTTATGATTACGTCGACTTTGGTAGCGGCGACCATGATACTTCGGGCTACGACACTCTCTACGGCTATGATTATTATCAGGGCATCATATATGAGGCGGACGCCTAGCGTCCGGATTCATGGCCAACAGATGACGATTGCCTAAAAAGCGATCGCTGAAAGGAAGACCTTGGGGCAGCGCGCATATCGGGTTGCCACAGACCGCTAATCCTAGAGTCTGCCAAACATGATTTCGATCCGTTTGCGCGGTTTTCGGCCGGGGGTTCATGCATGAACCACCCCGGTTTTGCCAAAGACTGCTAAGTACGTATTTCTCCTCCACTTCGATCTTTGTGATGTAGCCTGGAGGCACAGGCAGGCGCTCCTGGTTGAGCCAATCGCCCGATTGCAAGGTTTCCCATTCGACCTTGATCCTCCCCCACCGAATTGGTCCGCGCCCTTGGTTAGGCAACGGAGGATCGGCAGAGCAATTGCCGGTTCCCACGCTCAAGCTCCCCGAGACGCGCCCGTTCCGCTGTCGTCACGTCATCACGCTTAAACATGCCCACGCTTTGGACACCAGATGCAGACGGCGAGGTTCACTTCGAATACATATTGCGAGCGCCAGATCAGCGCGATGCATCCTCGGAAATCGAAATTCCAGAAAGAATTATACAGCAATGGACGAAAAGAAGGGACACTAGACCGCACCAAGACAGATACCAAAGTGCGCCACGCTTTCAAAAAAACCGTTAGCTTCTTCTGGCAATTGTATTCGCGATGATCGAGAGAAGAAGGCCAAGAGTGAAATATCCCAAGACAACTTCGCTGATAACAAGAATTTCTCCGTAAACGTTTTCGGCTGTGACGTCACCATATCCCAGCGTCGTGTATGTCACCAACGAGACGTAGAAAGGCGTAAACCAGCTCTGCGCAGAGTTGGAGTAATCCATCATCCCCCACCCTAGACGCATATCGAATAAGTAAATAACTCCGTAAAAAGTTGCGAGAATTAAGGCGTAAATGCCAACCTTTAGAAGACTTCGGCCATGATCAAAAAGCCCCCAGACCCTGAAAAGGACGGCCTCAAGTGACTTTGAAAAGCCCTTGGGCATCTCTGAAATCGAGGTTTCAAGTGTGTCTATATAATCTTGATCCTTTGCGTCGCGCACAAAAAGCGCATTTCCATAAACAGAATCCAAACCCCGAATGCCCTGGTAACACCCACTCATGTCTTTAAAGCCGCCGTAGACAATTCCTGTCACATTCGCTCCTTCCAATCGAGCGGTCCGGAGGTACGCTCCGGCCACATTCGCGCGCTCCAGGCAGGCCTCACGAAGGTCGGCTTTCGCCAAGTTTGCGTTGCGCAGATCCGCTCCGGTCAGGTCCACGCCAACAAGGTCAGCTCCTCGCAAATCCGCATATGTCAGGTCAGCCTCCGTCAAGTCCGCGCCCTTGAGGTTTACTCCTGTCATCGTGGCTGAGGTGAGTTTCGCCTTATACAGTCCGGCCAGCGACGCATTTGCGCCCGAAAGATCGGCCTTGGCCATATTGGCGTGTTTCAAGTTCGCAGATGACAAGTCTGCCTCGAAGAAATCGGCATCGGCAAGGTCATATCCGGACAGGTTTTGACCTGATAGGTCGGTGCCAGAAAGATCCGCACCAGCAAGAACAAACGATGTGTCAGGATTCTGCGCCAAGAAACTCTCCCAGTCTGCAGAACCGCTTTTGAGGGCGCAAAGCGCCGCTTCAGTATCTAGATTGGGTTTGTTGGCCATGCATACTTCATCCAGATTTCCGGGCTCTATTTCTGAACCAGCGAGAGAATTTTTTCCAATACACCCTCCACATCATCGCCAGACTTTTGAACGACGTCGTGAACATTGCTTTGGAGACGTTGGCGATCTTCTGTGTTGAGCTCCATCGCCGTGACGATGACTATCGGGCTTTTGGCGGAGGGATGATCGCTTGATCTAAGCTGCTCAAGAAATTCAAAGCCGTCCATGACCGGCATCATGAGATCAAGCAGGATAACTTCGAATTTTTGGGTTTGCGTCTTCTCCAGCGCAATCTTTCCGTTCTCTGCCTCCTGGACATGCCAGTTCTCATTTTCGAGTGTGCGCACCATGGTTGCCCGTGCGGCCGGGTCGTCTTCGACCACCAGCGCCAGCCTGGTTTCGTTCGAGGCAAACTTTTTGACCAGGCCTGACAGTTTGGTCCGGTCAACGGGTTTTTGCAGCGATTCAACAGCGCCAAGCGAATAGCTCATTGCCTTGTTGCCAACCATCGAAACCATGACAACCGGGATATCCTTCAGGTTGGCGTCTGCTTTCAACCGGCGCAGGACGGTCCACCCGTCCATTCCAGGCATCATGACGTCCAATGTGATCAGTGCGGGGTTGTGGCTGGCCGCGAGGGCCAGCCCCTCGACGCCGTTCTTGGCCAGAAGCACCGAACAGCCTTCGGCCTCCAGACGCCTTTTGAGAAGTTCCCGAGCCGAGGCCTCATCATCAATCACAAGAACTGTCTTTTGTTTGGGTGGCCCGTCGGGTGGCCGTGACAAACCGAAATCGTCATCAGAGACGGATGCATGACCATCGAGCGCAGCCCCACTGACCCGCGCCTCGTCTTCAAGACCGGCATGCAGCTTCTCAACGTTCTTCGGAAGCGTAACGATGAAACGAGACCCCTGCCCGACCGTGCTTTCAACTCTGATTTCACCGCCCATCATTTCGCTAAACCGTTTCACGAGAGCCAGGCCAAGCCCCGTGCCGCCGTAATCGCGTGTTGTGGACTCATCTGCTTGAGAGAACTCAGAGAAGATATGTTCAATCTTGTCCTCAGGAATACCAATGCCTGTATCCGCAACGGTGAACCGTACAGCAGGGATGCTACCGATAGCGTCGGTCTTTGCAGAAACGGTTATCACGCCTTCTTTCGTGAACTTTGCGGCATTGGAAATCAGATTAAAAAGAATTTGCCGGACTTTCGTTACATCGCTGTGCACCGTGTCCAAGTCCTGATCAATATCGAGCACGAGTTCGTTCGCGTTCTTTTCGATCAGGCTTAAGGCTGTATCCGCCACATCTTTGGCGACGTCCTGTATTGCGAAGTCTTCCAGAAAAAGATCCATTTTTCCAGCTTCAATCTTGGAGAGATCCAGGACGTCGTTGATCAAAGACAGAAGGTGTTTTCCCGCGGCAGTGATCTTGTTCAAGTCCCCGAGCATTTCATCGAGACCGTCGTCTTCGGCGTCCTCAGCGAGCATCTCCGAGTAGCCAATGATCGCATTCATGGGGGTGCGCAGTTCATGGCTCATGTTCGCAAGAAAGGCACTCTTCGCTTCATTCGCCCGCTCGGCCTGTTGGCGCGCTTCCTCGGCTTGCCGCTCAAGCTCCAGCCGTTCCGTTATGTCCTCAACAAGTCCGATGTAAAAAATTTCATTGCCCACTTGAACTTCTTCGACGCGTGCCTCCAGTTTGAATACTGTTCCATCTTTCCGCATGGCGTTGACGATACGGCTTTGACCCACGACGTGTGAAGGCGCGCCATGCATTCGGCTTTCAAGATATAGATCATGCTCAAGAGCAATCTCTTTTTCCATCAGGATTTTTATGTTCTTTCCTAGGACTTCGGAAGAATAGTAGCCAAAAATACCCTCAGCAGCCGAGCTGAATGTCTCAATCGTCCCCTTCTCGTTGATTGAAAGGATGCCGACCGGGCTCGCCTCGATAATTTTTGATATCCGCTGTTCACTGAACTCCAACTCACCTTGGATCTCTTTCAGGTTTTCATTCTGCTCGAGAAGGGCAGCTTCGTTATGCTTGATCTTCGTGATGTCGGTGGCCACCCCGACAAGCCCGCCTCCGCTGATTGGCGTTGTCCGTATCTCAATCGTTCGGCCATCCAAGGTGTTGAGAACAACGCTGGACGAATGACCTTCGGATAGAGTTTCCAGCCGTGTGCGAACCAGGTGTTCCATGTCTCCGGTACCGTATTCTCCGTTCTCGGCGTGCCAACGAATGACATCTTCTTCCGGTTGGCCGGGTTCCACGAACCGCGAGGGCATCCCAAGCATTTCAGTGTAGCGCTGGTTGGCCAGGACATAGTTCATGTCGCCATCAAGCATGTAGATACCGTTCGACATTTTCGACAGTGCAAGCTCCAGCTGCGCTGAAGCATCGTTGAGCTCTGCGGTGCGGGCCAAAACAGTCTCTTCCAAGGTCAGTTTCTGGCTTTCAACTTCCTTCAGAGATCGGACCATGGATACACGCAACGCCTCGAAATTCTGGGCTAAATCACCAATCTCGTCACGCGTCTGGACCTCAACCGGTGTATTCAACTCGCCCGAGGTGAGTTTTGCTGCACTGCCAGAAAGCAATCGCAGCGGTCGGGTTAGCGAGATCGAGAACAGATATGATGCATAAATTGCGATTGCCAAAACGATCGACGCGACCATGATCAGACGGTCAATCAGCTTGTCCGCATCTCTCAGGGCTTCGTCGCGATCAATTTCGCTCATAATGACCCAATCGAGCCCTGCCAAATCCAGTGGACGATAGGATGAAAGGACTTCGACATCCCTGTAGTCGGGAAAGATCTCTGTTCCTGTCCGTCCGTCCAGAGCGGCCCGCGTCCCTGCGGTATTGACCTCTTGCAGACCGATGGAGCTGTTGGTTCGTTCAATTTGGTCTATGATTGAAGGCGCAAGACCGACATCCGCAACCATCTCGAAATACCTTTCCCGATCCTCGATCAGGAACCTCGACTGGTTGCGCAAGAGCATATCGCGGCCGACAAGATATGTTTCGCCACTTTGCCCCAGGCCGACATCGCTCCACGCCTCATTTGATGTCATGATCGCATTGATCCCGCTAAGCGGAAGTTGGACTGCAAGAACACCAATTATGGCTGATCCGTCATAGACGGGCAAAGCCGCAAAGGCCGCCGGTGCGCTGAAAGAGGGAATATACGGCTCAAAGTCAGCAAAAATGACCTCCCCCGGACTTGCGCTCATCGCCAAAGTGACTGCGCTTGCGAGGTTGGTATCGGCAAACGGCCCGTTGAAAAGGCTCGTTCCAAAATCAATCTCGCGCTCCACAGAATACACGATCCGGCCATCGTGAGGTTCAACAAGAAAGGCGTCATAAAAACCGAAGCGTTTCCTGAACTCACTCATGTATTGATCGACGTCCGAGAACGCTGATCCAAATATCCCCTCAAATTGCACATCATTCAGCGTGCGTGGATTCGAAATGTAACGATTTTGCAGGAAAACTGTCAGAGGGTCCTGTGGCACAAGCAGATCAATGAAAGCTTCGTCTGCCTGCGACCCGACTGACGCCTCGTACCGGGGTAAGAACTGCTCCAAGTAATATTGGGTAAGTTGCTGTCGAGAGCCCAAAGCTTCGGGGGCGCTGGCCGTTCGGATATCGACGAGGCCCCGCCTGAGCTGCTGAAGAAGATCTTTCAAAGACCCACTCTCGGACGCAAATGTCATCTCATCGCGCACTTGCGAAAAATAACTCTCTATTTGCTGAGCCTTCAGTTCACGCACGGCGGTCAATCTTTCAAACGCTTCGCGCCTGAGAGCTTCATTGGATGAGACGCCAGACAGAATTGCGACTGTACTGACCGCGAACAAGGAAATTGCGATGCTGATAGCCGCCAGCTTTGTCCCGATCTTCAATCCCTGCGTCTGCACATTCTTGAATTTTGTCATGTCTTCATTCTCATTGCGCAACAGCTTCCATGTGCTGATGTGGCGGTATCTCTTGCTCGACGGTCGTGGCGCGTGAGGTCAGCCTGACCTGTCTTTGCGCCCGATTTGCACCCGTATTTTCCGTGTGAGCCAGGAATTTCATTGCTGAAACGCCTTCCCGGAATACTCGCTTGTGGAAAGCAATTCGCTTTCATGCTGCATTCCGAGTTCGGAAATGTTGAGCCCGGCCGCTTCCTCTTCTGCGCTCACCCGAAACCGAAAGACCAAATTGCCTACGTAGAACACGAGAAAAGCCAGACCGAAGGTCCAGACAGCGTACACGAGCACGCCAAATCCCTGCACAGCAACCTGTTGAAAACGGCTGAGCCCCGTCCCGAGAACGTCCAGGTCGCCGTACAACCCGGTCGCCAGAGTACCCCAGATACCGGCGCCCAGGTGCACCGGTATCGCCCCCACCGCATCGTCAATCTCGAGAGTCTCGAGGATCTGGCTCAAGAAGACGACAATCATTCCTCCGACGAGACCAATCAGAGCCGCCGAGCCTGTAGAGACAGCGAAACAATTTGCGGTGACCGCGACGAGACCGCCCAGTGCACCATTGATGAATTGATCCGCGTCGAGACGCTGGTTGACCGCGTAGCGCAGACCGCCGGCTGAGATCGCCCCGACGCAGCCGCCCATGAGTGTATTGACGAGGATAGACGGCACGGTTTCGTTTAGCGCAAGCGTACTACCGCCATTGAAACCAAGCCAGCCTATGAACAAAAGCAGGGCACCAAGCGTGGCCATGGGCATATTCGAAGGCGCAAGGGGGCGTCTGCCGGGGCCGCTATCGAAACGCCCCAAACGAGGGCCAACGATCAAAACCAGTGCGAGACCTGCCCAACCCCCGACACTATGTACCACTGTCGACCCGGCAAAATCCACAAACCCCAACTGCTCAAGCCAACCCGATCCGTCGGCGCCCCAGCGACCCGCCCAGCTCCAATGACCGGCGATAGGATAGAGGAAACCCGCAACGACCAAGGCCACAAAGAGGTAGGCGCTAAACTTCATCCGCTCGGCAACAATACCTGAAAGGATCGTCACCGATGTCACACAAAACATGACCTGATAGAAGAAAAATACGGTGAGAGATGAAACAGACTTGGAGAAGTCGAGGGCGAACAAATCCAACCCGATCCAACCCCGATAGCTCAGACCGTACATCAGCCCGAAACCAAAGATCCAAAACACCAATGCGGCAACACAGAAGTCACAGAAATTCTTGATAGCGACGTTGATGTTGTTCTTGGAACGCGTCATTCCCGTCTCTAGACAAAGAAAGCCAGCCTGCATCAAGAACATCAGGGCACTGGCGATGACGACCCAAAGAAGATCAATGTTTTCCATCACCGGGCGCTCCTCAAAGGGCCTGTATCAAGCCCATTTTCCATCACGTTTTTAGCCAACCTTCGATCTTTTCCAGAAGCCGCTTCAAATCAACCGGCTTGGTATCGTAGTCATCACATCCTGCATTGAGCGCCTTGTCCCGATCACCCGCCATCGCATGGGCCGTAAGGGCGATGATTGGAATTGAACTGGTCGCTTCATTGGCCTTGAGGACCTTTGCTGCATCCCAGCCGTCCATGACCGGGAGGCTCATATCAAGCAGTATGATATCCGGGCTCTCCTCAGACGCCATCTCGACACCGCGCTGGCCGTCCAGGGCCATGACGACGTCGTACCCCTTTTTCTTGAGCCGCCGGGACAGCATGTCTCGGTTCATCTCGTTGTCTTCAACCAGCAGGATCTTTGCCATTATCTGTCGTGCTCCGTGTTTTCTAACCTTGCTTCTCTTTGATCGCTCAAGTCTGCATCTGATTTCACCGAACCCTCGCCTGAGAGTTGTGTTTCCACAAGTTTTCGCAAATGCAATTCGAGCATCGTATCGAGTTGGTCCTCTGTTTCAAACATGTGAAAGGCTCCGATGAAGGAGCCGTCATCGCCTATCAACCAGCGATCGAGATATCGGTTCAGCTTGTCGATCTGGTCCAACCTGTCGATGACGAGGTCTCGATCCTCAAGCGAAAGTGTCGGGGCCCCCTGCTTCCGGTAAAGAAGCATGTTTGGAAGGCCGCTCCTCTTGAAGCCGGTGAGTGCGTCTTCAAACTCGAAGGCGGTTCCCGATTCATAGCGGGTCCCATCAGGTCTCAGTATCGTGTCAGGAAGCGGCGAACCGATACGTGACCAGAGTATTCCAACGTAGATCTCGGTCTCGCTGGGGGGGTGGATCTGGGCTTGGAAGGTTTCAGAGGCCAGCATTGGCTCTTCTTCCCAAAGGATTGGAATCAGATAGGCTCGACCAAAAAACTCTTCGTTCAGCCGACCAATGACTGATTTTGCCAACCGACGCTCAGGAATTACGTCCCCTGGCGATGAGATGAAAATTCGGAACTGTCTCGAAATATTTTGCCGAAGTCTCACTTTTTCCAGACATGCGCTGATCCGTGCCTGGAGTAGGATCGGGTTGAACGGTTTGAAAATATAGTCTTCAGCCCCCTGCAAAATGCAGTCAACCATTGTCCCGATATCGTCCGATGCAGAGAGCATGATGACGGGGATGGTCCGCAACCGCGCAGATGTCTTCATTTCCTGCAGGGTTTCAAGGCCGGACAAACCTGGCATCATGTAGTCGAGCAGAACAAGGTCAAACCGCTCCAGTTCAAGGATGGCAAGCGCCTCTTCGCCACTTGCAACGGCTCTTGCAGAATAGCCCATGCGCTTGACCCGCCGCATGAGCAATTCCCGGTTGGAAGGATCGTCGTCGACGACCAACAACTCTCCACCCTGACCGATTTTGCTGGTGACAAGTGTCGGGCCTCGTTCGGCGAGGGCTTTGTTTTTTTGCCCTGAGGGTTCACTTCGGGGCGGGCTTTTCTGCAGCAGCCTTTGGGGGATCGCGTCTATTAACAGTAGGGTCGTCCGACCTGCTTCTGTGATGCGCTGAAGGTCTGAAATCAGGTCGTCGTCGCCAAGTTCCGTTGCCTCTTCGAAAAGGATCTCTGCGTATCCAGTGATGTGGTTGAGTTGCACCCGGAAGCTGAACTCGACATCCGAGACACTGATGTCATCGAACGAGGCCGTCGTCGCGCCAAAGAAGTCCTCGACCAAGGCCAACATCTTGTGACCCGCATTCTGGATTGCTTGCAGGTCTCCGGAAAAGGTCTTCAAAAGCTCAGGAGAAAGGTCTTCCTCGATCATCTCGGCGTATCCGATGATGTGGCCGACAGGAGTACGAATATCATGTCGCAACTTTGAAAGCTGCGTTTTGAAGTCGCTGTTATCCTGGCCTTCTTTCATCATCCGGCAGACGGAGGTTCATGTTCACGGTGGTAGCGATGCGTGCTCCACTGAACCACATCCATGAGCGAGCGTTCCGCCAAATCAGAAATCACGTCTTGTGAATGGGCAGGATCTGAAATTGCCGCCAGTCTTTTTTCAGCGAGCTCAAAAAGCTTCCCCTGGTTGGTATACTGCCAGAGCAATTCGCGCGTCGCCATTTTGGTTTGGTAGATTTCCCACACCGCCAGCCACAGCGGCAAAAGCCCCATCAGGAAGACAACGATGGTCTTGCCATCCAGATCCCCTAGGTGAAATCCGTAAAGGGTCTTTTTGAAGAACAGCAATGACGCTGCGCCCAGAAATGCGGCCAGGAAAAGGAACTTTTTCACCTTTTCGAGCCGCTCATGTTCATGGTGGAGCTGTCGGCGCTTGCGCGAAAAATAGGCCGCTTGGTCCTTGACCCATCTTTCCGATGTGGCCGCCACACGCTCTTGTGCAGATACGCTGCTTTCATAGGTCAACGGTTCCGAGCAACGGATCGCGTCGCCGATCCAGCCAAATCCCTTGAAATGTTCGATACTTGTCAGTCGCAACAGGCGCCGTGTCGAAACCGCCCCACTGCTTCCGGAAAGCACCAGGAAAAAGCGAATGCGGAGCGCCTCGGCCAATGCCCGGAATACCAGGTGGCGACCGAACCAACCGCGTCTTGCACCGATTGCAAAAAGTACAAACCCGGCGCCGAACAAACCCACATACGCGACAAGGAAAATTTTCAGCGCCGCTATTTTTGCATAGAGTAGAAACGCCAGCCCCATAAGCGCTGCCATAAGCCCAAAAACCTTGAAAAGCCGGTCAGATTGGCGCTGGTTCGCCAGGGCAAGTTGGTCAGCGCGAACGAAATCCATGTCAATGGACGCAGCAATTTCGGAAATCTCAAGATCTGCCGGAACCGAGATCGGGTAGGCCGGCAGATTGGCACCCGTCTCGGAATTGTATTCGCGGGCGTAGTCATTGAACCCGGTCCACCGCTCGAAAACGAAATCGGGGATATCGGGCAGTTGGCACATAAGACCCGCTGTCCCGGCCTGCACCAGATAACGCGTTTGCACCTTGTTTTTACCCACATCGCCCGATCGCCGTGGTGTTTCAATCCAGATGGCCAGATCCGAGCGATCTTCGGCCAGTTCGGCATCGGCTATCGTCTCATAAAGTTGAGCTTTGGCAGATTGCGATCCATTGCTGGACAGGTAACGAACGACGACATCGGAGGAGCCACCGGTAAGCCCCGTCACGTCTCCGTCCCACAAAGCAATGAGCACATTCGAACGTCGCACCAGGTAGTCCATGAGGCGCGCGTAGAGCTCGTCTCTGGGAGCGTCATCCAAGAAGTCTGCGTCGGTTTTACCAGCCGGTAAGGGCAATTCTTGTAAAATGACCCTGTCGTCATCTGCAAGTCGCGAGAAATCCTCACGGGCCGGCCCCGTAAAGTCAGCCTCGTACAGATGGCGTGGCATCGGAAGAACGGCGCGCACGGGCATACCGATCTCCAGCGCAATCTCCGTCGCGAGCATATCTGCGCCCTCGGCAAGTCCGGTTACGAGTTCGACAGAAAGCGCGTCAAAGCGTGATTTCAGGGCTTCAAGTTGCTTACGCAGCGCAGCGCGTATGTCGGCCACGGCATCGGGATGGATATCACGGTGTCCAGTCAGACCGATGGTAAAGACCAAACCCGAATTCGTTATGGCATCATCCATTTTGATCCCCCTTCTCGGGTCTTGCCCATTTGGGACATTCAAGTTCCAGTCTCGCTGAAATGCCCACAAGCGCCTCGCATTCCCTTGTTGTCGGGATTCCGTGAACTCCGGTCATCCCAACGGCAACCGCCTGAACGATTTGCGCGCCCCCCTTCACCTCAACAGCACGGTCAAGCATGGCAAAAACCCGACCGTCCATGTTCAAGACGTCTTCGTACAAGACAAACCTGTGGAACATTTCGAGCCCGTGGTTGATGTTCATGTGCCTGAGTAGATCGGCCTCTGCCATCGCGCGCCGGAGAAACACCTCCTCGTCTTCGTCAATATCCCCCCGAGCAGCTGCAATGATCGCCGCACCCGCCATCGCCGCGGTGAGGATATCCTCATGTCGAACTTTGGACGAAAGAAGGCTCATAGCGTGGTGCAAAGCCGGGCGCTGCAGAATGCCATCCACGTTCTGGCGCAATTCTTCCGAGATTTTCCGACGATTTTCGGTATGCAGGGCTGCCATCAATTCCTGGCGCGCGATCTCGGCATTCTTTTCGCGCTGACGTGCTCGTGCCTCGCAGGCGTCACGAAGGCTGACCTCAAGGTCTGGCTGGTCCGTCAGCAAACGCCGCATTCGCTCTTCCGGGAAATGAGCCACAACGGAATATTGCTCTGCTTGTGCGAGATGTTTCCGGGGCTCTTTGACAAGGAAGCTCTGCACACCAAACACGGCGCCCCGCGTACAGTTTTCAACCTTGACCTCGTGGCCCTCTTCCTCTTGCCAAGGCTTGTAGAGGGAGACATTCCCCTCCAGGACCAGGTAAAGCCCATCCGAGGCGTCATCCGGCTCATAAAAACAACCTGGCGGATTGAGCGACAGAATACTTGCCGAGGCGGCGAGTTCCGACAGGGTGTCTCTTGCGCAACCGCAGAAGATGTCAGAAGCCGCCAACTGTTCAAGGACCTGATCAATCCCGAAGTCTGTCTCTTTTCGCTGGTCGAGTTCGCCCCATTCATCACCCGAGCCAAGCAAATGGCGATGGATCGCAATTCGAAGATGGTGTTTCCGCATGGCGCCCCAAATCGCCATGATGACTTCGTTTTGCGCATCCCACCAAGGGTCGTCGCCATCGAAGAAATACCGCAGACGGATTTCGATCCCTTCCTTGCTGTACCCAAGCAAATTGAAATCTGGCTTGGGATCGCGGCGCACAAACCGCGAGCGTTCAAGTTCCTTGGCTATGGCGCGGATGACGAGTTCCGGAGGTGCGGACAACTCGACTGTGAAGTGAACGAAGTATTTGAATCGCCCTGTCGGTTCGCTGAAGTTCAGAATAGTTCGATCAGCGACACCGCTGTTTGGGAATATGTAGAGCGAATCCGTATGCGGATTCCTGACAGCGATAGAACGCCAGTTGATCTCGAAGACCTGGCCGTAAATTCCATCGATCTCGACATAGTCACCGATGCGCAATGCCTGGGTGGCGTTCAAGGCGACACCAGAGAAGACCTCCTTGAGTGTCGACTGCGCCGCGAAACCGAGGATCAAGGCGGTTACGCCCGATGTCGCAAGCAGACCTCCAACCGGCTCATCGTAGACAAAATGCATAACCAACAAAATGGTGGCCAAATACATCGCAATCCCGACGCCTTCGGTCACTATAAGCGGGACCTTCCTCTTGCCATGGTCCGAGAGCAGACCATCCCAGAGGACGACACGAACCACGCTGTTCAAAATGAAAGCCACACAAATAGCAGTTGCCGCAAGAACCGCTCTCTCTATTGGCTCAACAAGGTGCCCTGCTCCAAGAAACCCAAGCGCGGTTTCGATCAGCAGATAAAAAATTGATAGGAAGACGACGAGTTCTACTGATGCGCGAACACGATGAACTCTTCCCGAAACATAGACGGTCGCGACCCTCACCAACAGAAGGGTGGAGCAGGCTAGAAGGCCGAACAGACCCAAAGCTGGGATAACCTGTTGTAAAACATCCACTTTATCCCCCCTTATTTCATATATTGATTATTGAATATCAGTATGTGACAGTTTCGTGAGGGATGTCAAATTTTAGAATACTCTCGTGGAGAGCAGGCAGATTGTCTCAACACAACACAGGAAGGGAGAAGGGTTTGGTTTTCAACTGGGATGACGAGGCCGAAACAAAGGCAGGCTACACGGCAGCCATCGAAGCGGTACTTGGCCTCACAGCGCAAAAGATGCCCGTCACAGAGAAGTCCGTTGAGGAGTGGCTCGATGTGTCACTGAGCGGCATCGACGAACACAAGCACATCCGTCGTCATGCGATGGCAGTCGCGATGCGGATGATCCGAGGGCCGCTGCGACCGCCGACCTGACGCAGCGTGGGATATCCGATGCGGCATGTTCACGTGGTTGTTTCTTAAACAGCTACCGCTGTTTGCGATGCAAAACCTAGGTGTTTGATCGCACGGTTTGATGGTGTGATCCTTTCGTTGGAATGGAAGGAAACGCTATGGCACAAGTTCCTCACGGAAGCGCCACGTACTATGACCCGGCAGGCTCTTTTCTTAAAGAAAAGATGCCGAGAGGGCACGCACGCGGTCAGAGCAGCAACACAGCGATCCACCGGCCGACAGGCGATTGCCTGCAATCGCTGAGAAGCGCAAGCTTCGATCTCGGAGCTGAGCAGGGAGCCGGGGATCAATCGCAAGACGGTTGCCAAGTGGCGCAAGCGACAAACTGTTGAGGATCGGAAGACCGGACCGAGCGCGCCGCGCTCCACAGTTCTCAGCGAAGACGCAGAGGCGATGGTCGTCGCGTTCCGCCGACACACCCTGCTGCCGCTGGATGATTGTCTCTACGCATTGCAGCCGTCGATCCCGCACCTGACGCGGTCTTCATTGCATCGCTGTCTTCAGAGACATGGGATATCGCGTTTGCCTGACATCGAAGGTGACAAACCCAAGCGCCAGAAGTTCAACGGGCATTGATCACAGGCGAGTCATTAGACGGGGATGTATTGGACGACTGACGGCGATGATACAAACGCTAAGTGTGGGAACTAATGTGGGAATATTGCCAATATTCCTCAGCATTTCACTTTGAAATCAATGCATTAGCAGAAAAATATGGCGGAAGCGGTGTCCGCCAACGGCCCTTTTGGATCAATGGGTTAGTGTTTGATCCCACCTCTGGTCCCACCCATGTGCGCCACGCAAAACCGATACCAGCCTTTGCGCTTTGCGGCACGATAAGCGCCGAGGTCGGCCCGCATCCAGTCAACGGCGCGTGTGTGCCGTGAGGCGCTTTCGAGGCACGATTCGAGGGTGTATCGGGGCATCCGCCTGGGGTGATCCGGCCGCCACGTGTGGACTTACCGGCAGCAGGCAATGGGAAGGCCTGCCAGAAGCCGTCTTTCGAGCGGATCAACGGGCCAGTATCATGTGCGCCGACGATCACAACCGTCATCTCGAACACACGGCGGAAGAGGTCACTCTCACGGAACCGGCCATGGCGGTTCTTGGAGAAGGTCGAGTGATCCGGGATGCGATCTGTCAAACCAAGGCGGCAGAACCAACTATACGCCAGGTTTAGATGCACCTCCTCACAGAGCCGACGTTCTGACCGGATGCCGAAGCAATAGCCGACAAGAAGCATGCGGATCAGCAGTTCGGGATCGATCGACGAACGCCCCGCGTGGCTTTAGAAATCCGAAAAATGGCTGCGAATGCCGCTAAGATCGACGAACCGATCAATCGACCGCAGCATGTGGTCCTGCGGAACGTGACCTTCCAGCGAGAACTCGTAAAACAGTGCCGTTTGCGATTCCTGTCTTGGTCCCATCATGGCTAATCCGCCCATTCGTTGGGAGAATTGAATCAGCCACTTACGCCCCGATCAAGCCAGAGTTTTTCAACAGAATCAGCCCATAGTTTCTCATGCTGCTCCTCGCACAAACAACCGCGAAGCACCGATTGCCGAAATTGGCGCTGGTAAGAACGGCCCGCGGCTGTCGCATGATGGCTTCGCGTCACAGCCGGTCAAAGCGGACATACAACGACCTCAAGGCAAGTCAAAGCAAAACACTTCTTGGACGACGCGAATCGTTGGTTGCAATCAACATGCTTCAGAGCCTTTCACCTCTCTCTATCTCCTAAAGAAATCTTCATTGCCTGTTCGAACTTCACAAATGTTGCTCTGGGCCATCTAAAGTGTAATCTTTCACGTACGAACGGTAAAAACTCTGGGAGGATTGAAAAAGTGAAATTAGCCAAAACCTTATCGGGAGCGATCTTCGCGGTGCTATTGGCAGCAGCACCGGCATTTGCGCAATCAGGCGAGGACTGCCACAGGGGCACTTTGGATGTTGCCTATTGCGACCGCAACCTTGATCAACTGGCCGATCTGCCAACGGATCCTGCGGACTGGGTCGATCCTTCGACGATCATTTTCACCTACACGCCGGTGGAAGACCCTGCTGTTTATGCCAACATCTGGGACGGTTTCGTGAGTCACATGGCCGAGATTACCGGTCGCGACGTTGTGTTTTTCCCGGTCCAATCCAACGCTGCCCAGCTTGAAGCGATGCGGTCTGGCCGGCTACATGTCGCAGGCTTCAACACGGGGTCTAATCCGATTGCCGTTAGCTGCGCTGGTTTTGTCCCATTTGGCATGATGGCCTATGATGATGGGTCCTTCGGCTACGAGATGGAAATCATCGTTCCTGCCGATTCCGACATCACGTCGCCCGAACAGATCGAGGGCCGCACGATGGCCTTTACCTCGCCTACATCTAACTCCGGCTTCAAAGCGCCTTCGGCAATCCTGAAGGGCGAATTTGGTTTGGTCGCGGATGAGAACTTCACGCCAGCGTTCTCTGGCAAGCACGACAATTCGATCCTCGGTGTGTACAACGGCGACTACGAAGTGGCGGCCATCGCGAATTCCGTCTTGCAGCGCATGCAGCGTCGCGGAGTGATCGAAGACGGCAAGATCAGAACGATCTACAAATCGCAGACATTCCCGACCACCGGATACGGCCATGCGCATAACCTGCATCCCGAACTGGTTGCTAAAATCAAGACGGCGTTCTGGACATACGAATGGGACGAGAATTTCAGGAAAGAGTTCTCGAAAGCGGATATCTTTGTCGGCATCGAGCACAAGTACGATTGGGCGGTGATCCGTCAGATCGATGCTGCCAACGGCGTATCTTACGATTGTAAGTAATCGGCGCTAAGCCGATTGGGCCCGCCCGCTGTGACGGGCCTTTCCTGACCCTTCTGCACTAAAAAAGAAAGACGCTTATGCTGCGCCTTGAAAACCTGTCCAAGCGCTACAAGACCGGCGACTTGGCACTAAATGACGTGTCACTCGACATTTCCGATGGGCAATTGGTCGCTCTGATTGGCCCGTCCGGGGCGGGGAAATCCACTCTTATCCGCTGTGTGAATCGGCTGGTCGATGCAACCTCGGGCCAGATTTACCTTGGTGATCGGGAGATCACCGGCCTGTCCAAATCAGAGCTGCGCAAAGCGCGTCGCCGGATGGGTATGATCTTTCAGGAATACGCGCTGGTTGAGCGGCTGACCGTCATGGAAAACGTGCTGTCGGGGCGGTTGGGATACGTGAATTTCTGGCAAAGTCTGTTCCGCAAGTTTCCAAAGGACAGCGTGCGCGAAGCATACCGTCTGCTGGACCGCGTTGGCCTAATGCATATGGCTGACAAACGGGCGGATGAGTTGTCAGGTGGTCAGCGTCAGCGGGTGGGTATTTGCCGGGCACTGATCCAAGACCCGGAGCTTTTGCTGGTGGACGAACCTACCGCCAGTCTGGACCCCAAAACCTCGCGCCAGATCATGCGCTTGATTAAGGAGTTGTGCGAAGAGCGCGGCCTTGCGGCCATTATCAACATCCACGATGTGGCACTGGCGCAGATGTTCTCGCAGCGTGTTGTGGGTCTCAAGCTCGGGCAGACTGTCTATGACGGCGCGCCGGATGGTTTGACGCCGGACGTCCTGACCGAGATTTACGGTGAGGAAGATTGGGAGGCGACCATCGAGGACAAAGAGGTCAAAGAAGAGATCCTGAGTGGCGATGGACACGCGGCATGAGTGACGCGACAAACCAATACGCCGATCACTGGAAGAAACCGCCCTTCATCAAGTCGTCATTGCTTCGGTATCTGATCTATCTCGCCACGGCGACCTATTTCGTTCTTGCTATCTACACGATGGAGGTGAACTGGACCCGCGTTGCCGAAGGGCTTCCGCGTGGGGCGGAGATGCTGAGCAAGTTCTTTCCGCCGGACCTGAGCGACAGTCGCGGTGTGATCCTGGACGGTATTCTGGAGAGCATCTGGATGGCCATCATCTCCACCATCGGGGGTATAGTGCTGTCTGTTCCCATTGGCCTTGGTGCAGCACGTAATTTAGCCCCAACTTGGGTTTATCTGTTCTGCCGGGGCATTATCGCGGTTTCAAGGACCTTCCCGGAAGTCATCCTTGCCATTTTTGCCGTGAAATTTTTTGGCTTTGGCCCGTTTGCCGGGTTCATTGCGCTTTCTATCGGCACCATCGGATTCTTTGCCAAACTTCTAGCCGAGGACATTGAGAACATGAGCCGGTCACAGGCTGAAGCCGTACGCGCCACAGGTGCGTCATGGCTGCAATGGGTGAACTATGCGATCCAGCCGCAGGTTTTGCCGCGGATGATTGGATTGTCACTCTACCGGCTCGACATCAACTTCCGCGAAAGCGCGGTGGTGGGGATTGTCGGGGCGGGTGGCATTGGTGCGCATCTGCTCACCTCCGTCCAACGCTACGAATACGCGACCACGGCGACGATACTGTTCTCCATCATCGCGATTGTGATCACGCTGGAGTACACCTCCGGCTATCTCCGAAAGTGGGTGCAGTAATGCCGATGATCAAGACAACAGAAGGGCCGGTTTGGCGCAAGCGGACCCCTTTGAAACAGTGGATGATCTGGGGTGGCTGGCTCGTTGGGCTATGCATCGCTCTCTACGCCTGGCAGCTGATTTCGGAGAAAACGATCTGGATGTTTGTCTGGGATGCCCCGCGACAGATGTCGGATATTGTGGCGCGTATGTTCCCGCCGGACATGAGCTATCTGTCACAACTTTGGCGACCCGTTTGGGACACGCTCAACATTGCGACCATCGGGACAGCGATTGCGATGGTCCTTGCGGTGCCGATTGCCTTTCTGGCGGCTCATAACACAACCCCGCACAAGTCGGTGCGGGCTGTGATGCTATTGATCATCGTGGGCACACGGTCAGTGAATTCACTTATTTGGGCGCTGCTGTTGGTGGTTGTTGTCGGGCCGGGAGTGCTGGCGGGCACTTTGGCCATCGGCATTCGTTCCATCGGGGGCTGCGCCAAGCTGATCTACGAGTCGATTGAAGAGATTGACCAGAAACAGGTCGAAGCGATTGAGGCCACCGGGGGATCACGTGCACAGCAGATGATCTATGGCATCGTACCGCAAATCCTGCCTACGATCGCAGGTGTTGGCGTGTTCCGCTGGGACATTAATGTGCGGGGCTCCACGATCCTCGGGATTGTCGGTGCCGGGGGGATCGGGGTCCAGCTAAACGCGTCGATCAATGTGCTGGCCTGGACACAGGTGTCGACCATTCTGCTGGTCATTCTCGGGACAGTTTTTATCTCGGAGTACATTTCGGCAAAGGTCCGGGGGGCGATCATCTAGCATGGTAACACGAGATGCGGCTTGGGCTGTGCAGCAGTATGAAGCTGTGCGCGAACTCCTACCCGAAGCCACCATGCCCGGCCGTTTCACCCGTGCGGCAAATCTCGGTGAGATTGCTGATGTCTTTGACGATCTTCTCGCCGGGGCTCTTGGTTGTCTTTCTCATCTTGTACTCCTTGGTGGTTACGATGAGCCAGAAACACTCCCTTATCAAATCGCCCTATTTGCACCCATAAGTGCTGACGTCAGACAGCCACCGCTGCACGCATGAAATCAGTGACCGAGCGCTTCGCCCTCGCTCTGGAGGTGCGTTACGCTTACCGTGCTACTGAGTTCCGTCACGACGCGGACACAGCTTCGACTTGATAGTCAGACAAGGAGGCAGGCTAACCGCCCATCCAGATCCCGCGCTTGCGTGATGCCGCCGCTTTGTCTCGGATAGAACAAGGACACGCCGGGGCGCGCGCGTGGAGCGATTATAACCTTCCGGTAGATGGAATGTTAGAGTGGTTTTTCACATGTTGTTTTAAGATCGACCCCCAAGCGCGGTGCCGCCCCCCAAGAGCCAGTTACAAGGCACCTCCCCCCAGGTGACACACTGGACCAGCAATGGGCGGAAAGCGCGCTTTCGCTGCAGCTGCGCAGCCTTAAGGGTGATCCAGCAAAAGCCGCCATTCGATGAGAGGCCGAACCCAAGAATGCTACGTTTGCTCCGATGGCGGCAAAGGAGCTCAAAGTCCCGAATGCTGCGCTTTAACCAAATTGTTGCAAAGCCAAGAAAAGCCGACGTTAGAGCAAACCAAGTAGCCGCAAATTAGACGTTGCCTAAATTCGTAGAATGGGCGACGCGCCTAACCGTTTTGGCCGGAGAATTTGAAGTTTTTTCGAAGCCCTTTCTTACAGCAAAAAGTGCAGGCTAGTTGGCTATACTTGACCCGCTGACTTGGGATTCATCCACCGTTAAGCCTGTCCGGTCGGTCAGTGCTAAATTGTACTGAAGGGGGGCTGATTGCGAGATAAGTTGTCCGTGCCGGAACACGGCAAGTCGATGCGCGCGCAAACGGATGGCTTCGATCTTGTCTTTCGCCTGGAGTATCACGAAATTCGCATCGCATTCTTTGGACAGGCCATACCCTTCCAGGCCCATGATCTTAGCTGAATTGCCGGTGACCGCGTCAAAGCACCAGTCCATATCCGCGCGGCTCGACAATTGCCCGACATGCAGCCCCATGAACGCCACGTCCAGCATGTCGGCCTTACCGAGGGAATACCACGGGTCCATCACACAGTCAGAGCCGAAACCAACCATGATCCCGGAATCGCGCAGCTCGCGCACGCGGGTTTGGCCGCGCCGCTTGGGATAGCTGTCGTGACGGCCCTGCAGCATGATGTTGATCAGCGGGTTGGGGATCGCGTGAACACCGGCCTCAACCATCAGCGGGATCAGCTTGGACACATAGTAGTTGTCCATGGAGTGCATCGAGGTCAGATGCGATCCCGCAACGCGGCCCTGCAGTCCAAGACGTCGGGTTTCATAGGCCAGCGTTTCGATATGGCGGCTGTGGGGGTCATCGCTTTCATCGCAATGCATATCGACCATCAGTCCGCGTTTTTCGGCGATTTCACACAACAGGCGTACGCTTTCGGCACCATCCGCCATGGTGCGTTCGAAATGCGGGATGCCGCCTACCACATCCACGCCCATATCGAGCGCACGCACAGTATTGTTCTTTGCTGTCGGGTCGCGGAGAACGCCGTCTTGCGGAAAGGCCACGAGTTGCAGGTCGAGGTAGTTTTTGACCTTTTCGCGCACTTCAAGCAGCGCTTGCACGCCCTTCAATTCATCGTCACAGGTATCCACATGGCTGCGGATTGCGCCGATGCCTTTCGCAACCGCCAGATCGCAATAACGCATCGCTCGTTCGACGATATCATCGACGGACTGGATCGGTTTCAACTCACCCCATAGCGCAATGCCTTCCAGCAATGTGCCAGACACATTCATGCGTGGCGTGCCCAGAGACAGCGTCGCGTCCATGTGAAAATGCGGATCGACAAAAGGCGGGGACACAAGGTTTCCGCCTGCATCCATTATCTCTTTCGCCTCGGCCGTGATCCCCGCCTCCACTGCGGCGATTTTGCCATCCTTACAGGCAATATCGACGCCAGATTGTCCGTCACTCGTAGTCGCGTTTTTGACGATCAGATCGAACATGGAATCCCTCGTTTGCGGTGCATCATCGTTGCCCTTTGAACCAAGGGGTCAACAAGGCGCGTGGATAGTCGGCAGACCGCGCTGCGATGACAAGGGCGATGATGGAAAGAACATAAGGAGCCATCAGGAAAACTTGCCCTGGCACCAAAGCGCCCATTTCTGTTTGCAACCGCACTTGCAGCGCGTCGAAAGCGCCAAATAAGAGCGCACCCAGCAGGGCCTTGCCCGGTCGCCAACTGGCAAATATCACCAGCGCAATACAGACCCAACCGCGCCCGTTGACCATGCCGAAGAAGAAGGCGTCAAAAGCGCTCATCGTCAAGAACGCGCCCCCAAGCGCCATCAAGGCGGACCCGGCCACAATCGCACCCATGCGCAGTCCATAGACGGACAAACCTTGCGCATCCACGCTGTCGGGATTGTCACCCACGGCCTTGATCGCCACGCCAAGCGCGGTGCGGTTCATCACATACCAGACTAGCCCGACCATCAGCAGCGCGAGCCATGTCAGCGCAGTTTGCTGGAACAGGACCGGGCCAAAGAAGGGCAGGTCAGATAGGATAGGGATATCCAGCGCGCGAAACGGTTCGATGCGGGGTGGTGAAGACACATCGGGCAACGCGGTCCGATAGGTGTAGTAACTGACCGAGGTCGCAAACAGCGTGATCCCAAGGCCCGAGACGTGTTGGGACAGGCCCAAGGGTACCGTCAGTATGGCATGCAATAGCCCAAAGAACGCGCCAGCCAACGCTGCGACCAAGACACCGCCCCAAAGTCCTGCGCCCAGCCAGACGGCCATCCATCCGCACATCGCACCAACGACAAAGATGCCTTCGATCCCGAGGTTCAGGACACCCGCACGCTCGCAAATCAGCGCGCCGAGTACGCCAAATATCAAGGGCGTGGCGATGCGCAATGACGCCGCCCAGAAGCTGTCGGTCATCAGAATGTTCAAAAGGTCCATCATGCTATGGCCCCCTTGGTGCGCAAGATGCGATACTTGGCCAGAAACCCGCCAACCAAGACGCAAAGCAGCGACATGGAAACAACCAGATCGGCGAGGAAAGACGACACGCCCATGGCGCGGCTCATACTGTCAGCACCAACGAAGACAGACGCGATGAAGAGGGCCGCGATGACAACACCAACCGGCGACAAGCCCGCCAACATCGCAACGACAATGCCTGTGTAGCCAAACCCGGGGGACAGATCAGCCGTCAGATACCCCTTTAGCCCGGCCACTTCGGACACACCGGCGAGCCCTGCCAGCGCGCCAGAGATCGCTGCCACGCCAAACAAGGAACGGCGCACATTGATGCCTGCATGCCGGGCTGCAGCGGCATTTTCACCAACCGCCCGCAGTTTGAACCCCCAGACGGAGCGCGCTAGCATGAACTGCGCAATGGCTGCCAGAACAAGCGCAAGGATCAACCCTGAATGCACCCGCATTCTGTCCATCAGTGGCGGCAGCATGCCCTGGTCCAGCACGGGTGACGATTGCGGCCAACCCAACCCCATTGGGTCTTTTAGTGGGCCTTCGAGCATCATCTGAAGAAAGATCAGAATGATGAAGTTTAGCAGCAAGGTCGTCACAACCTCATCCGCGCCAAAGCGCACTTTCAGATAGGTTGGGGCCATCATACCTGCAGCCCCGGCGGCTGCGCCCAGGACGATGATCAGCGGTAACAGCAGGATGCCAGAGATGTCTAGCAACCCTGACCCAATGGCGACCGACGCCATAGCGCCAAGATAAAGCTGCCCTTCAGCCCCGATGTTCCAGAGCTTTGCGCGAAACGCCAACGCAGCAGCCAGCCCGGTGAATATCAGCGGCGTTGCGCGCGTCAGCATTTCGGACACGGCAAAGACCGATCCAAAAACACCTTTGATCATCTCGCCATAGGCGGTGATCGGGTTTGCCCCGGCGGCTAGTAATGGAATGGCCGCAAAGGCGAGTGAGATGACAGCCGAAAGGATAGGAATACCAAAGGCAAACGCACGGGACGGGTTTTCGCGCGGCTCAATGCGGATCATGCCGGTTCCCCCGCCATCATGAGGCCGATTTGCTCACGGTCATGGCTGACCGCCTCAACAAGATTTCCATCGCGGATCACCACGATCCGGTCAGCAAGGCCCAGAATCTCGTCAAGATCTTCTGAGATAAGAACAACTCCTGCACCGCGCTCACGGGCTTCCAACAAGCGCCGACCGACCTCTGCGGCAGCGCCCATATCAAGGCCGCGTGTAGGTTGGTTTGCGAGGATAAGCCGGGGGGAGCGTTCAAAAACACGAGCCAGAATCAGCTTTTGAATATTCCCGCCTGACAACAATCTGGATGCGGCGGTCACGCCGGGGCCGCGTACGTCATAGGCTTTGGCAAGCTTTTCGGCATTGGCCTGAATGGCGTCACGCTTTAGCAATCCTCGTGATTGGATGGCAGGATCATCAAGCCGTTCGATCACCATATTTTCTGCAACACTCATCGCACCAACGATACCTTCGTGATGGCGGTCTTCGGGGATGCGCCCGATACCCGCGTTCACCATCGCGCTCGGGCTTGGCTTTGGTACGTCTTGGTCATCTACCGTGATCGTCCCAGCGCTTGGTTGTGCGAGCCCAGAAATCACATTGGCTAGCCCGCTTTGCCCATTGCCGGAGATGCCGGCGATGCCCAGAATTTCATGCGCGCTTATGGTCAGATCGACGCCTTTGACCGTATCGTGCTTGGCGCGCCCTTCGACCGATAGGTTCGACAGTTTCAACACCGGTGCACCTGGCGCCATTTCTGTGCGGGCAACCTTGGGTGTATCCGCCCCGACCATCATGCGCGCGATGGCTTTTTCATCGGCATCTGCGGTGGCCATCTCTCCTACTTTCTTGCCGTGGCGCAGGACAGCAATGCGATCAGAAAAGGCGAGAACTTCGCGCAGTTTATGGCTGATGAAAATCACGGACAGGCCGTCTTCTGTCATCGCCTTGATATTGTCGAACAGCGTATCAGCCTCTTGCGGGGTCAGGACCGCCGTGGGTTCATCAAGTACAAGAATTCGAGCATCGCGATAAAGCGCCTTGAGGATCTCAACCCGCTGACGTTCGCCAACGGACAGTCGGCCCACCGGAACATTCAGCGGCGCATTTAATCCACTGCGCTCAATAATGCCGTCGATCTTGGCCTTGGCGCTGTTGCGATTGCGTCGGAAGCTGCGCAGTGGCTCTGATCCGAGAGTGATATTGTCGAGCGCGTTGATGTTTTCAGCCAGCGCGAAATGCTGGTGCACCATGCCGACACCGGCGGCCAGCGCGGCTTGGGGGTGACCTAGCGGTAACGGTTGAAGCGTACCGCTTTCGTCAGCGACCTCAACTGTGCCCGCATCCGGCAGATAGTGCCCGAACAGCATGTTCATCAGCGTGGTTTTGCCCGCGCCGTTTTCACCCAAAAGGGCCAGCACTTCACCTTTTTCAAGGGTCAGGCTGACATCATCATTTGCAACCACCAAGCCGAAGCGTTTGCTGAGCCCAGTGAGCCTGAGAGCAGTGGATTGTGTCATGAAATGGTCGGGCTGGCGCTGACGCCAACCCATGCGTCTTTAATTGTCAGAGACTGGACGGTCATCGTTCACGTTCACACGAAACAGCCCACCCAGAATTTCAGCTTCACGTTCCTTTACGGCCGCTGCTGTTTCCGCCGCGACAAGGCTTTCGTCCATGACAAGCGAACCGCCGCCATACGCCATAAAGCTGTACTGGCCATAGTCCGACGCCTCAAACGTGCCACCTGCAACGTTTGCCACGGCTTTGTCGATGGTCGCTTCCATGTGCCACAGGGCAGAGGCCATGATGGTCCCAGGATAATCACCAGAGGTATCGATCACGTTGCCGATGGCCTTCACGCCACGCTCAACCGCTGCGTCGGACACGCCAAAACGTTCCGCATACATCACGTCTGCGCCTGCATCCATCATCGCGAATGCGCTTTCTTTGGCTTTCGGCGGGTCGTACCAGCTGTCGATGAAGTTCACCATGAACTTCACATCCGGGTTCACTTCGCGCGCGCCATCCATGAAGGCATGCATCAAGCGGTTCACTTCAGGGATCGCATATCCGCCAACCATCCCAATCAGGTTAGACTCGGTCGCAGCACCGGCAACCATGCCGGACAGATAGGATGGTTCGTGAATCCAGTTGTCGAAGACGGAAAAATTTGGCGCGACCGGACCAAAGGACGAGCCCATCAGGAACGCCGTCTCGGGGTAATCTGTCGCCACTTTGCGCGCGGCGCGTTCCAGCCCAAAGACCTCACCTACAATCAATTGCTGGCCTTGCTCGGCATATTCGCGCATCACCCGTTCATAGTCGGTATTGGCAACATTTTCGGAGAACACATAATCGATATCGCCCCGCTCTGCGGCCGTGTTCAGTGCAAGGTGAATCCGGCTGATCCATTGCTGTTCGACGGGCAATGTATAGATCGCGGCAACCTTCACCTTTTCTGCCGCAGCGACGCCGGCCGCCAACAGGGTCGATCCCGCGACCATGGCGGCCAGCAGCGCCCTTTTCGTTAGCGATATTCTTGACATGTCATCCTCTCCTGTTCGGTATTTTGAATGTTGATATTTTCACAGTATTCGTCGCCTCGGGTTGCTTGGCGCAGCGCCTTTGCTTCCTGTCAGAGCTCCACAAGGTGGGTAGGTTGTATGTTTGTTGGCAGTGTCTTCGGCCCCCATTCCAATGCCACACGGGTGGATGCTGAAAAGATTTAGATGTCCGGTCAAGAATTTTCTGCACGATCGTGCAGAAAGTTTCCAAATCAGATCGGATTTGTTAGTTTGATCGGCATCAGATGTTCAAACAGGACCTTTCTCGGCCAACGCACCGTTCAAAGGATTGAAGCAGCGTGAACAAGCAAAGCGGCGGAATACAGATCCGTCATCGTGAAGAGACAAGGGCGCAAATTCAGCAGGCCGCTGAACGCATCTTTGCCGACTATGGTTATGTTGGTGCGTCATTCAGTCGGATTGCCGCCGAAGCTGGTCTGCCGAAATCCAACATCGTCTATTACTATCAGACCAAGGAAAAACTGTACCGAAATGTGGTCGAGAACATCTTCAATGTCTGGCGTGAAGCCGCGGATGTCCTGTCGCCGGAACGCGATCCGATAACTGCTTTGGGCGATTACATCGAAATCAAGCTGGAACTGGCCCGAACGCGCCCCCATGGCTCCAAGGTCTGGGCAAACGAAATCATCCAGCGCGCGCCCGTCGTACAGGACTACCTGGAAAACGAACTGCGCCAATGGACCGATGATCGGATTGCAGTGATCGAATACTGGATCGCCCAAAAGCAGATCAGACCCGTCAGCGCACGGCATTTGCTTTATGCAATCTGGGCGACCACGCAGCACTATGCCGACTTCAAACACCAAATCAGAACATTGAACGATGATCTGGAACTGACAAATCAGCAATGGGAAGAGACGAAGCGCTCGCTTCGAGAGATTTTGCTGGAAGGCGTAAAGCTCTGATCTGGTCGACATCTTCAAATTGGTGGTTCGCGTGATCGCGCCTGTTAAGAAAGGGGGGCGTCCGGTCCAGCAGCAACGTACCCAAATATCAGTTTGGAAAGAATCCCTGGTCGAGTGTCACGGGCAGGGATCTTTGCAGCCATTCAAAACGGCACTTTATGCGCCAAGGACGTTTCTAGTTTTGGTCTAGTAACTCCGTAAACGAGACATTGGTGAGGCGATGATCAAAGTCCGCAACGTCCGCTTGGTGAGTTCAAAAGGCTTCAGATTTCGCACGCGAAGCGAACGTCGGCAATGCCGGCTGCAAGCGCAGCAATGAGACAGCGTGTTGGATGTCGGCTGTGGGCCGGTCGCGATTGACGGAACGGCGGGAAGCGGCGCTTCGCTGCTTTAAGCACCAACGTTTGCTACGCGGTACAACACGTCATTTCGATGCGTGTACGCCAATGGCTGCTTTCACTGTCGCGTTCAATATTGGCTGTCAATTCTTGTGGTTCAAAACATCGATCCATATTTGGAGTGCCAGAAACTAACTCTCACATATCCAAAGTATGCAATTCCCGACGCATGATCTTGCCAGTGCTCGTCTTGGGGACGTCGTCAACGAATTGGACTTTGCGCGGGCATTTGTATGCTGCTAGCGTTTTCCGGCAAAACGCGATCATCTCATCTTCGGTGCTGGTCATATTTGTTTTGAGAACAACATAAGCCTTTGCGATCTCGCCCTTGATATCGTCAGGCAGTTTACCGACGGCGGCAAGCGCAACAGCAGGATGCGCCGCCAGAACACGTTCGATTTCAGCAGGGTAGACGTTGTAACCGCCTGTTAGGATCATGTCCTTTTTCCGGTCAACAATGTAGACGCAGCCATCGGCGTCCATTGTCCCTAGATCGCCTGTGTGCAGCCAGCCATCTGGTTCAAGCGCTTCTCGGGTCTTTTCCTCATCATTAAAGTATCCCATCATTACGATGGGACCGCGGACCATCAATTCCCCGACCTCGCCGCGCGGCATCGTTTTGGCCGCGTCTTCCGCATCGGCGATCCGCAGCTCGCAATAAGGCAACGCACAGCCGATTGAACCATGTTTGTTAGTGCCGTAAAGCGGATGCGTCGAGCCGAGACCAGCAATTTCGGTCATGCCCCAAAGCTCGATCAAAGGTACTTTGAACGCAGCCTCAACCGCCTCCATCGTGGCAACAGGCATGGTTTGACCGCCAACATAACAGCGCGTCAGGCTCGACAGATCAACGTGTTTGAGTGTCGGGCTATTCAGCATGAACATGTACATGGCTGGAACGCCATCGAAAATGGTGGCTTTGTGAGCGGCGATATCTGCAAAGGCCAAATCCACATCGAATGTACGGTGCAGCACTAGTTTGCTGCCGAACATCATCATGCTCATCATAATAACATTTGCATACACATGCGGGCATGGAAGGGCACTGACCACACAATCCTGAGCGCCGCGCATCTGCATCTGGCTGGTCATGGCCCCATTGGTGATCACCGCCCGGTGCGATTGCATCGCGCCCTTGGGGTGCCCTGTTGTGCCTGACGTATATCCGATTGTTGACAAAGCAGCGGGGTCAACATCTATCGGTGCAGGAGCTGGAATTGCCGCTGCGATCAGCGCATCAAAGGACACTGCCCCTTCGGCAATGTTGCTGCCAAATGAAATGATGGCGTTGACATCCGAAACAGCTTTGACGCCCATGATCCCGGCCACTTTTTCTGGCGAGGCTATGATCGCCTTGGCGCCGCAATCTTTTACGACATATTCGATTTCATCTGGTGTCAGCATGGTATTGACCGGATTGATAACCGCGCCAAGCCGGGCAATTGCGAAATAGCTGACAATCCATTCCCACGAATTGGAGGCATAAAGGGTGACCGTATCTCCGGGCGCGATACCTAAGTCACTCAAGCCACCAGCCGCGCGTTCGACGAGAGCGTTAATTTCATTGAATGAGAACGTTTTCCCCTCAAATACAAGCGCATCCTTGTCAGAAAACTTTTGTGCGGCTGCGGCTGGAATCTGACCGATATGATTGAGCATTTTGCCTCCTAAAACGAAATGTTTTCGGTTCTTTGTTGTCGCCGTGACCGTCTGTGCAGCACGTCGCAAGTTTTCAACAGCGGCAAACGTTTGTCTACCAAATATGGACAACTGCGAAAACAGTCATTCTTGTTTCTTTGACAAACGGGGAGTCTGGGCTCACCGCCGCCTTGCGGCAGTGCCGCGAACAGCTCGGTTTCAAGCAAATGTGGATGTCGGCTTGCAACGGAGCGGCTTGATCGGTTCGCGCCGGCGTAGAAAGTCCACAATCCGCCCTCTATCGCGACCGTCCCAAACCTGCCGTTCGTCGGTGTCTTCGTCCGCTGCGGTGCGGCCCGTCGTGGCTGTCATTCGCTGGACACGCGATATCATGGGATGGTCGAACTGGCGCTACGCGGACGAAGGGGACAGTCGCTGTGATTTAGCCAAAGGTTGCAATAGCATTGGGGAGGGTTAGCCAAGCACGCCCCGTGCCTCACTCTGGAAGCCCGGCCTCTCGCAGTATTGATGTTAATCTTGAAGAGGTTGCTTCATCGGCAAATGGGAAGCGATTTGCGTCCAGCACTCTAAGTCCGTGATCTTCGACTATCTTGTGAAACTCGTTTGATCCCGTAATTGCTGTGTTGCCCGCCGCAGCGGCGGCGTAGGCGAGAGGATGCAACCGAATGATCGACTTTCGTTCGTAGGCGTCGAGAGCATGCGTCAGAGCGGATTTCGTGTCACCTAGCATGGTATAGCCTAGGCTTAGGATCGACAGTCGATAAGGCGTGGTCGGGTGGTCCGGGAAGTTTTGAACAATACTGCTGAGGCTCTCTACACCAGCGGCCACGCTACCGCCAAATATGTCGGCGAGTGCTAAATCCTCCTTTGCAAAATGAAAGCCAGGATTGATGATTTGGGCGCGTTTGGCATCCTGCCTGCAGCCTTGATGGTCCCTGCGCAACCAAAGGCGGATTCTTGCACGGTTATGGAACGCATAGTCGACCTTGGGACCTATCTCGACGGCCTTGTCCGCAATCGAAAGAACTTCGTCCGCATCAACGTCCTCTCCCGAATCCATGGCAAGGGGAACAGATTGCATGAGCGCATATGAATGCATTGCCAACGCCATGGGGTTGTTCGGTTCCAGCTCAACCGCTGCCGCCATTGATGCCTTGGCAATTGCCATGCTTCTCGGATCAAACTGGTGCATGTGGAAAGCGGCCTTGGACAGCAATTGCTGTCCTGTCAGCTCTCCATTGGGCAAATGGGAGTATCCTTCACCAGCATGTGCATTCAACTGAACCCTGATCGCTGCGCCAACCTGCCAGACAATGTCATCAACGAAACTGAACAGGTCATCGAGTTCACCGTCGACCTTAGTGGACCAACAGGTTTCGCCACTGTCGCATGCGGAAATAGAAATATGGACGCGACATCTGTTGCCAAATGCACGGCATCGCCCATGAAGGCGATAAGTCGGCGGATTCTTACTATTATGAGACATCGACACCTTGATCCCAGAGCGCTTCGAGATTGCATGTTCAAGGCCGCTCTGAATTTCCAGTGCGAGGTCAGCCGCCAGGTTTTCGTCGCCACCACAGCCGAGTGGCTCTAAGAGAATTATTGGAAAACCACCCCCTTTGGGATCGTTCGGGAGTATGGGCTGCGTGATTGTGCCGTGCCACGCCCAGACCCGAATGGGTCGGGAAATATTCTTTAGTTCGCGTTCCTTGCCGCCTTCGAAAGCAGCTTTCTTTGAGTCATCCAGCGCGTTGTAAACTTGGTCGGAAATCGCAAGGCCTCCGGCGGGAGCTATACTTTCCAATCGGGCTGCGACGTTTACACCATCACCAAAGATATCACCATCATCATCGTGAACGACATCGCCAAGATGAATGCCGATGCGAAGCTTGAGTGTCTCACGCGAGCTTAACTCTTTCTGTATGTTGATTGCGCAGTTGACGGCATCGAGCACGGATGGAAACTCAACCAACCAACCGTCGCCTGTACGCTTTACAATATCTCCTTGGCTCCGCTTGACGGTCGGCTCGAAAACCGACTGCCGCATATCAGATAATGCGGCTAGAGTCGTGTGTTCGTCCGCACCCATCATCTTGGAATAGCCAACGGTATCGGCGACCATTATCGCTGCCAGATTGCGCCTCAAGATACTGACCTCCCTGCGGAGTGAGGTTAGCAGCTTGGACTATGAAGCGCCAACGTTCGGTTCTTTTGCCATACCGTCGATTGTTGGCCATTCAGCAAAAGTCTGTTCCAGGTTCTGAACCGCTGTTCGGTGCAGGATGCACGAAGGTCCCCTGAGAGGTAGCTGGATCCGTTGTCGCTCAGCAGCCGTGGCTTATGAACGACGTGGACTTGGTCACATCCTGACGCCTCAAGCGCCAGGTCGAGCGTGTCAGTCACGTCTTCAGCCCTCATGTTCGTGCAGAGCTTCCACGAGATGATATAGCGGCTATAATCGTCCAGGATCGTGCTGAGATAGAACCACCCCCAGCCTAAAACCTTGAGATAAGTGAAGTCGGTCTGCCAAAGCTGATTGATGGCCGTGGTCCTGTCTTTGAACTCACTGGCAGCCTTGATGACAATGAAGGCTGGGCTGGTGATCAGATCGTGCGCTTTTAATATCCGATACGTCGAAGCCTCTGATACGAAGTAGCTTTCTTTGTCTGCAAACGTCACAGCCAGTTCTCTCGGTGACAAGTCCGTCTCTTTCAGTGCCAGTTTGACGACCTTGCGCCGTACCTCATCAGGGATGCGGTTCCAGACATGCTGTGGCTTGGGAGATTGGTCCTGCAATCCAGCTTCGCCGCGCCGCAGATACCGATCATACCAACGGTAGAATGTGGTGCGAGGGATGCCCAGTTTGGCCAAAGTCTGACGCGCTGACAGATGCGATCCTTCGACCAATCTGATGATCTCCAGCTTCTCAGATGCGGGATACCTCATTCGTGGTTGCCCCCATCCCCTATCATGCTTTTTTGAGAAGGCGCAGTTCAAGCGTTTGCTCAGCCACGACTTCCTTCAGGTCACGGGCCTCTCGGCGCAGGTCTTTGACCTCATCAGTCGTGGCAGCACGCGCTGTGTCACCAGCCAGCCGTCGCTTGCCCGCTTCCATGAAGTCCTTGGACCATTTGTAGTAAACGCCCTGGGAAATCCCCTCGCGGCGGCACAGCTCAGCAATGCTATCCTCGCCACGCAGGCCGTCCAGCACGATCCTGATCTTCTCTTCAGATGAATAATGTTTGCGCGTTGCCCGTTTGATATCTTTGACGATCTTCTCGCCGGGGCTCTTGGTTGTCTTTCTCATCGTCCACTCCTCAGTGATTAGGCTCAGGATGCATTGATCTTCCGGTAAGGTTCTGATTCACGGTTCCCAAAAAGGAGCGGTGTGATGAGTGATCTTTACTGGTTGAACGATGCGCAAATGGCGAAGCTTGAGCCGTTCTTTCCG
>JAXMOA010000022.1:0-84687 GCA_034670145.1 Marinibacterium sp.
TCAATCACCGACCACTCGAAGTCCGTCAAATCAAAACGCGCCATTTCTGCCTCCTGCTCTTTGCAAGTAGTGAGTCAGAAGTCGCTAAAATCAGCAAGACATTTATGGGTATGTGGCCTAGACCCCGGTGCCATCCGGGACATGGGCCTTGATGCATTTCAACATGGCCTGAACTTTTTCGGTGCGATGCAAGTCGACATGGGTGACCAGCCATCCGGAAATCTTCCAGTTTGGGTTGGGCGGCAGGACTGCATGCAGGTCGGCGCGCGCCGCTGCGTCGGTGTCGCTGGCAAAGCCCAGGCCGACGCCTGCCCGGACGGCCTCGGCGGTGACCCAGATGTCGCGTGAGGATAGGGCGATCATTTCCGGGCGGATATGATCCTTGATCCAGTTGCCAAAGGGCAAACGCTCGTGCGGGAATTGTGGCAGGACGAAATTGTGACCGGTCCAGTCCTGGGTGTTGTCGGGTCTGCCATGGCGGGCAAGGTAGCTGTCATGGGCGTAGAGATTGAAGCTGATGTCGCCGAATTGGGTGACGACGTAGTCGAGATGCTCGGGCCGGGCACCGGCGCGCAGGGCGATATGCGCTTCGCCATATTCCAGCCTGGCCAGGTCTTCTCCAACATCCACATGGACCAGACATTGCGGGTTTTCCTGACGGAACTGGGCAATCGCCCCCATCAAGAGGCCGGCGAAGGGGGCGAGGATGGTGAGTTTGATCTCTCCTTCGATCTGGGTCTTGCCGCCCTGCACGCGGCCGGCGAGGTCGTCTATCAGTTCTTCGGCTTTCTGGGCGACGCGCAGGACATCCTGTCCGATTTCGGTCAGCGCATATCCCCGGGCGTGGCGGATGAAGACCTTGCCGCCGATTTCGTCCTCTAGTGCATCAATATGGCGGTTGATCGTGGCGCGGTGCAGGCCCAGCGTTTGCGCCGCTGCGCTTACGGTTCCCAGTTTTGCCACCCAATATGCGGTGCGCAGTTCGGTCCATTTGTCCATTTGTCTATGCTCGTTTTGCGCACACTTAGCGCTCGATTTCGCGCATTGAGGAAGATTATGCGGCATCTTATCTGGATCCCAAGGACATAAACAACCTCGGGATTGAGATGATGAAATATGTTTCATTGGGTCTGCGGGCCCTTCTTACACTGGCATTTGTGGCGGCTGGCCTGGCCAAGTTGGCGGGCGTCGACATGATGGTTGCCACTTTTGATGCCGTCGGAGTCGGACAATGGCTGCGGTATGTGACGGGCATAATCGAAGTGGGCGGTGCGGTGCTGTTGTGGTTGCCGCGTCGGCAGGTTCTGGCATCAGCCCTGTTGGGGGGAACAATGGTTGGCGCGGTGCTGGCGCATCTTTTCGTTCTGGGCGCGGCCGAAGGGGTTCCTGCGGTTGTTCTGGGCCTGATCTGTGCGGCGGTGATGTACCTGCACCGGGATCAGATCAACGAAACTCTTGGTCGGGCATCTGCCTGATACCCTCGTTTGACGGAGACTATCATGACACATTCACGCAAGATCCTGGTTTTTGCTGGCAGCAACAGCCCCCATTCGATCAACAAGCGTCTGGCGGTTCATGCCGCAACTGTTTTGCAAGAGACGGCAGGGGCGCCATTGGACATCGAGGTGCTTGATCTGAACGATTATGAGATGCCGATCTATAGCCCCGCACGTGAGGCGGCAGGCATCCCGCAGCAAGCGCTGGATTTTTTCGCCAAGATCGGTGGGGCCGATGGGCTGATCCTGTCGCTGGCCGAGCATAACGGCAGCTATACGGCGGCGTTCAAGAACATCTTTGACTGGTGTAGCCGGATTGAAATGGCGCTGTTCCAGCAAAAGCCGATGCTGTTGATGGCGACGTCGCCTGGGCCGTCGGGCGCGCAGCATGTGCATGGGGCCGCTAAGGGTGGTTTTCCTTTCTTTGGTGCCAATATCGTTTCGACGTTTCAGTTTGGTCCGTTCTCAGAGCATTTTGACGATCAAACCGAGCGTCTGTCTTCGCCTGCGTTGATTGATGAGCTGCAAGCCGCTGTTGCCGCGCTGAACGGCGCATTGGGTGAAGCTGCGCAAGCGGCCTGAGGCGTCGACGACCCATGGCCGGTCCGTTCGCGTGTTGGGCGTGGGCGGGCCGGTCTTGGCCGTGTGACTGATCGCGAGGAACGACCATGGAAATCGGTGTTGATAGTTTTGCGGCGTTTTTGCCGGAAACCGAGAATCAGGCCTTTGTGCCGGCCAGCCAGCGGATGGCGGACCTATTGGCCGAGGTTGAAACGGCGGATCGGGTGGGGCTGGATGCCTTTGGGGTCGGTGAACACCACCGTGCAGAGTTTCTGGATGCGGCCCCGGCCGTCATATTGGCGGCGGCTGCGGCGCGGACCCGCAAAATTCGGCTGAATTCCGCAGTGACGGTGTTGAGTGCCGCAGATCCGGTGCGGGTGTTTCAGGACTTTGCGACGATTGATCTGATCTCGCAGGGGCGGGTCGAGATTGTGGCCGGGCGGGGGTCTTTTGTTGAGGCGTTCCCGTTGTTTGGATTTGCGCGCGCAGACTATGACGCGTTGTTTGCGGAAAAGCTGAAGCTGTTGATGCAGCTGCGTGACGAGACCCATGTGACGTGGCAGGGGCGGTTTCGGCCGGCGTTGACGGGGCAGGGCGTGTATCCGCGGCCGATGCAGGAAAAACTGCCGATCTGGCTGGGTGTGGGGGGCACGCCCGAGTCCTTCTTGCGGGCCGGGAGCCTGGGTTTGCCTTTGATGATCGCGATTATCGGTGGCGATTTTGCACGGTTCCGGCCCTTGGTTGATCTGTACTACGAGGCCGGACGGCGGGCGGGTCATCAACGCGAAGACCTGAAGATTGCCATTCACGCCATGGGGTTTGTAGGCGAGACTGATGCCGAGGCGCGGGATGCCTTTTATCCGGGATGGGCGCGGGCGATGAACCAGATCGGAGCTGAGCGGGGCTTTCCTGCGGCCAGCCGGGGCCAGTTCGAGGCGCTATGTGGTCCGCAGGGGGCGTTCCTTGTGGGCAGTCCGCAAACGGTGCGCGACAAGATGATCGCGGCGGATGCGACGATGGGGGGCATTGCGCGGGTGACGTTCCAGATGAGCACGGCCATGCTGGACACCGAGCAAATGCAACGATCCATCACCTTGCTGGGTACAGAAGTGGCGCCGGCTGTTCGGGCGGCCTTGGCGCGGTGAACGTGCGGGACTAGCGGGCTGCGGTCTGTGTCTATTGGTTCAGACCCAGCTGCTCTTCGCTGACATGTTCGGCCAGATGGTTGATATGGCGCGCGCAGATGGCCTGTGCCCGCGCGATATCTTTTTGAGTGCAGGCCTCAAGCATTTCGGCATGTTCTTGCATTGAGCGGTCAAGCTGGATGCCGCTGATCGTGAACAGATGGGTGCGCAGGGCCATGAGCGGGCCGATCGTGGTTTCGTACACCTTGATCATCGAGCTGTTTGCGCTGTTGGCGATGATGGCCCGGTGAAACGTCAGATCTCCGCGCGAATATTCTTTGGTATCAGATGCTTTGATGGCGTTTTTCATCTGATGGATGCCCTTTTCCATCCCCGTGATCAGGCTGGAATGGTTGCGTTCAATCGCAAGTTCCAGACAGGCGGTTTCCAGGATGTTGCGATGTTCGCAAAGGTCCTGAGTGACGCGGGCGTCGGGGGCAAAAACGAAAGAGCCGCGTTTGGGCATGACACGGACCAGCCCTTCGATTTGCAGCAGGACCAATGCTTCGCGCACCGGCGAGCGGCTGACCTGAAGTTGATCGGCCAGCTTTTGTTCCGACAATTTGGTGCCGAGCGAAAACTCTCCGAGAATGATCGCTTCGCGAATTTTCTCTGCTGTCAGTTCGGTCACGGATTTTTGGGGTTGGATTGGGTCCATGTGCCTGCAGGTGAAACGAGAAGTCCGGACAAGGTGTATGTGTCTAACATGGTAGATGTCAATTGACACTGATTGCACCATGTAACATGGTAGTTTGAGAATCAGTTCCGGGTGAGTTGCTGGGGAGGCGGCAGGGAGATGGACGTGATGACCGAGACGATGTCGCACGCGGCGGATGGGGTGTTGAAGGGTTTGACGGATATCGTCGGCCCGGCGCATGTCATCGCTGGCACCGACGATCTGGCTGCTGCTTATCGCGAGGATTGGACGGGGCAATATGCGGGGGTGCCTGTGGCCGTTGCCCGGCCAAAGACCACGCAGGAGGTTTCCGCAATTGTCCGCTTGTGCGCCCAGCATGGCGTTTCGATTGTTCCCTCGGGTGGGCGTACCGGATTGTGTGGAGGCGGCGTATCGCTGCCGGAGCACAACAGCCTGATCCTGTCGATGGAGCGGATGAATGCGATCCGGGGCGTGGATGTGGATGGCCGCACGCTGACGGTTGAGGCCGGTGTGATCCTGCAAACCGCGCAGGCCGAGGCCAGCGCACATGGGCTGGTTTTTCCTTTGACCTTTGGCGCGCAGGGCAGTGCCATGATTGGCGGGGCGATGTCGACCAATGCGGGTGGGTCGAATGTGGTGCGCTATGGCACGACGCGCGAATTGTGCATTGGCATCGAGGCGGTTTTGCCGGATGGGTCGATCATTGACGCGTTGACGGGGCTGCGCAAGGACAACACGGGCTATGACCTGAAGGATCTGTTGATCGGGGCTGAAGGCACCTTGGGGATCATCACGGCGGCTGTTTTCAAGCTGTCGGCCATGCCGCTGACGCGGACGACGGGTTTCTTGTCGTTGGCCACATTGGGCGATGCGCCCCGGGTGCTGAACGCCTTGCAGGATCAGACCGGCGGGGCGGTCGAGGCCTATGAATACATGCCGGCTGCGGCTGTGGATGTCATCTGTCGTGCCTTTCCCAAGACCCGGCGCCCGCTGGAGGAGTCCGCGGACACCGGTTTGTTCTTTGAGGTGGCCTCTAACCGCAAGGATGATGCGGCGCCGGGCGACGGCGGCGGGACGCGGTTGCAGGATCTGGTTTTCGCCACTCTGGAGGCGCTGATGGAGGAGGGCGCTATTGTGGATGCGATGATCGCGCAATCAGAACAACAGCGCCTGGATCTATGGGCCATGCGGGAGGCGACGCTGGAGGCGATCACGGCCAATGGACCGGCCTATCACATGGATATCTCGCTGCCTTTGGCGGCGATCCATGAATTTGTGTCGACCATGGATGCGTCGGTTGCGGAGCTGGGCTTTCAGCCTTTGACGGTCGGGCATTTGGGGGATGGCAATCTGCACTATGCGTTGAGCGCGGCGGATGGTCAGGACTATGCGAGCCTGCCGCTTGGCCAGGCCAAGGAACAGGCCTTTGCCCTGTTGTCGCGTCTGAACGGATCGTTTTCGGCGGAACATGGGATCGGACAAAGCAAGCTGGACGTCATGCGCAGCCTAAAACAGGCCAGCCAACTGGCGGCGATGCGGGCCATCAAACAGGCGTTGGATCCTGACGGGCTGATGAACCCCGGAAAGTTCATTCCCGGGGACGGGAGTTGAGATCCACGTCCTGAAAAACGTTGAGCTATGGAGGAAGCAACATGAAACATTTGATCGCAAAAGGGTTGGGCGCGGCCCTGGCTTTGGGATTGTCGGTACCGGCAAGCGCGCAGGCGCTGTTTGACGGCTGCCCGTCGGACGAGATTCTGGCGCGGTTTGTGGAGTTTGGACGCTCTGGCATGATGCCGCAGGATCTGGGGCGCTGGCTGAGCACGCCGGATGCGCAATACATTGAGCCATGGGCCGCGTTTGACAATGTTGACTATGTTGGCATTTGCTGGGTTTCGGCCTGGCTGGTGCATACGGATGAAGGCACCGTGCTGATTGATACGCTCTATGGCCCCTTCACGCCGATGCTGTTGGAGAATATTGCCAAGACCGGCACTGATCTGGCGGATATCAAATATGTTTTGATGACCCATGGCCATTTTGACCATGCGGCCGGTGCAGCCGTGCTGAAACCGCAGCTGCCCAATGCAACATTTGTGATGACGCAAAAGGGCTGGGAAGAGGCCAAGCAATCCTCTGAGGCATCACAAGCCACCCGGCGGGCGTGGAACATGATCGAGCCGGAAATGGTTGTGGCGGGCGGCGATGAGATTACGCTGGGCGGCAACACTTTCACTGTCGTTGAGACACCGGGGCATACCTGGGGCACGGCCTCGTACATGTTTGACGTGAAAGATGCAGATGCGACCTACCGTTCGATCACCATTGGCGGTCTGGGATTGAATGCGATCCGGGGGCCAGAGCAGGTCGAGGCGTTTATCGACAGTCTGGATCGGATCCGGGCCTTGGCCGAAGCTGAGGACGGCGGCATTGACGTGCATCTGACAACCCATGGTTTTTCCAACGGTCTGGACGAAGACCGTCAGGCGATGGCTGCGCGCGCCGAAGGGGAGCCCAACGTGCTGGTCGATCCCGAAGGGCTGTTGGCGCAGATCGCGAGTTTGCGGGCCGGCGCGGTGAAACGGTTGGCCGTTGAACAGAACAAGTAAGCGAACGACGATAAATAGGGAGGATATCCAATGAAATTTACGTCAAAACTCAAGGCACTTGGTGCTGCGGCTCTGATCGCATTCGGTGCGCCTGTTGTGGCCGAGGATTGGGCACCGAGCAAACCGATCACGATCCAGATCGGATTTGGGGCAGGGGGATCGACCGATACGATGGGTCGCGTTCTGGCCGAGGTGATCAAGGAGCAGACCGGTTGGAATGTCATCGTTGAAAACCGTCCTGGCGGCGGTGGCGTGGCGATGTTTACGGGCGTGTCTCAGCGGCCTGCCGACAACCACACGGTTGGTATGGGTGTCGGAATTCCGGTGCTGGTGCAGTTGGTGCAGCGCGGCGACGAGCTGCCGTTTGATATCGACAGCTTTGATTATCTTGGCACCATTGCCAAGGCCGAGCTGGCGCTGGTTGCCAGCGCGGATGCGCCCTTTGATGATCTGGAAGGGATGATCGCCTATGCCAAGGAGCAAGGCAACATGCCTTTGGCGACCATGGCTCCGCCGCAGGTGTTGATGATGAAGGCCACGACCAAGGCCTCGGGTGTGGATTTCAACCTTGTGACTGCCGACGGCGGGGCCGAGGTGATCCGTTTGATCCTGGGTGGTCAGGTTCTGGCCGGTTTCGCGTCGGGCGAACATTTTCCATATCTTGAATCCGGGGACATGAAGGTCATTGCCAGCGCGAACCAGAGCCGTTTGAGCTATGCGCCCGAGACCAAGACATTTGTCGAGTCCGGCGTGGATGCCTTTGTCGATGCGGTCTTCTTCCTGGCCATGAAAGCCGGATCTGACCCCGCGGCTGTTGCGGCGATTGCCGGTGCGATTGATGCGGCTGTCCAATCGCCGGAAGTTGCGGAAATCGTGCGCAATGCGGTGCAGGGTGATCCTGTGAATATGGGCCGTGATGGCGCCAAGGCGATGATGGTTGACGGTCTGGAAAACGCCAAGCGTCTGTTCGCGAACTAAGATCATGTGCCCCGCCGAGCGGATCGGCGGGGCATATTCCAAAGGGAGGGGAGGCCCCCAGATGAGCAACTCTGCAGACCGCTGGACCGGAGCATTTTTTCTGCTTTTCGGGCTGGCGATGTTTTTCCTGGTGATCCCGGTCTATGTCGAAGACGCGCAAGGCGGGAACCTGTCGCCCAGGACCATGCCGAATGTCATTGCCTGGGTCATTGCCGTTTGCGGTGGCTTTCTGGTGATCAAGCCTACGACCCATCAAGCGCCGGACGGGCGCTTTTTTGCCCAGGTGGCGGCCTATGTGGCGGTTCTGGGGGCGGCGATTTATGCGATGTCTCTGGTTGGGTTTATCTATGTCGCGCCTGTGCTTGCGCTCGTCATCATGCTGATGATCGGTGAGCGCCGCCCGCTATGGCTGGGGATCGGGGTTGTTCTGATGCCGGCTGCGATCTGGTTTCTTGTCACGCAACTTCTGGAACGGGGCCTGCCCGGATAGGACGCCGCAATGGTAGATTTTTCGATTATTCTGGCTGGTTTTGGGGATGTCTTTACCCCGATCAACCTGCTGTTTGTGGTGTTCGGGGTTATGCTGGGTCAGTTTGTTGGCGCGGTGCCCGGGATCGGGCCGGTCATGGCCATGGCGATTGCCATCCCGTTTACCTTTGGGTTGGACCCATTGCCGGCGATTGCCTTTCTGGTGGGTGTGAACAAAGGCGGGCTGGTTGGTGGTGCGGTTCCTGCGATCCTGATGAACACGCCCGGCACGCCGGATGCGGCGGCTACGGCGTTGGATGGCTATCCGTTGGCGCAGCAGGGCAAACCGCTCAAAGCGACCAAGATGGCGCTGTTTTCGTCGATTACGGGTGATACGTTCAGCGATATCGTTCTGATCACGGTTTCGGCGCCGCTGGCGATCCTGGCGCTGAGGATGGGGCCGGTGGAGATTGTCGCGTTGATGATTTTTGCCTTTTCCATCATCTCGGGACTGATGGGAGAGTCGCTGATCAAGGGTGTCATTGCCGCTGCTTTGGGCCTGATGTTTGCCTTTGTCGGGACCGATCCCGAACATTTCACGCCGCGGCTGATTTTTGGGTATTGGGATCTGTTTGACGGGCTGGCGTTGCCTTCGGTGGCGATCGGGATGCTGGCGATTTCAGAGATTTTGCGGCGCATGTCGGCGTCATTCGGGACGAGCGGGCAGGGGTTGTTGGCGCCGGATTCGGGCAATCCGGATGATCGGCGTGTGTCCTGGGCCGAGTATTGGTCCTGCCGCTACACGCTGCTGCGGGGCGCAACGATCGGGACGATCCTGGGCGCCTTGCCCGGGATCGGGTCAACGGCTGCGGCGTTCATGTCTTATGCGATGACAAAGGCGGGGTCTAAGGACCCGGACAGTTTCGGCAAGGGCAACCTGCATGGTATCGCTGCGACGGAGTCTGCGAACTCTGCCGTGGTGGGCTCGAACCTTATTCCGTTGCTGACCCTTGGGATCCCGGGCAGTGTGACGGCGGCTTTGATCATCAGCGCCTTTATGATCCACGGGATGCAGCCGGGTCCGTTGCTGTTTCAGACGCAGGGGCGGCTGGTCTATGGGTTGTTTGGTGCGATGATCATGGCGAATTTCGTGAACCTGTGGGTCGGGCAAGCGGGGCTGCGGTTGTGGGTCAAGGTTGTCTCGGCGCCGGAGTCGGTGATTTTCTCTTCTGCTTTGCTGTTGTGTTTTGTCGGCGTGTCGATGGCGACCAATGGGCTGTTTGGCGTGACGATCATGCTGATCTTTGCGGTCTTTGGCGTGTTGATGCACAGTTTTGGCTATTCCATGGTGATTTTCATCATCGCCTTTTTCCTTGGGCCGCAGTTTGAGAAATCGCTGGCGCAGGCGATTGCCTTGCTCAATGGAAACATCCTGCACATCTATACCAGCCCTGTTGCGGTGGCGCTTTTGGTGCTGTCGGTTGCGTCGGTCTTTTGGTTCCTGTCGCGGCGCACGAATACGGTTGCGGATCAGACCAATCTGGGCGTGCCGGATGGGGAGACCCTGGATCAGAAAGATCCATAGGCGGCGATGGGACGGTTGTGCTGGCGCACAAGACTGTCCCGCGCCACAAGCGGTTGTGCAGCGCGTCGGTCAGCCCCGGAAGGGGGTGACCGGACCGACGAACTTCAGGCACTTTGGGTCAAACACGGCAACGTGGCTCAATTCCGGGCGGGATCTGGAGGCGTAGAGCAACGCCTGGGCACCGGCATCGCGTGCGGCATCCGATATCTGCCAGGTTGGAGAGTTTTGACCGCTGGCCCGGATGTCCTGCCAGACGACGCTTGCATCTGTGTTGCCACGCGCGTCGATGACACGATCGGCGGCGAGGCCCATTGGAACCAGCATGCGGGCAATGTTGTCGGTCAGGTAGCGCTGGATGGCGACGCCTGCGCCTTCGGCGCTGAGCGAGGCGTAGGCGGCGAATTGGCCGGAGTGGTGAAATCGCCCCTCTGGCGCGCGTGCAGGGGCCGACGGGGTTTTGACCAGATCATGAGGGAGAAGGCGCCAAACCGGAACCTCGATTGCGATTTGGGGTGTCATGCCTGTGCCATTCGGATCTGGGCGCGCTGTGTCGCCGGTTGCCCGGCCAATACAACGGCCGGGCGGGGGGCACAAATCTGCTGGTGGCGATCCTGTATGGGGGGCCTGGGGCAGTGCGGATTTCTGGCCGGTGGGCTGCCCCGTTTGATCCCGGCGGTCAGCCGCGTGGCGTGGCCAGCCCGGCGATCACCTTGGTCCGTTTGACGTATTTGCCGCGGATGCTTTCTGCGGCGACGCGGCTGTCATCCTTGGAGGCGAGGCTGGCCGTTTCGCCGACAAAGCGCAGGCAGACCCGGGCATGGGCGTCATAGGTTTCCGAGATGGCGCGGCTGATGCGGTCCAGCTCTTCCTCGAAGTCGTCGGGCACGCGTTTGAGCACGCGCAGGCTGGTTACCAGTTCTTTGTGGTCGGCGTAGAACAGCCCCGAGAAATGCGGGTCGTGGGCGGTCATGTCTGGCCGGATACGCGCCTCGTAAGCCTCGGTCGAGAAATCGGCGGCGAGGTGGAAGGCGACGGTGGAGGCCTCCATCAGGTCGGCGAAATCCGTCAGGATCGCTTGAGTGACGGGGGCATGTTCGCGGTCCAGGGCTTCTTCGAGGACATGCAGCAGGTACAGCATGCCGTGGATGATCAGAAAGAACAGCTGGTGTTGCTGTTTCCAGCGAAACAGGGGGTCGGCCGGAATACTGGACGGCGTGAAGGCGGGCATGTCTGTTGGAACCAAGGCCCAATCCGCCAGACGGTGCAGGCCGCGGGCGAGTGTTTCGAGTTGATCCTCGCTGAGCTGCGCCCCGGTTTCGATGTCGGCCACGCAGACGGGTAGGGCCTGGGCCATCGCAGCACGTAGCATGTCGACGGGGGCACCTGCGGCCCGCTCTACCAGAAAATAGCTGTCAAACAGCCGCTGTGCCCCATCCAGCGTGCTGTCGGAGGGGGCGAATTCGACCGCTTCGCCGGCTTGGGCGACACGGGCGGCCAGCCCCTGCATGGCGCTGCCCGAGGCCTTGAGGCGGGACATGCGGAAACGGTTCTTTGGCAAAGCGGTTTGTGCTGCGAACCAATCATGGGGCAGGGGAAGGGTCAGGGTTTCGACTTGCATGTGTTCTCTCCTCATGCGGGGCTAGAAGCGCCCGCAATCCACTTTCATCTTGTCACCGGTGATGGCAGAGCTGAGGTCGCTGGCATAATAGAGCGCGGCGCGCCCGACCTCTTCGGGGCCCACCCAGCGTTTGAGGGCGGCGACATCGGTGTAGTTTTCGCGTTCGATTTCGGATGCGGGGCGGCCTTCGGCCTCGGCGCGGCGGGCGAGGATGCGGTCCATGTTTTCGCCAGAGACGGCGCCGGGCATCAGAGCGTTGACGCGCACGCCTACGGGCCCCAGTTCGCGCGCCATGGTTTCGGTGATCCCGATCAGGGCAAACTTCGTCGCTACATAGGCCGAGCGCATCGGGTAACCCTGAATGCCCATGAGTGAGGACATGTTGATGATAGAGCCGGACCCCTGAGCGGACATGATTCTGGCGGCCTCTTGCAGGCAGTACATGGCGCCGACGAGGTTGATGTTCATGCAGGTTACCCAATCGCCCATATCAACCTCGGCCACCGGGGCGATGGGGCCCGGGCCACCGGCATTGTTGAGCAGAATGTCGATGCGGCCGGTGATAGCCTGGGCCTGGGTGAACAGGGCGCGCACGTCATCCTGGTTGGACACATCGCAGGCGATGGCATGGCCGCCCACGTCGCGGGCGACTTTCTGGAGGGGTTCCAACCGACGTCCGGCGACGACCACTGTTGCGCCTGCCTGGGCAAAGACATGGGCTGTTGCTTCGCCGATGCCGCTGCCGCCGCCCGTGATCACTGCGAGTTTTCCGTCCAGCCGGGCCGGGTCTTGGGAAGTCATATCATGTCCTTTTCAAAGTCGCGCCCCGGATCGAACAGGGGCATTTCGGGCTCTCGCCCCAGAATGGAATCGCCCATCAGCTGACCGATGTAGGGGCCGATGGTGTAGCCGCCGCGCACGCAGCCCAGCACATAGGCGTCAGGCACGCCGGGCAAGGCGCCTGCGAGCGGGTAGAAGTCTGGAACATTGGCCTCAAAGCCGGTCCAGCTGCGGGTCACGCGGGCCTTGGCGAGCGCGGGGACCGCGTATTGCGCAAGGGCGAGGTTGGGTTGCACGGTTTGCGCATTGACGGTGCCGCGCCCGTCCTGCGGGGTGCCCAGCCCTTGCCAGCCGCCGCCGATCAGGACGGTGCCGTTGGCCTTTTGTTTCATGGTCAGCAGGCCCGTCGCATGGCCGATCACGCTGCCCATCAAGGTTGGCATGCGTTCGGTGACAGAGACGGTGTTGACCCGGGCATTGACGGGCAGGTCCACGTCCAGCAGCGCGGCCAGAGGTTTCAGCCACGCACCCGCCGCCAGCAGAATACGGGTGGCGCGGATGGCGCCCTGGGGGGTGTGCAGGACAAACTCTGCGCCCCGGTCGATCGCGGTCACCTTGCAGCCCTCGCGGTAGGGGACGTTCGCGTCGCGCAGGCGGCCCCGGAAATACTGACCTGTCAGGGAGGAGTTGGCGTAGCCGTCCTCGGGGCAAAAGCTGGCGGCTTCGACTTTTTGCGTCAGGTTGGGCTCGGCTGCGCGCAGGCGGTTGTTGGAGACAAATTCGATTGGCGCGCCGGCGTTTGCCTTTAGTGTCTGGCGCTCTTGCAGCATTTCGGCTTCGCGGCTGTTGAAGGCGAGGGTGTAACCGCCGGTTTTGGCAAAGCCCACTGCGGCGCCCATCTCTTCCCACAGGTGGTGGCCCTTGAGCGCGTAGGGCATCAGTTTCACGCGTTTGATTTGCAGGCTGAGCGTGCCGGCGTTGACGCCGGATGCGCCCTGGCCCAGATCGCCCTGGTCCAGGACGATGGCGGACATGCCGCCCTGCGCCACCTGCAAGGCCGTGGCGCAGCCCATGATCCCGCCGCCGATGATGGCGATGTCATATGGTGTGTCTTGAGTCATAGGGGGGCCGGTTTGGGAATGGGGAGGTCGTCATAGTCAAACGCGCCGGCGGCCTGTCCCAGCGGGACGGGGCGCAGGGGAGGGCGTGGCGTGGATGGCGGGACCTCTTGAACAGGTTTACCGGTTTGCGCGGCGATCAGGGCGGCGATGGCCGTCTGGCAGTATTTGCCACCGCAGGGGCCCATTCCGGCGCGTCGGCCGGATTTCACCGCATTGGTGCTGGTGGCGCCGGTGTCGATCTCGGCGCGGATCTCGGCCCGGGTCAGGCTTTCGCAACGGCACAGGATGGTCTCGTCGGTGGTGAGCGCCTCCAGCTGGGGCCGGGGCAGGCTGAGGGCGGTCATGGCCTGGCCGAACCGTGCGGCGCGTTGCCAAGGGCGTGGCGAGGGCATGGGGGCGGAGCCGCCCAGGTCGCGGGCGGCGCGGGTGCCGGTCAACGTGCCCTGCAGGCCGGCGGCCTTTGCTCCGCGGATGCCGCAGCCATCGCCGCAGAGATAGAGGTTGGCCACAGGGGTGACGCCGTCCGGTTCCGCCTGGGGCACCCAGCCGCCCAGAGCCGGGTCATGGCGGATCGGGACGCCCAGCATCTGTGCGGCCTCGATCTGTGGAATCAGCCCATGGCCAAGGCAGATGCTGTCGGCGGCAAAGCTTGGCCCCTCGGTGCCGCGTCGCAGGTTGCGTGTCTGGGCGCCGGTGACGTGATCGGTTCCGGAAATCTGTGTCAGGGCATGTCCCCACAGGATTGGCACCCGTGCCAGCATCAGATCCGCGACCCAGAGCGCGCCGCGTGCCAGCAGTTTTGGCTGTTGGGCCATGGCGGAGAAGGCGCGGGCCCAATCGCCACGTGTATTGGGGGTGACCACGGCGGCGACGGTGCCGCCGAGGCGGCGAATTTCGCTTGCGACGTAGAACACCAGCGGTCCCGTTCCGCTGACGATTGTGTGCTGGCCGGGCAGGGAAAGTGTCTGTTTGAACAGGGCGGTGGCCCCGGCCAGCCCGATCACGCCCGGTGTGGTCCAGCCCTCGATCGGCTGCACGTATTCCCGCGCGCCTGTTGCAAGGATCAGGGCGCGGGCGGTGATGGTTTGGGAGGTCTCATTGCGCAGGACCTGCAGGGTCCAGCCCTCGGTCTGGTGGCGGATATCCCAGACGCGGGTGTTCGTATGATGGGTCAGCGGGCTGTTCGCAAGGTGGTTGCGCAGGGTTTGGCCGGCCTTGCTTTCCGGGGTCATCGGAGCGGAGAGGATGCTGGGCGATTTGTTGCGCCAGACCTGTCCACCCGCAGTGGGTTGCTCGTCCAGCAGGCAGACGCGCAGCCCGTTTTGCGCAGCGGCAAGGGCGGCGTTTGCGCCGGCAGGACCGGCACCGACGACGGCGATATCGTAAGGATCGCTCATCAGACGCGCTCTACGATCAGGTCGGATGAAACCTCGGTCCGGCAGGCCTCGACGATCTGTCCGTCGATGACGACGGCGCATTCCTGGCACAGGCCCATGCAGCAGAATGCGCCGCGTGGGGCGTGATCGTTTGGGGCCTGGCGCAGGCGCATATGGCCCGCGCGCAGCAGAGCAGAGACCAGGGTTTCACCCATATGGCCCTGCACCGGCGTGCCGTCGAAGGTAAAGCGCACCTGAGCGGAGCGCTGGATCTGGTCGGCGTGGTTTGGAACCAGTCGGATCATGAATAAGAGATGCCCAGATCGTCAAAGCAGCGTTTGATTTTATCCATGTCGGCTGGTGCAAGTGGCAGAACCGGATCGCGTGGAACGCCGGCTGGCTGGCCGATAAGGTTCAGGGCCGCCTTGAAGGCCGCGGGCCATGTGCCGGTGCCCATCAGCAGTTCGTACAGCACTGTCAGCTGGTGGTGCGCGTGGCGGTAGGCGTCATCGGGGGCCGCTGCGCCGGCGGCGGCCATGTCGGATGGCAGCATGTCGGTAAACTCGGGGCCGGTGGCGATAAAGCCTTTGGCGCCGAGGGCAAAGGCAGGCAGGATGTAGTGGCATGGCCCGGTCATCACCGACATCCGGTCGCCCAGGCGGTGCAAAAGATGTGTGTGGTAAAAGAAGTCGCGCTGGCTTTCCTTGATCCCGATCACATTGTGATTGTCCAGCAGGCGCTCGGTCTGGTCGATGGTCAGGGAGAACCCCATGCGGCGGGGCGAGTTGTAAAGCACCAGCGGCAGGTTTGTGGCTGCTGAAACCTTGTCGAACCGCGCCATCAGTTCCGGCTCGGAGGCTTTGAGAACATAGGTTTGCGGCATCGAAAGCAGCACGTCGGCGCCATTTTCTTCGGCGGCGCGGACATAGGCCAGCGAGGCGTCGATGGTTGGGGCAGAGATGCCCATCATGACCGGAACGCGCCCTTTGGAGGTGTCCTTGGCCAGCCGCACGAGGCGGCCGCGCTCTTGTGGGTTCAGCGCCCAGCTTTCGCCGTTGTCGCCTGCGATGCAGATGCAGCTTGCCCCGCGTGAGAGCAGGAATTCAAACAGATCGGCAAAGGCATCTTCCATGATCTCGCCCTTGTCGTTGAAGGGGGTCGCAATGGCGGGCACATAGCCGTGAAGGTCTTCTTTTTGCATGGGTTCAGGTCCTAGGATTCGGGATGTGACAGGTGAAGACGCCGCCGAATTGGGCGTCGACGATGATCAGGCGGTTCTGATCCGCCGGATCGAAGGTGACGGATGTGGTCCAGAGCCCGCGCGGCAGGCGGATATCGGCAATCGGGGTGCCAAGGGCGTCGAACACATAGGCGCGCCCGGCCTGGGCCTGTGCGACGGCGAGCCAGCCCAGGGCATTGCAGGCCAGCCCATCGGGGCCCAGCCCGCCGGACAATTGCAGGTAGGTGCCGACCATCGGAAGGCCGGTTTCTGGCAGGCGGGTGGAAAATTTCCACACCTGATTGGCACGTGTGGCGGCCACATAGACCCAGGCGCTATCCGGGGAAACCGCGATACCGTTGGAATAGGGGACACAGTCCACCACCATGCGCAAATCACCATTGTGCCAGCGGTAGACGCGCCCGCTGGGGTCGCTGAGGCTGCTGCGTCCGCTGTCGGTGAACCAGAGCACATCGTCCGGGCCGTAGGCCATATCGGACAGGCCGAGGAAGGGGGTGGCCGCTCCGGTGCTGAGAATATCAAAGGTGGAGTGGCCGGTCAGCGCGATCAGCCCGTGGCGATAGTCCACGGCGATGCGTTGGCCATCCGGGGCCAGGCGCATTGCATGGGGTTCGCCGTCAATCTGGTGCATCAGGGTCCATTCGCCCGCCGGCGAAATGCGGAATACGCGCCCATATGGCACGTCCGACAGCCAGAGGTTCCCGTCCTGGTCAAAGAACGCAGCTTCGAGGAAGGAATGCATGGGTTGGCCGGGGCGGGTCATTTTGGCCCAGGGCGATGGTTCGCCGCGATGGTGCAGCGCGTCGGGCAGGCTGCTCCAGGGGGTCGCGGTCAAAGGGGTCATGTGACGACACTCCTGTCATAGAGTTGATCTATCCGGCGGCTGTCCAGGCCCATCTCGGTCAGGATGCTGCGCGTGTGCTGGCCGAGGGTTGGGGGCGCGCGGTGCAGTTTGGTGCTGTCGCCGCCGATATGAAAGGCTGTTGTGGGCAGGGCAGGGCCGTCTTTGGCCGGGCTGGGCTGGAAATAACCCCGCGCGTCCAGCTGGGGCAATGCGACCGCTTCGGCCAGGGTTTTGAGCCGTTCGCCGGGCAGATCGGCGGCGCGCAGGCGTGTGACCCAGGTGTCCGCGTCTGCGGTGAGAAAGATCTGGCTCAGCGCTGTTTTGGTCTGATCACTCAACCCCCAGACATCCGGCCAGTCGTGGATTTGGGAGAGGGCGGGCAGGGGGTGGCCCAGCCCGTCGAGCATGATGGCCAGTTTGCGGTATTGGGACGGGCGGAAGGCGCCCAGCATCAGGCGGCCGTCGCGGGTGTCGTAGCTGGCGATGCCTGCCTCTTTGCCGCGTTTTGTCGGGGTGTCATGTTGGGCGGCGGCGGCTTCGGGCGCCATCATCTGCATGGCGACCTCGAGCATGGACACAGAGATATGGGTGCCTTGGCCGGTCTGCGCCCGTCCGGTCAGGGCGGCGGAGATGGCAAAGGCAGCGGCATAGCCTGTCGCATAGTCGACAAAGGACACGCCCGGTTTGTTGCCGCCGCATTGAGCGATTGTTCCGCTGGTGGCCTGAATGACATTATCATAGGCGCCATGTTCGGCCTGCGGGCCGGTGTCGCCATAGCCGGTGATCGAACAATGGATCAGTTGCGGGTTGGTCGCGGCCAGCGCCTCATGGCCCAGACCCAGCCCCGTCAACGCGCCGGTGGTGTAATTCTCGACCAGGATATCGGCGTTTTGCACCAAGGTGCGCAAGATGTCGGCCCCGTCATCCGAGCGCAGGTCAAGCGCGAGGCTGCGTTTGTTGCCGCCCTGAACCTGGTAGTTCAGCCCAAGCCCGGCGGCGTTCAATGCATCGTCAGGACCGCGCCCTCGGGCGCAATCGGGGTTGGATGGATCTTCGATTTTGATCACGTCCGCGCCCAGCAGGCCAAGCTGATAACTGCAAAATGGCCCGGCCAGCACATGGGTCAGGTCCAGGACTTTTATGCCGTTCAATGCGCCCGTCATATGAGTTATGCCTTGCTATGCTGCGTTTCGTTTAATATACAAAACGTGAGTTTATATACAAGACATAAAGAGGGGATCGTCATGGCCCAAAGCAGTGTTTTTCACCGGGACCTCGTCTCTGACTTGCCCGTTGTTGTCTCGACCGAGGGAAATTACCTGATTGACGAGACGGGGCGGCGATACCTGGATGCCTGTGGCGGGGCGGCTGTGTCTTGTCTGGGGCATGACAATGAGAAGGTGCGCGAGGCGATCAAGGCGCAGGTTGATCAGCTGGCCTTTGCCCATACCGGGTCTTTCACCAACCAACCTGCCGAGGATCTGGCCGCAAACCTTGTGTCGCGTGCGCCCGAGGGGACCGGGGCCGGGCGGGTGATGTATCTGGGCTCAGGCTCGGAGGCGATGGAGGCTGCGCTGAAGCTGGCGCGGCAATATTGCATTGAGAAGGGCGAGCCGGAGCGGTGCCAGATCATTGCCCGCAAGCCGAGCTATCATGGCAATACGCTGGGCGCCTTGGCCACGGGCGGGCACGCGGGCCGGCGCGCGCCTTTTGCGCCCTTGTTGATTCAGGTCAATCACATTGATGCGCCTTACGCGTATCGTTTGCAGCATGATGACGAGAGTGACGCCGATTTTGCGATGCGCATGGCCAATCTGCTGGAGGCGGAAATCCTGCGGCTGGGGGCAGAGACCGTGATGGCCTTTGTTGCAGAGCCTGTCGTGGGGGCATCCTTGGGGACGCAACCGGCGCCGGAGGGCTATTTCAAACGGATCCGCGAGATCTGTGATGCGCATGGCATTCTGTTGATCGCGGATGAGGTGATGAGCGGCATGGGCCGGACGGGCACGGCCTTTGCGTTGGAGCAAGAGGGGATTGCGGCGGATCTGACCACCATGGCCAAAGGGCTGGGGGCCGGTTATCAGCCGATTGCAGCGGTCCTGGCGGCGCAAAAGGTTGTCGATGTGATCAAGGCGGGCAGTGGCAAGCTGTGGAATGGGCATACTTATATGTCTCATGCGATTGCCACGGCGGGCGCTTTGGCCGTGCAGCAGGTGATCGAAGAAGAGAACCTGTTGGACAATGTGGTCAAACTGGGCGGTCAGCTGGAGTCGGCGCTGCGGGCGGCCTTTGGGCAGCATCCCAATGTGGGGGACATCCGTGGACGCGGGCTGTTCTGGACGATCGAACTGGTTACGGACAGAAGCAGCAAGGCGCCGTTTGCCCCGGCTGATGGGATCGCCATGAAAATCGCGGCGGCGGCCAAGGCGCGGGGGGTGATGACCTATCCGGCGCAGGGCTGTGTTGACGGGATCAACGGGGATCATGTGTTGCTGGCCCCGGCCTATAATTCGACCGAAGAAGAGATCGCGCTGATTGTGCAGACGCTGCGCGCGGCCGTGGCCGATGTGGTGGAGAACTGAGATGGCGCGCAAGACAATCCTGACCGCTGCGATCACGGGCAACCTGATGACGCCACAGATTAGCCCGAACCTGCCGGTTACTCCGGAACAGATTGCGCGCCAGGCGCTGGATGCGGCGGCTGCCGGGGCAGCGATTGTGCATTTGCATGTGCGCGATCCTGAAACAGCCAAAGGGTCCATGCGGCTGGATCTGTATACAGAACTGGTCGAGCGGATCCGGGCCGAGAACACGGATGTCTTGTTGAACCTGACCACGGGCGAGGGCGGGCGGTTCATCCCGTCGGATGATGACCCGCAGATTGCAGCCGCGGGATCGACCCTATGTGTGCCGGAAAAACGCGTGGCGCATGTGGAGGCCTTGCGGCCAGAGATTTGTACGCTGGATTTCAATACGATGTGGTCGGGGCAGGCCTCGGTCATCAACAGCCCGCGCAACCTGGAAATCATGGCAGAGCAGATTTACGGCGCGGGTGTGACGCCCGAGATCGAGATCTTTGACAGTGGCGATCTGCATATGGTGAAGGATTTTGTCGCGCGCGGCGTGCTGCGTGCGCCGCTGATGGTGCAAATGGTTCTGGGCGTCCGTTTTGGCGCGGTGGCGAACCCTGCGACCATGGCCTATCTGGTCAGCCAATTGCCCGAGGGCACCCAATGGGCCGCGTTCGGGATTGGCCGCACGGCCTTTCCGATGTTGGCGCAGGCGTGGTTGCTGGGCGGGCACATCCGGATCGGGATGGAGGATACGGCTCATATCGCCAAGGGCGAGCATTGTGAAAGCAACGCGCAGTTGGTGACCAAGGCGGCGCGGATCATCGGCGATCTGGGCGGCACATTGGCCAGCCCGGACGAGGCGCGCGATATTCTGGGAATTGCCGGATGAGCCTAGTTGCCCTGGTAGCCCAACGCGCGCGAAATCTGCCGTGCGGCGTCCTGGGCCCGGGGCAGAAAGAAGCCGTCCATCTGGTCAAAGTCAAACCCGCTGTCGGGGCCCGACAGGTTCACGCAGGCGACCACTTTGGCGGTGTTGTCGCGCACGGGTACGGCAACGCTCGATCCGCCCGGTTCGCGAAAACCGCGCGAAATGACATGGCCCGTCTCGCGCACCTCGGTCACGCGCGCGATCAGGCTGGCGGCGTCCATCGGCGTGTGCTCGGTGAAACGCTGCCAGGTTTGGCGGGCGGCAAATGCTTGCAGGTCGGCCGGGTTAAGAGCGCCCAGCAGGCACCAGCCAATGGCCGAGGCATAGGCCTGCGTGCGGGTGCCCGTGCGCATGTTCGACACATAGCCCGTCCTGGCCTGATGGCTGACCAGATAGAGCACATCATCCCCTTCCAGAACGCTCAGATGCGTGGATACACCGGTTTCATCGCGCAGTTGAGCGAGAATGGGACGGGCGATCGTGGTGATTGGCTGCTGGTTCAGATAGGCAAATCCAAGGTTCAGCACGCGCGCGCCAAGGGTGAAGGTATTGGCCTGTTCGGCCTCGCGGATGAATTCCATCTGACGCAGGGTATAGACCAGACGGAAGGCCGAGGACCGGCTCAGCTCCATCGCGCGGGCGATGTCGCTGAGCGACATGGGCGTCTCGGAGGCGCCGAGGATTTCGAGAATGCGCAGCCCCCGGTGCAACCCGGGGACAAAATACACATCATGATTGGACGCTTTGGTCATCGGCAATCGCTTTTCATATTGCGGTCCCGAGTGTTTAATCTGCAAAACACATCAAAGACAATGGAGGACAGGTGATGAGCGAAGCGGCATCCAACCTTTTAGCGGCCACGAACGAAGATACCTGCGGGCCGTATTTTCCGATCTACTTTGCTGATCCCGCGCTGGAGGATCTGACCTGTGTTGATCCGGGGCTGGTGGCGCAGGCGGCGGGTACGCCGATTATTCTGCGGGGGCGCGTGTTGGACCGGCACGGGGAATTGGCCAATGGCGCGATTTTGGAATTCTGGCAGGCCAATGCAAAGGGCGTTTACCGCACGCCTGCCACGCAGGAGCATGAAGACATTGATCCTTGGTTTCATGGCTATGGACGGTTGCGGACCGCGTCGGGGGCCTATGAGTTTCGGACCATTCTGCCCGGCGCCACGCCCGGGCGGGCGCCCAATATCACGATCACGATCTTTTCGGACGGGATCAGCCGCGTCGTGACGCAGGTCTTTTTCGACGATCAGGCGGGCAATGACACCGACCCCGTGTTGCAGGCAGTCGGGAGCGATGCCGCCAAGCTGATCGCGTGCCATGACGGGCGCACGGCCAGCGGGGCCGAGGTTTATGTCTTGGACATTGTGATGGCCGGACCTGGTGAAACACCATTCTTTGACGATCTGGAGAGCTGAACCATGGGCACTGAAGGACGTATTCTGGGCATTGGCCCAACCGACAACACCTCTGACCAGCGCACCCCGCGCCAACGGTTGCGTCTGATCCCGGATGCGGCCCGCGAGAGCTTTGTGCCGGTGGTGCCGGCACGCTATGCCACGCGTCCGCATGAATGGGACATGACCCGCACCGGGCCGGACCGGCCGCGCGCCGATGGTGTGCCGATCGAGGTCACTGGCGTTGTGCGAACCGAGTCGGGCCGTCCGCTGGCGGGGGCCTTGCTGGAGATCTGGAGCGCGAACCATCACGGGCGCTATCGCCATGTGGAGGACCACTCGGGTCTGCCTTTGGACGAAAACCATCTGGGGCTGGGGCGGGTTCTGACCGACGATGCGGGCTGCTATCGGTTCTGGGCGATCAGCCCGGGCGCTTATCTGGCGCGGCCGGATATTGGGCGCTGGCGCCCCAAGCATATCCATATGTCGATCAGTGGCGGGTCATCGCGGTTGATCACGCAGATGTATTTCCCGGATGAGCCGAACAATGCCTCGGACCCGATGGCGATCCTGATGGGCGACGGTTTTGAACGCAATATTGGCAAGCCGCGCGATGTTGGGCCGGCGGATGTCGAGGAGGCCTTTGACTTTGACATTGTGGTGGGGGGACGCAACGCCACCTTCTTTGAATAGCGAAGAACCGGGCGCTTCCCGCTGAGGGGAAGCGCCTGCAAATGCCGCCTGTGGCCGGGCGGAGGTGGCGCGTTTTGCGGCTATGTCCGGGGAACCGAGAACATCTGGTCATGTTTCCATGCCACCCAGACTGCGGCACCTGCCTCCATTTCCGGCAGGTCATGATCCTTGGCGATGACCTTTAGTGTTCTGCCGCCGGATTGAACCAGGCAGGTTGTCATTGCACCGGCAAATATCCTTTGGGTCAGAACGCCGGGAAGATAGGACTGGCCGTCGTCCTGGGGTTTGGTGGCGGTGACAGTCATGCTTTCGGGGCGGACCAGACAGATTGCATCCTCTTTGAGGCTCTGCGGAACAGATATGTTTGCCTCTGGGGTGTTCAGCAGGCTGGCGGCGGTGCCATCGCCCGACAGCACGTTTGCTTCTCCCATGAAGGTGGCCGTGAACAGATCGACCGGGCTGTGATAGACGGCGCGGGGGTCTCCGGCCTGAACCATCGCCCCATCCTTGAGAATGCCGATCTTGTCGGACAGGGTCAGTGCCTCTTCCTGATCATGAGTCACAAAGATTGTGGTGATGCCGATTTCGCGCTGAATGCGTTTCAATTCGATCTGCATGTCGACGCGCAGCGCCTTGTCCAGGGCAGAGAGCGGTTCGTCCAGCAAAAGCACGCGCGGGTTGGTGACAATCGCCCGGGCCAGGGCGACGCGCTGACGTTGCCCGCCCGAGAGCTGGTGCGGCTTGCGATCGCCGTGCTGGGAGAGCTGAACCAGATCCAGAGCCTCGCCGATGCGGCGGCGTTCCTCGGCGACGCCCACCTTGCGCACGCGCAGACCAAAGCCGATGTTGTCCGCGACGCTCATATTCGGAAACAGCGCGTAGTTCTGGAACATCATGCCAATGTCGCGTTTTTCCACCGGGATGTTTTCGACGGTTTCCTCCCCGATGCGGATCGAGCCGCCATCGGCAAAAATAAAGCCGGCAATTGTGCGCAACAGGGTGGTCTTGCCGCTGCCTGAGGGCCCGAGCAGGCCAAAGAACCCACCATCGGGAAAATCCATGGTCACATCGTTCAGCGCCTTGAGGGTGCCAAAGGATTTGGTGATGTTGCGGACTGAAACCTCGGCCATCAGCGTTCGCCTCCGAAGTTGGAAAACCGCGCAGCCAACAGCATGACGGCCATCGAGATGACAATGATAATTGTGGACACCGCGTTGATCTCGGGTGTGAAACCTTTGCGGATGGCGGTGTAGATCAGGACGGGCAGGGTGCTGTCGCCGGGTTCTGACAGGAAATAGGACACCACGAATTGGTCAAAGCTGACCGCAAAGGCAAAGAGCGCCCCGGCGATGATCCCCGAAGAGATCCACGGCAGGGTCACGCGGCGGGTGACCATCCAGGGGCTGGCGCCCATGGAGCGGGCGGCTTCCTCCAGGGTGGGGTCAAAGGTTGCAAGACGGGCGGTGACCACGACAATCACATAGGGCAGGGCCAGGGCCACATGTCCGATCAACACCGCAGAGGTGCCACGGTCGAGCCCGACGCCGTAGAAAAAGATCAGCATCGCTGTGCCGGTGATCAGCCAGGGGATGGCGATTGGCGGAAACAGCATAACCTGCAGGAACCGTTTGCCGCGGAACTCGAAACGGAACATGGCAAGGGCTGCTGCCGTTCCAAGCACGGTGGCAATCACGGTGGTGGCCAGAGCGATCAGGACAGAGCGGATGGCAGCGTCGATGATCTCGGTGTTGGTGGCCAGTTTTTGATACCATTTCCATGAGAAATCAAAGGGCAGCTGGTAGTATTGCGAGGCGTTGAACGACATGAACGCCATGACCAGAATGGGGGCATAGAGAAACACCAGGACCAGAGCGAGCCATATGCGGCCAGCCAGAGAGAGCATGGAGCCATTCATGTCTGCGCCCTTTTCAGTACGGGGCTGGAGACGGCCAGGATCAGCAGGACCACGGCCAGCAGGATGAACGAAAGCGCGGCACCCAGGGGCCAGTTGTAGACGGCGACAAACTGATCCTCGATGACAGTTCCAAAGTAGGTGCCCACACGCCCGCCCAGAATGCGCGGTTCCATGAAAGAGCCGACCACCGGCACAAAGATCAGCACGGCCCCGGCCAGCAGGCCCGGCAGGGACAGGGGCAGGATCAACCGCCACAGGATCGTCAGTTTGCTGGCGCCCATGGAGCGGGCGGCATCAATCAGATTGTCGTCGATGGCCTGCAAGGCGAGGTAGGAGGTCAGGATCACATAAGGCACATAGGAATGCACCAGACCGATCACGATCGCCGGGGTCGAGAACATAATGTTCACATCGACTTCGAAGGGCAGGATCATGTTCAACCCGATTTCCAGCACCCCGTTGCCCCGCAATACGATGGCCCAGGAAAATATCCGCACCAACGAGTTGGACCAGAACGGCAGGATCACCAGCAGGAACAGGGCTTCGCGGCTGCGTCCCTTGATGACCTTGGCCAGCACATAAGCGCAGGGAAAGCCGATCAGAACCGAAACCGCCGTGACCATCAGGGCCAGTTTGAGCGATTTCCAGAGCAAGATTGCATAGGTCGAGGTCTGGAAGAAGGCGCGGTAGTTTTCGGATGTATAGCGCCATTCGGTATCGCCAAACGGCACGTCGGACAGGAAACTGAAATAAAGCATGGCCGACAGAGGCAGGAAGATTGCCACTGTCAGCCACAGATAGGCCGGGGACAGCAGGCCAAGAATGCGCAGCCTGTCCTGTGATGCGACTGAGTTGGCCATATCCGTCCCCGCGCCCGAGCCTTATTGCGCCGCCTTGAGCGCTTGCCAGAGGGCCAGGTAGGTCTCGCGGTTTTCGTCAGAGACGGGGCGCTGGAATTGCACCCGTGCGACAACAGCCGGATCGCCCAGAACACGCTTGTTGAAAGCGTCATCGGGCAGGGCGGCGGCGGCTTTGGCGTTGGCCGAGGCTGGCGCACCTTCGGCGGCCCATTTGACGTAGAACGCTGGGTCGATCATCCAGTTGATGAAGGCATGTGCCGCGTCCTGTTTGGTGGAGCTGGCAGGGATCGACAGACCGTCAAGCCAGCCAATCGCGCCCTCGTCCGGCACCACGAACTGGACGGGCAGACCGGCCGCCATCGACCGGCTGGCCGAGCCGGACCAGAAGGTTGCAACCGCAAGGTCGCCCGCCGCCATGAACTGGTTCCAGTCGTTCTCTGACCCCCAATAGGTGCGGATCTGTGGCATCAGCGCGGATAGTTTGGCCTGCACGGCGTCCAGGTCAGCGATGTTGTTGATGTCTTGCCCCGTGGCGATCGCGCCGAATTGCACCGCTTCCAGCGCATCGTCGCGGATGGAGACTTTGCCCGCGTAAGCTTCGTCCCAGAAGACTTCAATTGAGGTGGGCATGTCGCTGAATTCATTTGTGTTTACAGCGAATGATGTCAGGCCCCATGTCCAGGGGACACCATAGAGCGCGCCGTCGGCGTTCAGGTCCTGGTTGCCGGTCAGATTGGCGGGTACATCGGCGATATTGGCAATTTTGGCGGTGTCAATCGGGCCGATCAGACCTTCGCTCTGAGCCTGCGGCGTGAAGGCGGCATTGATGAGAACCACATCATAAGCACCTGGATTTGTGCGCATTTTTGTGAGCATTTCCTGCTCGGATGTGAAGTATTCATGCACGACCGTGTGGCCTGTGGCGGCTGTAAAATCGGCGAGGGCCCAATCCAGGTCGGTGCCATAGCCTTGCCAGTTCAGGACCCGGATTTCATCGGCGCTGGCGCTGATCCCGAATGAGACCGTGGTTAGCAGCGTTGCCGCCAGAAGTTTGGTTTTCATGATAGATCTCCATGTTGTGTGTCTTGCGGTACTGTGCTCGTTAAGCATGCCGTTTTATTGTTTGTTATCTGTAGGACCTGCGCCGCTGTTGGAGCGGTGGCAGGGCCTTTTCGTGTGGTGGAAAGCGCGGCAGCGACGTTGGCGTAAACGGCTGCTGTTGCAGGGGTGTCGCCCATGGACAACCGGGCGAAAAAACTGCCCAGATGCGTGTCGCCCGCGCCGTTCGTGTCAATTGCGCTGACCGTGTGTCCGGGAACAAAGGTGCATGCGCGCGCGGTCGCCACGATGCAGCCCGCCGCGCCATTGCGCAGAACCACGCCGCCGTTTTCGGGGCGTGTCGTGGCAAGCGCGGTTGCGGCCTCGATCGGGTCGGACAGGCCGGTCAGAACCCTCGCCTCCCGCGCGTTCAGGCTGAGCCATAGGGCGCGCTCCAGAGCGGCGTTCAGCACATCGGGCTGGATCTGGGCCACGACGGGGGCCGGGTCGAACACCAGGTTGGGGATGGCCGCATCTGAGCGCAGCCAGTCCCGGAACGCGCCGCGCGAGCCGTCGTAGTAGAGCGCGTAGCCAGACAGCAGCACCCAGTCATGGGCGGTGCAGTCCACCTCTGCCAGATGATCCGCGGTGACATGGCCTTCGGCCCCTTCTCGGGCCACGAATGTGCGCTCGCCTGCGCGGTCGATCATCACCGTGCAACAGCCCTGATCGCGGTTTGGATCTGGTGGGAGCAGGGATTGGATGTCTTCGGCGTTCAGGGCGTTCTGGATGATCTGACCAAAGGGTCCCGATCCGATGCCGCCCGCATAGGTGACCTCCATCCCCGCGCGTCTGGCCGCGACCATCGCGTTATAGCCGCCACCGGGGGTCACGGCGAAATCTGAAACGATGGCCTCTTCGCCGGGCTTTGGCACGGCTTGGACCGAATAGACCAGATCGACGATAGCGCCAGAGAGTTGCATCAAGCGGCCGGTCATGGGGCAATCTGCATGTTTTGGTCTGTGGCGGGCGCGGAGGCGTCGCGCAGGGCCAGCAAACGTGTTGCGACGGCTTCGACGGGCAGGTCATTGGCGGCGCGGATCCTGTCGATTTTATGCGGATCCATGCCTTGCAGACCAGAGCAGGCCCCCGCCATTGCCCCCGCGATTGCGCCAATTGTGTCTGTGTCATCGCCGATGTTCGCAGCGATCAGGGTCGCCTGCCAGACGTCGCCGCGCGCGCGCATCACCACGCCGAATGCCGCAGGGATGGACTCATGAGAATTGACCGAGGTGCCAACCTGCGCAGCAAACTCGGCGATTGGGACGTCGGATGTGGCAACGGCCAGCGCATGGCGGATGCGGCCTGCGATATCGGTGTCGCCGACCGCGTAACCACGGGCTTGGCCAGCCTCTGCGGCACGGAGCGCCATGGGTATGGCGTCGTCAAAGCTGTCCCCGTTGATGCCGCAGCTGATGACAGCCGCGACAGCGGCAGCCGCAGCGATGGCCTCGCCGGTATTGTGGGTCATGCGACAGGCCATCTCGACCCGGTCCAGAAAGGCGGGGAGGGGGTTTGTGTTGGTGGCAATCCCGATTGGTGCAATCCGCATCGCGGCGCCATTGGTCGTGCCGGCCTTGCCGGTTTCGCTGGCCGGGGCGCCGTCCAGGATTCTGGCCAGGGCCAGTTTGGAGGAGGGCCCCAGCAGATCGCGCAAACCACGCGCGCGGATATCGGCCTCCCACCCCAGGAGGTCCTGCGCCCAGGTGGTGTCATTGATCTGCCCCCCGTCGGCGATCAGACGATGGGCCAGCAGAAAGGCCTGTTCCGTGTCATCGGTCACGGTGGCCGCCGCCAGCCCATGGGACACCGGATGATCCGGGAAGGGGGCAACGAAATCTGTGATCGTGCCATAGTGTTTTTGAATGTCGCAGGTCGAAAGCGTCTGCGAGGGCATCCCCAGCGCATCGCCAATCGCCATGCCGCAGAGTGCGGCGCAGGCCCGGTCAAATTGTGTGTCATGATCCGACATTGGGCCTCAGAACTCCATATGCAGCCCGAACAGGTTCGGATCCAGGGTGCTTTCGACATATTCAAGGACGGAATAATCCGCAGCCCGCGTCAGGCGGGACAGGCGCAGCATCGGTTCGCCCGCGGTGCGGCCCATCAGCTGTGCGTCATGAGCCGAGAGGGCCGGCAAAACCTTGGCCCATTCATCTCCGCTGACCACGGTCAGACAGTTGTCTCGCAGGGTGGTTGTAAGCGAGCCACCGGGCAATCCTTGGCTCAGGACCTTTTCAAAACCATCGCGCCATGTGATGCGGCTGCGTTCCAGCGAGACACCCAAGCCGGTGTGCTGTTGAAAGCGCAGCCGGTCCACGATCAGAAAATCATTGCCGATATTGTCTGGCGCGCCCGCCAGATCCATTGTCCCGCGTTTGAGTTGCAGGATGCGTGTCGCCAGTTCAACATCGCCAACGGACAGGGCCAATGTCCAGCCGCTGGTGTCGTCAATGGTTTTGCCGCCAAAGGTCACAAAAGAGCCAACCCCGGTGCGGGTGGTGATCAAACCCTTGCCGTGCAGGATTTCGAGGCTTTTGCGAATGGTGTTCCTGCTGACCGAGAACCGTTTGACCAGCCCGCTTTCGCTTTCCAGCGGGGCGCCATTGCCCAAAGCGCCCGAGCGGATTTCTGCTTCGAGTGTTTCTGCAATCCTAACGGATTTGGGCGCGCCAATCAGACGCTCACTTGTACTATCCTGTTCAAACCTGTCCATACCTGTACCTTATCCCTTTGCAAGAATGAGTCAACTCCTGCCTTTGTGCCCGTTTTGGTGCATGCGAAACCGGCGTTTTTCTCGGCGGTCAGAGTTTCGCAAATGCCGGCAGATTGATCCAGATGCTGTCACTGAGTGGTCTTGCCGTGTGGCGGGCCGGTGTTGGCTGGATGGATCAGCGGGCGCGGCCTGTTTTTGGATCAGTGAAAAACGTTTGGCAGAAAACAGATGCGCCTTGACCCTGAGGTAACAAAGTAAACTTGAATGGTCGTTCAAAAGCCGACAACATGGCACAAGAACCGGGCCCAATTGTTTCAGGTGCCGGTGGTTGGTGTAGGTTAAATTAACTTTAGTTTGATGAACGAATTTTCAGAAAGGTGAATTTGCGTGGCAAAATTTCCCAAAATGGATAAGTCCGAAAAGGAATACGAACGCGAACTGCGTCAGTTCAAATGGGGCGAAGCCCGCTCCTTTATCGGGGTGGATTTTGACTCGTCCGGGCTTGCGCGTGCCAAAAATCTGATGAGCCAGGCCACCGGGGCAGCCCTGAAAAAGCCTTACTGCAAGGTCGGGCTGGTGAAGAACGACCTGGTGTTTCGGATCAAACATGACAAGAAGCACCACTTTGGCGAAGGGGACATCATTCTGATCCGCAACTTTGGCGAAATCTCGAATGAAGAATCGCTAAGCAGTAAATCCAAGAACCAGGGTGTTTTGGGCCGGGCGACGGCGCGTGACCCGCTGACCATTGAATGGTGGGAACGAACACTCGGCTCGACCGTGCGCGACCCTTCGGATCTGACCGTGATGATCCCGCAATTCCGATCCAAGTTCGAGGCTTTGAGCGGTGTCGCGACCGCGCGGGCGTTTGACGAAACCTTAAAGGCGCTGGACGACCTAAAGGGAGAAACCCGCAAGGTGCTGGCGGCTTTTCCGGCCAAAAATGACCGCACGCTCCTCAAGAAACTGGTTGCCGGAATCGCGTTTTACGAAAAGTCGGTGCGCGCAAAACAAGACCAGTTTCAGGCCAAGGTTGGCGCGGTCATTCGCAATGTCATTGCAGATCTGACCACGACGACGAAAAATCGAAAAAGCGAACTGGCCCAGATCCTGAAACAGGCGCAGAAGAGCCTGGCTGCAGGCGATCAACGTGGTGTCGAGCGCTTGCGCTCGGAAGCGGAGCAATGTTTGAAAAGCTTTGCCCAAGAGACGAGCGATTCTTTCATAGAACGAATGCTGGCGCTGCGGGCGCAGCAGAATGGCCTTCATTCCGACGAATTCCCTTTGCAAACGGTTGCTTCTGCCCTGAACGATGCCAAGCGTGGCCTGGCAACAGCGACCGATGAATTCCAGGCTGTTGCAGACGAAATCGAGGCTGCACCCTCTGGGTCATCGCCGGACAAGAAAAGTTTCAAGGTGGTCGACAGGATTCAGGGTGTGCTCAAGAAACTCACGACGCTAACGCAGACGGTAGAGACCGGCGCAGAGAGCGCGAGAGACATGTTTGATACGCTGGCGGTGGGCAACACAAGGTTGGGTAAGACGGCCGATGAATGGCTTGATATCGCCAAAAAAGGGTTGAACGACACGCTTGTTCCGACCGTCGCAAAAATCTCTTCCATGATCACAAAGGCGCTTTCGGAAGAGGGCAGGGACAACGAGGAGCTGCGCAAGGCGTTGCTGAAGCTGCAAGCTGAAAATGACAAACTGGACAAGGCGTGCAGGGGGAGATTGAGAAATGTCGTCGATGACGCCCAAAAAGCGTATGACGCCGCTCCAGGGCTGCTTATGGACATGGTCGCGACAGTTCAAAGGGATGTGGATGGTTTTCAGAAGCTTGTGGATGTCGCTGAAGCGGCAGTCAACGACTGGGAAAACGAAAACGAAGAATTGGAGGCGGCTGCGCTCCGTGTTGGCAATGCAGGCGACAAAGGCATTGCATTGTCGACATCCGGCATCGGTGGATACGGTGTGGGCAAGAGCGGTAGCGGGAAGTCTTTGAGCCTGCATCCCTGGTCTTTTCTGGAAAGGGCAGTGAAGCACAGCCACTTTTCCGGTGCGGCGAGCCCGTACAACAGGGTCAAAACCCAGTTTGAAAACCTCAAACAGACAGTTTCTGACCTTAAAAAGAAGGTCTCTTGAACGACGTTTCAGACCAAATGGGCGAGGTTCAGGCCGATCGTGCACCTCCCCATAAAGGGTCGCAGCGGTTGACATGACCGGCCATCTATTGGGTTGCTCCGTCTTCAGCGTGACGCTTTGAAAAGTCCTCGATGCGGTCATGTTCGCGCGGCCTGACCAATACAGAAGCGGTTTGTCGTATTGCGCCAGCCGGGACAGCATGGCCTGGGGCATGACCCGGATCAAAGTGTTTCCGGTCGTCTCTGCCAAGGCGAGATGGAAGGCGATATCGGCTTTGATGAAGGCTTGGTCCTGTCCGAGCTTTGCGCGCGGTTTTCGTCAATTGAGCGAACACGTTGCGGGCTGGTATGATGAGTATTACAGTGACGTCAACCAGAAGGGCGGCAAGCATGGCAAGCACGTATATCCGCGTGACATATCGGCTGGAGACACCGGGCAGCATCGAACGCTTGGCCGCCAAGATTGCGTCCGACCAATCCACCGGCACCTTTACAGAACTGCCCGGAGAGACTGCGGAGGTCCAGGCCCGCTGCGCCGCTGTGGTCGAGCGGATCACGCCGTTGCCGGCGCATGACACGCCCTCCCTGCCCACATCAGAGCCGGGGCCCTATCATCGTGCAGATGTTGTGATTGCCTATCCGCTGGAGGCGGTTGGCACCGATATTGCGGCCTTGGTCACGATCACCATTGGCGGGGTTTATGCGGTGCGCGGTCTGACGGGCGTGCGGGTGATGGATATTGATCTGCCGCCAGAGTGGGCCTGCCATCCGGGGCCGCAATTTGGCATCAAGGGGACCCGTCGTCTGACCGGGGTGAGCGAGGGGCCGATCATTGCCTCCATCATCAAACCGTCGCTGGGTCTGCTGCCCGAGGAGGCCGCGGCCGTGATCAAGGGGCTGTGCGAGGCGGGGGTGGATTTCATCAAGGACGATGAAAAGCTGATGAGCCCCGGCTATTCGTCGCTGGAGGCCCGGGTCCGTGCGATCATGCCTGTCATCCTGGCGCATGAGCAAAAGACCGGAAAAAAGGTCATGTATGCCTTTGGTATATCCTCGGCCGACCCGGATGTGATGATGCGCAACCATGATCTGGTTGTCGAGGCGGGGGGCAATGCGGCGGTGCTCAACATCAACTCGATCGGCTATGGCGGCATGTCGTTTCTGCGCAAACGGTCTGGGCTGTGTCTGCATGCGCATCGCAATGGTTGGGATATCCTGACCCGCCATCCGGGCTTGGGTATGGAGTTCCGCGCCTATCAGAAAATCTGGCGTTTGCTGGGGGTGGACCAGTTTCAGATCAACGGTATCCGTGCCAAATACTGGGAGCCGGATGACAGTTTTGTCCGGTCTTTTGGCGATGTCATGACGCCGATGTTCCACCAGGATGACCGGGCATTGCCGGTGGTCTGTTCCGGGCAATGGGGCGGGCAGGCGGTTGAGACATACGAACGGACGGGCCGGACATTGGATCTGATGTATCTGGGGGGCGGGGGCATCCATGGGCATCCGATGGGGCCTGCCAGCGGTGTGGCCGCGATCCGGCAGGCATGGGATGCAGCGCGCGAAGGGATCAGCCTGGCCGCCAAGGCCAGGGAGCATGCCGAACTGGCCGCTGCGCTGGACAAATGGCAGGATTGAGCGCGCGCAGGCGGTTGCGGCCCGGGGCCGTTTTCAAATACACAATGCGAAAGACTTGAAACACCGCTGCCGGCTTGATGCGTTTGCCCCCGTGGTTTTTGAGGCGATGTTAAGTGAGTCAGGTTTTTCGCATTGCGCCAGCGCGTTCGGGCCGGGCCGGTCCGGACTTGAAGAATTGAAAGGCCAGGGACAGCGGCACGACAAGCGCGAACAGAGCCATCGCCAGCCAGATCGGACCTGTTGTCTCTCCGGTTGCGTCCAGCAGGGCTCCGGCCGCCGGGGGGGCCGCGATCATGATTGCAAAGTAGATCGTGAAAAAGATGCCCATGCCAAAGGCGCGTACTTGGGGTCTGAGGGCCAGTCCGGACATGGCCATGATCACGCCCGCAGGGGCCATGCCCACAAGCCCGAAAAGGAGGCTGGCAAAGAGCCCCGCACCCGGAACGCTGAGCAGCCAAAGCGCCAACACTGCGCCCGTCATGCAGATTGCCAGAACGAGGTTGCGCCGCCCCAGGCGATCTACGATCTGACCGCAGAGCGCGCCGGAAACGGTCATGAGCCAGCTGCCGATGCTGATGATACCTGCCGCTGCGATGACCGAATGGCCCAGCGTTTCCAGCACTTTTGGCCCGAAGGAAAGATAGGTGATGTAGCCCGCGTTGAATGCGCCCCAGGCGCCGGCCGCGCAGAGCACCAGCCGCCATTCCTGCCCGGTCAACCGGGGTGCCGGGCCGGGGCCCGCTGTGGGCAGATCGTGCGGGGCGCGGTAGAGTTGATGCACGGCCAAGGCCGCAACGAGACAATAGGCAGAGGCGACCTGAAATGGCAGTTGCCAGCCAAAAGCCTCGGCGAGCCAGGCATGGCCCACTTGCCCCATGGCGATACCGAAGGGCCAGGACATGACGAGGATGCTCATCGCTGTGGCGATTTCGCGGCCTTCGAACCAGTCGGCGGCCATCTTGGTGAAATAGAGGTTAGAGAACAGGAACCCGGCGCCAGCGATCAGGCGTCCCAGCCCGATGCCCGTGCTGCTGGTTGCAAAGGCGGACACCAGCCCGCCGATCGCCAGCGCCCCGAGCCCCAGTGCGACCATGTTGCGATCCGATACCAGCCTGCCCAAATAACCTGCCGGAAGCGCCAGAAACAGACCCGGAGCCATGAAAAGCCCGATCAGCAATCCGATACCCGTGTAGTCCAGTCCAAAGGCCACGATCAGGCCGTCGCTTACAGAGGCCAGCGTCTGGAACTGAAACCCCAGCCCGATCCGGGCCAGGAAAAGCAGGCAAAGGATGCGCCAGCGCATTAGGCCCAGCCAAGCTGACGCAGCGCGTGCAGGTCGTTCCAGATCTTGGTCATATGCGAGATCTTGTTCCCCTGGAACGTCATGACATAGGCGTAGTCGGAAACGACACTCTTCTCTGTGGGCGGGACGGGGCCACCGTCGCCGGTCTGTGTGCCGTGAAACTCGGCCGCTGCCACGGCTGTACCGCGATCCTGGTCCATCGCAAAGGATTTCAGCACATATCGCCCATCCGGAACAGGGGTCAGCAGCCCTTTCATCCACTCGGCATATTCTGCCAGCGACTTGGTCTCGGCCAGCGCGTCGGCCTGACAGGAGAAGCTGGCGTCGGATGTGCAATAGGGTTGGCAGGCCTCCCAGCCCTGACCGGTTTCGCAGGCATCAAAGAACGTTTTTGCGGTTTCAAAATTTGACATCTTACCCTCTGTGTTTTGTGTTGATTGGGTTGAGGATAGGCGAGGGGGGATGGCCTGCGTATCGGGCAGATGCAGTAAACCAAGGCTGGATCGTGCAGTATTTGCCTACAGCATCTGCAGGATTGCGCCCCGCGCATCGGATGGTCACTGTGGCGGTGACGCAATGGCGGGGTAAGATCAATGTCAGACCAGGGCGAGTTAAGTGCCAGAGAGCGAGAGATTGCCCAGCGCTACGCCGCCGGGGCCAGCTATCAGGATATTGCCTCGGCTCTTGTGATTGCGCCGTCGACCGTGCGCACGCATCTGGCCACAATCTATCGCAAACTCGAAGTGTCGTCGAAAGTGGAACTGGCAAACCGCCTGAGCGGGGCTGCGATTGCGCCACGCAACCAGTCTGAATTGAACTCGGTGATTTCAGAACTCGCGCTTGGTCTGGAAGAGGCGCTGAGCCGCGAAAAGGCTTTGAGCGAGGTTTTGCGGATTATCAGCGCCTCGCATGGGGATCTGGATTTGGTGATGCCCTCTATTTTGGGCTATGCGCTGGAACTTTGCGACGCTGAATTCGGGATCCTGTTTGAGTGCCGTCAGAACCAAACATTCCTGGCCAGTTATACGCGCGGTATTCCTGTGTTGTTTCAGGACTGGCTGGACAACACTGGGCCTTTTGGCGTGGGCGCGCAGACCGGTCTTGGACGGATGAGCCGTCAGCGTGAGGTGATCAATATCATCGATGTGAAATCCGAAGAGGTTTATCATTCGGGGGATCCGCTGCGCTATGCGACGGCCGATCTGGGCGGGGCACGGTCCTTTGCGGCGATCCCGATGCTGGCTGCGGACAGGTTGGTCGGGGCGTTCACTATCTATCGACAAACCGTACGACCTTTTTCAGACGATGCGCTACGGTTGGCGCAGTTGTTTGCGGCGCAGAGTGTGATTGCGATAGAAAACGCGCGCCTTGTCAGCGCGGCACAGAGGTGAGCGGCCGGGCCGGATTGTCGTGATGAAATGACGGATGCGCCCGTCGCCTGACAAAGAGCGGGCCCGGGGCACGACTGAGGGCGGCAGAAGCCTGCGCTCCATAAGCTTGCCTGTTGCGGGGGCTGCATGGTGCAGGGCCGTCGTGCTGCAAGGGCGCAATAACACAACCATTTGGCCAAAAATCGAACGCGGCGCTTGGCGATGCGACATAGGTCATCCGTATCGCAGTTTGCAGACAGAGGAGGTCAGTCGATGGGGCGTCAGAGATCACTTTCAACGCGGCCATTGCCAGAAGGCTGCCCAGAAGGCTGGGTTGTGGGCAAAGGTCAAAGCATCAACGCGATCTGCCCCGAGCCTGTCGCCGTCGGGTGTTCCGGATGAGGCTGATATTTCTGTTGGCGGCATCGCTGGTCTTCATGGGCGACACCGCCAGCGCGCGGACCCGGGTCATTGATGCGGATACGGTTCAGGTCAATGGCGTGCGCGTGCGCCTGAACGGCGTTGACGCCCCCGAGATCGGAACGCAGGCGGGGCAGGCCGCGCGTCGCTGGATGGTCAATCATCTGGCTTCTGGCGGTCAATTGGACTGCGAACTCAATGGGGAACGCAGTTATAATCGTTACATTGGCATCTGTTATCTGGATGGCAAAGATATCGGCGCCGCGCTGATCAAGGCCGGACATGCGCTGGACTGCTATCGTTACTCGCGAGGCCGCTATGCCCATCTGGAGACGCCAGCGGCGCGCTCCCGGCTCGCACGGGCGGGCTATTGCAACTGAATTAGACCACGTCGTGATGGCGCATCGGCCTCGTTTGTCCGGTTCTGCTGTCCCTGTTTTGCGTCACCAGTTTCGCTTTTTCCCATCCTTGCCGCCTGGCTTTGACGGTGACGCAGCGCTGTTTCCGGCAGAGCGTCGTCCCGGTCAAACCCGGGTTGGCATTTTGCGGCACAGAGCGTGCCGACAATTTTCTGATCGGAGATTACAATGACGAATGAACGCGGCAGGATCACTGCGCAAGAGGCCAAAGGGTTGCGGACGGCCAAGGAACTTGAGGGCCATTTGGCATGGCTCGACACGTTTACGCCCGCCGCGCTGGGCGTGCTGGCCCTGGCATCGGGCATCTATACCTATCTGGGCGTATCTTCCTTGCTGGAGGAAAATGGCGCTGTCTCTTTCTTTGCGGCAATCGCCTATTCGATTGCGGTCTCGGTCGGGATCTTTGTGTTTTGGAGCTACATGCTGCGTCTGCTGCCCTCTATGCGGTCTGCGGGCGGGTTTATCGGGTTGACGGTGTCCACCTTCTTTGGATCATTGGCCATCATCGCAATGTCCAGTTGGCTGAACGCAGCCGCATTGGCAGGGTCTGCCGCCGTGGAACAGCATCTGGAAAACACGGTCCGCGATTATCAGTCCGCACTGGAGCAAGCCCATGAAATTGCGCTCAGCGGTCAAGCGCTGGGGCGGGATGTCCAGCGGGCCCGGCAGAGTTTCGAGGAACTGGCGGCGCTGGAAGAAACCGGAGAGCTTTCCGGGTCTTCGGGGCGTGGTGCCGTATTTCGCGTGCTGAAGCAAAAGAGTGAGGAACTGCGCAATCTGGAAGAGCAGATTTCGAACCAGCAGCCCCTGATCGAGACCGCGTTTGTAAAGGGCAATGAAATTCTGGCCCGGATGCGCGGTCTGACGGTGGCTGCGGGGCCGGTTGACAAACGCTCGGTCCAGTTTTCAGAGGAAAGCGTAAAGCTGGCGGGCGTCATTTCGCAACTCAACCAATATTCGGTTGCCACGCTTGTCGTGAGGGCGGCCAAGGATTTGCCGGCTTCGGTCGTTCTGCCGGAACTGGACGGGCGAAGCCCGGCTGTGCGCGACGCACAATCCGCAACCATCAATTCCGTTTTGAGCGCTTTGGATCAGCGCAGCAATACGTTGAAGACCGCCGCCGAAGATGTGCTGGAAATGGAGCCGCCATTGGAGACGGCCTATAACCCGATTTCCAGTGCGGATGCTGTGATCCGATATGCGCATAACTTTGCGCCGTCTTGGGCAGGTGCCATTGCAATCGACCTGCTGCCAGCGGTGTTGGTGTTTGTCCTGGCCATCACCCAAGCTGCGATCCGGAGCGGGCGGGATGGAATGAGCATAGAAGACACCCTGTCTCTGGCGGACCTGAAGGCGGCAATGAATGCCATGAAGGAAGTCGAGTTTACGATGGGAGTCGCAGACGCGGCCATGCACGAGCGGACGGCGACACAGCGCAACAAGACAGTGTCGCACCCCGAGGCAGGGACATCCCTGGGGTGAGTATCTTCAGTTTCAAAAGGGGCATCAGATCGTGGTCGAGATTGATGTTTTGCGTTCAGTTGGCGATTGCAGGCCTGCTGATCGCCACCAGCTTGATTGATGCGGCGATTTTCCCCGTGCGCGATGTAACGGATCTTGCGGACGGGCCGATATCGCCCGGGGATCAGACGCGCATCTACAGAACCGACAAAACGTCGCCAGATCTGTTCAAGACTGGCGTTTCACCGGGCATTCCCATGCCAAACAGGTTTTCTGATCAGCTGCAATTTTCCGAGCATGTGGTCGAAGGTCTGGGCACTGTTTTGCTGATGTCAGGTGGGATCGGTGAGGGCGACGTAGACAGAGTGCGCCGCCACCTGGAAGATTGGGGGACTGCTCCGGATCTGGTGGCGTTGCATAGTCCGGGAGGGTTGGTGCACGAAGCGTTGGAGATCGGCCGCTTGTTCAGGGAGCGTGCGTTTTCGACGGCCGTTCTGGCGGGCGGGTTTTGTGCGTCTGCCTGCCCATATGTCCTGGCCGGGGGGGCAGAGCGGATCGTGTCGAACAGCGGTATTGTCGGTCTTCATCAACACTACTACGAGGCGCCAAAGCTGCTTCCGGTGTTCCTGGCGGTGGAAGGTATTCAGATGGGCCAGGGCCAGACGATGGCGTTTCTGATCGAGATGGGGGTTGATCCTTCGGTCATGGTGCATGCGTTGATGACACCTCCTGAGCAGATCTACGCATTGGTCGAGAGCCAGCTTATTGAAACCAGACTGGCCACCAGCACGATCGACTAGTGCAATGGCGCGGCGGCGGCGTTATGGGATCGCCGATAACACGCAAGCAGAGAACGGATATCTGGGGTAAAATCATGCATGTGAATTTGGAAACGGTTGGCATCATCGGCGTCGGTTTGATGGGACATGGGATTGCTCTCAACATCGCGAAATCAGGGCGAAAGGTGATTTTCCTGGATCACCCGGGCAATCAGGACACGGCTGACATCGTTGCGCTGGGCGCAGAGGCTGTGACAAGCGGCGCGGAGATTGCCGAACGGGCAGGCGTTGTCGTGACCTGTGTAACCGGGACACCGCAAGTCGAGGATGTTTTGTTCCGTGATGGCGGCGTATTGGAAGGCTTGACGCCCGGGACGGTCATCATTGATTGTTCCACTGCGATACCGGCCTCGACGCTCGAGATTGCCCGCAAGGTCGAGGCCGCGGGCGGGCGGTTTCTGGATGCGCCGATGACCCGGACGCCCAAGGAAGCGGCAGAGGGGCGTTTGAACCTTATTGTCGGCGGCGAATTGGCCCTGTTTGAGGCCTGCGCGCCACTGTTTGCAACCTATGCCGAGAACGTCACCTATGGCGGCAAGACCGGCGCGGGCCATACGCTGAAGCTTGTCCATAACTTTGTGTCGCTCGGGTTCTCGGCCGTTCTGGGTGAAGCGGCCAAGGCGGCTGCACTGTCGGATGTTTCGCCCGAAAAGCTGATCGAAGTTCTGGCCAGCGGGGCGGGCGCGGGTCCAATCTTGAACCGTTTCGGGCCATTCCTGACCGAGCATCGCACAGAGGGGTTTGCCTTTGCCATTTCGAATGCGGCAAAGGACATGGGGTATTATTCGACCATGGCCGATGATCTGGGCGCGCCTGCCAATGTGGCGGCATCGGTTCAATCGCTCTACGATCAGCTGGTGGAGGCAGACCATGGTGATCGCTATATTCCAGAGGTGGTTGAGCTCATGAAATGACGGGTCATGGCCGTGCTGATGGAAATCTTTGCACGGCCTGAGGCCTGCCGTTTTCCCCTGCGCGGGACGATGTTGGGGGGGTTGATCAATAGGGGGCACCGTCTTAGCGTGACGCGCATGTCGGAGTTTCTTTATCTTGTCATTCTGGAGCGCCATAGCGCCCATCGTCGAAAGCGTTTTGCTGGATAGCTGGCCTCTGTCGCCACCACCAGTAAACATACTTTCGGAGACATGAGATGACTGAATTCAAAGAGATTCCGGTGCTGGACCTTGCACCTTTGATAGCCGGAAAAGATACGACCCAACTGGCCCGTGAGTTTGCGCAAGCCTATGGGGAAACCGGGTTTGCCTATGTCGTGAATCACGGCGTTGACCCCGATTTGCGCGCCGCTGTCTTTGCGGCGTCCAAGCGGTTTCATGCCCTGCCGGAGGCAGAGAAGCAGGCCATCGCGCTGGACAAGCGTCATCGCGGATATATTGCCATCAACACCTCGACCGATGTGAATTCCGATCTGGCCGAGGTGACAAAGCCAAACCAATCGGCGTCATTCATGATGATGCGGGAAGATGCAGAGGTGGACCCGGATGTCTATTTGTCCGGGCCGAACCAATGGCCCGCAGAGCCAGAGTTCCGTCAGGCTTGCCAGGACTATGTGACGGCGATGACCCGGTTGGGGCGTCAACTGATGGGCCTGGCCCTGGATGCGATTGGCGTGACGGATCGTAGGATCATGGATGCGTTTGACACACCGACCACATGGCTGCGTCTGCTGCACTATCCGACGCAATCCCTGCAGGCACCGGATGATCTGTATGGATCGGCCCCGCACAAGGACTTTGGGTGCCTGACATTGCTGGCGCAGGATGATGTCGGGGGTTTGCAAGTTCAGACGCCGACGGGCCAATGGGTGGATGCTCCACCATTCGAGGGTGCGTTTATCGTCAATGTCGGCGACATGTTGCACCGATTGTCCAACGGCCAGCTTTTGTCGACCCCACATCGGGTGATCAACACCACCGGGCGCGCGCGTTATTCTGTGCCGTTTTTCTTTGACCCGCATGTGTCGACTGACATCGCACCCTTGCCGGGAACCGGGGCGGCCAGGTTCAGCCCCTTGAACTTCGGTGACTTCCTGAGGAACGAGCTGGAGGCCAGCTATGATGCCCATCAGACGGACCAACCAGACGGCTAGAGGCCAGACCTTCTGTATCTTCGGTTTGCCATATTGCCCCCGTCAGCCGCCTTGGTTGACGGGGCGGTGTTTTGTGTCTGAGGTTTGTGGCATGCCCTCCTGTGTTCGCGAGCCAGCACCGTCTCGCTTCGTTGTCTCGATCAGTTGAATGTGGCCGCCTTGGACCCCGGAGCAGAAGGGAGAGAGCATGAATAAGGCCACACGGGGCCGGGTCATCGGCATAGACGTGGGCCGCGATTGACTGGACGTTTTCTGTCTGTCGGGCGGGCAGAGGTTGCGATTGTCGAATACGGCATGTGCGCTTCATGGCTTTCTGGCCTGATGCAGGGCGCACCCCTCCGCATGGAAAGCGCCTTCTCAGAGCCTTGACGTCCAGGCGTGGCCAGTTGGTCGAAACACGCAAACGGCTGCTGGCGCAGATCCCGGCGATGCCCGGACGACTGCAGACCAGAAATGTATCCTTCATCGCCTGTTGGTCCAGTTCCATACCTCAAGCGGGGCGGGGGAGGGCGAAGACCGCTCCAAAGTGCGACGTGGTCGTTGCTGAGGGTCGATGGCATCGGCAAAAGTGCGGCCCTTTCCCATTTCTCTTGATAGGGATCTGTGCGAGATAGGCGACAGTGCCGTCTCTGCGCGTGCGTTCGATTATGTGAGCCACGTCGGAACAACTGTATCCTGATTTGGGACAACTTTTGTTGTTCCAGTAACATTAAACGGGCAAAATAAGCCAAAAAGAGAACAAAATGGGCATTCGGAACGGTGCAGAAATCCAATAAAAATGAAATAAAGTCAGATGTTTGCAGAAATGCAAGGTTGAGCGTTGCACCGATGATGGACTGGACCGACCGCCATTGTCGGTTTTTGCACAGATTGCTGAGCGGTCAGACTCTTCTCTACACCGAGATGGTGACCGCGCCCGCGTTGGTACGTGGGGGGGCTTTGCACTTGTTGGCGTTCAGCCCGCAGGAACACCCGGTTGCGTTGCAATTGGGAGGGTCCGATCCAGAGGAACTGGCAAAGGCGGCAAAGCTGGGCCAGGAAGCCGGATATGACGAGGTGAACCTCAATTGCGGGTGTCCGTCTGACCGTGTGCAATCCGGCGCGTTTGGTGCGATCTTGATGGAACAGCCAGAATTGGTGGCGGATTGTGTGTCGGCAATGCGCTCGGCCGTGGATGTGGATGTTACCGTCAAATGTCGGATTGGCGTGGACAATCAGGACCCACAGGTGGTTCTGCCCGACTTTTTGGACCGTATTCAGGCGGCCGGGTGCAGCAGGGTGACGATCCACGCCCGCAAAGCCTGGTTGAAAGGGTTGAGCCCGAAGGAAAATCGCGACATCCCACCGCTGGATTATGAGCTGGTGCATCGGATGAAAGCCGCGTTTCCGCAGATGCATATCTCGATCAATGGCGGCGTGACCGGGCTGGATCAGGCGGCTGACCTGCTGGCGGCCGGACTGGACGGTGTGATGATAGGGCGGGCCGCTTATCATACGCCTGCGGATATCCTGTGCCGGGCTGATCCGTTGATTTTTGGCACCGGGGTTCAGACCTGTGCCGAGGATGCGGTGCGGGCCATGTTGCCCTATATCGAGGATCATTTGAGCGCCGGCGGGCGGCTGCATCAGGTGACCCGGCATATGCTGGGCCTGTTTACCGGACGTCCGGGCGCGCGCGCCTGGCGGCGGTCCCTGTCCGAGGGTGTGACACGCCCCGGGTGTGGTCCGGAGGTGGTGGAGGCGGCCTTGGCGTCCTTGATGGATCTGGCGGCCTGAAGTTGTGAAACCAGAGCCTGGGCCGAGGCGTGCCCGAGCGGCAAGCCCGGATGTGCTGTGATGTCGCAAACCCTCACTTGAGGGATGCGGCGGCGGCCAGGGTGATATATGCATGAAAACAGAGCGGTAGGCACCAGGCCGGTTGTGCGAACTCGGTGTTTATGTGTCGTGTCAGAGGCCTAGGGGCGCCTTTGATCACTCGGGCCAGACTGGAGATTTCCAAGTGCATAATGATCCCATGCTATTGATTCAGATGGCCGTTTTGCTGATGGCGATTGGCTGTTTCGCGGGGATTCTCGCCGGGCTTTTGGGGGTTGGTGGCGGTCTTGTGCTGGTTGCAGCGTTCTATTTCGCCTTTGGCGTTCTGGGGTATGACAGCCCGCAGTTGATGCAGATATGTCTGGCGACCTCATTGGCGACGATCATTGTGACGTCGGTGCGCTCGGTCATGGGGCACTACAAACGTGGCGCGGTGGATTTTGACCTGTTGCGCCGCTGGGCGCCTGGTCTGGTTGTCGGGTCCGGTGCTGGTGTGGTTGCGGCGTCGTTGTTTTCCTCGGTGACGTTGCAGTTGATTTTCGGCGTGTTGGGCATGTTGGTTGGGCTGTACATGGCCTTTGGCCGGGCTGAATGGCGATTGGGAGAAGAGATGCCGGGCGGGGCGCCGCGGGCCGGATTGTCCGCGGGGATGGGGTTTCTTTCGGTCCTGATGGGGATCGGCGGCGGGACGTTTGGGGTTATGGCGATGACGCTATACGGGCGTCCGATCCACCGGGCCGTGGCCACTGCGGCTGGATTTGGCGTGTTGATTGCGGTGCCTTCGGTGATCGGCTTTTTGTTTGTCGGAGTGGATCCGGCGACACGGCCGCCTTTCACAATAGGAGCGGTCAACCTTCCGGCCTTTCTGATCGTCATTTCGATGACCTTGTTCACCACGCCTTTGGGAGTGCGTCTGGCGCATGCGCTGGACCCTGCACCACTGCGTCGGGTTTTTGCGGTGTTCCTGATCCTTGTGGCGGGAAATATGTTGTATCAGGCCATCGGGTGAGCGGGGATCTTGCACGGCGGGGTTGGGTCCGGTTCGCGCATGATGCGCAGATCGCGCATTGGGCGGCCTGCGCTTTGCAACCGGCGCAGGCGGCGCTGAGTGACCCGAAACTGGCGCATTGGCTTGATTGCGAAGGCACCTGGTTTGTCGGTGTCGATGCGCTGGACAATGCGGCGGATGGGGCGATCAATGGCTCTGGCCCATTGAAAGGTGCCGCGATAGAAGCGGTGGCTGCGCAGATTGGTCCCTTGCCGCCATTGCACCGGGCGCAGGTCAGCGTCACATGGCCCGGATACCCGCGCCCTCGGCGCACAGAGAGCGCGGCGGGCTTCCGCTATCGGTTGAAACGGGATGCGGCCCATGTGGATGGGGTCCGCCCTGTGGGGCCGCATCGGCGGCGTTTTGTTCTGGAACCACATGCGTTCATCCTGGGCCTGCCGTTGACAGAGGCGGCGCCCGATGCGGCCCCTCTGGTGGTCTGGGAAGGCAGCCATCACATCATGTCGGCCGCGTTTCAAAAGGCGTTTGCAGGGCGGGCGCCAGACCAGTGGTCACAGGTGGACGTCACCGATATCTATCAGGCCGCCCGGCGTCAGGCGTTTGAAACCTGCCGGCGTGTGGCCTTGCCCGCCCAGCCGGGGCAGGCGTTGCTGGTGCATCGGCTGTGTCTGCATGGGGTGGCACCCTGGGAAGGGGCCGCTACCGATGAGCCAGGCGACCAAGGTAACAAGACCCAAGGTCGGATGATCGCCTATTTTCGCCCTGAACTGCCCGGTGGTATTGCCGGTTGGCCGGTGGTCTGACGCCAAAGGAACCAACATGTTGCATCTGGAGTTTCGGGACCCGAGTTTGGCGCAAGCCCTGTTGCCCCATGCCTTTGATCACAGCGAAGGCGCGCATGATGTGGCACATCTGCTGCGCGTCTGGCGCAATGTAGAGCGCATCATGGCGCAAGAGGGGGGAGACGCCCGCATTCTGTTGGCGGCCACTTTGCTGCATGACTGCATCTGGGTCGACAAAGCGTCACCCCGACGATCCATGGCGTCGCGTCTGGCCGCCGAAAAAGCGCGGGAGGTGCTGTCTGGACTGGACTGGGCCGAGGCCGAAACCGCCCAGGTCGCCCATGCGATTGAGGCGCATAGTTTCTCGGCCGCGATCCCGCCGGCTACGGTTGAGGCGCGTGTCCTGCAGGATGCGGATCGGTTGGATGCCATCGGTCTGGTTGGAGTGGCGCGGTGCTTCTATGTGGCGGGCCTGCAGCGCTCGGCCCTCTACGATCCGCTGGATCCACGTGCCGGCGCGCGCGCCTTGGACGACCGGGCTTATGCTTTGGACCATTTCCAGACCAAGCTGCTGGACCTTGGACAAGGTTTCCAGACCGAGACGGGACGCGCCTTGGCCAAGGCACGCACGGCGCAACTGCGGGCCTTTTACGAAGGTATGTTGGCCGAAGTCGGGGCCGGGTCCGTGGCCGGGTCTGTGCCAGGGACGGCAACCCTGGCAGATCCGGATCAGAACTGATCAAATCCGGCCAAAGTCTCAAGGGCCGCGCGATCCAGCAGTTTCAGCCCACCCCTTGTGGCCTGAACGACATCAGCTTTGCGCCAACCCGACAGCGTCTTGGATACAGCCTCGCGGGTGGCACCGACAAACTCGGCCAGTTCGGATTGAGACAGGTTGAGCTGTGTGCCCTCCGGGCCGGTCAGGTGCAGGATCTTGCGCGCCAGGCGGGTCGACACCGGCAGAAACACCTGCTCGCTGAGTTGGAGGTTCATCCAGCGCATCCGCTGACCGGCCAGACGAATGAGGTCGACGGCCAACTCGGGGGTGTCCTTGACCGCCTTCAGGATATCGGGGTTGCGCACCCGGGCCAGGCAGCAAGGCTCCAAAGCAATCACAGAGGCCGTGCGCGGACCCGGGTCAAACAGCGAGATCTCTCCGAACAACGCTCCCGTTCGCATCACATCCAGTGACAGTTTTCTTCCGTCTTCGGATAAAACGCTGAATTCCAGCGCGCCCGACAGAATGACGTAGAGCGCGTCACCATCATCCCCCTGTTCAAACAGAATTTCGCCCTGTTGCAGCTGAATGTCGGTGCATAGTGAAATCAAAATGCGTTTCAGGTCAGGCGAAGCATCCGAAAGAAAGCCAATTTGAGGAAAACTGTTAGGGTCGATCACTGGGTTACTCCGATTGGGACTCTGTGAGGCCGGGTTCGACAGAAGCGAGGCCAAGTTTTTGAGCCGCCGCCAGAGACAGAACAGAAGAATCCAGCCCCTGGGATTTTTGATACCGACGGATGGCAGCGCGCGTGCGCGAATCCATCTCACCATTAACGGGCCAGATATAGTAGCCCCGCACTGACAGGGCGCGCTGCAATGACGCAATGAAATCTTCGGTGATGGCTTCCTGGCAGGGGGTCTCGAACCAGTTTTCCTGACGTGTCTTGACGATCTGCTGGACGCGCTCGGTCTTGTAGACTGCTGGATTGCCGACAGAACCATCGGCACGGATCTCGGCGGGTTGGACGATCACGTGGCGCGTCACGGTTTCGATAACGGCGGGGGTGACCTGTTTACCCCAACATGTATCCGGATCGGCGCCTTCGGGAATCTCAGAGGAAAACGAGGCGACCTCGGGCGTGTCCACGAGCGTGCTTTGTGGGCCGCACGCCAGAAGCGTTGCCAGCGAACTGATCGCCAGGATGGAACGGGGAGGTGTCATGCTCGGGCCTCTGCGGCGTTTTGCACCAGTCTAACGTATCTGGGTGTTGCCTGCAAAGGGGGCGCTCCTTACTTATCTTCGGGTGTGGGTTCGGGTATGGGCCGCGACTACCCTATGTGTGTGTGGAGTTTCTGATGGACCTGATTGAACGTTTCGTGACGCTGTGGGTGGTGATTGATCCGATTGGGACGATTCCGGTTTTTGTGGCGATTTCGGCAGCCATGGCCGCGTCCGAGCGGCGGCGCACGGCCTTTCTGGCGGTGGCGGTCAGCGCCGGTGTCCTGCTGTTTTTCCTGATCTGCGGGCAGTTGCTGATTGATGCGCTGGGCATTGGGTTGCTGTCCTTCCAGGTGGCGGGGGGAATCGTGCTGTTCCTGTTTGCGCTGACGATGATTTTCGGAGAACCCAAGGCCGAGGATGACAAACGCTCGACCCAGGCGGATGAGGCATTGGGAGACGACCGGCCCTCGCCGGCGGTGTTTCCCCTGGCGGTGCCATCCCTGGCCTCTCCGGGGGCGATGCTGGCGATCGTGATGTTGACCGACAATGAAACCGTGGCGATCTGGGATCAGGCATTGACGGCCGTTGTAATGATGGTGGTGTTGTCTATTGCCTTGGGCTGCATGTTGCTGGCGGGGCCGATCCTGCGGGTGATCGGACATTCCGGCGCGGCGGTTGTCAGTCGGGTCATGGGCATGATCCTGGCCTCGGTCGCGGCAAATTCGGTTCTGTCGGCGCTGTTGACGATCTTTCAGACCGGATCGATGTGACCGGGGGCGTTTGATCGGTCAGCAACAGGTCCAGCATGGAGGAGATGTCCTCGATCTGTTCGGCGATCACATGGGTGACAGAATGCGCCCTTTGCAGCCGTCCCGTGACACGCAGCATACGCCCGGAAATCACGGCGCGGCGGAATTGGTCATACATCTTGCGCCAGACGATCACATTCACGACGCCGGTTTCATCCTCGAGCGTGACAAAGATCACCCCTTTGGCTGTGCCCGGGCGCTGACGCAGGATCACCAGCCCGGCAACCGTGATGCGCGCCCCTTCGGGTGGGTCGTCCAGCCGGTTCGCGGGCAAGGCGCTGGGCGGGCGTGGCCAATCGGTGGGGCGGCGGGGCGGCCGGGGATTTGGGCTGGGGCCGGATGTGGCGTCGGGATGGGCAGAAGAGAGGATACGCATGAGAACAAATATAGAACATATATGATTTTGGGCAAGCCTGCGCGATTGCAATGCAAAAGGGGGCTGGTGTGTCCTTCGGTGCTTGGCTAGACACGACGCCGGAACTCCATAAGGGAAGGGATCAGATGGCCAAGATCACCTATATCGAGCATGGCGGCACCGAACATGTGGTGGAGGTTGCCAATGGGTTGACCGTCATGGAAGGCGCGCGGGACAACAACATTCCGGGAATCGAGGCAGATTGCGGCGGAGCCTGTGCCTGTTCGACGTGTCATGTTTATGTGCATCCGGACTGGGTTGAGAAACTGCCAGCCAAGGATGACATGGAAGAAGACATGCTGGACTTTGCTTACGAGCCGAATCCGGATCGGTCGCGCCTGACCTGTCAGCTGAAGGTGACAGATGCGCTGGACGGATTGATCGTCCAAATGCCCGAAAAGCAGATTTGATGCGCGGCGCCTGTTTGGCGCTGTATCTGGTCCTGTATGGGACATTTTTGGCCACGCCTGCTGTGTCGGGCGAGGCCATTTTGCGTGCATGGTACGCAGAACCAACGACGCGCTATGCCCATGGCGTGCTGGGCGACAAGGTGGAATGGGGCGCCTTGATACTCGAGGTGGATACCTGCACCCAATGCGCGGGAATGCGCCGCGAACAACGGCGTATCCGACTGCCTGAAACACAGGTGTTCGAAGATCTGGCGCCACGATTGATCGATCTGGACGCGGATGGCATCCCCGAGGTTGTGACCATTCAATCGCATCAGCGCCAGGGCGCGCGCATTGTGGTCTATGACCACAGCGGACAAATCGCCCAGAACGCCTATATCGGTCAGGCGCATCGCTGGCTCGCCCCGGTTGGCGCTGCGGATTTTGACGGGGACGGGCAGGTCGAAATTGCCTATGTCGACCGACCTCATCTAGCCAGGCGTTTGACTTTGCTGCGATATCAGCGGGGCGACATGCCTGTGATCGCGACACTGGATGGGGTCACGAACCATCGGATCGGCGAAGATTTCATCTCGGGCGGGGTGCGTGACTGTGGCGCCGGGCCGGAAATGATCGCGGCGGATGCGGGTTGGTCGCGTATTCTGTCGGTCACGTTTGACGGCCGAAAACTGACCGCACGAAACCTGGCGCGCTTTGCCGGACCCGACAGTTTCGACCCGGTTCTGGCCTGTTCGCGCTGAAAAACGGGGCCGCGATCCGCCAGCGATGACCGAGAGCTGGTCGCGCGGCACTGGCAGATTGCCGTCAGTTTTCTGTAGCGCCGCCTGACCCAAGCGTTTTGGCCAGTTGCTCTGCCGGGATCTGCGGTGGTTTGCGCCAGGGCGCATATGCCGTGCAAAGGCCCGCCCCCAACAACACCAACAGACCCAGCGCCAGGGATGCGCCCATCAGCTTATCGACAGAAACGCCGTCGATCAGCGCCAGCGCCAGAATACCCAGGCCCGAAACCATGGAAAAAACGCCCATGGCAAACCACAAGACCCGCCAACGGCCATATTCTCCGATGACAACCTGCAAATCCGGACGCACCTGTGACAGCCGCTGGCACAGCAGGGTGATCAAATCCACAAAGACCCGAAGATCCGGCTGACCGGACGCGCCGCCCGGGGGCAGGGTGAGCGATATGGACTGCCGTTCGCCCCCTGCCACCAGATCAAAGCGCCAAAACCGCGATCCCTTGACCTGGTGATCCACAAATGCCGCCTGCTGCACCTGGGGCAGGGCAAGCTGCCATAGCAGCTCCCCCTCGGGCGAGAGGCAAACCAAATCCGTCTCGCGCACCTCATAGATCCGAGGCGTGGCCAGCAAGGCCGGCTTGATCTCGAACTGATGGTTCAGAGCGCACGCCACCCGATGTCGCGGCGCATGTAGCCGTTTGGCCAGTCGATCTGATCCGCCATTTCGTATGCGGCATCCCGCGCCGCCTGCAGGCTCTCGCCCCGCGCCGTGATGTTCAGCACACGACCGCCGTTCGAGACAAAGGCACCTTCGGACCGGGCCGTCCCTGCATGAAAAACCATCTGGCTGCTGTTCTCGGGCAGCGCTTCGAGGCCGCCGATGCGCTCGCCCTTGGCATAGGCCCCGGGATAGCCGCCCGCCGACATGACAATCGTCAACGCATGATCATCCGCCCAGTTGACCTGCGCCTCGGCCAGCCGCCCTTCGGCGGAGGCCTGCAACAGATCCAGCACCTGCGCGCCAAGCCGCAGCATCAGAACCTGACATTCCGGATCGCCAAAACGCACGTTGTATTCCACCAGCCGTGGTTGCCCGTCGCGGATCATCAATCCGACATACAGCACCCCCTGGTACGGCATCCCGCGTGCCGCCATCTGGGCCATGGTCGGGCGGACGATTTCGTCCATGGCCTTTTGCGTGGCCGTTTCGCTCAGCACAGGCGCGGGCGAATAGGCGCCCATTCCGCCTGTGTTCAGGCCGGTGTCGCCTTCGCCAATGCGCTTGTGATCCTGGGCAGTGCCAATGGGCAAAACGGTTTCCCCGTCACACAAGACAAAGAGAGACGCTTCTTCGCCCTCCATGAATTCTTCCAGCACAACCTCGGCGCCGGCCTCTCCAAAGGCACCGCCGAACATGTCGTCAATGGCCGCCAATGCGGTCGCTTCGTCCATGGCAACAACCACACCCTTGCCCGCGGCCAGACCGTCGGCTTTGACCACGATGGGCGCGCCGTTTTCGCGGATATAGGCGCGGGCCGCTTCCGCATCGGTGAAATGCGCATAACCGGCCGTGGGCGCAGCGGCGGCGTCGCAGATCTCCTTGGTGAACCGTTTGGACGCTTCGAGTTGGGCCGCCGCCTGGCTGGGGCCAAACACCAGAAAGCCGGCGTTGCGCAAAACGTCCGATACCCCAATGGCCAAGGGCGCTTCGGGTCCGACAATCACGAAATCAATCAGATTGTCACCGGCAAAACCCAACACCGCCTCCGGGTTCATGATATCCAGCGTGGCGCATTCCGCGATCTTTGCGATCCCGGCATTGCCGGGGGCGACGATCAGCTTGTCACATTTCGGATTTTGCAGCACGGCCCAGGCCAGCGCATGTTCACGCCCGCCGCCACCGAGGATGAGGATATTCATGGGCGCTCCTTACGCTTGGCCTGTATCGGTTCGCGTTCTAAGCTGTGGACCAGATCATGACAAGCGAGGCAGCGCATGCAAGGCATCAAGGCACTCACATTCGACACCGGGGGAACCCTGTTGGATTGGCATAGTGGGTTTCGTCAGGCACTGGCCGCCGCCGGGGCCCGCCACAAGGTCGAACGCGACTGGGCCGCGCTGGCCAATGATTTGCGCAAACGATCGCTTGGGGCGATGCTCAACCTGGGTGAAAGCGGCCCGCCCGCCTATAATTTCGACGGGGCGCATCGGTTTTCCCTGGATGCGATGCTGGCTGATGAAGGGCTGGATATGTTTGACGAGGCTGATCGCCACGCCATCGCCTGGGACGCCCCGCACAGTTTCGCCTGCTGGCCCGACTGCCCGCAGGGGCTGTCTGCGATTCGGGCCCGGTTCATCGCGGCCAGTTTCACGATTCTGAGCTATCGGCTGGTCATTGATGCGGCCAAGGCAAACGGGCTGATTTGGGATGCGGTGCTGAGCTGCGAGGGATTTGGTGTTTATAAACTGTTGCCCGAGGCCTATGAGAAGGCGGCGTTTTACCTGCAACTCAAACCCGCGGAATGTATGATGGTGGCCTGCCACAGCTTTGATCTGGACGCTGCCCGTGCCGTGGGGTTTCGCACGGCATTGGTGCACCGGCCGCTGGAATGGGGCGGGGCGCAGGCACAGATTGGCGGGGCGCCGGATCCTGCCGCCTATGATGTGGTTGCCGATGATTTCATCGCGTTGAGCGAGGCGCTGACATGAACGACCTCTTGGATGACCCTCAACCGGGCCAGAACCTGCCGGAATTCACGGTTTCGGAATTGTCCGGCGCGGTCAAGAAAACCCTGGAGAGCGAATTTGGCCGCATCCGCGTGCGCGGAGAGGTGGGGCGCGTGATCCGCGCGCGATCCGGGCACTACTATTATGACATCAAGGATGACCGCAGCGTGCTGGCCTGCAACACCTGGAAAGGGCAGGTGGCGGGCCTGGGCGTCGTGCCCGAAGAGGGGCTAGAGGTGGTCGCAACCGGTCGGTTGACCGGCTATGGCGCGCAATCCAAATATAACCTGAATGTCGATGACCTGGCCGTTGCGGGGCAGGGGGCCTTGATGGCCCTGCTGGAGAAGCGGAAAAAAGCCTTGGAGGCGGAGGGTCTCTTTGCGGCCTCGCGCAAACGTCCCTTGCCGTATCTGCCCGAAATCATCGCGGTGGTGACCTCTCCGACCGGGGCGGTGATCCGTGATATTCTGCACCGTTTGCGGGACCGGTTCCCGCGCAAGGTCTTGATCTGGCCCGTCGCTGTACAAGGGCAGAATTGCGCGCCCGAGGTGGCCCGGGCGATCGAAGGGCTCAATGCGCTGACGCCGGGCGGGGCTTTGCCGCGACCGGATGTGATCATTGTTGCCCGTGGCGGTGGCTCGATCGAGGATCTCTGGGGCTTCAACGAGGAAATCGTGGCCCGTGCGGCGGCGGGCTCTCAGATCCCGCTGATTTCGGCGGTGGGGCATGAAACCGATACGACGCTGATTGATTTTGTCTCAGATCGCCGGGCCCCAACCCCGACGGCTGCTGCCGAAATGGCAGTGCCTGTCAGGCTGGAACTTTTGGCCGCGGTCGATGGCTATGGCGCGCGCCTGACCCGGGCACTGGCCCAAGGCGTGGAGCGGCGCGGGCAGCGTTTGCGGGATTTGTCACGCGCCTTGCCCCGACCAGACAGCCTGCTGGACATCCCGCGTCAGCGGCTGGACCAGACCGGCGGCGCATTACAAAGCGCGCTCAGCCGTGGCGTCCAGCTGCGCCGCCTGTCGTTGAGCGAAACCGCAGCGGGGATCCGCCCCGGCGCAATCCGGCAACTCGTGGAGAACAAGGCGGACCGCTTTGCACGCCTGGCCGCGCGATTGCGCCCGGACGCCTTGGTGCGGGACCATACGCGCAAAGCGGATGCGCTGGGGGCGCTGTCGCGCCGCTTGGTGCAGGCCGGGCAGCTGCGTTCAGAGCGGTTGCGGGCGCAATTGTCCAATGCGGACAGGATGTTGGCGACATTGGGCTATCAGGCGACGCTGGAACGGGGGTATGCCGTGGTGCGCGCGGGGGATGATCTGGTGACCAGTGTGAAGACCGCTGAGGCGGCAAAAGTGCTGGAAATCGAATTTGCAGATGGGCGGATGACTACAGGGGGCAATACGGGGGACACGACTGGCCGTGCCCGGTCCGAGCAACACAGTAGCGCCGGCGCGTCCCGCAAATCGAAACCCCGAAAATCAGAGCCATCCCAAAAACCACCAGAGCAAGGCTCGCTGTTTTAAAAAGAGGTTTGGGGCTCAGACCCCAACCTTGGGCCCGTGACAGACCATCTCTTCGCCATTCTCATTGGCTTCGTACAGAATGGTTGCTTCGGGATTGTTCTCAAACTGAGCGATCAGACCATCGGGCCCTTTCTGAAAGCTCCAGCATTGCGGCACCTGGTTGTTTTCATAGACAAAGCAGATCTGGCCTGTCTGGTTTTCGTACCACTCGCCCTCTTGGCAATTGCCATCCAGAAAGGTCCAGATGACCCGGCGACCGGACATGTAGCGTTCGGCTCCATAGGGCGAGCCCTCGGCGCCATAAAACAGCGTTTTGCCTTTGGTGTATTGATCAAAGGCCTCGGCCGAAAGCGGTTCAGCGGTTGCCGTCGCCGGCCCCAACAGGGTCGGAGCGATCAGGGCGGTGAGGAGAATCAGGAAATTGGCTCGCATATACCGATTTTGGCAGATCCGCGCGTTTGGTGCCATGGGCCTGCACCGGTGCCTTTGCGGTTTGTGCGGGAACATGCCCCGTGGCTGGCGCGTTCTGCCAATCCGCCAGCAGCGGATCCATCAAAGACCGCCAGACAGGTGGGATCAGCCCCAACAGCCCCATGACCGGCAAAGAGGCGGGCAAGACAGGCATCCCGTCCCGGTCCAGACGCAATTGCACAAAGCTGCGCTGCGGGTTCATGTGATGATCTGAATGGCGCGGCGCATTCAGCATCATCGCCGCCGTATAGACATGTGGTGCGTTCCAACTGTGCTGGGCCGAGACCTTTTCGCGGGTTCCATCCGCCAGTTCCGCTCGACGCAACCCGTAATGCTGCACGTAATCGGCCATCAGCAACTGCTCCTGCGCATAAAGGCACACCAGCAGCCAGGCCAGCACCCCGGCCCAGCCTGCGACAGCCCCGGCCACACCCAACGCGGCCAGCCCTCCGAGCGCGTAACCAACATAGGGATGTGTCCAGATCGGGCGGGGGTCCTGACGCCGCGCGCGCTGGGCGTTGACCGCCCGCAGTCCCGCCATGAAAGAGCCGATCCACGCCCGGGGCCAAAAGCTGTAAAACCCTTCGCCAGCCCGGGCTGAATTGGGGTCTGCATCACTGGCCACATGCACATGATGCACCAGCCGATGGGCGCTGGTGTGGTGCCCGAACAGCATCGCGGAATAGACCGCCGCCCCCAGTCGCCGCGCCCTGCGTTCGGGCATATGGATCAACTCATGCGCATTCGAATTGGCCACATGACCAAAATAGTTTCCCGCTGCCAGCCACAAGGCGATCGCATGGCTCCAGCTGTCCTGCACGACGTTGACCAGCCCGATCACCACCACAGGCATCAGCGCCAGATGAAGAAGACCCAAGCCCGAGGTCATCCACCGGACCGCACGCCGGGCGTCCCTCTCTGCCGGAGCGGTCCAACCGATGGCGTCCAGCGCCATGGCACAGGGAATTCCGCCAATCAGCGCCAGCCAGGCCCACGCGCCCCCCAGCCAGACCGCCAGGGCGATCAGGGCAGCAGGGATCAGGCTTGCGATCACAAATAGGACCATGGGCGGGGTTCTCGCTCTGACGATAGACCACAGTCTTATACCCTATTTCGAAACAAAGTTTGACGGATTCGTGTCAAATGGGCGTCCGGCTGACGCCTATGGGAACAGTCATCCAACGCAAAGCTGCCCGCAAACGTCGCTTTTCGCCTCTTCTGTCTGTCGCCGCGCGCTATAGAGGAAGCCGAAGCATAGGAGAGATTTCATGGCGCTGGATGACCGCAAGGGCGTATGGAAATCAGGCAAGGGCAAGGGGCGTCGCACCCCAAAGGGCCGCCAGGTTCAGGATCAGGCCTGGGACGAGGTGCGCATGCTGCTGGGCGAACGCCCGCGCAGGCGTGATTTGCTGATCGAATTCCTGCATTTGATCCAAGATGCCTATGGCCATCTGTCCTCGGCCCATCTGCGGGCGCTGGCCGAAGAAATGCGTTTGAGCATGGCGGAGATCTACGAGGTCGCGACCTTCTACGCCCATTTCGATGTGGTCAAAGAGGACGAGGCGCCCCCACCGGCCTTGACCATCCGGGTCTGTGATTCGCTGGCCTGTGAAATGGCTGGCGCCCAGGCGCTGAAGGCCGCGTTGGAAGAGGGGCTGGACGCGACCCAGGTACGTGTCCTGCGTGCGCCCTGCATGGGGCGTTGTGATACGGCGCCGGTTTTGGAATTGGGTCACAATCACATCGACGCCGCCACACCAGAAAAAGTGCAGGCCGCGATTGCGGCCAATGATACGCACGCGCATCTGCCAGATTATGAAACCTTCGACAGCTACAAGGCCGCAGGTGGCTACGCCAAACTGGCCGAGCTTCGCTCGGGCGGCAGTTTCGAAGCCGTGCAGGAAACCTTGCTGTCATCCGGCCTGCGTGGTTTGGGCGGCGCGGGCTTCCCCTCTGGGCGCAAATGGGGCTTTGTTCGGGCCGAGCCTGGACCCAGATATCTGGCGGTCAACGGCGATGAAGGCGAACCCGGCACATTCAAAGATCGCTTTTACCTCGAGCGCCAACCCCATCTTTTCCTTGAGGGAATGCTGATCGCGGCCTGGGCCGTCGAAGCGGAAACCTGCTTTATCTACATGCGGGATGAATACCCGGCGGTGTTAGAGATTTTGCGTCGTGAAATCGCCGCGCTGGAGGCCGCAGGCCTGGTCGCGCCTGGCTATATTGATCTGCGGCGCGGGGCTGGCGCCTATATCTGTGGCGAAGAAAGCGCGATGATCGAATCCATCGAAGGCAAACGCGGATTGCCGCGTCATCGCCCGCCGTTTGTGGCGCAGGTCGGCCTGTTCGGACAGCCCACGTTGGTCAACAACGTAGAGACCTTGTTTTGGGTGGCCCGGGTGCTGCGCGAAGGTGCCGAGATCCTGAGCGGTGTCGAGAAAAACGGCCGCACCGGTCTGCGCTCTTTCTCTGTCTCTGGACGGGTCAAGGAACCGGGCGTGCATTTGCTGCCTGCGGGATCGACCATGCAGGACATTATCGAGGCAGCGGGCGGCATGCTGGATGGGCATAGCTTCAAGGCTTATCAGCCGGGCGGTCCCTCGGCGGGGCTGCTGCCTGCCTCGATGTCCGACATTCCGATGGATTTCGATGTCTTGCAGGCACATGGAACCTTTATCGGATCGGCGGCGATCGTTGTGCTGTCGGATCAGGACAGCGCCCGGGATGCTGCGTTGAATATGCTGCGGTTCTTTGAGGACGAAAGCTGTGGCCAATGCACCCCATGCCGGGTGGGATGTGAAAAGGCGGTCAAGCTGATGCAGGCAGAAACCTGGGATCAGCCATTGCTCGAAGATTTGTGCCAGGCGATGGCCGATGCCTCGATCTGTGGCCTGGGTCAGGCGGCACCGAACCCGATTCGCATGACGATGCAACATTTCCCGGACGAGATCTGAGGGCGGGCGGTCTGACGCCTCTCGCTGTCTGCTGTCGCAAAGAATCGACGGGCCAATCCTGCTTTCAGACCGGATAGGCCCGAATTGATCCGCTTTACGTGGTTTACCGGCTTGAAACCTTTGTATGACAGGTTAACAGGCACGATACTCTGCGTGCGGGTGGCAAACCCGTATTTGCCGTGGCCTGGCAGTGTGTCAGGCGCAAAGGTTTCACCGGGCTTGTGTCACTCAACAGGCGCCAAACAGGACAGGCTGATATGACCGCCCTGACAGTTGCCGCAACCATATGCGCGCTGGGCTACCTCGCGATATGCGCCCGGCCAACCTCGGATGTGCGGTCGCTTTTGAAAACTGCGGCCGTCATGATCCTGGCCATTCAGGCCGGTCTCGGTGGCGCAGACTGGTTGCTGGTGGCGGCGCTCGCGCTTTGCGCCTTGGGCGACTGGATGCTGTCGCGCGAAGGCGACAGCGCCTTTATGGCGGGAATCGGCGCTTTTGCGGCGGGTCATCTGGTCTATGTGGCCCTGTTCCTGACCCATCCGCTGGCGGATCCGGCGCGCTGGTCGGTGATGCCGCAGGTGCTGTTTATCCTGGGTTTGGTGGTTTTGGGGCTGGCAATGGCCTGGCTCTTGATGCCACGGGCAGGGGACCTGCAAGGGCCCGTCATGGCGTATATTCCGATCATTCTGGCAATGGGTCTGGCTGCGTTGACCCTGCCGGCTGCGGGGCCACTGCGCTTTGCGCTGCCCGCCGCATTGCTGTTCATTTTATCCGATATGGTGCTGGCCTCGGAAAAATTCCTGCTGGCGCCCGGCCACCCCGCGCAGGCGGCCACACCCTATGTAATCTGGTCGTCTTACTGGCTGGCGCAATTCGGCTTCCTGATGGCATTCAGCTGAGCGGGACAGGTAGCCTTTCCAACCGAGCAGATCCGCATTACTGGATAACAAACCGGCAAGGCGGAGCAAAATGGCATTTTTTGGCAAACTCAAGGATCGTCTGTTCAAATCCTCGTCCCGTATCGAAGAGGGGTTGGATGCAATTGTCGAAGACGGCGCCGACGTATCGGCACCCGATGAAACAGCCAAAGCGACACTCGATCCCACACCGGACCCCGCACCGGTTGCCGACGCCCCGGCCGCAGAACCAGCTCCTGCGCCAGACCCCGAACCAGCCCCACAGCCCGAACCACCGGCCCAACCGGCAGAACGCACGGGCCTGCTCAAACGCATCTTTGGCCGCGAGACCGCAGTTGCCGCACCGCGCCGCGCATTGGATGACGATATGCTCGAGCAACTCGAAGAGCTGCTCATTTCGGCTGACATGGGGGTCGACACAGCCCTGCGCATCACCGGCAACATGGCAGAGGGCCGCCTGGGCAAACGGCTCTCGACCGAAGAGATCAAGCGATTGTTGGCCCAGGAAATTGCCCGCGTGATGGAGCCCGTCGCCCGCCCGGTTCCGATTTTTCCGAAAACCCCTCAGGTGATCCTGGTGGTGGGCGTCAATGGATCCGGAAAAACGACAACGATCGGCAAGCTCGCCAGCCAGTTCCGCGCGGCGGGCAAAAACGTGGTGATCGCGGCGGGTGACACGTTCCGCGCGGCGGCGGTGGAACAATTGCAGGTCTGGGGTGAACGGGCCGGCGTCCCGGTGCTGACCGCGGCCCAGGGCTCTGACCCTGCGTCACTGGCCTTTGACGCTTTGACCCGCGCACAGGCCGATGGCGCGGACTTGCTGCTGATCGACACGGCCGGACGGCTGCAAAACCGCACCGACCTGATGGAGGAACTGGCCAAGATTGTGCGCGTCCTGCGCAAAAAGGACCCTTCCGCTCCGCACAATACCTTGTTGGTGCTGGACGCAACAACCGGGCAGAATGCGCTCAATCAAGTCGAAATCTTTCGCAAGATTGCCGATGTCTCGGGCCTGGTCATGACAAAACTGGACGGCACAGCAAAGGGCGGCGTTCTGGTGGCTTTGGCGGATAAATTCGGGCTGCCGATACACGCCATTGGCGTTGGCGAACAGATCGACGATCTGGCACCATTCGACCCCGAAGAATTCGCCGCGGCACTCACCGGCCTCGATGCCTGAGCAACTTTGGCCAAGAAAACAATGGCCCGAGACACATCAGCCTGACCCCTCTGGCTGGTCTTGCGATTGCAATTCCCCCCGGGTGACGGCACCAAATGCGCGACAGGGCAGAGTTCCCATCACCCCAACAGCCATGGCCGACCGTCACATGTGCGTGACCATCCCCTTATGACCGATTGGATCCTCTCCATCGAAGGGACCGAGATTGGCCATCGTGTGGCACTCATACTGGCTTTGCTGGCGGCATTCCTGCATGCGGTGTTTGGCGCATTGCAAAAGGGCCGCCATGACCCCTGGCTGTCACGCGGTGCCATTGATCTGTTCTATGGCACCATCGCGATCCCCTTTATCCTGTTTGTGGTGCCCTGGCCTGAACCGCATATGTGGCCATTGTTCGCCGGGGCTTTTGTGGTTCACCTCATCTACAAGACACTGATGGGCTTCACATACTCTCGTGGTGCCTACACCGTGGTCTATCCGGTGGTCCGTGGGATGGGGCCATTGTTTACCGTGATCGGCGCCTGGCTGATCTTCGAAGAGACCTTCACATGGGTCCAATGGCTGGGTGTCGGCGTGCTTTTGGCGGGGATCTTTGGCCTCGCGCTCTACAATTACCTGTTTCTGGAAACCGCCCGCGACACGCTTGGCGCGGCCCTGGCCTTTGCAATCGCCACCGGGTTGTTCGTCGCCATCTACACAACCTATGACGCCTACGGTATCCGCGCGACGGCAGACCCTTTCACCTTCCTGTTCTGGTTTTTCTTTTTGGACGGCCTGGTGTTCCCCTGGGTCGCTCTGCGCCGCTGGCTGCGGATGGAGGCCCCTCCCGCACCCGGACCGCTCTTGCTGCGCGGATTGGCCGGCGGGCTCATCGCATATCTGAGCTTTGGCTCGGTCATGTTGGCCACCCGGCTGGACAAAGTGGGCGAAGCGGCCGTCCTGCGCGAAACATCGACCGTATTTGCCGCGCTGATCGGCTGGCTGGTGCTGCGTGAAACCGTCGGGCCGCGACGGATCGCGCTTATGACCCTCATTGCCATTGGGGCGGTGATCGTGGAAATGGGAGGATAGGAGACAAACATGACTGATGCGCCCAAACCAATAAACCCGATCCTCAAACAAGTGCTGGAATTGGGACCGACCGTGGTCTTCTTTCTGATCTATCTGCGCCTGCGGGATCAGACCTTCACTTTCGGAGGCAATGAATATTCCGGCTTTATCGTCGCGACCCTGGCTTTCGTTCCGGTCCTGCTGGTGGCGATGGCCGTCCTTTGGGCCCTGACCGGCAAACTCAGCCGGATGCAGGTTTTTACCGCAATCATGGTGTTGTTCTTCGGCGGGCTGACTGCCTGGTTCAACGACGAGCGGTTCTTCAAGATGAAAACCACAATCGTCTATGGGTTCTTCACAACAATCCTTGGCATCGGACTGCTTCAGGGGCGCTCCTACCTGGCCTGGATAATGGCAGAAATGATGCCAATGCAAGAGCAGGGCTGGATGATCCTGACACGCCGCCTCTGCGCCGCATTCGCCGTACTGGCTATCGCGAACGAGGTGATCTGGCGGACGATGTCCACGGATCTATGGGTCAAAATCGAAACCTTCGGCTTCCCCATCGCGCTGTTTGCCTTTCTTTGGTGGCAGATCATGGCGCTCCAGCCCTACATGATCGAAACCGAAGAAAAATAACCGTCCTGCGGCTTCTTTTTGGAAAAAATACTCAAATCCCGCCCTTGAGGAGCTGAGTCCGCGACAATTCAAACCCAGACATTGCGCCTTGCTTCGCTCTTCCCAGAACCGCGCGACACCGGCTACCGGCGAAACAGCAGATCTTGCGCGCCAGGCGCCCGTTCCATCGCGGCGCGCCCCTGCTGAACAGCCAGGGCACGCCCGATCTGTACCGCAGGGCGGGCCTTTATCCGGTCCAACCAGCGGGCCATATTCGGCCGGTTTTCCAGCGTTTGCCCCTGACGCCGCCACAGATGCGCCCAACTCCAGATCGCAATATCGGCAATTGTATAGTTAGGCCCGGCGACAAAGGCTGTCTGCTCCAGACGGCGTTCCAAAACGTCGTACAGACGCGAGACTTCTGTTTCATAACGCGCACGCGCATAGGGCAGGTCCTGCGGCGGGTCCAGGCGCGGTGCGTAGGTGTTGAAATGAATGCATTGCCCCGCCATCGGTCCCAGCCCACCCATTTGCCACATCAGCCATTCACGCACGGCAATGCGCGCCCGCGCGTCTTCGCCGTCTAGGCGCCCGGTCTTTTCTGCCAGATACAACAGGATCGCACCGCTCTCGAAAATGGACACCGGCTGACCATCTGGCCCGTCCGAATCCACAATTGCCGGCATACGGTTGTTTGGCGCAATCTCCAGAAAGGCCGGCGCAAACTGATCGCCTTTGGTGATGTCCACCAGATGCAGGCGATATGGCAAACCCAGCTCTTCCAGTGCAACAGAGATTTTCCAGCCATTCGGCGTTGGCCAATAGTATAGATCAATCATCACCGCCCCCGTTCAGGAGGCTCGGATCATGACGTCTTTTGCGCCACAGGCAAGGGGCTCGGCACATCCGGCAAAGCGACAAGGCGCGACCACCGCGGGGCAGGCGAAACCGGCGCGATGCGGCGCAACCGCTCCAATGGAAACAGATCAGGCCGACGCAAAAGCGCGTTGTAAAGCCGCAGGATTCCCGGGCGCGTATAGGCCGACCAATGACACATCCGGCGCTCGGACGGCCCCAACGGATGTCCCATCTGCTCTAGCTGCGCCAGTGTTTCGGGGCAATCAATCTGCAAAGTGACCGCATTCGGGGCAACAACCCGCAGCCCGATAGCGCGGTCGCCCGGTTCCGGCGGTGCAATCAACCATTCATACATGGCCTCAAACAGGTCATTCTCGCGGCTGGTGATGTTGATCAGCTCGGCCGTTTGACCGGCTGGTGTTGCCAGGGCCCGGGTGGCGCGCGCATGATAAACGGCCCCCGTCATTACAATAATGCGCTGAACAGCCCCCGCCGGAAGATGATGCAGGGCCTCCATACACAGCTCTGCCCCCATGGAATGGGCCATCATATGTATCGGGCGCGCGGGATGCCTGGCATGCAAATGCGCCAGAACGCTGGCCAGCGCCTGTCCCGCCTCGATCGCCCGGCGTTTGGCAGCCCAGAGGGCGCCGCGTGCCTGCCAACCGAAGGCCACAGCAAGCCCCTCGTCGCGTTGCCCCGCCGAAAACCCCATCTGGCGCGGCCAACTGGGCGAGCGGTGCGGACCATCTTCGGGTTGAAACGCCAGAATATGGCGATGCGGGCAATGATGGGGATCGTCCGGCAGGTATTTGTAGCCATGGATCATCACCGTCACCGGGCCAGTGCCGGGATCGCTCCGCTCCAGCCGCGTGCGCCAATCGTCCAGAGCGCGATGTAGCACAGGTTTGGTGCCAGCTGCGTTGATCCTGATCAAGGGCATGCCGAGAATCCTACAAGATATAGTGGCGCTGCTATGCATGGAGCATATGAAGTCGGCGTGACCATTTCGTTACAGCTCCGTGACGGGGGTTGACGGTTTTCGCACTGCGCCGTAAACCCTCGTACACGACCGTGGCGATTTGTTACCGGATTGCGGGCCACGTTAAACACACCGCTAAAAGGTCAGGAGGAAAGGCCCCTTTCGCTTGACCGCGTTGGGGCTGTTTGTTTGTGTCCCACCCTTTTTTGCGACGTCCGTGGGGCCCGGACTGGAGAGTACTATGACCGACCGCTGGAACAAGGCCACCCATGCTGTGCACGGGGGCGCACGCCGCAGTCAGTATGGGGAAGTCAGCGAAGCGATCTTTCTCACCCAGGGTTTTGTCTATGACACCGCAGAGGCCGCCGAAGCGCGTTTCCTGCAGAGCGGCGATGACGAGTTCATCTATGCCCGCTACGGCAATCCGACAGTGCGAATTTTCGAAGAACGCATGGCCCTGTTGGAAGGCGCCGAAGACGCTTTTGCCACAGCATCCGGCATGGCGGCTGTCAGCGGCGCGCTGAGCGCAATGTTGAAGGCCGGCGATCATGTGGTGTCGGCGCGCGCGCTGTTTGGCTCCTGCCTCTATGTCCTCGAAGAGCTGTTGACCCGGTTCGGAGTCGAAGTGACCTTTGTGGATGGCACGGATCTGGAACAATGGCAGGCCGCGATCCGGCCAGACACGAAACTGGTGTTTTTTGAAACCGTGTCCAACCCCACCCTCGAAGTGATTGATATCGCAGCGGTGGCTCAGCTGGCCCATGCGGCCGGGGCGTTGGTGGTGATCGACAACGTGTTTTCGACCCCGGTTTTTTCAGACGCCATCGCACAGGGCGCCGATGTTGTGGTCTATTCCGCGACCAAACATATCGACGGGCAGGGGCGCGCGCTGGGCGGGGTGATCCTGGGATCGCGCACGTTCATCCGCAAGACAATCGAACCCTACATGAAACACACAGGCGGCTCGATGAGCCCGTTTACAGCCTGGGTGATGCTCAAGGGCCTGGAAACCATGAGCCTGAGGGTCAACGCACAGGCCGACAATGCCGCGGCCATGGCCGAGGCGCTGCAGGGGCATCCGGCGCTTGCGCGGGTCATCTACCCGGGCCATTCCAGCCATTCGCAACATGCGTTGTGCCTGCGTCAGATGGGGCGGGGCGGTACGGTTCTGTCGATTGATATCGCCGGCGGAAAACCTGCGGCCTTTGCCTTTTTGAATGCGTTGAAGATCGCCCTGATCTCGAACAATCTGGGGGATGCGAAAACCATCGTGACCCACCCGGCGACGACAACGCATCAACGGTTGAGCGATGCGCAAAGGGAGGCATTGGGTATCACCGATGGATTGGTGCGCATGTCGATCGGCATCGAAGATGGCCGCGACCTGATCCAGGATGTCACCCAGGCTCTGGCGCAGATCTGATCACAACGCTGGCCACCGTTGCGCGGTGGCCGGCCCTTGCCCGCACCGAAGGGCCAAAATGAAACGCTCTCTCGCAATAATTTGAGGTGGCAGCGATGGCTGCCATCAGGCTTTGCTGTGCAGGGGTGCTTTTGCGTGACGCTGAATGATCCGACATGCCGTTTGGGTCGTATACCCTCATAAGGTTAGAAGTTAATCGTTGAATGCCTTATATAGTTAAGGGACCAAAGGGAGCGGATCATGAACATCCATCTGCCAGACATATCGACAAACCCCGAACGCGAAGATGCGCGCCAGGCGCTTCGCACATTGCGGGATTGGGCCCGAAGCGCATCCGCGAGCGAAATCGCCGATCTGGACCCAGCGATCCGAACCTTGCTGCCCGGCACCGAGGCCGTCGATTACCCCAGCTTTTCGCGCGTCTACCCCGAAGATTTCAAGGTCGATGCCGTCTACAAGGACAGCCTGCCAGATCTGCAAAATGGCCCCTCCAGCCTGATCCGGGGCGCGCAGGAGCAAATTCAGCATGTCGGCATCTCCAATTTTCGCCTGCCTGTGCGGTTTCACACCCGTGACAATGGTGATCTGACGCTGGAAACATCCGTCACCGGCACGGTCAGCCTGGAGGCTGACAAAAAGGGCATCAACATGTCCCGCATCATGCGCAGCTTTTACAAACACTCGGAAAAAACCTTCAGTTTCGAAGTGATCGAGGCCGCGCTGGACGACTATATTTCGGATCTGGAGAGTTTTGACGCACGCATCCAGATGCGCTTCTCCTTCCCGATGCGGGTCGACAGCCTGCGTTCGGGCCTGTCCGGGTTTCAGTATTACGATATCGCTCTGGAACTGATCGAGCAGGATGGCGTCCGTCGCAAGATCATGCATCTGGACTATGTCTATTCTTCGACATGCCCCTGTTCACTGGAACTCAGCGAACATGCCCGCGCCACACGTGGGCAGTTGGCGACGCCACATTCGCAAAGATCGGTTGCGCGGGTGTCGATTGAACTGGATTGCGATGCGCAATGCCTGTGGTTCGAGGATCTGATTGATGCCTGCCGCCGCGCGGTGCCGACCGAAACGCAAGTGATGGTCAAACGCGAGGACGAGCAGGCTTTTGCCGAGTTGAACGCCGCCAACCCCATCTTTGTCGAAGACGCCGCGCGCCTGTTTTGCGAGCAATTGCAGGCAGATCACCGGATCGGCGATTTTCGGGTTGTGGCCAGCCATCAGGAAAGCTTGCACAGCCATGATGCGGTCAGCGTGTTGACCCGTGGCGCGACCTTCGCACAGGCGAGCCTGGATCCGAAAATGTTCAACACGTTGTTCCATGTCGGTTGATCGAGGGGGGGCAGGGCGATACGGGGCCGGACGGGGGTGATGGAATGACCCCGGTTGCGCAAAGCGGCCGGATCCGTTGAACCCAATGCGCATATGGGCCTGCCCCGTCAGCATCAAATGCGCGCGCTCTACCGGCCGGATCGCGTCGTCACAGTCGGGATTTCAGGCGGGGCCGTGCCCGCCTGCAAACGCGCAGCCGTCGCCAGCACCAGCGCCTGAGAGATGCACATGGGCGCCGCGATAGACCGGGAAAACGTTTGGCGATGCTCAGGAACGGAAAACAAGACATCAGCAGATTTTGCCAGCGGTGAGAGCGTGCCATCCGAGATCGCGATGATCCCGGAACCGCTCGCCTGCACATCTTCGACGATAGAGACCACCTCGTTCGCGTAATAGCGGAAAGACACCGCCACCAGAACATCCCCCGTCGCCATTGTCCGGGCCATATGGGTCGCCAGCCCGCCGCTCGGGTCCAGCAATACGCAGCGTTTCCCGATCATCGTCAGCATATAGCGCAGAAATTCGACGACCGGGGTCGAGCGTAGCTGACCCAGCAGATAGACCGTCCCCGCCTCTTTCAGCAAATCCGCCCCGCGCGACAGATCCTCGCCCGAAACATCATCCAGCAATGTCTGCAAAGAGGCGATATCCTTGATCACCAGATCTTGCAGGAAACCAAAGTCCGTCGGATCGTTTCGGTTGTCCAGATCCTCTTCCAACGCCCGCACCCGGGCCTCAAAACCCGGCGCGGCGGTTTCGATCCGCTTTTGGAAAAGCACCTGCAAATCCTTGAACCCGGTATACCCCAGCGTCTGCGCAAACCGCACAAAACTGGAGGCATGAATTCCGCAACGATCTGCAATCGCATTGACGGAATGCACCGCGATCGCATTCGGATTCTGCGTGAGATAAACCGAGATCTGCTGATGGGATTTGCTCATCGACTGATAGCGCTCGTGGATCAGCTCGATCAGCGATTCATAGTCGCGCGGTGGGGGCTGGGCTGCTTTCCTGTCCACTATGTCGCCCTCGCGCGTCCAGGAAATCTGCGTGGACCAGCCATCAAAACACCAAACGACGGCTGGTCGGCGCAAAACGGCGCACCATCCCGGCTGTTGGGTGCGTTGGCCTTGGGCTTAGGGTCACAGGCTGGGCTGTACCGCTGCGCGCGGCCTCTTCAATCGCGCGCAGAATGGTTACATCGGCCAACCCTTCGGCGCCGTCGGCCTCGGGCTGGGTGTTCGCCATGATGCAATCGGAAAAATAGGCCGTTTGCCCGGCAAAATGATCGGTCTGGGGGAATTCATGTTCGATCACTTCCCGCCCGCGTGTCAGCCGGACAATGGTCGGTGTCTGGAAGTCATAGGCGGATAAGACCGCGATCTCTCCTTCGGTGCCGGCAATCCGGTAGGTATCCAATTGTTCAGCGCCAAAACTCGCACTGAATTGGGCCATGCGGCCTTTGGGGAACGTCAGCGTCACGGCAATCGCTTCTTCCACTTCGCTGAAACGCGGGTCACTGACGTCGTTGCGGCAAGCCATGACCTCGGTCGGTTCATCGCCAAAGACGTGACGCACGGCGTTCAGACAATAAATGCCGATGTCCTGCAACGGCCCGCCCCAATGCGCGGCCTTCAGTCGGTGATTCTGGGCCGCAGCCTGAAAGCAAAACAAAGAGGAAAACAGCCGTGGATCACCAATTGCGCCATTTCGGATCAGGTCCAGCGTGTGCAGGGTGCCGGGTTCATTGTGCAGCCGGTACGCGGTCATCAGCAGGACACCGGCCTCTTTGGCCGCCGCGATCATCGCCTCACATTCCGCCACAGTGGTTGCCAGCGGTTTTTCGACCATCACATGTTTGCCCGCCCGGGCGGCGCGAATGGCGTAATCGGCATGCATCGAGTTCGGCAAGGCAATATAGACCGCATCCACCACATCTGCGGCCAGCATCTCTTCGTACTGGTCATAGGAAAAAACATGCTCGACCCCGTAAAAGTCCGCCAGCTTGCCGGCCGCTTCAGGATTGCCGCTGACAATCGCTCCGATAGAGGCGTTTCCGGTCAGATCCACACCGGGCATGAAGGCGATCTGTGAAATCCATCCGGCGCCAATAACGCCATAGCGAACACTCATTTCCGGCTCCTGTTATCCATGTTGGCGCAGCTCTGCCGCCTTGGCGGGGCAGGGCTGGGGCGCGCCTTGCGTTATCACCCCAGTTCGCTGGTCTTGATGGTCCGTCCCTGCGCAATAGACAAGAAGCAGGCATCCGCCAGCAGCAGCGCCAACCGACCGTCCTCGAACCCGACCGGCACGGGGGCCGTGTTTTCGATGGCATCGACGAAATACCCGATTTCCGCGTCAAAGGCCTCGCCGTATCGCTCGATAAAGAAGTGCTGTAGCGGCGCAGCAATGCCCGTGGCCCCGGCAATATGGCGTGTGACCAGGTTTTCCCGGCGGTTTTCTGACACAACCATGCCCTTTGAGCCAAAGAGTTCGACCCGTTGGTCATACCCATAGACCGCCTCGCGCGAGTTGGTGATGACCGCCTGTTTGCCGCTCGCCGTCGACAGTGTCACGACCACCGTGTCGTAGTCTTCGCAGCGCGCCATCAGGGCCGGATTCACCAACCGGGACCCGGTCGCCCAGACCTCGCTCACCTCTTCGCCCAACATGAACCGCGCCAGATCCAGATCGTGGATCGTCATATCACGAAAGATCCCGCCCGAGGTCTCGATATAGCCATCCGGGGCCATGCCCGGATCGCGCGAGGTAATGATGACCTGATGCAGATCCCCGATCTCTCCGCTCAAAACGGCCTGCTTCGCGGCCGCATGCCCCGGATCAAACCGACGCACAAAGCCCAGCATGATTGGCACATCGGTGCCTGCGATCCGCTGTTTGAGCGCGTTCACCCGCTCCAGCGACAGGTCGATCGGTTTCTCGCACAGTACAGGTTTTCCCGCTTTCACGGCAGCTTCCAGAAACTCGACATGGGTCGGGGTGGGCGTCGCGATCAGCACCGCGTCGACACTGTCATCCTGGATGGCTTCTTGAGCAGAAACAAAGTTTTGCACGCCGTGTTTGGCCGAAACATCCTCGGCCGATGGTGCATGGACGTCAAACACACCGGCCAGCTCGGCGCGTGGGTGCGCGGCAATATTGTCAGCATGCATACGGCCAATCCGACCGCAGCCCAGAACGGAAATTCGTGGCACTGTCACCTCCCAATTTTCTTCTTGCAATGATCATTGCAAGGATATTTGAATGTCAATGTTCATTTCATTCAACGCGTGAGCATCCTGAGGGGGGAAAACGAATGACGGCTCAGACCGTGCGCCTGACCATGGCGCAGGCTATGGTGCGCTATCTCTGCGCACAGTTCACCGAGATTGATGGCGAACGTATGCCTCTCTTTGCCGGGGTCTTTGGTATCTTCGGGCATGGCAATGTGACCTGCCTGGCCGAAGCGTTGGAGCGGGTGCAGGATCAGCTTCCCACCTGGCGCGGCCAGAACGAACAATCCATGGCCCTGGCCGCTATCGCCTATGCAAAGGCGCGCAAACGCCGCCAGATCATGATCGCCACATCCTCGGTCGGACCGGGGGCGACGAATATGGTGACTGCGGCGGCTGTGGCCCATGCGAACCGTTTGCCGGTTTTGCTGATTTCAGGCGACACCTATGTCAATCGGCTGCCCGATCCGGTGTTGCAGCAGGTCGAACACTTCGGAGACCCCTCCATCACCGTCAACGACAGCTTTCGCGCCGTATCGCGGTATTGGGACCGGATTGTTCATCCGGCGCAGATCATTCAATCCTTGCCGCAGGCGATTGCAACCATGCTGGATCCGGCCGATTGCGGTCCGGCCTTCATCGGCATCCCGCAGGACACACAGGAACTGGCCTACGATTACCCGACCGTTTTCTTCGAAGAGAAGACATGGACCATCCCACGCCCGATTCCCCCACGCGATCAGGTTGCCGCCGCCGTCGAGGTCCTGAAAACCGCGCAAAATCCGCTGATTATATCTGGCGGCGGTGTGCGGTATTCGGGTGCGGAAAAGGCCGTGGCGGCCTTTGCGGCCAAGCGCGGCATTCCCATGGCCGAAACGATTGCCGGCAAAGGGGCGGTGGTGCATGACGATGCCGTCTATGTCGGCCCGATGGGCATCGAAGGCACCGAGGCCGCGCGTCAACTCTCGGAATCAGCGGATGTCGTGGTCGCCATCGGCACAAGGATGCAGGATTTCACGACCGGATCCTGGACAACCTTTCCCGAGGACGCCCAGTTCATCAATATCAACGCCGCCCGGTTTGATGCCCACAAACACCGGGCCCACCCGGTTGTCGGCGATGCGTTAGAGGCGATCACCGAAATGGACGCAGCGCTGGGCAGCTGGGCCGCTCCACCGGCGCGCATGGAACAGGCGCAATCCTGGTACGCGGACTGGAACGCATTGATTGACGAAGGCCAGACCCCGACCAACCAAGAGGCGCCGACCTATGCGCAAGTGGTTGGCCTGGTGAATAAAATGGCCACCCCTCAGGACGTCATGATCACGGCTGCCGGCGGTCTGCCCGGCGAAACGATCAAGAATTGGCGGTGTAAATCACCCCATACATTCGACTGCGAATTCGGATATTCCTGCATGGGCTACGAGGTCGCCGGAGGCTGGGGACATGCGATGGCCCTGCAAGGTCGCCCAGGCACGCCAATCGTCATGGTGGGCGATGGATCCTACATGATGATGAATTCGGATATTCACTCGTCGATCCTATCCGGGCATAAAATGATTGTCGTTGTGTGTGACAATGGTGGCTTTGGTGTGATCAATCGGCTGCAAACGGGTATGGGCGGTGCCGGCTTCAACAACCTGCTCGAAGACTGTCGCGGCGTGGACAACGCCAAGGTCCGCCACGTGGATTTCGCCAAACATGCCGAAGCGATGGGCGCCCATGCCCGCCATTGCCACAGCCTCGCCGATCTTGAGGCGGCGATGGAATGGGCGCAGACCACCGATGCCACCACTGTGATCAGCATCGCCTCGGATGCCCATAGCTGGACGCCGGGCGGGGCCGATTGGTATGTCGCCGCGCCCGAGGTCAGCCCCCGCGAATCCGTGCAAGAGGCCCGCAAGGGGCAGGAAGCGCTCCGCAAGAAACAGCGGCGCGGGGTGTGAGGGCACATGAACCGTATTGATGGAAAAACAGCAGTTGTCACCGGCGGCACCCAGGGCCTCGGTGCGGCCATCGCCCGGCTCTTTGCCAGGGCCGGTGCCGCTGGCGTGGCAATTGTCGGGCGGGGTCAGGACAAAGGCCAGGCGGTCGCCTCCGAGATCACCGAAGCAACGGGTGTCCCGGTGCATATGATCGCCGCAGATCTGGCCAAGACCGAGGATGTGGCGCGGATCATCCCAGCCGCCGACGCAGCCTTCGGCAAAGTCGACATCCTCGTGAACGCGGCGGGTCTGACGGATCGCGGCAACCTGCTGAACACCTCGCCCGCGCTGTTTGACGCGATGTTCGCGGTCAACACCCGCGCGCCATTCTTTCTGATGCAGGACGTGGTCAAACTGATGGACCGCCAAGGCACCGGCGGGCGCATCGTCAATATCGGGTCCACCTCTTCGCTTGCCGGACAGCCCTTTATCGCACCCTATTGCGCCTCCAAGGCGGCGCTCTCTACGCTCACGCGCAGTGCCGGTTATGCCCTGATGCGCAACCGGGTGCACGTCAATCAGCTGGATATCGGCTGGATGGCCTCGGACCATGAACGCCGGTTGCAGCTCGAGGAATCCGGCGACCCGGATTGGGAGGCCAAAGCCAACGCCGGTCTGCCCTTCGGCCGTTTGCTGGACCCCGAGGAGGTCGCGCGCGCGGTGCTGTTTCTGGCCTCGGACGATGCTGGCATGATGACCGGATCGGTCATCCACTACGATCAGTCGGTCTGGGGCGGCTATGACGGACAGGCGCCCGGCCCGGCAGAGAAACTGACAGAATGAGCGTCCGCGTCGCGATCATAGGGGCAGGGGTCATGGGGGGCGACCACGCCCAGATTCTGGCCAATGACGTGCCCGGAGCCACGCTCGGGGTCATTTGCGACGCCAATACAGAGCGTGCCCGCAGTATCGGCGCGGCCACCGGCTGTGCAAACATCACCTCTGATCCAATGGCAACCATTGCCCGCGCGGATGTGGACGCCATCCTGATCGCCAGCCCCGACGAAACCCACGAGGCGCTGACCATCGCGGCCATTCAGGCGGGCAAGCCCGTGTTGTGCGAAAAACCCCTGGCGCCCACTGCGGACGCCTGCCTGCGGGTGATAGCGGCCGAGGTGACCCACGGCGCTCAATTGGTGCAAACCGGCTTCATGCGCCGTTTCGATCCAGGCTATGCACAGATGAAATCAACGCAAGACAGCGGCAGGCTGGGGCCGGCGCTGATGATGCATAACTTTCATCGCAATGTGGCGGCACCCGACTGGTTCACCGGTCAGATGGCCATCTCCAATTCTGCCCCACATGAATTTGATATCGCCCGTTTCATTCTTGGTGCTGAATATGCCTCAATCACCGCGTTCCAGGGGACAACTGTAGGGGCAGGCGAGGCAATCGCACCAGTTGTCATGGTCCTGGAAACTGCCGACGGCCAGCTGGTGAATATCGAGGTGAACAACAATGCTGCCTATGGCTATGACGTGCGCAGCGAACTGGTCGGCCAGACCGGCACGGTCGATCTGGGCCGGCCTGCAGAGGTCACGATAAACGCAGCCCTGCAATCGGCCTCTGCCTACGCCCAGGATTGGCGCCCGCGTTTTGCCGAAGCCTACAGGTTGCAAAACAAGGCATGGATTCAGGGCATTCATACCGGCCGTCTGCACCCGCATGCCGCCGATGCATGGGACGGATATTGCGCGACAGTCACCGCGCAAGCCGGAGTGTCGTCGCTCGAATCGAACAGCCGTGTTAAGATCCAGCTCGCCGAGATGCCGCAGCTCTATGCGGACAGGCACGACAATAACCCGTGGGAGGGGGCAGCAGAATGAGCCTTTTGGAGCTCAAGAGTATCACCAAAAGCTTTGGCGCGATCCACGCACTACAAGGTGTGGACCTGTCGATTGCACCCGGAGAGGCCGTTGGCCTGATGGGCGACAATGGCGCCGGGAAATCGACGCTGATGAAAATCATCGCGGGAAATTTCCCTCCAACCTCCGGCACGATCGGGATCAATGGCAAGCACGTCGCGTTCACCAAACCGATTGACGCCCGCGAAGCCGGGATCGAGATCGTCTATCAGGACCTCGCATTGTGCGACAACCTGACTGCGGCGGCCAATGTGTTCCTCGGGCGCGAGCTGCGCAAAAAGGTCGGGCCGTTCTCCATGCTCGATTATCCGGCCATGTATCAAAGAGCCGGAGAGCTGTTCAGCGAGCTGAAATCGGAAACCCGCCCCCGCGATCTGGTGCGCCAGATGTCAGGCGGTCAGCGCCAGGCCGTCGCCATCGCGCGCACCCGGCTGAGTGACCCCAAGCTTGTGCTGATGGACGAACCCACCGCGGCCATCTCGGTGCGTCAGGTCAAAGAGGTGCTGGCGCTCATTCACCGCCTCAAGGACACCGGCCACGCCGTTATTCTGGTCTCGCATCGGATGCCCGACGTGTTCGAGGTCTGCGACCGGGTCGCGGTTCTGCGCCGTGGCTCAAAGGTTGCGGACAAGCGCATTGACGACACAACCCCGGAAGAAGTCACCGGGCTTATCATTGGGGCGATCGAAGCAGCATGACCGACAAGAGCGAAAATCAGACGGATCACGCCGCCATCGACGAAAGCATCACCCTGCGTCAGGAGGTTTCGGGCTTTGGGGCCATCATCCGCACCCAACCTTTCTGGGTGTTGCTGGCCCTTTTGGCACTGGCGGGGGTCATGACCTTTGTCTCGGACGCCTTCATGACCGAGCGGAATATCTTCAACATTACACGCAACATGGCCTTCTTTGGCATCATGGCGCTGGGCATGTCGGCGGTGATCTGCACCGCCGGAATCGACCTGAGCGTCGGCTCGCTGGTGGGGCTGTCGGGCATTGTGACCGGCCTGCTGATGCAGGCGGGATATGGTATCGGGGTCGGCTTTTTGGGATGCATGTTGGCGGCGGTGGCCGTTGGCTTTGTGAATGGTGTGCTGGTGGCCTATCTCAGGATGCCGCCCTTTGTGGTTACTCTGGGCATGCTGTCGATCGTTGTGTCGCTGGCGCGGGTCGTTTCGAACAACCAGATGATCTGGAACTTCGGACCTGATCAGGATCTCTATGAATGGATCGGCGGCGGCGCCATTCTGGGCATCCCCAATGTCGTGTGGATTCTTGGTGTGCTGACGGCCGTCTTCTGGTGGGTCTGGCGCTATACGACCTGGGGACGCTGGGTCGTGGCCATCGGTGGCAACGCCCATGCGGCCAAGCTGGCAGGCATTCCGGTCGAACGCATGCTGGTGTCTGTCTATGTGGTCTGCTCGCTGACGGCGGGCCTCTCGGCGTTTCTCTTTGTCGGCTACACCGGCTCGGTGACCAATGCCATGGGCTTCACCTGGGAACTGACCGTCATCGCCGCAACCGTTATCGGCGGGGCGAACCTGATGGGGGGCGTGGTCTTTGCCCTTGGAGCACCAATCGGCGCGGCGCTGATCGAGCTGATCCGAAACTCGCTGATCCTCGCCGGTATCCCGGCGCTGTGGCAGCAATTCTTTGTTGGGCTGTTCCTCATCCTCGCGGTGCTTCTGGAACAAATCCGCAATCGCGGGGGTAAATAGCCCCTGATTTCCAGTCTTCAGTTAACCTTAGGGAGGAAAAAATGAAGAGACTTTTGGTAACCACTATGGTCGCGACCATCGCGATGGCGGGCGTGGCCGCAGCCGAGGGCAAAACCTTTGCCCTGGTGCCCAAGGCGATGAACAACCCGTTCTTCGACCTGGCCCGTGACGGATGTTTCGCCGCGCAGGAGGAATTGGCAGATGTCACCTGCGAATACATCGGCCCCGGCGAACATACCGAGCTTGAGCAGATCCAGATCGTTCAGGACCTGATCACCAAAGGTGTCGACGGCATCGCGGTGGCACCTTCGAATGCGCCCGCCATGGGCAAGATCCTGAAAGACGCCAAAGCTGCCGGTATTCCGGTCATCACCTGGGATTCGGATCTGCTGCCCGAAGACGCGGAGCTGCGCGCGACCTATGTCGGCACCAACAACTATGACATCGGCGTCAACCTGGCCAAGCTGATCCAGGCGCGCCACGATGGCGGGACTGTCTGCCTGCAAACCGGTGGCGCGGCTGCGGCCAACCACAACGAGCGCCTGAAAGGGGCCCGTGACACATTGGCTGGCATGGACATGGGGACACCTCCGGGCAAGGCACTGTCTGGCGAAGGCGGCTGGACCGAGATTTCGGGTTGCCCTCTGATCACCAACGACGATGGCAACGTTGCGGTTCAGGGCATGTCCGACGTCCTTGCCGCCAATCCGGATCTGACCGCATTCCTGTCCACCGGTGCCTTCACCCAGTGGTTTGACAATGCCTATCGTTCCGCGGCCGAGCCTTACAAGGCCAAGATGGACGCGGGCGAGATGACCATTGTTGTCGCCGACACGCTGCCAATGCAGCTTGCCCAGACCAAAGATGGCCTCGGCAACGGTCTGGTCGGTCAGCGGCCCTATGAAATGGGCTACAAGGCCATGTATGTGCTCAAGGATATCGTCGAGGGCAAATCGGTCGAAAGCCCGATCTACACTGGCCTGGACGTCTGCAATAACGACAATGTCGACACTTGCGTGAAGTAAGGTTGCCATAGCGCACAATTCGGGCGGCGCGGGGATCTCGCGCCGCCCTGTTTGCTTTTCAAGGGGATAGAAAAATGACGCATCCAGCATTGAACGCGGGCGCAGTGGCTGTAATCACCGGGGCGGCCTCGGGCATAGGGCGCGCCACGGCGCAGGCCCTTAGCGCACGCGGTATGAGCATCGTTCTGGTGGACCTTGATGCCGCAGATCTGAACGCCGCAGCCGCCACGCTTGACGGCCCATCCCATTGCGAAGCGATGGATGTGTCCGACGAAGCCGCCATGGCCGCGCTCGCCGATCGTGTGTTTGACACATTCGGGCGCGTGGACATGCTGATGAACAACGCCGCCGTCCGTGTGGCCGGGGGCGGCCAGAACGACACGCTGGAAAACTGGCGCCGCGCGATGGAGGTCAACTTCTGGGCCTCCGTGCTGGCCGAACGCGCCTTCCTGCCGCGCATGTTGCAGGCCGCAACGCCCGCAATCGTCCTCAACACCGGCTCGAAACAAGGCATCACAAATCCGCCGGGCAATGTGATCTACAACGTCACGAAATCAGCTCTCAAATCTTACACCGAACAGCTGCAACATACCCTGCGCAACACCGAAGGCTGTCAGATCTCGGCGCATCTGCTGGTTCCGGGCTTCACCATTACCGGCCCACATAAACCCAACCCGGGCGGCTGGAGCCCTGACGAACTGGTGGCCTATATGCTCCCTCGGTTGGAGCAGGGGGATTTCTATATCATCTGCCCGGACAACGAGGTCACCTCTGAAATGGATGCGCAGCGTATTGCCTGGGCGGCGGGTGACATCATCGAAAACCGCCCCCCTCTTTCGCGCTGGCACCCGGAATGGGCCGAGGTTTTCAAGGCGCAGCCCTGATCCGCAGACCCTTGCCGGGCGCGCGCGCTACCTGACATCCATCGCGCGCCCGGCAGGCTATCCAGTCACGGCCGCTTGTGTTAGCGTGGACCGATACGCTTCCCTGTGCCTGTAACCACGAAAGAGGCTTTTCACCGCATTCCCGCCCTTTCGCCGCACAGACGATCAAGACAACCTTGGCGATTGGATTTCGAATGTACGAAACTGACTATCTGATCGTGGGGGCCGGTGCCGTTGGCATGAATTGTGCCGATGTCCTGCTCGAAGAAACCGACGCTGACATCCTGATCGTTGACCGCCATGCCGCCGCAGGTGGTCACTGGAATGACGCCTATCCCTTTGTCCGGCTGCACCAGCCGTCCGTCTACTACGGTGTGCCGTCCCGCACCCTGGGCAGCAATCAGATCGACCGTTCCGGCCCGAACAAAGGCTATTACGAATTGCCCACAGGGGCCGAGGTCAGCGCCTATTTCGAACAGGTCATGCGCCAGCGATTTCTGCCCTCCGGACGGGTTCGCTTTCTCCCGATGCACGATTTCGACCAGAACACCGGGACCTTGCGCAGGCTGCTGTCCGGTCAGGAACATCAGGTGAAGGTGCATCGAAAGATCATCGACACGACCTATTTTGCCACTTCGGTTCCGGCGTGCCATACGCCCAAGTTCGATGTAGAGGCGGGCCTCACCATCATCCCCCCCAACGCCCTGCCGGCAACGGCGCCGGCCTATGGGGCTTTCACGGTTGTGGGCGGGGGCAAGACAGCGATGGACACCTGCGTCTGGCTGCTGGAAAACGGTGCATCAGCAGATCAGATTCGCTGGATCGTCCCGCGCGATTCCTGGCTTATCAACCGGGCCATCACCCAACCCGGCGACGATTTCTTCTATGCCTCCCTCGAAGGTTACGCCGCGCTGCTTGAGGCCGCCGCATCCGGCACGGATGTCGCCGACATCTTTGCCCGGCTCGAAGCGTCCAAATGCATGTTGCGCATTGACCCCGACGTCACGCCAACGATGTTCCGCAACGCGACCATCTCTCAGGGCGAGATCGAAGTGTTGCGACAGATCGGGGATGTCGTTCGCGCGGGGCGTGTCCTTGCGATCAGCCCGACGGTGATCGACCTGGAACATGGCAGCCTGGGCACAACGCCCGACACCCTCTATATCGACTGTACGGCCAAGGCATTCTCTGCGCGCGATGTCGAACCCATTTTCTCGCCCGGCCGGATCTTTCCACAGGTTATCCTGAACGGAAGCGTCTGCATGAGCGCCGCAACAATTGCCTTTGTCGAAGCGCATTATGAAGACGATGACGTCAAGAATGACATATGCACGCCGATTCCGCTGATGGATCAAAGCGAAGACTGGCTGCCAATGATCTATTGGCATCTGCAAAACGTCCAAAGACGCTCCACAGAAAAGGATCTGGGGCGCTGGATGCGGGCCAATCGGTTGACTGGCTTCGGAGCCCCAAAAGGCACCAGAGAAAACCCCGACCCCAAACATCTAGAGATCCTCGCGCGGATCAAACAGGCAAGCCCGCTTGCATCCAAGAACCTCAAAAACCTGATGAGCCCGGCGACGCCATAAACCCTTTCTGGTGAATTTGCCCGCCCGTCGCCCGCCCCGGCAGCTCCGCCATCAGGCGGAATGGCCGCGTAAGACATGACAAGCCCCCGATGTGCGCGGGGTGCGACAGCCTGTGCCGCACTCTCTTGCGCGACTGCCACTTGACGCCCAGATCTGTATCAAATAACACCTGTTTTTGTTGAGCGGGCGTTGTGTAGTGGTAAGACCTTAGCCTTCCAAGCAAAGTTCATGAGTGTCCACAGGCGCTCATGGATTGACAACTATAAGAAAATAAAAGATTAAAAGTGACGTTGCATGACACTGGATGTCATGCATTTCCTTCTGTTTCCGACAAAAAACCGACAAAATGCCAAAGCTTACCGAAACCTATGCGAAGAAACTTCCACACTCTGTCGAGGGCACCAGTAAGTATTGGGACAACGAGATCAAAGGGCTCGTGCTCTTCGTTGGGAAAAGGTCAAAGACCTGGTATTTCCAAAAGGATGTCGGAGGCCAAACCCGACGCGTTTTGATTGGTAGGTACCCTGTCATCTCTGCCCAGGCAGCTCGCCAGACGGCTATGGAACTGGCGCTGGAATTGGGGCGCGGGGCCGGGAAGGTGGCTCAGATTGGCACGCCCACGCTGGAGGTCGCAATGGAAGAATATCTCGAGCGCCCGAAGCTTCGATCCGATAGTTATCGGCATGGTGTCCGCGCTTATATGGAGAACCAACTGAAAGACTGGCTCAGGTTACCCCTCGACGAGATCAGCAAATCGATGGTCGTTCGGCGTCACCAGAAATTGGCGGATTATCCCTCGACGGCGAACCATGCGCTTAGGTATTTCAGGTCGATCTATAACCATGCTCGTCGTACACATGATCTTCCCGAATGTCCGACAATGGCGGTCGAGTGGTATGAGGAAAAGCCAGATGGTCGGATCATCGACGACCTCAAAGAGTGGCGCCAGACTGTCGATGGTTTGCGCAATCCAATCCACGTGGTCTTCTATGAACTGCTGCTATTTACCGGTCTTCGCAAAGGAGAGGTAATGACCCTCGAATGGAGAAACATCCATGAGGATCGAATTCACCTGCCGATGACCAAGAACGGTCGCAGCTTCGATTTGCCGATCTTGGAAGTGCACCATGAAATTCTAGCCCCCTTGAAATCGCTCAGTCGGAAATGGGTGTTTCCATCGCCCAAATCAGCGGTTGGACACATCACTGGTCCACAGCGAATAAAATGGAGCCCGCATACTCACAGGCGGACATTCGCAACTGTTGCGATGGAAGCTGGTGTACTCGAAGAAGTTGTCGGGCGCCTTCTGAATCACACACCTTTGTCGATAACAGGACAGCGGTACACAATGCCATCTTTGGATGCGCTGCGGCCAGCGATGGAGGCGATCTGCGCTGAATTGATGGTGCGACAGCGATCCGCCGTTTAACTCGGGGATAGTACGTGGATCAGATAGGCCGTCTTGCTTTCTAACGGCCATAGACCATTTGTTCGTAGCGAGCGGGATTGGGGCGATAGGGGATCGATCGAGGCTTCGGGGAGTGTTGAGTTTTTGACATGCTTCATGATCCGAGCTCAGCTTGTACTGTCAAACGCCTAGCTTGCTAGAGTTTGCCCAAAAGCATTATTTCAACAAGTTTTTGTACGCACAAGGCTTCCTCCGGGGTTGCAAGCCGGTTTGTTTTCTTCGCGATGCACAGCAGAAGGTCATCAAGTTGCGCCTTTATCTCTCAGTGCCGTCTCCACACAGCGATCCAAGTCTTCTCAATACCCATCGTGATCATATGCTTTGGAGTTTCTGCGCCGGGATAGGTGAGGCACCGACGCGCCCCAGCTTATGGCATCCACAGCGGGCGCCCACGCAAGGTTCCCTCAATGACAATCCCGCGAACACAGTTTCTTCCGACCAAGGAGTGCTTAGTACAAAAATTAACTTGAGATCACTTCCCAAATTTCAGCAAACAAACCAGAATTGTGCTGGGATTCTCTTAAGTTGCGAAAGCACGCGCCATAACGGTTCCCAATCGCCGTGCGAACTCGGATGGGTCGGTTGGGGTTTCGCCTTCGACAATCCGGGCCTGATCCAGCAGGAGGTGAGCAGCGTCCTTGAGAAGGCTATCGTCGCTGGCGCTCTCAGCCTGTGCCCGCTCTGCCAACGTGGTGATCATCGCATGAGTTGGATTGAGTTCCAGCACGCGCGGCATGCCATGCTCCAATTGACCATGACGTTTGAGTAGGCGTTCCAGATTGACATCCATATCCCCGTCATCGGCGATAAGACAGACGGGACTGTCAGTCAGGCGTTTGGATGGGCGGACGTCTTTGACTGTTTCACCCAGTTCAACTTTGATCGCGGCAATTAGCGCAGCCAGATCAGCTTCCTCCGGCTTGTCGTCCTCTGCATTTTCTTCCCCTGCTTTGATCTGATCCAGGTCCGCGGCACCGCGCGTGATGGACTTGAGCGGCTTGCCTTCGAACTCGGTAATGTGCTGCAGCCAGAACTCGTCGATGTGGTCGGACAGTACCAGCACCTCGACGCCCTTCGCCTTAAAGCCCTCCAAATGCGGTGACAGTGCGAGTTTAGCGGCGTCCTCACCTGCGATATAGAAGATCGCATCTTGCCCCTCTTTCATGCGAGACACATGGTCGAGGAGACTAGTTAGCGCATTCTCACTCGTGGAGGCAAAACGGCAGATCTCAAGAATGCGGTCGCGCAAATTCGGATCCTCGATCAGACCCTCTTTCAAAACCGCACCAAAGTTACCCCAGAACGTTGCGTATTCTTCTGGAGATTTATTGGCTTTTTTCTTTAGTTCGCTGAGAACCTTCTTGGTAACCTGAGACTTGATCTTGGCGAGTTTCGGATCGGTCTGAAGCATCTCCCGCGACACGTTCAGAGAGAGGTCTTGGCTATCCACCACGCCGCGCAGGAAACGGAGGTAGGCGGGAATAAGGTCCTTTGTTGTCTCGGAGATAAAGACGCGATTTACATAAAGCTTCACATGGCTTTTGCGCTCAGCGTCGAAGAGATCGAAAGGCTGGGCGGTGGGAACAAACAGGAGGCTAGTGTGATTGAGCGCACCCTCCACTTTGTTGTGCATCACATGCCATGGGGCATCAAAGGCATGTGAGCAGTGGCGATAGAATTCGGTGTACTGTTCTTCGGTGACATCTTTAGCGGGGCGGGTCCAGAGCGCTTCGGCAGCGTTGAGCGTTTCTTCTCCGAGATTCACGGGAAAACTGATATGTTCGGAATAGGTCTTAATGATGTGTCGGATTCGGGCTTCATCTGCGAATTCTTTCGCATCCTTCTTGAGATGAAGAGTGACCGTTGTTCCACTGGTATCCCGCCGAGCAGCCTCAATCGTGAAAGATCCTTTGCCGTCTGAAGACCAGAGCCAAGCCTCGGCCTCGCCAGCTTTACGGGTCAACACGTCGACATTGGCGGCCACCATAAAGGCCGAGTAAAAACCCACACCAAACTGACCAATGAGACCCGGGGTATTTTTTTCATCGGCTTTGAGCGCCTCGATGAAAGCACCAGTGCCGGACTTGGCGATGGTTCCAAGAGTTTCCAGCAAGTCATCATGGTTCATGCCGATTCCGTTGTCGGAGATCGACAGCGTCTTGGCTTTCTTATCGAACTCGAGCGTTACAGCGAAATCCTGTGACGGAGCCAGATTCGCATTCGTCAAGGCAGCGTAACGGAGCTTGTCACAGGCATCAGAGGCGTTAGAGACCAGCTCGCGCAGAAACACTTCGCGATTGGAATAGAGCGAACCCGCGACGATCTCCAAAAGCTGACCGACTTCTGTCTGAAAGGAAAACGTTTCTCTCTGGATGGTCTCTGCCATTTGAACCTCCTAATCCTGATCGCGACGTCTACTTAGGTGGTTCCTGTCCTGGTTTCAACGCGTCGCCTCCCACCCCAATGGACCATCAGCTGCTCGTCCTTGATTGAGGGCGCCCAACAGGCGAACCGCCAAAGGGGCAGCTCTTTGCGATCCCCTACTCGATGCGCCCATGCGTGACAAAAACTGGGCAGTTCGTCTCGTTCCAGCGAAGATTGAACACGGGTCTGGAAAAGCGGCAAACCTTTGTTTCTATGATCAAGGCACGTAGCGCGATGGAGGAGGATTCTGTAGAGTTTCGAGGTAGTTCACTATTTCGATTAGCTTGCTGGGGACCAGAATGTTCACACCATTTCCGGTGTCGAATTCGACCATCTCATTATCCAGAAAATTCTCGAACACTGGCATATCTTCACGCGGCACTGTGTTTCGGGAGTAGCCATCTATGATCGACATTATCTCCAGCATTGGCCAAACTCCGCCACGCCGAGCAGAAATTTTGGTCAAATCTGCCGGAGCTGTGCCCAGCCCCTTCGCATTTGGGCCGTCGCCTTGCCCGGCAATACCGTGGCAGGAGACACAGTTTTCAGAGAATAGAGTTTCCCCAACGCCTTCTGCCCCCAACGAAGATGCCAAGGCAACAAATGGGACAATAATCAATAGTTGCTTCACGGTTGACCTACTTTCGAAAAAAAATGAGGCCCATGCGGATCCTAAGCTCAACGCGGATTGATGACCTTGGTCTTAAGGCGTTCATTCGCTCCCTTAAAACGCGATGCGAGCCAAAACATCATTGCCGATACTGCAAGGGCTCCAAATGCGATGGCCCATCCGAGTGCAACCAAACCCGAACCGGGCCAGAAGATAAGGAACAGTCCAATGAGCAGCGCAGCAACGCCTACATTGCGAACCGTCATGCGCTCAGGATCAGATTCCGGCAATTGCCTCCAAGTCAGAAGAGAGCCGACACCAGTAAGCAGTGCAAAGGCACCCAAAAGAGCAAACGCAAAGCGCGCGGTGCCCTCGGGCCAAATCAACAACACTAACCCAATGGTAATTGCACCTATACCCACGCCGCCCGCAGCTCCACGGCGTCCAAACCCAAACAAGGTTATTCCGCCATCCAAGATCAGAAGAACGCCCACGAGCTGAAGCAATAGCGAAATACTACCAGTGGGCCAAAACAAGGCTGCGAGGCCAACGCCAGCCGCAAGCAGTCCGCGTATGAAAAAGGTCCACCAGACATTTGCCAGTCGTTTACTTAGCGCTTCGCGAACCTCTAGTCGACTATCATCGACAATCTCTGCTTGCGGGGTTTCCGGTTGTTTCATAAGACGTCTCGTGTTGTTTAATTGTGACCTTAGCGCAGACAACCGATTGTGTCTTGCCTATCTCAAATTGACCAAGTTGTTCTTTCCAATCGAGCGGTTTTTGGGCAGACGGCTACCGCCCGCCAAATTGTTGCCACGCATCTAGAGCGTGGGCAGCATACATAAGAGTGTTTAGTACCATATTGTAACCCGCATTTCCCAAGTAAACTGACGATTTTTCGGCCCTGACGCCCGGTAACGTGTTATATTTCAGCGTGTTAAAACGGTCGGGGGCAAAGGTTCATGGTTCACCCTGCGGGTGCAAGCAGAACGGGCGATGTCCGGCTTGGTTTTGATCGCCGGGTGCGGCTGGAGTTCCATGGCTCGAAGATCAGTTCCGACGGTGGTCTGTTTCTGTTCCGGGAACTGGATGAGGTGCTCGGCCTGAATGAACTGGCGGGTAGCATGCTGCGTGATACCCGCACCGGTCACAACCGTCTGCATTCTGTGGTAGGCCTGTTGCGTCAGTCTGTCTTCGGTCGGCTGGCCGGGTACGAGGATGTAAATGACGCGGATCGTCTGGCTGTTGATCCAGTGATGCGGCAAGTCGTCGGCGGACGGGCTGTCGATGCCAATGCCGCCTCCGCCAGCCAGATGGGGCGGTTCGAGACCGAGGTACTGGCGACATCCGACAATCGCGCAGCGCTGGCTGATTTGTCCGGACACTGGATCGACCGGGTTCATGCGGCAACCGCAGCCTCACCACCACCGCCACCACCCGCAGCAAACTCCTGGGCGCCCTGACCAACTTGTCAGCCGCGTCTTTCGATGTTCCGGATTTCTTGTTCATCTTCGCTCCATAACGGCTTCGATGAACCAGAAATCCTCCGTTTCTCAAACTCCCAAATTTGTCCGGTAGGCGCTGACGTCAGACAATTTCGACCCTTTGAAGGCGTTCTTATCCGAATTTGTGCCAAATTTCTGTGATCTCCGGCCGTGAGCATCTCACAGACTTGTGATCGTCTGTCGGCTTCATAAGTAACAACTGACCTTCCAATTCACGCCCCCCCATTTGCAATCAAGTCAGGATTTCCAAATTGAACGTTTCCATCTCTGAACTCGGCCATCTTATAGAAACAAATATTTTGATCGCAGCGAGTTGGCTAAAGGTCGACGGCGTTCCCGGAATTATTGCACTTGCTCTGATCGTCTTGCTCGCAATTTTGAGCCTAGTCTATTTGCGACAAATGAAGAAGCGCAGCAACGTCGTTCGGGCAGTGAGCCGGATGGTATTGGATCACGAGGACATCTCTGCTTTCTCGGAAGGTTTTGAAGAATTTCGAGGCAACATAAAGACGAAAGCAGCGAATTCCAAAGAGTGGTTGGCTGTTTCGGAAGCGCTTGACGAGTATCAGGAAACTCTGGTTCGGGAAGTCAATGACGGCCGGGTCACACTGCGCAATGCGGTGCGCCCTGCCAGTTTCCTGAACATCGAAGATCTTGGTTTCGGCCCCGGCAGCTTTCGGATCTTACCTTCGATTTTTGTTTCTCTGGGCCTCTTTTTTACTTTTCTCGGCCTGGTTGGAGCGTTGGACGGATTAGGCACCGATATGGCTAGCGGTGGCAGTAGTCAAAATGCAGTGATCGGATTGATGAAAATTGCATCGGCGAAATTTGTGACCTCATTGACAGGTTTGGGTGCCTCGATCGTATTCAGCATCCTTATGCGCAGGCAAATCGTTGTTCTGGACAAAGAGATCCACCGCCTCTGTTTGGCGATTGAACGCCGGATCGCTTTTGTGAGCCTGGAGGATCTTGGTTTCCGGCAACTCAAGGCAATGGAGGAGAGCCGTGACCAGTTCCGGACCGTCGGGATGGAAATGGTGGCAGACCTGGGGCGCAAACTGGATGCAACCGCCCAGGATCAACGTGAACATTTCCGAAGTTTCGGTCATGAATTGGTTACAAAACTGGGAGAGGATCTGAACAACGAGCTTCCTCGTGCTATCGGGGACTCTATTCGAGATCAGACCCAGCCACTATTCGACAAGATAGGAAATATTGGCGCAACCGGAATGGGCGATATCGTTGGTGGTCTGTCCAGCCAATTGACTGATAGCGTTCAGGGGGCGCTCGGCAGCGCTTCAACTGCACTGGTTCAGGCTTCCGAGCGGATTGAAGGGATGGCTGATCGAATGGACGATAGTTCAGGCAAAATGGGCCAGAGCATGGAGGTCGCGTTGGAGCAAATGGCAACCGCAATCTCTGGTCTTCGCACTGAGGTTGGGGCCACCGGGCAAACGGCGTCAAGGGCAATGAATGAAGGGGCTGAGCAACTCCTCTCAGTTATGAATGCCACGTTGGAAGGCATTCGAGACAATACTCGCGAAGGCGCGCAGGCCATGAGTGCGGCAGCAGAAGACATGAGCAAATCTGCCGAGGGTTTCAGAGAAACACTGGAAAGCGCTGCGCAGAATGGCGCAGCAGAAGTGGAAGATCGGATGAGTGAAACGTCCGAAAGAGCTTCCGTAGCAATATCGGCAGCCGGAAGCGACCTGATGGAGAAATTTGGAGCCACAAGTCAGCGGATTGCGGAGCTTGGCGAGAAACTCGGGGTGTCTGTCACAAACGAACTCACAGACAAGTTGGAAGGTATTGGGGCTCAGCTCTCTGATATGGCAGCACAGATTGAGCGTGGCGCTGGTGAGATGCGGAACGCGTCACATGGATTGAGCTACCCCCCGAAAATCGGACACTGACGTAAGCTACGATTTGTTGTCTGCTGATCTTCAAAACGAAGGAGATCGAAGATGTCGAAACGGAAGCAACATCACCCAGAGTTCAAGGCCAAGGTC
>JAXMOA010000023.1:0-78718 GCA_034670145.1 Marinibacterium sp.
ATGTCACGGATCCGGATGCGGGCGAGGCACAGTTTGTGCCACAGACCGGCGCGGCGGGGGTCCACGGCCAGTTCACCGTCCAGACCGATGGCAGCTGGAGCTACACGCTCGACAACGCCCAGCCCGCCGTCCAGGCGCTCAGGACCGGCGATCAGATCGCCGATACGCTCACCGTTTCAACCCTCGACGGCACCACACGGCAGATCACCGTCACCATCAACGGCACCGATGACGCCGCCACAATTGGCGGTGTCGACACTGGCAATGTTTCGGAAGGCAGCCGTGGAAAAGACATGTCGCCTGACTACGCGCAGCCGGGTATGGCGACCCTGGACAGAGCGCCGCTTTATGCCGATGGAAAACTCACCATTATTGACCCGGATGCGGGCGAAGCAGAGTTCGACACCAAGGGCCTCGGCTTTACCTATCATGGGAAGTACGGCGACCTGATGCTGAATGCTGACGGCAGCTGGCACTATCATGCCGATGCAGGCCACACTGCCTCAACCGGCGGTCTGGCGACCACCCATGGCAGGGTGATCGACCAGTTGGGCGCTGGACAGAGCTTGACCGATACGATCACGGTCTATGCAAAGGATGGAACCGCCCATGACATCACCATCACCATCCATGGCAGCAATGACCGGCCCTATTGTTCGTCCGAAGTGGCGCTCTCAGGGGGAGCCGAAGACACCACACAAACGCTGACCAAGGCCCAGCTCCTGTCCAACACGGTTGAGGTAGACGCCAATGACGCTGGCAAGCTGTCGCTGTCCGGGCTGAGGGCAGATCACGGTTCGATCCGCGACAATGGCGATGGCACCTTCACCTTCACCCCCGAGAAGGACTACAGCGGCACGGTCCACTTCACCTATGACGTCAAGGATGCCCATGGCGGCGTGACCCACACCGGCGCCACCACAACCCTTGCCGCTGTGGGCGATGCCGCCGTGATCACCGGGACAGATACCGGGTCGGCGACCGAAGACAAGGTGCACGGCCGGATCGTGATCAGTGGTGATCTGGACGTGACGGATCCGGACGGTCCGGGACAGGAACACTTCCAATACAGCCAGTTTGGGGAACATGCTGTCTCTGACCCGTTTGGCGGCAACCTGCATATCGATTCTGCTGGTGGGTGGAGCTATGTCACTGACAACAGCAATTCTGCAATTCAGCGACTGGCCGCAGGCGAGGTAGGACACGCGACATACCGGGTCTCTTCCGCCGATGGCACGACACACCAGATCCAGATCACGATACATGGGACGAATGATGTCCCGGTTCTGAGTGCCGCGACAGCCTCAGCGACTGAGGATGGGACTGCGGTCGCGGGTCAGATGGCAGCCACGGACGTGGATAGGGGAGACACGCTGACCTATTCTCTGGGCCAGACGGCGCCTGCCGGGTTTGCATTGAACACGGATGGATCGTGGAGCTTCGATCCAACCGACTCGGCCTACCAGCACCTCGCGGTGGGGGCGACGCAGCAAGTAACGATCCCGGTCACCGTCACAGACGGCACCGCGACCGACACGCAGAACCTGACCATCACCGTCACCGGCACCAATGATGGGCCAGCGGTCAGCGGCCCGGTCACGCTTCCGGGCGGCATCGAGGACAAATCGGTGCAGATCACCGTGGCACAGCTAACCGAACATGCCACGGATATCGACACAGGCGATCAGCTTTCGGTCACGGGCCTTACCGCCAGCCACGGCGCGATCACCGGTGACGCGGCGCATGGCTTCACCTTCACGCCGGACCCGAATTACAACGGCCCGGTCAGCCTGAGCTACCAGGTCACCGATGGCCAGGGCGGAACGGTGGCACAGACCGCCTCCCTGACTTTGGGGGCTGTTGGCGATCCAGCGGTGATAACAGATGCCATGACAGGGTTTGTCAAAGAGGATGAGAACGTCTCGACCTTTGGCGGATCAGGCGGCTCTCAAACCCACAAGTTGACGGCAACAGGGCTGTTGAGCATCGTCGATCCCGATGCGGGAGAGGATCATTTTCGACATGGTCCAGGCGGTGAGACAGCCGTATCCGATCCGTTTGGTGGCCACTTGCGGATCGATGCCAATGGCAGCTGGGTGTATACCGTTGACAACGACAACCCCCGCCTTCAGCAATTGGCAGCCGGCCAGGTGGAACATGCCATCTATCGCGTCCATTCCATCGACGGCACTGCGCATGACATAGATATTGAAGTCCGCGGCACCAATGATGCCCCGACAGTGAGCGCTGCGGTCGTACTGCCAGCCGGTACCGAAGATACATCGGCCACGATCACTGCGGCGGATCTTTTGGCCCACGCGAGCGATGTGGATACGAATGCCACACTTACGGTGACCGCACTCACCGCCAACCATGGCACCATTTCCGGTGACGCAGCAAACGGGTTCACCTTCACTCCTGACGCAAATTACAACGGCCCCGTCCAGCTCAGCTATCAAGTCACCGACGGACAGGGTGGAAGCGTCGCACAAAGCGCCTCGCTGACGTTGGGCGCCACCCCGGATGCAGCCGTGATCACCGGTGTCGGCGCGTCGCTCAAGGAAGACGTCAACGTCGGTAGCTACAACAAGCTCAGCGCCTATGGCCAGTTCCATGTGGTCGACCCGGATGGCGCGGCAGAGTCGCAGTTCCCGGACAGGAGCTTTCAAACCTATACTGGCACGCTCGGTGGCAGCCTGCAGGTCAATCCGGACGGGCAGTACATTTACCACCTTGCCAATTCCATCGTCGATCACCTCAAGAACGGGGAAGAGGCAAAGGATCACTTTGTCATCCACAGCGTCGATGGGACAACGCATCCGGTCGAATTTACCATTGCCGGAACCAATGACGCACCCGTCGTCTACCGCGACACCGTCACCAAGATCGAAGGTGACAATGTCGTCAACGGCCATATTTATGCGGGTGATCTGGACCACGATGATTCAAAGACACTGACATTTACCAGCGGTGCGCCCGTCGCCGGATTCCACCTGAACAGCGACGGCAGTTACAGCTTTGATCCATCAAACGCAGCATACCGCCACATGAACAATGGGGATCATCAGACCATCTCCATACCAATCACAGTCACAGACCGGGATGGGTTGAGCAGTACAGGAAACCTGACCGTTCAACTGCTTGGAAGAAACGACGCTCCGGTCCTGTCTTCTGCGACGGCGTCGGCAACCGAGGATGGCAATGCCGTCACGGGTCAAATGTCAGCGACGGATGTCGATGACAGCACTTACAAACTCCAATACTCTCTGGGTCAGACGGCACCGGCGGGCTTCACCATACATACGAATGGCAGTTGGGCCTTTGACCCATCCAATGCCGCGTATCAGCATCTTGCGGAAGGCCAGACCGAGCAAGTGACCATACCGGTGACCGTGACCGACAGGCACGGTGGCGCCGACACCGAGAACCTCGTCATCACCGTCACCGGAACCAATGATGGGCCGAGGGTGCAATCCGGAGATCTTGGGGCAACGCAACCCGGGGCTGGCAAATCGCTCTCGACCGCGGATCTTTTGGCCGCGGTCCACGCCACTGATGTGGACTCCGGGGATCATTTGTCGATTGCGAATGTACAGGTCGACCCCCAATACGGCAGTTTCCATCAAACTGGCGGCACCTGGACATTCACGCCTGCGGCCGGCGCCAACCAAAAGGATGTTCCTGTGACCATCTCGGTCACGGATGGACACGCAACCAGTTCGGCCACCGCAACGCTGGACGTAACGGCGATGGCCATTACCCCACCGACAGCCACACATGTTCAAGGCGCCGGTACGACACATCTGTCCGGCGTCTTGTCCGGTGCGACCGGTGGTTGGGCGATCGACAATGGCGGCGGGCGGGGCGTCCTGTCATTGGCAGGTCAGTACGGCACGCTGACCATTGACCCGAATACCGGCCATTTCGACTATCATTACCAATCCCAATCCGCAGTTATCAAAAATGGCGGCAGCGGAGCGGCCTCGGGTCATCATACAGATACCTTCCATATCCTTCAGCATGGAACGCACACCTCAGATGCAGATGTAGAGGTCAACATTGATGTCCAAAGCGTGCATGGCCACAGCGGCCACCATGTGGATGCCACCACTCTGATCGGCATCAACATTGTCCCCATGCCACCGTCACAACATGACACTCCGGTTGATGAACCCCAGGTCATCGAGATCACACTTGTCGATGATACGCACGACCAGCCAGCGGACACACCGGGTTTGGCCGGCGTGGTTGACGCGGCCGTCGCCAATACTGCCGACACTTCCGATGAATTGGACGAAAGAGCCTCTGAAGCGCAAGACACGCAAACGGAAACAACCATATCGCCCGCTCATCAAAGTGATCCGATCAACGTCTATCTCGACGCTATTGGGGCGGGCACACATTCGGACACCATGATCCAGACGCAGGACACAGAACAGACCAACCCCTATACCGCCGCCCTGGGAACGGATGCCGAAGCTCCGGTGGATGACGCCATGATGGATCCGGCTATGATGGATGACCCAACACATGTTGACGATGCGAGTTCAGGCACAGGGACCCCTCTGGCAGAAGACGACCTGCCGGTAGATGACCCGCTCGTTCCATTTCCCGAAGAAGACGATCCTTCGACAAACTCCGGTTAAGCGTGGCTTTGTTGCACAAATGAGTTGAGGGATTCATCTCGCGAATCCAGCATGATAGCTCGAGCAGATGAGCAGTTGGGCCCCTACGAAGTACAAGACCACGAACTGGTCGGCTTACAATGACAGCTTGAAGCGACGTGGGTCGCTATCGATCTGGTTTAACCCCCAGATGGTCTGGATACCGCCGCCGACGGGCAAACGCGGCCGGCGGCAACAATTCAGTGACGCCGCGATCCAAGCCTGCCTGACACTGAAGGTGTTGTTAGGCATGCCGCTTCGGCAGACGACAGGCTTCGTTGAGAGCTTGCTGAAGTTGGTAGGGTTGGGCTGGGAGGTGCCGGATTTCAGCACCCTTTGCCGCCGTCAGAAGACGCTGAACGTAAACCTGCCGTATCGTGGTGGGACTGGTCCTGTGAACCTTCTGATCCCCTCTCGTGACATCACTGCGTGATGCACTGCCGGGCAGTGGACAGCACGGGGATCCAGGCAGAGGGCGAAGGCGAGTGGAGTGCCCATGCTGTCATTCCGCCTCGCAAGAACGCCAAGCCATGGAAGCCCACGAGCAACGGGGCCATCGCCCGGACCCAAGCCGTGAAGGCGTCAAGATACCTGGGCCGTACCTTGTGGCGGCGATGGAGTGGTTACCACCGCCGAAGCCGCGTCGAGACCAAGATGCATTGTGTGAAACGGCTGGGCCAGAGCCTCATGGCGCGGGACTTCGACCGGCAGGTCGCGGAGATCCAAATCCGCATCGCCGTGCTAAACCGTTACACCGCTCTTGGTAGACCCGCCACAGAGCCCGCAGGATAAGTCCGTCCGGGGAAAGGGGAAGAACGCTCTTCACCCGATTTGTGCAACAAAGCCGAAGGGCGCGATTACTATGACAGCGCCACAATCGTGCGGCAGCTGGGGTTGGCCGACTAACTCAACCAATCAATAGACAGGTACACCTTTGACTGGATTGAAAGTTGGTCTGTGCTGGGTCAGGAAAGCCGGTCCTTCAACCCAAACCACAAGCCGACCAGTGGCAGGAACCAGGGTTTGCCGGAGTGGGCCGGGATGGCGGGCCATGTCAGACCTTCCAAGGGGTTTGTATCGCCGCGTCCCATGGCCATATCCGCCAGGCTTTGGCCGATCAGGGTCGACATTTGTGCGCCGTGACCGGAGTAGCCCATGCCGTAAAGCAACCCGTCCTGTTCTCCGGCGCGGGGGTAACGGTCTTTGGTCATTCCAACCAAACCGCCCCAGCAATAGTCGATTTCGAAATCTTTGAGCTGTGGGAAAGTCTGTGACAGAGCCGCTCGCAGCAGTTTGCCGGATTTCGCGTCGGATTGCTGATCTGACACGGCCGAAAACCGCGCGCGGCCGCCAAAGATCAGACGGTTGTCGGGCGAGAGACGAAAGTAATTGCCAATATTCATCGAGGTGACGCAGGTGCGATTGCCGGGCATCGTGGCGGCTATTTCATCCCGATCAAGAGGGCGCGTTGCGATGATAAAGGAGCCGACCGAGATGATGCGCCGCTGGAACCATCGAAACGATGCGGATTTGACCTGTCCGGTATAGGCCCCGGTGGCAAGTATGACCCGCTGCGCATGCAAATTGCCTTTGGGCGTGATCAACTCCCAGCCATTTCCGGCACGGTTACACGCCTGGACTGGGGCGGCCTCCCACAATTGGGCCCCGTGACGATGCGCTGCGTCCGCCAGTCCGGTGGCGTAGCGCCCCATGTGCATCATCGCGGCCTTTTCATACAGCATCGCACCGTGAAAGGAATCTGCGCAAATTTCCTGCGACAGCTCGGACTTTTCGAGCCAACGGGTGTGGCCATCAACCTCGTTGTGGATCAGTTCGAATCCAGCGCGCAGCCCGGCAACATGGCTGGGTTTCGAGGCCAGCTTCAATTTGCCTGCGCGGCGGAAATCGCAGTCGATACCTTCCTCTGCGATGATATCTTCGATCACCTCGATCGAGCGGTCAAAGGCGCGGTACAGGCGATGCGCCCGCTCTGCCCCGAGATGCGCCTTGGCCTCGCCATATCCGTGGGCAAGACCGTTATTGAGATGACCACCATTGCGTCCAGACCCACCCGCGCCGATGTGGTCGGCCTCGAGCAAGGCCACGCTGACACCTTCGCGCGCCAGTTTGCGGGCGGCGTTCAGCCCTGTAAATCCACCCCCGATGACAGCCACGTCAAAACGTCCCTCGACTGGCCGGTTCTGGGCCTGGGCAAAAGGTGTGGAGCTGTCATGCCAGTAGGACGTGAATTTCATCAGGGTCTCCGAACCGTTGAGGGAACCTACAGGCCAAGGAGCCCGGGGAGCCCCGAGATATCGGCAATTTCAGTGTATCCGTAATAGGGATTTGCCGGTTCGTGGCCGCGGTTCACCCAAGCCTTGTTTTTGATCCCCAAATCATGCGCCGTCATCAGGTCATAGCGAAAGCTGGAAGAGACATGCAAGACATCCTCGGGTCCACAGCCGAGTTCGTCGAACATGTATTCGAACGCGCGCATCTGCGGTTTGTAGGCCCCGGCGCTTTCGGCGGTAAAGACGTGGGAAATGGGAGCGCCCAGTTTGGCGATATTGTGTGGGATCTGTATGTTCATCGCGTTGGTCAGGGCGACAAGCGGGATCTCTTTGGCGACTTTGGCCAGCCCTGCGGGCACATCTGCATGGGGACCCCAGGTTGGTACGCGATGGTAGATCTCCTCGGCGACGGTGGGGTCAAAGGCAATGCCCATGTGGCGGCATGTGCGCTCCAAGGCATTGTGGACGACTTCGGCATAGGGTTTGAAAGCGCCCAGAACCTCATCCACGCGATACCCCGAGAATTTAACGATGAATGCGTTCATCTGTTCTGGTGTCAGCACATCGGCATAGTGGTGGCGGGATGCACCGGCCATGTCGAAATGGATCATGGTGCCGTGGCAGTCAAACGTGACGAATTTGGGGCGGAAGGTCATGCGTCTCTCCGAAGGGGCGTGTCAGGGCCAGCATCGCCTGTCTGGGGCTTCTGCGCGTGCTGGGTTTGTCTGTTTGGGCGCAGGAAATTGCGTATCCTCTTGGCGATCCGGCATCCAATGCCGTGTGGTGCGCGGGTTTGGGGGCTGCTGCTGTGCCCGGCGCGAGATAAAGCCAGGGCGCAGCGTTTGTTTGTTTGCACCCGAGGAATAAGGGGCAATTCCATGTCTGTTGTAAAGCTTCTGGCGAATCTGGTTGGATTTGCCTCGGTTGTCGGAACGTCAAACGGAGCCTTGATGGACTTCTTGCAGGATTATCTGATCGGACACGGCATTTCCTGCTGTGTGCTGCCAGGCCCCGAAGGTGATCGCTCCAATCTTTTTGCCACGATCGGTGATCCGTCAAAGCCTGGCTACGTATTGTCAGGCCATGTGGATGTCGTGCCAGCAGGCGAGGCGGAATGGTTGGCTGATCCGTTTGTCCTGCGACGCGATGGCGAGCGGCGGGACTGTTGCATTAATCGACTGCGGCCGACTGGGGAGGTTGATGGACTCAGTGTGTCATGCGGCTTCGAACAGATGCGCGATGAATTGGATCTCCCCCGCGACGCCTGGTTTTTTGTGATGAACATGGCCGCGTTTGATGGTTCGGATTGTTTCGATGCCGCTGAGGGTCGCCTTGGCGGTTCGCAAAGACCGGAAGCTTTGGCGATATCCGAGTGGCCGTTTCACGGAGGCATGGTCGCTCTCGATCAGGTTGTTTCACCCCTTTCGATCAATATGCCGGATGCTGTCGAAGTGCGGATCGTATCGGTGATTGATCTCACGAATGACGCGCCGATAGCTATGCGCCTTGTTCAGGAAGGCTTTGGCCGCCTTCGCATCCCGTCGTGCGGTCAGGCGAAAATCCACCATCTGACCGTTTGCATCGACGGCGCGCCATAGGTAGCGCCATTCATTGCCCGGCAGTCACTGCTTGCAGCGATGAGAGGGGGCCGCCCACCCGAATGTAAGTTTCGTCGACATGCCAATCGACACGCGCGCGGCGCAGATGTCTCTCGGTTCGCTTAGTCAGCTCGGGGCCGAACTTCTGAACCCATCGGAACACCGTAGACCGATCAATCGCGATCCCGCGCTCTGCCAAAAGGTCCACGACATCCTGGTAGGACAGCGGGGAGCACAGGTACCATCGCACGGCACAAAGGATGATCTCACGCGGAAAACGGTGGTGCTTGAATGGTGGCTTTCGTGCCATTGTGAACCTCAAAGGCCCAGAATGTGGTCAAACACATCGTATAATGCAACAGTCCCAAAAACTCGCATACCGACCGTCCAGCTGCCTCGAGCGCACCAGCTTCGTGATCACCACAAACCTGGGCTGCAGCGAATGCACCAGCGTCATTGGCGGCGCCAAGATGACCACAGCGTTCCTCGATCGCCTTGCCCGCCGGTGCCTCATTCTGGAGACCGGCAACCACACCTACTGCTTCAAGGCCAGCTCGGAGACGGCGAAAAGAAAGAGAAAAGGAGGCACCGACATTGACCCGGTCATGAACACACCGACATACTGACAGGCGGGTCAAATCTCGATGAAAATGTTTGGTCACTCCTCAACTACATCCAACGACGCAAGACCTACGACGCCCTTGTATCTCACAAAGGTTGGCGCTACCCTAGCGGTCTCATTGCGGAAAGATAAAGACATCTTTTTCGGAAGGTACCGGGGAGTGGCCATGCAGTTCGAAATTGAGAAAGAAAAGGACATCGTCGACAACGGTATCGCATGGTGGAGCGTCGAACGCCCAGAACTGGATACATCAGGAAAGCAAGTAACGGGTCGCCTCATGCGTCTAGGCGAGATGGTGGTTGGTCGGATGCGCACGGTCAGCGCACAGTTTGGCATAAAGCAGTCGACCCACGCAATTCTCTGCACTCTTCGCGCGTCTGGCCCACCCTACTCGATGACGCCAAAGAAACTTCAGGCGACACTCTTGGTGACGTCTGGTGGGCTTTCCAACCAACTCGCACAGATTGAAAGGCAGGGGTTTATTCGACGTGTCGAAGATCCAAGCGACGGACGTGGTGTGCGTGTTGAACTGACTGACGAGGGGGTTGCTCTTACTGATCTAACGATGCCGGCTCAGTCAAAGCTGGAACTCGAATTCATCCGTATGCTCTCGGAGGAAGAGCGTAGCACCTTAGAACGACTGCTGCGTAAATTATTGATAATTAACTCAATTCTGGCGGATTGAGGTAAGGCAAGTATAAGATCGGCGTTGATGATGTGACCGCCCCCCGACGGCATCAATGTGCCAAGGTGGGTCTGCAGTGATCCACGAAGTAGGACGGTCATGCCGGAGATTATCACGGTCGGGCTCGATCTGGCGAAGAATGTGTTTCAAGTGCATGGCGCTGACGAGGCAGGGCAATCAGTCGTACGCAAGAAGCTGTGGCGAGGACAGGTCCTGGATTTTTCAGCCAGCTGCCGTCGTGTGTTGCCGCGATGGAAGCCTGTGGCGGTGCGCACTTCTAGGGCCGTGAGATCGGCAAGCTGGGTCAAGAGGTGCGACTGATCCCGCCAGCCTACGTCAAGCCCTTTGTAAAGTTAATGACCACCTCTCCAGTACTTTACCTGTCATCAGGTGGCGATAATGCGGAGGACCTGCGCAGACCTTCTGCTTAGCGGCGTTTTAGCCCCACATTCCTCCGCATTATTTCACAGCGTGTCGAGCCAGGCGAGCAGGTTCGCATCCAGTTTCCATGACGTCGGTTGAACTGCCGTTGCCGGAAGAATGACCTGTTCCAGTGCCCTTCGCTTCGTTTCCAGGTTCGCTTTCGCGTAGTGGTTGGTGGTGTCGAGGTTCACGTGGCCAAGCCAGCTGCGGATGACGACGCTGGAACAGCGCGACCGCTTCGCGCTGGTATTGCTCCACTTGGGTTTCGGTTACATCTGCGACCGTGAAAATCTCAGACATGACCGTCCTACTTTGTGGATCATTGCAGACCCACCTTGGCACATTGATGCCGTCGGGGGGCAGTCACATCATCAACGCCCATAAGATCTACCTTTTTTTATTCTCTAATCTATCTTTTCGTAAAAATAAGTCTGGACTCGTGCTGGATGCCGTTCCAAGCTGGGGCCATAAACCAGCAACTGGGAAGACCATGAAAAGATTCCTTACAGTGACCACTGCCGTCGCAGCCCTGGTGGCAGGCAGCCAGTCGGCACAGGCCAAGGACCTTGTCGTCGGCATGTTCGGCGGCAGCTTCGGCAAGGCCGCACAGACATGCCACATCGCGCCGTTCGAGACCGCAACCGGTGATACGGTGGTGGTTCAGGAGGGCAGCTCCTCTCAGTTTGCCGCGATGGTGCGCGCGACCGGCGGCGACAGCGACTTTGACGTCGTCTACATCGACAACTCCTTTGCCACCCAGCTGGACGCCGAAGGTCTGCTGCAGGCTCTCGACAAATCGAAGCTGAGCCACGCCGGAGAGCTGGTCGATGGCGCCTTCGGGGCCGAGGACCACTTTGTCCAGTACCAGTGGGGTGCGACCGCCATCGCCTATAACCCGGCCGACTATCCGACGCCGCCGGACAGCTGGGCCGACGTCTTCAAGGCTGCTGCCTCGGGCAAGGTTGCCCTGCCCGATATCTCCGGCACCGCAGGCGTTCACTTTCTGATCGCTGCCGCATTGCTGAACGGTGGATCCATCGACAACCTCGATCCGGGCTTCGAAGCGATTGCCAAGATCGCGCCTGAGGTGAAGGTCCACTACACCCAGGCTGACCAGATCATCTCGATGTTCGAGCGTGGCGAGATCTCGATTGCGCCCTGGTACCCCGACCGTGCCGCGGCTGCCGCTGACGCGGGCGTGCCGGTCGCGATCGCCTATCCCAAGGAAGGCGCTGTTGGCATCAAAGTCACCATGGTGATCCCGGAAGGTGCCAAGAACACGGACGGTGCCTATGCCTATATCGACAACGCGCTGTCGGCAGAAGTTCAGAAGTGCTTTGCCGAGAAGATGTATGCCGGCCCGGTCAACAAGGGCGTGAAACTCGACGGTGCCGCGGCCAAGGCCGTGCCGCCCGAGATGTTCGCCAAGCTCTACTTCCCCGACCCGGAAAAGATCGCAGCCAACGTTGGTGACTGGCGTCAGCGCTGGCAGCGCGAGGTCACGAAGTAATCACCCGGTTTCGGGGTGTCGGCTAAGATTCCCGGAAGCAGCACATGCGCCCCGGGTCAGAGGAACTATGCCCGGCGCCCCGCACCAACGGAGACATCTGTGACGTCCCTTTCCCTCAGAAGCCTCACCAAGCGCTATGATACGGCGACCATCGTCAATGCCGTCTCGCTTGATGTCGAACAGGGGCAGCTGGTGTCGCTGCTCGGGCCCTCGGGCTGCGGCAAGACGACGATCTTGCGGATGATCGCGGGGCTGCTGGAGCCGACCGGCGGGCAGATCCTGTTCGGTGACGAGGATGTCACGGCGCTCCCGGCGAACCGGCGCAACGTGGGGCTGGTATTCCAGTCCTACGCGCTGTTTCCCCACATGACCGTCTTTGAGAACGTGGCCTTCGGCCTGCGCCGCCAGGGCCTGAAGGGACAGGAGCTGAAAACGCGAGTTGGCGAGGCGCTGGAACAGGTCCGGCTCGGCGCGCTGGCCGAACGGTTCCCACGCCAGCTCTCGGGCGGTCAGCAGCAACGTGTCGCGCTGGCGCGCTCGGTGGCGCCGCGCCCGGCCATCCTGCTGTTCGACGAACCGCTGTCGAACCTCGACGCCCAGTTGCGTGAAGAGATGCAGATCGAGATCAAGCGCCTGCAATCGGAGCTAAAGCTGACGTCACTGTTCGTGACACACGACCAGCACGAGGCGATGTCGCTGTCGGACCGCATTTGCCTGATGTCGGGCGGCAACATTCAGCAGTTCGCGACGCCCGAGGAAGTCTATTTCAGCCCGGCGAACGGGTTCGTGTCCGGCTTTGTCGGCAGTCCCACCAAGTTGACCGGCGTCCTGCGCGACGACGCGGTGGAGCTGGCGCCGGGGCTGGTGCTGCATAGCAGCCGCGCGGTTCCGGCCAGCGGCGGGCGCGTCCGTGTCACGCTCCGGCAGGAAGACCTCGTGCTGGCGCCGCAGGGTCCGGGCCTTCCCGGCACCATAACCATGCGTATCTTCGAGGGTGCCTCGGTCCAGTACATCGTGACGCTCGACAACGGGCCGGAGGTGATGGTCCGCGTACCCTCCCGCGGGGCGCAGGCTGACCTCGCGAAAGGCACAGCGGTCGCCGTCAGCATTCCAGCGGACCGGGTCTTCGTCTCGGCAGAGGAGGGCGCGGCATGACCCGGTCCCGCTCTGCCGGCGTCGGCCTGATTGGCCCCGCCTCAGTTCTGATCCTCGCGGGGTTTCTGGCCCCTACGGTGATCATGGCCATGCTCAGCCTGCGAGACTATTCGGGCATGCACGGGATCGGCACCGACTGGACCCTGTCGAACTACATCGACGTGCTCGGCGACTGGTTCTACCTCGAGATCATCCTGCGTACCCTGGCACTCGGTCTCATCGTGACGCTGCTGTGCCTTGTCGTCGGGTTTCCGCTCGCGCTCTTCATTCTGCGCGTCGGCTCGATGATGCAGACGGTGGCGATCCTCCTCGTGACCTTTCCGCTGCTCTGCAACATCGTGGTGCGCTCCTTTGGCTGGATGGTCCTGCTCTCGCCCCGCGGCGTCATCAACGAGGCCCTCATCAACGCCGGGCTGATCGCCGAGCCGCTGGCGCTGATGTACAACCTCACCGGCGTCATCATCGGCCTGGTGCAGATCTACCTGCCCTTCATGGTGCTGCTGCTGGTGCCCGCGCTCCAGAACATCCCCGCCGATGTCGAGGCCGCGGCACTGACCCTGCGCTCGTCGCGGGCGCGGGTGTTCTTCACCATTACCGTACCGCTCGCCAGCCCCGGCATCATCACCGGGTCGACCCTCGTCTTCGTGCTGTCGATCTCGGCCCTGGTGACGCCACGGATGCTGGGCGGACCGACCTACCGGGTCATGGCTACGCAGATCTACGACGAGTTCATGACCAACCTGAACTGGCCTTCGGGCGCGGCGCTGGCCTTCGTGCTGACCTTCATCGCGCTGGCATTGATCTGGGCGGCGAACCGGGTCGCGGCCCACCTGACCCGGGGGATCTCGGCATGATTGCGCGAAAACCCTCCTGGCTGCTGAGCCTCGTCGCGATTGCGATCCTGATCTACATGAATGCGCCGACCATCGTTGTGGTGCTGGCCTCCTTCTCGGATACCTCCTACCTGACGGTGCCGCCACAGGGCTGGACGCTGCACTGGTTCGAATACGTGTTGGGCGACAGCCGCTACATGAAAGCGATCTGGACCAGCCTCTGGCTCGCCTCGGGCGCAACCTTTCTGTCGCTGATCCTCGGCACCGCGGCCAGCTATGCGCTGCATCACCGCCTGGTGCCGTTCCGCGACCTGATCCTCTCGGCCGTGATGGCGCCGCTGGTCTTTCCGGCGGTGGTGATCGGGGTAGCGCTGTTGCAGTATGTCTCGCTGCTGGGACTGCGCGGCCAACCCTTTGTACTGCTGCTGGCCCACACGCTGATCACGCTGCCCTACGTGGTGCGCTCGGCCATGTCCTCGCTGACCGGGATCAACCCGCAGATCGAGGAGGCGGCGAACGTGCTCGGCGCCTCGGGCTTCACCGCCTTTCGCCTCGTGACGCTGCCACTGCTGAAACCGGGGCTGGTTGCGGGAGCGATCTTTTCCTTCGTCACCTCTCTCGACAACGTGCCGGTGACGATCTTCCTTCTCACCCCGCGCCAGTCGACCCTGCCCGTGAAGATCTTTGCATCGGTCGAGCATGGCGTCGATCCCTCCATTGCCGCGGCCTCGACCTTGCTTGTCGCCGGGACAGCCGTCGCGCTGGTCCTCGCGCAGAAATGGGTCTCCTTTTCGCGCTTCTTCTGACACAGATAAACTGGAACATATACGATGAGCTTCACCTCCAAAGGTTTCCCCATGATGCTGACCTTCGATCTCGACTGCGAGACGATGTGGACAGCCCGCGACCCCGAAGCCCACACCCGCCCGATCCTGATGAGCCAGGGTGCCTATGGCTGGAAGCGCGGCGTCTGGCGGGTGATGGACGTGCTGCGCCGCTATGACATCAAGTCGACCTTCTTTGTCCCCGGTCTGGTCGTCGAGGCGCACCCCGAGGTGATCGAGGCGCTGCTGAAGGAGGGCCACGAGATTGCCCATCATAGCCACACGCACCGCTGGATCGTGACGCTGACCCCGGAAGAAGAGCGCGAGGAGATGGAGCTGGCCCAGCAGGCCATCATCAAGGCCACCGGGCAGGCGCCGAAGGGCTGGCGCTCACCGGCGGCTGAGGTCACCAGCCTCACCATGGACCTGATCAAAGAATACGGGTTCTCCTATTCCTCGAACTTCTTCGATGACGACGCGCCCTACATGCTTAAGGTCCGCGAGGAGGAGATCGACTGTGTCGAGCTGCCCTTCCGCTACATAAACACCGACAGCCCCTATTTCCAGTTTGCCAAGATCCTGCCTGGCCGCACCATCACCTCGCCGCGGCAGGTGCTGGATACCTGGAGCTGGGAGTTCGATACGCTCTATGCCGAGGACCGCATGATGGTCCTCGCCTGCCACCCGGAGTTCATCGGCCAGCCCTCGGGCGCTATCCTGCTGGACCGGTTCATCCAGCATATCCTCAAGCACGAGAACGTCTGGGTCGACCGCTGCGACAAGATCGCGGCCGACATGGTTACTAAGCTCAAGGGCGCGGCATGAGCCGGCTGGAGGGGCTGAAGGCCATCGTCACGGGTGGTGCCGCCGGCATCGGCTGGGCCACCGCATGCAAGCTCATAGCGGAGGGCGCGCAGGTCGCTGTCGTGGACCGCAACCCCTGTCCCGAGGGCGCGGCGCTTGGCTATGTCGCCGACATGACGGACACGGCGGGACTGACGGCAGCGATCGGAGCGGCGGCCGAAGCCCTTGGCGGGCTCGACATCCTCGTCAACAGCGCCGGGATCGACCTGGAAGTACCGTCGGAAAAGGTGTCGGACGCCGATTGGTGCCGGGTATTGGAGGTCAATCTGACCGGGCCGATGCGGGCTTGTCGGGCTGCGTTTTGCTGGCTCGGAAAATCGGGGAACGCCGCCATCGTGAACATCTCTTCCGGAGCCGGTATGCGCCCGATCGCTGACCGCGCGGCCTACACGTCCTCGAAGGCGGGGCTGATCATGCTATCGAAGTCGCTGGCGCTCGACTGGGCTGATGAAGGGATCAGGGTCAACGCGGTGTGCCCTGGTGCGGTGCATACCGATCTGTTCGCAAAGTCCTACGAGGGGGCCGACGATCCAGAGGCGCAGCTCGCCGAGATCAAGGAGCGTTACCCGCTGAAACGCGTGGCGACACCCGAAGAAATGGCCGAGGCCATCGTCTTTCTCGCCAGTCCGGCGGCGGCCTACATTACCGGCGTCGCCCTCGCGGTGGACGGCGGGCGCAGCTTTCACTGAGGAAAAAATGCAACGATTTCTTGGTAAAATTGCTCTCGTCACCGGCGGGGCTGGGGGCATCGGTCTTGCGACAGCGACGCGGCTTGCGGCTGAGGGCGCGACGGTTGCGGTATTGGACCTGAACAAGGTGGAACGGCCGGCCGAGGCCAAGGGGGGCTGGCTGTCACTGACGCTTGATGGCACCGACAAGGCAGCCCTTTCGGAAGCGATTGAACAGGTCGAGGCTGAACTGGGATCTATCGACATCCTCTTCAACAACCTCGGCCAAAGCTGCCGTGAACGCGCCAGCTTGTTCTGCGAAAGTGACGAGGAGGTCTGGCGTTTCGTGACAGATATCAACCTGATCTCCACCATGCGTGCGTGCCGGCTCATCGCGCCGAGCATGAAAGCGCGCGGCAAGGGCCGAATAGTCAACATGTCGAGCGACGCTGCCCTGTCGGGCGACCTGCGTTTGGCGGACTATGCCGCAGCCAAGCTGGGCGTCATAGGTTTCACCCGCGCCCTTGCGCAGGAACTGGCGCCCCACGGCGTCACCGTCAATGCGGTTTGCCCCGGTGCCATCGCGACCGAGGCCCACAGGCGTATCCCCCGCGAGACGCTCGACGCCCTCGTCGCGGCGACCCCCGTGGGCTTCATCGCCACCCCCGCCGAAGTCGGTGGCTTGGTGGCCTATATCGCCTCCGACGAGGCCCGCTTCGTGACCGGCCAGACCATCGCCATCAACGGCGGCCGGAACATGCTCTGATAGGTTCGAAAGGATTTCCCGTGACCGATATTGCCGACTTGAGCGCCGCAGACCTTGCTGCGGCAATTGCCGCACGCCAGATTTCTCCCGTGGAAGCCGTGCGAGCCGCCCTCGACCGCATCGATGACCGCGCAGAGCTGAATGCATTCGTTACCGTCTGCGCTGACGAAGCCCTCTTCGCCGCGAGGGACGCTGAATCTGCGGTCCTGCGCGGCGACTCGCTTGGGCCGCTTCACGGTGTTCCCTTCTCCGTCAAAGATTTGGTCAACACCAAAGGCGTGCGCACCACAAACGGGTCAAGAGTGTTCGAACGTTTCGTCCCTGACAGCGACGCCGTATCTGTGGCGCGCTCTAAAGCCGCGGGCGGGATCCTGATCGGCAAGACCACAACCCCGGAATTCGGGCACAAGCCCGAGGCGACCTCGCCGGTGTCGGGGCGCACCCTGCACCCCACCCATCCCGACCGTTCGCCGGGCGCGTCGAGTTCCGGTTCCGCGGTCGCGGTGGCGGCGGGTATGGGCCAGCTTTCCATCGGATCGGATGGCGGTGGCTCAATCCGCATCCCGGCGGCCTGCTGTGGTATCGTTGGTCTCAAACCTACCTTGGGCATGATCCCACACCTGCAGCTTCCGGACCTGTTCGGCGCCAACTCCTACGTCGGGCCGATGGCGCGCACCGTCGCCGACACGGCGCTGTTCTTCGAAGCGATGGCCGGTTTCGACCGGATGGACCCCTATGGCCAGGCGGTCCTGCCCCCCGAGACGCGGGTGTCCGACCTCAAGGGGCTCCGCGTTGGCTGGCTGCCGGAAGGTGGGGCGAAGGTGGACCCCGAGGTCGCCGCGCTGACCCGCGCCGCCGTGGAGGCAATGGCCGGGCAAGGGGCAGTGGTCGAGGAGATCGACCTGGACTTCAAGGGGATGGAGCCCGCGTTTCTCACCGTCCTGCAGGCGGGTCTCTCCTCGCGCGTCGGCCCGCATGTGGCGAAGTTCGGCAACCAACTCGATGACACCTTGTTGGTGCGTATCCTCGAAGGTGGCAAGCTTAGCGCCAATGACCTGTCCGCCGCCAGCTACGAACGCACCCGGTTCTTCCGCCTTCTGCAGCAGGAGCTGGACCGCTACGACGTGATCGTCTCGCCCGTGCTGACTGCACCCGCCATCCCGATCTCACTCGATACCTCCGGCGAGGTCGAGGTCGCTGGCAATCGCGGCACCATCCGTGGTGCCTGGTACCCTTTCACCTTTCCTCTTAACCTGACAGGCCATCCCGCAATCTCGATGCCCTGTGGGCGTACCAAGGACGGTTTGCCAGTCGGTCTCCAAATCATGGGTAGCTGGTACTCCGAAGGACTCATCCTCGACGTCGCAAAGTTGCTCGAGGCTCTGGGGATTCACTAGCTGCGGCTGATGCTATCTGGGAATGAAATCTAGAAGCCCAGGGAAAACCCTACGAAAAAACAGTATGATATCGCGGTTGTTCATGGTGACGGGATCGGCCCGCAGATATGAGCGGTGGCTTTAGAGCTCATGGAGGTGTTGCCACATGAACAGACGGTTTTTGCAAAGTCACAGACGCTGCATTTTCAAACAGCAGCAACGGCCGCCTTCCAGGCGTCAAAAGCCTCAAGCCTGTGGTGTCGGATCGTCATAGCGGAGCGGCGGCGTGCTGGGACGGACAGGCAATTTCGAATAGTGGAATGGATTGATACGAACCGTTGCAGAGTACCCGGCGACCGCTACCTCTGCATTGGAGGATTTCATCCAAAACCAGCCCATTCTGGTCGACCGCGCGTCACAGCCAGAACTTGCGACCCTTGATCGTCACAACAACCGCGTCGAGTACCTGCAATTATCACCGCCTTAATGGGACAACACCGTCTCCGCGTCAGTACATCAGATTTGTTTTTTTCGGCGCTGGAAGAAATTGTAATAAATCAACCATGGTTAGCCATACTGGCTCCCATGAGCGCGGCTTCCTGGAAGGCCTCGCTGATGGTGGGATGGGCATGGATGGTGGCGGCGACATCCTCCAGACGCAAACCCGCCTCGATCACGAGCGCAAAGCCCGACACCAGTTCCGAAACGCCGGGGCCGGTGGCCTGCACGCCAAGGATCAGGTGATCGGTTTCACGGGCGACGATGCGCACGAAACCTTCGACATCATCCAGCGTCAACGCACGGCCATTGGCGCGGAACGAGAATTCCTTGACAAGGGTCTTGGTATCCTCAGGAACTTCGCTGGGCAGGTAACCAGCGCTGACGATTTCGGGATCGGTGAAACACACGGCAGGCACGCAGATGCGATCCCACACGGCGGTTTTGCCGGCCGTGACATCGGCCACGATTTCCGCCTGCGCCATCGCGCGGTGCGCCAGCATCGGACCGGGGGTGACATCGCCGATGGCATAGACCCCGCGCATCGAGGTCTGGCAGCGGTCGTCGATTTCGACGAAGGGGCCAGACTGGCGCAGGTGCAGTTCCTCCAGGCTCAGGCCATCGGTGTTGGGCGCGCGACCGATGGTGACCAGCACCTGTTCGACGTCGAGGCTGGCTTCCTCATCGCCGCATTGCAGGGTGAGGGCGGATGCGCCTTCGTCCCAGGCGGTGACCTTGGTGTCCAGCTTCAGGTCAATGCCCAGCTCCTCCAGACGGCGGCGTACGGGGCGGGTGAGCTTTTCGTCATACAGCGGCAGGATGTGCGATCCGGCCTCGATCATGGTGACCTTGCAGCCCAGTTTCGCAAAGGCGGTGCCAAGTTCGAGCCCGATATAGCCCGCGCCGACGACGGCAAGGCTGTCGGGGACGTGATCCAGCGCCAGCGCGCCGGTGGAATCCAGCACACGGCCGCCGATTTGCAGCCCCGGCAGGTCAACCGGGCGCGAGCCGGTGGCGATCACCACGTTTTCGGCGCGGATCAGGGTACTGCCGGTTTCGCCGCGCACCTCAACTGTTTTGCCATCGCGGAACGTGGCCCAGCCACTGAGGGTTTTGACGCCGCTGCGTTCCAACAGGCCGGTCACGCCCGCGCACAGGCGGGACACGACACCGTTGCGCCACCCGCTTGCCTCGGCCCAGTCAAGGCGGGGTTCGGAGACGTGAACGCCATGCGCGGCGCCCGCGGCCTGCTGCACCGCGCGGTGATAGGATTGCGCGGTGTGAATCAGGGCCTTGGACGGAATGCAACCGACATTCAGGCAGGTGCCGCCAACGCGATTGCCTTCGACAAGGATGGTATCAACACCCAGCCGCGCCGCGCGCGAGGCGCAGACATAGCCCCCCGGCCCGCCACCGATCACAAGCAGCTTGCAACTGAGATCAGTCATTGGCCAACTCCATGAACATTATTGCCGGAGCTTCCAGCAGGGTTTTCATTTTCTGTACGAACTCGGCCGCGGCCCAGCCATCGACAACACGGTGGTCAAAGCTGCACGACAGGTTCATCATCCGCCGCGGCACGAAAGTGGTGCCGTTCCACACAGGGCGCACGGCGATTTTATTGACGCCGACGATGGCCACCTCGGGGTGGTTGATGATGGGGGTGGTGGCAATCGCGCCCAGCGGGCCAAGCGAGGTCACGGTCAGGGTAGATCCGGTCAGTTCCTCGGGCAGGGCGCGGCGGTTGCGGGCGGCATCGGACAGGCGTTTGATGCCACCGGCCATTTCCCACAGGGTTTGGGCCTCGGTATGGCGCAGGACGGGGACCATCAGGCCGCTGTCGGTTTGTGTGGCAATGCCGCAATGCACGGCCTGGTGACGGGTAATCAACCCGGCATCGTCATCGAAATGGGCGTTGATTTCGGGGTGGTCCAGCACGGCCTTGGACAGGGCGTGCAGCAAAAAGGGCAGCACAGTCAGCCGCCCGCGCGTGTCACCGAAACGGGCGTTCAGCTTGGCGCGCAGTTCTTCCAGCGCCTCGACATCCACTTCCTCGATGATCGAGAAATGCGGGATGCGCGATTTCGACAGCGCCATTCGTTCAGAAATCTTGCGACGCACACCGGTGACGCGGATTTCCTCGGTCGCGGTGCGGGGGCGTGGGCCGGTTTGGTGCAGGATTTCCGGGCCGTGGGCGACGAACGCCTCAAGATCCTCGTGCAGGATATGGCCGGCGGGGCCGGAACCGCGCACTTGGCGCAGGTCGATCCCAAGGTCTCGCGCCCGTCCGCGAACGGAAGGCGCTGCCATCGGCCGCCCGGTGGCCCCTCTTGCGAGAATGGGTGGGCCGTCAGGATATACAGTCTTCGGAGGAACTTTGGCCATGACTTCGGGCTTTTCGGCGGCAGGTTGCGCCGCCGGGGCGGGCGCGGGATCGGTGTCAGCCTTGGGGGCTGGATCGGCGGGTTTTTCGACCGTTTCGGGAATGGCCGCGTTTTCATCTGAATCGATGCGTATCAGATCGCTGCCGATGGCCATGATTTCGCCGGGTTCAGCGCCCAGCCAAATGACCTTGCCGCCGACGGCGGCAGGAATTTCGACGGTCGCCTTATCGGTGGTCACTTCGCAGATGACGTCATCCTCGCGGATGATGTCGCCCACCTTGACCAGCCAGCTTGCCAATTCGGCCTCGGCGATGCCTTCGCCGATATCGGGAAGTATGAACGTGTGTTCAGCCATGGTTCAGGCCTCCATGACGGTTGTGATGGCGCGTTTGACGCGGGCGGGACCGGGGAAGTAATCCCACTCTTGCGCATGCGGATAGGGGGTATCCCAACCGGCAACACGCAAAACCGGGGCTTCAAGGCTGTAGAAGCATTCGGCCTGGATCAACGAGGTGATTTCCGCGCCATAGCCCGAGGTCAGCGTGGCCTCGTGCAGGACGATGCAGCGACCGGTCTTGGTGACCGAGGCCACCAGCGTTTCCAGGTCCAGCGGCAACAGGGTGCGCAGGTCGATGACTTCGACGTCCACGCCGCTTTCCTCGACGGCCGCAAGGGCGACATGCACCATCGTGCCATAGGTGATCAGCGTGACGGCCGACCCTTCGCGCACCACGTTGGCCTTGCGAAGCGGCACCTCGTAATAGCCGGGGTCGACCTCGCCTAGGTCGTGCTTGCCCCAGGATTTCGAGGGACGGTCGAAATAACCGTCGAAGGGGCCGTTATACAGGCGCTTGGGTTCAAGGAAGATCACCGGATCGGGATCGGCGATCGCGGCCAGCAACAACCCCTTGGCATCCTGCGGGTTCGAGGGCACCACGGTTTTCAGGCCCGCAACATGGGTGAACAGGGCCTCGGGGCTTTGGCTGTGGGTTTGAGCCCCGAATATGCCGCCGCCGGTGGGCATGCGCACCACCATCGGGCAGGTGAATTCCCCGGCCGAGCGATAGCGCAGGCGCGCCGCTTCGGACACGATCTGATCGTAGCCGGGGTACATGTAGTCGGCGAACTGGATTTCGACGCAGGGTTTCAGGCCATAGGCCGCCATGCCGACAGCGGTACCTATGATCCCCAATTCGCTGATCGGGGTGTCAAAGCAGCGCTCCACGCCAAAGGTTTTCTGCAAGCCGGCAGTACAACGGAACACCCCGCCGAAATAGCCGACATCCTCACCCATGACCACGACATCGGGGTCTTTTTCCATGGCGACCGCGTGGGCATCACGGATCGCTTCGATCATTGTCATCCGAGCCATTTCAGTACCCCACTTCGTGACGTTGACGCACCAGGTGCGGCGGCATTTCGGCGTATACGTCCTCGAACATGTCCCGCGGGCTGGGGCGGCTGCCGGAATGCAACGTGCCGATGGATTCGGCCTCTTTCTGGGCGGCGATCACGACGTCCATGATCTCGGCCTCGGCCTGGGTGTGGCGGTCTTCGCTCCAGACGCCCTTGTGGATCAGGTGCGCCTTGAGCCGCAGGATCGGATCGCCTAGCGGCCATGCGTTGCCTTCCTCTTTGGGGCGGTAGGCTGCCGGATCGTCCGAGGTGGAATGCCCCCCGGCGCGGTAGGTGACGTATTCGATCAGGGTGGGCCCCAGATCGCGGCGCGCACGTTCGACGGCCCATTGCGCGGCAGCATGCACGGCAAGGTAATCGTTGCCATCAACGCGCAGGGCCGGCAGACCAAAGCCGTGTGCCCGAGCGGCAAAGGTGCCGGCCCCGCCACGGGCAATCCCCTGGAAGGTTGAGATTGCCCATTGGTTGTTGACGATATTCAGGATGACCGGCGGCTTGTAGGTCGAGGCAAAGACCAGCGCACCGTGGAAGTCGCTTTCGGCAGTCGAACCATCGCCGATCCAGGCGGCGGACAGTTTGCGCTCGCCCTTGATCGCGGCGGCCATCGCCCAGCCGACGGCCTGCACATATTGCGTGGCCAGGTTCCCCGAGATCGAGAAGAAGCCGTGCTCTTTCGAACTATAGAACACCGGCAGCTGGCGGCCGTTCACCGGGTCACCATCGTTCGAATAGACCTGGCACATCATTTTCACCATCGGATAGCCCGAGGCGATAAGCAGACCGGCCTGGCGATACGTGGGGAAATTCATGTCGCCCTTACGCAATGCCTTTTGGAAGGAGCAGGAAATCGCCTCTTCGCCCAGGTGCTGCATGTAGAACGAGGATTTGCCCTGGCGCTGCGCTGTCATCATCCGCGCGTCGAAGGCGCGCAAGGTCATCATGTGGCGCAGCCCTTCAAGCAGCTCTTCGTCGCTCAGGGTGCCAGCCCAGGGGCTTACGGCCTCGCCCTTGCTGTTCAGAACCCGGATGATCGAAAAGGCAAGATCCCGCATTTCCTCAGGGTTTTCACCAGGATCGGGGCGGCGCACGGCGCCGGCGCGGGGAATATCCACATGGGAAAAATCGGGCTCATCCCCGGGGCGTAACGCCGGCTCTGGCACATGAAGACGCGGATCGCGTTCCTCAAACATCAAAAGTCTCCTCAGTCAGGTCGATATACCGACCAATACGCAGCAAGAAGGTGTGCACCATTTGCGCGTTTTGTTCATCAAGGGTGAAGGTCAACGCGAAAGCGTCGTTACCTTGCTTCTCAAGCCTAAAGCTTGAAAAGCTCATGCCCATTCTGCGTGCCGTGTCAGCGACGCGGCACATGTTGTCCAATGGCTCTGAACACTTCAAAAATCCGCGCATATCAGTTGTCTCCTGACCAGAAGAATAGTTACTCTACGTCCAAATTTTCTTCCAAATGATCTTGTATGCAAAGAAAGTGCGAAATATTATTTTCGATAAAGCTGAATTTGAAGGTAGTTGTTTTGAGCATCATCAAACTTGACCCGGTCGACCGGCGAATCCTGCGCCAACTTGGCCTGGACGGCCGAATGCCCAACACACAACTTGCACAAGAAGTGGGGCTATCACCCAGCCCGTGCTGGCAGCGGGTGCGGCGACTGGAACAGCAGGGGGTGATCACCAGCTATCGCGCCATCCTGGATCAGGAAAAACTGGGCGCTGCGGAAATCGTGATGATCGAGGTCATTCTGGAACGGCACGACGACGACACGCTGGAAACCTTTGGCCGACAGATGCTGAAAATGCCCGAAGTGCTGGAGGTCCACCTGACCACGGGCGAATACGACTACCTGATCAAGGTCGCCGTGGACGGCACACGCGGCTACGAGGAATTCCTGCGCACGAAACTGTACCGCGTACCGGGCATCCGGCATTCACGGTCAAGTTTCGTACTGAGAACACTGAAGGATGTGCAGGCCTATTTGCCCGAGGATTGAGCCGCCTGATACGAAATCAGAGGGTCTGTTGGGTGTTGTCCCATTAAGCCGCACATTAAATACGGTCGCCCGGATGCGCGTGTGTCGAACAGAAAACGTCGTCTAATTCGGTTCGTACAGGGGGCTGGAGCGGTTAAGGTGTTCTTCCATAAGGGTCATCGCGCCTGAAACGTCATTCGTTTCCATCAGATCAACCAATCGCGCATGCTCCAGCAAAGTCGTATCTTCGCGACCCGACCAATGCAGCAGCGGTTTATAATATGCCGACAGCCAGGACAGCATCGCCTGCGTCACGCTCTGGATCAACGGATTGTCAGTCATTCTGGCAATATAGACATGAAAGGCAATGTCAGCTTCGATAAACGCCTTGTTCTCACCAAGCTTGCTGCGCTGCACCTCAACAAGATTGCGCAGTTCTGCAACGTCATCCGCACCGCAGTTTTGCGCCGCCAGCTGAACCGACCCGACCTCCAGGATTTTACGGAACTGCTTGAGGTTTTCGAGGTTCGAAGGCTCGCTCGACAGCAATAGTTTCGCAATATCATCGACCTGATCAAAGGCGATCCCCGCAGTCAGTTTGTTGACCTTGCTGCGCTCGCCATGGGAAATTGAAATAAGCCCCTTGTTCGCCATGGACTGCAATGCTTCGCGCACTGCCGGGCGCCCAACGCCGAACTTCTCCATCAAGGCACGCTCCGAGGGCATGGTGTCGCCCGGAGACAGCTCACCAGACTGCAACATCGCCCAAAGCCGGTCGAAGACCTGATCAGACAGTTTTTGCCGAACAATCGGTGCGTCGATACCGTCAACCTTTGCCTTAGCAATCATATCTTGCGCTTTCATTTCTCAACTTTGACCCACCCTTGCACAGATATAACATGTTAACCGCCCAACATCACAGCTTTCAACAAAAGCCTAAGTTGCGGTGTCAATGCGCCACTCTAAGGGTGCCAGGATCCCATTGTGTCGGGCCGTCAAGTTGGCTGAAATCGTCCTGGATCCGACGCAAAGGCGCACGATACCATCCACAATATCGGCCGAGTGAACCGGTTCTCCAGCAAGGCAGGCAAGCACCTTTAGCGCGTTTTGAATGGGCCACTCGTCCCCATCCGAGATAACGCCCCGTTCCCCATAAAGCGCCGCAGGGCACCAGACGGATACCCCAGCAGGAGCCAAAGCAGTGGCAAGCCCCAGGGCATATACCGCCCCGAATTTGGCGCGATGGCGCGGGTCGTCATCGGTCATACACAGGCGTGTTTGGCTCGGGTTCGGGATCGTCCGTGTGCCATATGGATTTTGCCGCATCGCAATTGTCGAAGGACCAATACGATAGTCCTTTTGACCAATGATTTCCCGTGCGGAGCGGGTGATGTGAGGGATTGCCTCAAGCGTTTCCATCACCGACACATCATCAGCGGCATGCACGATGGGACAAAGCCCGTGACTGACAAAGGCCAGCATAGCGACAGGCGGGCGCTTGCGGTTCAGTTCAGGGAAAAAGCTCACCATACCGCCGCCCAAAACCCTGCCCGAAAACGCTGTCGCAGCGGCGGCATGAATATCAGTGAGCGGCGGGCAGGCCGGCCAGTCAGAACCCGGTGGCGTCGATTGACGGTCAACCGCCGGGCAGACGAGGATACTTTTGGGGTCAAACCCGCTCTCGTACATTTCTGCCGCAAGAGTCATGAGTTCAGAAACCGGGTTTCCATCAAATTCACAAATCAGTTCAAGCTCGAACGCTTGATCGGGACATGCTTTTTGGGCCCTGGCGAACGCCTCAAACTGGGCTCTTGTATCGCCCAGGGTTGCATCCAAATGGGATAAGATCCGTTGCGGGTTTACCTGACGGATATCTTGAGGATTGGCCGCCAAACGGGTGGCATCATCCGATGTCAGGACCAGGGCCATCTCCGGGAACAGCACGCTTTCGGGCTCAGAGACAGCGATCCGCGATCTGGCTGCTGTGTGGGGCCGCCATTCCAAATCAACCGATTGGCTCAGGGTTTCGCCATCTTCCAGCATATAAGGCCAGGGCTTTGCCAAGGGACGATTATATGTCTTGTACGACGCATCTCCCCATTGGCGCTGGTCTTCCATCTCAAAAGTGTCGCCATGAAACTGGCACGAAAGCGCGGCCTCTGCGACGGTGTGAGTGAGGGCCGTGATATCCTTGAAGGGCTGCCAGGGCGCGATGAGGTACGGGAACGTGCCGTCGGTCTTTGTACCGTCGCTATGGGTAACCTGCACGGGCTGGCCTGCCACGTCCGAGATCGGATGAAGAACAGTAAACCCCGCGCGGTTGGTTTCAAACATGCCACGGGTCTGGCCAAGTGCTGACATCGACAGGGTCTGCGCGGTCACATTGATCCTGATCTGAACGTTCAGCTGCGCGTCACCCGTCGAATACGCAGCATCATAAGACAACGTCAGACCGGTCTGATCATGGGTAATCTGTTCGTTGGTGATGGTCGCAGACAGCGTGCCCCAGTCGCGGTCGCGCACAAGAAAGGCAATCCCTCGGATCCCCTCGACACCATGCAGCCCGATGTGGCGCAAGGCACCGCCCTCGACTGTAAAGGACCACGGTCCATGGCTGTGATCAACACGCGAAACCGGGGGATGGTCGGTTCCAAAAAGGTCGATTCTATCGCTCATTGGCCTGCATTCGCGCCGATACGGTGCGCCCATGCGTCAACGGTTTGCGTGCGGATCCGGTAAATGCTTGTGCTTGCGGCGATGTACAGGTCCTGTCCATCCTCTCCCCCAAAGCAGAGGTTTCCGGTCAATTCCGGCACGTTGATCCGTCCCAATTCCATGCCCGCAGGGCTGAAAACAATCACGCCAATCTCGCTGGAGGACCAGACATTGCCGTGGGCATCCACCGCAAAACCATCTGGAAAACCCTGATCAATGCGCGCAAAAACTCTGCCGTTCTTACAGCGCACCCCAGCCTGAACGTCATAGACCCTGATATGCGCATTCCCGACACCCTGCGGTTTGCGTACAGACGACGAGTCAGCCACATAAAACAACGTCCCATCGGGCGAAAAGCCCAGCCCGTTTGGTTCTTCGACATCAATCACGACCGGATGCGTTTCACCCGTAACCTGATCACACCGGAAGACGTAGTGATCGCCATATTCGCGCTTGCCCGGATGGCCCTCGCGCGGCTCGATAATCCCATAGGCGGGATCCGTGAACCAGATCGACCCATCGGGCGCGATCACCACGTCATTGGGGGAATTCAGGCGAACGCCCTGCCATGAATCGACAATCGCGCTGACCGTGCCATCGCGGTCGCGTTCCACACGGCGCAGACCGTGCGAACATTGGACCACGCTGCCGTCCAGATCCAGCGTGCGTCCGTTGGTGAACTCTACCTCTGTGGCATAATCCGTTACCGCACCGCTGGCCCGATCATATTCACGGATACGGTTGCTGGGAATATCGCTCCAACGCAGACATCCCCGCGCAGGTATCCACAATGGACCCTCAGACCAAATAGATCCCGTTGCTATGACCTCAAGCGGTTCATCCACGTCGACAAGACCATCAAGGCCCACGACAGTTCCAGAAAGACGCCCCTGTGTCATCTGTGGCTACTCCGTTTTTGGGACAGGCACCCCGTCATCATCTTCAGGCCCCGATGCGTCGGTCTTGCGCGCGCGCGGCGCAAGAAGTGGCGCACCGCTGGCCAGGAACAACACAGAGAGAACCAGAAAGCCTTTGAGAACATTCTGACCTGCATAGCTCCACCCGATAAGATTGAGCAAACCATCCAGCAAGATAAAGAACAATGCACCACCCCAGACGCCAGCCGGAACCGCGCGCCCGCCTGTAATCAGCGTGCCGCCAATGACAACAACCGCGATTGAATCCAGCAGGTAATCATTCCCCAACTCGACATTCGGGGCAGAGAACGAGGCACGCAATGCGCCCGCAAGACCGGCAAGCGCACCACTGGTGAGATAGACAACCGCAATGATGTTCCTGGATCTGATGCCCGCGTATTCAGCCGCGCGAGAGGCTTGGCCATAAGCCAACATGCGCGTGCCCCATAGGGTGGATTTTAGAATGAAGGAAACGAATAGCGTAAAGAACAGAACCAAAACCGCAAAGGCGGGAACGCCAAAAGGGGCATAGTTCAACACGCTTTTCAAGAAAGGGTCGGCCGAGCCTTGAAAACCCTTGGCAAGCGTAAGCGAAATCGCAGAAGCGATCAGGCTTGTGGCCAGCGTGGAAACGATGGGCGGAATGCGGATAAACAGAATTCCGACGACACTGACGCATGCCAATACCACCCCGCCTCCGATCGCCGCCAAAAGGCCAAGCCCCCAAAACCCTGTCGCGTCACTGACCGCAACAGACAGCAACCCCCCCAGGGAAAAGACTTTGGCGACGGAAACATCAATATTCCCCGGTCCCGTGCTCATCACCAGCATCTGACCAAGACCCACCAGAACCAGATACGGTGCCACGGTAAATGCCAGCGTCAGGGTCTGAAACCCACCGCCATCCGTGATCAACAGGGTTAGAACCAACACGATGGCAGCCGCAACAAAGGACCATGTCCATGGTGGGATTGTCATAGCGATCCGCTTGTTCATTTGACTTTCCGATCTACGACAAGACGCCCGGCAAGGACTGCAATAACAATGAATGCCTGCACCGCAGGCTGAAGGTTGGACGACAGCTTGAGCAAGGTAAGCAGGACGGTCAGAAGGCCAAGTGTGATCGCTCCAAACAAGGTGCCCCACGCCACCGCACGACCGCCCGTAAACATGCCGCCGCCCAGGATCACAGCGGCAATGGTCGTCAGCGTATACCCCGGTACCGCATTGACGTCGCCGCTGCCAATTTCAGCCGTCAGCGTGAGACCGGAAATGACCCCGAGTATGCCAACAATCGCATAAGCCTGCATCCGAGTGATCAGCGGTGATTTCCCCGCACGCGCAAGAGCGACAGGATTGCTCCCAAGAAACCTAAAACGCACGCCCATGCTCGTCTTTTGCATCACAAACCATGTAACTGCCGTCGCGACGACCATCGTGATTATCGGCGTCGGAATGCCCAGTGGCGGCTTCCACATCGTATAAGCCGAGAGCCAAGCAGGTGCCTGCCCCCCTGGTACGGGCAATACAAACAGCCCAATGCCCAGCCAAATAAAGGACGCGCCAAGTGTCGCGATAAGGGACGGGACCGAGCGAAGCTCCACCAATGCGCCAAGAAGCGCATAGCCAAGGACACTCGCCAACAGTGCCAGAATCCCAACAAGCGGGGCATCGCGTAGCAGCGTCGCTGAAATGGCCGTCACCATACCGATGAAAAAGCCGATGCTCAGGTCAATATCCCCGATGCTCATGATGACCATCTGTGCCATTGCGCCGATTGCCAGGGCGACAATGGGCGACATGATCAACGTAAACCCAAACTGCGACCAGATAAGCGGCTGAATTGTACCGCAGACGATAAGGATGACGAACATCGCTCCCAGCGTCAGAAGACCGGGCAAGATGCGGCGCAAAGCACCCTTTGGTAAGGCACTCCGGATTGATCCGCTGCTTGCGCCACTCATGCTGCGGTTCCTTTTGTTTCTGCGAATGACAGCGCAATGATGTGCTCGTCCGTGATGTCCGCGCCATGCAGGGCGGCGGCAACACGACCAGCCCGCAAAACGTAGGCCCGGTCGCAGTGACGCATTTCCGAGTTTTCGCTGGAAAACCAAACAATCGTGCGCCCCGCTTGGGCTTCGTCGCGGATCAACTGGTAAAGTTCCGATTTGGTATGGATGTCCACGCCGCGAAACGGATCATCAAGCAATATGGTGTCCGCATCCGAGGCAAAGGCCCGGGCAACAATAACCTTTTGCTGGTTCCCCCCCGAAAGCCCCGTGATCGCAGCCTCGGCACCCCCGCGAACCTTCAGCAAATCCACCCATTTTTTGACCAGCGCATCCTCTTTGTCGGGCTGACGCAGGCCACGTTCGGCCAAATCGCCCAGCGCCGTAAGGGACAGGTTTGACGCAACATTCCAAAGGGGGAAAATACCTGACCGCTGTCGGTCACCGGGGACATAGGCACGTTTCGCATCGACTTTGACATCGCTGGATAGCCCTTTCCACAAACGGGCCATGACTTCTTCCTGGCCTTGACCCACGATCCCGGTCAATCCGATCACTTCGCCTTTGCACGCATAGATTTCCGTATCCGCACCTTCGATGTCCTTCATCGGGACTTGCACCGCAATAGGGCGGGATGGGTCCCGTTCTGAACTGCCCGTGTTGTTGCCGGTTTCCGCAACGGCGACTTCGCCGCCCATCGCCATGAACAGATCGCGTTCGGTGACGTCGCCTGCCAGATGGGTAGAGGCCACGGCACCGTCTTTCAGCACCGCGACGCGATCACAAACCGCAAGAATTTCTTTGAGGCGGTGGGAGACAAGAACAATTCCCAGATTTTGCGCACGCAGTTTGCGGACGTAATCATACAAATCGTCAACCGCGCTCCCGCTCAGCGACTCCGTTGGCTCATCAAGGATAAGCAAGCGCAGATTGTCGGTGATCGTGGCGCGGGCGATTTCAACCATCTGACGCCCGGCAAGCGGCAAGTCATCAACAAAATCTGCGGGTCTGATTTGATTGCTTGGGAATATTTCATCCAAACGTCGGGTCGCGATCTCGGCTGCGGGACCATGCCAGCGCCATTTCGGCATCCAATCCGCGGCGGACAGATAGACATTCTCTTTCACAGTCAGTTCCGCAGCCAGCGAGCCCTCTTGATAGGCCAAACGGATACCGGGGTACGTGCCGTTTTCAGCAGGCGCTTGCCCCTCGATCTCAATCAATCCCGAAGACAGTCTTTCGATCCCACACAGGGCGCGCATCAGGGTGCTTTTGCCCGCGCCATTGTGGCCTACAATCCCCAGAACTTCGCCAGCATTGATATCAAGCGTCACACCGGACAGCGCGACAGTTGCGCCATAGGTCTTTGTCGCCTTCGTGACACGTATCAACGGCATGTCGTTTTCTGAAGTCATCTGGCTCAGCTCGCATGGAAGATGGGGTGACAAAGACCAGCGCAAATCTGCGCTGGTCCTTTTTGCAAACCAGTCTCTCGCTTTTAGCGCACGGGGACCGGTGGCAATGCCGCTTCTGCGACTGTACCTGCGATGTTCGCCGCGATTTGTGCATCGACAAGTTCCTTGGTCCACTGCCAGGATGCGATTTCGTCATCACTAACCGCTGCAATCCACTGGTCGCGGGCTTCGTCGCTGACCACAACGGGTGGAAAGACGGTGGTGCGTGGAACGCTTGCACCCTGGTAGATCTCAAGTGCCACGAACATTGCCGCTACGCCCTGACCGGGGTCAGACATGACCGCGACAGACCCTGGCGCGCCGTTGCCTTCACCCCAGAATTTGAGCGCACGCCCGCTTGGCGCAAAAGCAACAACCGGAACATCACGTCCTGCGGTTTGGAACGCTTGAACACTGCCCAAACCTTCGCCGCAGCCGATCACGCCTTGCACTTCAGGCAAGCTGGCAATGATGCCCAACAGGGCCTCTTGCGCTTTGCCGCTGTCACAAAAGGTGAACACCTCACCAACAACGTTGACCTTCGGGTTCGCCGCCAACAGCTGAGTTTGGACTTCGTACATTTCCAGCTCAGGAGGGGACCCTTGTACGCCCCGCGCCACCACAACATTCCCTTCGCCGCCGATACCGTCGATGATCGCCTGAGTGGAAAGACGGGCCCAATCGCCAAAGCTGTTGCTGACAACATAGGCGCATTCCAGATCCGTCGAGCTGTCAAAGACAGCGACAACAATGCCCAGATCGCAGGCCTGCTGCAATGTCGGGTTCAGAGCAGTCGGAGACGCAGGGTTGACCAGCAAGATGTCCGGTTGATCCAGAAGCAGTGCTTTCAACTGGGCGATTTGTTCGGTCGCCGAGTTCTCACCCGGAGCATTCGCAACCTGGAACGAGCTGATAAGACCGTCCTTTTGCGCCTGTGTGGCGGCTTCTTCGAACGCAGTGATCATGGATCGGCGCCAGGCATTTCCAAGAAAGGCATTGCTCAATGCGACCGAAGGCGCTGCTTTGGTATCTGCGGATGCGATTGACGGCGCAAATCCGGCTGATGCGGTCAGCAATCCAGCGACCAACAGACTCTTAAGAGTGTACAATTTCACTTTTTCCTCCCTAACGCGTCCTTTTCGGTTGGGCGAACGCATACTCCCGGTTCAAGTTTGCCAACCAACCTGCCCCGTTTTGCGGCCTCGGTTGGGTTGGCTCGGCACCAAAACGAAAGATCTCCGGTGCGATTGCAGAAACTCGCTTCGGGCGTTCATCAAAAAATGTGACTCATAGTGACCCACTATGCATCCGTCACATTTTCGCTCTTCCCGTCCGCGTTATCTGCTCAGGCAAATGCCCGATTTCGTGCGATCAGGTGATCCGGTCGACGCTTGCCGCGATTTCATCGTCATCGAAACAACGCAGCCAGTCGTCCTTCATAAGGACCGGAATCCCGTACTCGATTGCCTTGTTGGCGGCGTCGGAAAAGACACCCTGATGCTGGTCAAACATGACTGCACCCATGATATTCATGTGACCCAACAGGAAGTCGCGCGCGCAATCATAAGAGACGCCCTTCTTGACAACCTCATCCATTGCCATGCGCAGGACCTTCATCAAAGAGCCGTTGACCGTCTCGGACAAGCCCGGCTCAAGCATTGCGAACTGCTTCAACGTTACGCGATGGGAACGGACAACAGGGGCGTAGATCTCTTTTCCAACCCGCTCGCCCAAGGCGTAATGCTCTTCCGGCCCCTGAACCAAGACGTTCACAATGCCCTGATCGGCAGAGATGCCACCAAAATAGTCGCGCCGCTCTTCGGTTGTGTTTTCGTTGTTCCAGATCGGTGGATGGCACGGGTGGGACATGAAATAGGTCACATCTTCACGCTCCGGCAAGTGCCCCGCAAAAGGAGCAGCACCGTCGAGAACAAAGATCATCGCGCCGGATTTTACCTTGTCGATAATGCCATGGGCCACTTTGCCAATCAGCGTATCAGGTACGGCCAGCACAATGACATCGGCGCCGTCCAGCGCCACGTCAACGTCGACACAGTCAACACCGTAAGCCTCGCGTACAGCCGCTTGGCCTGCCGGGGACACCTCGACATGCATGGTTTCGAACTCTTCGCTCTTGGCCAGGTTCGCCCCAAGGCGCATGCCCATCTTTCCGCCTGCACCAAACAAAGCCAGCTTCGTCATGAATTCCCCTCCCAGGAGTCCCGCCCATAAAGTGGGATCAAATTGACACTGGTATGATAAGTATCTAAGTATGTTTTCGTGTCAAATGATTTCTTTGACACAAGGGACACGCTGACCTTTACGGAACTGCCACCAATGATGTTTTCAACCTCCCCTATCCTTTGAACACGTGGCCAAATACCCGGCCCCCAAAGGGATCGGGGCTGCCTCGACTGCGCGGGCGCAATCGCCCAGGTGGATGGATCCGAAACAGAGGAAAACCACAATGAACCGCATTACGGCCACCTATGACATTGAATCACCCGTAGGCGTTGCTCGGGCGGCAAACGTTCTCGCTGGTGAACAATCAACCGGAACCTTCAGAAGACTGGCCTTGGAAACGGATTCGCTGCGTGACCGCGCCGGTGCCCGTATTGAGAACATCCAGATCACAGGCCGATCTGCCACGCCGTCCTTGCCAAGCCGCAAAACAGGCGAGACCTATGAACGCGGAACCGTCACCCTCAGCTGGCCTCTGGACAACTTCGGCACGTCTTTGCCAACGCTTCTCACCACGCTGGCTGGCAACCTGTTCGAACTGGCCGAGCTCTCCGCAATCCGCTTGATCGACATGCAGCTCCCCGGTGCTTTTGCCACGGCTCATCACGGCCCCCAATTTGGCGCACAAGGCACGCGTGACCTCATGGGCGGCCACACAGGACCCGTCATCGGAACCATTGTCAAACCCAGCGTGGGATTGACCCCTTCAGAGACGGCCGCGCTTGTTCAAACTTTGGTCGACGCCGGTATCGACTTTATCAAAGACGACGAATTGCAAGCCAATGGTCCGCATTGCCCATTTTCCGAACGGGTCAAAGACGTCAGCCGCGTGCTGAACACCCATGCGGACAAGACAGGAAAACGGGTGATGTATGCATTCAATGTCACCGATGAAATTGAACAGATGTGGCGCAATCTGGAGCTGCTCGAAACCCATGGCGGCACCTGCGCGATGGTCTGCATGGGCGCTGTCGGCCTCACAGGCTTGCGCGCCCTGCGCGATCGTAGCCCCATGGCAATCCATGGACACCGCGCCGGTTGGGGGCTCTATTCACGATCACCCGACATCGGGATCAGCTTTCAGGTCATGCAAAAACTCTGGCGTCTCGCTGGCGCCGACCATTTGCACGTGAACGGCCTTGCCAACAAATTCACCGAAGAGGACTCCGTCGTCGCCCAATCGGCAATCTCCGTTCAGCAGCCTGTGTGCGACGCAGGCCCCGCGCATCTGGCGATGCCGGTCTATTCTTCCGCTCAGACCGTTTGGCAAATTGATCCGGCCCGCAGCCTGTTGGGCAACGATGATTTCATTTTCTGCGCGGGCGGCGGCATTTTGAGCCACCCCGGCGGCGCCGGTGCAGGCGTCATCGCCTTGCGCCAGGCCGCAGACGCTGCCCGCCAGGGGATCGACATCAAGGAATTCGCCACCCAACATTCAGAACTTCAGGCGGCAATGAATGCGTTTGCGCAGCCACACATTGACCTTTGAAACGCTCCGAGGGGATTTGGATCAGCAGATCCGGACAGGCCAATCGCCCCGCATCAACCCGCACCCCAGGTATCTGACAACCGGTAGCCTTCGGGCCAGGGGTCGGACGGGTCCAGCATGTGCTGATGGATGCCCGTAATCCACCCACGCCCCGAAATCTCGGGCTCAATCGCAGCGCGCCCGCCCACTTCGGTTTCACCGACGATTTCCCCCGAAAAGGTCGACCCGATGACAGAGCGCGCCGCCAGGCGATCGCCGGTCTTCATGATCCCGCGTGCGTGCAACACGGCCATTCGGGCACATAGCGCCGTGCCCGTCGGAGAACGGTCAACCTTGCCCGGCTGAATGGCAACGGCTGCACCGGTTTCCAGCCCCCCCGGACCCTCGCGCAGCGGCCCGGCAAACAGGCAGAACGAAATATGGGTCCAGTCCGGATTTTCAGGATGATGAAAGCCAAGCTGCGCGTTGGCGGCATCGGTGATCCTGACGCCCAGCTTCGCAATCGCACGGGCCTCCTCCTCGATCAGGTCAAAGCCCAGCTTTTCCGCGTCAACAATGACAAAACTGTCGCCGCCATAGGCCGTGTCCACGATCAATTCGCCCAGGCCCTCGACCCTCAGTTTAACGTCAAGCTGCGCCGCAAAGGACGGCAGATTGCGCACAAAGATGCGTTCGGCCTTGCCATCCCGACATTCGGCGCGCACCCGCACCAAACCGCCCGGCGCCTCCAGCACCAGATGCGTTTCCGGCTCCTGCATGGGGATCAGGCCACCATCCAGCAGCACGGTCGAAACGCAGATAGAGTTTGACCCCGACATGGGCGGCGTGTCCTCCGGCTCCATGATGATCCAGGCCGCTTGCGCCTCGGGGTGCTTGGGCGGAACCAACAGGTTCACATGGCGAAAAACGCCGCCGCGCGGTTCGTTCAGAACAAAATTGCGCAGGGTCTGGTCGCGGGCAATCCAACGGCTCTGCTCCCAGATCGTGTCTCCGGGCGGGAGCAGAACGCCACCAACAATAACATCACCAACCTCGCCCTCGGCATGGGCGGAAATCACATGAATGGTCTTGGTCGAGCGCATCTCAAAGGTCCTTGCACAGACGCAACGCGCCGCAGGTTGCCGCACCCGCGCCCGCAATCAGGTCGGCGCAGAACGGCGGCCGCCTAGCCCTGCGGCAAGGCCCCGGTCAGCACATAGCGCAGGATCTCCACCACCTGACGCGGCTCCTCTGCCACGGCCAGCGCGGCGGCGTGTACCTCTTTCAGGGCGTGCTGATGCTCTGGCGGGTTCAACACGATGATCGACTTGCCCAGCGCCGCCGCATAGCCGGCATCAAATGCGGCGTTCCATTGCTTGTACTTCTCGCCAAAGCGCACAACCACCACATCCGCCTCTTCCAGACCCTTCCGGGTCCGGATCGCATTGACCATCGCGCCCTTGTGATCGTGCCAGAACTTGTTCGGCTCTGCGCCCAGAATGGACACCCCGCAATCATCGCTCGCCCCGTGATCCGTCACCGGCGCGGCAAAGCTGACATCCAGGCCCTCGGCCCCGGCCACGATCTGCTCGCGCCAATCCGTGTGGATCTCTCCGGAAAGGTATACGTTCAGTGTCATCAACAGCTCCTCCTTGGCCCAATACCCGCGTCAGCCGCGCAATACGCCGCCCGTCGCCTTGCTCACCTTCTCAACGATCTTGGCCGCAACAGCCTCGATCTGCTCATCCGTCAGCGTCTTGTCCACCGGCTGCATCCGCACCGTCACAGCCAGCGATTTCTGACCTTCGCCCAGTGCGCCGCCGATAAACTCGTCAAACACCCGAACATCCTCGATCAGAGCCTTGTCCGCCCCGGCCGCCGCATTCACCACCGTCAACGCCTCGACATCCGCCGCAACCACAAAGGCAAAGTCACGCTCAACCGCCTGCAAATCCCGCAGCTCCAACGCAGGGCGCGTCGCCCCAGTCTTGCGCGGCAAAGGCACCTCGCCCGGCCAGATCGTAAACGCCATGGCCGCGCCCTTGATGCCCAGCGCGCTCAACACCTTGGGGTGCAGCTCGCCAAACAGACCCAGCACCTTCTTGGGGCCCAGACAGATCTTGCCATGCCGGCCCGGATGCCACCACTCGGGCGCCCCGCGCAGCACCTGCACTTTGGCCGGCGCGCCAATCGCGGCCAGCACCGCCTCGGCATCCGCCTTGGCATCAAACACATCCACCGCGCGCGACGCGCCATGCACATCCTTCGCACCCGTCCGCCCGACCAGAATGCCCGACACCTGCAAATGCTGCTCGTCCGGCTCTCCGCCGTCAAACACCGGACCCACCTCGAACAACGCCAGATCCATGAACCCGCGCGCCTGATTGCGCGCCGCCGCCTGCAACAAACCCGGCAACAACGACGGGCGCATATGGCTCATCTCCGACGAAATCGGATTCTCCAGCATCGTCGCATCACTGCCGCCGCCAAACATCGCAGCCGCCGCCTGATCCACAAATGAGTAGCTCACGCACTCATTGTACCCCAAAGCAGCACAGGTCCGACGCGCCGCCTGTTCACGCCGCTGCATCGGCGTCATCACCGGCTTGGGCACACCATCGCTCAACCGCGGCAAAGGACGCCCCTTCAGCTTGGTCAAAGAGGAAATCCGCGCCACTTCTTCGACCAGATCCGCCTCTCCCTGCACATCAGGACGCCAGCTGGGCACATGCGCCTGCGATCCCTCCAGACGAAAACCCAGCCGAGTCAATGTCTGACGCTGCTCGCTCTCGGGGATCTCCATGCCAACCAGGCTCTGCACCCGCTCCGGCTTCAACGTATAGCTGCGCGCGTGATCCGGCACATCGCCCGCCACAATCACCTCCGAGGCCTCGCCCCCACATAGCTCCAGGATCATCTGCGTTGCCGCTTCCAGACCGGTCAGCGTGTATTCCGGGTCCACCCCGCGCTCAAACCGATACCGTGCGTCCGAGTTGATCTTCAACGCCCGCCCCGTCAGAGCAATCTGCACATTGTCCCAATAGGCGCTCTCCAGGAACACCGTGACCGTCTCATCGGTACAGCCCGTGCTTTCGCCACCCATGATACCGGCAATACTCTCCGGACCCGCATCATCCGAGATCAGCATCATGCCCGGCGCCAGCGTATAATCCTTTTCATCCAGCGCCTTCAGCGTCTCGCCACCCTCGGCCAGATGAACCCGCAGATTGCCCTGCATCTTGTCCACATCAAACACATGCAACGGACGGTTCTGATCGTAGGTAAAAAAGTTCGTCACATCCACCAGACGCGAAATCGGCCGCAACCCGATCGCCTTCAGCCGATCCTGCAACCAATCCGGGCTTGGCCCGTTCGAGACATTGCGGATCACCCGCCCGGCAAACACCGGGCAACCATCCAGCGCCTCGCCCTCAATCGTCACCTCAACCGGACATTCAAACTGCCCGGCAACCGCCATGGGCGCCTGCTCTTTCAGCTCGCCCAGACCCCGCGCGGCCAGATCACGGGCAATCCCGTAAACGCCCAGCGCATCAGGCCGGTTTGGCGTGATCGCAATCTCGATCGTCGGATCAACCTTGGAAGGGAAGTTATTGGCCAGCCAGTCCACAAACCGCTCGCCCACGTCACCCGAAGGCAGCTCGATGATGCCATCATGTTCTTCCGACAGCTCCATTTCACGCTCGGAACACATCATGCCGTGGCTCTCAACACCACGGATATTGCCAACCTTGATGGTCGTATCAATGCCGGGCACGTAAACACCGGGTTTGGCGATCACAACGGTAATGCCCTCGCGCGCATTGGGCGCGCCGCAAACGATCTGCTTGCTGCCCTCATCCGTGGCCACCTGACAGACCTTCAGCTTGTCAGCATCCGGGTGCTTCTCGGCGTGCTCCACATATCCCAGCGTAAAATCAGCCAACCGATCCGCAGGATTGGTGACCTCTTCCACCTCCAACCCTAAGTCGGTCAGAGCATATAGGATTTCGTCAAGGCTCGCCTCAGTCTTGAGGTGGTCCTTCAACCAGGACAAAGTGAATTTCATGCCGTCCCCCGGGGGTGATCCATCGTCACCGCAGGCAATGGCAAAGAATACCCCCGGGTGCAAGCCGCAGGCAGGCCCAGATCAGGTTTCAATGCGCTCTCTTGACAGTTTTGGGCCCGCCACAGACAGTCCGGACCAGATATTGCCCCGCCATCCTCCCCATTCACCGCGCAAGGCCCAGAATTGCATTCGGTCAAGCCAGACCGCATGACGCCCGCGCGATGACCACAAAACGAACATGCACCACATAGACTCAGGGCCTGCGACACAATGATTTCACTTTCCGACGGGACCGCCTTGTTGCCCCAGGTTGACGCCTGGCTGGTCTGTGCCCTGGCCGTTTTTCTGGGCACCATTCTCCAGCGGCTGTCAGGGGCCGGGTTTGGCATGATCGTCGCGCCGGTCATGACCTTGATGGCGCCGCAATGGGTGCCGGGCACGATCCTGCTGGTGGGCCTGCTGGTCGGGCTGGGCGCGTTCATGGGCGCTCGCGATGCCATCGTCCTGCGCGACCTGCCTCCGGGGTTGATCGGACGCACAGCGGGGGCGGTGATCGCAACCTTGCTGGCCACTTTGGTGGTCGGGTCACCCGCCTTGCCCGTAGTGGTCGGCTGTGTCGTGCTGGGGGCGGTGGCCCTCAACCTCGCCGGGCTGAAAATCGCCATCACGCGCGTGACCCTGCTGTGCGCCGGTTGCATCGCCGGCATCATGGGCACGCTCACCGGAATCGGCGCTCCGCCAATGGCCATCCTCTACTCAACGGTGGATGCCCGACGCTCTGCCGCGACCCAAAACGCCTTCTTCGGGTTTGGCATGTTGATCTCGATCACCTCCCTGGCCATCGCAGGCTTCATCCGCGCGCCACAAATTGCACTGGCCCTGTCGCTGGCGCCCATCGTGCCCATCGGCATCTTCCTGTCCCGCCCGCTGGTCGGCCGGTTCGAACGCGGCTCGATCCGGCCCTGGGCCCTGGGCCTGGCCACGATCTCGGCGCTGACCCTGATCATCGAAAGCCTGTAACAGGGGCCTCGGCGCTGGATGTCCCGGACATAGTTTTTATGTATTATTGTTTAAAAACAGATATTTAACCACATGTCCCAGCTGGGACATTCCTCAGGGATAGCTCGGCGGAAACCCCAAAAGCTCGTCCAATTGCCGGGCAACCCACCCATGCGGGATGAAATGCCCCCCCGGATGCAGATCCAAAGACACCCTCCCACCCGGGCAATCCTCCCAGACGACCCGCTCCAGAATCAGCCATTTCACAGCCTGCCAAGGCCCCAATTCCCGGCCCTCGCCACAGCCATAAACCCCACGCCACAGCCGAACCACATTGCCGGTCTCCCCATCCGGCCCATAGGGAAATTCCAACACCGGATCATTCAATCCATAAACCTGCCGCACCTGCCCCGGGGCCGTCTCACAGTTCTCGTCCTGATCCAGCACGCCCGAGATCGCCAGCAATGCCGCGATATCCGCCCCATCCTCACAAACGAACCGCCAGGCCATATTGCTGCCCCAGCTATACCCCGACACATAAATCCGCGCCTCATCCACCGGATACCGCGCCCGCACATCCTCCAGCACAGCCCGCGCGAATTCTGTATCGCGGGATCCGGGGCGCCAGAAATCCCAGCTCTTGTTCAACCCCGTAGGCGCCACCAACAACACCCCCCGCCGCTCCGTCGCACCCGCGATCCGAGGGTGCCGCACCGGCACCACCCCCGTCCGCGCCCAGCCATGAAAATGCAGCAGAACCGGCAACCGGGCCTCGCCATCCCACCCGTCGGGCTCCTTGACGTGATAGCTGCGATCACCCAGCAAACAGGGCTGCTCAACCTCGCAGGCCTGCGCCGCGCCGGTCATCAAAATCCAGAACATCAGAACATATCTCATGCCCGCGACCCTAGCCACGATCCCTCCGCTGTCACGTCACAACTGCGTGGGCAGGACCCCTGATCTGGGACCGGACATGAGCGATCCAATTGCGCAGCTCAACCGTGCGATCCGCCAGGTTCAGATCCGATGCCAGAAACCCAATCCGCGCCGCCGCCTCCGGGTCCTCCTCGGCCACCAGCAAATCCGCCGCCAGCCCCGCCCGCGCCGGATCTGCGGCCATCGCTTTTCCAATAACGGCAGGTCGGCATTCCGGATGGTACTGCGTGCCCCAGAAATCCACCCCGTCCCGGGCATAGGCAAATGCCTGAACCGGAGAATGCCCGTTGGTGGCCAAAAGCACAGCATGATCCGGCAGAACAGTCACCTCATCCCGGTGGATCGCAGGCGCGCCATATCGGTCCGGTCGCCCCTCCATCATCGGATGAGCGCGTCCCTCAGAAGTCACCGCAATATCCAGCGCCGCACCATCCTCGCGCCCATTCACCGAAGCCCCGCACTGCCCGCCCAACACGAAAGCAGCCAGCTGCATTCCATTGCACGACCCCCAAACCGGCAAGCCTGCATCAAACACCTGCTTCATCGCATCCACTAGCGCCGCGCCGCGCGGATCATCGACACACCATTCCACACCCGAGCCGGTAAACACGACGCCATCCACAGCCAGATCCCCGGCCCGCAGCCGCGCCTGATAGGGCGCTGCCACCGTCAGTTCCAGATCCTCTGCCACCTGCGGCAAGGCCTCGACAAAATTTTGCGCCGCAGACACGCCCGCGGCGACCATCTCGGGTGAGTTGGATTCAAGAATGAGAATTCTGGTCATCAGCCGGCCTCCGCAACGCGTCGTGCGAAGATAGAACCGTGACGCCCAGCCGCCTCCGGTTTTTACGACACAGCCTTGCCAGCCGGCGACGTCCTAGGGGGCGAAACGATCTGCGAGGTCATCAACATCGCCCATCGAAGCAAGCTTTAGTTCCCGTATCAGCCGCAAGCTGGGTTTGGCAGCGAAGCACAGGGACCCGATCAGAAACAACCAGGTGCCAAAAACCTCCCAGGTTTCAGAGAAGAACATGATCGATCCAATGACAAACAGGATTGCCGCGATGAAATCGACAAAGGTGTAAATGATCTCGTAGGTGGCATAGATCCGACGTTGGTGATCGGTGCCATCTTGTCGGTGGTCGCGGGAAAACAGCATGAGGCATCTCCATTGTGCCTCACCTGTCTACCCTCAAGTCTCGATGCTGCCTAGCGGCTGAGCCCGCCACGCAGGGTCGGAACATCCAGGCTGGCGAATCCATAGTGCCGCAGCCAACGCAGGTCGCTTTCAAAGAAGGCCCGCAGGTCAGGAATGCCGTATTTCAGCATCGCGATCCGGTCAATTCCCATGCCAAAGGCAAAACCCTGCCATTCGTCCGGGTCGATACCGCCCGCCTGCAAGACCTTGGGGTGCACCATGCCCGATCCCAGGACTTCGAGCCAATCGTCGCCTTCACCCACTTTGACCATACCATCCTGCCAGCTGCACTGTATATCGACCTCGGCAGAGGGTTCAGTGAATGGAAAATGTGAGGCCCGGAAGCGCGTTTTGACCTGGGTTCCGAAGAACGCAGAGAAAAACTCCTCGAGCACCCATTTCAGGTTGGCCATCGAGATATCACGATCCACCGCCAGGCCCTCGACCTGATGGAACATTGGCGTGTGGGTCTGGTCATAGTCCGCACGATACACGCCGCCCGGACAAATGATCCGCAATGGGGCGCCTTCGGCCTCCATCGTGCGGATCTGAACCGGAGACGTGTGCGTCCGCAGCACATGCGGCGACCGGTTGTCACCCTCGGCGCGGTGCATGTAAAACGTATCCATCTCGGCGCGAGCCGGGTGATGCGACGGAATGTTCAGCGCGTCGAAGTTATACCAGTCCGTGTCAATGCGCGGCCCCTCGGCAACCGAAAAGCCCATTTCGGCAAAGATCGCGGTGACCTCTTCCGTGACCTGGCTGACCGGATGAATCGTGCCCTGGCGGCCCGGACGGCTGGGCAGCGTAACGTCAAGCCACTCTTCCTTCAGGCGCGCATCAAGTGCAGCGTCGGCCAGACCGGATTTCTTGGCGGTCAGGGCGCTGTTGATTTCATCCTTGAGCGCATTCAGCGCGGGGCCTGCAACCTGACGCTCTTCTGGGGTCATTTTGCCCAGTTCCCGCATCTTGAGCGAAACCTCGCCCTTTTTGCCGACGGCTGCGACACGGATCGCTTCCAACGCCGCTTCGTCAGTGGCGCCAGAAATCTGTTCTAGAAATTTGGCCTTTAGATCGTCCATGACGCACCCCGAATTCTACCAACGCCCTGCTATCGCCAGGTCGGCAAGGATGCAAGTAGGGGTGCTATTTGTGGCCTATTTTCGGAGAATGTTACGCTCAGAATGACACGCCAAAGCCACCTAGTAGAGGTTGTCGCGCACACTATTCGCAATCCCAACCTCGATCTCTTCGAGGGGGGTGTCGATTTGAGCATGTGCGCGGGCCATTTCGGCCAGGCTGGGCACATCCGAAGTGTCGGGCCAGTCCTCGGGCGACCAGACCTGGCCGCGAATGAAGGCCTTGGGGCAATGACACAGAACACGGCGCACGCGGATAAGCAGCGTAAACTGCGAAGGTTTGCCATGGACGGCGAGCCGGTCGCCCAGCGCCGCGTCGCGCACAAGGCGGGCCTGGCCGGCGACGCGCAGGGTGTCGCGATGCCCAGGGATAACAAAGATCAGCCCGATCTGGCCCGTTTGGATGACATTTTCGAACGTATCCATCAGCCGGTTTCCCGGCCGGTCCGGCATCGCCAGGGTTTGGTCGTCCAGAACATGCACGAACCCACTGGGGTCACCACGTGGGGTCAGATCCACGCCGCCCTCGGGACGGGTTGTCCCGACAAAGACCAGCGAAGACGCCGCAATGAAACGTCGTGCAAGGGGGTCGATGCGGTCGATGACCTTGTTGGAAACCAATTCCGAAGGTTCGCCAACAAATGACCGGAGGTCGTCGATTGTATCGATTGCCTGTTCTACTTTTTGTCCAAAAACATCAGTCATTCATAAGGTCCTTTTCGGTCATGGCACTAAAGTTCCATGCCTCCCGAAGGGTCATGGACGACCTGTGTGCATGGCGCTAGGCTGGCGGAATCATCGAGGGAGTTCAAGATGACATCCATAGATAAAGTTCTATCAGAAGCAGTGTCCGCTCAGGACGTGCCATTTGTGGTTGCAATGGCGGGCAACGCTGCAGGCGTCACATATTCCGGAGCAGCAGGTGAAGCGTCTGAGGGACGTTCAGCGGCAGAAGACACGGCGTTTCGGATATTCTCGATGACCAAGGCAATCGGGTCTACGGCTGCCATGATTCTGATTGATCGGGGTCTGTTGAGCATGGACACACCGGTGGCAGAAATCTTGCCAGAGTGGGACAAATTGCAGGTGCTGGACGGTTGGAACGGGGACGAGCCGATCTTGCGCGCCCCCAAAACCACAGCCACGATGCGCCATCTGGCGACTCATACGTCTGGTGCAGAGTATGAGTTTTGGAACCCGAATACGCCAAAGTATCTTGAGGTAACCGGCGGGCAAAGCCTGTTGACCGGACAGAAATCAGCCTTGCTGAGTTACCCGCTGACCTGTGATCCGGGTACGCGTTGGGGCTATGGCACCGGGATTGACTGGTTGGGTCTGGCTGTTGAGGCCATCGACGGGCGGCGGATTGATGCGTTCTGCCGAGAAGAGATCCTGGATCCGCTGGGTATGAGCGACACGATGTTCGAGCCGGATGCTCTGGCTGACCGTTTGGCTGCAGTGAAAATTCGCGGCGAAGACGGAGCCTTTGCGCCCTTTGAGATGGCGCCTCCGCCTCAGCCGGAGTTTTATGGAATGGGCCATGCGCTGTATTCCACGGCGCCGGATTATCTGCGGTTCTTGCGGATGGTGCTGAACAAGGGACAGCTGGATGGAAATCGCGTTCTCAGCGAAGCGGCGGTTGCCGAAATGACCGCTGATCAGATGCAGGGAAAAACGTTTCAGACTATGCATACCTGCGCCCCTCCGATCACGGCAGATGTGAGCATGCCAGAGGATACCACGCATAGTTTTGCTTTTGTTCGGTTTGAATCGGATCAGCCCGGCAAACGACGCGCCGGGTCACAGAGTTGGGCTGGCGTGTGCAATACCCATTTCTGGGTTGATCCGGCCTCGGATGTGGCGGCTGTGATCATGACGCAGTCCTTGCCGTTTGTGGAGCCGCCCCTGATGAAAACCTATGATGCCTACGAGCGGGCGGTCTACGCGGCTCTTTGAAGCCAGCGCGAGTCAGATCAAGGTGGAAAATCAAACCAACCGACCCTGGCTCGCTCTTTTTGGTCTGTGCCTGGGCATGTGTGTCACCAACGGGTTTGCCCGTTTCGCCTATGGTTTGATCCTGCCGGCGATGCGCGAAGATCTGGGGTGGACCTATGTTCAGGCCGGATGGCTGAACACCGCAAATGCCTTGGGCTATCTGACCGGTGCGGTGATGACGCTGGTGTTGATCTCGCGGGTGAATGCCAGCCTGCTGTATGCGATTGGCATGATCACAACAGCGATTTCCCTGATGGCAACGGGCCTGATCGAAGCGTTGTGGTGGCAGAGCATCTGGCGGGTGGCTGCGGGGCTATTCGGAGCCATGTCGTTTGCGACCTCTGGGACGCTGGCCGCACAGCTGTTTGCCGGTGATACGCGGCGCAATTCCTTGGCGATTGCCATTCTGTTTGGCACCGGAGGAGGACTGGGCATTGTGGTTGCCGGGGCGATGATACCGCCATTGCTGGCCTTGGGTGGCGCGCACTCCTGGCCCTGGGCCTGGGTCATGGTGGGCGGTGTCAGCCTTTTGTTCCTACCCTTGGGATTGTGGTCGGGTTGGGTATTGCGCCCACCGATCCGAAGCGGACCGCGCACAAAGGCACATTTGCCGATTGGGCGTATGCTGCCAGAGCTGTTGGCCTATGGCAGTTTTGGTCTGGGCTATATCGTCTATTTCACCTTTCTGGGCGCTTGGATGAAGGCACAGGCAACCGGGCCTTTTCTGAACGCCGTTGCCTGGGTGTTGTTAGGGGTTTGCATTACCGTGTCCCCATTTCTGTGGCGTGGGATCTTTTCACGGTTCCGCGATGGCATTCCAATGGCAATGGTGCTGACGGGCATTGCCATCGGAGCGATGACTCCGGTGATGATACCGACAGATCCGGGTTTGGTGATCTCTGCGATCATATTTGGGTTCTGCGTATTCATGTCACCCAGTGCGATAACCAACTTTTTCCGGCACAATTTGCCGGCAGAGAGTTGGGGGCCCGCGATCAGCCTGTTTACGGTGGTGTTTGCCCTGTCCCAGACCGTTGGGCCAATCGCCGCGGGCTGGATTGGGGATGTCACCGGCGATATTGGCAACGGACTGCGGGCTGCTGCGGGCATTTTGTTCTGGGGGGCTGCGATAGCCTGTCTGCAGCGACCGCTGCATCGTTGATCCTCACCCCTGCGGATCAATATCCTGTTTGACCGAGTCTCTGCGCGTGACCCGCAGGGCTATCCCCAGCGCGACACCGACCCCGATTGCGATTGTCAGGTCGGTCAGTACCGTCAGCACGAGCGTCAGGATCAACAACACACGGTCAGACAAGGGGCCGGACATGTAGCTGCGCCACTTCTGCGGTTCGCTCATGTTCCAGGCGGTCAGGATCAGCAATCCGGCCAGGGCCGGAAGCGCCATTTTTCCGGCCAGAGGCGCGGCCAACATCATGATTGCCAGCACCGTGATGGCATGAACCATCCCAGCCACCGGAGTGCGCCCACCTGCGCGCACATTTGTAGCGGTCCGCGCGATAGCCCCTGTCGCGGGCAGACCGCCAAACAAGGCCGACCCCAGGTTGGCGGCACCTTGTGCCATCAATTCTGCGTTTGAGCGGTGGTGTCCGTCGATCATCCGGTCTGCCACCATGGCCGAAAGCAGCGATTCAATTCCGGCCAGGAATGCGATGATGAGCGACGACGGAAAGAGTACGACAATTTCGTTCCAGGTTATGCTCGGCAACTCGGGCATGGGCAGGCGGTTTGGCAATGCGCCAAAGCGGCTGGAAATCGTGTCGACTGGCAAGTGAATTACAGCTGCGACGGCAGACGTCAGGGCGATGGCCACGATCAAACCCGGCAAACGGGGCGCCGCGCGGCGCAGCGAAACGATCAGCACCATGGACAAGAGGCCAATACACAAGGACGGCCAGTTCAGCGTATCCCGCACCGACCAGAGCGCCTCGATTTTTTCTAGAAATGCAGCTGGTACCGCCTGTGCCTGAAGGCCAAAGAGATCCTTGACCTGGCTGGTCGCTATGATGATGGCAATCCCAATCGTAAAGCCGTTGATTACCGGCTCTGGCACAAAGCGGATCAGGCGACCGGCGCGACAAAGTGCTGCGATGATCAGGATAACGCCAGCCATCAAGGTGGCCAGGACTAAGCCATCATAGCCATGGGCCGCAATCACACCATAGACGACCACAATGAACGCGCCTGTTGGGCCTCCGATCTGAACCCGGCTGCCACCAAGGGCCGAAACAAGGAACCCGGCAACAACGGCAGTGATCAGGCCAACGCCCGGCTCGGCCCCGGATGCGATCGCAATAGCAAGGCTGAGCGGCAAAGCGACCATTGCCACGCTGACGCCCGCCGCGATATCGGCAAACAAGGCCCGGGTTGTATAACCCGGCAGAGTAGTCAAAATTTTGGGTTTCATGGCACGATCCAGCCGCTAGCTGAAACCTACGCCCTGAATTCGGGGACCACAAGTGCCCCCCGGGGGCTCAGACTGCGCGCAAGAGCGTCGCTTGCGCTCTGCCGGGGATCGGGCGGGCGGTATGGCTGTATTGAGCGCGAGACGGGTCAAGCTGTGGAAACAGGGCCAATACTTCGGCCTGTGTATCATTTGAAAACCCAAAGAGGGCCATTTCCCCGGGGTAAAAGCTTTCGCTGGCCAGGCCGTTTGAAAAGATGATTTCATGTTGGTCAAACAGTATGTGCACATAGCACACCAGATCGCAGGGGACGGGGCGAATGGTATCTGAATTTACCAGCGCCTTGGCCGGAACCAGCAGTTCAGGTTCCCCGAACAGCAACTCGGCTTGCCATCCGCTGAAAAGCAACCGGTGCTGGGGGGATACATACACGTCGGCTGTGGCGCCCAATGTTCCAGCCTTGATCACGATAGGCGCATGGTGCTGCCGTCCACCGACTGTATTGGCCCCACGCCAGCGCAGGGTTTGGAAGCCGTTATCCAGAGTACGAACCCGGTCGCCTGGCCGCAAACGCTCGACCGGAATTGGGCCCTTGTCAGTTTCAATGGGTGTGCCTGCAACAAAACAGGCTATCCCGGTGTCGCCAGGAGCAACGGTTCCATAGGTGAGCGTGCCCGGATCAGGTTGATTGAATTGAAGCGTCGTTGTCGTCGCCTGAGGGCCGACCAGGACCGGCAGGTTTTCAGACGTCGCCCCGGACGCGGCGCCGTTGTTTGCGACGATGTCCGTAGTCCCCCCGCCGATGTCGTAGAAATCAATCACAGTGGCCGGAACGTTCCCGGTTTCGGTCAGCGCATACGCTTCGTAGTTGTTGCTGCCGCCGCCGTCAGGATCCGTGAGCAGAATTGGGAAGTCATCGGCCGATATAACGTAGGCTGTTTCACCAGTTTGAGGATCTGTCGTGATCTGGATACCGGGGCTATCTAGTGTCAGTTCAAATCCGACGTTGCCGTTTGCCTGGTAGAAGGAAACAGTGAAATCAGCCGGATCCTCACCCGGTGCCAGGGCGATTTCCAGAAATTCGGATACGCCGGAACTATTGGCATAGGCGTTAGAGTAATGCAGTTCACTAATTCGGGCCAACGGGTCACTCGCTATTCAACAGTACGACCCGTTAACCAATGATCATAAAATGTGACAAAACTGGGCAATGGTACGGGCGGGCAAAAGGTGATTTTGCGATCCATGCAAAAAGGGCCGCCCGGTTTGGACAGCCCTTTGTCAAATTCAAGTGCTTCGGGTCGAACCCGACCTGGCTCACGCGGCCAGGGCGCCCTTGGCTTGCTCGACAATAGCAACAAACGCTTCGGGTTCGTGCACGGCGAGGTCAGCCAAAACTTTGCGGTCCACTTCAATACCGGCCAGGTTCAGACCGTTGATGAAGCGGGAATACGTCAATGCCTCGTCATGGGCACGGACGGCAGCGTTGATCCGCTGAATCCACAATGCGCGGAAATTCCGCTTGCGATTTTTCCGGTCACGTGTGGCGTACTGGTTGGCCTTGTCGACCGCCTGTGTCGCTACCTTGAAACTGGATTTGCGCCGACCATAGTAACCTTTGGCCTGCTTGATGATTTTCTTGTGACGCGAATGCGCGACGGTTCCGCCTTTGGTCCGGGACATTTCTCAGGCCTCCTTAATCAACGGTCGTAGGGCATAAAGCCCTTGATGATCTTTGTATCCGGTTCGCTGAGCGTGGTTGTGCCACGGGCATTGCGAATGAATTTTCTGGTACGTTTGATCATGCCGTGGCGTTTGCCGGCCTGAGCGCCCATCACCTTACCGGTGGCGGTCACCTTAAAGCGCTTTTTGGCGCTCGATTTGGTCTTCATCTTGGGCATTTCTGTCTCCTTTAAGTGAGATAAACGCGCGACTCGGCATGCCACATTGGCCGGCCACACGGAACAGACGTGCGCTTTAGGCGATGGCGGTGAGAAAGGCAAGGGCCAACCTTGCCCCCAACAGCGTCAGGGCATGAAACGCGCAATAACGTGGATGAACGCTGCGGGCAGATCAGCAAAAGCAAACCCCCCGGGCTTGATGTTTATGGCGTAAAAAATAAAGCCGCCTGCGATCAGGATAATCACGATCGGCACGATGGGCCTGCGCCCATCGCTGAGGGACGAAAGGATGGCCGGGATTGAAAAACCGACCAGCACAATTCCGAGAACCATAGCAAGTTCGGCATCCATCAACGCGTTCCTATTCACCTACATTCGTGGTCGAGGCTACTCTGGATCGGTATGAAAGATCAAACGTTCGTCACACGGTGCAACCCGCAGAATGTTTGTTGTACCGGGTCGATTGAACGGCACCCCGGCAGTGACAACAATCTGATCGGACTCGGTTGCAAAACCGCCAGCGCGAGCGGCGCGCGCCGCATTGACCACGGCGAGTTTGAACCGGTTAAGTTCCTCGGTCATGACGCAATTGCAGCCCCAGCTGAGGCACAGGCGGCGGGCCGTACCCCGTTTGGAGGTCAACGCAATGATCGGCACGCCGGGACGTTCGCGGGCAGTCAGCAAGGCGGTTGTGCCACTTTCGGTAAAACAACAAATCACGCGGATTTCCGTTTTCTCGGCGATTTCACGCGCGGCGGCAACGATGCCATCGGCCACGGTGGTGCCCTTGGCACTGCGAGAGGCCGCGATGATCTGTGCATAGGTCGGATCGTTTTCAACCTCGGTTGCAACCTGATCCATCGTATCGACCGCCTCGAGCGGATACTGACCTGCCGCAGATTCGGCGCTGAGCATAATGGCGTCGGTGCCTTCGTAGATGGCAGTTGCCACATCTGACACTTCGGCACGGGTCGGCATTGGGCTTTCGATCATGCTCTCCAGCATTTGTGTAGCGACAATGACTGGTTTGGCTGCGGCGCGGCACATACGGACAAGTTGCTTTTGGATCGGAGGCACTGCGCTGACAGGCAGTTCGACGCCCAAATCTCCGCGCGCCACCATGATGCCGTCGGAAACTGCCAGAATATCTTCGAATCGCTCCACGGCGGCGGGCTTTTCGATTTTGGACAGGATCGCCGCACGACCATTGGCCAGCGTGCGGGCCTCTTCCACATCTTCCGGACGTTGGACAAAGCTTAGCGCCAGCCAATCAACACCCAGCTGGCAAACAAACTCCAGATCGGCCCGGTCTTTGTCGCTGAGCGCAGCAAGCGGCAACAGCACGTCCGGTACATTGACGCCCTTGCGATTCGAGATCGTGCCACCATTCTGCACCACGCATTTTGCGTGGGTTGCATCACAGCTTTGGACTTTGAGGCGGATTTTGCCGTCATTTACCAGCAGCGAGGCTTCCGGTTCCAAGGCCTGGAAAATCTCGGGATGTGGCAGGCAGGCACGGGTTGCATCACCGGGGGTCGGGTCCAGGTCGAGTGTGAAAATATCGCCTTCGGACAGGTCCTCTGCACCGTTCGCAAAGGTGCCGACGCGCAGTTTCGGCCCCTGAAGGTCAGCAAGAATTGCAATTGTGCTGTCCAGATCTTTTTCGATCTGCCGGATGATACGGTGCTTTTCGCGGATTTCGTCATGCGTTCCGTGGCTCATGTTCAGACGGAACACGTCAGCGCCCGCTTCGTGCAGAGCCCGGATTGTTTCATAGGTATCTGACGCGGGTCCAAGTGTGGCCACGATTTTTACATTGCGTTGTCGTCTCATGACCTGTCCTTTTAGTTCAACTGACGCCGTGAATTGTTAGCGCAAACATTTGTTGTTGTTTATGACTTGGTTTCCATTTTGGATCAACGCGCATATTGCTGGCGCAAGGCGGTGACAGGACCATGACATATACACCCTTCTTCGTACACGGGGCCAAACGCACAGCCCGATGGCTGATCACCTGCGATCACGCCACCAATATCGTGCCCCCGGATGTGGGCAATGGCCAGTTGGGCCTGCCCGAATCGGATATGTCGCGTCACATTGCCTATGACCCCGGGGCCTATGGTGTGTCGCGTGCATTGGGCGATTTGCTGGATGCGCCTGTGGTGGCGTCGAATTTTTCGCGCTTGGTGATCGACCCCAACCGAGGCGAAGATGATCCTACGTTGGTGATGAAACTGTATGATGGTTCCCTGATCCCCGAAAACCGGGCCGTGAATAGCAAAGAGGTTGAACGTCGGCTGGATGCGTATCACCGCCCCTATCACCGCGCGGTGGCCGAAATGGCGGCCCGGCCCGGCACTGTGGTTGTGTCGATGCACAGTTTCACACCGCAATTGAAAGGTCACGCGCCCCGACCCTGGCATGTTGGTGTTCTGTTTCCCGAGGATGACAGGTTTGCCCGACCGCTATTGTCGCAGCTGAGGAGCGAGGCAGATTTGGTAGTAGGAGAAAATGAACCGTACACCGGATACCTGCCTGGCGATGCAATTGATCGACACGCGACAACCAATGGGCTGCCCAGCGCGTTGATCGAATTGCGAAACGATTTGATTGAGACCAGCGCCCAGCAGCAGGCCTGGGCTGCGCGACTGGCGCCAATTCTTCACAATGCGCTGCGAGACTCGGGGTTGTAGCATTGCGTGCCTTGGCCGGTTCACTATGATGCCCCGGCCCCTATCGGATGAGGAACACGGACATGGACGCACAGACGCAACTTGAACTCGAGGCAGCCGCCTTTCGCCGACTGCGCCAACATCTGATGCAGGACCGAACAGATGTGCAGAACATCGACCTGATGAACCTGGCCGGTTTTTGTCGCAATTGCCTGTCGCGCTGGTATCAGGAGGCTGCCGCCGAGCGTGGTATTGAGATTGGTAAGGACCAAGCGCGCGAGCAGTTTTATGGAATGACCATGGCAGAGTGGAAAGCCAACTATCAGACAGAGGCGAATAGCTCGCAGCAGGCCGCGTTTGAGACGTCGTTCAAGGAAAACGTGACTGACAAAAGCTGAGTTCTGGGGCGAGCGTCCAGATCTGTGGGGCCGGGATTACCGCTTATACGGTACGCCAGCCCGCCTCGTTCAGAGCAGCGCCGTAACCGGGTGCCTGTTTCATCTGGTCACTTAGCCCCTTGGCCACCAAAGCTCGATGCAGTTTAGGCAATTGCCAGCAGGGCATGTGCATCACCAGGTGATGTTCGAGGTGATAGTTGACCCAATACGGAGCGACAAAGGCACGCTCGATCAGGTTTGCATGTGTCGTGCGGACGTTTTGCAGCGGGTTTTGGGACGTTTCGGTTGCGCCATGTTCAGCAATGTTGCGAATGCGCAGAACCAGCTGATACCACGTCAGAAAAGGCAGCAACCAAAACGCCAAACCATACCACCATTGACCCAGAAGGCTCATGATCAGCATGACGCCGATAAAGACGGGAAAGGACTTGAAGGTTTCAACAGACCGGAAGGTCTGTGCCGCATCCTGATTGGCGGCATCGCGTGCCTCGTCATCACCGGCAAGACGCACAGATAGCGTGATCTGGCGCATGAGTTGCTTATAGCCCGTTTGACCGGTGATATCGCGGATAAACTTGCGCATCAGCGATGCGCGGGTTGTTGGGAATTTGGCGGACAGAACCAAATCCGGGTCTTTTTCTGTTTGTGTGAACCGGTGATGGGTCAGGTGGTAATGACGGTAAGCATGCAGCTCGGCCAGAATTGGACGACCACAAAGCCATTCGCCAGCGAATTCATTCAGCCAACGGGTTTTGAACAATGCGTTATGCGCCGCCTCATGCATCAAGATGGCCATGCCCAGTTGGCGCGAACCAATCACCATCACCGCCAGTAAAAAGGTCAAAGGGTTGGGAAAGATGGTGAATAGAACAAGCGCCAGTGCGATTGTTCCCCAGCAATGAAACACCAGCCATACACCCATGGCATCCGAGCGCCGAGCCAGTGGCCGGATCTCTTCCGAGGTAAGATACGCTTTTCCTGGCGTCATGGTTTGACCTCCCTCTACCGTGGAGGAAGTTTTCAGAAGCCGTACCGCCCTGTCAATCAGAGCGCCGCGTCACAATATGGGCGCAGACGCGTCAGAGGACCCATCGCCGTGGCCTACAATACGTAGGACAAGCGCAAGAAGCCGGGCGTCATGTCCGCCATTCGAAGAACCCGGGGCCAGCCAGATCCAACAAACGCCGGGCGATATCGCGCCCCAGCAACGCGCCGTCCTGGATCGGGGCGGTGCCTGCCTCGATGATGGCGTCCGACCCATCGGGGCGCAGCACCTCTGCTCGCATCTTGATTGTGGACCCTTCGAGCTGAGCGAGCCCCGCAATCGGCGTTTCGCAGGATCCATCCAGCGCAGCCAGGCAGGCGCGCTCTGCCGCCAGCTGTTGACCAGTTGCCGTGTCATGAATAGCGGAAAGCATATCGGCCATGCGGTGGTCGTTCTGGCGCCGCTCAATCCCGATTGCGCCCTGGGCAATGGCCGGCAACATCTCGGCCGGTTCGATCGGGGACACGGGCAAGTCACGCTCGACCCCCAGACGTCTGAGGCCAGCCATGGCCAGAAATGTGCAATCTGCCACACGATCGGACAGCTTTTTTACCCGTGTTTGGACATTGCCCCTGAACTCCACAACCTTCAGATCCGGCCTCAGATGCAGAACTTGCGCCCGGCGCCGCAGGCTCGACGTTCCGACAATCGCCCCCGTTGGAAGCGCGCCGATTGAGCTGCATTTGGGCGACACGAAAGCATCCCGCACGTCTTCTCTTGGCAGGTAAGTGTCCAGGAGCAGGCCCTGCGGCTGCTCAACTGGCATATCCTTCATAGAATGCACCGCCAGGTCGATTTTACCGGACAGCAGGTCCAGCTCGATTTCGCGGGTAAACAGGCCTTTGCCACCGATGTCTTTGAGCGGGCGGTCCTGAACGGCATCACCCGTGGTTTGAATAACGACGATCTGAAACGCGTCCTGAGGCAATTCGAACTTGGCCGCCAAACGGTCCCGTGTTTCATGGGCCTGAGCCAAAGCCAAAGGCGAGCCGCGCGTGCCGATGCGCAGCGGATGAGCGGGTGATGGCAGTTCTTTTGTCATCTTACCGGAATAATCGGCGTATCTTCTCAAGACAACTGCGTGATGTTGACGCCTACCCTGCTTGACTTTTGGCCGCGCGCACACGACCCATGCGCAACGCAATATGGAGGCTGACATGACCGCTGACACAGGGCCAAAGAAACTCATGCTACGCGCACTGGCTGGCGAAACCTTGGAAACTCCTCCGATCTGGATGATGCGCCAAGCCGGGCGCTACCTGCCAGAGTACCGCGCAACGCGAGCGCAGGCCGGGGACTTCCTGAGCCTGTGTTACAATAGTGAACTGGCCGCCGAAGTGACCTTGCAGCCAATTCGGCGGTATGGGTTTGATGCGGCGATCATGTTTGCGGATATCTTGTTGGTGCCACAGGCGCTGGGCGCGGACCTGTGGTTTGTGACTGGCGAAGGTCCGCGTTTGTCCACAATCACCAGCGAGGCGGATTTTGCCAAGCTTGGCCCAGCCGGGGATATTCACGGCACGTTGGCGCCGATCTATGAAACGCTGCGTATTCTCAGACGCGAACTGCCCCAGGACACAACGCTTATCGGGTTTGCCGGGGCGCCATGGACCGTTGCCACATATATGATTGCAGGCCGCGGCACCCCGGACCAAGCCCCGGCACATGCATTGAAGGCGGAAAATCAGCCGCTGTTCGACAGGTTGATGGCGCGAATTACACAAGCAACGATTTCCTATCTTAGCCATCAAATCGAGGCGGGGGCCGAAGTGGTCAAGTTGTTTGACAGCTGGGCAGGATCCTTGGAGGGTGACGATTTCGAGCGTTATGCGCTGACCCCCTGCAAAGAAATTGTCACAGCACTGAAGGCCAAACATCCGGACACGCCGATCATCGGTTTCCCAAGAGAAGCCGGCGAGCGCTATCGGGGTTTTGCGCGGGCAACCGGTGTGGACTGTGTGGCACTGGATCAGCGGACAGATCCTGTCTGGGCAGCTGCAAAGGTGCAGCCGGACAGTTGCGTACAAGGCAACCTGGCGCCCGGGCATATGGTAACAGGTGGCGATGATCTGGTTCGTGAAACGCAAGAGATTTGCCGAACGTTCGCCCAAGGTCCGCATATATTCAACCTGGGCCATGGTATCACACCCGATGCAAATCCGGACAATGTACAGTTGATGATTGATACCGTGCGCGCCCGGGACTGGGCCGACAACTGAACCGTTGTCAGAACAATTTCGCCTGCGTCTTTTGGGTCAGGGACGCAGGTCGGCCGGTGCCTGAGCGTCGAAATCAAAGGCCATTCCAACCCAGTCACCGACTGCCAACAGCAATCGGCCGGCGGTGGGCAGGCTGCTGCGATACTCTATGACCTCGCGCGCCAGGGCGGGCTCGTCTGTTATCAGCCCGTCCACACCCAGCGAGATCATGCGCGACATTCCGGCTGCATCGTTCACTGTCCAGACATATACGTCCTTGCCCGCGGCATCCGCCCGCGAAATCAGGCTTGTGGTGGCAAGCCCGGTGTTGACGGCCAGAAAATCACCCTGCAGCCCCACCAGATCCCCCACCGCAGTCGCCGCCAGAACGCCGGTGCGCCAGCCTGGGCGTAGTTCCTGCATTTTCTGCACTGCGGGGTACTTCAGCGACATGGTAGAGATCTGATCTGCCATGCCTGCGGCCTCGACAAGCTGGATGACCCGGTTCTCCAAATCGACATCGTGGCCGTAGTATTTGAGTTCGATGATCACCTTGGCCCTGCCTTTGGCGGTGGCCAGGACATCGCTCAGCAACGGCGCGCGTTCATTGCTGTATTCCGGTGCGTACCAGCTGCCGATGTCGATCTGCGCAATCTCTTCGCGCGTGGCGTCCCAAATCTTGGTCGGAACATCTGCTGCTTTCATAAAATCGCTGTCATGGGCGACGATGATCTCTCCGTCTGCTGTTTCCTGAACGTCGATTTCGACCCAATCCGCCTGATCCTCGATCGCCTTTTCAATGGATGCCATCGTGTTTTCAGGCCGCGATCCGGCAGCCCCGCGATGCCCGATCACGACGACGTCTTTCTTGGCCTCAAAGCTTTCCAGCAGCAGACCCCCCGCACCAATGCTGGTCAGCGACAGAATGACCGTGAGGGCGAGGACCACATTTGCCGGTGCAAAAAGGGACACAGTATCGGAATAGGAGTGACGAGCGCTGAGTTGGCGGCCATTCAGAGCGCGTTGAAATTGATCGTTCAACACATGCGCCAATGCTCCGCTGGACAACGCGTTGATAAAAACACTGGCCGCTGACCACGTGATTCCGACCGCCACCAGGCCCAGAACAGTCCGCTTGAGATTGTCAGCCTGTCCCGTGGTCACAAAATCTACGGCGAAACCGGCCAACAGACCGATGAACCCGGCGATCACGGCACGTATGGCGATCCACCAAAAGAGACGCCGCAGCAGCGCGAACCTGTGGCCATGCATCATCTTCGCGCTGTCCGCAAAGGACTGACGCACCGGTATTGTGTCAAGAACAGCGAGATGCAGGGCAATGGCCCAGGATGTCAGACGTCCCAGCAGGACGATGGCCATGACCAAAAGAATACATGAACTCAGGCCAACAGCCGCCAGAAATGTCGGGGGGCGATGCGTGAGGTAGTAGTTGATATCGAATTCTCGCAACAAAACCCCAGCGATCAACGCGCAAACGATCAGAAAAGGCGCAGAGATGATCAGGATTCGCAGCAAGAACGCCATGGCAAACCGAAGCAATATTGGAAGGGCGTTCAGGGCAAAACGGGCGGCCAATTGCAAGGACTTGATAGGTCTCAATGCGCTGTTCTGTAACAAGGCCGTCATCACAGCGACGTCCAGCACCGCCGCCACGATCACCAAAGACACCACCACCAAACCCGAAAACGCGCCAACCGGAGTCAGAAGAAACCGCGCGATATCCTGGTCGGTCAGTGCGCTTTGATCCGAAAATGAAAGCGAAAGGGCCAACAATCCACCTATCACGGGGACAATAGCTGCTGTGATCAAGAGCCTGATAAACAAATGCACAGACAACAAAGGGAGCCAAAGGCGCAGGGCGTCCTGGTATCGGTGCAATGTTTCGCGGAGCATGATTATAAAATTCCAACGCTGGTATATGTTGCATCGGACGCTAGTCCAAGCCTGAGCGTATTGCCACTGGTCACATGCCGTCATGCCAGCAAAGACCACCGATTTAACGCGAACGTCCGGTAGGAAACTTTAGGCAGTCAGCGACAAAATTGCATAGACGGTGGTTTCGCGTGGCTCCTTTCAGGAGAGCCGGATAGTCTGGGATCAATGAACAGGAATCCACCGGTCCTGGTGTTCTCGGATCTCGACGGAACACTATTGGACCACGAGACATATGAATGGCGTGAAGCTGCGCGCGGGCTGGAATTCGTTTGGCGCGCAAGTGGCGGTCTGGTGCTGGCCAGCAGCAAAACCGCACGCGAGATTGATCCGTTGCGCGCCGACATTGGATGTAGCGATTGGCCGGCCATCGTGGAGAACGGCGCCGGTATCTTGTGGCCGGGTACGGAGGATTTGTCAGGCAACGGCGCATACCGCAAAATTCGCGACCTCTTGCAACACGCACCACCGGGTTTCCGAGGATTTGGCGATATGGGACCGCGCGAAGTGGCAGATATCACCGGATTGGCCCCTATTGCGGCGGAAAACGCCTGCGCGCGCCAGTTCAGTGAACCCGGGTTGTGGACAGGGTCGTCCAAAGATCTGGACGTCTTTCTTCAAGAAATTGCCAAAGCTGGTGTGGTTGCAAGAAGAGGTGGGCGCTTCCTGACATTGTCATTTGGTCAAACCAAGGCCGATGCAATGGCAGAGATTGTCAGGGCGCTGAACCCAAAGCAGACGATAGCCTTGGGAGATGCCCCAAATGATCTGGAGATGATCCAGGCTGCGGATTTTGGCGTGATCATCGCCAACCCGGCGGCGCCCGAAATGCCGATCCTGGCGGGCGAGGCTGAAGGTACAATTGTCAGAACCAAACGCGCTGGCCCCAATGGTTGGGCAGATGCTGTTATTGCGATCTTATCAGATCCACAAAAATTCAGGAAAGTAACTGGGAATGGCTGATTTTCATCAGAACGGCAACATCACCACACTGCACAATCTTCGGCACAGGTCACCCGAAAGCCTGTCGCACGAAGTGGCTGTGAATGCAGATGCCCGCAAGATCACACTGATCCTGCCCTGTCTGTATTCAGAGCTGGAAGGCCCGGCCATGCCCAATATTTTGGACGAGTTGTCCAAAGTCACCTATCTGCATCGGATCATCATCGGTCTGGACCGCGCCGACGAAGCACAATTTCGTCACGCCCGCGCGTTCTTTGACCGATTGCCGCAAAACACGGTTGTGATCTGGAACGACAGCCCACGCATGTTGGCCTTGCATGACAAGCTGGAGACATTGGGGCTGGGCCCCCAGGAACCCGGCAAGGGAAAAAACGTGTGGTCCTGCATGGGGTATCTGTTGGCCTGTGCCGACAGTGCGGTCATGGCGATTCATGATTGCGATATCGTGACATACAACCGCGAAATGTTGGACCGGTTGGTGTATCCGGTGGTCAACCCGTCGTTTCCCTATCAGATGTCCAAGGGTTACTACCCCCGGATCGGCAACGGCAAACTGAATGGTCGGGTGACACGTCTTCTGATTAGTCCACTGCTGATCGCGCTCAAACGTGTAATTGGAGACCGCGATTACATCGATTACCTGCGCAGTTTCCGCTATCCTTTGTCAGGTGAATTTGCGATCCGCACGCCGATTTTGCCAGATCTGCGCATTTCGTCGGATTGGGGGTTAGAGATTGGCGTGCTCTCCGAAGCCTGGCGCAATCTGGCGCCTAAATCCGTGTGTCAGGTCGAAATAGCAGACAACTATGACCACAAACATCAGGATCTGTCGCAAGAGGATGCATCGACCGGGCTGAGCCGAATGTCGACGGATATTTGCAAGTCGATCATTCGCAAGCTGGCTGCAGATGGCACCGTATTCACTCCAAATACCTTCCGCACGCTAAAAGCGACATACTACAGATCCGCGCTGGACCTGCTGGAAGGATACTACAACGACGCCAAAATGAACGGTCTGGAGGTTCATCGCCACGTCGAGGAAAAGTCCATCGAGCTGTTTGCCGAAAACATTATTCGCGCGGGCCAGGTGTTTTTGGACAACCCGCACGAAACACCCTTCATGCCAACATGGAACCGTGTGCATGCGGCCGATCTGGACTTCCTTTCAAACATGCACAAGGCCGTAGCCGCCGACCTAGAGGAATTTACACCGATACCTGGTTCGTGACCCAACGACATTGGTAGGGCGCCAATACGATGCCGGGACCATCGGGATCGACAAACTCGCTGGTCAAAAGATCGCTCCAACTTTCGCCAGATATCAGGTTCATGTCACGCGGACTGACGATGACTTGTTCGCCCGATACATTGTGGAGCGCAAAAATGGACTGGCTGCGATCAATACTCTGTCTCCAGACCCCAAAAACACGGTCATCCAGGCTCAGCGTGAACTGAGTCGCATTGGGGTGGAAAGCAGCCTGTTGCGCGCGCAGCCGCAGTCGGGTCGACATTTCGGACAACACACGTGCCTGGTCAGACCCGGGATCGGCCAAACGGGCCAATAGATCGGGATAGTGCCACCTGTGCCGATTGATCGCGCGGTTCATCCCGCGCCGTACAACCGCATCGTGATCGTTTGGCGTTCCCAGAAACGAATGGATGTAAAAGGCAGGAATGCCTTCCAGAGACATGACGATGGTTTGAGAGCAGATAAAACGCGCCAGATGCAGTTGGTCTGGGCCCTGAAACGTAGCACGCATCGCTTCGAAATAGCCGCAATTGAGCTCGTAAGGTTCTTCTCGACCATCCGGGAGGGTACGCATGGACACCAAGCCGCCCAGGCTTTGTACCGTTTCGATCATGCGCTCCTTTTCCTCGGGCGGCAGTAACCCTTCGGCCGGGCGCATACCGATACCATCGTGGCTGGCGGTGAAATTCAGGTAGGCACAACCCAATTGTGCCGGGGGCATCGCGGCCTGCCACTCGCGCAAATACCGGGCTGTGCCAGAGTACATCGCGTGCAGGATGAGCGGCGGCAGAGGGAAGTTGTAAACGGCGTGTGCCTCGTTCCTGTTACCGAAGTAGCTCAGATTTTCGGTGCGGGGCACATTGGTTTCAGTCAGCAAAACCACGGTTTCAGTGGTAAAGTTGCTGAGCAACCGCAGCAGTTGAACAATTGCGTGGGTCTGGGGCAGATGGATGCAGGTCGTACCAACCTCTTTCCATACAAACGCCACGGCATCGAGCCGCAGAATTCGCACGCCTTTGTCGATATGCAGTCGAATGATCCGCAGCATCTCCAACAAGACTTCTGGATTGGAGAAATCGAGGTCAACCTGATCATGACTGAATGTGCACCAGACATGGCGCGCACCCTTGTCAGTGTCGACCTCGCGCAAAAGTGGCGTTGTACGGGGGCGCACAACATCCGACAGATCGTCTGTTGGTGATGCTTCGAAGAAAAACCGGTCATGCGGGGCGTTGCCCTGCAGGTAATTGTTAAACCAGGAACCCTGGCTGGAAACATGGTTCAGGACCAGATCCGACATCAGGTGGAAGTCCTGGGCAATACGGGAGATGTCTGGCCAGTCACCCAATTGCGGGCTGACACTATAGTAGTCGGACACCGCAAAACCGTCATCTGACGTAAAAGGGAAAAAGGGTAGGATGTGGACCCCGTTCACAACGCCCTTGAAATGGCGGATCAGAAAATCGTGGAGCAGATCCAATGGCTTGTGAGCGCCATCCTCAACCGAATTGCCATATGTGATGACAACGCTGTCTTTCTCTGACCAAAGCCTGTTTCCCGGCGTGCGGCCCTGTTTGCGCCGGTGGGTGCCATCAGGCCAAAATGCCTCGACCACGCGTTGAGACAGTTCAGCGTTGTCATGCTCTGGGTAGATCTGGCCGAGAAGGTCGCCAAGTCTGCGGGAAAAGCTGCTGGAGGGGCTGTGCACCATGGGTGGGCTTCTCTGGATTGGGGCGTTCGGAGGAACTCTGTTTTGTTATTAAACAGAAAATGCCTGCAATGTCGGCGCATCACCACCGCAATGTTTGCATGTCGCACGGATGTGCACAAAATTTGATCACTGATGTAGATGCTCAGCGGTGGACCGGTCGTCCGGTTGCCAGGGAATACTGCGAAAACCGAAACCAACGGGCATGTGAATAGCACCGTAGTGTTCCTTGCCCCCGATGCTTCAAGGCAAAGATCACGATTGGTACTTTATCAAAATCGCGAACATAGCTGCGCTAGGTCTTCAGCCTGTTGCAGGCAGATCAGCCTCGATTGCACGCGAGGCCGCGGCACCTATCGCCTGTTCCCGTTCGCTCGGACCTGCCTCTTCGCTGACACGAACTGTCACCTCCCGATTGGCAAATCGTATACCGGCCTCTTCAAAGGCTGCGCGAATGCGATGCAAAAGCTCCCGTCGGATGGTAAACTGCTTTCCGGGAACGGCTGTGAATTTGACCCGCAGGATCATCGCAGAATCCTCCATCTGGATGACGCCCTGAGATTTCGGGGGTGCCAGAAGCCCGTCGCCGAGTACTTCATCTGCCATAAGCTCTGCGCCAAGCCGTTTGATAATCTTCTTGACCTGCTGAGGGTCTGTATCGAACGTCAAGCGCAGCGGCAGTTTCATGATCACCCAGTCGCGGGAGTAGTTTGTAAGGGCTGATATGTCGCCAAAGGGGATCGTATGCACCGCGCCAAGATGGTGGCGCAGTTGAAGGCTGCGCACGGATATCCGCTCGACCGTGCCTTTGACGCTGCCAAGGTCGATGTATTCACCGCGCCGAAAAGCATCATCAATCAGAAAGAACACACCAGAAACGACGTCCTTGACCAAAGTCTGAGCGCCAAAGCCGATGGCAAGACCAAGTACACCGGCACCAGCCACCAAGGGCGCCACATTGACCCCCAAGCTTGAAAGAGCGGAAAAAAGACAGACGATTGCAATCAGGGCAACAGCAGTTGAACGCATGAGTGGCAGCAGTGTCGCGGTTCGACTGGCCCCCAGACCGCCTTCTGCGTCGCCACTTTCCTCATCACCTTGCGATGGCTTTTCGGCAGCAAGCCGGATGTCAATGGCTGTACGGGCGAAATCCCAGATGGCCCAACCGACAAGGGCTGTCAGCCCGACATTGATCGCCGCCTGAAGCCATTGTTCGGCAGGTCCGCCAGCCTGCAAGGATGCTGAATCCAATCCAAATATTGCAAGGATCATGATCATACCCGCCGCAACGAAAAACGCGCGCAGCGTCCGGCGGATTGCGCCCGTGATCTCCGAACTCAAATCCTGTGCCCGCAGGTAATGGACGGCGATTCTGTAAACAGTCCACAAACCCATCAGAACCAACTGCATCTTGAGGACCATTCCGGCCATAACGTCGATATCTGAACTCAGCAACGCACCTGCGGTGAACACCACCCAAGTGGCAAACAGACCAACGCCGATCAGCGTGAACCAATTGCGCACAAGCATGTTGACAAAACCCGCCTCGTCCTGCCCAGGCAACAGATCGGACGTTGCGCGATAAATTGCGAAAAAGCCAACCAGAGCAGAGATGATCCACACAATGCCAAGAAGAAGGCTGAACAAATCCGGCGTCCCTTCGGGCGCACCAAAATCAACCATCAAGGCCGACGTGTTGGTTTCAAACATCCACAAAGCAGCAATGCCAACAACAACCAAATGCACCAAACGTGTTGCCTCATCATTGATCGCAACCAGCCGATAGCCCGGCCAGTTACGCGGAAACATCCACTCAATGACGGACCAGACCAACAGAGAAATGGCCAAAACGAGGATATAGCTGGAAGCGAAATTTCGAAGATCGTCATTTTGAAACAGAACAAACAGGGTCACCATTGCCGATACCGCAAAGGCAAGCACGCTCGTCAACTCCAGCAAGAGGAACCGAATAGCATCCCCGATGGTGCCCAGACTTCCATAAGCTCCCTTGTCGAAATTTCGTTCGGCCAGAACCATCTGGTGTTTCGCAATTTTGCGCCGCCACACACCGCGCACGACGAGCCCGATCAGGCTGCTGATCCCCAATGCCAACAGCGCGATGCCCAACCCGCCCGCATCCGTAAGCCGGTTATTGATTGCAGCAAATGCCGCACCAATTTGCGACCATTTTGCCAAAAGCGCGCTGGCATTCGCAGTTATGGTCGCAACCGCTGTCTCTGCCCTGGTCGTCAGTGTGACTGAAGGTTCCGATTTTTCGGCACGGCGCGCTGCAAATTCTTCGATCAACAGATCCCGCACCTGTTCATCGCTCAGACGCCCGAGCATCGCTTGAAACTCGGCCTCTGTCAGCTCAGCGTTGACTTCGTGCGTCGGTTGAACAGGGTCTGTTTGCGCATGTGCCAGAGGGCTCAGCGCACCAAGGAAAAGGCTACAGACCAGGAAAATCCATGCGATACGTCTGAAAGCCTTTGGATCTGCCATTGTTTACGTCTTTCTTTGGAATCCTGGGTTCGCTGCGGATCGAGCTGCTGGATTGAAAAAGCTCCATAGCGGGCACTGAAAGCTCCCCGCATTTGCATGGGGTTCTGCCAGCGCCGGTGTTCAGCAATTGGCGGTCAGTGGTATTTATGAATTTTGACGCGGTCAATTAAAAAGTACCGTACGGTACAAAAAATCAGCGGCAATAAGGTCTTGGACGTTGGCAGCGATTTTCTTCCGGAAAACCCAGCTTGTTTTTCGGGGGCTTCCATCTGAGCGCCACGTTCATCCTCCACCAGATCTGCCGACTGCAGCGCAAGATGTTTTGCGCTCTAGTTTTGTCAGATTCTTGGCGAAGTTCTCTGCCTGTGATCCGTTTGGTCCAAGGCTGACGCAAATTTCCATATTGGGCACTAAACGCAAACTTTCGACCCAATATCGCGCCAGAAATGCGCGGGAGGGGCCCATATTCCAGGCCCCTCCTTCACCCCGTGTGCTCCCAACTCACCACACACGTCGAATTTGGTCCTGGCCATCCTGACCGTGATTTCACACTAGCAGAGGAGCTCGGGTCGCTCAAACCTCAAGTAGTTCAAATGCGATGCGTCCCGAGGTCTGGGTCTTGTACGATCACCGATCAGCCGTAAATGGATTCTTTGCCGAAATGCTTGGTCAGCATGTAGTAGACGACTGCGCGGTACTTGTTGCGTTCGGATTTTCCGTAGGTTTCGATGACGGAATCGATGGCCGAATCCAGCTCTGGGCCATCCGAGAGGCCGAGTTTCTTGATCAGGAAGTTGTTTTTCACTGTCTCGATCTCACCCGGTTGTGTTGCGGCAACCGTAGAGGAATCTGCGTTGTAGATGGACGGCCCACATCCGATTGTGACCTTGGTCAAAAGGTCCATGTCCGGTTCCATCCCGCATTTTGATTTCAGGTCGTCGGCATATTGCGCGATCAGATCGTCTCTTTTTCCCATTGAACTTCCCCTTTGTGTGGTCGGCCATCGGGCCGTTGGTCAAGGTTAGTGTCAATCCCGAGCGTCACAAAGGAAAAGTTTTCGGGACTGGTCCCCGCTGGGGTTGATTTCTTGGCGCCTTAATTTAACAATATTGTTAATTAATGTTTTATGGAGGATTGATGGTGGCTGTTGCATACCCTGGCGAGTCAGAGGCCTATCGACACGCACGTGATGAACTCCTGGTGCAGGAAATCGCATTGCGAGCGCAGGTTGAGAAAGTCGCCGCGATGCGTCGAAATTTGCCGGATGGTGGGCTGGTGGCAACCTACCGGTTTCAGCGCGTTGACGGGCAGCCCGTCGCATTGGCCGATTTGTTTACACAGCCCAATCGCAGTCTGGCCGTTTATAGCCTGATGTATCGGCCAGATCAGGCCACACCCTGTCCCGCCTGCGTATCAATGTTGGATGGTTTGGACGGGCAGGTCACTCATTTACAACAACATATGGATTTTGTTGTGGTTTCGGCGGCCACACCCGAACAATTGCGGGATCTGGCCCGGGACCGCGGCTGGCGGGCACTGTCTCTGTTATCGGCTCAGGGCAACCGCTATCAGACCGATTATCACGCAGAAGCACCGGACGGATCCCAATGGCCGATGATGAATGTGTTCACCAAGGGTACAACAGGGGTCCGCCATTTTTGGGGATCTGAGGTATTTTTTGCGGGATTGGAGGGGCATCCACGACACATGGATCAGGTTTGGCCGTTGTGGAATATGCTCGATCTGACCAAGACCGGGCGCGGCAATGCTTTTCCCGCGCTGCGTTATCCTGACTGAACTGCCTTTGCAGCGGCGTCGTCCAGAAGACGGGTCAAACCCTGGACAGACATTTGGCCAGGCGCAGCCCCTTGAAGTGCGAAATCTGCCGCAAGACGGCACAATGCTTCGTTGAGCGGAGCAGTCTGCCCCAGGAGACGGGCGAGCAGCACGATTTCACCGTTCAGATAATCCGTTTCCAGTGATTGGCAGCGTGCCAGACTTTGAGTGGTCGAAGCCATGCCTTTGTCAGCGCCATCGACTTCGACGATCTTCATCAGGCTTTGACGGCGCGGGTCCTTGCTGCTGACATCGCGCCAGGTGATGCCTGCGGCTGCGTAAATTGCGACAGCCTCTGACTTGAGCCGGGACTTGAGTTCACCACTGTCAGTTTCGGGCCCCAATGCCGCGTTCAGCATGTTGCTCAGGTTCATAAGGAGCTTGCCGTATTTTCCGGCCATGACATCAGGCACGGGAAAGGCTCCGAAACCGACATCGTTTAGCATCTCGGTGGGGACTGTTGCATTAATCGACTGCGGCCGACTGGAGAGGTTGATGGACTCAGTGTGTCATGCGGCTCCGAACAGATGCGCGATGAATTGGATCTCCCCCGCGACGCTTGGTTTTTTGTGATGGACATGGCCGCGTTTGATGGTTCGGATTGTTTCGATGCCGCTGAGGGTCGCCTTGGCGGTTCGCAAAGACCGGAAGCTTTGGCGATATCCGAGTGGCCGTTTCACGGATGCATGGTCGCTCTCGATCAGGTTGTTTCGCCCCTTTCGATCAATATGCCGGATGCTGTCGAAGTGCGGCTCATATCGGTGATTGATCTCACGAATGACGCGCCGATAGCTATGCGCCTTGTTCAGGAAGGCTTTGGCCGCCTTCGCATCCCGTCGTGCGGTCAGGCGAAAATCCACCATCTGACCGTTTGCATCGACGGCGCGCCATAGGTAGCGCCATTCATTGCCCGGCAGTCGCTGCTTGCAGCGATGAGAGGGGGCCGCCCACCCGAATGTAAGTTTCGTCGACATGCCAATCGACACGCGCGCGGCGCAGATGTCTCTCGGTTCGCTTAGTCAACTCGGGGCCGAACTTCTGAACCCATCGGAACACCGTAGACCGATCAATCGCGATCCCGCGCTCTGCCAAAAGGTCCACGACATCCTGGTAGGACAGCGGGGAGCGCAGGTACCATCGCACAGACGGAACTGGCCGCCGCCCGCGAGATGGTGCTGGCGCTGGGCCAAAGGAATGCCAACCGTTCTTAACCTGACGTGGCGACAGGTCTGATCAATTGGCAGCGTCATGGAATGTTTGTCTAAACCGGACGTTCATTGCGGTTCGTTGTAAGGCCGAGAACGCGGGCGAGGCAACCTTCGGCTTTCTACACTCGAAAGCTCGTCTGGTCCAGGTTTGTGAAGAGTTAAGAACAATTTTTCCTGATGAGGCAGTGCAAGTTTAAACAAGGATTCGATCGGGGTATCTTGCGAAGGGCCGTCGCCAACAGCGGATCATGTTAGGAGAGGCGGTTTCGATCATCATGGATTCCAAGCGATTAGCTGCGGCGCTGGTGACGAGGATCGGCTATGCTGATTTCTGTGATTTTGGAGTCCTGAGTTGACGTAATCTTCAAATATTTCTTGTGTTTCGCGGTGGCGGTCGCTGTCGGTTTGCCCTCAGATCGGCATTGGGCGGTATTTCCTGCCGTCGCGACAGGGCATTGCCAAGCAAACTGCTGTGCGACCCCATAATCAGAGCGATCCTGCCGCAGATCGGCTCATATCTTCGGGGCAAACACGACTCGAACCGGAGCTTTCATGACCACCCCTGCATCGCAAGATATCCTAATTGAGGCCTTCACCGAGGCGCATATCGACGGCGGTGTGCGGCTGTCGCAGGCGGCGCAATGGCCGCATCGGGCCGAGGACTGGGCGCTGATGCTGTCGGTTTCGATTGGGGTTGTGGCGCTGGACGACGGCAAGGTTGTTGGGACAGCAATGTGTTCGCGGTTTGGGGATGTCGCAGCGCTCAATATGATTATCGTGGATGAGCGGATGCGGGGCAGAGGGCTTGGCCGCAAGCTGATGGCGCAGGTGATGCAGGCGGCTGGAGCGCGCGAAATGCGGCTGGTGGCAACGGCAGAGGGGCTGCCGCTATACGAAAAGCTGGGCTTTGAGGTTACGGGCAAAATCGTGCAACATCAGGGGATCGCCCAGGCGGCCGCGCCAGAGTGTGCCGTCGAGGTTGTCGAAGGCGTCGATATTGCCGCGCTGGCCAAGATGGACTTGGCCGCGACGGGTATGGCGCGCGATGGCCTGTTAAGCCGGGTCTCCGAGATGGGTTGCGTGCTGCACGCGAAGGGCGGCTTTGCGATGCTGCGGCCCTTTGGCCGGGGGCATGTGCTTGGCCCCGTTGTGGCGCAGGATGCGGCGACGGCGCGGGCGCTGATGGCGGCTGCGGCCAGCCGTTTGGCGGGGCAGTTTCTGCGTATTGATATGCCTATGGCCCTGGCGCAGGCCAATTATGCCGAAGCCCTTGGGCTGGCCCATGCGGGCGGTGGCACTGCGATGATTTATGCGCCACGGGCGCATCCGAAATCTGACATTCAAACCTATGCCCTTGTGTCCCAAGCGCTGGGTTAACTCCTGGGCGAAATTCTGCGGAGATTGCCATGCTGTCCAATTCCCTTGTCGAGCTTGACCGGCGTCATCTGGTGCATCCGGTGTCGTCTTTTCGCGGCCATGAGGCGCGCGGCGTGCGCGTTCTGACCAGTGCCAAAGGCGCGACGGTGACTGATGCCGAGGGGCGGCAGCTGATCGACGGTTTTGCCGGGCTGTGGTGTGTCAACGCGGGCTATGGCCACGAAAGCGTGGTCGAGGCCGCCGCCGAGCAGATGCGCCGGCTGCCCTATGCGACAGGGTATTTTGATCTGGGGTCAGAGGCCCCGATCCGGCTGGCGGCGGCGCTGGCAGAGCGCTCTCCCGGTGATCTGAACCACATCTATTTCAGCCTTGGTGGGTCGGATGCGGTGGATAGCACGATCCGCTTTGTGCGCTATTACTGGCACGCGAAAGGTCAGCCAGAGCGGGATCAGTTTATCTCTGTCGAGCAGGGGTATCACGGGTCAACGACGATGGGTGCGGGGCTGACCGCGCTGCCGGGGTTTCACGAGGGCTTTGGCGTGCCTTATAGTTGGCAGCATAAAATTTCGTCGCATTATCTGTATCGCAATCCGGTGGGGGATGATCCGCAGACCGTGATTGACGCCTCTATCGCGGAACTAAAGGCCAAGGTTGCCGCGATTGGCGAAGATCGCGTGGCGGCGTTTTATGTTGAGCCGATTCAGGGATCGGGTGGCGTCTTGGTGCCGCCGAAGGGCTGGATGAAAGCAATGCGCGATGCCTGTGCGGCGATGGGCATTCTGTTTGTCGCCGATGAGGTGATCACCGGTTTTGGCCGCACCGGGCCGCTGTTTGCCAGCGGGGATGAGGGCATCGTGCCGGACCTGATGACCACGGCCAAGGGCCTAACCTCTGGCTATGCGCCGATGGGGGCGGTGTTCATGTCAGACCATGTTTACGAGACCATTGCCGAGGGGGCCGGGGAAAAGGCTATTGGGCATGGGTTTACCTATTCGGCGCATCCGGTGTCTGCCGCTGTCGCGCTAGAGGTTCTGGCGCTGTACGAAGGTGGCTTGCTAGAGAATGGCGTGAAGGCCGGGGCGCGGTTGATGGCCGGGTTGGAAACGCTGCGTGATCATCCGCTGGTGGGCGATGTGCGCGGGCGCGGGATGTTGGCGGCGGTTGAGCTGGTGACGGATAAGGCCAAGAAAACGCCGTTGCCCGCCGCTGTGCAGCCCGCGACCCGGCTGTTTGATCGGGCTTGGGAGCAGGGGCTGGTGATCCGGTCGTTTGCGCAGGGCATCTTTGGCTACGCGCCGCCGCTGTGTTGCACAATGGACGAGATCGACGCCATCGTCGAGCGCACCCGCAAGGTGTTGGACCTGACGCTGGAAGACCCTGAAATCCGCGCGGTTCTGGGCTGATGGCGCTGCTGCTGCAAACCAATGCGTCGCGCGCCGCCTACTGGGCGCAGGCCTTTGCCGAGGCGGGCGAGGCGTTGATCAACGGCGCGGATCAGGTGAACGACCCGGCAGAGGTAGAGTTTCTGGCCTGCTGGGTGCCGCCGCCGGATTTGTCGATTTACCCGAACCTGAAGGCGGTTATCTCCGTTGGGGCGGGGGTGGATCAGATGCCACCCATGCCGCCGGGGGTGCAGCTGTGCCGCACGCTTGCGCCCGGCATCGAAGAGATGGTGCGCGATTGGGTGGTGATGGCCACGCTGATGCTGTTTCGCGATATGCCGACCTATCTGGCGCAGGCGCAGGCCGGGCATTGGCAGCCGCATGATATCGGTTTGGCCCGCAATGGCCGGGTTGGCATTATGGGGATGGGGCGCATTGGCCAATTGGCGGCGCAGACGCTGGGTGGCTTGGGTTTTCAGGTTTCCGGGTGGTCTCGGTCCGGGGCGGCGGTTGCGGGCGTGCAGATGTTTGGCAATGACCAACGCGCGACGTTTCTGGCGCAAAGCGATGTGCTGATCTGCCTGCTGCCGCTGACGCCACAGACCAAGGGCGTTCTTAACACGGATCTGTTCGCGCAATTGCCGAAAGGCGCGCATCTGGTACATGCCGGGCGCGGGGCGCAGCTTGATATGGCCGCGATGCTGCGCGCGCTGGAGGATGGGCAGCTTGGCTCTGCCATGTTGGATGTCACCGACCCAGAGCCGCTGCCGCAGGATCATTGGGCCTGGGGCGACCCTCGGGTGATTATCACGCCGCATATCGCCGCCAATACCGATGACCGCGAAGGCGCCGAACATGCTCTGAATGTGATCCGCGCCGCGCGGGCTGGCGTGGCCCTGCCGGGGCAGGTTGATCTGGATAAGGGCTATTGAGGCGGCAGCAAAGCGGCGGGAAATACTGCGCTGCCCCGGATTTCGAAAGAATCTGCTGCCGACCCGCCCCGTTTCGGAGAATTAAATAGCGTCGCGGGGGTGAAACTGAACCAACCGGGGAACGGCAGAGCCACCAAACGCAGCAGAATAAGGGTGTTTCAGCCCGATTTGCACAGCGCGGCTTTGCCAGATCCCAAGCAACACAAGATGCCATCACGCGCAACCGACTGCGGAAAGGACGGCAAGGATGACGATCGAGTTCGCCGCAAAGCCCCTGAATTCATTTTCTTACGTCACCTTTGACGTGGTCGGCACGTTGATTGACTTTGAGGCTGCGATCACCGGAGGTGTGGCAGATATTGCTGCCGATTCAGGGCGTGTGATTGATGGCGAGGCCGTGTTGGCCGTTTATCGCGATGCGCGCTATGAGCCCGGCGCGGGGTTGTTTCCCGACGACCTGGGGCGCTGTTATGGCCGTATCGCCGCCGCCTTTGATTTGCCCGATACTGCCGAAAACCGTCAGGCCATGATTGACCGGGTGGGCGAGGCCGCGCCATTCGCGGACTCCGCGACGGCGCTGGCCAAGCTGAAGGCGCGTTACAAGCTGATTGCAATGACAAACGCCCGCCGCTGGGCCTTTGAGAAATACGAGGCAAAGCTGGGCTTTCCCTTTTGGGCCGGGTTCACCACCGATGACACTGGCACCGAAAAGCCCGACCCGACCTATTTCCACCACGTTTTTGACCATGTGGCGCAGGACGGCGGCAGCAAGGACGACATTCTGCACACAGCGCAAAGCCAGTACCACGATATCGGCATCTCGCGAGAGCTGGGCATGACGAATGCCTGGATCGAACGCCGGCACGACCAGGCGGGTTATGGCGGCACCATCGAACCAAGCCGCTTTACCAAACCTGACTATCACTTTCATGCGCTGATTGAGCTGGCCGAGGCCGCAGAGGCGGCCTTTGCCCCCTGAATATCCAACCCGCCTGGACCGCCAATTGAAACGGATCGGGCCCCTACCAACAGGAAGACAAATATGACCAAAAAAACGCCAAATAACTGGACCGGTCGCGATACTGCGATGGTCGAAAATGCGATCCGTCGCGGGGCGACACGCCGGGATCTGCTGAAAATGCTGATGGCTTCGGGTGTCAGTATGGCCGCTGGCGGATCTTTGTTGATGAGCGCGGGCAAGGCCGTGGCCGCAACCCCGACGATGGGCGGCAACCTGAAGGCGGCTGGCTGGTCGTCCTCGACTGCTGACACGCTGGACCCGGCGAAGGCCTCGCTGTCGACCGACTATGTACGCTGCTGCGCCTTCTACAACCGCCTGACCTTTTTGGATGAAGGTGGTCAGGTGCAGATGGAACTGGCCGAGAGCATCGAATCCGATGACGCGACAACCTGGCAGGTCAATCTGAAAAAGGGCGTTCTGTTCCACGACGGCCACACGCTGAACGCTGCGGACGTTGTATTCTCGCTAAGCCGTCATTTGGACGAGGCTGTTGGTTCCAAGGTCAACTCTATCGCCAAGCAGATGGTAGAGATTTCTAAGGTTGACGATACGACCGTCAAGATCGTGTTGTCGGCTGCGAACGCAGACTTGCCAACCATTCTGGCGCTGCACCATTTCATGATCATCGCCGACGGCACCACCGATTTCAGCACCGCCAACGGTACCGGTGCGTTCATCTGCGAAGTGTTTGAGCCTGGCGTGAAATCCGTTGCAGTCAAAAACCCGAACTACTTCAAAGATCAGGGCGCCTATCTGGACAGCTTTGAATTCTTTGCGATCACCGACAACAATGCGCGCGTCAATGCGCTGCTGTCCGGCGACATCGACCTTGCTGCCTCGGTCAACGCGCGATCGCTGCGAATGCTGGAAGGCCAGGAGACTGTGCGCACCTCTGTCACAACCTCTGGCAACTACACCAACCTGAACATGCGTTTGGACATGGAGCCGGGCGACAAGGCGGGCTTTATCGAGGGCATGCGCCATCTGATCAACCGCGAAGCGATCCAAAAGTCAGTGCTCCGTGGTCTGGCCGAAATCGGCAATGACCAGCCTGTTTCCTCGGCAAACCGTTATCACAACCCGAACCTGAAGCCGAAAGACTTTGACCCGGAGATGGCTAAAAGCCTGTTTGAAAAAGCCGGTGTCATGGGCCAGAAAATCCCGATTGTGGCCTCTGACGCGGCGACGGCTTCGGTGGATATGGCGACGATTGTACAGCAGGCCGGTGCCGGAATTGGCATGGACTTTGACGTACAGCGCGTGCCATCCGATGGCTATTGGTCGAACTACTGGCTGAAAGCGCCGATCCACTTTGGCAACATCAACCCACGGCCGACACCGGATATCCTGTTCTCGCTGCTCTATACTTCGGATGCGCCGTGGAACGAGAGCCAGTATAAATCCGAGAAGTTCGACAAGATGATGGTCGAAGCCCGTGGCGCGCTGGATGAGACCCTGCGGACAGAGATCTACTGGGAAATGCAAGAGATGATCGCCAATGAGGCTGGCACGATCATTCCGGCCTATATCTCGAACGTGGATGCGGTGTCGTCGAAACTGGGCGGGCTGAAATCCAACCCGCTGGGCGGCATGATGGGTTACGCATTTGCCGAATACGTCTGGCTCGACGCCTGATCTTAAACCACAATGATCCGCAGGGGGCCCCGTGCCCCTTGCGGATTTTACGTTTCCAAGGAGAGACCGCTTGCCAGCCAAGTACACCCCTTACTTCCTTGTCGCGCAACGGCTTGGCATCGCACTGGTCACACTGGTCATCGTCTCTTTCGCGGTGTTTTTCGCAACCGCGCTGCTGCCCGGCGATGTGGCGGAAATCTTGCTGGGGCAGGCGGCGACGCCCGAAGCTGTGGCTGGATTGCGCGAGGCGATGGGGCTGAACGAACCGGCGATCAACCGCTTTCTGGGGTGGCTGGTTGGGCTGGCCTCGGGGGATTTGGGGACGTCTTATGTCAACGACATGCCGGTCACGCAACTGATCGGCGGGCGGCTGGTGAATTCGTTGAAACTGGCCGGGGTGACGACGTTATTTGCGGTGCCTATTGCACTGAGCCTAGGGATTGGCGCGGCGATGTGGCGGGGGTCGATCTTTGACAGGGTGGTGTCAATCCTGACGATCTCGGTGATTTCAGTGCCGGAGTTTATGGTGGCGACGCTGGCTGTGCTGATCTTTGCCGTCTGGCTGGGCTGGTTGCCCGCGCTGAGCTATGGGGCCGATGTGGGCACCTGGGGTGCGATGCTGCGCGGCTATGCGATGCCGGTGATCACGCTGGGCTTTGTGGTGTCGGCGCAGATGATCCGCATGACACGCGCCGCCGTGATCGAGACGATCAACACGCCATACGTGGAAATGGCGCTGCTAAAGGGGGCCTCGCGCAGCCGTATGGTGCTGCGCCACGCGCTGCCCAATGCGCTGGGGCCGATTGCCAATGCGGTGGCGCTGTCGCTTAGTTACCTGGTGGGCGGGGTGATCATTGTTGAGACGATCTTTAACTATCCCGGTGTGGCCAAGCTGATGGTGGATGCGGTTGCCACCCGCGATCTGCCGCTTATCCAATCCTGTGCGATGATCTTTTGCGTCAGCTATCTGTCGTTGATCACGCTTGCCGATATGATCGCCATTCTGGCCAACCCAAGGCTGCGCAACTGATGACCGAGAAAACGCTTCTTGCCCGCCTGCCGACGCCGGCCAATCTGGGCTATTCCTTTAACTGGGTCGGTCGGATTGGCCTGACGATTATCTTGTTGTGGGCGGTGATTGCCGTCTGCGCGCCCTGGCTGACGCCCTATCCGGTCGGGGAGATCGTCGATTGGGACTATTTCGGCCCGATGAGCGATAAGTTTTGGCTGGGCACCGATTATCTGGGGCGCGATATGCTGTCGCGCGTTTTGATGGGCGCGCGTTATACGGTGGGAATCTCGCTGGCGGCGGTGACGCTGGCCTGCACGGGGGGCGTGATTTTGGGCATGATCGCCGCAGTGATGGGCGGCTGGTTTGACACCATCCTGTCCCGGCTGCTGGATGCGTTCAACGGCATTCCGTCGCTGCTGTTCGGGCTGGTGGTTGTGGCGGCAGTTGGTTCGTCGATCCCGGTGCTGGTGCTGACGCTGGCGGTGATTTACCTGCCCGGTTCATACCGTTTTGCGCGGGCTTTGGCGGTGAACGTCAATACGATGGATTTCGTCACAGTGGCGCGGGCGCGGGGCGAGAATACGCCCTATCTGATCACGCAAGAGATTTTCCCGAACATCCTTGGCCCGGTGCTGGCCGACCTTGGCTTGCGCTTTGTGTTTATCGTGCTGGTGCTGTCGGGGCTGTCGTTCCTGGGGCTGGGGGTGCAGCCGCCCAATGCCGATTGGGGCGCCTTGGTGCGTGAAAATATCGACGGCTTGTCGCTGGGCGTGCCTGCGGTGGTGTTCCCGTCGATCGCCATCGCCTCACTGACGATTTCGGTGAATATGTTCATCGACAACCTGCCCATCAAAATCCGCGATCGGAGCGAATGATGACGGATACTGCTCTCGTTTCGATCCGCGATTTAAGGATCGGCGCCACCACGGATGCGGGGCGCAAGGTGCAGATTATCAAGGGCGTCAGCTTTGACATCGCCCCCGGAGAGATCGTCGCGCTGATCGGTGAATCCGGCTCGGGCAAGACGACGATTGCCCTGTCGGTGATGGGGCACACGCGGCCCGGCTGTAAGATCACCGGCGGGCAGATTCGTGTGGGTAAACATGATATCACCGCGATGACCGAAAAGGCCCGCAGCACCATGCGCGGCACGGCGGTGTCCTATGTGCCGCAATCGGCGGCGGCAGCGTTTAACCCCAGCCAGCGGATCATGCAGCAGGTTATCGAAATTTCGGCGATCCACAATCTGATGCCCCAGGCCGAGGCCGAGAAAAAGGCGGTAGAGCTGTTTCGCGCGCTGGCCCTGCCGGATGCCGAGAATATCGGCAATCGCTATCCACATCAGGTGTCAGGCGGGCAGCTACAGCGGCTGGCGGCGGCGATGGCTTTGATTGGCGACCCGCAGCTGGTGATCTTTGACGAACCGACCACGGCGCTGGACGTCACCACTCAAATCGAGGTGCTGCGCGCCTTTAAATCGGTGATGGTGCAGGGCGGGATGTCTGGCGTTTATGTCAGCCACGACTTGGCCGTTGTGGCGCAGATTGCCGACCGGATCATCGTGCTGAAAAGTGGAGAGATTCAGGAAGAGGGCGCAACGCAGCAGATTTTGGACGCGCCGAAACACCCCTATACGAAGGAACTGCTGTCCGCCTTTGAGCCGGTGCCGCATGTCTCTGCCGAGGCTCAGACCCAGGCCGGGGATCGCCCCATTCTAGAGGTCAAAAACATCTGCGCGGGCTATGGGCCGATTTCCGGTGGTGAGCCGCATGTGAAGATTTTGAAGGACGTCAGTTTCCGGCTGGAACGGGGCAAAAACCTGGGCGTTATTGGTGAATCCGGCTCTGGCAAGTCGACGCTGGCGCGGGCGATTGCCGGGATTGTTCCGGCCTACAAGGGCAGTGCTGCCTTTAACGGACAGGTGCAGCAACCGGCGCTGGCGGATCGCAGCAAGGACGATCTGCGCGGGATGCAGATTGTGTTTCAGCTGGCGGATACAGCGCTGAACCCGGCGCAACCGATTGACAAAATCCTTGGCCGTCCGCTGACCTTTTATCACGGGATGAAGGGGCGCGCGCGCGAGGCGCGGGTGAAAGAGTTGCTTGATATGGTGCATCTTCCCGCCGCGCTGCGGCATCGTTTGCCGGGCGAATTGTCTGGCGGGCAAAAACAACGCATCAACCTGGCCCGCGCCCTGGCGGCAGAGCCGGAACTGATTTTATGCGACGAAATCACCTCGGCGCTGGATACGATTGTGGCGGCGGCGATTTTGGATTTGCTGAAGGAATTGCAGCGCGAATTGCAGCTAAGTTACATGTTCATCAGCCATGATCTATCGACGGTAGAGGCGATCTGCGACGATGTTCTGGTGATGTACAAAGGCGAGGTGGTCGAGGCGCTGCCCGCCGCGCGCATGTCCCAAGACGCAACGCACGCCTATTCGCGGCTGCTGATATCCTCGGTTCCGAAACTCGATACCGGATGGCTGACGGGGTTGGAACAAGACCCGGACTTGGTCGCGGCGTTTTCGGACCGTTAACTGGGGGCCGGTGCGGATAGGGACAAGGCAGGTCGGGTGTGCGGACGAAGCGGGCTTGCGCCGTGGTTGCGCCAATGTCGGCTTTCGGGTTGCCTAGCCGGTTTTTCCAGGGCGACCTGCTGCCCGTAGGAAGACGGGAGCCGCGTTTCCATCCAAAACGGCAGCGGTCAACAACCCATTTGAAGTTGCACCGGTGTCGATACAAATCCGGTTGGTCTTAACCACAGGTTCGTCACCGGGCGTATGACCGTGTACAACCACGTAGCCATGTTCCATTTCGCTATCTAGGAAACGCGATCTAATCCAGAGCATATCTTTGGGTTCCTGTTGATCGATTGGAACGCCTGGGGCGATCCCCGCATGAACAAACAGATAGGGTTCGACGGCTTTGTAGAGCGGCAGAGATTTCAGCCAAGCGACCCTTTCTTCACCCACACTTGCAAGTAGTTCTTCAGGGTCGTAGCCGCCAAAGCGAAGCGACATACCAAAGGACGAGAGTGTTTCCTCACCTCCGTTGGAAAGCCAAGTGTACCAAGCCTGTCGATTGTCCGTAGCCAGACATTCCAGCAGCATCGCCTCATGATTTCCGAGAAGGCAGGTCATCTGAAAATCGCCTAGCCCCGACATCAGCCGATCAATGACTTCGCGACTATGTGCACCACCGTCGATATAATCGCCAACGTGGATCAACTCAGAATCTCTTCCCGAGTGCATCAGTTGATGGTAATCGCAAATATGTTCGTGCAAGTCGCGAAGCAAGTCGTCCCGACCATGCACATCACCAATTGCATAGATAACTTTGTCCATCATTTCAGATTAGAGGCTTAAAACAGGCAGCGCCATCGATTCGAAGAAAGCCGACGTTCGAACAAGTCGCCGCATTCTGCACTTGGGGCTCCAAGTCGACTTTGTGGTTGGTGAATCTTTAGCCTAGGTGTTTAGGGTCAGGATGCATTGATTTCCGTTGTTCTGCGTGATTCATGGCTCCGAAAACGGAGCGGTGACATGAGCAATCTTTTCTGGCTGAGCGACATGCAGATGGCCAAGCTGGAACCCTTTTTCCCG
>JAXMOA010000024.1:0-57168 GCA_034670145.1 Marinibacterium sp.
CTGAGCCTGAGCCTGAGCCTGAGCCTGAGCCTGAGCCTGAGCCTGAGCCTGAGCCTGAGCCTGAGCCTGAGCCTGAGCCTGAGCCTGAGCCTGAGCCTGAGCCTGAGCCTGAGCCTGAGCCTGAGCCGCAGATCGTCGAGCGGGTTGTTGAAACGCGGCGCGGCGGATTTTTCCCGGCGATATTGGGCGGTGTGGTGGCTGCGGCAATTGGATTTGCGGTGGGGCAGGGCGGATTCCTGTCTGGTTTCCTGCCTGCTGATCCCACCACCCAGCAAGTGAACGCATTGCAGTCAACGGTTACGGAATTGCAATCCAAGCTTGCTGATCAAGCCAAGGCTTTGGAGCAGGCACAAACGCAGGTTGAGGCGCGGATTCCTGATCTGGCGCCGCTGGAACAGCGGTTGACCCAGTTGGACGACAGCAGCAGCGCGGCCAATGCCGCAATGGCCGGGATCTCGGGTGATGTGAAATCCATTTCTGATGGATTGGCGGATTTGGACAGCCGCCTGACGGCGCTGGAAAAGCGCCCGGTTGAGGACAATGTTTCGCGCGAGGCGATTGCCGCTTATGAGCGCGAGATGAGCTCTTTGACGGATCGGGTTGGCGGGATCCGCGCCGAGGTGGAGGCGTTGCTGGAAGACGCGAAATCCTATGAGGCAAGCGCCCGGGATCAGCGGGATGCGGCGGAATCCTCTGCTTTGGAGGCTGAAAAGCTGAGTGCGGTTGCCCTGCTGCGGGCGACGGCGGCCTCGGGTGCGCCATTTGCGTCCGAAGGCGCGGCTGTTTCGGCGCTGGGGATTGCGGTGCCGGCGGCTGTGACAGAGGCGGCTGAGGCGGGGGTTGCGAGCCTTGCCTCTCTGACCGACGCCTTTCCGGATGCTGCGCGCGCGGCATTGGTTGCGGCGCGCGAGGAAACCAAGGGAACCGGTGGGCTGAGCGGCTATTTGCAACGGCAATTTGGCGCCCGGTCTGTTGCCCCGCGCGACGGGGATGATCCGGATGCGGTTTTGTCCCGGGCTGAGGCCGCGGTTCAGTCAGGTGATGTTGCTGGTGCGGTGGATCTGATTGGCACGCTGCCCGAAGCGGCACAAACTGTGCTTGGCACTTGGGTGTCTGAGGCGAATACGCGACTGGCGGTCTTGGCGGCTATTGACGGCCTTGCGCCGACCCAGAACTCGAACTGAAGGACAAACCCATGCTGTGGTCTCTGGTAAAAATTCTGGTGTTTGTTGCGCTTGTCGGTTTGCTGACGATTGGCGCCGGGATGCTGATGGAAACCGACGGCGGCCTGCGGGTCGAATTCGGTGGGATGGAGTATTCGCTGACGCCGCTGCAAACGGTGCTGGCGGCTCTCGTTTTGCTGGTTGCGGTTTGGCTGCTGCTGAAGGCGCTTTCTTTCCTTGTGGCGGTGCTCAAGTTCCTCAATGGCGACGAAACGGCGATGTCGCGATACTTTGACCGGGGTCGGGAGCGCAAAGGCTATAAGGCCCTGGCGGATGGTATGATGGCGCTGGCATCTGGCGAGGCGCGGGTGGCCATGAACAAGGCGGCCAAGGCAGAGAAGTATTTGCAGGCGCCCGAGCTGACCAATTTGCTGACGGCGCAGGCGGCGGAAATGTCGGGCGATACCAAGAAGGCCACAGAGACTTACAAGGCGTTGATCAAGGACGATCGCACTCGGTTTGTGGGTGTGCGCGGGATCATGAAGCAAAAGCTGGCCGAAGGCGACACGGACACCGCCCGTAAGCTGGCGCAAACCGCGTTCGAGTTGAAGCCGGGCCATGTGGAGGTGCAAGACACATTGCTGCGCCTTCAGGCGCAGGCGCATGATTGGGCGGGAGCCCGCACGACGCTGAGCGCGAAGCTGAAGAGCGGGGCGTTGCCGCGTGATGTGTATACGCGACGCGAGGCGGTTTTGGCGCTGTCTGAGGCGACGGATATTCTGGACGATGATGCGTCGATAGAGGCGCGCGAGGATGCGATTCAGGCGAACCGGTTGTCGCCGGACCTGATCCCGGCTGCGGCCATGGCGGCGCGATCCTATATTGCGATGCAGCGGCCCAAAAATGCGGTGCGCGTGATCAAGAAGGCGTGGCAGGCTCAGCCTCATCCGGATCTGGCGGCGGTTTTTGCAGAGATTGCACCAGATGAAACGCCGGCTGAGCGGGTGAAACGGTTTGAGCTGTTGACCAATGTGCATCCGGAGAACCCGGAAACGAAGCTGGTCAAGGCCGAGTTGCTGATTGTTGCAGAGCAATTCCCCGACGCGCGCAGAGAGTTGGCCGGGCTGGTGGATAACAGTCCGGATGCGCGGGCGTTGACCCTGATGGCGGCGGTTGAGCGTGGTCAGGGTGCGTCGGATACTGTCACTCAGGGGTGGCTGACGCGGGCCTTGAATGCGTCTCGCGGGCCGCAATGGGTTTGCGGCAATTGCAACCATGCGCATTCCAGCTGGCAGCCTGTTTGCGGAAAATGTGAAGCCTTTGACACGCTGAGTTGGGAAACCCCGCCAGCGCCGGAGTTGTCAGCCTCTGCCGGTTTGAGCATGTTGCCGCTGATTGTAGATCCGGACCCGGGCGCAAACACCGGGGAAAGCCCGGCGAGTCCGGTTGTGGAAATCCTGGAGGCCGAAGAGGTCGCGGGCGGGTCGGAGCCTGAGGCGGGTTCGACCGAGAGCAAGCCGGCCTGATTTACGGTAGGATCGTGCCGCTGCCTGTATATTGGAACAGGGGCGTGTCCTTTGCCCGGGGGACGGGTTTTTAGGCTGTTTCGCCAAGTATTCTGCAAAGCATCCGGGTTGGTTGAAAGCTATGCAACGTTGAAAAAAAATTGGCCGCTCAGACATTAATCTGAACGGCCAATTCTTATTCTGGCAAACTGATGTGTTATCAGTTTGTGCTGGGTGTCGATGGCGTCGAAGTCGCAGCATCACCGGCGCCTGCGACAGCTGCGATTGATCCGACGAATGTCAGGGCGCCAGCAGCTGTTGCAATGGGTGCAGCCGTGAAGGCAGCGGCCAAACCTGTGCTTGCCGCTGCGGCGGCTGCTGGGATCGGCGCAACCACTGCTCCGGCGCCCGCTGCGCCTGCCCCTGTGCCTGCGGTGGGCGCTGGTGCCGGGCCTGGCGCTGGAACGGGGGCATTTCCTGCCTGTTGAGACATTGCGACGGATGGCAGCCCAACTACGACTGCAGCGAAAATTGCTTTTCTGAGTTTCATAACGGGTGCTCCATGAATTTGGTTAACGAATACCACAATTGTACGTCGAATAGAAGACTACTGGGGAACAAGCAAAAGTTATTCGACCTGATCGGCCGGAATGATCAATCTTTCGGCGGCCACAGCGCAAAATAGCGTTTGGTGTTGCTTGTTGCAAGCGGCTTTGTCCAAACCGTGACTGTTCTGATGGGTGTATTCAGGTGTCTTCGGCTTGTTGACCGGGACGTTGTCGAATCAGTGTCTGGCCAAGCTCAAGGGATGACCTGTGTTCCGACAACGCCCACGAACTCTCCGGTCCATTGGCTGGTCTGGACGATGCGCCGGTTGCCAGGCATGACCCAGTAAAAGTTCTGAAAGTGCTGATCCAAACTGCGACAGTCCTCTGAAATCAGTTGGGTTTCGACAGCGGAGGTGCCCAACACGATTTGTTGCGCCCCTGGGATAGGTGCGATCACGCAGCGATACGTCCGGGTGACGGTTTTGTTTTCGCCCGTCAGATAGGTGTGGAACCGGTCGGCCACGCCCTGATTTCCAGTCTGGATCATTGCAAGGGTGTCATCTACGTCTGCGGCCAGCAGGCCTGCACCAAAGCCAATCATGCCAACGATGATCTGTTCCCTGGTTTTGATTGTGCCTCCGTCAGGTGTGATCCAGGTTATGACGCCGTCCCTGGTGGAATCCTGGACCACAAGGCTGCCCTCTTCGAATTCCAGAAGCGCAAGTTTCAGCTGTGGCGCGCCACGTTGTGCCGCACGTTTATACCGCTCTACAAATTCCTGCTTGTTGGGGAAAAAGAGCTCTCTGGCGGTGTCGATATTGTAATCTGTGTTTGAGCACGCAGCCAGGCCCAGCAGGAGGAGCGCACTGAATACGATAAAACGTATCATTTGTAGTATCGTCCCCACTGGCTGGCCAGACGTGTTCCGCGCTGTTTGCGTGTGTGCTGGTAGAGGCGGTTTCGAACATTCAGGCGTGCACCACCGTCACGATAGACCGGGCGAATGACCTGACCGACCACCTGCTTGGATGGTTTTCCAGTGAACCAGGTCAACGGGATTTCAAGTGTAATTCCCTTGTCAAAGGAGCCTTCGCCGAATTCTTCGAAAGGGACATCCGTCAGGGTAAAGAAACCGCCGACCTTGAAGCCATTGTTGAATTCGCGATCCAGAGTAAAGGTTGCGCCCCAGTCGCCTGCCAGATAGCGGCCGACATCGACCTGTGCGCGATATTCACTGCCGACATCATAATAGATCGAGGCATGGCCGGTTGTGACATTGTAGTCGCGGAAATCGAGAAGCATGTCGAAATCGCGCTGACGGGTCCAGTTCATCTCTCCGCCCAGTGCGAGGCGGCTGCCGACGGGGTACCACAGGATTTCGCCGGAGATGCCGCCATACATTGGTTCCAGGTAGCCGCCTGTGACTCTGGCAAAGACATCTTTTCGGGGTTGCCAGATGTATTCAGCGGTCAGGTGGTTGAGCTCCAGATCAGATTGCTGCGCGTATAGGACCCAGTCTGATCGCACATGCGGCAGTTTCGAGTTGGATTGGCGAGTTGCCTGATCAATGTTGCCAGCCAGCGGCTGCCTGAGGCGACCGGAAAAGGTAAGACCGGGGCGCAGCATCAGATCCGCCTTGAATTGAATGCCGACATCGCCCCTGAGCGGATTGTCGGGGTCAAAAAATGCAAAGGCGGTGTAAGGGCTGAGCCTGTAGTCGATGCGCGGGTAGATGCCATCCAAAGGTTGGCTGGCGTTTTGATAGGGGTCAGACAGGTCTGCTCTGGCCAGGCTGCGCCAGCTGCCGTCAATATCGTCTTCCAGCTCTGACAGGTCCGACCTTTTGGTGTCCACGCGGATGACCGGAAGGCCCTGACGCAAAAGGACCACGGCGAACGTATCTATGGATTTTGGCATCGTGTTGGCCAAGGCTCTGTTTGCGCGGCCGATGGCCTGAGCGCTGGCGCCGTAACGGAAGTTTTCGAGGCGGACGATGGCGGTGCTGCCGTCTACCTCGAGGCCTTCGAGGATCAAACCGGCGTCTTTCATCTTTTGTTTCAGGACTTGCTGAACGGCGGGCTGATCCTGGTTCTGGTCTGGCAAGTTCCAGCTGGCCAGGGCGACCTGGTCAACCGGGATCAGGTTTGGGGGCGCCTTTTCCAAGCCGGCGTTGTTAACGGGATTGGCCGGATCAATGACATAGGAAATCTGAAGTCCTACTTCGGTTCCATATGCGAAGTAACCTGAAATGCTGGTGGCGTCGGAAATCTTGTAGGTGGCCCCGAAGTTGAGCGGGATGTTGATGTCAATTAGTTTTTTTTGGGATTCCTGAGTGTAGGCATCAGAGGAGTATTCCGCGAGCAGTGACAGTTTTTCGTTCACTTGCCATTCAACGCCGCCGAATGGAGCGATGTCACCCCGAAACCAATTTCCAAAATCGAGCTGGCCTGTGTCTTCGATGCCTTCATTCTTTAGGTCGCGGGTACAGAATCTGTTTTGGTTGAAACAAAGGGGGCTTTGTATGCCGCCGTTGGTGGCCAATCGACCCCAGCCGATGCCGCCAGTGACCTTGAAACGATTTGCGAAGGTTTTGGTCGCGACAAGGTATTCACCGGCGTAGACACCAGTACCGCCGACATCCCGAAGACCCAAGGCAATCGCGGGCCAGTTTCCCAGTTCCCGTCTGAGTTGGAAGTGGACATCAAAACTTCGATCGTAGAGCGTGTTTCCACCTCCCAAGAAGCCATCAATCAACGAATACCGAAACGTGCCGTAGACGTTCGGCAACATCTGAAAAACCATGGTGTTGCGCAGGTTGGGACCAAAACCACTGGCCGTAAAGCCTAAGTGCCCATCTGGCAAAACTTCGGCAGTGGGCATATCGATCAAACCGGGCGTGCCGTATGTCCCAAGATTTTGGGCGCTCAGCACGTCGCACGTGAGAACGATAGCGGCCACGGCCCCTAATCTGGCAATCGCCCGATTCAACAAAATTTACCCCCAGAACAGGACGTCCAGTTTTGGCAGCGGACGTCCGACGAATAACAGCATGTGCCCCACCTAAAGACTCTGGAGCACCAAATAAGCTAGTTTTGCCACAAATTTGGTGATCCTACACCCCCAAAAATCCACTAACGGGTACAAGTTTTTCTGTCTTGTTACAGGGGGCAGCCAAACGGGCGTACTCTGCAAACCACCGAGGCAATGTTTCGACAGATCTGTCGAAATCAAAGCCCTTGATGCTGTCAAATAGCGGATGCCTTGCATGCACTACCTGGGCTGCCGTTGGGGGGCTTGCCCAAGGCACACAGACGCCGGGCGAAAAGCAATTCCGGTGCGGAAGTCGCCCGGTGCTGTCGGATTCTGACAGGCCATCGCGACATTGTGCCGGCGCGGCCTAATCCGCTCCGAAAAGATCCCTGGTGAACACCTTCTCTTTTACGTCCATGATGTCGCCGGTCAGACGGTTTGCTACGATCAGGTCAGACTCTGCCTTGAACGCGGCCAGATCGTTCACAACGCGCGAGCGGAAAAATTCAGCATCTTCCAGGACGGGTTCGTAGACGATTACCTCGATCCCCTTGGCCTTCAGACGTTTCATTATTCCCTGGATGGAGCTTTGGCGGAAATTGTCGCTGCCTGCCTTCATCACCAACCGGAAAATGCCGACAACCTTTGGGTTTTTCTGCAGAATCTGATCGCTCAGGAAGTCCTTGCGGGTTCTGTTGGCGTCCACAATGGCGCGGATCAGGTTTTGCGGCACGTTGCTGTAGTTGGCCAACAGCTGTTTTGTGTCCTTGGGCAGGCAATATCCGCCATAGCCAAAGGATGGATTGTTGTAGTGTTGTCCGATCCGGGGATCCAGGCTGATCCCGTCGATGATCTGGCGGGTCTCCATCCCGGCGGCCAGGGCGTAGCTGTCCAATTCGTTGAAGAAGGCCACCCGCATGGCGAGGTATGTGTTGGCGAACAGCTTGATTGCTTCGGCTTCGGTGGAATCGGTGAAGAGGACCGGAATGTCCTTGTCTTCTGCGCCTTCGACCAGGCAATCGGCGAACCGCTGGGCGCGTTCGGATCTTTCGCCTACGACGATCCGGCTGGGGTGAAGATTGTCATAAAGCGCCTGTCCTTCGCGAAGGAATTCAGGCGAAAACACCACACGTTGAGATCCCAAACGTTCGTTGAGTCCAGCGGTAAAGCCCACAGGAATTGTGGATTTTACAATGATCGTGGCGGTTTCATTGACGTCCATGACAGCCGCGATAGCGGCCTCGACCGAGCCGGTATCGAAGTAGTTTGTTTCCGGATCGTAGTTGGTGGGCGTTGCGACGATGACGTATTCAGCATCGCTGTACGCGTCTTTTGGGTCTGTTGTGGCCCGGATGTTGAGGTCACGGTTCTCCAGGAAGTCTTCGATTTCGGGATCCTGGATGGGGCTTTTGCGCGCATTGACTATGGCAACGCGGTCGGGATTCAGATCAAGCGCCACCACTTCGTGGCTTTGCGCCAGCAATACGGCGTTTGATAGACCGACATACCCGATCCCAGCGACTGCAATTTTCATTACTCTTCCTTCGACAGGCCTGAAATTAGCCTTTGGCGCCTTGACCACGCGCGTAGATGTCTTCGTAGCGGACAATGTCGTCTTCGCCGACATAAGATCCTGTCTGTACTTCGATCAAAACCATTGGGACCTTGCCCGGGTTCTCCATTCTGTGAACGGACCCCAAGGGCACGTAAATGCTTTCGTTCTCGGTGACCAGTTTTACTTCGTCATCGACGGTGACGCGTGCGGTGCCTTCTACGACGATCCAGTGTTCTGACCGATGAAAGTGGCTTTGCAACGACAATGAGGCGCCTGGATGGACGTGAATGCGTTTGACCTGAAACCGGGACCCGACAACGAGGCTTTCGAACCAGCCCCATGGACGATGATCCTTGGGGAATTGGACGGCCTGATCGGCCCCTTTGGCTTTCAGCGCGGCGACGGCCAGTTTCACGTCCTGCGCGCGGGACATATCGGCGACCAGAACCGCATCATTCATTGCAACGGCCATGATGTTTTTGAGCCCGATCCCGACCAGCTCCAAATGATCGCTGTCGGAACGCAGCAATGCGTTTTCGCATTCGATTGCAGTGGCGTCACCGGATGTCACAACGCCGTTTTCGTCTTGCTCGGCTTCGAGCCAGACGGCGTCCCATCCACCAAGGTCTGACCAATCGGACATGAACGGCACAACGGAAAGGTTGTCTGCCTTTTCCATAACGGCGTAGTCAATTGAAATGTCCTGCACGTTTGACCAGGAGTCAGGGTCCAGGCGGAGGAAGCCCAAGTCTGATTGCGCGGTCTGAACTGCGGTTTCCACCAATTCGATCAGAGATGGTGCGTGCGCCTGGAAGGCCGCGATGATGTCCTTGGCCTTGAACAGGAAAATGCCCGCGTTCCAAAGGTAGTTTCCGGCTGCAAGCATTTCCTCGGCGGTGGCCTGGTCCGGCTTTTCTACAAAGCGCGACAATTTGATCGGCTGTCCCGAGTCATCCGGTGTCTGAGCGAGTTCCAGATATCCGTAGCCTGTTTCCGGGCGGACGGGTGCGATGCCAAAGGTGACAAGGTTGCCTTCGGAAACGGCTGTCAGACCTTGGGCCACAGCGGTTTGAAATGCCTCTGGGTCCGGGACGACGTGATCGGAAGGGGCGACCAGCATGATCGTTTCCGGGTCTTTTTTGGCCATAAACAGAGCGGCGGCCAGCACGGCAGGGGCGGTGTTGCGGCCTTCGGGTTCGATCAGAATGGCACCCGGGTCGATGCCGACGGCCTGAAGCTGTTCGGTGACGATGAAGCGGAAATCAGAGCCGGTCACGACCACAGGCGATTCGAACCGAAGCGCGTCGTTTTGGCCGCTCAGCCGCAGAGCCGACGATTGAAACAGGGTCTCACTGCCGACAAGGTTTACGAATTGTTTCGGGTAACTTTTTCTGGAGACTGGCCAGAGTCTGGTTCCAGAGCCTCCGCATAGCAAGATCGGTGTAATTGTCGACATCATCCAAATTCCGTCTGAGGAAACATGGGGTTTCAATACCGCACATGACCAAATTAGCAAGTGCGATAGGGTCGCTGCTATTCTGTGGTTTCTGGTGGCGTTGACAGGCCCGAAAAGGTCAATCACGCCTGCACTCAGGCGGGCTGTTAGCCAGGTTTATACCTCGTGTTGCAGGAAGGGTATTTGCGGCCGGTGCGGGGATTCGGCCACTAAATGATCATTGCGGCGCATTTCGGGGCTGCAACCGGCGGTGGCTGTTGTTGGGGTGGCGCGAAGGGTCCGGCCAGGTTCAAAGTTGTATTCGCGGCGCGTCAGGTGGCGCTGTGAAAGGTCAAACACTGATGTTTGATGATGAAACTTTGAGCGTGTCGGCCAAAATCATGCTTTTTGACAAAGCGGTCGGCGTCAATTCTGTGGATCAGAATTTCCCAGGCCGTGACGTTTGGGTAAGTTTTGTTGAGAATTTGGTGCCCAGGAGAGGACTCGAACCTCCACGTCCATACGGACACTAGCACCTGAAGCTAGCGCGTCTACCATTCCGCCACCTGGGCAGGTGTCGTAGGCCGTGCGTTTAGTTGCAGGTGCGGGTGGTGTCAAACGGATTTTGGTCAGTTTTTGCAGCAATCTGCGACAAAGTCAGTGCGAGATTTCCGACCCGTGCCGATTTGCGGCTTGTTTGGCCCTACAGGCAGCAGTAAACCCGGGCTTGATACTCATTAAGGGGATACAGCCATGACCAAGCTTGTCACGATATACGGTGGATCCGGCTTTGTCGGGAGATACATAGCGCAGCGTATGGCCGCTGAAGGATGGCGCGTGCGGGTTGCGGTCCGGCGTCCGAATGAAGCGATTTTTGTCAAACCTTATGGTGTCGTGGGTCAGGTTCAGCCGGTGCTGTGCAATATCCGGGATGACGACTCGGTCCGGTCGGCGATGCAGGGCGCGGATGCGGTGGTGTATTGCGTTGGCGTTCTGGCCGAGCAGGGCAAGAACACGTTTGAAGCGGTTCAGGCCGAAGGGCCCGAGCGCGTTGCGCGTCTGGCCGCAGAGCAGGGCATCGGCACGATGGTGCATTTGTCTGCCATCGGGGCCAGCGCCGAGTCGGAAAGCGAATATCAGAGATCAAAGGCAAAGGGCGAAGCTGGCGTTTTGAGCCACATGCCCGAGGCGGTCATCTTGCGCCCTTCGATCATCTTTGGGACCGAGGACAGTTTCTTTAACCGGTTCGCGCAGATGACACGCATGGGCCCGGTGTTGCCTATTGTCGGCGGCGGTACGCAGTTTCAGCCGGTTTGGGTTGATGACGTGGCGGAGGCGGCCTCGACCGCGGTGCTGGGAAAGGCCGAGGCGGGTGTTTATGAGCTGGGTGGTCCCGATGTGCGGAGTTTCCGGGAGCTGATGGACATGATGCTGGAAGAAATTCGCCGCACGCGGATCGTCTTTGACATGCCGGTCTGGATGGCCCGGATGAGCGCCTTTGGCCTGGATCTGGCGCAGACGCTGAGTTTTGGTCTGTTTTCGAACACGATGATCACGCGCGACCAGATCAAGAGTCTGGCGGCCGACAATGTTGTGTCAGAGGACGCCAAAGGCTTTGCTGATCTGGGGATCGAGCCGCTGACCATGGAGTCGGTATTGCCCGATTATCTGTGGCGCTTCCGTCCGACGGGTCAGTATGACGCGATCAAGGAATCTGCGGATAACCTGCGGACCTGATTGTTTTAGGTATAGGCGTAGATCAGCAGAACAACGCCCAGAATCACGCGGTAGATCACGTAGGGTGTGAAGCTGACGGTGCGCAGCAAGCGCATCATCAGCGTCAGGGCCAGCAACGCGGACAAGAACGCAAGGACGGCGACAATCGCGCCGTTGCGCAGGGCCTCTGCGTTTCCGTGGGAGGCGACATCCATCAACAGAAGCGTGGCCGAGGCGAGAATCGCCGGGATCGACATCAGCATGGCAAGCTTGGCGCCGCCTTCGCGGTTGTACCCCAGCGCGCGGGCGCCGGTTATGGTGATGCCAGAGCGTGATGTGCCCGGGATCAGGGCGACGGCCTGCCAGATGCCCATGATCAAGGCGTCCTTGATGGACCAGTCGGGGCTGTCCTTGGAGGTGGCGCCGGTTCTGTCTGCCCAATAGAGCACGAGGCCGAAGATCAGCATGGTCCATGCGATGGTCTTGACCGACCGCAATTGATCGCTGAGGCCGGACAAATGCAGGATTGCCCCGAAAATGATGAGGGGGATCGTTGCGATCAGCAGGTTCAGCGCCAGTTTGGCCTCTGGCGAATCGAGCTTGCCCTGGATCATCCGCAGGGTGCCGATCAGCGCGGCGGCAACGTCTGTTCGAAAGTAGACGACGACAGCGGCAAGAGTGCCGACATGGGCGGCAACATCGATGAATTGGCCCTGATCCTGAAGGCCTGTGAGATCCGGTAGCAAAATGAGGTGACCGGAGGAAGAAACGGGCAGAAACTCGGTCAGACCCTGAATGACAGCGACGAGAAACAGAATATACAGTGGCATGACAGGTCCGTACCGGTAGAATGAGGGAGGTTGCCTGACCTATAAGTGTTTCCTCCTTAATGGAAAGACCAAAATTAGGTCCGCATCGGATCCATTAATGGGGTGTAGTTGACTTTAATGTTGATCGAGGCGAATATTTTCCGCAAATAGGTCAGTATGTATGACTTTTATTAGCCGACAGTATGTATTAGACGAGCGTTTCAAACACGAACCGAGGGGGCTCCATGGCCAAGCAGCCGATGCTAAAATTCGTATCCATTGATCGTGACATGCCTCAGAAGCGCATGGCCGAAGAGAGACGCGAAGACTTTGCCGAGATCTATTCGGAATACGCAGCCGCCAAGGCCGCCGAGCAGGCCAGCCGGTGCAGCCAATGTGGTGTTCCGTATTGTCAGTCGCATTGTCCGTTGCACAACAACATCCCCGACTGGCTGCGTTTGACGGCCGAGGGGCGCCTGAAGGAGGCCTATGAGGTCAGCCAGGCCACCAATACCTTTCCAGAGATCTGTGGGCGGATTTGCCCTCAGGACCGGCTGTGCGAAGGCAATTGTGTGATTGAACAATCGGGCCATGGGACGGTTACCATTGGCTCCGTCGAAAAATACATCACCGATACCGCCTGGGAACAGGGCTGGGTCACGCCGATTTCGCCCAGCCAGGAGCGGGTTGAAACCGTTGGGATCATCGGTGCTGGACCGGGTGGTTTGGCTGCGGCGGATGTGCTGCGCCGTGCCGGTGTGCAGGTCACTGTTTACGACCGCTATGATCGGGCGGGTGGGTTGCTGACCTATGGAATCCCCGGTTTCAAGCTGGAAAAAGACGCGGTGATGCGTCGGATCGAACAGCTGCGCGAGAGTGGCGTGGTTTTCGTGACGAACTGCGACGTGGATGCCGAAAAATTTGCGACCATTCGTGGCGATCATGATGCGATCATCATTGCTACCGGTGTTTATAAGTCGCGCGATCTGGATGCGCCGGGCGATCAGGCGTCTGGGATCGTCAAGGCGATTGATTATCTGACAGCCTCTAACCGGGTCGGGTTTGGTGACCAGGTGGCAGAGTTCGAAGACGGAACGCTGAATGCCGAGGGTAAGAAGGTTGTCGTCATTGGCGGCGGCGACACGGCGATGGATTGTGTGCGCACGGCTATTCGGCAGGGCGCGTCCAGTGTGAAATGTCTGTATCGCCGCGACCGGGCCAATATGCCGGGGTCTCAGCGTGAAGTTGGCAATGCAGAGGAAGAGGGTGTTGTCTTTGAATGGTTGAGCGCGCCCAAGGCCTTTGTTTCGGATCTGCGGGTTGCGGATGCCGATGATCCAGAGTCTGCAAACGGGTCCGTTACAGGTGTGCGGGTTCAGAAAATGCGGTTGGGCGCACCGGATATGACCGGGCGCCAGGTGCCCGAGCTGATCGAGGGGTCGGATTACACCGAAGAGGCCGACCTGGTTGTTCAGGCGCTGGGCTTTGAGCCTGAGGATCTGCCGACGATGTGGGATCAGCCAGATCTGAGCGTCACCCGTTGGGGGACCATCCGGGCCGAGGCAGAGACCGGTGCGACGGCCCTGCCCGGCGTTTATGCCGTGGGCGACATTGTGCGCGGTGCTTCGCTGGTGGTCTGGGCGATTCGGGATGGCCGGGATTGCGCCGAGGCTGTTCTGGCCGATCTGGGTGGCAAGAACATCCTGGCGGCGGAATGATCCGAGCCGGGTGCGCGGTGTCAGACCCGCCAATTCGCCCTGCCTGTCCAACTGTCTGATCCCGAGGGGTCAGGCTCTTTTGATGGAAAAGAAGAGAGCCAATGTCCGAAGCTTTGCCAGAGCGGTCTATCAATGGGCGGTGCCTGTGTGGTGCTGTCACTGTGACGGCGTCGGTCACGAACCCTATTGTGAGGGCCTGTCATTGTGACATGTGCCGCCGGCACACCAGCTCCATGTATATGTCGCTTGCCACTGTGCCGGGCAGCGAGACATTCGAAGGGCCGGTTCAGACATACCGGTCGTCTGACTGGGCAGAGCGCGGGTTTTGCAGCGTTTGCGGATCAACGCTGTGGTATGGGACGGTGGCAGATGGCGAACGCCATATTGCGGCGGGTCTGTTCGAAAATGCGGCTGATGCGCCTCTGAAGCTGGAGTTTTTTGCCGATATGGCGCCGGAGGGCTACCAGTTGGCAGGAACCCACAGAAAGATGACCTCCGAAGAAACCGTCAAACTGTTTGCACCAGATGGAGGCAGCTGAGATGCGACAGGGGTCCTGCCTGTGTGGTGCGGTGCAATACCGCGTCACGGCGCCGATCGAACATATTGGCCTGTGCCATTGCAGCATGTGCCGAAAACACTCGGGCGGTTTGGGCCTGACGGCGGAAATTGCGCCCGGTGGGATTGACTGGACAGGGGATGACAACATTCAGACCTATCGTTCCAGCGACTGGGCCGAGCGCGGGTTTTGCAAACGCTGCGGATCCAGCCTGTTTTGGCGCATGACGGCGCCCGGCCCGGCGCAGGGTATGATCAGCCTGAGTGCTGGCACGCTGGATGACCTGAACGGGCTGCCGTTGACGACAGAAATTTACATAGACCACAAACCTGACAGCTATGCGGTTGCGGGTGACACGATCAAGATGACGCAGGCCGAGGTGGAAGCCGCCTATGCCTACGAAGCAGGAGATGAGACATGACAGAATTCGACACATCGTGGATGCAGGCCGAAGAGCAAAAGCGCGCGTGGATGGCAGAGAATAGTCTGTACAAAGCTGAGACCGAGCACGCCTCGTGCGGTGTCGGGCTGGTCGTGTCCATTGACGGAACCAAGAGCCGCAAGGTTGTTGCGGCTGGTATCGAAGCGCTCAAGGCGGTTTGGCACAGGGGCGCGGTTGATGCGGATGGGAAAACCGGGGATGGCGCCGGTATCCACGTCGAAATTCCGCTGCCGTTTTTCTATGATCAGGTGCGGCGCACCGGCCACGAGCCCCGTGAACACGAGTTGATGGCTGTTGGTCAGGTGTTTTTGCCGCGCACGGATTTTGGCGCACAGGAAACCTGTCGGACGATTGTTGAAACCGAAGTGCTGCGCAAGGGCTATACAATCTATGGCTGGCGGCATGTTCCGGTTGATACATCGGTTCTGGGGGAAAAGGCGAACGCGACCCGGCCCGAAATTGAGCAGATCATCATCTCGAACTCCAAAGGGGTCGATGAAGAGCGGTTTGAACGCGAGCTGTATGTGATCCGTCGCCGGGTGGAAAAGGCAGCGGCAGCCGAAGGCATCAACGGGCTGTACATCGCGTCGTTGTCGTGCCGGTCGATCATCTACAAAGGTATGATGCTGGCCGAGCAGGTCGCCGAGTTTTACCCTGACCTCAGGGATGAGCGGTTCGAAAGCGCCTTTGCAATTTACCATCAGCGCTATTCGACCAACACCTTTCCGCAATGGTGGCTGGCCCAGCCGTTTCGGATGCTGGCCCATAACGGCGAGATCAACACGCTCAAAGGCAATGTCAACTGGATGAAGAGCCACGAGATTCGGATGGCCAGTGCGACATTCGGGGAAATGGCCGAGGACATCAAACCGATCATCCCGGGCGGTTCGTCTGACTCGGCTGCTTTGGATGCTGTGTTTGAAATGATGGTGCGCGCTGGCCGCAGTGCGCCGATGGCCAAGACCATGCTGGTTCCTGAAAGCTGGTCCAAGCAGGCGCAGGAGCTGCCGCAGGCCTGGCAGGACATGTATTCCTATTGCAACGCCGTGATTGAACCATGGGACGGCCCGGCTGCTTTGGCGATGACGGATGGCCGGTGGGTCTGTGCTGGGTTGGACCGCAACGGATTGCGGCCGATGCGCTATGTCGTGACCGGTGATGGGCTGATGATTGCGGGTTCCGAGGCGGGGATGGTTCCCATTGACGAAGCGGTTGTTCGTGAAAAAGGCGCGCTTGGGCCTGGTCAGTTGCTGGCTGTGGATATGAAAGAGGGCCGGTTGTATCACGACCGCGAAATCAAGGACAAATTGGCCGCTTCGCAGCCCTTTGGCGAATGGGTTGGCAAGATCAATGACGCCGATGATGCCCTGGCGCAGGCCACCGAAGCGCCGTTGTTCACCGGCGAAGATCTGCGTGTTCGCCAGATTGCGGCCGGGTTTTCCATCGAAGAGCTGGAGCAGATCCTTGCGCCCATGGCCGAAGATGGCAAAGAGGCGATTGCCTCGATGGGGGATGACACGCCGCCGGCTGTGCTGAGCAAGCAATACAGACCGCTGAGCCATTATTTCCGCCAGAACTTCAGCCAGGTCACGAACCCTCCGATCGATTCCTTGCGTGAATTCCGGGTGATGAGCCTCAAGACCCGGTTTGGTAACCTCAAGAACGTGTTGGATGAGGATTCGAGTCAGACCGAGATCATCGTGCTGGAGAGCCCTTTTGTCGGCAATGCGCAGTGGGACAAGCTGACCGATCAATTCAACGCTCCGCTGGTTGAAATTGACTGTACCTTTGAACCCGGCGGCGAGCGGTCCTTGAACGATGGGCTGGATCGTATTCGGTCCGAAGCTGAGGATGCGGTCCGCTCTGGGGCTGGGCATCTGGTGCTGACGGACCATCACTCGGGCCCGGGCAAGGTTGCCATGCCGATGATCCTGGCCACCAGTGCCGTTCACAGCCATCTGACGCGGCATGGGTTGCGCACGTTCTGTTCGCTCAACGTGCGGTCGGCGGAATGTATTGATCCGCATTATTTTGCCGTGCTTATCGGTTGTGGCGCCACCATCGTGAACGCCTATCTGGCCGAGGATTCGCTGGCCGACAGGATCGAACGCGGTCTTCTGGACGGTCCGCTGACCGAGGCCGTGGCCCGGTATCGGGATGCTGTTGATCAGGGTCTGCTGAAGATCATGTCGAAAATGGGCATTTCTGTCATCTCTTCTTATCGTGGCGGTCTCAACTTTGAGGCTGTCGGGCTGAGCCGGGCGATGTGTGCTGAATTCTTCCCGGGTATGACGTCGCGCATTTCGGGCATCGGGGTGAGCGGCATTCAGGGCAAGGCCGAGAAAATCCATGCGCGTGGCTGGCAGGAGGGCCTGAAGACGCTGCCTATTGGCGGTATCTACAAGGCGCGTACCTCTGGCGAGACCCATGCCTGGGAAGCCACCGCAATGCACATGTTGCAGGCGGCATGCGCCCGTTCGTCTTATGAGTTGTGGAAGCAGTTTTCGGCCAAGATGCGCTCTGCCCCACCGATTCATCTGCGGGATCTGTTGGATATCAAACCATTGGGCAAACCGATTCCGCTGGATGAGGTGGAGAGCATCACCGCCATTCGCAAGCGGTTCGTGACGCCGGGAATGTCGTTGGGCGCGTTGAGCCCGGAAGCGCATAAAACCCTGAACGTTGCGATGAACCGGATTGGCGCCAAATCAGATTCGGGCGAGGGCGGAGAAGATCCGGCGCATTTCACGCCCGAGCCGAATGGCGACAATCCGAGTGCCAAGATCAAGCAGGTGGCGTCGGGACGTTTTGGCGTCACTGCCGAGTATCTGAACCACTGTGAAGAGCTGGAAATCAAAGTTGCACAGGGCGCGAAGCCCGGTGAAGGCGGCCAGCTGCCGGGGATGAAGGTGACGGATCTGATCGCGCGGTTGCGGCACTCGACCAAGGGGGTGACCCTTATTTCGCCGCCACCGCACCACGATATCTATTCGATCGAGGATCTGGCGCAGCTGATCTATGACCTCAAGCAGATCAATCCACGCTGCAAGGTCACGGTCAAACTGGTCGCCTCTTCCGGGGTTGGTACGATTGCGGCTGGCGTGGCCAAGGCCAAGGCGGATGTTATCCTGATTTCGGGCCACAATGGCGGAACCGGGGCCAGCCCGGCGACCAGCATCAAATATGCGGGTCTGCCATGGGAAATGGGCCTGACCGAGGCGCATCAGGTTCTGGCGATGAACAATCTGCGGGGCCGGGTCACTTTGCGCACCGACGGTGGTTTGCGCACCGGGCGTGATATCGTGATGGCGGCGATGATGGGGGCCGAAGAGTTCGGCATCGGCACTGCGGCGCTGATTGCGATGGGCTGCATCATGGTGCGTCAGTGCCAGTCAAACACATGCCCGGTTGGTGTGTGTACCCAGGACCCGGAATTGCGGGACAAGTTCACAGGCGATGCGGACAAGGTGGTGAACCTGATCACCTTCTACGCGAGCGAAGTTCGTGAAATCCTGGCGGAACTGGGCGCGCGTTCGCTGAGCGACGTGATTGGCCGCGCGGATTTGTTGGCGCAGGTCAGCCGTGGGTCGGCGCATCTGGATGATCTGGATCTGAATCCGTTGCTGATCTCGGTCGATGGGTCTGATCGGATTGTCTATGATCGCACAAAGCCGCGTGAGCCGGTGCCAGACACATTGGACGCCGAAATCGTGCGGGATGCGGCCCGGTTCCTGGAGGACGGGGAAAAGATGCAGCTGTCTTATGCGGTGCAGAACACGCATCGTACCGTGGGCACGCGGGTATCCAGCCATATCGTTCAGAACTTTGGAATGCGCAACACGCTGCAACCCGATCATCTGACCGTGAAATTGCAGGGCTCGGCTGGTCAGTCGCTTGGGGCTTTTGCGGCGCCTGGGCTGAAGCTGGAGGTGGCTGGTGACGCCAATGACTATGTTGGCAAGGGGTTGTCTGGTGGCACAATTGTGGTGCGCCCGCCTCAGGTCAGCCAATTGGAGGCCAGCGAAAACACGATCATTGGCAACACTGTGCTGTATGGCGCGACCGACGGGTATCTGTTTGCTGCGGGTCGCGCCGGCGAGCGGTTTGCGGTGCGCAACTCTGGTGCCAAAGTGGTGGTCGAAGGCTGTGGGTCCAACGGTTGTGAATATATGACCGGCGGAGTCGTGGTGATCCTGGGATCAATCGGGGCAAACTTTGGTGCCGGTATGACGGGCGGCATGGCTTATCTCTATGATCCGGATGGTGTTGCGCAATCCATGATGAACATGGAAACGCTGGTTGTGTGCCCTGTCACTGTGGATCACTGGGAGCAGCAGCTTTTGGGTCTGATCCAGCGCCATGCCAAGGAATCGATGAGCCGGAAGGCACAGGATATCCTGCAGCAGTGGGATATGGAAAAGGCCAAGTTTGTTCAGGTCTGCCCCAAGGAAATGCTGGTTCATCTGCCGGCGCCCCTGGGCATTCAAGAGACGGCAGTACCTGCAGAGTAAGCCCGCATAGGCCAAACCATCCCGGGTGCCATTTTGGCGCCCGGGACACCAAACAGAGATGTTTGGGGTGGAAACCGGTTTGAGAGACCCTTTGGCTGCCCTATAGAGAAGCATGGCAAAGTCGGGTCAAAAAAAGAAGAACAGCAGGCGCAGCCGTGCTCAACCGCGGGAACGGCGACCATTCCGACCGCTGCGGTGGATCGGTTTTCTGATTTTGCGCAGCACAACCATTTTCATTCTGGGCACGCTGGCCCTGATTCTGCTGTACACGGTGGTGAACCCTCCGATCACGCATACGATCTGGGCTGAAAAGCGGCGATTGGGGGCGGTTGACCGTCAGTGGGTGCCTTTGGAAGATGTTGCACCGTATATGGCGCGCAGTGTTGTGGCCGCTGAGGATGCCAATTTTTGCCTGCATTGGGGATTTGATGTCGAAGCAATCCGGGCGGCGATGGAGTCGGGTGCGGGGCGGGGGGCCTCGACCATCACGCAGCAAACCGTCAAGAACGTCTTTTTGTGGCAAGGGCGCAGTTGGATCAGGAAGCTGTTGGAGGCGGTGATAACCCCGGCGGTCGAAGCGATCTGGTCAAAACGCCGGATCATCGAGGTCTATCTGAACGTTGCAGAGATGGGTGAGGGGGTTTTTGGAGTTGAAGCGGCCGCGCGCCATAACTTTGGCGTCGGGCCCGAAGAATTGACGGCGCGACAGGCCGCTTTGATCGCGGCTGTGCTGCCATCGCCCAAGCGCCGTTCGGCGAAAGAGCCCAGTCAACGCTTGATCCGGAGGGCGGCCTCGATCATGGATGGAGCGGCTACCATCCGCGCAGATGGCCGCGCTGCGTGTTTCAAGGATTGAAAATTCGGGCACGGACAGGCATTGAAGACCAGATCAACAAAAACTCGACGTTCCCAAAATGGCCAAACTTTTTCACGTTCCCCTATCCCCTTTCTGTCGCAAGGTGCGTCTGAGCCTGGCAGAGAAGAAGATAGATGTGGAACTTATCGAAGTACGATACTGGGAGGCGGAGCCTGATTTCCTGCGCCGCAATCCGGCGGCCAAGGTGCCGGTCCTGAGTCTGGACGGGCGGATGATGGCCGAAAGCGCGGCGATTTGTGAATATATCGAAGAGACGCGGCCCGAGGCCTCTTTGATGCCTCAGGATCCGGATTCCAGGTATGAAGTGCGGCGTCTGGTGGGATGGTTTGATGATAAGTTTCACAACGAAGTCACCTCCAAGCTGTTGTACGAGCGGGTCAACAAGAAGGTCACTGGCGAGGGATATCCTGACAGTCGCAATGTGAAGGCGGGCGCCAAGGCGATCAAGTATCACCTGGATTACCTTGCCTGGTTGCTGGATCACCGCCGTTGGTTGGCCGGGGATGTGATGACATTGGCGGATTTTGCGGCTGCTGCGCATTTGTCGAGCCTTGACTATATCTCGGACGTGGATTGGAACCGGTCAAGCGTGGTCAAGGATTGGTATGCCAAGATCAAGTCGCGACCGGCGTTTCGCTCTATTCTGGCTGATCAGATTTCCGGATTCCGGCCGCCACCGCACTATGCCGATCTGGATTTTTGAATTCGGACCCGGGAATTTGGGGGGCGCTGCCCCCCTGCCCCCCCGAGGTATTTTCAAGCAAAAGAAGACATGACCGTGTCACTGAAAGATAGGGTGATTGAACGGGCATTGCAGGAAGGGTTTATCGCTGCGCGGGTGTGTCGGCCGGATGCTGTGCCTGCGGTCAAGGCGCGATTGCGGGCGTTTTTGGACGCTGATTATCATGGGCAGATGGGTTGGATGGCAGAGCGGGTCCACTGGCGCAGTGACCCCAGTGTGCTTTGGCCGGAGGCGCGCTCCATTTTGATGTTGGCGGAAAGCTACACGCCGGAACATGATCCGATGGCTGTGCTGGGTTATCGCGACCGCGGTGCGATCAGCGTGTACGCGCAGAACAAGGATTACCATGATCTGGTCAAAAAGCGGCTCAAGAGGCTGGGCCGTTGGCTGATCGAGGAGGCCGGCGGCGAAATCAAGGTTTTTGTGGATACCGCGCCGGTGCCCGAAAAGGCGCTGGGGCAGGCGGCTGGTTTGGGTTGGCAGGGCAAGCACACCAATCTGGTTAGTCGCGATTGGGGGAATTGGGCCTTTTTAGGGTCTGTTTTTACGACATTGGACCTGGAGCCTGACGTGGCGGAGGTGGATCATTGCGGGTCCTGTCGGGCGTGTCTGGATGTGTGTCCGACGGATGCCTTTGTTGCGCCGTATCAACTGGATGCGCGACGCTGCATTTCATATCTGACCATCGAACACAAAGGCCCGGTTGCGCGGGAGTTGCGAGAGAGAATGGGGAACCGGATTTACGGATGTGATGATTGTCTGGCCGTTTGCCCGTGGAACAAATTTGCCAAATCCGCGCGCGAGCTTCGGTATCTGGCTCGTGATGATCTGGCTGGACCGGAACTGGCCGATTTGGCCGGGCTGGATGACGCGGGGTTTCGGGCAAAATTCTCTGGTTCGCCGATCAAACGCATCGGGCGCGACCGGTTTGTGCGCAACGTGCTGTATGCCATTGGCAATTCCGGTTTGGTGGCGCTGACGCCCATTGCGCAATCCCTGACCTCGGATCCGGACCCGACGGTGGCGGATGCCGCGCGATGGGCTGTTACGCGACTCTGTGAATGACGCATTTGGGATGGACGGCGTGGCTTGCTGTCTTATGACAGGCCAGATGTGATTGAGGGATAGTCATGGCAGTAACCTTGGGAATAGACACGGGCGGCACCTATACTGACGCTGTTATGATCCGTGATGATCGCATTGTTTTGGCGACGGCAAAGTCGCTCACCACCCGGCAGGATCTGGCCGTTGGTGTCGGCAATGCGGTGGAGGCTGTTTTGGCGGAGGCAAAGATTGCGCCGTCCGAGGTTGCGATGGCCGCTTTGTCCACCACGCTTGCCACAAATGCGCTTGTCGAGGGGCAGGGCGGGCGCGTGGCGCTGATCTATATAGGGTTTCGCGAGGCGGATCTGTCGCGGCATGGGTTGCGCGATGCGTTGAAGGATGATCCCTGTTTGGTGGCAACTGGCGGTCACACACATGCCGGAAGCGAGGCGGCGCCGCTGGATCTGGACGCCATTTCGGCCTTTTTAGAGACGATTTCAAGCAAAGTTACCGGCATTGCGGTTGCTGCACAGTTTGCGACCCGCAACCCAGAGCATGAGTTGGCGGTGGCGGATTTGGTGCGGGTGCGCACCGGTTTGCCAGTGACCTGTTCCCATCATTTGTCGGCCCGTCTGAACGGGCCAAAGCGGGCTGTCACGGCCGTTTTGAACGCCCGTTTGATTGGTATGATTGATGCCCTGATTGGCCGGGCCGAAACGCGATTGCGTGAGTTGGGGATAACCGCTCCGATGATGGTTGTGCGTGGGGATGGGGCCCTGATGTCTTCGGCGCAGGCCAGATTTCGGCCGATAGAGACGATTCTGAGTGGTCCGGCCGCCAGCATTGTCGGCGCGCGCTGGCTGACCGGGGCGTCGGACGCTTTGGTTTCTGATATCGGAGGCACGACAACGGATGTGGCCCTGATCAAGGATGGGCGGCCCGCGATTGATCCGAATGGGGCGCGTGTGGGCGGTTTCAGAACGATGGTTGAGGCTGTTGCAATGCGGACGACCGGTCTGGGCGGCGACAGTGAGGTTCACTTGAATGCCAGCGGCCTTGCCGGGGGTGTCACGCTGGGCCCGCGCCGGTTGGTCCCTGTGTCATTGATGGCGGCTGTTGCGCCAGATCTGGTGCTGTCCACGTTGGAGCGACAGCTGGCTGCCTCGGCCCCGGGTGAAATGGACGGGCGGTTTGTGCGCAGGGTGCCGAACCTGCCTGCCAGGGGGTTGGATCAACGCGAGCAAAAATTGATCGACCGGATGGGCGCAGATGTGCATCCGCTGGCAGAGATTATCAAAACGCGGGTCGAATTAGGCGCGTTGGGCCGTTTGCGGGACCGGGGTTTGGTTCAGATTGCCGGCGTGACGCCCTCGGATGCTGCGCATGTGCTGGGGTTGCTGGATACCTGGGACCGGCAAGCGGCAGACCTGGTGCTGGAGCAGTTTTCGCGCCGCAGGACAGGCTCTGGTGATCGTTTGGCGCAGGGGTCGCAAATGCTGGCTGAACGCATCGTGCGACAATTGCAGTTGCAAACAGAACTGGCGGTTCTGGAGGCAGGATTTGGCGAGGATCCGATGTTTGACGAAGATCCGGCCGTGTTGGCGCGACATGTGTTGATGCAGCGTGGTTTGGAGGGGCACGCGGGTGTGATACGGATCAACGCCGGTCTGAACCTGCCGGTCATTGGCCTGGGCGCCTCGGCGGCGACCTATTATCCAGCCGTTGGCGAGGGTCTGGGCTCTCCTATGATCCTGCCGGAACATGGGGATGTGGCCAATGCAATTGGTGCGGTGGCTGGGCGTGTAACAATGCGGCGCAGTGGCAGCGTGACGGCGCCGGCCGAAGGGCGGTATCGTGTGCATTTGACGGATGGCCCGCAAGACTTGCCAGATTCAGAAGGCGCGATGTCTCTGTTGGAGGAACGTCTGCGCCACGAAGCAGAGAGCGCTGTGCAGGCAGCGGGGGCTTTGGACATTGAAACCACGGTCAGTCGCGATGTGCGCAAAGCCCATGCAGAAGGGCGAGAGATCTTTGTCGAGGCGATTTTGACGGTAGAAGCCAGCGGTCGGCCGCGTATGGCAAAAGGGTAGCCCCCACCCTGGGCGAGGGGGTGGGGAGCCGCAACCTATTCGGCGGCGTCGCGTTTTGGCAGGACCCAGCCGGTGCGGGGGAAGTGGCAGGTATATCCGTTTGGAATGCGCTCCAGATAGTCCTGATGCTCTGGTTCGGCTTCCCAAAAATCGCCCACTGGCTCCAGTTCGGTTACAACGGTTCCTGGCCAAATGCCCGAGGCGTTGACGTCTGCAATCGTGTCCAGCGCCACAGCCTTTTGGCTTTCATCCAGGTAATAGATGGCCGACCGATAGCTCAGCCCGACATCATTGCCCTGGCGGTTCAGTGTGGTGGGATCGTGAATCTGAAAGAAAAACTCCAGAATCTGGCGATAGCTGATCTGGGCAGGATCGAACCAGATTTCGATGCCCTCTGCATGTGTTCCATGGTTGCGATAGGTGGCATTTGGAACGTCGCCACCCGTATAGCCGACACTGGTCTTTGTCACGCCGGGAAGCTTGCGGATCAAATCCTGCATGCCCCAAAAGCAGCCGCCGGCCAATACGGCGCGGGTCAGATTGGTCATGTTACGTCCTCCACTTGGTCAATGTAGTCTGCGTAGCCTTCTGCCGCCATGTCGTCGCGATGGACAAACCGGAGCGACGCCGAGTTGATACAATAGCGCAGGCCACCGCGGTCGCGCGGTCCGTCGGGAAAGACGTGGCCCAGATGGCTGTCTCCATGTGATGAACGCACCTCGGTTCGAATCATTCCCAACGTGCGATCCTCGATTTCGGCCACATTGGCCGGCTCGATGGCCTTGGTAAAACTGGGCCAGCCGCAGCCGCTTTCGTATTTGTCGGCAGAAGCAAACAGCGGTTCGCCTGAAACAATGTCGACGTAGATGCCGGGCTCTTTGTTATCCAGCAGCTTGCCAGTGCCCGGACGCTCGGTTCCGGAGTTCTGGGTGACATGGAATTCCTCGGGCGAGAGGGCGGCAATGGCGTCGGGATCTTTGAAATACTTGGTCATGGACACCTCGGTTCTTGGGATTGCGCCAAACATGGGCCTGTTTGCCGCGAATGAAAGGATTATTTCAGCCAGTTCGCAAGGCTGTGTGGGGGTATTTCAGCGTGCCCTGATAACAAAACCAGATAAGCCAATGATTTTAATTACAAAAACAGAAGTTTGCGCCAAGGCAGTCAGGCGCTTCCGGTGCGGGAGTCTCGAAAATTCGCAGAATTTTCGGGGTACGGGGCAGTTGGCGCGTCAGTTGCTTTGTCGCGACAGTTGCACGGCCAGGATACCGCCCGTAACAATCAGAACCCCCAGCAGGTCCAGCGGTCCCAGCTTTTCACCCAGAAAAACGGCCGCAACCATTACGCCGAACACCGGGTTTAGAAAGTGGAACGTCGCCGCCCGCACGGCCCCGATCCGGTCAAGCAACAGGAACCAGACATAGGTCGCCACCAGCCCCGGAAAGATGGTGGTATACAAAAACGCCAGCAACAGCGGCCAGGTGGGATTGAAACGCGGCGTTTCAAAAACCAGGGCCGCCGCGAACAGAACCGATGCACCAACCAACATTTGCAGCCCGACAATCATCATGAAATTGCCGCCCGAGGTGGCTCCTCGGACGCTGAGCGTGGCAAAGGTCAGCGCCAATACGCCCAGGCAACACAGTAGCAGCCCCATGATATCCGCGCCCGACGAAATACGTGCGCTCATGATCAGGGCAACACCACAAAACCCGGCGAGCAGCCCGATGATACCCAGCAACGGCAGGGATTGACGGAAGATGAGCCAGCTGGCCACACCCACCAACAGCGGCATGGTCGAGGCGATGATGGTGGCCAGCCCGGCCTCGATCGTCTGCATCGCGACAAAATTGAGTCCCAGATACAGAGCATTCTGACAGACGCCGAACAGGATGGTGAGATACCATTGCTGCCGCGACAAACGCCAACTTTGCCCCATCATCCGTGCGATGATGACGCCCAGGATACCGGACAACAAAAACCGCAGCGCCAGCGAGTAGAGCGGTGAGGCATCCGCGACGATGAAACGTGCCGAGGTAAATGCGCTCGACCACATGAGGGCAAAGGCCAGGCCCATCAGGATTGCGCGTGTGTCCATGGTGTGTCTGGCCTGTCTGGTTGAATCGTTGGTGCGGTTTTCACGTAAACGCGCAGCTGTCGCACCCGATGCGACAGTTTCTTAAATGGGGCGAGGGCGCAAGGCCGTGATCGGATAATTTGTCAGCACTGATGGATCGGGTGCGGGGGCTTGGCAGGATGAAACAGGCTCTGACCAGGACATGGGGCGCCAAAAGCAAAAGGGCCACCGAATGGCGACCCCTTTTTATTCTATGTCTGTCAGGACAACGGCGAAGGGATTAACCGTTCACGCTGTCCTTGAGTGCCTTGGCGATGGTCATTTTGACCACTTTGTCGGCCTCTTTGGTAAAGGTTTCGCCCGTCGCCGGGTTACGCACCTGACGCTCTGGACGTTCGCGGCAATAGATCTTGCCCACACCCGGCAGCGTCACGGCGCCGCCACCAGACACTTCGCTGGTGATGATGGATGTCACGGCGTCCAGCGCTGCGCTCGCGGATTTCTTGTCTGTGCCCATTTCCTCGGCCAGTGCTGCCACGAGCTGGGTTTTGGTCATCGGTTTTGCCATTTCATGGTCTCCTTTATCGCCCGAGTTCTTGGGCCTCATTCACGCATGATAACGTTATGTAGAGGATGAACACAACGAATAGTGGCAGAAGGCAAGGGGAAAGAGCCAATTTTTGCGGATTTTTGCCCTTATAAGAAGGCGGTTTCGTCGAAAGACCTGAGTTTTCGGCTGTGCAGCCTTTCCAGAGGCATTTCGCGCAACGCCTCCATTGCGTGGATCCCGATGACGAGGTGGCGCCGGACCTGGGTGTGATAGAAGTCCGAGGCCATGCCGGGCAGCTTGAGTTCGCCATGCAGAGGCTTGTCAGAGACGCATAGGAGCGTGCCATATGGAACGCGGAACCGATAGCCGTTGGCGGCGATTGTTGCGCTCTCCATATCCAATGCGATGGCGCGGGATTGGTTCAGGCGCTGAACCGGGCCGGATTGATCGCGCAGTTCCCAGTTGCGATTGTCGACCGAGGCAACCGTGCCCGTGCGCATGACCCGTTTCAGGTCATAGCCGTCCAGTTTGGTTTCGCGGGCGACGGCCTGTTCCAGGGCAATCTGGATTTCGGCCAGGGCCGGTACCGGCACCCAGACGGGCAGGTCGTCGTCCAGGACCTTGTCTTCGCGCAGATAGGCATGGGCGAGCACGTAGTCGCCCAGCTCTTGGGTGTTGCGCAGTCCGGCGCAGTGGCCGAGCATCAGCCAGGCGTGGGGACGCAGCACTGCGATATGGTCGGTTGCGGTTTTGGCGTTGGAGGGGCCGACGCCGATATTTACCAGCGTGATGCCCGACCCATCGGCGCGGGTGAGGTGGTAGGTGGGCATTTGCGGTGTTTTGTCGACGCGGGCCAAAGGCGCGTCCGGCGTGGTGATCATGGCGTTTCCGGTGGCGACAAAACTGACGTAGCCGCTGTTTGGGTCTGCCAGTTGGGCGCGGGCGTAGGCCTCGAATTCGTCGACGTAGAATTGGTAGTTGGTGAACAACACATGGTTCTGGAAATGGATCGGGTCGGTGGCGGTATAGTGGCTGAGCCGGGCGAGTGAATAGTCCACGCGCTGGGCGGTAAAAAGGGCGAGGGGGCCCGTGCCGTCCTGGCTTTCGAAGACGCCGTTGACGATGTCATCATTGGTGGTGGACAGGTCCGGCACGTCGAACACGTCGCGCAGAATGAAGCTGGTCGAGCCGGCATGAGGGACGGACAGGGTGGCGTCATTTGTGACGGCGAAATGGACCGGGATGGGTGTGTCAGAGCGGCCGATGGTGATGGGTTGGTCGTGGTTACGCAGCAGCAGTTCGAGCTGTTGGGTCAGGTAGCCGCGGAACAGGTCGGGGCGGGTGACGGTTGTGCTGTGTGTGCCGGGTGTTGCGACATGTCCAAAGCTGAGGCGGCTGTCGACCTGGGCGTAGGAGGTCGTGGTGAAGCGGATTTCCGGATAGAAGGCGCGGATGCGGTTTTGCGGGGCGCCGTGTTGCAGCGCCTGGGCAAAGTGATCGCAGAGGAAGCGGGTGGCGGTTTCATAGAGGAGAATCAGCCGCTCGACCGCTGCGGAGGCATCTGTGAAGGTTTCCGGCTCGGGCAGGGGTGGGGATAGGATTTGTGTCATGCAATCGGGTCTAACAAAGGGATTTTCTGAAAACTGCGGACGTCGATCAGGCCCAGATCCGAGATGCGGAGTTCGGGGATGACGACGAGGGCAAGCAGGGAATGCTGCATATAGGCGTTGTTGAGATTACAGCCGCAGGTCTGCATGGCCGCGATCATCTGGTCGGTCTTGGCGGCGACCTGTTGGGCCGGGCTGTCGGACATCAGCCCTGCGATGGGCAGTTCGATCAGCGCCAGTTCAACCCCGTCGCGCCAGATGGTGATGCCGCCACCGACCTGGGCGAGGCGGTTGGAGGCCAGGGCCATCTGTTCGCGGTCGGTGCCAATGGTGATCATGTGGTGGCTGTCATGTGCAACGGTGGAGGCCATGGCCATGCGCCCGGTGTAGCCAAAGCCCGAGACAAAAGCATTTGTGACACCGCCTGTGGCGCGGTGGCGTTCGACGAGGGCGATTTGGGCGACGTCGTTAACAGGCTCTACCAAGCCATTTTCGATGGGTAGATCGGCCTTGAGCGCCTTGGTTGGGGCCTGATTCTCGATCACGCCGATGACGTTTGCGGTGACCGTATTGGCGCCTTCGGGGGCCTTGATCTCAAAGTCCTGCGCCTGGAGCGTATGGCCCAGATGCACGGTTTGGCGGGCTGTGTCGGGCCAGTCGTAGTGCGGGCAATCGACCAGGCATTCGCCGTCCTGGGCCACGATCTGGCCGCGGGCGATGACGGTTTCGATGGGAAGCGTTTTCAGATCCGAGGAGAGGATGATGTCGGCGCGTCGTCCGGGCGTGACGGACCCGATCTCTCGTTCGAGGCCGAAATGGGTTGCTGTGTTGATGGTCGCCATTTGCAGGGCGATCAACGGATCACAGCCGCAAGCGATGGCATGGCGGACGACGCGGTTCATGTGGCCGTCGTTGACCAGAGTGCCAGAGTGGCAGTCATCGGTGCACAGGATGAAATTGCGCGGATCCAACCCTTTTTCGGTGACAGCGGTGATCTGGGCCTCGACGTCATACCAGGCAGAGCCAAGGCGCATCATCGAACGCATGCCCTGACGCACGCGGGCAATTGCGTCTGCTTCGTTGGTGCCTTCGTGGTCATCGGCCGGTCCGCCGGCGACATAGGCTGCAAAATCAGGCCCTAATTGGGGCGAAGCGTAGTGTCCGCCCACGGTTTTGCCGGCGCGTTGGGTGGCGGCGATCTCGGCCAGCATCTTGGGGTCAGCGGCGGCGACGCCCGGGAAATTCATCATTTCACCGAGGCCGATGATGCCTGGCCAGGTCATGGCCTGGGCCACTTCGTCGGGTGTAATTTCGTAGCCGGTCGTCTCCAGGCCCGGCGCGGACGGTGCGCAGGAGGGCATCTGGGTGAATATGTTGATGGGCTGCATCAGGGCTTCGTCGTGCATCATGCGCACACCGTCCAACCCCAGCACGTTGGCGATTTCGTGGGGATCGGTGAACATGGATGTGGTTCCGTGCGGAATGACCGCGCGGGCGAATTCCGCGGGGGTCAACATGCCGCTTTCGATATGCATATGGCCATCGCAAAGACCGGGCAGGATGTAGCGCCCCTGGGCCTCGATCACCTGGGTCTGAGGCCCGATGCAGGGCGCAAGATCAGGCCCTATACAGGCGATTCGGCCATGTTTGATGGCGACATCGTGATCTGGCAGGACTTCGCGGGTATGTACGTTGACCCATTGCCCAGCCCGGATCACGGTATCGGCAAAGGCCCGTTGGGCCGCAACATTTACAAGGTCGGCGGCCACGTCGGGCCAGGCGGGAAAAGCAGTCTGTTCCATGAATCAATTGTCATGGGTTTGCGGGTGCGCGCAAGAGGTGCGGCGCAGGTTTTTGCCTCTTGCATTTGGCTTTTGCGCATAGGGCGCCAGCACCGGGCCCAATCGGGCCGTCCGGGGCGCCATTGCTTGACAGTGTCGGGCAACTGCTTTGGGATTGGTGGTCAGGGTGTTTGGAGCGGAGATGCGGTTATGGACTATGAATCAGTGGATGCTGAGAGTTTCGGGGCGTCTCTGCGGGGAATTGGGCTGAACCTGTTGGTGCGGGATGTCCGGGCGGAATGTGCCTTTCTGGAGGCGGTGTTCGAGATGCGAACCCATCAGGTGACGGATGACTTTGCGATTGTCACCTATGGCAGCCAGGTGTTTCAGTTGCATTCGGACGGCACCTATCATTCCAATCCGTTGCTGGGGCTGTTGCCAGAGGCCTCTGCGCGCGGCGGAGGGATCGAAATCAGGCTCTACGATAGCGATCCTGAGGAGGCGGTGGGCCGTGCCGAGGCTGCTGGTGGGATGATTTTGCAGCCACCCACGGACAAGCCGCACGGCCTGCGCGAGGCTTATATTCTGTGCGAAAATGGCTATGCTTGGGTGCCAAGCCGGATCAAGACGGCATAGCCGGGATCTATGCGGGCGAATTGCCGGTTTGTGCCCGGAGCCAGTTTGCAAAGGCGACTGCGCCGGGCATTTGTTCGGCCTGGGGTGACAGCAGGAGGTAGTAGGCCTCTTGCATGGGCACGCGGTGCTGGAATGGCACCTGGAGCAGGCCACGACGCAAGGGCGTTGCGACGATGGCATCATGGCCCAGCGCAACGCCGCCCCCTGCGGCTGCGATGGCCAGCGAAATGGAATAGGTATTGGTGTAGGTTATGGGCGGATTTTCCCATGTTAGACCCTTATCCTCGAACCAGGTGCGCCAGTCGCAGAGCAGATTGGAGCAATCATAGAGTGGCTGTTCTGCCAGATCATGGAGTGTGACCTGATAGCCCGGCGCGCAGACCGGGTAGAAATGATCCTGGAGCAGAAGCTCGGCCCGCACGGTATCGGCCGGGCGGAGGGAGAAGCGGACCTCGATATCAACCCCGGGGGCGGTTTCGCGGGGTTCCCATATTTCGGTCATGAGGTTCAGCTGTACCTCTGGGTGCAGGCGGCGGAAGTGTTTCAGGCGCGGGGCCAGCCAGTTGATGGCGAAGGTGAGGTTGCACAGGACCTGAACCACGTTCTGGTCATTGCCGGTGATCGCCCGTGTGCCGCGTTCGAGTGTGCGAAAGGCATCGCGCACTACGGGCAGGTAGGTGATGCCGCTTTCGGTGAGTTGCAGGGCGCGGGGGCGGCGGTGAAACAGGGGGCGGCCCAGGTACGCTTCGAGTGACTTTATCTGTTGGCTGACCGCGCTTTGCGTCATGTTGAGTTCATGCGCGGCGCCGGTGAAGGACAGGTGGCGGGCGGCAGCCTCGAACGCGCGGAGCCAGCCAAGAGGAGGGAGTGACTGCTGCAAGTGGATAACTCTGCTATTAGGTGGGCTAATGCTATGCCTGCGATTTTTTCGTTGGTCAATCGGTGTGTGGCAAGGCAGAATTTTGGCAGCTTTCAGGAGATGAGACATGAGCGTCACCAATTTACGCCCGAATATGGACCACTGGGAGGAACGCGTTGATTTGGCGGCGTCGTTTCGATGGACTGCACGGCTGAATATGCACGAGGCGGTTTCGAACCATTTTTCGATGGCGGTGAATGAGGATGGGACGCAGTTTTTGATGAATCCCAACCAGATGCATTTTTCGCGGATTCGGGCCAGTGATCTGTTGTTGCTGGATGCGAATGATCCGGCGTCGCTGGAAGGTCCGGATGCGCCGGATGCCACGGCCTGGGGGCTGCATGGGGCGCTGCATCGGCTGTGTCCGCATGCGCGCTGTGCGATGCATGTGCATTCGATCCACGCGACGGTTCTGGCGTCTTTGGCGGATAGCCGGCTGCCTCCGATTGATCAGAACACGGCGATCTTTTTCAATCGGTATGTGATTGATGATGGCTATGGTGGTCTGGCTTTTGAGGAAGAGGGCGAGCGCTGTGCCGGGTTGTTCAATGACCCCAGCAAGAAGGTCATGATCATGGGCAACCACGGCATTATGATCATCGGCGCGACGGTGGCCGAGACGTTCAACCGGATGTATTTTTTCGAGCGGGCTGCCGAGACCTATATCCGTGCGTTGCAGACCGGGCAGCCATTGCGTGTGTTGTCTGATGAGATTGCAGAGAAGACGGCGCAAGAGATCGAGACATATGATTCGCAGGATGAGCGGCATCTGAATGAGCTGAAGGCGATTTTGGATGATGAGGGGTCCAACTACGCCAGTTGAGCTGGGCGTATGGTGGGCTGGCGAATGAACAGCCCTGCGCGCCACCGGGAAACAAGGTGAAACGAGATGCTTGAGGATCAGGCCCATGCTGGGGCGGATGGTTGGGCGACGGATGAAGAGTCGGAGCGCTGGCAGTATCGTCCGGCGCAGCCTGTCGCGCTGAACCCGCTGTTTCAGTGGCCGGTTGATCTGCGCGCCGTTTTACGCTGGTACAGGGGCGCGTGGTTGCAGATGACCTCTTTGGTTGTTTGCATGGGCTTTGCCCTGGCGGCGTGGCTGTGGGTATTGCCGCCGTTGGAGCAGATGCAGCAGTTTGCGCCGGGTTGGATGGCGCGATTGTGGCTGATGAACCTGGGGATGCAGTGCTTGGTGGCCGGGACACTGCATTGGTGGCTGTACATGCGCAAGGGGCAGGGCAGCTACAAGAAATTCGACAAACGTGATCTGACCCGCAACAACGGCAGCTTTACCTTTGGCAATCAGGTGCTGGACAACATCTGGTGGACGTTGGGCAGTGCGATGACGGTGGCCACGGTGTATCAATGGGGCCTGTTTTGGGCGATGGCCAATGGGTATGCCCCGGTGATCACATTTGCCACTGCGCCGATCTGGTTTGTGGCGTGGTTGCTGTTGGTGCCGATGTGGTCGGGTCTGCACTTTTATTGGGTGCACCGGTTGGAGCATTCTCCGCGGTTGTACAAACATGTGCACGCGGTGCATCACCGCAATGTCAATGTTGGGCCCTGGTCCGGGATTTCAAACCATTGGTTCGAGAACATGGCCTATTTCACCACCTATTTCATCCATCTGATCGTGCCGTCGAACCCGTTGCATTTGATGTTTCACATCACGTTTCAGCAGCTGAGCCCGGTGCTGTCGCATTCCGGGTTCGAGCGGGTAGCGATCAATGGCCAGGACCGGGTGCGGGCCGGTGATTTCTTTCATCAGCTGCATCACCGCTATTTTGAGTGCAACTATGGCACGTCCGAAATCCCCTTTGATCGTTGGTTCGGGACATTTCACGATGGCTCGGCCGAGGCAACCAAGCGCACGCGGGCCCACAAAAAGCAGATGTATACCTGATGTTTTACAGGTTTTGCGCCGTTCCCACCCACACCGGTTTCGAGGGGATTTGGCCCGCAGGACTCAGGTGGCTGGATCTGGGCAATCTCTTTCACCAGATGCATCACCGGTGTCTTGATGTGACCCATGGCGCGCTGGAGGCGGCCTGGTACAAGCTGTTCGGCCCGTTTGACAAGGCGATAGACGACGCCACAGCGCGGTTCAAACAGCGCCCCAAGGAGCGTCGACGGGGATGAATGTACTGATATTGATGGTGGATGAAATGGCCGCATGGGCCATTGGATCCGGAGTGCGCACGCCAAACATTGACCGGCTGGCGGCGCGGGGTGTGACCTATGAGGCGGCCTATACGCCTTCGCCGATCTGCGTCCCGGCCCGGGCGGCGATTGCGACGGGCAAATATGTCTATGAGACGGGCAACTGGTCCTCGGCCGAGGCCTATGATGGCCGCGTGCCCGGCTGGGCGCATCAGGTGCGCGATGCAGGGTTCGAAGCCGTGTCGATTGGCAAGCTGCACTACAAAAACGGCAGTTTAGACACTGGTTTTGAACGTCAGATTGAACCGATCCATATTCCGGGCGGCGAAGGCTGGGTGCGGGGCCTGCTGCGCAAACCGCTGTGTGACTACGCGCCAACCGCAGAAATGGCGCAGCAGATTGGGCCAGGACATACCGCCTATCACGATTTTGACCGTCGGGTTGCCAGGGAGGCCTGTGAGTGGCTCTCGGACCCGGCGCGGCGCGCTCGGCCATGGTGTGCGTTTGTGTCCTTTCTGTCGCCGCATTACCCGTTGATTGCCCCGCCAGAAGAGTATGCCCAATATGACCCTGCCGCGGATGCACAGGCGCCAGAGCCGGTGCCGGATCATCCGATCCTGCAAGAGATGGCCGGCTTTTTCGATCATGACGCCCATTTCGACGCAGATACCCGGGGGATTGCCCGGGCGTCCTATCGGGCCTTGTGCAGTTTTGTGGATCGTTTGGTGGGCCAGGTTGTCGATGCTTTGGAGGCGTCGGGTCAGGCAGAGGATACCTTGGTCCTGTTTACCTCGGATCATGGGGATATGCTGGGACAGCATGGGTTCTGGGCCAAATCGGTGATGTATGAGGCGTCAGCGCGGGTGCCTTTGATCATCTGCGGGCCGGGAATTACGCCGGGGCGGCGTGATGATCCGGTGAGCCTGATTGATATTGCCCCGACGGTTGCTCAGGCCATGGGGCTGGAGGTGGGGGCCTATACCGGGCGTTCCTTGCTTGCGGCGCCACAGGATGACTCCCGCACCGTGCTCAGCGAGTATCACGATGGCGGCGCCTCTGTTGGTTTGACGATGGTGCGCTGGGACGATGGGGGTGGACGATGGAAATACGTCCATTACGCCGAAGGCTATCCGCCACAATTGTTTGAGCTGACAGCAGATCCGCAAGAGGCCCACAACCTGGCCTCCGAACGCCCGGATCAGGTGGCCCAGGCCCGGCGCCGTCTGTCAGTGTGGATGGACCCCGAAGAGGTCAACCTGCGCGCACATGCCGATCAGGCCCTGGTGATCGAGCAGTTGGGGGGGCGGGATGCTCTGCTGGCGCGGGAACAGTGGAATTTTACGCCGGCAGACAGCCGATAGAATGAGGAAGATATGCAATACGGTTTGAATGAAGAGCAGGAGATGATCGTCTCGACTGTTCGTGCGTTTGTCGAGAACGAGATCTATCCCCATGAGGCGCTGGTAGAGCGGACCGGGGAAGTCCCCGCAGAGATCGCGGCGGACATCAAGCGCAAGACACTGGAATTGGGGTTTTATGCCTGCAATTTCCCCGAGGAAGTGGGCTGTGCCGGGTTGAACCATATGGAGTTCGCGCTGGTCGAACGCGAGCTGGGGCGGGGGTCGATGGCGTTGAACCATTTCTTTGGCCGGCCGCAGAACATTCTGATGGCCTGTGAGGGTGAGCAGAAAGAGCGCTACCTCATGCCGGCGGTGCGGGGTGAGCGGATGGATGCTCTGGCGATGACCGAGCCAGGGGCCGGGTCGGATGTGCGGGGCATGAAATGCGCGGCAGTGCGGGATGGCGGCGATTGGGTGGCCAATGGCAACAAACATTTCATCTCGGGGGCCGACCACGCCGACTTCGTGATCGTCTTTATGGCAACCGGAGAGGACGACACGCCAAAAGGCCCTAAAAAGCGGATTACGGCCTTTTTGGTCGATCGCGGACACCCGGGTTTTACCATGCGGGAAGGCTACAAATCTGTCAGTCATCGCGGCTACAAGAACATGATCCTGGAGTTTGACGACTGTCGGTTGCCGGATTCGCAGGTGTTGGGAGAGGTCGATGGCGGGTTCGCGGTGATGAACACCTGGCTCTATGCCACGCGAATCACCGTCGCGGCGATGTCGACCGGCCGCGCGCGTCGGGTGTTTGACTATGCGTTGAACTACGCGGCAGAACGAGAGCAGTTCGGCCAGAAAATCGGCAAGTTTCAGGGCGTCTCGTTTCAATTGGCGGATATGATCACCGAAATCGACGCTGCAGACCTGCTGACTTTGGCGGCGGCGGACCGGCTGGACAAAGGGTTGCCGGCCAACCGCGAGATTGCTTCTGCCAAACTCTACGCAAGCGAAATGCTGGCTCGGGTGACCGACGCGGCGATTCAGGTGCATGGCGGCATGGGTCTGATGGATGACTATCCGCTGGAGCGGTTCTGGCGCGACGCGCGTGTCGAACGCATCTGGGACGGCACGTCCGAGATCCAGCGCCATATCATCAGCCGTGAAATGCTGCGGGCCCTTGGGGCCTGAGCGGATCCGCCAAAGACGTTCGGAAAAACAGGTCTGCAATCATGCACGCTTTGCGCTTCTTTTTGGTGAAAATACTCCCGCCGGAGGCAAGAAATCTTTTTGACGGAAGGGCGCAAAATGCGTGACCTCAGCCGATTGTTGAACCCGCGCAGCATTGCCGTGATCGGCGGAGGTGCATGGTGTGCGTCGATCATGGGGGCCGCCCGGCGGATTGGGTATAGCGGTGACATCTTTCCCGTGCATCCCGCTGGCAAGGAAATTGCCGGCATCCGCGCACTCAAACGGCTGGAGGATCGGGAGGGTCCGATTGATGCGGCGTTTGTCGGGATCAACCGGGGCGCCACGATCGAGGCGGTCGAAACCCTGGCCGGGCTGGAGGCCGGGGGGGCGGTCTGCTTCGCCTCGGGCTTCTCCGAAGCGCAGGCAGAATTGAGCGACGGCGGTGATCTGCAGACCCGCCTGATCGAAGCGGCAGCAGACATGCCGATCCTGGGGCCAAATTGTTATGGGTTGATCAACGCGCTGGATCAGGTAGCGATCTGGCCGGATCAGCACGGCATGGTGCCGGTGGATCGCGGCGTGGCGATCCTGACGCAAAGCTCGAACATAGCGATCAACCTGACCATGCAGCAACGCGCCCTGCCCATCGCCTATATGGTGACCTGTGGGAACATGGCACAGACGGATCAGGCCCAGATTGCTCTGGCGCTGCTCAACGATCCGCGTGTCACGGCGATTGGCCTGCACATCGAGGGGTTCACCAACCTGCCGGCTTGGGAGCATTTGGCACGACAGGCGCAGGACCGGGGCGTTGCGCTGGTCGCCTTGAAGGTTGGCAAGACCGAGCATGCGCAGCAAGCGACCGTGTCACATACGGCGTCGATGGCGGGCGGCTATGCCGGGGCCTCGGCGCTGCTGGCACGGCTGGGCGCGGCCCAGGTCGAGGATTTGACCAGTTTTCTGGAGGCGCTGAAACTGGCCCATATGAGCGTGAAGATGACACAGGGCACGATCGCCGGGATCAGCTGTTCAGGAGGAGAGGCCAGTCTGGTCGCTGATATGGCCGATGGCACAGCGCTGCGGTTCCCGCCCTTGTCCGATGCACAGCGCGAATCGCTGCGCGATGTGCTGGGCCCGAAAGTGGCGTTAAACAACCCGATTGACTACCACACCTATATCTGGCGCGACACCGAAGCGATGACACGTACTTTTGCCGGCATGTCCTCGCCACAGACGGATCTGAGTATCCTGATCACGGATTTTCCGCATACGGATGCCTCGGATTGGGTCTGTGCGACGGATGCCATTATCGGGGCGCAGGCGCGCACCGGGCAGGCCTATGCGGTGGCTGCGACCCTGCCCGAGTTGATGCCCGAGGATGTGGCAACGCAACTCTGCGCCGAGGGGATTGTACCCCTTTTCGGATTACGCGAGGGGATCGCGGCCCTGGATGCCTTGGCACGGCGTCAGCCCGTGGCCGAGTCTGCGCTGATCCTGCCTGGCACAGTTCCGGCAGAGCGTGTGGCGGACACCCTAAGCGAAGCAGAGGCAAAATCAGATCTGGCCGGGTTCGGCCTGCGCGTGCCACGGTCCTATGTGGTGTCGACGGCGCAGGAGGCCGGGGCGGTCGCGGCGCGGTTTGACGGACCTGTGGTTCTCAAAGCCCTGGGGCTGGCACATAAATCCGAACATGGGGCCGTGCGTGTTGGGTTGATGGCGGATCAGGTGGCAGAGGCGGCCGCAGAGATTGCCGGTAGCATTGAAACCGGCGGTTTTCTGGTTGAGGAAATGATTCAGGGCTGTGTCGCCGAAATGTTGATCGGGGTGACACGGGATCCGGCGCATGGATTTTTGCTGACCCTGGCGGCGGGCGGTGTTTTGACCGAGATCCTGTCAGACCGCGTGTCGATGTTGTTGCCGGTCTCGGGTACGGAGGTTGATGCGGCTCTAACCCGGCTGAAAACGGCGGCTTTGCTGGATGGCTACAGGGGCCAGCCAGCGGCGGATCGTGGGGCGATTGTTGCCGCAGTCATGGCCTTGCAGGACTATGTGGTTGCGCAGGCCGGGCACCTGGAAGAAGTTGAGATCAATCCGCTGATGTGCACTCCAACCGATGCCATTGCAGCGGATGCATTGATCCGAATAGCCAAGGACGCGCCATGAAACGCACCATAGCCGCCGTATTGTTCCCTGAATTCGAGATGCTTGACCTATACGGGCCGCTGGAGATGTTTTCCTATTTCCGCGATGCCTTTGAGATCCGCACCGTTGCGCTGGAGGCCGGGCCAGTTGTGGCCTCTGGCGGGCCAGAGACGGTGGCGCAGGATGGGATGGGCGATGATCGTCGGTATGACTTACTGTTGGTGCCCGGCGGGCGTGGGACGCGGCATGTAGACAGCAATGAGACCTTTTTGCGCTGGTTAGGGTCTAATTCAGCAGAGGCAGAGTATGTGACGTCGGTCTGTACCGGTTCACTTTTGCTGGCCAAGGCTGGTGTTCTGGAAGGTCGGCGGGCGACGACGAACAAGCTGGCGTTTGACTGGGTCGACGGGCAGACCAGCGGCGTGGATTGGCAGCGGCGCGCGCGATGGGTGCGCGATGGAAATATCTATACCTCTTCGGGCGTGTCTGCGGGCATGGACATGGCATTGGCCGTGCTGGGTGATTGTCTGGGCCCCGAGGCGGCAGAGCAAGCGGCCCAATGGGCTGAATACACGCGGAACCCGGATCCTGAAAATGATCCGTTTGCGGTTGAGGAGTGAATGACATGAGTGAGACAAGTCCGGTCAGGACCCATCGGGACGGCGCTGTGCTAGAGGTTGTTCTGGACAGGCCCAAGGCGAATGCAATTGATCTGGCGACCAGCCGGATCATGGGCGATGTGTTCAAGTCGTTCCGGGACGATCCCGACCTAAGGGTCGCGATTTTGACGGGGGGTGGAGAAAAGTTCTTTTGCCCCGGTTGGGACCTGAAGGCAGCGGCGGATGGGGATGCCGTGGACGACGACTATGGCGTTGGTGGCTTTGGTGGTCTGCAAGAGATGCGGGACATGAACAAACCGGTCATTGCGGCGGTGAATGGTATTGCCTGTGGCGGCGGTCTGGAGTTGGCGATGAGCGCGGACATTATCGTCGCGGCGGATCATGCCAGCTTTGCCCTGCCCGAGATTTTGTCAGGGACGGTTGCGGATGCGGCCAGTGTGAAACTGCCCAAGCGTATTCCATATCACATTGCGATGGAGCTGTTGCTGACCGGTCGCTGGTTCGATGTGGAAGAGGCGCATCGTTGGGGGCTGATCAATGAAATCGTTCCGGCCTCTGATCTGATGACGCGGGCACGGGAATTGGCGCGTCTGCTGGCCGGAGGCCCGCCGCTGGTCTATGCCGCCATCAAGGAAATCGTGCGCGAAGCGGAGGATGAAAAGTTTCAGACCACGATGAACCGCATCACCGGGCGTCAGTTGGCGACCGTGGATGTCCTATATGACAGCGAGGATCAGATGGAGGGCGCCCGCGCCTTTGCCGAGAAGCGCGATCCGGTCTGGAAGGGGCGCTGAGCCGGTTCGGGGGCTTTTATCTGCCGTGGCAGGCTCTATGTGATTGGTATGAGTGAGACACGAAACCCAGAGTGGAATCCGATAACGATCATCGGCTGGCTGATGCGGGAAGGCCGGTTGATGGCCGACGGGCAAGCCATGATCGCCGCTCTGGGGGAACAGTTGATGGCAGAGGGCGCGCCGATTTGCCGTCTGCGGGTGTCGATGCGCACGTTGCATCCTCTGGTTCTGGCGGTCAGCGCCACCTGGGAGCGCGACGGTGGATTGAAATCCGTCAATGTTGCATTGCATGGGTTCCACCAGAACACGTCTTTTGCCGGCAGCCCGATCGAGATCATTACAACGACCAAAGAACCCTATCGGCGGCGCCTGGAAGGGGCGCTGGGCCCGGATGATCCGAGCATGCTGCATGATCTGAAGGCCAGAGGGATCACCGACTATTTTGGCCGGTTGCTGAACTTTTCCGAGGGGCGGCCAGCGGTGTTTATTGTGTCCAGTGACACCCCGGGTGGGTTCAGTGACGCGGATCTGGAAAAGATCCATATGATCGCGGGGGCGATTTCCCCGATTCTGGAGGTCTTTAACACGCGTCAGATCGCGCGGGCGTTGGCGGATGCCTATTTAGGGCCACGAACCGGTCAGCGGGTTTTGTCAGGGCAGATTACCCGGGGCGATATCGAGACGATTGATGCGGCGATTCTGATCAGTGATCTGCGGGGTTGGACCCGGATGAATCAGGAGTTGCCGCCCGAAGAAACCGTGGCTCTGGCCAATGGCTATTTCGAACAGATGGCCGCCGCGATTGATGCGCATGGGGGCGAAATCCTGAAATTTCTGGGGGATGGAGTTCTGGCGATTTTTCCCGGCGCGGCAGAGGTGGCATGTGTTCAGGCGCTGGCTGCGGCGCAACTGGCCCAGCGTTCGGCCGATGGGGTGTCATTCGGGATCGGACTGCATGTCGGCTCGGTCTTGTATGGGAATGTCGGGTCGGCGGAGCGTATTGATTTCACTGTGATGGGGCCAGCCGTGAATCTGGTGGCGCGGATCGAGGGGCTGTGCGCAGAGTTGGGAGAATCGGTGCTGTATTCTGCCGCTTTCGCGCGGGCGTTGCCGGAGGACAGTCGCAAGGTTGCCCAGCGGATGTTGAAGGGCCTGGCGGATCCGGTTGACGTCTATGCCGCGCCGACCTGAGGGTCAGACCTTGCGAAAGAGGGCGATAAACGCGGTGTCGTCTTTGTGTTCATCCGAGGCCCTGGGGCCGTAGATACGGGTTTCCGGCAAGGTCAGGTCGCGGATGGTGGGGCCCAGAGCGTGCAGTTTGTCGTCAAACCCCTGCGAGGCGTAGTGCTGCGCATTGATCGAGATCGCGAACAGGGCACCGGGGCGGGCGATGCGTAACAATTCGTCCAGGGCCTGAGGGCCGACGTGCCCATTTGTGAAGGTGCCCGAACTGATCACGCCTGCATAGGTGCCGGGGGCAACTGGCAGACCTTGTAGCAGGTCCGCCTCAAACAGATCGCGGTAGACATCCTTGCGCTCGGCCACATGCAGCATTTCGGCGCTGATATCCGCGGCGTCTATGGGCGAAACGCCCATCTCTGCAAGCGCCTGACCCGCCAGACCAGTGCCCGCGCCGACATCCAGAACCGGGCCTTGCCCGCCTTCGGCAACAAAGGCGCGGACGGTATGGAGGTGCAGTTGATAGTCATGATCGACCGCAAACGTCGAATCATAGGACGAGGCCCAATCGGCATAGAGCCGGCGGCTGTCGTCTGGCGATTGCAGATCATAGGCGGCGTTCAGATTTGGGCGATCTTCGGTCATGACCCTAGTTAGGGCCAGATCGGTTGTGAAAATCAAGCTGCGTCGAAATCGAGTACCAGGGTTTCGGTCGTTGGGCGCGCCTGACAGGCCAGGGTAAAGCCCGCGTCGAGTTCCCATTGCTCTAGCGAGTAGTTCACGGCCATTTCTGCCCCACCTTCGGCGACCTTGCACCGACATGTGCAGCACATTCCGCCCTTGCAGGAATAAGGCAGCTCCAGCCCCGCCCGTGCGGCGGCCTCGATGATGGTTTCGTCCTGCGCCTCAAAGCGGAAATCGCGGCGGCTGCCATCCATCACGACGGCGACCGAGACGCCCTGTTCGGCGGCTTGTTCGGCGGCCTTGGACTTGGGTGCGCGGGGGGCTTCGCCGTCGATGGTGAAACGCTCGAAATGCACCAGATCAGAGTCTATTTTGCGATCCGCCAAGGCGGCCGTGACATCGTCGATCATTGCGCCTGGACCACACAAAAAGATGCCATCTGCATCGTCCAGCCCCACGGCACCGGCATTGGCCAGAGCGGACACTTTTTCACCGCTCACACGCCCGTTCAGCAGGGCCACATCCTGTGGTTCGCGGCTGAGGATGTGGATCAGGGTGAACCGGTCCAGATAGGTATCTTTGAGCGCGTCAAGCGTATCGCGGAACATGATCGAATCAGTTTGTCGGTTGCCATAGACCAGCGCGACCCGCGCGCCGTTTGCCAGGGCCTGCCCGGCGATGGCAATCATCGGAGTGATGCCAGAGCCGGCTGCGATCAGGACGATATTGGTCTGCTTGTCATAGGTGAAACGGCCTTCGGGCGGCATGACGGACAGACGATCGCCTGGTGTCAGGCCCTGGGCAAAGGTTGAAAATGCACCCGAGTCGACCTGTTTGACACCCACGCAGAGCGCGCCACCCGGGCGTGAGGCGATAGAATAGTTGCGGCGAATGTCTTCTCCGTCCACCTCGGCGCGCAGGGTCAGGTATTGGCCCGGGGCATAGTGAAAGGTGTCGCTCAGCTCGGCGGGGACATCAAAGCTGAGGATCACGCTATCGGCGGTATCTGCTTTTACGTCGGACAGGGTCAGATCATGAAACATAGGGCGGCCTCAGATACATTTGAAATAGTCAAAAGGTTCAGCGCAGGTGGTGCAGCGGTAGTGCGCTTTGCACGCGGTAGAGCCGAATTCCGAGAGTTTCTCGGTGTCGCGGCTGCCGCAGCGGGGGCAGGTGACGGTGGTTTCGCCAAAGAGGGCGAGTTTGGAGGTGCTGCCCTCGGGTGGGGCGATCCCGTAGGCCCGCAGCTTTTCGCGCCCGGCCTGTGTGATCCAGTCGGTGGTCCAGGCCGGTTGCATGACGCGGTTGATACGGGCCTGAAAACCAGCCTCTAACAAGGCGGTTTCGATTGCCAGCTCGATGGCCAGAACGGCGGGGCATCCGGAATAGGTCGGCGTGACATCCGCGACAGCGACGCCGTCTTCGATCCGGACATCCCGCAGGATCCCCAGGTCCGCGACCGTGACACAGGGGACCTCGGGGTCCGGAACCTGTGCCGCAGCCGCCCAGGCGCGACGGCTGTCGAGGCGCGCTGGCTCTACCATATTGCGCCGGGATGGGCGCGGTGGACGGATTGCATATCGGCGAGCATATGTCCCAGGTCTTCGCCATGCAGACCCTTGCGACCACCGGTTTGCGGATAGGGAATCTCTGGGCTGGTGAGCATGGCCTGGGCGAAAACAGAGTCTATTGTGGCCTGCCAGGTGGGGCGCAACGCGGCGCGGTCAGGCAGGGCCGCCAGGCCAATGGCGTTCCCGGGCTCGAACAATTCGCCGGTATACAGATGCAAATCTTCGATCGCGTCGGCCATGCGCCGGGCGCTTTCTTCGGTGCCGTCGCCCAGACGGACGACCCATTCACCGGCATGGCGAATGTGATAGGCCATTTCCTTGACCGCCTTGCCGGCGATGCCCTGAATGGTTTCATCCGGGCTGTTGGCGGCTGCGGCCCAATACGGGTGCATGAAGGCGGCAAAATAGAGTTGCCGGAGCATTGTCTGGGCAAAATCGCGATTGGGGCGTTCAACCAACAGGCAATTGCGGTAGTCCCGTTCGCCGCGCAAATAGGCCAGGTCGTCTTCGCTGCGGCCCTGGCCTTCGACATGGGCGGCATATTCGTACAACGAGCGCGCGGTCCCGATCAGGTCCAGTGCCATGTTTGGCATGGCCAGGTCCTCTTCCAGCATCGGGGCATGGCCACACCATTCACTCAGCCGGTGGCCCAGCACAAGATGATCGTCCGCCAGATCGAGCAGAGCCTCAAACAACGCCATCACATATGCCCCACGTCTTCCGGAATGTCGTAGAATGTGGGGTGGCGATAGATCTTTTCGCCGGGGTCGAAGTTTTCGCCCGCCTGGTCCGGGTCCGAGGCTGTGATAGCGACCGAGGGAACAACCCAGATCGAGTTGCCTTCGCCGCGGCGGGTATAAACATCGCGCGCGGCCTGGACGGCCATCACTTCGTCCGCAGCATGGACCGAGCCGACATGTTTATGGCTGAGCCCATTGCGTGGGCGGATGAAAACTTCCCACAGGGGGATTTCGTTGATCATGCCCAAGTCCTTCTTTTTGGGTCAAATACTCTGGGGGAGTCCCCGACCCAGTCGGGGACGGGGGCAACGCCCCCTTGCCGAACGTGTCAGCCAGACGGTGGTCTGAATGTCTGGCCTATTCGGCTGCCAATTTGCGCGCCTTGCGCTTTTCAGCATGGGCCAGCGCCGCTTCGCGCACCCAGGCGCCATCATCCCAGGCCGTGCGTCTGTCGCGGATCCGGTCACGGGCGACGGGGCCATGCCCTTTGACCACACGCCAGAATTCATCCCAGTCGATGGATCCGTGATCGTACCCGCCCTTTTCCTCGTTCCACTTCAGGTCCGGGTCAGGCAGCGTCAGGCCGATGAATTCCGCCTGAACAACGGTTGCGTCAATGAATTTTTGGCGCAGTTCATCATTTGTGAAACGTTTGATTTTCCAGGCCATGGATTGGTCTGAATGCTGACTGTCCGCGTCATGGGGCCCAAACATCATTATGGAGGGCCACCACCACCGGTTCAGCGCATCCTGCGCCATCTCTTTTTGCGCCTCGGTGCCGCCGGCCAGCGCCATCATGATTTCGTAACCCTGGCGCTGGTGAAAGCTTTCTTCCTTGCAGACACGGATCATGGCCCGGGCATAAGGACCATAAGAACACCGGCACAATGGGATCTGGTTCATGATCGCAGCGCCATCCACCAGCCAGCCAATTGCACCGATGTCGGCCCAGCTGAGCGTTGGATAGTTGAAAATGGAGGAATATTTGGATTTGCCGGACAGCAGATCCTCGGTCATATCGGCGCGGCTGACGCCCAGGGTTTCGGCGGCAGAGTAGAGATACAGCCCATGCCCGCCCTCGTCCTGCACCTTTGCCAGCAACGCGGCCTTGCGGCGCAGGCTGGGCGCGCGGGTGATCCAATTGCCCTCGGGCAGCATACCGACGATTTCAGAATGGGCGTGCTGACCGATCTGGCGCACCAGCATACGGCGATACCCTTCGGGCATCGGGTCGTTCGGCTCTATCTTTTCCTCGGCATCAATACGCGCCTGAAAGGCGGCCAGGAATTCCGGGGTTTCTTCGGTGCGCCCGTCGGCGCCGATAAGACCTTGGCTGTACATTGCTGGCATCTCCTGAGCGGGCAAATGTCCCTTGATGCCATTTTTATATGTTACGAAAAAACATAAATCAATAGAATTTTGTAACACTTGCGAAGCGGGCCCAACGCGCGCATCTAGGGGTTATGACTGGAACGATGTTATCATTTGGACACGGCTTTTCCGCCCGTGCTCTGGCGCAGCGTTTGCTGCCGCAGGGCTGGCAGATCACCGGCACCACCCGCTCTGCCGACAAGGCAGAGGCCATTCGGGCGACGGGTGCCTCTGCGTTGATCTGGCCTGGTGAGGATGCCATTTCGTTGGATGGAGTCAGCCATCTGCTGATTTCCGCAGGCCCAACGGCTGACGGCGACCCCGTGCTGGCGGCCTTGCGCGATCAGATTGCGGCGCGGGCCGATCACTTTGCCTGGGTCGGCTATTTGTCGACGACGGGCGTTTACGGCAATCATGATGGCGGATGGGTGGACGAGACGACGCCGCTGACGCCTTCGACCCGGCGTGGCCGCTGGCGCAAGGAGGCAGAAGAAGCCTGGCAAGCCATTCCCGGTCTGCCCTTGCAGGTTTTCCGCCTGGCCGGGATCTATGGCCCCGGTCGCGGTCCGTTTGAGAAGGTTCGCAATGGCACCGCGCGGCGCATTATCAAACCGGGACAGGTGTTCAGCCGCATCCATGTAGAGGATATCGCCCAGGTGCTGGAGGCTTCGATTGCCCAACCCAACCCTGGGGCCGTTTACAACCTGTGCGATGATGATCCGGCTCCGCCGCAGGACGTCCTGGGCTATGCCGCGACGCTGTTGGGGATGCCACTGCCGCAAGAGGTCCGCTTCGAAGAGGCGGAGATGTCACCGATGGCGCGCAGCTTTTACGCTGACAGCAAGCGGGTGCGCAACACTCTGATCAAAGAGGAGCTGGGCATCACGCTGAAGTATCCGACCTACAAAGCTGCCTTGCAGGCGATGCTGGAGGCGGAACGGTCCGGTTAGAGCCCGGATCAGCCGCAATTTCTGGCCGCAGTATCTAGCCACAGTCGATTTTGGTGATGACCCCAGAGTCATTGATCGCAACGTTCATGCGGGCGGTGTTGTAATCCTGGGTCACCACATCCTCGGGGCGGATCACACGGACATTTTCCGGCAGGCTCGGCTGTACCTCGCTCAGAGGTTTTCCGACAAAGCCAATCGTCTTGTGCGCGCCACAGGTGAGCAGTGCCAGGTTTTGGGCTGGGTCCAACTCTTCTTGCTGGCCTGTCGCCTGCGCGGAGTCTTCGGTTGCGTCGATGGCGGCAGCGGCCTGTTCCAGAAGGGGGTCGGATGGTATGCCGCTGACCTCTACCGGTTCGGGCACCGGCACGGCCAGCGGGGCGATGAGCGGATCGGTTGAAACAGGCTGGCTGAAATTCGTGTCATCGGGTGGTTCGACGCAGGCCGTCAGTGAAATCAGTGCCGGAAATGTCACTGTAAAGCGTCCCAGAAGTTTGATCACGGTTCGGCCCCCCATCGCGGTCGTCGTTCTATCCGGTGCAAATGCCATGACCCGGATCACAACAGCAAGCCCCATCACCGCCCTTGCCGGTCCAATGCGGGTCACGTCAAAGCCCAATTCGGATCAAGTTTGCGGCGCCAGGCCCGGTTTCAGGGCTGATAGCGTGCCAGGAACATGTCTACGGCATTTTTGACAACATCGTCGATTTCGGCCTGCGTAAACTCGGTCTGAACGCCGAATGCGGCCCGTGTCCACAATTTGACCCGGCAAAGTTCTGCAAACTGGTCAGCCGCCATGGCCACGTCATCAATGACGAGATCGCCCTTTTCGTTGGCTTTGGCCAGATACTCAGAGAACCGTTTACGACCCATTTCCGGACCTGAGGCATAAAACGCCCGGCCGAGCTCTGGGAAACGGTCCCGCTCGGCCATACAGATGCGAAAGACCCGCTGGGCGAAGTCGGACAACAGGAACGGCACGGTTTGGCTGGCGGCTGTGGTCAGCACTTCGCGTGGGGGTCTGGAATCGTCGATCATCGCCATTGTGCGTTCGGCCATTGCCGTGCATTCGACCTGAGCGATTTCCATGAACAACAGGCGTTTGTCGGGAAAATAGCTATAGAGTGTGGCCTTGGACACGCCTGCGGCGCGGGCAATGTCATCGACGCTGGCACCCTCAAAGCCATCGCGCAAAAACACCTCTCTGGCACCGTCCAGCACTTGCTGAAACTTGCGGCCGGTTCTGACGACAAGAGAGGATTGGTCCATGGTTGCTCCGTTTGTAGGACTCTGAACCTATAAATCGGACGGTTCAGTTGCAACAAAAACTGGCCGGGGGTGTTGCTTTGGTTGGTGGTGTCCTATTATTTAGAATGGTTCTAAATGAGGTTGGCGGATGCGTTTTAATTTGAATCGGAAACGGTTTGGGGATTTGAGCGAGCAGGGGATTCTGGCGCTGGCGATTTCCTCTGAGGAAGATGATGCGCGAATCTATCGCAGCTATGCCGAGCAGTTGCGGGCGGAGTTTCCGGCGACCGCCCGGGTGTTTGACGGGATGGCCGAAGAGGAAGACAACCATCGCCGCAGTTTGATTGATTTGCATACGGCCCGGTTTGGTCCGGTCATACCGTTGATTCGGCGCGAACATGTGGCCGGGTATTACGCGCGCCGCCCTGTATGGCTGGTCGAGAACCTGGGGTTGGAGCGGATTCGGGAAGAAGCCGCCGCGATGGAGCGCCAGGCCGAACAGTTTTATCTGGCGGCGGCGAAACGTGTGACCGATGCCGCCACGCGCAAGTTGCTGGGCGATCTGGCGGCGGCCGAGGCGGGGCATCAGGCGGCGGCGGTTGCCTTGTCAGAGGAGCATCTGGATCAGGATTCCGTGGCTGATGAGGCCCGGGCAGCCCGGCGTCAGTTTGTGTTGACCTGGGTGCAGCCGGGGCTGGCCGGGTTGATGGATGGTTCGGTTTCGACCCTGGCGCCAATCTTTGCCACGGCGTTTGCGACCCATGACAGTTGGACAACCTTTTTGGTTGGGGTTGCGGCCTCGGTCGGAGCGGGGATTTCGATGGGCTTTACCGAGGCGGCGTCGGATGACGGGGCGTTGTCGGGGCGTGGATCACCGATCAAGCGGGGGTTGGCGTCTGGGGTGATGACCACGCTCGGCGGCCTGGGGCATGCGCTGCCCTATCTGATTACAGATTTCTGGACGGCGACGGTGCTGGCCGGAATTGTGGTGTTTGTAGAGCTTTGGGCGATTGCCTGGATTCAGAACCGGTATATGGAGACGCCGTTTTTCCGTGCCGCCATGCAGGTGGTATTGGGGGGCGGCCTGGTCTTGGCGGCCGGCGTTTTGATCGGGAGCGGTTAACCGTAAATTGACTCCAGCGTGACAGTTTGTCTCTGACGGTTAACGAAAGGTGACAGACGTTGCAGGGTGATCGGACCGGATACGCGTCCAAGGGCAGGCTGGTGGCCGTGGTGGTCACGCATAACCAGTTGGGGCAATTGCAGGTGACATTGGATCACTTGCTATTGTCCCCTCGTCGAGAGTTGGCGGGAGTCGTTGTTGTCGACAATGCCTCGACGGATGGCACGGCGGCCTGGTTGGCCAGACACGCGGACAATCGGGTGCATGTTTTGCGCCATGCGCGCAATCGGGGCGGGGCAGGCGGGTTTGAGGCCGGATTGCGGCTGGCAATGGATTGGTTGGCAGCCGATTGGGCCGTTGTCATGGACGATGATGCGCGCCCGATGCCCGGTGCCTTGTCGCGCTTTCATGCGTTGCCATGCGCGTCCTGGGATGCGGTGGCGGCAGCGGTGTATCAACCGGATGGCCAGATTTGCGAGATGAATCGACCGTCCCGGAACCCGTTTTGGGATGTGCGATTGTTCGGGCGCACCATGTTGAGGGGCCGGGCCGGTTTTCACATCCCGTCAGAAGCTTTTGAAGGCGCACAAATGGCGGTGGATGTGGCCTCTTTCGTTGGACTGTTTTTATCACGCCGCGCGGTAGAGCTGGCCGGGTATCCGGATGGTCGTCTGTTTTTGTATGGCGATGACAGCCTGTACACACTGCGATTGCGCCGGGCGGGTGGTCGGATCTGTTTTGCCCCCAATTTGCGTTTTGAACATGATTTGTCGACGTTTGGCGGGCCCAAAGGCGGTTTTCGTCCGATCTGGAAGGCGTATTACTATCACCGCAATCTATTGATGCTGTATCGATTGGCCGCCGGATGGTTGTTCTGGCCGGTTTTGGCCGTCGTCTTGCCGCGATGGTTACGCAGGCGGCGGGCGCATTTGGGGCAGGAAGCGGTCTTTGCCCGATTGTTGAAATGCGCGATCCGGGATGGTTTGCGGGGAAAAGTGACACGACCCCATGCAGAGGTGTTGCGCATGGCTGCGGCGCAGCCATCGGATGACCGCGTGGATGGTTTGGATCCTGCCGCCAGGGTGCGGCCAAAGCGGTTGACCTATCCGTTGCATTCTGCGGCCGTCGTTGGATCTGTGCAGGAACAAGCAAAGGATTTCATAGGGCCGCGCGCAGGCCCGGCGAAACCCAAGGCTGTTTCGCACTCTGGCGGCGTCATGCCGCCGGTCGAAGGGGGGCAGAGGCAAAAGGTGGTGCAAAAGCAGACCTGAGGCTCAGGTGGGATCACGCCAATGATTGCTGCGCATCAATAGCAATCCGAAAGAGAGCGTGATCAGCGCCACTGACATGACATACAAGGGGCTGACCGTGTTGGGTTGGTACATCGGAAAAAAGCCGGTGCGCATCAACGAGACGATGTGGACCAGCGGATTCCACCACAGGATATCCTGAACATTTGGCGGCATATCTTCGGGAGTATACAAAACCGCGGAGGCCAGAAAGAGCGGCCGCGTCAGTATCCCCCAGACAAGGGTCCAGGTGGCAGAGATGCAGGACAGCGCACAGTTCAGGCATCCAATGCCCAGCCCCAGAGCCGCCGCCAGGGTCAGAGCGATTGCGATGGCGCCAAGCTCGACCACCGTGCCGGTATCGCTGGCGGTCAAGATCGCGACAAGGAGCAATGCGCTGACCACAAGGGCCGTCAGGGTATTGAGGAAAAACCGGGCCAGCAGCGTATCCAGCCAGGTCACGGCGGGATAATGTAGCAGCGGTCTGGAAAAGTTGATGGCCTGCCCCACTGTCTGGCTCACCGTTTGGAACAGGTGAAACACCAGATAGCCGGTGGCGTAAAACAACAGAAAGCTGTTTCCGAGCGATGGGGCACGCAGAATCAGCGAAAACCCGATGCTAAGGACCAGCATTGCACCCAAAGGCTCCAGCAAGGCCCAAACATAGCCCCCCGGGTTGCGCCCGTAGCGCGTCGACATCTCTCTTAGAATCAGGGCGAGGATGGTGCGTATCGACGGATCGAGCCGCGCGCGACGGCTGCCGGCATCGTCCGGCGGGGTTAGCGGTGGAAAAGGATGCAGCATCGTAATCTGGTCCGGGTTTAAGAATTTCCTCATTCAAAGCACGTATCCGTTAAGGCGCGATTTCCAAACGACCGATAAATCCGGTCAGTCACCAGAACGGGGCAGGATGACACAGCTTTCAAAGATGTTTTCGACCGTGTTGGACGCTCCGAATGGGTCGGCCACAGCGGTGTCTGCTGCCCGCCCCGCTGCGGTTTCGAAACCGAAATCGGGTAAGTTGGGCCATCGAAAACCACCGGATCTGCGTGTGCTTGAAATGCCGCAACCAGCGCGGGCTGCGGTGCTCAAACGGCGACATCGGGGGCTGATCGTCAGTTTCGCACTGTTGGTGGTTCTGCCCCTTATGGTGTTGGCGTGGTATTTCTGGGCCGTTGCCGAGGATCAGTTTGCCTCCACAGCGGGTTTTACCGTTCGATCAGAAGAGGGGATGACGCCCCAGGATTTGCTGGGGGGATTGGCGCAGTTTACCGGGCAAGGGGGCGGATCGGATGGGGATATCCTATATGCTTTCATCCAGAGCCAGGACCTGGCCGTGGCGGTGGATCAGCAGCTGGATTTGCGGGCCCATTATTCCCGGCATTGGCCAACAGACTGGTTGTTTTCACTGTGGCCCGACGCCTCCACCGAAGAGATGCTTTGGTATTGGAACCGCATTGTTCGACTGGCTTTTGACCGGTCTTCGGGGTTGATCGAGGTGCGTGTGTTGGCCTTTGATCCCGGTTTCGCGCAACAGGTGACACAAGAGATCGTGGCGCAGAGCCAGCGCATGATCAATCGCCTGAATGTTCAGGCGCGCGAAGATGCAATCGCCTATGCGCAGGCAGATCGGGATGCCGCAGTCGCGCGCTTGCAAGAGGCCCGCGCGGCGATCACGCGGTTCAGGACCCGGACCCAGATCGTGGACCCGGCGGTCGATCTGCAGAACCGGTTGGGTGTCATGACAAATCTGCAGCAGCAGTTGGCGGAACGTTTGATTGCGCATGATGCGCTGGAAGGGACGACCCGGCCAGATGATCCGCGGTTGGTCCAGGCCCGTCATATGCTGGATGTGATTCGCGCGCGCATTGCCCAGGAACGGCAGAGTTTTACGGAGAGCGACGGGCAAGCGGGTGCCATCGGGCAGGACTATCCGACATTGATTGCAGAATATGAGCGCCTGTCGGTTGATCTGGAATTCGCGGAAAACGGATACCTTGCTGCGATGACGGCCTATGACGCTGCCCGTGCAGAGGCCATTCGGCAAAGTCGCTATCTGGCGACGTACATTCAACCGACGCTGGCCTCGAGCGCGGATTACCCGGCACGTGTGTTGCTGTGGGGCTTGGCGGCCTTGTTTCTGGGGCTTGGGTGGTCGGTCGTTGTCCTGATTTACTACAGTTTGCGCGACCGGCGTTGATGCAGAGCGCGACATGATTCGATTCGATAACCTGACCAAAGGGTTTTGGGTGAACGGGCAATATCAGCCGGTGATTGACAATATGTCGATGACCGTGCCGTCGGGCATTTCGCTGGCCTTGCTGGGCCGCAATGGCGCCGGAAAAAGTACCTTGCTGCAACTGATCGCGGGCACCTTGCAGCCGGATCGGGGCCGTTTGACTGTGGATGGAACGGTCAGTTGGCCGGTCGGTTTTGGCAAGTCGTTTCATCGGGATTTGACCGGGGCACAAAATGTCCGATTCGTGGCCCGTATTTACGGAGTGGATACCGAGTCATTGCTAGAGTTCGTGCAGGCGTTTTCGGAATTGGGGGATCATTTTCACATGCCGGTTCGAAGTTACTCTTCTGGAATGCGGGCGCGACTGGCGTTTGGGACCTCTATGGGTATCCGCTTTGACACCTATCTGGTGGATGAGGTGACGGCAGTTGGCGACGGGGCGTTCCGACGCAAAAGCCGGGCCGTTTTTCGGGATAGAATGCGGCATGCGGGGGCCATTGTGGTGAATCACAACATGGGTCAGATCCGGAATTTTTGCGACGCCGGCCTGGTTCTGGATCGTGGCCAATTGCACCTGTTTGATGACATCGAAGATGCAATCGAGGCGCATCAGGAAATCCAGGCGAGGTCAGCGTGACGGGAGCAAGCCATTTGACGAAAGTGCTGTATTACAATTGGGTAGACTATCTGGATGACGAAGCCCGCGGCGGCGGTGTCTCGATCTATCAGGCCAACCTTGCTGATGCGATTGCCAAACGTGGGGACATATCGGCCAGTTTCCTGTCTGCCGGTCTGTCCTATGATCTGCGTGCAGGGGCGTCCAGATGGGAAGCGGTTCGCCATGGGCGCAAGTTGTCTCCTCGACGATTTGAGATTGTCAATTCGGGGGTTATGGCCCCATCGCATCACTCTTTGGGATCGTCCGCGCAGCTGAGCCATCCTGCGACCAGAGCCTGTTTCGCGAGCTTTTTGCGGGTGCATGGACCGTTTGACATCGTACATTTTAATACATTGGAAGGATTGCCAGCGGATGTTCTGAGCTTGCGCGAGCAGTTTCCGGAAACCCGGTTCGTCCTGTCGCTGCACAACTACTATCCGTTTTGTCCGCAGGTGAACCTGTGGTTTGACGAAGCTGAAAACTGCCAAAGTCATGCGGAAGGCGCGAAATGTATCGAGTGTGTGCCCCATCGCCCGCCAGAGAACCTGGTGCGTATGGCGAATGCACTGGCCTATTGGTTGAAGACCAGGGGCGTGCGTCCGGGCACCCGACGGTTTGATCTGGTGTTTCGGACGGCGATGCGCCTCGGGCGCAGAGCGGGTTTGATGCAGGCACTTTTGCGCCGTCAGTCAGGATCTGTGTCCAACATGACCCTGCGCAGCCAGGCCCAAAAGTTTGCCGAGCGGCGTCAGAAAATGGTGGGGTTGGTCAACGAACATTGTGATGCGGTCCTATGTGTCTCGGACCGGGTTCGCCAGATCGCAACCGGGCATCAGGTCCGGCCTGATTTGCTTCAGACCTGTTACATCGGCACCAAGGAAGCACATCTGTATCAGGCCAGCCGTCCACGTGGCGATGTGCCTGGCGCGGATGGCACGGTGACGCTGGGCTATTTGGGATACATGCGCCGCGACAAGGGGTTCTTTTTTCTGCTGAATGCGTTGGAGCGTTTGCCGGCGGATCTGGCAAAGCGCATCCGCTTGGTTGTTGCTGCCCGCCCTGGTCCCGCCGGTGCGATGGCGCGACTGGACGGTTTGCGCCGGAGCCTGGCGGATGTGCAGCATATTCCGGGCTATGGTCACGGGGATCTGAAAAGGATTTTGGCACCTGTGGACGTTGGGCTGGTGCCTGTGATGTGGGAAGATAATCTGCCGCAAGTGGCAATCGAGATGCATGCGCGTCGGATCCCTTTGTTGACGAGCGATCTGGGTGGCGCAAGGGAATTGGCAAACTGTCCGGAAATGGTTTTTCGTGCAGGGCAGATCGACAGTTTTCACGCGCGGCTGCGGTTTATTTTGAACGGCGGGCTGGACGTGGCCCGCTATTGGGCAGGCGCCACCGCCCCGGTGACGATGGATCAGCATGTGGATACCCTGCTGGAGGCCTATCGGGCACGGTCCTATCCGGCAGCCTTGGCAGCCTGAGGTCAAATCGGAACGCCCCGGAGGCCTGAAGTGGCCGCGGGTTTGACCATGAATTCAGTTGGATGGGCAGGATCGGTTGGCAGATGCGTTCAGTTTGTTGCCCTGGAGTTTGTATTGGGTCGGACGTCTGAGTTTAGGAGGGAATTGTGTTTTGATGTACGATAAATCGCCAGGGTGACCCTGCTGTGGCGTAGATCCCGAGTTGGCATGGCAAGGGGAACCAGACGGTCCCCCTTGCGACCTTTACGAGCTTTTCGGCCCGTCCCCCGCGCGTTCGGCCAAACGCAGGCAAAGCGCCGTTGCCTGTGCCATATCCTGAACTGAAATCCACTCCAAAGGCCCATGTACGTTCTGCATTCCGGTGAAAAGGTTCGGGCAGGGCACGCCCAACTCGGTCAGGCGGGACCCGTCGGTGCCGCCGCGGATGGGAAGGGATTTTTCCGGTATCCCCAGATCAGCCAGGGCGGTGCGTGCCAGATCAACCGGGGTCATGTCGTTTTCCAGCCAGTAGCGCATGTTCCGGTATTGTGGCGTGATCACGCAGTTGATTTCGGCGCGCGGCTCTGTGGCGGCGATGGTGTCGCAAACCTGACGCAACAGGGCCCCTTTTGCCTCTAGTCCGTCGCGCTCAAAATCACGCAAGAGGAAGCGGACAGTGGTTTCGGCCGCGCTGCCTTTGATGTCGAGAACGTGGATATACCCCTGCCTATGGTCGGTTGTCTCGGGGGTGAGCGTGGCCTGTGGCAGGGTGTCGACGATCTTGGAGCTGAGGTGAATGGCATTGACCAGCCGGTCCTTGCCCCGGCCGGGGTGAATTGAGACGCCCTTGATCGTGACGGTCGCGAAATCGGCCGAGAATGTTTCGTAGATGATTTCCCCCAGCTCTCCACCGTCAAATGTATAGGCAAAATCCACAGCCAGATCGGCGGGCAGTTCTGCGTCGACGCCACGGCCGATTTCTTCGTCCGGGGTGAAGGCGAGGCGAAGTGTCGGGTGCTGGATCTGCGGGTTTTCCAGCAAATGACGTGCCGCAGTCATGATGATGGCCATGCCCGCCTTGTCGTCTGCGCCCAGCAGGGTAGTGCCAGAGGCGGTGACAATATCATCCCCGACTTTTTTGCCCAGATAGGGGAAATCCTGCGGTGTCAGCGACAGATCCGGATCATCGGGGAACGTGATTGTACCACCGTTGTACCCCTCGATCACGCGGGGTTTGACGCCGATGGCGTTGAACTGAGGCGCGGTGTCGACATGGGCCAGAAACCCAACGGTTGGCCCCTCGGCCGTTCCCGGAATGGTGGCGATGACGGTGCCATAGGAGGTCTTGGTCACATCCTGCGCGCCGATTTCGGTCAATTCCTGAACCATTAGATCCAGTATGTCATGCTGGCATTGTGTTGACGGGCTTGTCGGGCTGTCGATGTCCGACTGGCTGTCGATGGCGCAATAGCGGACAAGGCGGGATTTCAGTTCGGCGTTGAACTGGGTCATGGGGGCTCCTTGGGCGGTTTCCAGGAGAGGGCAACACTGCCACCGCAGTGTCAAGTTTGGAGCGGCATTTGGAAAGATCCGCGCGATCTGCCGCCAGCATGGGCCGCCCGTCCAGGGCGCGCGGTGTTGGGCTGTGGACGAATGCAGCGACTTGCCTTAAAATTGCGCAACACTGCAGGTGACATATTTGGTTTGGGCAGGCCTACGCGATCTGAAAAGAAAGAGTTTGGACCCTTGGTTGGGGCCATGTTCTGTCTTTGGTTACAGATCCAAAACGCTCGCTTGATGACAGTAGCGATCTGAGCTGAGGGGCGGGTGAATATGGACGATACGCCAAAAGGAAAAACGACGGACCAGCCCGTTTTCGACCGCAACAAGGGCAGTCTGGATCCCAGCCGGGACATCCGGGTGCGGGCGGCGTGGCTCTACTATGTCGAAGGTTTGACGCAGCAGGAAACGGCCAAAAACCTGGGGGTCAATAGGGTGCAGGTAACGCGGCTGCTTGCTGAGGCAAAGAAGCGGGGCGAAGTGCACATCCGGATCAACGCGGATATTTCGGCTGTTTTGGAGCTGGAGCGCGGTTTGGAGCGCAAGTTTGGCATCAAGAAGGTGATCGTCGCGCCGATGGCCTCGGCGGCCACTGATCCGACCAAGGCTATTGCGACCATTGGGGGTCAGTTCATATCGGATTACGTGAAATCGGGTATGAAGGTCGGTGTGGGATGGGGGCGGACCCTATACACTGCGTTGCCACATATCCGGGGGCGCGAATTGCAGGGTGTGCGCGTGATTTCGTTGCTCGGGGGCATTTCGCAGGCCAAGCGGTTCAACCCGGCAGAGTTTGCCTGGCAATTTGCAGAACTGTTCAAGGGGGAGGGCTATCTTGTCCCTGCGCCTGCAATCGTGGACAGCCCGGAAACCAAACATGCGCTGCTGGAGCGTTGCGGGATTAACCAGATCTTTGAGCAGGCCGATGATCTGGACGTTGCCTTTCTGAGTGCCGGTGGAATTGAGGGGATCACGACCTCTTATCGCATGGGGCATCTGTCAGAGGCAGAACGGCTGGGTCTGATCGAGGCCGGTGCTGTTGGTGACTTATTGTATAACTTCATTTCCGAAGATGGGCGCATGGTCGAGCACAGCGTAAACACGCGGGCGATCTCAGTTGGTCTGGAACGTTTGCAAAGGGCCAAGGACCGCGTGCTGATCTCTGGTGGGCCAGAGAAAGTGAAAGTACTGCTGGGATGCGTGCGCCTGATAGAACCGACTGTATTCCTGACAGATGAATTCACGGCCAAGGCGATGTTGAACGCCTGAACAGGGCGAGGTCGGGCTGTTGTTGCGCCAGACAGGGCGCGGTTTCTGCAATAGCAAAATCCTTTGACCAAAGTGGCAGGCCCGTGGCCGGAACATGAGCGTTTCAGGTTTTCGTGGCGGTGCCTTTTTTGTTTGTTTTGGTATGATTCCGAGTGAGTCGTTGGTGTTTGGGTTGTTGGGTTTCGCAAGATGTAGTGTTTTTGATTGTTGTTGTTTTGTTTTGGCTTGTTGTCTTGGCTTGTTGTTGATGGTTATGTTTTTG
>JAXMOA010000025.1:0-50001 GCA_034670145.1 Marinibacterium sp.
CGTATGGCCTTGGCGAAGACTACGCCTACCACAGCCAGTACTACGATGGTGAAACCGGTCAGACCGACTATGACCTCTATTATTCCTCGGCCTACGGTTACACGTTCGGCTCTGGCATGATCGGGTCCTACGACTACGCTGACTTCGGCGATGGCGACATCACCGATGGCCTCTATGGCTACTATGGCTACTACGAAGCTGACGATACGGCGGATGACTACTCGTACTACTACTACTGGTCGAACGGGACCGACTATTACTATGGCGTCACCTATGACTCCGACGGCTCCCAGGGTCTCTATGACGGTTACTCCTACTCCGTAACCGACGAGACCGGCGCGACAGGGACCTATTACGTCTACTCGGCCTCGTCGGGGAACGCGTATGGCCTTGGCGAAGACTACGCCTACCACAGCCAGTACTACGATGGTGAAACCGGTCAGACCGACTATGACCTCTATTATTCCTCGGCCTACGGTTACACGTTCGGCTCTGGCATGATCGGGTCGTATGACTACGCTGACTTTGGCGATGGTGACATCAGCGAAGGCCTCTATGGCTACGGCGGCTACTACGAAGCTGACGATACGGCGGATGACTACTCGTACTACTACTACTGGTACAACGGGACCGACATCTACTACGGCGTCACCTATGACTCCGACGGCTCCCAGGGTCTCTATGACGGTTACACCTACTATGTGACCGACGAGACCGGTGCTTCGGCCTACTTCTACGTCTACTCGACCTCGTCGGGGAACGCGTATGGCCTGGGTGATGACTACGCCTACCACAGCTCGTACTACGATGGTGAAACCGGTCAGACCGACTACAGCCTCTATTATTCCTCAGCCTACGGTTACACGTTCGGCTCTGGCATGATCGGGTCGTATGACTACGCTGACTTTGATGATGGTGACATCACCGATGGCTTCTACGGTTACGGCGGCTACTACGAAGCTGACGATACGGCGGATGACGCGACCTACTACTACTACTGGTACAACGGGACCGACTATTACTACGGCGTCACCTATGACACCGACGGTTCCCAGGGTCTTTATGACGGGTACTCCTACTCGACAACCGACGAGACCGGCGCGACAGGGACCTATTACGTCTACTCGACCTCGTCGGGGAACGCGTATGGCCTGGACGAAGACTACGCCTACCACAGCCAGTACTACGATGGTGAAACCGGTCAGACCGACTACAGCCTCTATTATTCCTCGGCCTACGGTTACACGTTCGGCTCGGGCATGGTCGGGTCGTATGACTACGCTGACTTTGATGATGGCGACATCACCGATGGCCTCTATGGCTACTATGGCTACTACGAAGCCGACGACGCATAAGCTTTCACCAAAGCTATGATGAAAAAAATATGCCCCCGGAGAAATCCGGGGGCATATTGCATTCAGAGGATGCGCTACACGGCAGCGCGCCTGACAAAAAACCGTCATTTTCAGCTGAACACAACACCTGCGAGATCTGCGCCAAGCTACCGGTTGCTTTGACGGTCCTGTCTGGGTAAAGATTGGCGATCTACGCGCGTTGCCAATGTGAAAACAATGGTCGCGCCACGCGGCGCCCTGGCCGTACCCCAAGGCGACGATCCTATCAAAACGCCATAACCGCACCATTTATTGGCACGCGCCTGAATTTTGACCTAAGATGCGGCAAAGCGGCTTTAGGATATCATTGATATTTACTATTATTAACGGATCGAGATATCGTGATTCGAAGAGAATTACCGTGAGGGAAGGTCAGATAGGATATGACTTCGTCATAATCGGCGATGATCCGGAGCATTTAGAAAGCAGATCAATGTCAACATTCGTACACAAAGAGGATGTAGGTATGACGTTTGTGTGGGAACAACCAGATTGGCAAGCAGGTGAACCGACGGAGCTCCATCCGCTTCGCTTTCCGGTTCAGTCTATTTACCATGATCTCAAAGCTTCAGAGCGCTTCGAATGTTTGGGCCGCCACCGTAGACCGGAACATTCTAAATCTGGCTCAGTAAGGCATGAAATATGACGCGCTAACGAACGCTCGTTGAAGAGCTGTAACAAAAGTCCACTAAACCAAGCTGCGCAAATCCAGTAAATCGCACGCGCAACCTGACAACCGACAACGAATTTGTCCAAAAAATTGGGGCCTAAAATGACAACATTTTACTATTATTGGTACAACCAAAACGACTATTTCTATGGCGCAACCTACGATACGGACTCGTCTCAGGGTTTGTTCAGCGGCTACTCGTTTAACTCGACCGACGAGACCGGAACGAGCGGGTTTTACTACGTATACGCGTCCACCGCAGGCAATGCCTATAGCCTCGGCGAAGACCAGGCCTATACCCGCTACTACTACGACGGGGACACCGGCGAGATTGATTACGAGCCATACTATTCCGCGACTTACGGTTACATGGCCGGTTCCGGGATGCTGACGTCCTATGACTATGCTGACTTCGGGACAGGTGACTATTCCAACGCTCTGTACGGCTACAACGGCTATTACGAAGCCAGCTCACCCGCCGCGACGCAGGTCACGTACAACTACTATTGGACCAACGGGTCTGACTACTACTATGGCTCCACATACGATGCGGACGGCTCGCAAGGTTTGTATGATGGCTATACCTACTACGCGACCGACGAAACCGGCGCGTCGGGCTTCTACTATGTTTACTCGTCCAGTGCGGGGAACGCCTATGGTCTGAGCGATGACCAGGCATACCACACCTTCTACTATGACTCCGAAAGCGGTCAGACCGACTATTCGACGTATTACACGTCGCTTTACGGTTACGCGCTTGGATCAGGTATGACCGGATCCTACGACTACGCCGATTTTGACGATGGCGACGTCAGTGGCGGTCTCTATGGTTACTATGGTTACTACGAGGCAACCGACGAAGGCACATCCGCAAGCTACTGGTATTACTGGACCAATGGCAGCGACAGCTACTATGGCGTCACCTATGACGCGGATGGTTCGCAAGGGCTGTATGACGGCTACACATACGCGACCACAGATGAAAACGGTCTCGCTGGTGAATACGTGGTCTACTCGGTCACTTCCGGAAACGCTTATGGTCTGAGCGACGACCAGGCGTATCACACATATTACTATGACGGCGAAACCGGCCAGGGTGATACCACGCTGTATTACACAACAGCCTATGGCTACACTTTCGGCACCGGCATGCTGGGGTCTTATGACTATGCTGACTTCGACGATGGTGACATCACCGATGGCTTCTACGGCTATTACGGCTACTACGAAGCTGACGACGAAGCACCAGACGTAACCTTCTACTACTACTGGTCCAACGGAACCGATTTTTACTACGGTTCCACCTACGACAGCGATGGTTCGCAGGGGCTGTACAACGGGTACACATACTCCACCACAGACGAAAACGGCAATTCGTCCTTCTACTATGTCTACTCGGGCACATCTTCCAACGGCTATGGCCTGGGCGAAGATCAGGCACGTCACAGCTACTACTACGACGGCGAAACAGGTCAGTACGATTACACGCCGGAATACACCGAAACCTACGGTTATGCCTTGGGGTCGGGTATGCTCGGGTCGTATGACTACGTTGACTTTGATGACGGCTTCTTTGACTCCAACGCTCTCTACGGCTCTTACGGCTATTACGAGGCGGACGACGAAAGCGAACAGTCGACATACTACTTCTACTGGTACAACGGTTCTGACCTGTATTACGGCGTGACGCAGGACGCCGACGGCTCGCAAGCTCTTGATGAGGGGTACGTCTACTACACCACCGATGACACAGGCGCGACCGGCTACTACTACGTCTATGCCTCCACAGCCAGCAACGTGTTCAGCCTGGGCGAGGACCGCGTCCTGTTCACCAGCTACTATGATGGTGACACCGGTCAGACCGACTATGACCCATACTATTCGACGCTGTACGGCTATGCCCTCGGCGACGGTATGCTGACGGCCTATGACTATGTCGACTTTGACGATGGCTACTTTGACGGCGAGGGTCTGTTCGGCAACTACGGTTACTACACAGCCACCGACGAAGCACCGGACAACACGTTCTACTACTTCTGGACGAACGGGTCAGACCATTACTACGGTGTCACCTACGACGGCGACGGCTCCCAGGGTCTGTATGACGGGTACAACTACACCACGACAGACGAAAACGGGAACACATCCACCTACTACGTCTACAATGCGACCGCAGATAACTTCTACGGTATGGGCGAAGATCAGGCCTTTCACGATTACTACTACGATGGTGAAACCGGTCAGTACGACTATGACCCATACGCCACATCCGTGTTTGGTTACGCCTACGGCAGCGGCATGCTGGGATCGTATGACGAAGTAGACTTCGACGACGGCAACTACACTGACGGTCTCTACGGCGACTACGGCTACTACGAAGCTGACGACGAAGCAGCAGACGCGACCTACTATTACTACTGGTACAGCGCTTCTGACTTCTACTACGGCGTTGCCTACGATGTTGATGGATCGCAGGGTCTGTATCTGGGGTATTCCTACACAACCACAGATGAAAACGGCAACACGTCGGTTTACTACGTCTACAGCACAACAGACGCCAACGCCTACAACCTGAGCGATGACCAAACCTATCACCGCTACTACTACGACGGTGAAACTGGTCAGTATGACTACGACCCGTATTACACCACCACATACGGTTACGCACTCGGCACAGGTATGCTGGACGCCCATGACACCGTCGACTTCGACGATGGGGACTATACCGAGGGCAACTACGGTAGCTACGGCTTCTATGAGGCGGACGACACAAACCCAGCAGGAACAACCTATTCCTACGTCTGGGACAACGGGACAGACTACTACTACGGGTTCACCTTCGACAGTGACAACTCGCAGGGTCTCTCGGTCGGCTACACCTACAACAGTACGGATGAAACCGGCGCCTCGGGTTACTACTACGTCTACGCCACAACCTCCGGCAACACCTACAGCCTGGGCGAAGATCAGGCCTATCATTCCTACTACTATGATGGGAACACAGGTCAGACCGACACGTCGACATACTACACGTCGTACTACGGTTACGCGGCCGGCTCTGGCATGATCGCATCTTACGACTTTGTGGATTTCGGCGACGGAACCTACACAGACGGCTACTACGGTAACTACGGCCTCTACGAAGCCACCGACGAAGCAGATGCGACGTACTACTACCTCTGGACCAGTGTGGATGACTACTACTACGGCTATACCTACGATGCCGACGCATCGCAGGGCCTCTATGTCGGGTACAGCTACACCACGACAGACGAAAACGGCAACACATCCACCTACTACGTCTACAGCTCCACAATCGCCAACACGACCGGCCTGTCGGATGACCAAGCCTACCACACCAACTACTACGATGGTGAATCCGGCCAGATCGACTACAATCCGTATTACACCACCGCATACGGTTACGCTCAGGGTTCGGGGATGCTGGGGTCGCACGACTTTGTTGACTTCGACGATGGAGACTACACAGACGGCAACTACGGGTCCAACGGCTACTACGAAGCCGATGACTATGTCCCAGCCGAAGCCGCCACATATACCTTCTTCTGGTATAACGGCACTGACGTGTACTACGGCTACACCTACGACGAAGACGGCTCTCAGGGCCTGTCGCTGGGTGACGCCATCGAGGTAACAGACGAAACCGGCGTGATCGCTTACTACTACGTCTACGGCGAAACCTCCGAGAACACCCAGTCGCTGGGCGATGACGAAGTGTTCTTCTTCTACTACTACGACGGTGAAACCGGACAAGAAGACTTCGACCCGTATTATTCTACACTCAACGGCCATGCCGAAGGGTCCGGAATGCTGCTGGCATATGACGAAGTCGACTTCGGAGACGGCGATTACACCGATGGTCTCTTCGGGAACAACGGCTTCTACGAAGCTGACGACACCGTCGACATTACCTAAGACCGACAGGACACAACTCCTGAAAAATTCCGGGCCTCCAGATCCAATCTGGGGGTCCTTTTTGTTTGCTCAATTCGCACCACGGCCAGCAACCGGATGACCGCAATACTATCAGGCTGGTCGGTTCACTCAGCGCCCATGCCAGGATTGGTCATCAGGTTTATGAAGTGTCACGTTGTGATAAAGTTCCCTTTGACCGAAACTCTTTTCATCCCAGCGTCTCGTGGGCTTCACCACCTCCCACACCTGGGATGAAAATGGTGTGCCCGGCCACTCCTATTCCCATTTATCGACCAACGGAAACGCCAGGGACCCGACTGTGGCCCGCAGATAGGAAAATCTGCAAACTGTCCCTGTCAATTCCCCCTGTCAATTCCCCCTTCCAATCCTTTACTAAAGAACGGATGCTCCGGCTCTAAGTGTCCCGTTCGTAAACAATGCAAAGGAAGTGCCGCCCCATGCCGCGCAAGACATCCAAACGGCGTCCGGGCGGACGCGCTCAGCGTCCCAACGCGGGCACCGCCAGCCAGCCGCAGGCCGCCCAACCAAACACAACAGGCCCGATCGCCCCACCCAGAGCGTTCAACTCACAGTTCACCAGCTATTCCGCAGGCCCGGGCAATATGGCTCCTGGGCAAGCCCCGCCAGCAGGCGTCATGCGCAAAACGCCAGCCCCCCGCGCCGATGTCGAGGCCGCAGCAGCCTCCCTTAGCCGAAGCGATCCGAACGAGGCCCGCCATCGGATCCAACGCCTGTATAAAACCTATCCGGACGACCCGATCTGTCACGACCTCCACGGGCTGTTGGCCAGGCGTGACAATAACATGCACCAGGCCATCAAATCCTTCCGCGAAGCGTTAGATATAAATCCGAACTTCTTTTCCAGCATTGCCAACCTCGCGTCATCCTACACAGAGGTCGGCAACCACTTCGAAGCCATCGACTGGTACAAACGCGCCCTGGAGCTGCGCAAGGATGTGCTCAATATCTACACCGGCCTCGCCAATGCGCTCTCCTCCACTGGTTTCGTGGAAGAGGCCCGTGTCGAATATGAAAACGCGCTCAAGATTGCACCCAACGATCCGGTCGCGATCATGGGTTTGGGCAGCCTCGAACTCTACAAGGGCGACACCGAAGGGGCTGCAAAATATTACGAGGAAGTGATCGAAAAACACCCCCGTTATTCACCGGGGCACCGCAACCTGTCGCTTGTCATCAAATACAAACCCGACACACCGCATCTGTCCAAACTGGAACAGCTGGTCAGCCGCCGCGACGTCGCCGAGCAGGATCAGATCCAACTGCATTTCGCCCTGGGCAAAGCCTATGCCGATATCAAGGAATACGATCGGGCATTCGCCAGTTTCGAACTGGCAAACGATCTGCTCTATAAAAGCAACCGGTATGATGCCCAGCGGGAAATTTCGCTGATCTCCCGGCTGAAATCTGGCTTTGGCTCAATGCCTTCTCCGGTGCGCCCGCGTCAGCCCGCTGCTGTCCGCCCGGTCTTCATCATCGCGCCACCCCGCTCGGGGACGTCCCTGGTCGAGCAGATCCTGTCCACTAACAACACGTTGTTTGGTGGCGGTGAAATGCCTCATATTCCCCGGATGATCTATGAAACCAGCGCCCAGGTCCGCCCACCGGATCTGGGCATGTTCACCCGCATCCGCGAAGGCTATCTGGAGGCGATCCAGGGTCTGGCCGGGGACAAGACGGTGGTCACGGACAAACAAACCGATAACCACCTCTGGATCGGTCACATTGCCACTGCCATGCCCGATGCGCGTATCCTCTACATCCGTCGTGACAAACGCGCGGTCGGCTGGTCAGTCTATCGCCGTATCTTCAACAGCCCAGAACTCGGCTGGTCCTATAACATGCGCGAGATCGGCTCCTACTTGCGCCGGTACGAGGATCTGATCCAGTTCTGGCAACGCCGCTTGCCCGACCGTGTCCATATCGTCGACTACGAAGAATTGGTTGCCGACCCTGAAAACCGCGCCCGCGATCTGGTCGAGGCCGCAGGCTTTGAATGGGACGACAGCTATCTCAAGTTTTACGAACTGGAACGCGCGGTCCAGACGGCCTCGGCGCTTCAGGTCCGCAGCCCGATCTACCGGGGCAGTTCCGAAGAGTGGCGCAACTACGAAAAGCATCTGGGCCCAATGCTCGAAGCGCTCGAAGATCCTCAGGATCAGCCCGCCTCAAAACCGCCCACGACGATGTTCCGGGCCTAGACTGGACATCAGGGGGTCAGGCTCTCCACCACCGCCTTCAACGCGGTGTCGGGCAGGACCCAGGCCCCCTTGTCCCGCCGCCCGTAGGCTTCAAACAACTGCAACACCTGCGCCTTCAACGCAGCGCCGTCGCTGTTCGGGTTGGCCTTGGCGACCAATCCAGCCAGCACCGCCACGCGGGGCGCGGAGAAGCTTGTCCCCGTCATTTTCTTGTCCTTGCCCGACCAGTCCATGCCATCCAGCGCCACGGCGGGCACAGCAACCTCAACAATCCGTTCGCCAAAATTAGAGCGTTCCCACATCGCGCCTTCCGCGTCCGTGGCTCCGACAACCAACAGGTTGGGGCGGGCATAGATCATCGGGAACACTTTGACCTTGTTCAGATCCAATCCGTTGTTTCCCGCCGCGCTGATGAACAACATCTCCGGATTGGCATCCAGCGCCTTGGCAAATTCGGGCCAGGGCATCTCCCGCCCACTGGTCAGGACCACAACGCGCACGCCATCTTCTGCCATGCGCCCCACCATCTCACCAATATGGCGATTCGCCCGCTGCGGCGCATAGCGATACGGGGCCAGACACAGATCCTCCGGGCTCAACCCAACAAAGGCACTGGCGACCGAAGTGCCATGGGTCGGCGGCTCAAACGCCGAGACTCGCGGATCCAGATCCCCAATCGGAACCCCCTGATCAAACGGCAACGCGTCCTTCTCCCAGAAATCATAACCCAGCAGATCACCCTCTGCGTCCCGCGCCAAAAGGGGCAACAGCTCCGGCAGCAAATAGTTGACCCCATTGTCCAACGCTGCAACCGGCAAACACCCCGGTGCCGCCCGGGGCGAATCGGGAAACTTCGGATTGAGGGGAATAGGCGCCGCCCGCAATTTCATATTGCGATCCAGCAGAACCAGCCGCGCCGGGGCAGGGGCATCCGGATCGCGCGCATACTCGATACGCTCTCCGCCGCGAATGGCACAATCCTCACCACGGGCCAGCCGCAAAAATGGCCGCCCCGTCTTGGTGCCGGAATAAACCGCCGCGAAAAACAGCGCCGGCCGGTTCGGAGGATCAAACCGGCTGAGACGCACCAGCAAACCGTCCGACAATTCCCAATCCCGCGCGTTCATGAACTGTCGGTTCAGTTTCCGGCTGTCAAACACCGCCAGGGGTTTGGCACCCGCCTCTGGTGCGGCCGCCAGCCCGCGGGCACAGGCGCTTTGCGATCCAACCTGCGCGGCCTCAAGAATGCGATCGCGGCTCTGCGCCGCAACCGGCGCGGCCAAGGCGACCACCACCGCAACAGCCCCAAACAGGGCTCCGCTCAAACCAGAGGTTCCAGACGAATAAAAATTTTTGAAAAACATGGACAAAGCCGGGGTTGGGAGGGGCGATCTCTGATCGACCATAACCCCAAACCTACCAGCCAGCCCCTTTATTGCAAGCGCCCGAAGGGGCGCGCGCTACCCTGTTCAATGCAACGTGACTGGCTCACGCGGTTGCGTGACCGCAGGCACCATCGCCATCTGGCGCAAAGCCAGCCCAAACCGTTCCGCCAGGGTGACCATCATCATCGCTACATCCGGGCGCACCAGATTGGCCGCCAGCAAAAACGCATCTTCCCGCGCGCCCTCACTTGCATACCCAATAAAGTTTGCGAAGCAGGATTCATCCGCCCCCAGACATTTGCACCCCAACTGGTGGCGCACCATTGGCCGTCGACCGTATCGCAGGCACATCCCGCACAGAGAATCGAACGCCTCATAGGCCTGAAACCCAGGACCAGACCCCAACTGACCTTCCAGCTCCGCCTTCATCCGCCCCCGAGGCTCCGCCCCATCGCACCACAACCTCAGATACAGCACCGCCCCTGCCTCAACCGGTGACAAATTATGCACCAGCCCAACAGGCGCGCCGCCGCGTTGCCCGGTTTCGTCGCCCATCGGCATACTCATTTTGTGAGCAACAATTTGCCAGCCCGTGTAATCCGCAGCGTGTACAGCTGCTCTTCCAGCCGGATCAATGCCAGATCACCGCCCTCTGTCAGACGACTGGCCTCATGAACCGGCAAGGTGCTCGTAACGGTCATCTTCTCATGTTCAACAACGTTAACGCCCATCGTGCGCTCCTGTAATTGCGGGGAGGGGAGCTACCCAAAACCACCCCTGGAAATCTTTACACGTTGGCTATCCCGACTGTCCGAGCCTTGCTGTCATTAACCTGACAAAAATAATCAGGTAAGTCAATTCGCAATTTGAACACCCCAAAGCACCGGTTGCCGCTCTTTGAAAATTAGCGCACAAATAGCCCAAACTTTCATCCTGAACGCACAAAGGGCCAGCCATGAGCGATACCAAAATCGAAGATCCAATCATGATTCTCGGCGCAGCCCGCACGCCGCTTGGCGCATTCCAGGGTGGCTTTGCCAGCGTTTCAGCCACAGACCTGGGCGCCATTGCCATCCGTGGCGCGCTTGAGGATGCGCATATCGCCCCAGATCAGGTCCAGGAGGTTCTGATGGGCAATGTCCTTTCGGCCGGCCTCGGTCAGGCCCCGGCCCGCCAGGCGGCCATTGCCGCCGGCCTGCCAAAATCTGTGCCCTGCACAACCGTGGGCAAGGTGTGCGGCTCTGGCATGAAAACCGTGATGCAGGCCCATGACGCCATCCGCGCAGGCTCCATCGACCTCGCCGTGGCCGGCGGAATGGAGAGTATGACAAACGCGCCATACCTGCTGCCAAACGAACGGGCAGGGGCACGAATCGGCCACCATAAGGTGCTGGATCATATGATGCTCGACGGTCTCGAAGACGCCTACGACATCGCTCCGGACGGCACACGCAGATCCATGGGCACCTTCGGCGAAGAATGCGCCGAAATGTTCCAGTTCACGCGCGACGATCAGGATGCCTATGCAATCGAAAGCGTCACCCGAGCCAAAACAGCCGCCGACAGCGGCGCATTCGAATGGGAGATTTCCCCCGTCACGGTCTCTACCCGTAAAGGTGACATCACCATTTCACAGGATGAAGGCCCACAAAAAATCGACCCGGCCAAAATTCCCAATCTGCGCCCGGCCTTTCGTAAAGACGGAACAATCACAGCCGCGGCGTCTTCCTCTATCAATGATGGTGCCGCTGCCTTGGTTTTGGGCCGCGCATCCTACGCACAGGATCTGGGCCTGACGCCACTGGCGCAAATCGTCGGCCACGCCTCCTTTGCGGGCGAACCGGGCTGGTTCACAACCGCGCCCATCTACGCCAAGCAAAAACTGGCCGAGAAAATCGGCTGGGATCTCCAAGAGGTTGACCTCTTCGAGATCAACGAAGCTTTCGCCGTGGTGGCCATGGCATCAATGAAGGAACTGGGAATTCCCCATGACCGGTTGAATGTTCATGGCGGCGCAGTTGCTCTCGGCCATCCCATCGGTGCGTCCGGAGCACGCATTCTGGTCACATTGCTGGGCGCAATGAAAGCACGCGGTGCAAAACGCGGCATTGCCTCGATCTGTATCGGAGGAGGGGAGGCCACAGCGATCGCCGTCGAAATGACCTGACCTCCGCCCGGCTCACGCAACACACCCGATTTTTCGGCGAAAAATCGTAGTCGCTAGTGGGCTTCGGCCCAGTTTGCGCCTTGCCCGGCATCCACAACCATCGGAATATCCAGATGCACCGCCGGTTTGGCCGCCCCTTCCATCGTGTCACGCGCGCGCGCAATCGTGGCTTCGACGGCGGCCTCGGGCACTTCGAACAGTAATTCATCGTGCACCTGCAGCAGCATCCGCGCTGGCAGTCCCTCCAATGCCCTTGGCATCCGGATCATGGCGCGACGAATGATATCAGCAGCCGTCCCCTGAATTGGGGCATTGATTGCCGCTCGCTTGGCAAACCCCGCATGAGGTCCCTTGGCCCCAATCTCGGGTGTATGGATTTTGCGGCCGAACAGGGTTTGCACAAACCCATGTTCCTTCGCAAAGGCCACGGTGTCATCCATATAGGCGCGAATCCCCGGAAACCGCTCAAAATACCGGTCAATGAACCCCTGCGCCTTTGCCCTCGGAATGCGCAAGTTTCGGGCCAGCCCAAATCCCGAGATCCCATAAATCACTCCGAAGTTAATCGCCTTTGCCTGCCGGCGGATCTCCGGCGTCATCTCGTCCATCGGCACTTCGAACATCTCGGAGGCGGTCATCGCATGAATATCCAACCCCTCTGCAAAGGCGGACTTCAAGGCCGGAATATCCGCCACTTGGGATAGAATCCGCAATTCAATCTGCGAATAATCCAGCGACAACAACACATTCCCCGGCTCGGCAATAAACGCTTCGCGAATACGCCGACCATCCTCCGTGCGGACGGGGATATTCTGCAGGTTCGGATCGGTCGACGCCAACCGCCCTGTATTTGCGCCCGCGATAGAGTAAGACGTATGCACCCGCCCGGTCTCGGGGTTGATGTGATCCTGCAAGGCATCCGTATAGGTCGACTTCAACTTGCTCAACTGCCGCCAATCCAGCACCCGCCCCGGCAAATCATGCTCGGTCGCAAGGTCCTCCAGAATATCCGCACCTGTCGAATACTTCCCGTTCTTGCCCCGCTTCCCCCCGGGCAAGCTCATCTTGTCAAACAGGATCTCACCCAGCTGAGCAGGTGACCCAACATTGAACGACTCACCCGCCAACTCATGGATTTCCGCCTCCAGCCCGGCCATCTTCTGGGCAAAGTTGTTCGACATCCGGCTCAGCGTATCGCGATCCACCTTGATCCCGTGCATCTCCATCTGCGCCAAAACCGGCACCAACGGGCGCTCCAGGGTCTCATAAACGGTCGTTACCTGCCCCCGATGCAGCTGCGGCTTGAACGTCTGCCACAACCGCAAAGTGACATCCGCATCCTCAGCCGCATAAGGCACAGCATCCTCAATCGGCACCATGTCGAACGTTTTGGCCGACTTTCCAGTGCCCAACAGAGGCTTGATCGGTATAGGCGTATGCCCCAGATACCGCTCGCTCAACAAATCCATGCCGTGGTTATGCACACCACCATGCAAGGCATAGGACATCAACATCGTATCATCAATCGGCGCCACCGCGATGTCATAGCGGGCCAGGATCTTTGAGTCATACTTCATGTTCTGCCCGATCTTCAGGATCGAAGGATCCTCCAGAACCGGCTTCAACAACTCCAAGGCCTCCTGCATCGGGATCTGCCCCTCGGCCAGTTCATCTGACCCAAACAGACCTTCCCCATCCCCCGCCCTATGGGCCAACGGAATGTAACAGGCCGCCCCGGCCTCAACCGACAGGGATACTCCAACCAGATCGGCAACCATCTCGTTCAGACCCGTCGTCTCGGTATCCACCGCAACACGGCCCCACTCATAGATCCGCGCAATCCACCCCTTCAACGCCTCCGCGTCACGCACCCACTCATAGGCCTGCGCATCAAAGGGCACATCCTCGGACCCGTCCTCCGCTGCCTCGGTCGGAGCGGCCTCTGGTATCGCGGGGGCCTCCACCCCAATGATATCCGCCACCCGCTTGGACAAAGTGCGAAACTCCATCTGCGCCAGAAACGCCATCAACACCTCGGCGTCCGGCGGGCGAACCTCCAGATCCTCCAAGGCAAAGTCCAACTCCATATTGCAATCCAGCTGCACCAACCGCCGGCTCAACTCGATCTGATCACGCTTCTCGATCAGGGTCTGCCGCCGCTTGGGCTGTTTGATCTCTTCGGCCCGGTCCAGCAAACTGTCCAGATCGCCATACTCATTGATCAACAACGCCGCCGTCTTGACCCCAATGCCCGGCGCCCCGGGCACATTGTCCACACTGTCCCCGGCCAAAGCCTGCACATCCACCACGCGCTCCGGGCCCACGCCGAACTTCTCGAACACACCGTCCCGATCAATCCGCTTGTTCTTCATCGCATCCAGCATTTCGACCCCATCGCCGACCAGCTGCATCAGATCCTTGTCCGAGCTGATAATCGTCACCCGGCCCCCGGCATCACGCGCCCGGCACGCCAGCGTGGCGATGATGTCATCCGCCTCGAACCCTTCCAGCTCCTTGCAGGCGATGTTGAACGCCTCGGTGGCGGTTCGCGTCAATGGCATCTGAGGGCGCAAATCCTCGGGCATGGCCTCGCGGTTGGCCTTGTACAAATCATACATGTCATTGCGAAACGTATGGCTGCCCTTGTCGAAAATCACCGCCACATGCGTCGGCGCATCCGCACCGGAGTTATCCGAGATATACCGCTGCAACATGTTGCAAAACCCGGACACAGCCCCAATCGGCAACCCATCCGATTTGCGCGTCAAAGGGGGCAGCGCATGATAGGCGCGAAAAATGAACGCCGACCCATCAATCAGATGCAAATGGCTGCCTTTGCCGAATCTCGCGTCCATGTCTAACCCCCAGACCAGTTCCAATTTTCAGGTTGTGCCATGTTCCCGGGCCTGCGGCCAGTTGCGTTTATGCCCCCGACACCGCCACACCGTCATCAACACACCCCAACAGCATGCGCCGGCCCGGCATACAGGCTCAACTGACACAGGCTCAATAAACGCAGACACACCTGACACGGGCACACACAAAACCCCCGCTCAGATCGCAGGACCAGGGCATCGAATTTCAGCAATGTGTCGCGGATAAACCCAAAGACGCTCAGGCGGCGTCCTGATGATCCTTGTGCACAAATTTGCAATCGCAATAGGGGCACTCAACCCAGCCATGCTCATTGGGTATCTGCAACCACACTCTTGGATGCCCCAACGCACCGTCACCGCCGTCACAGGCGATGCGATAACTGTCCACAATCTTTTCTTCGGGCGCTTGAATGCTCATGTGCTGTCCTCTGCGGATGGCTGCGCCCCGTTTATGCTGGATCGCATCAGGCGGAGCAAGCCTCCAAAACCCGCTAAATTCACAGTCCGCCATTTTGCCTGCGCCAGCCAGCGGCCCCGCAGCCAATGACCCTGACAGCGGGCGCAGCTCTGTCGCGATGTCGCAACGGCGCACGATCCATCCGCTTCAGGACTCGAAAAAGAACAAAACATGAACTAAATTGACCTCATGTTTAGCGAGCTTTCGATCACATCCAACTTCACCTTCCTCACCGGCGCCTCCCACGCCGAGGAATTCATGGCCCGCGCCGCCGCTCTGAATCTGCCCGCCATTGCCATTGCGGATGACAATTCCGTCGCCGGAATCGTCCGCGCCCACACCGAATCCCGCCGCATTCGCCGACTCACCCGGGAACGGCAGGAATGGGACGCCGCCAACAGCCCCATAGGGCCGCCACGCCCGGATCACATTCCGGCGCCACAGTCGTTTCCCATTTACGCCAGCCCCCGCCTGATCCCGGCCGCGCGCCTGATCTTTACCGATGCGCCGCCCATCACCGTGCTGCCCGAGAACCGTCAGGGATGGTCCTCGCTCTGTCGCCTGATCTCTCGGGGGCGGCTGCGGGCCAGCAAGGGCACTTGCGATCTGCAAATCGCGGATCTGTTCGATCATGCCGAGGGGCTGCAATTGCTGCTCTGGCCCCGTATGCGACGGCTGCGGGGGGGCGCGGATGACTGGGCGCCGTATATCAAAAGGCTTACGGATCGCTTTGACGGCAAGATGCACCTGCTGATGCACCCGGTCTATGATGGCCGCGACCTTGACCGCTTTGCCCATTTGACCCGCGCCGCCGCACAGATGGGCCTGCCCACCATCGCCTCGGCCGCCCCGCTGCTGCACCACGGATCCCGCCGTCGCCTCGCCGATGTGCTCACCGCAATCCGGCTCAGCCGCCGGGTTGACGCGCTGGGCCGCGACGCGCTGGCCAATGGGGAACAACGCCTGCGCGGCGAACGCGAAATGCGTCAGTTCTTTGCCGGGCACCAAGACGCGGTAGACTGCGCATGGGCGCTGTCCCAGCGTCTGACCTTTTCGCTGGACGAACTGCGCTACGAATACCCCACCGAAGGCACCGACAATGAAACCCCCTCGCAACGCCTGCACCGGCTGGCCTACGAGGGGTTGAACTGGCGTTACCCGGACGGCGCCTCTGATCATGTCATTGGTCTGCTCGAACACGAACTCGCCCTGATCGGCAAGCTGCGCTACGAACCCTACTTCCTCACCGTCCGCGACATTGTCCACTTCGCCCGCTCCCGCGACATCCTCTGTCAGGGCAGGGGGTCCGCTGCGAATTCGGTGGTCTGCTACTGCCTGGGCGTCACCTCCGTCTCGCCCGAAATCGGCACCATGGTCTTTGAGCGCTTCGTCTCCGAGGCCCGCGACGAACCCCCCGATATTGACGTGGATTTCGAACATGAGCGGCGCGAAGAGGTGATCCAGTGGATCTACCAACGCTACGGCCGCCATCGCGCGGGCCTCTGCGCCACGGTCGTGCATTACCGCGGCAAACGCGCAATCCGCGAGGTCGGCCGCGCCATGGGCCTGACCGAGGATACAATCTCCGCCCTCTCCTCCCAGCTCTGGGGTTTCTTCTCAACCGAAGGGGTCGAGGCCCAAAGACTGCGTGAAATCGGCCTCGACCCGACCGACCGGCGGCTGCGCCAAACCATGGACCTCGTCCACGAAATCATCGGCTTCCCCCGCCACCTCTCCCAACATGTCGGCGGCTTCATCATCACCCAAGGGCGCCTGGACGAGCTGGTGCCCATCGAAAACGCCTCCATGGAGGACCGCACCGTCATCTGCTGGGACAAAGACGATATCGACAGCCTGGGTATCCTCAAGGTTGATGTCCTGTCCCTGGGCATGCTCACCTGCATCCGCAAGGCCTTTGACCTGCTGCAACAACACCACCAAATCACCTACACCCTCGCCACACTCCCCCCCGAAGAGCCAGCCGTCTACGACATGCTCTGCCGCGCCGACAGTATCGGCGTCTTCCAGGTCGAGAGCCGCGCGCAAATGAACTTCCTGCCCCGCATGCGGCCCCGCAATTTCTACGACCTCGTCATCGAGGTCGCCATCATCCGGCCCGGTCCCATCCAGGGCGACATGGTCCACCCCTACATCCGCCGCCGCAACGGCGAAGAAGAGGTCTCCTTCCCCTCCGACGCCCTGGGCGAAGTCCTCAGCAAAACCCTCGGCGTTCCCCTGTTTCAGGAACAAGCCATGCAAATCGCCATCGTCGGCGCCGGCTTCACCCCGGATCAGGCCGACCGCCTCCGCCGCTCCCTCGCCACCTTCAAGAAACACGGCAGCGTCAGCGAATTCCGCTCCCTCTTCCTGCGTGGCATGCAGCGCAACGGCTATGACCACGACTTCGCCGAACGTTGCTTCTCCCAAATCGAAGGCTTCGGCTCCTATGGTTTCCCCGAAAGCCACGCCGCATCCTTCGCCCTCCTCGTCTACGCCTCGGCCTGGATCAAATGCCACCACCCAGGCCTGTTTGCCTGTGCGCTCCTCAACGCGCAGCCCATGGGCTTCTACGCCCCGGCCCAAATCGTCCGCGACGCCCGCGAACACGGCGTCACCATCCGCCCGGTCTGCGTCAATGCCAGCTATTGGGACAACGTCATGGAGCCCGACGGCAAAGGCGGCCTTGCCCTGCGCCTGGGCTTTCGCCAGATCAAGGGGTTGCGCGAAGAAGACGCCGCCTGGCTCACCGCCGCCCGCGGCAACGGCTACCACGAACCGGCAGACATCTGGCGCCGCGCCGGCCTCACCCCGGCCACCCTCGAACGCCTGGCCGAGGCCGATACCTTCGCCGCCACCGGCCTCACCCGCCGCGCGGCGCTCTGGGCCGCCAAGGCCCTGACGGCCCAATCCCCGCTGCCCCTCTTCGCCAATGACATCGAAGGCGAAGCCATCACAGAACCCGCCGCCCACCTCCCGGAAATGGGCCTGGGCGAACAGGTGGTAGAGGATTACGTCTCAACCCGCCTCAGCCTCAAGGCACATCCCGTCGCGCTCCTGCGCCACATCCTCACCCCGCCATAAAGCAGGGGCAGGGTCCCGCGTCATAGGCAACGCGCCATATAAAAACGCCCCCTTCATCCAAATGCGCAGAATCCCACACCATGCGCATACCAATTGACCAGATCGACCCGCTCGCCATTCCCCGCGACCGCTCCATCCTCGACACCGCCGCCATGACCGAACTGCGCGCCTCCATCGCCCGCTCCGGTCTGCGCCAGCCTGTCGAGGTCTTTGCAACACAAACCGGCTACGGCCTCATCTCTGGCTACCGCCGCCTGCAGGCCACCAGAGAACTCCACCAGGCCACAGGCCAGGCAAAATACGCCGAAATCGACGCCATCCTGCGCAGCCCGCAGGACCAAAAGGCCGCCCTCGCCTCCATGGTCGAGGAAAACGACATCCGCGCTGACCTTTCGCCCTGGGAACGCGCCGCCATCGCCACCGCCGCGCACCAAACCGGCATCTTCGAAACGCTCGATGCCGCTCTGATCGGCCTTTATCCCCATGCCCATCGCCAGAAGCGCGCAAAACTGCGTGCCATAGCCGAAGTGGTCGAAGCCCTGGGTGATAGCCTCACAGACCCCGAGGATTACTCCGAAACCCGCCTCCTGCGCCTCTCTGCGGTCCTGCGCATGGGCTGGTTCGAACTGCTCAGTGCCGCCCTCACCCAGGGTGCCGGGGATGCGCAATCCCAATGGGTGCGGCTCCAACCGCTCTTGTCCGAGGCCGAAACACTCCACGCTCAGGGCAAACTGACAAACCCCAACCGCCCCAAACGCCTCGTCCGCCCCAAACCGGGGCTGACCGTACGCCGCGAAAAAAACGACTACGGCTACACTCTGCACATCACCGGACCCGCCGCCAGAACCGGCATCGTCCAGGATGCTATCGAACAGCTCGAACTCTGGCTAAAAGACCGCTGACGCCATCTCTGGCCAACACCACCACAGCAGCAGCCAAATAGGGCGCGCATCCGCATTCCTGCTTGGCTATACAGCCGCCAGCATGCGCTGCCCTCTCCGCACAAGGCTGCGCGCAACAGACAAGAGGGGCCAGAATGAACACGCAAAGCAAGGTTGATATCAGACCTCTGGCCCCCGCGGATTACCCCGATGCCGCGCGCATTTATTTCTGCGCCATCCACGAAGGCACCCGGGGCGTCTATACCCTTGAACAGCGCCGCGCCTGGGGCGGAGACACCATAAATCTGGACCGCTGGAAGGCGCGCTTTGCCCAGATCACCGGTTTTATGGCCGAGGTTCATGGCGAACCTGTTGGGTTCATGACGATCGACGAAACCGGCTATATTGACCTGGCCTTTGTCCTGCCATCGGTCGCAGGCAAAGGCGTCGGCGGCACACTTCTGAAGGCGGTCGAGCGCTGGGCGTCGACCCAAGCCGCGCCCCGGTTGACGACTCATGCCAGCATGGCCGCGCGTCCGTTCTTTGCCGCGCATGGGTGGGCGACGCAGGACGCCGAAGAAATCGAGCGCCAGGGCGTCACTCTGACACGCTACAAAATGCGCAAGGGTCTGAGCACACAGGGCCAGGAAACCGACCAATAAAGCCAACAGTTGCACCCACAATCCGGCAATGGCGCCCAGCCTCAACATGGCAACCCTCCCTGCATTCTGACGCATCCCCACACCGCAGGGGGCGAATCAGCGGCGAGCAGACCGCGCCCGCATAATCGCGAATCTGCCATGGCCCATTCTGACTTGGCATAGAGGTCAGCCGGTCCTCCAACCTCCTTTGGTCTTCTGTCCAGAATCTCCAGTTCCTCCTTGTTCCAATCAAAATCATGGCGGGCGGCTGACGGCAGTATTCCCCCGGAACTGTCATCAAAGCGTTAAAACCAATTGCCTGCGAAGCTGTTTTTTCAGGGGCCAAGCCTGTTGAAACCCTTTTTTTAGGGGTGGGAACGATCCGAACCTCGCAAAATTCCGGTCAAAAAAGGCCCCAAACATCCGCGTCACAACGTATATACGGCGCTATGGCGATGTCACAGGCGGGCCGGTCAGGCCTCCTCCAAATCCCATCAGAGCGCCCAGAACAGCGGTTTCCAAATGGGTGCCAGATTGCTACCTTCGTCCCACCATGTGACTCCGCGCTGCACAGCGACCGGACACGGATTTTTTGAAAATAAAGCAAAAACAATATCTTAACCCCATGTCCCAGCTGGGACATTTCAGGTTCCCGCCCCATGCCCGCTCTTTGCCGCGACTGCCTCGCTCAAATCGAGATCGAACCCGCCCCCTCTCGTTGCCCCAGCTGCGCCAGTCCCCGCATGCTCTCTCACCCCGAGCTTTTCTCGCTTTCCATCGCCCATATGGATTGCGACGCCTTCTATGCCAGCGTGGAAAAACGTGACGATCCTTCCCTGATTTCCAAACCCGTTATCATCGGAGGCGGGCGACGGGGGGTCGTTTCCACGGCCTGCTATGTCGCCCGGATTCGCGGCGTCCGCTCGGCCATGCCGATGTTCAAGGCGCTCCAACTTTGCCCCGACGCGGTCATCGTCAAACCTCGCATGGCCGCCTACGCTGACGCCTCCCGCCAGATCCGGGCCCTCATGGACGAGCTGACACCGGTGATCGAACCACTCTCCCTGGACGAAGCATTTCTGGATCTGACCGGCACCCAACGCCTCCACGGCGCGCCCCCGGCGGTCATGCTGGCGCGGCTCGTCAAGCGGATGAAGGACGAGCTGGGCCTGACCGGTTCGATCGGCCTCTCCCACAACAAATTCCTGGCCAAGGTCGCCTCTGACCTGGACAAACCACGCGGTTTTTCCGTGATAGGTGCGGCCGAGACCCAGGCATTCCTCCATGACAAACCGGTCGGGTTGATCTGGGGCGTAGGGCAGGCCACCCGGGACAGCCTGGAGTCCGCCGGAATCCGGACGTTCTCTGACCTCCTGCGTTGGGAACGGGAGGAATTGTCGACCCGTTTCGGAGCCATGGGGGACCGGCTTTGGTATCTGGCCCGGGGCCAGGATCGGCGCAGGGTGAGCGGGTCGGAGCCGATGAAATCCATCTCCAATGAAACCACCTTCGCCGAAGATACCTCCAGCCCGGACCTTCTGGATGGCCATTTGTGGCGGATGGCTGGAAAAGTTTCGGACCGGGCCAAGGCCAAGGGACTCGCCGGGCGGGTGGTCACGCTAAAGCTGAAACGCGCCGATCACCGGGTCCTGACCCGCCGTCTGTCCCTGCGTGAGCCGACTCAATTGGCTGACACGCTGTATCGGCAGGCGCGGGGGCTGTTCGATCAGGTCAAGGATCCTGGTCCGTTCCGGTTGCTGGGCTGCGGGTTATCAGACCTCTGTGATGCCGCAGGTGCAGATATCTCTGGAGACTTGTTGGATCCGCAGGCCGCGCAGCGCAGCAGCGCCGAGCGGGCTGCGGACTCGATCCGGGATCGGTTCGGCTCTGACGCGATTCTCAAAGGCCGGGCGCTGCGCTGAGCCTATTCGGCTGCGAGTGGCAGCTCTTCGAGGCCAATCTTGGCGATATCAACAATGACAGAGCGCAGCTGCGTCATGAAGGCGTCAAAATTCTCCGAAGGGCGCACCGAGCGCTCGTCCATATAGAGCGACCGGTCGATCTCAATCTGAACCGTATGCTGATTGCGCGATGGTCGCCCATAGGCCTGCGCGACATAGGCTCCGGCAAAGGGTGCGTTTCGTGTCACGGTAAACCCGGCGGCAACAAAGGCCGCTTCGACCTGATCGACTACAGGTCCAGAGGCAGCAGCCCCAAAGCGATCACCCAAAACAATCTCGGGGCGCTTTCCGTTCTGGAGCGACGTGCCGTCCATCGCCTCGTGCGGCATGGAATGGCAGTCGATCAAAACGGCCTGCCCATACCGAGAGTGGGCCGCATTCAACAATTCCTGCAAAGCACTGTGATATGGGTGCCAATAGCTATCAATGCGACGCCGGGCTTCGATCATTGAAAGGCGACCAGAATATATGCAGCGGCCATTGGCGACGACCCTGGGGATCACACCAAGACCGGAGGCGACACGTGGATTGTACCCTTGACGACGGACGCCTTCGATCAGGGCCGGATCCAATTCGTCCACGCTACGGTTCAAATCCAAGTAGGCTCTGGGCGCTCCAGCGGTCAGTAAAGGGGCGCCAAATTCAGGTGCGGATGCGAACAGGAGGTCGACAAAAGCATCTTCGGAAGATCGGATTGTGCGCTCATCCAGCTGACTGCGCCGTACAAAGGAAGCCGGATAGTCACGCCCGCTGTGAGGAGATGAGAACACCACACAGGAACCCAGTGCTTCGGGCGAAAACAAATGATAGGCGGCCTTGGGCATATACAAACCTTTCAACGCTAACATAGACCGAAAAACTGGTTTTCCAAAAGCCCTTGATCCCGGTTCCGACTCCTTTTATAGACGCCGCTACCGGCGCGGATTTCCGCGCCCCATTTCTTTACGGGGCGTTTTCTGAGTTGGCATTCATGGGCGGTTAGCTCAGCGGTAGAGCACTACGTTGACATCGTAGGGGTCACTGGTTCGATCCCAGTACCGCCCACCATGAATTCATCGTTTCGGAGGTTCCGAAACACCCGCTAACATGAGGCGCTGGCCCGCGCCGCAACGCATAGGAGAAGGCCATGAAGGTCAAAAATTCGCTCCGTTCGCTGAAAAACCGGCATCGTGATTGCCGGGTCGTGCGCCGCAAAGGCCGCGTTTACGTCATCAACAAGACGCAGCGGAAGTTCAAAGCACGTCAGGGCTGAGTATTGCCCGGCAGTTTTTCTGGAAGGGGCCGCCATCGGCCCCTTTTTGCTGTTCGGGTGTTGAGTCTGGCGGGACCAGACAGCCATTGCCCGGCGCTGATGGATCAGGTCAAAAGATCCTGGAGCAGGTCCATGCCCTTGTTCCAGCCATGTTTCAATCCCTCCATAGACTTTGAGAAACAGGCTATTTCGGCTGAGCTGGCATTGTATGGCGTCCAGGTCAGACGCAAATCGGTGTTGTTTTCATCCCCGGTCAGAACAATCACGGTGAGCAACACACGCGGCCAGTCCGGCATGTGAGGATTGGCGATGATCTGCCATTCAGAGTCTGTGACCGCGTGATGCCAAACCAATCGAGATTTCGGTTCGACCTCGATGTAGTCCATTCGTTCGAACCCAGAGCCACCCCCCATTTGCATTTCATTTAGCCAGACACCGCCTGGCCGAACGTCGAGTTTGTGAACAATCGTTGTCACATTCGGCCCATACCAATGTGCGAGGTGCTCTGCCTGGGTCAGCGCCTGCCAAACTTGATCGCGGGGCGCTTGAAAACGCCGGTCAAAGACAAAGGTGGGTAAATCGGACATTTGATTGCTCCGCATATGGTGGGTTGTTCTGAAAAGTGTCGTATTGGCTAAACTCTGCTCTTTGGGGAAGGTGGACGCCCTGCGTTGAGGTCATCGCGGTCTTCAATTGGGCGCTTAACAATTCACAGGTCGGGTCGGAATGTTGGCAGGTTCAAGTCCGTTCGGGAACGCCTGTGGGGTGATTCTATCCACTGTATCAGGATCCTGCTTCTGGAGGGGCGCGCATTGGCATGTCGGCTGTCTTGGCGGGGAATTTGTCGGTCTGTCGTCCTTGGGTTGCTGGATTCCGAGTAAAAGAGTCGGATTTGTGATTGCACATCCCTGGATTTTAGTATCTGACTGTTTTCGTCAGTTAACTGGAGACTGTTATGTCGTACCAAATTACCCTAACCGCCGCCTTGTTGACCGCTGTTGTCGGATCAGGCGCGACCGCTCAGGGTGAACTCAACCTGTATTCTTCCCGGCACTATGACACCGACGAGCGGCTCTATTCCGACTTCGAAGAGATGACCGGCATCACCATCAACCGCATTGAAGGCAAGGCGGATGAGTTGATGGCGCGCATGGTCGCCGAAGGCGTCAATTCACCCGCGGATGTTTTGTTGACGGTGGATACCTCGCGTCTTGCGCGGGCGAAGTTGGCGGGGGTTTTGCAGCCCATCGAGAGCGCGGTGTTGGAAGAGCGTATTCCGAGCAATTTGCAGGATGCGGACAACGAATGGTTTGGGTTCTCGCAACGAGGGCGGATCATTTTCTTTGACAAGGCCGAGGTCAGCGATCCACCGCAGACTTATGAAGCGTTGGCTGATCCAAAGTACAAAGGGATGATTTGTATCCGGTCCTCTTCAAATTCCTATAACCAGACCTTGCTGGCCAGCATCATCACCCATGATGGCGCAGAAGCCGCCAAAGCCTGGGCTGAAGGCGTTGTCGCCAACATGGCACGTGCGCCTCAAGGCGGAGACACGGATCAGTTGCGCGGAATCGTTTCGGGTGAATGTGATATCTCGGTTTCCAACACATATTACTTCGCACGGTCTATCCGGAAGGACGTGAAGGGGCTGAGTGCGGATCGTGAGATGATTGGCTGGGTGTTCCCAAATCAGGACGATCGTGGGGCGCATATGAACCTCTCGGGTGCCGGTGTGGCCGCCAACGCGCCAAACAAGGAAAATGCGATCAAGTTTCTGGAGTATTTGGCGAGCGAGAGCGCGCAGGTCTACTTTTCGGCAGGCAATGACGAGTTTCCGGCTGTAGTGGATGTTCCGTTGGCCGAAAGTGTCGCGGCACTTGGCAGTTTTAAGCCGGACGACGTGAACCTGTCAGAGGTGGCGGCGAACATTCCTGAAGCGCAGAAGATTTTTAACGAGGTCGGCTGGAAGTAAATCAGCCAGGTTAATGAGCGGAAACGGGCACCTTTTAGGTGCCCGTTTTTTTGTTTTCCATCCCGTAACTTAGCCTACAGCAACCGGAGGGGAATCGATCGCTGGAAACTGGCCTAGATATCCAATGTATTTTCGCGTTCCCAGGCGGTGAAGTGGTTGGTGAAGTCCTGCCATTCATTCATTTTGAGTTTGTAGAATGCGTCTGAAAAGGCATCGCCCAACGCGGACTTCAGGTCTTTGTCCCGATTGAAGGACCGCAGCGCATCCAGCATGTTGAGTGGCAATTTTACGGCACCGCGGGCCTTGTGGCCTTCGGCATACATATTGATGTCCCAACGTTTGCCTGGGTCAGCTTTGGTTTCCAGGCCATTCAGGCCGGCTGCGATAATGACAGCCTGCAGCAGATAAGGGTTTACGGCCCCGTCAGGCAGTCGGAGTTCGAAGCGCCCTGGGCCGGGGATGCGGACCATGTGGGTGCGGTTGTTCCCGGACCAGGTCACCGTGTTCGGCGCCCAGGTGGCCCCCGAAGAGGTTACGGGCGCGTTTATCCGTTTGTAGCTGTTGACGGTTGGATTGGTGATCGCCGTCATGCCGATCGCATGTTTGATGATCCCGCCCAGGAAATATGCCCCTTCGGTGCTGAGGCCGAGCTCTCCTGCCGGGGTGTCGCCGCCTTCGGCAGTGGCGAAGATGTTGTTTGTGCCTGCCAAATCCCAGACCGAGATATGCGCGTGGCAGCCATTGCCTGTCAGGCCTTCTATCGGTTTGGGCATGAATGTGGCACGCAAACCGTGCTGTTCTGCGACCGATTTGACCATAAATTTGAAAAATGAGTGTTTGTCTGCGGTCTTGAGGCAGTCATCAAACTCCCAGTTCATCTCGAACTGACCATTGGCGTCTTCGTGATCGTTTTGATACGGGCCCCAGCCGAGATCGAGCATGTAGTCACAAATTTCGCGGACGACGTCATAGCGGCGCATGACCGCCTGTTGATCATAACATGGCTTGGCCGCAATATCGTCTGGATCGCTGATCCGGTCGCCATCTGGGTGAAGCAAGAAATACTCGGCTTCGATCCCTGTTTTGATGCGCATACCTTTGTCGGTGGCCCGGTCGATGAGTTTGCGCAATACGTTGCGTGGGGCTTGGGCCACTTCTGTGCCAGCCATGATGGGATTGGCGGCGACCCATGCGACTTCGGGTTTCCAGGGCAGTTGAATGACACTGGACGGGTCAGGCACGGCGAGCATGTCCGGATCTGCTGGCGTCATATCCAGCCAGGTCGCGAAACCGGCAAAACCTGCGCCGTCTTCTTGCATGTCGGCGATTGCCTGGGCCGGTACCAATTTGGCGCGCTGCCCACCGAAGAGGTCGGTAAAGGAAATCATGAAGTATTTGACGCCGTTTTCTGCGGCGAAGGTGGCCAGATCCTGTGTCACGTATCGCTCCTTGTGGGTTTGGGATGGGATTCTAAGACTTTGCAAGCATGAGGATCGTTCCTTTGCGCGATCCGTTTGTCAAAGACTTCGAAATGACAGATTCCGGTATGCGCTCTGGAGTTCATCTCTTGAGCACTCCGGGCGTTGCCAAGAAGGGCAAACACTTGCAGAGACATTGGGGCACCGCGGGTGGAAGTTTCAAATCCGGTGCCCAAAGTACTGGCAAAATGGAGGGTGGCCGTTGTTGTTTCGGGCATCAATAGCTGCTGCCGGGTTTGCCGGGCCACCAATTGGTGCCAGCGAGCGGAATCTGAGCCATTGCAGCCGCTTCGAGGGTCAAGGCGCAAAGATCCTCTGGCTCCAGATTGCACACATGGCTTTTGCCGCAGGCGCGGGCGAGGGTTTGGGCCTCGAGCGTCATGACCTTGAGGTAATTGGCAAGCCTTCGCCCGCCTTCAACGGGGTCCAGGCGCGCTGCGAGTTCGGGGTTTTGTGTGGTGATACCGGCTGGGTCCTGGCCTTCGTGCCAATCATCGTAGGCGCCTGCGGTGGAGCCGAGTTTTTGATATTCGGCTTCCCATTTCGGGTCGTTGTCACCGATTGCTATCATTGCAGCGGTTCCGATAGACACGGCATCGGCGCCCAGGGCCAGTGCCTTGGCCACATCTGCACCGGTGCGGATGCCGCCTGAGACGACCAACTGAACCTCACGATGCACACCGAGATCTTCCAACGCGGTGACGGCCTGGCGGATGCAGGCCAGAGTCGGTTGTCCGACATGTTCAATGAAGACATCCTGCGTCGCGGCCGTGCCACCCTGCATACCATCGAGGACGACGACATCAGCTCCGGCCTTTACAGCGAGGGCCGTGTCAAAATAGGGCCGTGCGCCACCCACCTTGATGTAGATCGGCACATTCCAGCCTGTGATCTCGCGCAGTTCGAGAATCTTGATTTCCAGATCGTCGGGGCCCGTCCAATCCGGGTGGCGGCAGGCCGAGCGTTGATCGATTCCTGCTGGCAAGTCGCGCATACCCGCAACGCGGTCGCTGATCTTTTGGCCCAGCAACATACCACCGCCGCCTGGTTTGGCGCCCTGTCCGACGACGACTTCGATTGCATCTGCCTTGCGCAGGTCATCCGGGTTCATACCATAGCGCGACGGCAAGTATTGATAGACCAGCTTGCTCGAATGGCCGCGTTCTTCGGGGGTCATGCCGCCATCGCCGGTCGTCGTGGATGTCCCTGCAAGGGTTGCGCCGCGACCCAAGGCTTCTTTGGCTTGACCGGAGAGGGCGCCAAAGCTCATCCCGGCAATGGTGATTGGCACTTCGAGTTCAATCGGCTTTTTGGCGAACCGCGTGCCCAAGGTTACGGATGTATCACAGCGTTCGCGATATCCCTCGAGTGGGTAGCGCGACATGGAAGCCCCTAGAAACAGAAGATCGTCAAAATGGGGCAGCTTGCGTTTTGCGCCACCTCCGCGAATGTCATAGATGCCGGTTGCCGCAGCCCTGCGAATTTCGGCGTTGATCTCAGGCGTGAAAGTTGCCGATTGAATTGGAAGCGTGCGCGGCGGGCCGGAAGTTGAATTGTCGCTCATGATTGGGCCCTCAGTAGGCGTTGTCTGGTTTGAAATGATAGAGTTCGCGGGCGGAGCCATATCGGCGGAAGTCTTCTGGTTTTGCGTCGGATCCGGACTCGGACAAGAGTGCGGCCAGATGCTCCAGGTGCTCGGGGCGCATTTCTTTTTCGATGCAGTCGGCCCCCAGAGATTTAACGGAACCGCGTACAAAGATCATCGCTTCGTACAGGGAATCCCCCAAGGCTTCGCCGGCGTCTCCGCAGACGACCAATGTGCCCTTTTGGCCCATAAATGCGGACATATGGCCCACATTTCCGAAGACGAAGATGTCGATGCCTTTCATTGAGATCCCGCAACGGGAAGAGGCGTTACCCTTTATGACCAACAGGCCTCCGTGGCCGGTTGCGCCCGCATATTGACTGGCATCGCCCTCAATCACGACTTTGCCGGACATCATGTTTTCTGCAACCCCCGGTCCTGCGGAGTCGTGCACATGGACGGAGGCTTGCTTGTTCATGCCGGCGCAATAATAGCCGACCGGGCCGTGCACATTGACCTCTATCGGGGCATCCAGTCCGACGGCTATGGCGTGGCTGCCGCGAGGGTTCTTGACCTCCCAATGGGTTTGGTTGGTCTCGGCGGTTTGAGCCTGCAACGCCGCGTTTAGGTCGCGCAGGGGGTTGGACTGTAGGTCATAGCTTTGCATTAAGCGGCTCTTCCGATGGGGGCTGGTGCGTCATGGTTCCAGAAATAGACCTGGGCCGGTTCCGGTTCCCAGACCCGCGCATTCTCGATACCTGGCAGATCGGCCAAAGCACGATATTCGCTGCCGAAAGCGACGTAGGCCTCGGTTTCGGCCAGGACAGCGGGTTTGCAGGCGATTGGGTCGCGCAGAACGCCGAAGCCGTCTTTGGTGCCGACTGCAAAAGTGTAAAAGCCATCCAGATCACGAATGCCCATTTCCAGTGCTTCGCCCAGGGATGCGCCCTCTCGCATTTTCCAAGTCAGATAGGCCGCGCCGACTTCGGTATCGTTTTCGGTTTCGACAAGGATGCCTTGGTGGGCAAGCCTGCGTCTGAGCGCATTGTGGTTGGAGAGAGATCCGTTGTGGACCAGACATTGATCCGAGCCGGTGTTGAAAGGATGCGCGCCGAGGGTTGTGACCGCTGATTCCGTTGCCATGCGCGTGTGGCCAATGCCGTGGGTGCCGGACATCTGGTCGATACCGAAGCGGGCAACGACTTCGGCTGGCAAACCGATTTCCTTGTAGATCTCGATGTTGTCTCCGACACTCATGATGCGCACCCCAGGCCGGATTTGCGCCAAGGCGGCGCGTGCGGCAGCCAAATTTTGTGGGTGCAGCGACAATACAGCATGTGTGTCGCGCAGTGTTTGGGTCACGGGTGCGCCAATGACCTCTTCCAGATCCGCCGCGAGAGTGACCAGGTCAGAGGCTGGCGAGTCGGATTGGACTGTTAACTTTGTCCATTCGGGGCTGGCTTCGCCATAGATTGCGATTCCAGCGCTATCGGGTCCGCGATCGCTCATCGTGACGAGCATAGCGGACAGCAATTTGCCCAATTCGGGCTGCAACGCCTGATCCTTCAGGAACAAACCAACGATGCCACACATGGGGCGTTCTCCGTATTTTGCGTTTGTTGCACTTTAGGAGAGATTCTAGGCGGAATTCAACTGGTAAGAATATTATTTCACTTCTGGGGGTAGGAGATGATCGACAGGTAGCGCGCTGGCAGGGACACGAGCACCTCTGGTCCATGCGGTGCGTCTGCGTCGAAAAACAGTGTATCGCCGGGCTTCAGCGCATAGACTTTGTCATTGTGACGATAGTCGACTTCGCCCTCGATCATGAATATCAACTCGGTCCCATCGTGTTGAAAGGTCGGGAAACGGTCGGATTCTTCGGTCAGTGAAATGAGATAGGGTTCTACCATCACGCCGCTGGCGTTGGACCCGAGGTGCCCCAGCAGGTTGTATTGGTGTCCAGCCCGGGTGCCTTGTCGCTCAATCTCTACGCCGGTTCCCGCTTTGGTAAAAACAGCCGGACGATGTTCTTCGAAGCCACGAAAAAAAGCGGTTAGGGGCACGCTGAGGCCTTCGGCGAGCGTTTGCAATGTGGTCAGAGATGGCGAGGTCTGACCATTTTCGATTTTGCTGAGCATTCCGATGCTGAGGCCAGTCATTTTGGACAAGTCGGCGACAGTGATGCCTTGTTGTTTGCGAAAGGCGCGCAATTCGTGTCCGATTGCGACCTCCAACACCTTTTCTCGGTTGTTGCCGGTTTTGTGGGGGTCTTGGGTCAGCCGTGCATTCATTCCCAAAACCGAGCCCAGGGGCCGTGAAAGTCGGTGCCTTCACGGTCTGTGCGTTCAAAGCCGTGCGCGCCAAAGAAATCTCGTTGAGCCTGCAACATGTTGGCCGTTCCGCGTCCTGTGCGCATGGTGTCAAACCAGGCCAATGCGCCCGACAAGGCCGGTGCTGGGATGCCATGGCTAAGCGCGGCCAAAGTCACCTTGCGCAGAGCGGGTTCTGTAGCGCGGATGCGCTTGGCAAAAGATGGAGCGAAAAGCAGGCTCCGGTCTGGTGTATCGGCCAGCGCCGTGGCCATATCGTTGAGCATGCTGGAGCGGATGATGCAGCCTGCACGCCAGGTTCGTGCGACCGTGTCTAGTGGCAGGTCCCAGCCAAATTCCTCGCCTGCACGCGCAAGCAGATTGAAACCTTGTGCATAGCACATGATTTTACCTGCTGTTAACGCAGCTTCCAGATCGTCCAGTGTCACTGTGCCTTCGGCCAGAGGCGTTGGGCCGGCGCCGAAGATTTGTTCTCCGTCGCGCCGATCCTGCAATGAGGCCGACATGTTGCGGGCGGAGACAGCCGCTTCGATGACTGGGACCGGAGTGCCCAGTTGCTGTGCCTCGATCGCGGTCCACCGACCTGTGCCTTTTTGGCCGGCCCGATCGAGGATAATGTCGAGCATTGGTCGCCCGGTCTCTGGGTCACTTTGACCTGCAACGCGCGCTGAAATGTCTATCAGATAGCTTTCCAGAGGCCCCTGGTTCCATTTATCAAATACTTCAGCGCATTCTGTGGCCGACATGTTCATACCGTCGCGCAGGATACCATACACTTCGGCGATCAACTGCATGTCAGCATATTCTACGCCATTATGAACCGTCTTGACAAAATGGCCCGCCCCGTCGGGACCGAACCAATTGGCGCAAGGTTGATCATGGTATTTTGCGCTAATGGCGTTGAGTATCGTTTGTACTGAATCCCATGCCGATCTGGGGCCGCCGCCCATGATAGCTGGTCCGAACCTGGCGCCTTCTTCTCCACCTGAAACGCCAATCCCCATGAATTGATAGTTCTCGGCCGCAGCTGAGCGACGGTTTGTATCGCGGAAGTTGGCATTGCCTGCGTCAATAATGAGATCGTTAGGCTCTAGGAGTGGTTTTAGGGCTTCGATTTGGTCATCGACCGGAGCACCTGCCGGTACCATCAGGATGATTTTGCGAGGGCGGTCGATGGAAGATACAAACTCTTCAAGCGTTTCGGTTCCCTTGATGCGATCCGCCAACTCGCCGGCGTCGGCCACGAATTCATGGGTTTTTTCAACTGTTCGGTTGAAGACAGAAATGCTGAAACCATGCTCGGCGATGTTGAGAGACAACATCGCGCCCATTGTTCCGAGCCCAATCAGGCCGATCTCGCTCATTGTCTGCTCTCTCCTTTTAAGGCTGGCTGGTCGGATATTCCCGCGGCAGTGATGTGGTCGCTCATTGTATCTCTCTGATCGGCGGATCCGTCCACCAAAGAGCCAATTCGCCTGATCATATCCTGTGGAAATTTGCGCGAATTTGCGGAGCAGTCAGCAACGTCGTGCTCACTTACGCAGCGATTGCGGAAGGCACTGAGCCTACGATAGCTGTTGAGATGGCTCGACAAGGGCGCTCCTACCTGAGGGCCCTATTCCTGTGGAAAAACCAGACATTGTCAATCTCTTGGGCGGGGCGTGTCGCATGCGCGCCGCAACAAAGGGGCATTTTGTCCAGTGAACAGAAAGGTTGGAGTCAAACAAAGTATCACGGCCCGTAGACAGGCGTTCACTGTAGCGTTTGTATTCTTCAGCATTGTTGAAATGCTGTCCGCGACTGATTTCGGCAGCGACCTTGCGGTGAAAGTCGGCGTTGTATTTGAAATGTCCAAACAACAGTTCTCGCTTGGCGACAGACATGCCCGATCCGAAATGTAGCCCGTCGGTGAGGCGCATCCATGGGCTGTACCGTAACAGTGCGAGTTTTTGGGCAACGAACAGGTCCGGACGCGACCCCGGAATCAATCGGTGGCGCAAGGCGCTGGTCCAGGTTCGCGAGTTTGAGAATGTTCCCCGGCTGGGGCTATTGGTTAGGAAAGGTGTCTGGTCGACATAACATGCGGTTTCAAACGGGTCCGCCGCCACAAAATCGACCTCAGAAAGGCTGCCCCTTGGATACATGTCCAGCATGAAGACCCGAACGGCATCTGCGTCCTCAAATTCGGGGTCTTTTATGAGGTCAGCAAGTTTGGGCTTACCCCCAAACTGCCACGTCAGGAATTCATCTGCATCAGCGACCAGAGACCATTTACCCACGCGAAAGTTCGACAGGAGGGCCTGTTGCCATGCGACACCGTAGTGCGCGGACTTATAGTCTGAATCGACAGAAAAGAGTGCGACATCCGGTTGATCCGCCAAGTACTCCAAGGTTCCATCATCAGAACCATTATCGGCAATCAGAAAACTTTCCACGCCCAGATTGCGGTAATGACGCAGGAAATGGGGTAACATGAACATCTCGTTGCGTACCGTTGATACAATGCTGACATGTGCATCCATTGCGGGCTCAATTCGGTCGATTGGGCTGATCAGTTCCAGTGCATTGCTTTGGAAACCGAGTTTTACATTCTGAAAGCCTGGCCAAACCTTTTTTGGGAGCAGCTGCCGGGAACTGCGGTGCTTTTCGATCCGGCTTTGATCCTGATGATTGTCCAGGTGGACCAATTTGATTGGAGCAGAACGACTGGGCCAAAAACTATTGACCCATCGGGCCACCTGACGGCCATTTGGGTACATGCGTCGCCGAACACTCACGTGATAATTGTCGTTGTTGACCGTAATGCCATCAAGACTCAACAAATCCCCCAGAAGCTTGTCCTCCATGAAAGAGACTTGCCTCAATTTTCGCCCAGTTGGTGTTTCGATGTTGGTCAGTACAGATTCCATTGCTGTGCGGCTCAGCGCGTAGCCGCAGCCACCATCCGCATAGACCGAGGGTTCAGGAGATTTGTCCAACTCCATCTGTCCTCTTGGGGTGGTCGATTTTTGCGTGTGCCAAGCTCGGTTTGTTTGGCCGGGGGTGCGGACCAAGGGGCGACCATAGTAGTCGGACAGCCGATAGCTGTAGTCGCCAAAGAATTCTGGGACGTTCAGAAAACAATCATCATCAACTTTGACCAGATGTGTGTAGTTTGTCTGCTCCTTGACCCATCGAAGGACAGCCAGCATCTTTTCGGGCAATCCTTCGTAGTTGTCAGGGGCATCCACCTCCAGAACGTCGCCGTTCAAGCGCCCTTCACCGTCGCCGACGACGATGACATGCGGTATTCCCAATGCAGTGGCGTCGCGAAGCCAGGAGTTGCGGATGTTCAACAACCCCGTTTTCAGGTTTTGGCGACAAGAAAAGACGACCAGAACCGTGTTGTGCAGCGGACATGCAAACAGAGGATTGGGCACGGACGGAGCGAGGCTTGAAAGTTCTGGAAAGAGCCCTCGCAGTTTTGCTTTTAGATCAGGTTCACCTGCTAGAGTTGTAAGCGCTGCCCTAGTTGCCGGGCTCGCAAAAGCCTGTTCACGTTCGCCAGAGGCGAGGGTCAACACCAGTTTTTGCAGCATTAGGAGAACAGAGTCTTGAACGTCATGGCCTTTGGTATGGATGGCGAGGCCCATAGCCACTGCCAACCCGGAAAAACTGGTTTCCGGGGTCGCTAAGGCGATCAGATCCTTTTGTAGCAGTCTGAGCGCCTCTTGCTGATTTGTTTTTTGTAGCAAGGCTCTACTGCGTTCGAGGGCGCGTCGCTGCACCAGCAGTTTTGGTGAAGATGCAATGTCGGGCACAATGTCGGATATGGAATCCACGCATAGATCGGCGAAGTCGGAGTTTGGGATGTCGGAAACAGGGAAAGCAGCTGTTCGAATTGCGGCCTCTGCAGGATCTGGGGCTTGGAGACACAAGGTGTCTGGCCTGGGGAGGCCTGGTCGAGAAAGCGGGATGCCTGCTGGTCCATACATCTCTCTGCGCAGTTGCAACGCGTCCTTGCAGCCATGCTTTAGCAACCAAGCCAATGCTTTGTCTGCTTCGGCTATTGCAAGGGAGTCGGAGGGCGCAAGGTATGCTGTGCGCACCTTTTCATAGGCAGACTTTGCGATGCGAAGAGGGGTTGGCAGTCTCGGCAAAGTTTGAGTGACGCGATCCCAAAATGGAGCTGAAAGCCCATATGTGGCTATCATTGCAGAGACAAGTTCGGTGGAAACTTCCTTGGGGATGCAGTCTAGATCGAGCAATATCCTTAAACTGGTTTCGACCATGCAAGAGCAGGACGCCTGGCTCCAATAGGAGTTTGATCGCGACAACAAAAGTCCAGAAAAGCAGGACAATGCAGAGTTTCTAAACTCTGGCGGCAAACTTGCAGACACCAGAATCCTTTGTATCGTCCACGCCAAAGCCGGGGTGGATATTTGAGCATCTGCTGTGAGGGACAAGGACTGCAAGACGTCTATTGCCTCGTCAAACCGACCACGGCGTAACAGGATCGGCAAGACAACGGAATTGTGCCATGGGTCCTCGTTAGGGTCGAAGCCACCCGAAGCATGGATGTCCGCCCAATCGATCAAAATCTGGGTGGTCCCACTAACGCAAAACGGCTCGATCATGGATTTGACCAGTTTTCGAGAGTCATGCTCTGGAAGATCAATCGAGTTCAGACACCTGAGCCAGGTATCTGGATCTTGGTTGCGTCTTTGCAAAACCTCGGAAAGGTCGCTTAGAGCGGTACCAAAACCATCCTGCTCAGCGGCATGATTGGCTGGCTTAGGATGTGTGTGGCGTGTGGGCGGCGCCCAAAAGGTATTCAACCGATTGGCGTCGATTGCCTGAGCCAAGACGGTAAGGGCATCAGAGGGCAGATGTCGGTATATGCCGGAGTATTTCAAATGTTCTGCAAGAGACGCGGTTAAACATGGATCGCCACGCAAATCGCCGACCGCGAGGATTTCAACTATGCGGTCCCTTAAGTATTTTCGATTCAGTTGTTTTCGAGATACAATTTTGTTGCCTGGTGCTAGCAGATCAATCGTCACGACTTCGCGTTCATGAGCCCAAATGCGTCCAGGTAGGTCGATGAAGGCGGTTTCATCTTGTGACTGAGCCTGTCGCGGCGGAATAGGAATAGTTTCGAGGCCGGAGATTCTTAAGCGCAGCGTTTGAACGAGAGATGGTCTGACGCAAATTTGTAGCCTTCTGTCCAGAACTAAAGCTTGATCAAAGCGGTCTTCGAAATGGCGTGTCTCCAGATCGATGCTGGCAGCAATCAGTCCGCCAGTGTGTTCCACAAAGGCGATTTGATCTGTTGAATGGAAACGTCCATTATGCGAGGTATTGATGAAAATTGACTGCCCGTTGACCGTGACATCCACTGTTTTGTTTTCAAAAGTGATTTCGACATTGGTTCCGAGCGACTTCAGAGAGATGCTGTGATGCTGTTCTTGACCCCAACCATTTTCGTTGCGTTGGTTCAGAGAAACGATCCCTTCTTTGAACCGAAGCGAGATGTGAAAAGGTATGTGCTGCTTGGATTGGTCAAAAAATGTAACATTGGCGAAGGTATCTTCGTGAAAGCAGGTTCGAAATCTGTATTTCGCCCATCCATTTGCCAGAAATACGCGCGTCTTCATGGAGTATCGACCTGTTTTCTAAATCTTCTGACCATCAACTCGATCTGTTGGCGTGGTGTACTGCGAGGTGACCGACTATCGAAAAGTACTGGAGGCTGGCCCTGGCGAATGGGTTTGCCAGGGTTCACTTTCGTGCATTGAGTGTTCTGGCAACGGGTTTTCCACTTCCGTTTGGACTCCGGTGTTCACAGAGGGGGTCCCTTTGCTTGCCGTAGCATGAGTAAGAGACAGGTCGTTGTGGTTCGAAAACCCGGACCGAAATTTATGCTTTGTTGGCAGCATTGAGAGCTGCCTGGCAGCTTTCTCAAAAAGGTCACTATCAGTTGCGATTGGAAGAGAATTGCATTTTTGAATGTTTGGAGTTGCGGTGTTTACTAAATGTTCCATGTGGTTGAAGTGCATCTCTGTGCCAGCATTCACTGTCGTACGGAGAAGACCGGCCGAGATTTCAAAGCCGGAATCTTCCAACGCTTTGCTGGCAGATTCGGAACAATTTACCAACAGAGAGTGTGGGATCCCGATGCATCGCAATAGCCGTTGAGCAAGTTCAATTGGTATCTCAGGAGAGATGACAAGGACTGTCTCGAACCCGGTGATCGACTGAGAGGCAAGGGACGCCAATGTTCGGTGTACAGGTGCGCTTGGGTCCGACCAGGTTACAACCACGGTTAGCGGTACATGGCCCGACATTTCCTGAAACCATGCAGGGGAAATATAGGGGTCCAAAGCTGCGTGCCAATCCAGAGCATTTTGATTGAGGAATAGGCGGCATGCTTTGGCAAACTCTTTACGACGGTTGGGTGACCGGATGGCCTTGGATCTCTCAAACAGTAATCTGCTGGCCAGTCGGTTGCGGGCCAGAGCTTTGCAGGGTTTTGATGAGGTTTCGATGATGCCAATTAGTGTCCTCAACACTGCGAATTGGACGAAGATCTGATCAGAATCGGCCCCGGTAATTTGCCCGTTGCGTTCTCTTGTGTGCATGTAGAGGGGAAAAGAAAGGTACCTTAGCCTTTCGGTGCGCGTGGCGAGGGACAGATAAAATGCATGATCCTCAAACACTTGATCGGTGCCAAACCTCAGCTTTCCAATGAAATCCCGGCGGTAGATCTTGTTCCAGACGGAGGGAAAATGCCGTGTAATTTGCTGCCAATCGTTCAGCGGCCAATCGCAAGAGGCAGGCAAAACTCGGATGTCTGGCATGTCGTGAATGCTAGAATGCTTTGCCGAAGTATTCTCTGGGTAGGTAAGCTCGATCGCACATGCTACCCAATCTGCATCGCTGCTGTGAATCTCTTCGTGCATGAGATGGAGGAAGGAGGGGTGGTAGCGATCATCGCCGTCCAAAAACGTTATGAACTTGCCTTTAGCGCAGTCCAAGGCGACGTTCCGAGCTGCTGACAAGCCATGATTTTTCTGTCGAAGAATACGAAAGCGTGGGTCCTGAGCAATCGCGCGGACCAAACGCCGACTGCTGGCGTCCGTAGATCCGTCATCGACGATGATGGCCTCGAAATTGGTGAATGTCTGTTTCAAAAGGCTGTCGATACAGGCGAAAATGTGATCCTGAACATTGTAAACCGGAATGATAACCGAAATCTCGGGATGGGAAGTCATTTGGCGCCGGACTTTTGTTCTTGACGAGTCCTTCATACGTTTCATCCGGTGGAGAAAACGTAAACGTGTTCACGGAATGTCAAGACGGGTAGGCAAAATGGAGGAAATCAGAACCAGCCGAGGTGCAGATGCTGCTCAGCAAACGACACAGATTTTTGTTCATTGCCAATACAAAGGCGGCATCCACGGCGATTGAGGCTGCCTTGCTTCCCTTCGCAGATCTTGCTTTGGCGGATACGCCCGAGGTCAAGCATATGGCACTGCATCGATTCTTGGAATCGAGGCAAGCAGGGAGAGAATTTTTGGAGTTTGAACCAGATCGCCTTCTCAAATTTGGAGTTATGCGAGATCCGGTAGAGTGGATTTTCTCTTGGTATCGATACAGATTGGGAAACCAAGTTGAGGCGCCTCTGCCTCAGGGGACAACCTTTGCACAATTTTGGCATCAAAGAGACTGGAACATTCAAAGGCCGAATGGCTTGGGAAAGTACTTGCAGAGTGACTTGTTTTGCAACCCACGAGGCGATGTTTTGGTAGATGTGATTATTCGCTACGATGCACTTGAGTATGAATATTCAAATCTCTGCGAGCTGCTGAGATTAAGTGCCCCTTTGAAGTTAAAAAATGTCAGTTGTATTGCGGAAAACCCTCAAATACCGAAGGATTTGAGGGCTGAATTGATTGACTTTTACAAAGATGATTATGCGCTATATGCAGAGATTGATAGGATTAACGCATCAAGTTTGGCCAAGTGGAAGGCCGTTCTCAATCCGGCTTAACGCAAGGATGGGCACTTTCACTGGTTACCTTATTAGCCACTCTTCGACAGTGTCTGTGATGCGGCGCATTCTGATCCAACTGTTTCTGGTTGGCTGGCCGACACGAATACGCAGTTTACCCATCAACCCAACGATGGCCCATTCGGCTCGATCCGATCTTGGTACGTACTTTGCTGAACTGACAAAATCAGGGTTCAATTTGCGCCGGGTGTGAATGGTCCGTTCGGCAAAGTTGGGAATCTTGAGGCTTTTGGGAGCATTATCAATGTTGTATGAGTGTGACCCCCGTGAATCTTGCCAGCTGGCGACCTCAAACTCTTCGCTAACAATTGATCCAAATGCATCTCTTAGATATTTGCCTTTCCATCGACCAGTGTCACCATCGCCGATGACAGATGGGGTTGCGGAAATCACCCCAATTGGATCCTCTCCGCGTTGAGCCGGACGGATTTTTTCGCCGACCAAGACAACGGACATTCCGCGTCGATCCTCATCATCTGGGTTTCCATCCGACCATTCAAAATACTCAGCATAGTCTGCGCCTCCGCCGGTCCAACTGCCATCGCAGGTCGCATTGCCGTCGCCTGCAAAAATAAACTCTGCATCGTTGTGCCCAGAAGAGGAGAAGCGGGCAAATTCGAACGCTGCGTCCCCCGCACGATCAGCCGTAACTTCGATTGCGGTTGCGTCAAATGCCGCATCTTGGGACTCTGTGCGAAGGGCCGGTTCTGAAGTGGATGAATTGACGTGAACGCGGGCGGAAGGAGTTGAGGCCCCAAATCCTGCGCGTCCGGTTGCCCCTTGTAATTTCAGAGTTTCTGTCCAGGCATTTCCATCTGCAGAGACTTTGATAGAGAAATCTGTGTCGCCTGCCAGACCCATCTCGGCATGACCTGCCCAACCAGATTGAAAGAGAAGGGAAGAAGTATCGGTTGAGCTATTCTTGTTGATTTTGAGCTGATGCCCGGCACCGGCGTGTGTCAGCAAAGTTGCGGGACCGCTGGCGGCCAGCACGTTCGTTGAGTCTGCGGAAGTGCCAATTCCAACACCTGAGAGATTGTCGGTTGCGGCTGACGGTACAATCCATGCTGTTCCGGTCCAGATCCAAAGCTGCTCTGTCGCAATGTCCCAAGCCCTCCAGCCTGTTTGAGGGGGAAAGAACAACCAACTGGAATCTCTCCAAACTGCAATGTCGTGGGCATGACCGGCCCAGGCATCGGTTGCTCCATTGGCCGGAATAAACGCCTGACCTTCGGTCGGGTTGGTGGGCGGTGCCAAATTTTCCAGGCTCTCGACGCGCAATTGAACAATGAGGTCTAACATCTGTAACGCTTCGTTAAGCGTCACGTGTTTCTGCGCCTGAGAGGGCTGCAGATATGGTAAAGACAGGATCGGAGATACTTGCGACATGCTGAGGGCTCCCAGTGACTTGGTTCGGACAGATCCTGCCAATTGGGGGTCAACCAAATTCAACCAGGGCGGGCTGATCATTAAGGCCTTCTTAGTTTTGTCTCTCGCTCCGTGTTTGTCTGAAAATCTGCGACTTTTGCATCCGTCGGTTCAACGAATGTTGAAATGGCTCCCTACTTAAGGTCAAAACAAGGGATGAAAATTCTATTTGTGCACCAAAACATGCCTGGCCAGTACCGCGAAACGGTTCAGTGGCTTGCGGCGCAGGGCGAACATGAGCTCGTCTTTCTGACGCAACGCAAGGAGCCGCCGAATATTCCGGGAGTCGTCACGCGCCGCTATAGTCCGCACCATACCCCCAAGAAGGACGCCTATGGTCTTTCCAAAGTTTGGGAGGAAGCTGCCGGAGCCGGGTTCGGTGCAGCAATGGCTGCAAAAGCATTGGAGCGGGATGAGGGCTTCAAACCGGATATCGTGGTTGGTCATACCGGCTGGGGCGAGTTGCTATTTTTCAAGGAAATCTGGAAGGATGTCCCAATTCTGGGCTTCTTTGAGTATTTTTATCGGGCGCGTGGCGGCCCAGTCGGATTTGATCCCGGTGAAACGGTTAGTGAACACACTCCGTTTTTGCTACATGCCAGAAATGTGGTACCGTACACCAGTATACAGACCGTTGATATGGGCATAACGCCAACAACCTGGCAGCGCGATACATTTCCCACGAGTTTTCATGACAAACTGTACGTCTGCCATGATGGGATCAGGACGGACAGCCTGCTTCCTAATCCTGACGTAAAACTCGGTTTGGGGCGTTTGAAGCGGGAATTGACCCGCGATGACGAAGTCTTCACCTACATTGCTCGAAACATGGAGAGCACGCGAGGTTTTCATGTTTTCATGCGTGCCTTACCCCGCATACTCAGCGCCCGACCTGATGCCCGGGTGGTGATTTTGGGCGGCAATGAGGCTTCCTATGGTCGAAAAAGCACGCATCGAGGCGGGCTGCGCGGTCAGATGGAGGACGAAGTTGGCCATCTGCTGGATTGGGACCGGATACATTTTTTGGGGCAGGTTCCCTATGCGCGGTTTCGCGATGTCATCACGCTGAGCCGGTGCCACATCTATCTGACAATGCCATTTGTTCTCAGTTGGTCATTGCTGGAGGCGATGTCTATGCAGGCTACGATTGTGGCGTCTGATGTCGCGCCGGTTCGTGAGGCCGTAACGCATGGCGAAACCGGTTTGATGGTTGATTTCTTCGATTCAGAGGCATTGGCGGAGCAGGTTATCGATGTGCTTGCCAATCAGAAAAACTATCAACATCTGGGCCCGGCTGCCCGATCTCATGTGATCGAGAAATATGACTTTCTGACAAAATGCTTGCCCGTACACATCGCACAGATCAATGCTTTGGTCCCTGCGGCGAGGCGCATCACGCTATAATCGCCGCAGGGTTTGGGGAATTATCTGCTCGCTTCTTCGGTGCATTTCCCGGCGGCTTCGATTGCTTTCAGGCTGCCGTCAAGATTGATAACGATTGCATAGTCCTTGTCGGGGAATACGACCATTTCGTACTTCCGCTTAACCAGTTCGACGAAGTTTGGATCATCAGTCAGGATGTAGCCACCCTTGTACCCTTCCGGCAAGTGTTTGGTCTTTGTGGTGGCCAACCCGGAAAAGAGTGCGTCGTCGAAAGCGACGATCACCGGATCTTCGCCTTCTTTCAGATCGATGTCTGCTTTGGTGAAAATGCCCAAGTAACCGACGGAACGTACCTCGGTGAGCCCCATTTGGACAACATTTCCATTTTCATCAACGCGCTCGATCAAGCATGAATTGCGAGAACGGTCAGAATAGATGGTCCATCCAGATTCTTCGCCCCATTTGACGAATACACTGTCGGCGCTGGGTAGAACGCTAACCTCGTCCTTGGCAACAGCGCAAGTTGCGGCGATGGTTGCGATTATGCCGATGAGTAGGCGTAGTGGGATCATTGTGATCTCCTAAGCAAAATAGTTTCAATAGATCTGCGGTTTCATTGTACACAAGAATTGCCCGGTGCTGAACCATGGAAATGCTGGCTGTTCACCAATTGAAAATTGAGAGCTCAGTTCGGCGATGGGATGACTTTCGGGCTGTCGTGGAGTTTCTGGTGTGATGGAATGCGCTTGGCGTGGAGGTGCAAAGTAGTGGCAGAAGTGGATTTTATCGCTGCCAAGATGGCTTTGTTCCTTGGGGACCGTATCCTCACGATCTTGAGAGACGATTTTGATAGCATCCCGTTTCCGGGCCATTGGGATTTTCCTGGCGGTGGACGAGAAGGGCAGGAAACTCCCGAAACCTGCATCTTGCGGGAAACGTTGGAGGAGGTGAACCTGAGGTTGTCGCCAAAGGATCTAAAAACGAAGTTGGCCTACAACCGTCCGACTGGGCTCGTCTGGTTCTTTGTGGCTCATTTGGACATATCCTACATGGCGAAAGTACGGCTTGGGGATGAAGGACAGAAGTTTGCCCTGATGACGCCGGAACAGTATAGGGAGGACTGCTTACGAATTCCGCATTTCTCCGTCTGGCTTGACACCTATCTGAAGACGCAGAACTGACTGGAAATATTTCCGTTTTCCCATGAAAGACCCCCCGCGGAGTGTGCGGGGGGAGGTAACGAACCACAGGAAGAAAAGGTTCGTTGGGGGAGTGTCTCAACCCCAGCGTGCCCCAAGACACTCATTCAGCATAGTCAGGATTTCCAGACCATTGATCCCGGCACCCTTTTGTGTCTTTCGGGGCACAGTGGCGCAAGGCAGCCCTTCAACTTTGCATTTCTTGGAGGATGGCCAAAGCTGCGGCCTTTGGATCTGGGGCCTGCCAGATTGGGCGTCCAACGACGATGTGATCGACGCCGTTGTGAATGGCGGTGGCGGGGGTGGCAATTCGTTTTTGATCGCCTGTGGCGGTTCCAGTTGGGCGAACCCCCGGGGTAACGATGAGTTTTCCCGCTGCTTGGGGCAGTGCCCTGATTGCGGTGGATTCATTCGGGGATGATATGACGCCATCCGCTCCGGCATCAAACGCGCGGGCAGCTCGTTCCAGCGCGATCTCCTCGACAGATCCGTCAGTCATCATTCCGAGATCCAGATCGCTGCGGTCCAGTGAGGTCAATACGGTGACGGCCAAGATTTTGGTGTCAGAATTTTCGGCGCCGATTTTTGCTGCTTGCACGACATGTGGGTCACCATGCACGGTCAAAAAATCGATTTCGAATTGGGTTAAACCTCGGACAGCGGCCTCTACTGTTGCGCCAATGTCGAACAGTTTCATGTCCAGAAAAATGCGTTTTCCATGGTCCTGTTTGAGTTCGTTGGCGAGTGCCAAGCCTCCGCCCGTTAGCATACCTAATCCAACTTTGTAAAAAGCGACGGCATCCCCCAGCTTTTCGGCCAATTGTAAGCCGGCAAGAGCATTGGGAACATCGAGGGCGACAATGAGGCGGTCGTCGGACATTAGGTGGCTCCTTGCGATTTTCGTGTGCATATTGAAACGGGATTTGATTGTCCATCTGACAAGGCGAAGCGCCTCTGTCTCGATGCATGATTCTGGCTGAATTCTTTTGTGGGTAGGCCCGAACCTCTTGCAGTCCCATCCTGCAAACCCCACATGAATCCCGAGGCCCAAATTTAGCGTGCCGCCGGGCGGGCGCTGTAGAACAGGGCGCTTTGAAGGAGAAAAGCTATGGACTTGAACAAGTTCACGGAGCGGGCACGAGGTTTTGTGCAGGCCGCTCAGACAATCGCGATGAGAGAAAACCATCAACGTTTGTCTCCAGAACATATTTTGAAAGCTTTGTTGGATGATGATCAGGGGCTTGCTGCCAATCTGATTTCTCGTGCTGGCGGCGCGCCTGCTCGGGTTGCAGAGGCTTTGGAAACGGCCGTTGGCAAAATTCCCCAGGTGAATGGCAGCGATGGTCAAATCTATCTGGATGGTCAGACGGCAAAGGTTCTGGCTGAGGCGGAAAAGATTGCCGAGAAAGCCGGCGACAGTTTTGTTCCTGTCGAACGGATTCTTATGGCCTTGGCTATGGTCAAATCTCCTGCCAAGGAGGCTCTGGATGCGGGTGCGGTTACAGCGCAAAAACTGAACGAAGCGATCAATGATATTCGGAAGGGTCGCACTGCGGATAGCGCGACGGCAGAGGACGGTTATGACGCGTTAAAGAAATATGCGCGCGATCTGACCGATGCTGCGCGCGATGGCAAGATCGATCCGATTATCGGCCGTGACGAAGAGATTCGCCGCGCTATGCAGGTGCTTAGCCGCAGAACCAAGAATAATCCCGTACTGATTGGTGAACCGGGCGTCGGCAAAACTGCCATCGCAGAAGGCCTGGCGCTACGGATTGTCAATGGTGATGTGCCTGAAAGTCTGCGGGACAAGCGGCTTTTGGCGCTTGATATGGGGGCTTTGATTGCTGGCGCAAAATACCGTGGTGAGTTCGAAGAGCGTCTGAAGGCTGTTCTGACTGAGGTGACCGAGGCAGCCGGTGAGGTCGTCTTATTCATCGATGAAATGCATACGCTGGTCGGTGCTGGAAAAACCGACGGGGCAATGGATGCGGCAAATCTGATCAAGCCTGCTTTGGCGCGTGGTGAATTGCATTGCATTGGCGCGACCACATTGGACGAATACCGCAAGTATGTGGAGAAGGATGCAGCGCTCGCGCGTCGCTTCCAGCCGGTGATGATCAAAGAGCCGACGGTCGAGGACACGATTTCGATACTGCGAGGCATCAAAGAAAAATACGAACTGCACCACGGTGTGAGGATTTCTGACAGTGCGCTTGTGTCTGCGGCCACTTTGAGCCACCGCTATATTACTGATCGGTTTCTGCCTGATAAAGCGATTGATTTGGTTGACGAGGCGGCCAGCCGTCTGCGGATGCAAGTCGACAGCAAGCCAGAGGAGTTGGATCAGCTAGATAGAAACATCCTGCAGATGCAAATTGAGGTCGAAGCGCTCAAGCTTGAAGACGACGCGGCGTCGCGGGATCGGTTGGCCAAGCTGCAAAAGGATCTGGCGGATTTACAGGAAAATTCTGCTGAAATGACCGCACAATGGCAATCCGAAAGGGACAAGCTGGCGGGTACGCGGAACGTCAAAGAACAATTGGACCATGCCCGGGCTGAATTGGACATTGCCAAACGACAAGGCAATCTCGCAAGGGCAGGGGAGCTAAGCTACGGCGTTATTCCCGGTCTTGAGAAGCAGCTGACTGACGCAGAAACTGCGGATGGTGATGGGTTAATGGTTGAGGAAACGGTTCGCCCTGAACAGGTTGCGGAAATTGTCGAACGATGGACTGGAATTCCCACGACCAAAATGCTGGAAGGCGAGCGCGAGAAATTGTTGCGGATGGAAGACGATCTGCATCGCAGGGTGATAGGCCAACACACGGCTGTCCGGGCGGTCGCAAATGCAGTGCGGCGTGCACGTGCAGGGTTAAACGACGAGAATCGCCCTTTGGGAAGTTTTCTGTTCCTCGGGCCAACTGGTGTCGGCAAGACGGAACTCACCAAAGCGTTGGCCAACTTTCTGTTCGACGACGATAGCGCGATGGTTCGCATCGACATGTCAGAGTTTATGGAGAAACATGCCGTTTCACGGCTGATTGGCGCGCCTCCGGGATACGTCGGCTATGATGAAGGTGGTGTCTTGACCGAGGCTGTGCGTCGCAGGCCCTATCAGGTAGTTTTGTTTGACGAGGTGGAAAAGGCACATCCCGATGTGTTCAATATCCTGCTTCAGGTGCTGGATGATGGCCAACTCACTGATGGTCAAGGGCGCACAGTGGACTTCAAACAGACATTGATCGTTCTGACCTCGAATCTTGGGGCGCAGGCACTCAGTCAATTGCCTGAGGGAGCGGACGCATCGAATGCGCGCCGAGATGTGATGGATGCTGTACGGGCGCATTTCCGGCCGGAGTTTTTGAACCGCTTGGACGAAACGATCATCTTTGATCGCCTGGCACGTGAAGACATGGATGACATTGTCGACATCCAATTGCGATTGCTTCAAAAGCGCCTCGCGGCACGCAAGATCACATTGCAGTTGGATGCCGCGGCTAAAACCTGGCTGGCTGACGAAGGCTATGACCCGGTGTTTGGTGCGCGTCCGCTTAAACGAGTAATGCAACGTGCTCTTCAGGATCCTTTGGCTGAGATGCTGTTGGCCGGGGACATTGTGGATGAAACAACCTTGCCGATTTCAGCAACGGCGGATGGCTTGCTCGTCGGTGATCGGGTGGCGGAATCTAGCCAAGTGCCTCCGCAAGATGCCGTTCTCCAGTGAACCAGGTGAATATCTGCAAATGGCCCGCCTTGGCGGGCCATTTTCTTGTGTAGGCCAGAGATAGCTTGCTGTCGGGTGGATACACTCACGACTGGCAAGATTGTCGCGCCGACCTCGAAATTTGATTGAGCTGTGTTTCCAAGGCCAAATCTTAAGCGCCTCAAATTGTGGACGTAAGGTGGTTACGGCACAGTTTTGGGTTCATCATGTTCAGGTAAACGCATATGCTTGGGCGAATTGTGGTGGCCCTGCTGCTGAGGCGAAATGGAAGCCGTATCAGTGCGGCGCAGGTTAGAGTGTACAGGGAGAAACGTTATGAGTATTACCATTCGCGGCTTGGAATTGATGGCGTTGACCTTCGTGTTTGTCGTCGCTGCGTTGCTCTTGACGGTAGTCATATTGTACTTCGCCGACCGGTTTCAAACCAAAGATGCTATACGTCGTAACTATCCGGTACTTGGGCGCTTTAGGTATTTGTTCTCGACGTTGGGAGAGTTCTTTCGCCAGTACTTTTTTGCCATGGACCGGGAAGAGTTGCCGTTCAACCGGGCACAGCGAGAATGGGTGGGTCGGGCCGCACAGGGGCACGACAATACAGTTGCCTTTGGATCTACGCGCAGTTTGAATGTTCCCGGAACGCCTCTCTTTGTAAACGCAGCTTTTCCACCCTTGAGTGATCAGTTTGCTATATCTCAACCACTCGTCATCGGGCCGTTTGCTAGCAAGCCGTATGCAGCGCCCTCATTCTACAACATCTCGGGCATGAGTTATGGAGCCTTGTCTCGTCCCGCCATACAAGCTTTGAGCCGTGGCGCGCGTGAGGCGGGCGTTTGGCTAAATACCGGTGAAGGGGGGTTGAGCCCCTATCATCTAGAAGGCGGATGCGACATTGTCTTTCAGATCGGAACAGCAAAATACGGTGTCCGTGACAGCGATGGGAACCTGAGCGAGGAAAAACTGCGAGTGGTCGCGGCTCATGATCAGGTCAAGATGTTTGAAATCAAATTGGCGCAAGGGGCCAAACCGGGTAAGGGCGGTATATTGCCAGGTGCCAAGGTTACGGCTGAGATTGCCAAAATCCGGGGCATTCCCGAGGGTCATGACAGCATCTCGCCCAATCGGCACATGGACGCTGCCTCCTTCGAAGAATTGCTGGATCTGATAAAGCGCGTGCGTGACGTGACCGGAAAGCCAGTTGGGATCAAGATTGTTGTTGGGGGGGAACCTGCCTTGCGGGCTTTGTTTGAGGCCATCGTGGCGCGAGGAGATGAGAACGCTCCTGACTTTATCACCATAGATGGTGGTGAAGGTGGGACTGGAGCAGCGCCAATGCCGCTTATGGATTTGGTCGGTATGACAATACGTGAGGCGTTGCCATTGGTTGCGGATCTAAGGGATGCTTACGGTTTGAAGTCACGTATCCGCTTGATCGCGAGTGGCAAACTGATCAATCCAGGGGATTTGGCCTGGGCTTTGGCGGCAGGTGCTGACTTTGTCACATCTGCCCGTGGGTTCATGTTTTCCTTGGGTTGTATTCAAGCGTTGAAATGCAACAAAAACACTTGCCCAACCGGCATCACCACACACAATCCGCGGTTCCAGAAGGGGTTGGTGCCTGAGCAAAAGTACCAACGTGTTTCTAGATTCGCGCGCGAAATTATTCATGAAGTGGAAACGATTGCGCGTTCGGTCGGTGTTTCGGAGCCGCGGTTATTGCGACGCCATCATGTGCGGATTGTGCAAGAACAGGCCGTTAGCCTTCCTTTGAATGAACTTCGTCCACGTCCTGCAATGGGTAGCGCACGCAGCGATGTGGCAAAGTAGAGCTCTTGCAGGTCTGTAATGTTTTCCGACGCAATTGTGAGGACATTTGGTTTGGGTTTGGTTCGCTATCGCTCTAGCTTCATCTCAAATACGTTTGTGGAGAAGAGCAATGGCTGGTCGCTGGAAAAATGATCTGACTTGGACAGATGTGACGCCTTACAAGGCGTTCATGAACCGCCGTCAAATTTTGGCGGGCGGTACTGCACTTGGTTTGGGAGCGATTGCTGGACCTGGCTTGGCGCTTGCCGATCTCGAACCGAACAGTTGGGACGATATCACCAGCTACAACAATTTCTACGAGTTTGGCACAGGCAAAGATGATCCGGCCAAGCATGCTGGAAAGATGACGACAACACCCTGGTCCATCGAGATTGATGGAATGGTTGACCGGCCCGGCACATATGACATCGAAGATATACTCTCTGGAGTCTCGATAGAAGAACGTATCTACAGGTTCCGTTGTGTCGAAGCATGGTCAATGGTGGTTCCTTGGAACGGTTTCGAGCTTGCCGATTTGCTTAGTATGGTGGGCGTGCAGAGTAGTGCGAAGTATGTGGCGTTCGAAACGTTGCTGCGGCCAGACGAAATGCCTGGCATTCGTTACCCGGTGATTGAATGGCCTTATGTCGAAGGTTTGCGGCTGGATGAGGCAATGCACCCGCTCACGATCATGGCGACGGGCATCTATGGCAAGCCAATGCCCAATCAAAACGGTGCGCCAATACGGCTTGTCGTTCCTTGGAAATACGGCTTCAAATCGATCAAATCCATAGTGAAGATCACTCTGACAGATCAGCAACCGCCAACCAGTTGGAACCGGTACAGCGCTCGGGAGTATGGCTTCTACTCCAACGTAAATCCAAACGTGAACCATCCACGCTGGAGCCAGGCCGAAGAACGGCGCATCGGCGGTGGGCTGTTCGCGAAAAAGCAGCCGACTTTAATGTTCAACGGCTACGAAGACGAAGTTGCGTCGATGTACGAAGGCATGGATCTTAGCAAATTCAATTGAGAAGGGCTTACGGGTCCGCTGTGGCGCAATTTTGGGACTTGGGGAACGAATTTGATATGGCTGAAGTTGAATAGTGTGATCCAATTCGACACTTAATAGAGTTTCCGCTTCTCGGCCGGTGAGTTCATCCAAACCCGTTCTCCGAAAGGAAATTGTGCGAACTGGATTGAGAAATGATGGTTGACCCGAAAAACCGTCATGTAGTGGCCGGAGGCTGTTCGTTTGAAGGATGTTACTTTTTGAGGGATTTGGATGGCGGCTGTGTGACAAAGCGGCGTCTTAGTATGTTTTGGTTGCCGGAGTGTTGACGTCAATGGTTCCAACCATGAACGGATTGCTTCGACGCGTTCCGACATGGCCGATGTATGTCTTGTGCCTAGCGCCGGCGCCTTGGTTGTTTTGGCAAGGTCTGACCGGAGGGTTAGGTGTGGAGCCTATCCAGGCCTTGGAACATGAATACGGAAAATTGGCACTTCAGTTTCTTATTGCCGGGTTATGCGTCACGCCGATACGGCGATTTGTTGGTTTGAACCTCCTTAAGTTCCGCCGTCTGCTAGGCGTCGTGGCGTTTGTATATGTAGCGCTGCATTTGTTGGTTTGGCTTCTGCTTGATGTGCAGGTTTTTAGCCATATCGTCCGAGATATCGTCAAACGCCCATACATTGCCGTCGGCTTGCTAGCGTTCGTCGTTTTGTTACCTTTGGCTGCCACTTCCAATAACTTGTCCATCCGTTGGTTGGGGGCGCAGAGGTGGCGGCGTATACACGTCTTAGTCTATCCGGCCGTAGTGTTGGCGGGTGTGCACTATGTGCTGTTATCTAAGGGCTTCCAGACCACGCCTCTTTTTTACATGGCGACAATCTTGGTGCTCCTCCTGACGCGTCTGCGTTTCCGAAACCGGCGGGTCTCCGGCGTCTGAACAGCCCATATTAGTCCTTTTTTTGGTATGATTCCGAGTGAGTCGTTGGTGTTTGGGTTGTTGGGTTTCGCAAGATGTAGTGTTTTTGATTGTTGTTGTTTTGTTTTGGCTTGTTGTCTTGGCTTGTTGTTGATGGTTATGTTTTTG
>JAXMOA010000026.1:0-44729 GCA_034670145.1 Marinibacterium sp.
CCTTCGATGTCCAGGTGAAGCAAACCCACCTTGCGGTCTGACGGCACCAGATCGCTCAAGGTTGTAACCTCGACGTTCACGGTCTCGCCTTCGACTGCTGACTCAATCAGTTTGGCTCTGGCGCCCATGGCTTGGCCATTTGTTTTGCTGATCTGGAGCGGCAGTGTTCCGGGTTCTTCGCCAACTGCAACCGGGTGCAATGCAATGTTGGTCAAATTGTTGAGCTCAATGGTCCTTTGTGCGGCTGCATAGCTAAGCGGATTGGGTTCAAAGGAGTGAAGCCTCGCATCCGCCGAAAGTGCTGCGCTCAGGGCCGGAAAGAAATCTCCGACAAATGCACCGCCTGAAACGATGTCAAGTGAACCTGTGAGGCGTCGAAACAATTTCAGCGTGGAGGGTTCGTAGACTTCGCCTTTCAGAAGAACTTGGGGGACCTCTCGGCTCATGTATTCTGTTGGAACGCAATAGAAACCATATTCGTTGACGGCTGTCAGGTTTTCAAATTCCAAGGTTTTCCGATCCACGTTTTCACTGTTCCTTTTGGGCCAAGCTGCACCCGATGATAGTGGTTCTGCCATATCAATTCTTTAGACAATCTAAAAGTAGAGTGTCGTAGATTTTGGCCCGGGTGTTTCATGCATGGCCCTAACGAGCACCTTTTATCAATGCCATGAGACTATTTTTTTCTGGTGCTAAGATTTGTTATAGAATTTTTACGTTTCCTTGTCTGCTAGCCCTTGCAGTCGCCTTCGACTCACAATAGACGGTGCGAACCGATTGGCGCGGGATGGAGCAGCCCGGTAGCTCGTCAGGCTCATAACCTGAAGGTCGTAGGTTCAAATCCTACTCCCGCAACCAACGGTTTCCGCAAAAACAGTTAGTTAAACGCCTTGCTTCCCATGGGAAGGCGGCGTTTTGCTTGCCGCCTGAAAAGCGCAGGATTGCTGCGCGGTCGCTGCGCCGGGCGATTGCTGACTTCGCACGTTTAGCTGAAGGTGTGGCAGTCAAGGCTGGTGGATGACGGTCTAAGGTGATGCTGGTCGCTTCTTCCAGCGCCGAACGGTTTCCAGGAGACGTCGACCCCACGGGGTCGGGTGGACTCGATGGGCTGTTCGATCAAGTGGCAGGCCGCCTGAGCGGTGCAGGCTCCTTTGTGACACCGGTTCGTTTGATTGCGCTTAGTCCCAGCTGCTCATCCAGCTGGGATTTGTGATACGTCCATCTGGCACGGCAAGCGACGAAAGCTGCGCCATTTCCTCTGGTGATAGGGTGAAATCCATCAGCGCGATGTTTTGGTGTATGCGGCCCGGGTTGCCGGATCGGGGGATGGCCACGACGCCCTGTTGTAGATGCCAGCGCAGCACTATCTGCGCCGGGCTTTTGCCGTGCCGATCGGCCAGGCGGCCTACCACCGGGTCGGATAACAGCAATCCGCTGCCAATCGGTGAATAGCCAACAAAGCACATGTCATGGCGGTGGCACGCTGCAATCAGGGCCGTCTGGTCAAGCCGCGGATGATATTCGCACTGATTCACAACCAAAGGCCGCTCAGACAGCCTGATGGCCTGCTCCATCATTCCCACGGGAAAATTCGACAGGCCAATGTGACGGGCATACCCTCTGCTTTGCGCTTCACACAGCGCACCGATGGTTTCGGCCAGCGGTACATCCGGATTGGGCCAATGGATCAACAACAAATCAACCGCATCGACGCCCAAATCCCCCAGGCTGGTCTGGGCCGAGCGTAACAATGCCGGGGCCGTCAGATCAGTATACCAGACCTTGGAGGTCAGAAAATAGCTATCGCGTGGCAGGGCCGTGGCGCGCAGGGCCGCACCCAGTTCAGCCTCATTTTCATAGCGCGGTGCAGTGTCAAAGTGACGATAGCCTGCTTCGGCAGCCGCCTGCACAGCGCCCATCAACACGTCGCCGCGCAATCTCCAGGTGCCAAGCCCGATTTGAGGAATAGCCGCACCATGACTGATGATGGATGGAATGCCAGCACTCGTCATCGACTGCGCCCTCGTTGGTTCAAAAGTCCGATCATGCCTCCAAAGCGGCCTTCACCGCCCCCGTAATAACGCTAGTGGAGTGACTGCCAGGGCGGGTGCCAATGCCTTGTAGGGTCGCGGCCTCTATTGCCGCCAGCACGGCAGCGGCCGCCTGGCGCTCTCCAAGATGGTCCAACATCATCGCACCCGACCAGATCGCGGCAATCGGGTTTGCGATGTCCTGACCGGCTATGTCCGGGGCAGAGCCATGAACCGGCTCAAACATCGATGGCGCTGAGCGATCCGGGCAGATATTGGCCGAAGCGGCAAAGCCCAACCCGCCCTGTATCGCCGCGCCCAGATCAGTCAGGATGTCGCCAAACAGGTTTGAGGCAACCACCACATCCAGGTCTTGCGGCGCCATCACCATCTTTGCGGCCATCGCATCAATATGCATATGGCTGACGGTGACGTCTGGGTAATCAGTGGCAACCAAACGGGTTATCTCATCCCAGAAAACCATCGAATACTTTTGTGCATTCGATTTTGTGACAGAGGTCAGATGTTTGCGCCGCCCCTGTGCAAGATCAAAGGCAAAGCGCAGGATGCGTTCGACCCCAGCGCGTGTGAAGATGGCGACTTCGGTGGCAACCTCGTTGTCCTGGCCCTGATGCACGCGTCCGCCGGCGCCCGAATACTCGCCCTCGGTGTTCTCACGAATGCAAAGGATGTCAAACCCTTCAGCTTTGAGCGGTCCATCGACCCCTGGCAGCAACCGATGAGGACGGATGTTCGCGTATTGACGGAACGCTTTGCGGATCGGCAAAAGCAAACCATGCAGGGACACCGCATCGGGGACAGTCTCTGGCCAACCAACCGCACCCAGATAGATCGCATCAAAACCGCGTAAAGTCTCGATCCCATCCTCTGGCATCATTGCACCGGTTTTGAGGTAGTAATTACAAGACCAGGGGAAAGTTTCGGCCCGCAATGCAAATCCGAATTTTTTCGCCGCAACGCCGAGCACATCCATCGTCGCCTCTGTGACATCGACGCCGATTCCGTCGCCTGGGATCAGGGCTAGGTTATAGGTAGTCATGGGGGCTCCTTTGGTGGCTCAAAGGTCGATCAGCACGGATTTGGTACGACGATTGGCGGCGAAAGCTTCTCGCCCCAAATCTTTGCCAAGGCCACTGCTTTTCCAACCTCCTGTTGGCAGAATGTGATTGGCAGAGCGACCATAACGGTTCACCCAGACGGTTCCGGCATGCAATTGGCCGATCATCCGCATGGTGCGCGACAGGTCGTTGGTGTGCAACCCAGCGCACAGACCGTATGTCGGGTGGCTGGCAAGCGCGATGGCCTCTTCCTCGGTTTCAAAGGTTTGAAAGGTGGCGATGGGACCAAAGATTTCTTCGGTTATGGCGGGGTTGGTGTCGGTGACATTGGCGATCAGGGTCGGCTGATAGTAGCTGCCCGCGCGGTCAAAGCGGGTGCCACCGCACAGCAGTTCGCCGCCAAGGTCGCAGGCGATGCGGATGGTGCTATCTATCTGGCCGAGCTGCTTTTCCGAGATGATGGGTGAAAACCCGGCCGGGTCATCCCATGTCGCCGCAGGACGTTCCTGGGCGAACCGTTCGATCAGCTTGGCCTGCACCGCATCGGCAATCCCACGCTGCACGATGATGCGCGAGCCCGCAACACAGGCCTGCCCCGCGTTGGGCAGAATGCCGCGCGCCAAACAATCGACGGTGCGGTCCAGATCGGCGTCGTCAAACACCACCTGCGGGCTTTTGCCGCCCAGTTCCAGCGTCATGGGTTTGATGCCGTGGCGGGCGATATTCTCCATAATCGCGGATCCCGCGCGGGTGGAGCCGGTGAAAGAGACCTTGTCGATGCCCGGATGGCCAGTGATCGCCGCACCGGTGGTCGGCCCGTCGCCCAGCACAATGTTGATCAACCCGGCCGGAATGCCCGCCCTGATCGCAAGTTCCGCCATATACAGGGTCGAATAAGGTGTCATTTCCGATGGCTTCAGCACCACCGCATTGCCCGCTGCCAAGGCCGGGCCAAGCTTCCACCCGGCCATCGAGATCGGGAAATTCCAGGGCGTAATCGCACCGATTACGCCGTAAGGTTCCGACGCGATCATCCCCATATGCCCTGCCCCGGTCGGCACCAGATCGCCGCATTCCTTATCGGCGAATTCGGCGAAAAAGCGGATTTGGTCGGCGGTTACAGGGATGTCGCCCTCGCGTACCTGCCGGACGGGGCGCGAGGAACAGATCGCCTCTAGCTGCGCCAGGTGCTCGGCTTCCTGCTCCATCAGATCGGCCCAGGCATGCAGCACCCGCATCCGGTCGCGGGGCAACCAGCCGGCCCAGCCAGAGCAATCCAGCGCCGCCCGCGCCGCCATGACTGCGCGGTCAACCATTGTGGCGTCGGCACAGGGGATCGCCCCCAGAACGCGGTTATCCGAGGGCGCGCGGACCTCTATCGCTTGCGGGGCGTCGACATAGGCCCCGCCGATGAAATGGCCGCTGGGCAGCGCGATTGTGTCTGGGGCAAAGCTGAATGTCATGGCAAGTCCTATGGGCGTCTTTGCCCACTGCATTGCCCGAATGGGCGCGCATATTGCTGCCGTATCGCCGCCCGGCGCGGCAGAAAGATTGGTCTGCCCCATCATATGGGCAGAAGATTGCGCCGCTCAGCGATCGGTGTCGGACAGGTAGGCGTCCACCGGCACAGGGCGCGCCGGAGCCTGCCCGCGCAACCGCCCTGCGGCCTCGGCAGAAATCGCGGCCTTCTCGGCAATCAATTCTGCTGCGATCAACTGGCAATAGCGCCCCTGACAGCGCCCCATGCCCACACGCGCCATGGATTTCACGCGGTTCGCCTCGTCCCCGCCAAGTGTTGCACCGGCGCGCAGCTCGGCGGCACTGATGCCCTCGCAGCGGCACACCATGGTGCTGTCGTCCGTGTTGCGCACCATCTGCGCGGGCCAGGGAAAGCTACGCGCCAGCCCCTGCGCGAAACGTTCCATCCGGGCCTTTGCGCGCAGGTCGTTCTGCGGCGATGGGGCGGGCAGGTTGAGGTCTTGCAGACAGGCTATTGCGGCCAACCGCCCGGCGATTTCAGCCCCATCCGCACCCAAGATTTGCAACCCGTCCCCCGCCAGATAGCGGCCTTCGTTAGCGCGGCCCATGCCATCGGCGCAGGGCAACCATTGCGCCCATTGCCTTGAATAGGCAAGGGAAATTCCCGCCAGATCGGCCAGATGAGTCTCTGCCCGCAGATGCCAGCCCAGCCCGACCATATCGCAGGGCGTCACCTGCGCCCTGCCCCGCGCGTCACGCCAGTGAAACCGCACTGGCCCATTGGCGTCAGTCTCGATCTGCTGCAACTCTGCGCCCGCATGATACAGCCGCCCCAACCCGGCGCGCATTCTGGCCCCGCGCCAGATCAGGCCGGGCCGTGCCAGCATCCCCGGCAGCCCGCGCAGTTGCGTTGCCATCGACGATGTGTCCAACACCGCCGCCAGCCCTGCCCCCGCCCGCATCAACTGCCACGCCACCAGCGTCAGCAATGGCCCAGAGCCCGCCAGCACAATCTGCCGCCCCAGCGCCACGCCCTGCGCCTTCAGCGCGATCTGCGCCGCGCCGAGCGTATAGACACCGCCCGATTGCCAACCCGGAACCGGAGCAACGCGATCCATCGCGCCGGTCGCCAAAATCAGCCGGTCATAGGGCAGATACCGCAGCTTGCCGTCCTGCAAGACCTGCGCCCGACCATCGGCAAACCCCACGACAGAGGCACCGGGCACATAGTCCAGCGCATCATCGGCGCAGATCCGGTCGAACATGTCATGCAAGGCCCGCGCCTTGGCAGCCTCTGGCCCATACAGGGCCTCGGGCGCGCGGATGAAACCATCTGGCGGGCGGCGATAGATCTGGCCGCCTGCGCGCGCGGCTTCGTCAACGACTGTGGGCCGCAGCCCAGCGGTACAAAGGGTCTGCGCCGCACGCATCCCAGCAGGCCCGGCCCCGACGATCAGAACACGCGCCGTCATGGTTTTTCCGTCCAAGCCGTTGGTGGCTGGCTTTGCAGCCGCATTCCCGGTTCTATCAGGGTCGAGCAGGCGCGGAACCTTGGGCCATTCTCGGGCCAGACCCAGCAATCCTGACAGGCCCCCATCAGGCAAAACCCCGCCCGTGTTTCTGCGCCGAACTCTGCGTCCCGTAGCGCCCGCGCCGACAAAAGGATCGCCGTTAGCACCGTGTCCCCCTGCAAGGCACGCAGAGGCGCACCGTCAAACCAAAACTCGACCGGAGCGCGCGCGGCCTCGGCCAGGCGAACGACGCGGCCCTGTGCCGGGGCGCTCATTCTGTGGCCTCGGTAGGTTTGGCGGGCAGGGGCAATTCGGGAAAGCGGGTGCAGACCTCGGCAAGGGCGGCATTCACGGCTTCGGCCCCTTTGCGAGTACCAATACGGCGGAAAATCTCTGTCTTGGTGAAGAAACGCCAGTGAATCGGCAGGGCGGCAAGGATTTCGGTCAGCCGGTCATATGCCGCGTCATTCCACTGCACCTCGTACCCCGACCGCTCGGGGCCGAAATGGAAATGCGCGGTCGGTTGCGGGGCCTGGGCCCGCAGCGCGCGGGTCTTTGCCGTGTCCAAAGCGCCATCCCGGATCACCACGCCATACTCCTGCTCCGCCGCCTTTGGCGAAACATAGCCCCGCGCCACATCCTGCACCACCCGCGATGCGTCTCGTTCCATCGGATTACCGCGCCCGCCCCCTCCGGCAGAGCGGATATCGAGCACATCACCCGGTTGCAGCACCGCCGTGTCGGTATTGCCCAGCCGTCGCTCGTTGGGCGTGCCGGGGTTGACGATCATATCCGACAGCCCCGCCGCCTGCCCGCCCAGCGTGCCCCATGGGCGAAATAACGAGCGGTCGCGATTGCGGGCGGTGATGCGCGTGTCAGGCGCAAAGACGCGAAACGCCATGCGCGTCGCCAGCCCGCCACGCCACAGCCCCGCGCCGCCACTATCCTGCGCCAGCCCATAGGCGACGAATTCGACCGGCACTTCGGTCTCGGTAATCTCTATCGGTGTGTTTTTCAGATAGGCGGCATCGGCGCCCGAGCCGTTGGTGCCATCGCGATGCGGCATCCCGCCGCCACCGCCCACCACCGGGTTCACCGCCGCAATCACCGTCTTTTGCGTGTGTTCGCTGCGGGTCATCACATTGACGATACAGTTATTGCCCGCAGGGGCGGCGGGCATCTGGCTGGGGATCGCCTGGCTGAACGCGCCAAAAATGACCGACCGCAGCCGCGCACAGGTCAGCGAGCGCATCCCCACTGCCGCAGGCTTTACCGGGTTCAGCACACAGCCTTCGGGCGCGATGCAGGTAAAGGGCCGGGTCAGCCCGGTGTTCAACAGAATGTGCGGGTTAAGTGTATACAGAACATAGTAAATCCCGACCAGCAGAATGGTATGACGCGGATCGCCCCCCGAGGGCACATTCAGCGAACTGGCCAGCTGCGGATCAGAGCCGGTGAAATCCAGCACCGCCGTATCGCCGGTGATCCGCAGGGTCAGTTTCAGGCGGCAGGGGTTGGCCTCGTCGCTGTCCTCGTCGGCATAATCGGCAAACACCCATTCGCCGTCGGGCATGGCGCGCAGGGTGTCGCGCGCCTGGGCCTCTGCCTGATCCAGAAGCGCGGCCACGCCAGCGACGAACCCATCTTTGCCAAAGCGGTCGACCATAGCCAGCACCTTACGCTCGCCCGTGTTCAGCGCCCCGACCAGCGCCTTGATATCGCCGATGTTCAGATCGGGCTTGCGCACATTGGTCGACATGATCCGCAGGATTTGCTCATCAAATACACCTTCATTCACCAGTTTCATCGGGGGAAAGCGGATGCCTTCCTGATGGATTTCCGTCAGCGACCGCGATAGCGATGCCGGCACCGCGCCGCCCATATCGGTGTTGTGGATATGCCCGCCGGTCCAGGCGATGATTTCGCCGTCAACAAACACTGGCTTCCACAGATGGGTGTCGGGCGCATGGGTGGCGACATGGCCGGAATAGGGATCATTGGTAAAGGCCACATCGCCGGGGCGGTAACCCTCGACCATGTCAATCGCGCGGCCATAGGTCAGGCCGGGATACCAGGTTGCGCCAAGCTCCATCGGGACGGCAAAGGTCTCGCCCGCTTTGTCCATCAGCATGACGGTGAAATCCTGCGTTTCTTTGACAAAGGCAGAATGGGCGGTGCGGTGCAGGGTATGGGCCATGTTTTCCGCCGCTGCGCGGGCGTGGTTGGCCAGAACCTGTAGGGTCATTTTGTCAAACATCAGCCGCGCCCTTCAAAACTTAAGTGGATATTCAGGTGACGGTCCACATCGGCCCTGGTCCCCGGCGGGATGGCAAAGGTTGTATCCTCTTGCGCGACGATGGCGGGGCCGTTGAAACGCGCACCGCTGGTCAGATCGGCGCGGTTGTACAGGGCAATGTCGTGCGGGTCGCCCAGATAGACCGGCACCTGACGCAGGGGCTGGGCCGCGCCCACGATCTCGGCGGCTTCTGGCAGGTTCAGCACCGGCCCTGCGCCAATCGCCGCCAGCCGCAGGTTCACCACCTCTATCCGCCCGGTTGGGTCATCAAAGTCGTAAATCTGGCGATGGGTGGCGTGAAAGGCTTGCTCCAGAGTCGCAAGGTCATCCAGCATATCCGGCCCCAGCGGCACCTCGATCTCATAGCTTTGCCCCGCATAGCGCATATCGGCAGAAGGGCGCAGCACCGTCGCACCAACGTGCCCCTGCACCGTCAGCCACGCGGCACCCTCGCGCGACAGCGCATCAAAGCCGTCACGCAGCGCAGGCATCGCGGCGGCCTCCAGATCGGCATAGATCGTGCGGATGAAATCGCCGCGCAGATCAGCCACGAGGCCGCCAAGCGCCGACACCACACCGGGGCGGCGCGGGGCCATCACCTTGGCCAGCCCCAGTTCGCGCGCCAGAAACGCGCCCAGCATCGGGCCGCCGCCGCCAAAGGGCATCAGGGTAAAGTCGCGCAGATCGACGCCGCTTCGCGAGGCCAGCTTTTCAACCTCGACGAACATCTCTGACACGGCGATATCAATGATCGCCTGGGCGGTTTCCTCGATGCCCCGGCCAAGCTGCGAGGCCAGCGCCCCGACCGCCCGCCGCGCCAGATCAACATCCATCGACAGCTGTCCATAGGCCATCACCGAATGCCCCAGCCAGCCACACACCGCCATCGCATCGGTCACCGTCGCGCGCGTACCGCCGCGCCCATAACAGGCCGGACCGGGCGTTGAACCCGCCGATTCCGGCCCAACCCGCAACACGCCCTGCCCATCGACACTGGCGATCGACCCGCCGCCGATGCCAATCGAACTGACCGAGACCGAGGGGATATAAAGCGGAAACTCGCCAATCAGCTCGCCGGTGCTGAACTGCGCCTGCCCATCAATAATCAGCGCGAAATCCGCCGAGGTACCGCCGATATCCAGCGTCAGCACCCTATCCTCGCCCGCCTGCCGCGCCAGCCAGGCCGCGCCGATCACGCCAGAGGCGCTGCCAGACAACAGCATCGACACGCAATCGCGCCGCCCTTCGGTGGCGTTCATCAGCCCGCCGTTCGACTTGGTCAACATGGCGCGCGCGGGCACGCCCTGCCCGGTCAGCCGATCCTCTAGCGCGGTCAGATATCCCAACACGCGCGGATGGACATAGCCGTTCAGGATGGCGGTTGAAGTGCGTTCATATTCGCGGATCACCGGCCAGACCTCGGCAGAGGTAAAGACAAACAGATCAGGCGCAAGCCGTTCAATTTCTGCCCGCACGATAGCCTCTTGCGCGGCATCGCGCCAGCTGTGCAGCAGCGCGACAATCACGCCTTGCACGCCCTGCGCCTTGATCTGCCCGACGGCCTGGGCCAACGCATCCATATCGGGTGCCTGGGTTTGCGCCCCATCGGCCCGCATCCGCGCCGGGATGCCGAAAATCCGATCACGCGAGATCAGCGGCTCTGGCCGGTGGCAGAACAGCGAATACATATCAGGCATCCGCAGCCGGGCCAGCTCGATCACATCCTCGAACCCGGCATTGGTGATCATCGCCAGCGCGGCGCCCTTGCGCTGAATGATCGTGTTGATGCCCACGGTGGTGCCATGCACGAAACGGCTGATGGTGGTCGGCTCTAACCCGTCGCGCGTTGCCAGCAGGTCTAGCCCGCTCAACAGCTCTGCCCCAGGATCATCCGGCGTTGTCAGCACCTTAACCGATGCGACGTCGCCGGTGGTGGTATTCAGCGCGCAGAAATCCATAAAGGTGCCGCCGATATCAACGCCAACTTTCCAGTCGGCATCCGTGTTCCCCACTGGGCTCATGATCTGTCCTTTCCAAGGGCTCTGCCTGGTAAGGTTTCACAAGCCGCCGCGACGGTCCAAGACGCATCGCGCCCCACTCCATAAGCAAAGCCTATGGAGTGCCCGTGCAGATGCTTTTGATTTGCGCGCGCATCAGGTCTTCGGCCCGCGACAGCACTTTGTCTTTCAGCACCAGCAATGACAAAGGCAGCACTGCCTTTTGCGCTAAGGGCCGCACTTCGACGCCTGCAAACTGTTGCCAGGGCAGCAAATCATCAACCACAGCGATGCCCAAACCCGCCTGCACAAACCCCACTGCGGAAATAGAGGTATCTATCTCTATTTCCGGCATAAAACCCATGCCATGGCCCCGCGCAGCAAGGGTTAGCTCTTCATGTGGGCGGGTATCGCTGCGATAGGAAATCACGGTTTCGCCGTCGAGATCAGCAAAGGAAATCTCTGGCTGCGCGGCCAGCCCGTGCCCCTCTGGCAATAGGCAACACAGCCCGGTTTGGCCCAGGTTCTCTACCTCAATATCCGGCGGCAACCTGTCGTCCAAGGCCAGCGCCAGCGCCACATCCCCGGCACGCAGCATCGCCACCATCGCCTGCAATGGAGCCACATGCGAGCGCAGCAGAACATCCGGGTGCCGCTCGCGAAATTCGGCCAAGGCACGCGGAACCAGCGCCATGGCGGGCGGGGTCGAGGCTGCCAGCCGCACCAGCCCGGCCCGGCCCAACCGCAGATCAGCCGTCTTGCGGCGGATGCCCTCTAGCCCAGCAAACAAACGCTCTGCCTCGGGGAACAGCTCTACGGCTTCGGGCGTCGGATGCAGCCTGCCTTTCTCGCGGTTGAACAGCAAAAACCCCAGATCATCCTCTGTATGGATCAAAATTTGGCTTAGCGCGGGCTGCGAGATATTCAGCATCCGCGCCGCCCCGGTCACGGTTCCGGCGCGCATCACGGCGGTAAAAACTTCAAGCTGGCGGGCGCGCATGGGGACTCCATAGGTTTGACTTATGGGCAAGGTCATAACCTGTCTTTGACAGTCAGTGCCAGCCCTGTTTGACTTGGGCCAACGCAACAGCCGCGCAGGGAATGCCTTATGGATGTCATCGTTTTGGGCGGCGGGCTGATGGGCACCGCCTCGGCGTTTTTTCTGGCGCAGCGCGGCGCGCGGGTGACGCTGATCGAACGCAATCGCATCGGCACTGGCGCGACTGTGGCCAGCTTTGGCAACATCCGCCGCACCGGGCGCTATCTGCCGCAATTGCCGCTGGCCCATCGCGCGCGCGCCCTTTGGGGACAGGCCGAAACCCTGCTGGGCCGCGACGTGGAATTTCGCGCCACCGGCCACCTGCGGCTGATCTTCGACGATGACAGCCTGTCTGACATGCGCCGCTTTGCCGAGGCCGCGCAGCACTGGGGCTTTGACCTGCAAGAGCTGTCACAAGCTCAGCTGCGCCAGCGCTTCCCGGGCCTCGGCACGGGCGCCATCGCTGCCAGTTTCGCGCCTCAGGATGGCTCTGCCAACCCCCGCCTGATTTCCCCCGCCTTTGCCGAGGCTGCGGCGAACCAAGGCGTGCGGATCATCGAGCAGACCAATATCGGCGCAATCACCCATACCGCAGGCAGCTTTTCGGTCGAGACCGGCGCGGGCACGGTGCAGGCAGAGGCGTTGTTGAATTGCGCCGGGGCCTGGGGCGGCCAGATCGCCGCGCAGTTCGGCGAAACCGTCCCGATCACCGCGCATGGGCCCCAAATGGGCGTGACAGAGCCGCTGCCACATCGCGTCCTGCCCGTCGTCGGCATCTGGACCCAAGACCCAACCCGCAACGCCTACCTGCGCCAGGTCGAACGCGGAAATATCGTGTTCGGCGGAGGCACCCCGCGCCGACCTGTGACGCTGGACCCCGGCCATGGGCAGACCGACCCCACCGGCACTCCTGACCAAATGCGCGCACTGGTGCGGCTGTTACCTGCCCTGCGCGACGTGGCCGTGATCCGCACTTGGTCGGGCTGCGAGGGCTATGTGCAGGATATGCTGCCCGTCATTGGCCCTTCGGCCACCACGCCGGGGCTATTCCACGCCTTTGGGTTTTGTGGCCACGGCTTTCAGCTTGGCCCCGGTGTTGGCGACGCCATGGCAGAGCTGATCACCGCTGGCCAATGCACGACCCCGCTTGACGATTTTCGCATCAACCGGTTTGCCGCATGATCTCAAAAGTCAGAGACCTTGCCCCATTGGTTTTGCCCAAACCGCGCGAGCCGGTATTGGGCAATTTCAGAAATCGGGTCCCGGCCCAGCACCAAATCCGCAACCAGATGGCCCACACCCGGCCCAATACCAAATCCATGCCCCGACAGACCAGCGGCCAAAACCAGCCCTCCGATGCCGATATCAGCATCAATGACCGGGACTCCGTCAGGCGTAGAGTCAATATATCCAGCCCAGCTGGCCTGAATCGGGATATCACGCAGTGCAGGCAACAGCGCGCGGGCCCGCCGCAAAGTCTCTTCTACCAGAGCGCGCGACGGGCTTGGATCGAGAATGCGCATGCGCTCCATCGGAGTTTCACGGTCCATCGCCCATTGTGCGCGAGTTTCAAACCCCGCCCGCCAGGCCTGCAAACCGCCGGGGCGCAGGGCCCGCCAGCGTTTGGCAAACATCGGGACAAAGTGTTTCGCGCCCTTCAGCGCCCCTGGGGTCAGATCCAGATGCCCGCGCCCCGAAATCGCCAGCGTGTTGCCCCCATCGCCACGCCGGGTCACCGACACAGCGGCAGTGTGCAGCGCGGGGGGCAAGCCCTGGGCCCCCGGCGCAACCGAAAGGATCGAACTGCGCACAGCCGCTTGCGGAAACATCACGCCCAACTGATGCAAAAAACTGCTGGCCCAGGTCCCTCCGGCCAACACCACCTGCCTTGTTGCGATCACCCCTTGTTCAGTGATCACACCCGACACCGAACCTGCCGAAGTCTCCAGCCCACGCGCCGCACAATTTTGTATCACCTGCCCGCCATGCATAATCACACCCTTGGCGATCAGCGGGGCCGCCTTGGCCGGATCGGCGATACCATCGCTCGGCGACCAAACACCGCCAAGCCAGCTCTGACCGGTGGCTGCACCGCGCTGGGTCGCCTCTGCCGCACTGAGCATCCGGGTATCGACCCCCTCAGCCCGCGCAAACTGACCCCACTTTGCCCAACCTTCGATCTCGGCCGCGTCATTGGACAGGTACAACAGGCCACAGCGTCGAAAACCGAGATCCTCTCCGATATCTGCCGCGATCTCTTCCCACAGCGCCAGGCTCTGCGTCGACAGCGGCAACTCGCGGGCGTCACGGTTCTGTTGACGGCACCAGCCCCAGTTGCGGCTGGATTGTTCGCCGCCGATCCTGCCCTTTTCCAGCAGGACAACCGATTTGCCCGCCCGCGCCAGCCAATAGGCTGCACAGACCCCAACAATGCCACCGCCAATCACGACACAATCGGCGATAGTGGGTGGCACAGCTTGCGTGGCCAATTGTATCAAGGGGGCGGACATCACGGACTCCTGTGGTTTGCGCCAGACTACTCAGCACGTCCAAGTGGCATCTGCCGGATGGCCGGGCAGATCCAGCATATTCTGTTAAATGAGGTTGACAGCAACGGGCTGCTGATTTTTCACAAAGGGGACGGCGCCGAGCGCGTCAAAAGGAAGACACGATGAAAAGCCGCCTGAAACTGGACCGGATCGACCTCAAGATTCTGGCCGAATTGCAAAGCAACGGCCGGATAACCAATGTCGAGCTGGCGGAACGGGTGAACCTGTCGCCTTCACCATGTCTGATGCGCATGAAAAAGCTGCAAAAAGCTGGGTACATCATTGGCTACACGGGTCAGATTGACGTGGCCAAGCTGGGCGAGACGCTGACCGTGTTCACTGAGATCACGCTAAAGAACCACCGCCAGATTGATTTTGCACGCTTTCAGGAAGCCGTAGAAAAGATCGACAGTTGTGTTGAATGTCACCTGATTTCCGGCGGGTATGACTACCTGGTGAAATTTGTCACATCCGGCATTGTTGACTATCAGAACATCATCGAAGCGCTGAATGACCGCAATGTCGGCATCGACAAGTATTTCAGCTTTGTCGTGATCAAGACGCCCTTCGTGAAAAACCAACTGCCCCTGACCCGGTTGTTCGCTGACAAGATTTAGGTGCTTCGCAGTCATGGGGCTAATTGCAGATAGGGGCGCAATCTTAGGGTCAGGACCGATTGATTTTCGTCTGGTTGCGCGATGCGCCTGCGATAGCCAAGGTCGTCCGCTCGACCTTTTCGTAACTGCGGGACAAGTCAGTGATTACATCGGCGCGAGCGCTCTGCTTGGGGGGGCTGCCAAATGTCGACTGGCTGCTTGATAAGCGCGGTTCCGTTGCGGATTGGTTTAGTGAAGCGTTGAAAGACAAAGGGATACGCGCATGTATCCCCGGCCTTAAGCAGCGAAAGAAAACCATCATTCTCGGCAAGCGCCGATACAAGCAGCGCAGCCGTTCCTATCGTGACATTGCTACGCAATGCACTGCCCGGCAGGCTCAAGGATTGGCGGCGTGTGGCAACCAGATACGACCGTTGTCCCAGAGTATTCCGCTCGGCCATCGCACTGACCGCACTCGTCAACTACTGGCTGTGAAGCTCAATGAGGCCAGAACCTAGACACGATGCAGCCTCCTTGCGGCCTAGCCCGCTTTCTGGATTTCCACAGTATGCGGATAAGGAATGGAGATCCCGCCCGCATCAAACGCTTCTTTTACGCCTTTGGTCATCGCGAACTTCAGATCCCAATAATCCGCTGCCTCACACCAGATCCGCGCCGTCAGATCCACCGAACTGTCACCCAGGTTTGTCACCCGAACCCAAGGCTCTGGATCTGCCAGAACCCGCGAGTCCGCCTTGGCCTGTTCCAGAATGATTGTCATCGCCTTGTCCGCGTCATCACCATAATCAATCCCGAATACCAGATCGACACGGCGCGTAGCGTGATGGCTGAAATTGGTGATGACCGAGCCCCAGGCTTGCCCATTCGGCATGATGATCTGCACATTGTCAGGTGTCGACAGCTCGGTCACAAACAGATTCACATCCACAACTGTTCCTGCGGTACCGCCGATGTCGACATATTGGCCAATTTTGTAGGGCCGAAACAGAATCAACATGAATCCTGCCGCCAGATCGCTCAACGTGCCTTGCAAAGCCAAACCAATGGCCAAGGTTGCGGCACCCAACATCGCAACCAAACTGGTCGCTTCAATCCCAAAAATGCCCAAGACGGCCACCAAGAGAATCAGCAAAATGACCCAACGCACGATGCTGGCCACGAAATTGCCGAGCGTTTGATCAATATTTTCGCTTGCGTTGACCTTGCGCTGTACCAGCCCACTGACCGAGTTGGCCACCATCCAACCCACCACCAGTACCACCAGCGCCTTGCCAACATTCATCAACAAAGCGGCAACTCCACCCACATCTGCAACGCTATCCATTTGTGTAGCCTTCCTGTCATCTCATACTCGAATCACCGACGGTATAGCATCACTTCGTACAATCGCGCAGACTCTCCTGCTTTGGCGCACACAAACATATCTTTCCCCTCTCTCCTCCGCACCTATGCTCTAACCTGTCCCGAAAACGGAGAACCCGATGACCAATCTCGACCAGTTTCCCATTACGCAAAAATGGCCACCGCAAAACCCGGATGTCATTCAGCTCTATTCCTTTCCCACACCCAACGGTGTCAAAGCCTCCATCGCGCTCGAAGAACTCGCCCTGCCTTACGAGGCCCATCGCGTCACGCTCTCGGATGCTGATGTCAAAAGCGACGCGTTCCTTTCGCTGAACCCGAACAACAAAATCCCCGCCATTATCGACCCAAACGGACCAGACGGCACACCTGTTGGCCTGTTTGAAAGCGGTGCAATCCTGATCTATCTGGCCGAAAAAACCGGAAAACTGATCGGTGCCACGGCCTCTGACAAGGCGCGCGTGATCCAATGGCTGATGTTCCAGATGGGCGGAGTTGGCCCGATGTTTGGCCAGCTCGGCTTCTTCTACAAATTCGCCGGAAGCGAGATCGAAGACCCAAGACCGCGTGACCGCTACATCGGCGAGGCAAAACGCCTGCTCAATGTGGTCGAAACGGCTCTGGATGGTCAGGATTGGATCGCCGGAGACTTCTCCATTGCTGATATCGCCCTGGCGCCCTGGCTGGGTTCGCTGGAGTTTTATGGCGCGCGCGAAGTCTTGGGCTGGGAGGACCACAAGAACGCAGTCGCTTATCTGGACCGCTTTCTGGACCGTCCAGCGGTGCAAAAAGGCCGCGAGATCCCACCTCGCCAAGGTTGATTGCCGTTTTGCCCACCCCGGTTGGGGTGGGCAGCCCACCTTGGCCGGGTCTGGAGTGCAATAGCATTGGGCTGGGCCTGCCTGATCTCAAAACCAAGAATTCAACGAAGCATGTTGATTGATGTAGCGGTTTCAAGCCGGGGCTAGTTTGTGTGATGCGCTGGTTCTAACGACCCAGCTGACTTTCATGTTCCAGCCGCAATTTTGCGATGGATTCGTTTCTGTCCGCGCGCGCCTGATCGTTCAATGCGCGCTCAATGTAATCCATATGCGTGCGCACGGCATCAGCTGCGGCGTCCGGGTCGCGCGCCTGAACAGCATTGTTGATGGCGCTGTGTTGGTCCAGCAATGCCTGGCGCGTTTTGCGTTGGCGGAAGATCACCTGTCGATTGTAAAACACGCCTTTTCGCATCAGGTCGAACATGGATCGCATCATGTGCAACATGATGACGTTATGGCTGGCCTCGATGATCGCCATATGGAACTGGACGTCGAGTTGGGCTTCTTCCTCGATGTTGGCGCGATCATGAGCAGCGGCCATCTTGTCAAAGATGGTCTGGACCACTTTAAGGTCTGTGTCCGACCCATGGGTTGCCGCGCGGGCCGCTGTGAGCGCCTCAAGATCACGGCGGAAGTCGACGAAGTCGAAGACCGCATCTGGATGTTCGGAAAACAGTCTGACCAGGGCTGGGGAAAACGCGGATCCGAGCACGTCGGCTACAAATATCCCAGAACCGGCGCGACTGGCCAGCAGCCCCTGTTTCTGCAACTCAGCGACGGCATCCCGCAGGCTGGGACGGGAGACGCCTAGTCGCTCGGACAAGTCGCGTTCGGGTGGCAGGCGTTCACCTGGACGCAGGATGCCGCGCAGGATCAGTTCCTCAATCTGGTGCCCGACAGAGGTGGATAACTTTTCTGGATGCACTTTTTGAAATGGCATTTGTGGACCTTTGCGATTGGTCAAAGAATATGACCACATCCAGTCTGGGGCAACCGGGGGTTTGAGGAAGTCAGGGTTAGTACTGTGTTAACCTTGTTGGGGCAGGCTGTCCGGATGGTGCGCATGATACTGTTCTTGGGTTTGGTTCTGGCTGGGTGCAATTCGGCGCCTGGATACTTTGGGCAGAGTGATGTGACTCGTTTGGAGGTAAATGGCAGTGTGTTCGACATACGTGTGCGCGACGAGGCCGCGTTGGCCGTGCGAGTGAACCCGGAGTTTTTTCCTGAAGGGGCTGAGGTGCGTCCCAAGGCGCGGGTGGCAATGCAAAAGGTGAGCGGCTGTCAGGTGGAACATGTTCTGGGCGACAACAACATGATCCTTGGGTTGATGGATTGTGACGGCGTCAAGCGAGACTGGAGCAAGGTTCTGAAGGCGGCCAAAGCGACGAGCTATACCTGCTATGATATTGGCACGTTGAGCCGTAAAGGCCCTGGTGGCTATACAACATTTCAGTGTGATCCGTATTGAAGCGCAATATCTTGTGGAGAAGTGGCGATATTGTGCCATATGCAGCGCGCGGACGTTGACTCACATGGCTCCAATCCCGAAGAATGCCTGCAAAACGGGAATCATTCGGAGACGTTTTGCGGTTTTCCAAACTCAGATTGACTGGCTTCAAAAGCTTTGTCGATCCCACTGATCTGATCATTGCGGATGGGTTGACCGGTGTGGTCGGCCCCAATGGGTGTGGAAAATCGAACCTTTTGGAAGCCCTGCGCTGGGTGATGGGCGAAAACCGCCCCTCGGCCATGCGAGGCGGCGGGATGGAGGATGTGATCTTCGCCGGGGCAGCATCCCGACCTGCACGCAATTTTGCCGAAGTCAGCATTCATATTGATAACTCTGACCGACTGGCCCCTGCGGCTTTCAACGACTCGGATGCCCTGGATATCGTGCGCCGGATCACACGCGATGTTGGCAGCGCCTATAAGGTCAACACCAAGGATGTGCGCGCCCGCGATGTGCAGATGCTGTTTGCAGATGCCTCGACTGGAGCGCATTCGCCCTCCCTTGTGCGCCAGGGCCAGATTGCCGAGCTGATCAATGCCAAACCCAAGGCGCGGCGACGCATTCTGGAAGAGGCGGCGGGGATTTCGGGCCTGTATCAGCGTCGCCATGAAGCAGAGTTGAAACTGAAGGGCACAGAGACCAACCTGTCGCGGGTGGATGATGTGTTGGATCAGCTGTCGGCGCAATTGGGTCAGCTGGCCCGCCAGGCGCGGCAGGCGGCGCGGTATCGCGAGATTGGCGATGCATTGCGTCGGGCAGAGGAATTGCTGCTGTATCGCCGCTGGAAAGAGGCGGAAGATGCACGCGGTCTGGCCGAAGCGGCACTGCGGGACCGCACCGGTGATGCGGCGCGTGCCGAAGCTGCGGCGGTTCAGGCCGGAAAAGCGCGCGTAATATCCGAAGAAGCCCTGCCTTCCCTGCGCGAAGAAGAGACGATCGCGGCGGCGATTTTGCAACGGGTCCAGGTTGAGAAGGATACTTTGGCCCAGGAAGAGGCGCGCGCACGCCAGACGATGGAATCCCTGACGGCGCAGATTGATCAACTGTCGCGCGACAAGGCGCGGGAAGAGACGCTGAACCGGGATGCGGGTGAAACCATCGAGCGGCTGGAGTGGGAAGCCCGTGAGCTGGAGAAGGCTGGCGAGGGTCACGACGGTCGGCTGGCAGATGCTGCGGAACTGGCGCGCGAGGCCGCTGCTGTTCTGCAGGACCGAGAGTCCCAGTTGACCCAGGCGACAGAGGATGCGGCACGGTTGTCGGCACGTCATCAGTCGGCGCAACGCCTGGTCGAAGATCATCGCAAAACGCTGAACCGATCAGAGCAAGAGGCGGCAAAGGCGCAGGCGGCCGTGGCGCAGTCCGAAACGGCGCTGGCCCAGTCCGAGGCTGCCTTTGAGGCGGCCAAAAAGGCAGAGACCGAAGCGCAGGCCGCGGCAGTGACAGCAGAAGATGTGCTGACCCGGACCGAAGCGGAGCGGGCGCAAACGCAGACCATGGAGGCTGAAGCGCGAGCGCAACGCTCCACCGCTGAGGGGGAGGTTAATGCGCTGCAAGCCGAGATGACTGCTCTCAAGCGTTTGGTGGCGCGGGACACGGCTGAAACGGGCCAGGTGCTGGACCTCGTGCGGGTGTCGCCGGGGTATGAAAAGGCGCTGGGCGCGGCTTTGGCGGATGATTTGCGCGCGCCGGTTGTGGATCCCGAAGGCCCGTCAGGCTGGGTCGCGTTGAGCGGCTATGCCGGAGATGCGGCGTTGCCTGCCGGGATCACTCCGTTGTCGCTGCATATGGAGGTGCCTAGTGTGTTGCGCCGGCGGGCGGCTCAGGTTGGGCTGGTGGATGCGGATGCCGGGAATGCACTACAAGCGTCGCTGAAACCCGGGCAGCGTCTGGTCAGTCTGGAAGGTGATTTGTGGCGTTGGGATGGATTCCGCGCCTGGGCAGAGGATGCGCCCAGTGCCGCAGCGTTGCGGCTGGAGCAACTGAACCGGCTGGAAGGTCTGAAGCAGGATTTGGAGCGTGTCGGGGCGCGGGCGGAAGGCACGCGGCAGGCCCATGAGGTCTTGAGCCGCAAACTTCAGGTGTTGACCGAGGCGGACAAACGGGCACGGGCGGACCGGCGGGATGCGGATCAGGCCATGGCATTGGCGGGCCGGGCATTGAGCAAAGCCGAAGCCGACAGCAATCTGGCACATGGGCGGCTGGAAACATTGGCGCTGGCCGTGACGCGGCATCAGGAGGATGCAACCAGCGCGCGGATGCATTTGCGTGAGGCAGAGGCGGGTTTGACCGATTTGGGAGATCTCGACACCGCGCGCGGTCAGGTCGAAGATATCCGCCATGCGGTCGAGGCAGCCCGGATCACGATGATGTCCAGACGGTCGGGCCATGATGAGCTGCGTCGCGAAGGCGAGGCACGCACCAAGCGGGCCCAGCAAGTCACAAAGGAGTTGAGCGGCTGGCGGCATCGGTTGGAGACAGCGGAAAAGCGTATTGCCGAACTCGACGAGCGGCGCGAGGAAGCTGAGGTAGAGTTGAAAACTGCCTCGGCGGTGCCGGATGCTTTGGCGGAACGACGGGACCGTCTGTCAGTTGCGATTGGCGAGGCAGAGGCCAGGCGTGCCAAGGCGCAGGACGCGTTGAGTGTAGGTGAGGGTGCTTTGCGCGATGCAGCGATGGCGGAACGCGACGCGGAACGTGCCGCTTCGGAGGCCCGCGAGGTGCGGGCAGCGTCGCAGGCGCGGTGCGAGGCGGCACGGGGTCAGGTGCTGGCGGCAGCAGAGCGGATCGCAGATGAGCGTCAAGTGACTCCGGCGCAGTTGTTGAACGGGCTGGAAGTCGACCCAGAGACGATCCCGGATGCCGAGGCTTTGGAAGCTGAGGTCAATCGCAACAAACGGCAGCGAGATGCACTGGGTGCAGTGAACCTGCGGGCCGAAGAAGATGCGAAAGCGGTGCAGGAAGAGCATGACACGCTGGCGCATGAAAAAGCAGATCTGGAAGAGGCTATTCGCACATTGCGTAATGGTATCGCCAGCCTGAACCGCGAAGGTCGGGAACGTTTGCTAACGGCTTTTGAGCAAGTGAATTCCAACTTTTCGTTGCTTTTCACGCATCTGTTCGGTGGTGGCGAAGCCAATCTGGTGATGGTGGAGAGTGATGATCCGCTGGACGCCGGGCTGGAAATCATGTGTCAGCCGCCAGGTAAAAAGCTGTCCACATTGTCTTTGCTATCTGGTGGAGAGCAGACCCTGACAGCGATGGCGCTGATTTTTGCTGTGTTCCTGGCAAATCCGGCGCCGATTTGTGTTCTGGACGAGGTGGACGCCCCGCTGGATGATGCGAATGTAACGCGGTTTTGTGATTTGCTGGATGAAATGTGCCGCCGGACCGAAACCCGGTTTTTGATCATCACGCACCACGCGGTGACAATGGGCCGTATGGACCGGTTGTTCGGGGTGACGATGGGAGAGAAGGGCGTAAGCCAGTTGGTCTCGGTCGATTTGAAAAAAGCCGAGACGATGGTCGCGTGACACAAGGGATCTGATTGATCCTGCTTGCGGGAAAGATGCAGTTCAGTTGCCCTCGTCCAGTGCTGTTTTCGTGTCGGCTTCAAACAGGTTCCCGGCTGGGTGTGTGCCATGGCGGGCGGAGAAGATCGAAGGCATATGCCAGGTTGGTTCGACCCCTGCGAAGAGGTCAAAAAAACCGATGGCGAGGTTTGGATCTTCTGCCATGACGTTTTCTTTGAAGGACCACCAGGTTCGGACCTCGTCCATAAATGGCGAGACGTGTTTCTGGATGTCGAAATCCTGTTCAAAGACAGCGGCGCGGATGTTCAGGCACAATACAACGTAGAGATATCCTTCGGGCCAGAAAAAGGCCGGGTTGGACATGTCGGCTGCTTCGGGCAGTGGGCCTGCCTTTGCTGGTCTGGACGTGATCAGTTCGCGCAGCATCAACCCGGAGGCAAAATTGACGAAATCAAGCCGGTCGTTGTCGGAGGTTGGTTTTTGCGCCTCAAACGCCTTGAGCCATCTGAGAAACAAGGCACGGATTTCATCATCGTCGACGGTGTATAGGATGCCGGTTTCAGCCGAGATTGCGTCTACCTGACGGTGCAGAGTCTCTTTGAACCAACGCAGGCGGCGGGCGGATTTGCGCACCGGAGCGTTTGAACCGGTTGGCATTTCTACTTTGGTCAATTCCATGGGTGCAGGGCCTATACCGTTTCCAAGGCGTGAGCGAAAAGCGCCTTGATTGGCTCGTCTGCGGTTCCGGCGGCTTTTATGTCGGCTGATTTTTGCTGTGTAACGTCGGCGCACATCTGGAGCAGGTCTACTTCGGTATCTTCAAAGGCACCGCGTTCGACATAGACCCAAAGGGCAGTGGCAAAGGCGACTGTGGCAACGTCTTGGGCACGATCGGCGTTGTGGATGCTGGACACACCTGGTGGGTCACCGAGGATTCTGGTCGCGAGGATGCGTTTGTATAACGCGCAGCACAGCGATGCGGTGTCCTGATCGCCCGCAGGCCAATCGCCAGAGGCGTCCTCGGCGATGACCTGAGCGCATAAGGCTTCACTGACCAAAAGATCCGGGATTTGCATGTATTTGATAGTGCGGGTCAGCGCAAAATAGAGCTGTGAGGCATCGCGCGAGAGCGTGGCATCAGTGACCTGGGTGACCTCTGATCTGGCAAAAGATGGAGGGCCGAATGTGGCAGGGTCAAATTGCAATCCCAGAACATGTGTTGCGATGCTGTCGATTGTTCTGGTGAGCTGTTCCGCGGAGTTCAGAAAGTCGGCCGAGGCGGCCTCGAATTGCTCGGGCAATTGGCGGGGACCATTCTGGACAACCATCTTCGCACCTCTTTTGAGCGCGTAGCGAATGCCGCGCAGCGCGTCTTTGGCGACGATGCCTGGATCTGGGTGGCCCTTGGATTGCATGTTGGTCGCGGTCTCCTGTTTGCGCCCTGTATATTAGCACCTATTGGGGGTCTTCGCCATAAAGTCTTGGGTCGCTTGCAGGTTGCTGACGACCGCCTGAGAGCCCAGCCCCATCGCGTTTTGTGCCGAAGAGGCCTGACCCATGCGCACGCATTCCTGTGGGCTCAGACCCAGATGAAGGCCCGTTGCGAAACCCGCGTTGAAGCAATCTCCGCACCCGCAGGTGCAGACAACGTCGATATCGAAAGCCGGAATTTCAAAAGAGAGCCCGTCTTGGTCGCGATACATTGCGCCCTGTTCGCCCAAGGTGAGCACGACTGCCTGTGCGCCCTTTTCCAGCAGCAATGCAGAAACCTTCTCGAAATCGTTGAGGCCGGACAGGGCGACAGCTTCTTCTTCGGACGGCATGAAATAATCGGTGTAGGGCAACAGAGGTTCGATAAGGCTGAAGTCCTCTTGCGAGGCTGCAAAAACATCCAAAGTCGTGATGCATCCGCGTGACTTGGCCTCTTGCATGAGCTCGGTTGTGCGCCCTTTGTCCATGGCGTCCATCAGGCCGACGCCGCCAATGTGCAAGATCCTTGTATCAAGCACGGAGTCGACCTGATCGTCAGTTACGTAAAAGCCGCCTGTGGCGCCCTTGCGGTGCAGGGCTGGGCGGGCGCCGTCGGGCCGGGTGGTGACGATGGTGGATGAGGTTGGAAAATCTGCCACCCGCTCCATGTTTCCCGTATCTACGCCATATTTATCAAGGCGCTGGATGACCCAATCGCCCATGTCGTCGAGACCCACTCCGCCGACGGCTTGAACCGACAACCCATGCTTTGCGGCCACAATGGCTGCGCTGCCAGCTGCCCCCGAGACGGCAAGGGCCATCTCTTCGATGAAGAATGTGTCACCCTGAGGAGGGATTGCGGTGACCGGACGACCTAGGCAGTCAAAGGTGAAGAACCCCACTGAGGTGTAATCGAATGTCATTGTTTATCTTACCCGCACGCCAGATGTAGAGTTGAAAAAGTAGAGTCGGTTGGTGTCAAAAGAAACCCGTTCCTTGACGCCCAGTTCCGAGCGGTAATCGCGGTCCGCCTTGATTTCCATGTTGCTGTCATTGTCGAGTCGCAGCGTCAGCAGCGTCATGTCGCCGGTTGGTTCTACGCCGTATACCTCTCCGGTCAGGTGATGCTGGGTTTCGGTTGCAGCGTTGACGGTGCAGTCTTCGGGGCGGATGCCAAGCGTGATCTGCCCTTCCTTGTCGATCGGAATATTCGGGATCTGGACATTCGGGGCGGTAAACGTGCCGTTTTCGATGTGACCGTCGATCAGGTTCATCGGGGGCGCGCCGATGAAGGCGGCGACGAATGTGTTGGCAGGGTCTGAGTAGATTTCATCCGGCGTGCCGATCTGCTGGATCGCGCCCCCCTCCATGATGACGATGCGGTCAGCGAGGGTCATCGCCTCGATCTGGTCATGGGTGACGTAGACCGTGGTAATCTTCAGTTGGCGTTGCAGGTGCTTGATTTGCACGCGCATGGCCTGACGCAATTTTGCGTCGAGGTTGGACAGGGGTTCGTCCATCAAAAAGACCTGTGGATGGCGCACCACTGCCCGCGCCAGTGCGGCGCGTTGGCGTTGTCCGCCTGAAAGCGCCCCTGGTTTGCGGTCCAGATAGTCGCCCAATTCGACCATATCGGCGGCTTCGCGGACCAATTTGTCGTGATTTTCCTTTGGGACTTTGCGCATCCGCAGTGGAAAGCGGATGTTTTCGTAGATCGACATGTTCGGGTAGAGCGCGTAGCCCTGAAACACCATGGCGACATCCCGGTCGCGGGCGTCCACGTCGTTCATGACTTCACCATCAACGATAATCTGGCCTTCGGAGGGCTCTTCGAGGCCTGCGATCATGCGCATGGTTGTGGTTTTGCCGCAGCCGGATGGACCAAGTAAAACCAGCAGTTCTTCGTCCGCGATGTCGATGTTCACGTCACGGACACCCCACACTGCGCCCCATTTTTTCTGAATTCCGGAGAGTTGGATTCGAGCCATTCTTTTTATCCTTTGACGGCACCCATGGTCAGGCCACGGGACAAGTGTTTTTGGATCGCGACGACGACCAGGAAGACGGGAACAAAGGCCAGGAAAGCAACCAGGGCGATTGCATTATAGATGAGTCCATCCGAGCCACCGGTGAAGTTGGCCAAAGCCACAGACATTGTATAGGCGTCCGGAGTGGAGGCGATGAGCAATGTGAACAGAAACTCGTTGATGGCAAAAATCATGGCGATGACGGCGGCGGTGATGATGCCCGGGAGCACGGCTGGTATGATGATCTCCCACAGGATTGTCAGGTTGCCAGCGCCGTCGGTGCGGGCTGCGTCTTCGAGTTCCTTGGGGATGTCTGTCATGTAAGAGCGGATGATCCAGGTCACGATCGACAGGTTGACGGCTGCGTAGACCAGCATCAGAGCCCAGATCGTGTCGAGCAGGCCGAGATTGCGGAACAGGAAAAAGATTGGGATAGCGACGATGGCTGGGGCCATCATGCGCGTGGACAGGATGTAAAAGCCGATATCCTCGCGGCCGCGGTATTGGAACCGGGACAGGGAATAAGCCGCAGGAATGGCGAGCAATAGGTCGATGGCAACAGAACCAAAGATGGCCGCCACCGAGTTGCGCAGGTATTTTGCCATGGGCCAGTCGGACCAGATCATATGCCAGGCATCCAACGAGAACGTCGGAAAATAGACAGGGCGCGGCGTGATGATTTCGGTTCTGGGGCGAAAGCCAATTGAGAGAAACCACAGAACCGGCAGCAGGCAGAACAGAGCCCATGACCCCAGGATAAGATAGCGGATGAAGAGGTTTTCGCTTTTGGAGCGTCTGACAGAGGCCATGGTCAGTCCTTCCCTGATCTGAAGGCGCGTTTCACGATGACCTGCGCAACGACAATGGTTATGATCAGCATGATCACGGAAGCCGCAGAAGCGTAGCCAAAGTTGAAGAACTTGAAGCCTGTTCGGTAGATGAAATAGCTGATGGTTTCCGTGCCAAAGGCGGGCCCACCCTTCGTAACGATAAAGACGTTGGCAAACATCGTTGTGATGTCGATCCCGCGGATCACCAATGCAACAGCGATGACCGGGCGCATGAGGGGGAGCGAAATGTTCCAGAAAATCTTGCCCCAGGTGGCGCCGTCCAATCGTGCGGCCTCTTCTATCTCTTCGTCCTGACCTTGAAGGCCAGCGACAAAGATAATGAACAGGAAGGGTGTCCATTGCCAGACATCCGTCAGGATCAACAAAGCGCGGCTGCCCCAGATCGAGGATTGAATGGCCAGGTTGCCGTCAATCAGACCCAATCGGATCAGGATGTCGGCAAACACGCGGGCGTCGAGGAACATAAGCTTGTAGATGAAAGCCACGGCAGAGGGCATGAACAGCATTGGAACCAGGAAGATGATGCGCCAGCCACGGACCCATGGGTCTCGGTAAGCATAGAATGCCAGTGTCAGTGCGATTACGCATTGGAGCGCCAAAGCGATACTGCCCATGATAAAGGTATTCGCGAGTGCACCCCAGAATTGGTAGTCGCCCCAGAGCTTGATGTAATTGCCAAATCCGATTGGTTTCCAGGGACCGAATTTGACGGCATAAAAGCTTTGAACGATGGCATAGCCGCCGGGATAGAGTGTGATCATCAGTAGATAGATCACTGCGGGCGCGACCAGCAAATAGGGGAACCACGCCTTGAGGCGCTTGCTGCGGCGTTTGAATGTTCGGTTTTGCGTCATCACGGGGGCAAGCTTGGTTGGTCCCGTATTTGTCACCGGAGACTCTGGCATCAAAGGCGTCCTGTTTTTTTCGTGCGGCCTGGGCCTAAGGTACTGAACTTCAGGCGGTTCCAAAGCCAATTATTTGGCCAGCGCAGATGTTTCGCCAGATGCTGGCTTGGTTTGGCGCGATCAAATGGGTGTTCGGGCCGGATGCCTCAGGAACCTTGCGGGCTATGTCAGTGGCGCCGTTCGATAGGGGGAGGGCTGACATGGTCGGCTCTGATCCAAAAAGAATCCGGGTGCTGGCCCCACTTGCGCGGGGCCAGAGATTTCCTGGCTTATTGACCGCTCAGAACGGCAGATCCTTGCCTTCACCGACATAGAGCCCAGGGGCCGCAGCGGCATATTCGACCGGGTCGCTACCCTGATAGAAGCCGTTGTCGGACATGATCGAACGCACGGCGGCGGCCGCATTGTCCAATGCCTCCTTGCCCGAGATCTGGCCGACGACGGCGCGGTTGATCTCGTTTCCGATGGCCTGTTCGATCGGGAATGCCCCAGGCAGGCGTGGTGAACACCAGGCGTGATGCAGCGAGTCGCCCCAGACCTTGGCGGGTTGGGAAACCGCCTGCAATTCCGGGTTTTCCAGCACCGATTTATAGCCCGGAGCCACACCGTTTGCGTTGGCTTCGTTCATGGCCATGATCGACGCAGTCGTCAGGAAACCAAGCATGAGGAACGCGCCCTCTGGATTTTGGGCCGATGCGGCGACGCAGGAGGTAGAGCCGGCGATGTTTGGCGGAGCAAAGCGGCCACCTTCAATCCGGGGTTCGTAGATTGTGACGAAGTCTCCGACAATCTGCGACTGATCCGGACGCATGGCCTGAGTTCCGGAATCTTGCCAGCTGATGTTGGTGGCAACCTGCCCACCCAGCCACGCGGCCCGGTTTTCCGGCCAACCTGCACCGGCGTGGCCTTCGTTGGCGTTCTTGGCCAGCTCGAGAATGATCTCCAGGCCCTTCATGCCTTCTTCGCCGTTGAAGATCGGCTCCCAATTCTCGTCGAACAGCATCATGCCGGCCTGCGCCGAGATGTGCTCCCATGTGTAAGTAGACCAGAAACCGGGGGCGGCCATTAGGCCAACGCCGGACACGCCGGGTTCAACATTGTTGAGTTCAGCAGACAAACGGATGAGTTCGTCATATGTCGGAACGGACTCCGCCTTGTCGATCGGGCCACCAAGTACCTTTTCTACGTAGCCCTTGCGCAGGTGAACCATTTGAATGTCGCAGTCAAACGGGATGCCGAACATCTTGCCGTTGAAGAAACCGTAGTTCAGGCGATAGGTGTCGTAGAAATCATCCAGCGGCAGCCCCCATTTTTCGGCAAAATCATCCAGTTCATGGAGGAAGCCAGGTGCTGCAAAATCGCCAAGCCACGGCGAGAAGAACTGCAATGCGTCAAAGCTGGCGTTGCCCGAGATGAACTCAGCCAGAGCTTTGTCGTAGAAGCTGTCATCCGGGATTGGGACCAGCTCGACCTTGATACCCGAGAGCATTTCAAACGGGGCCAGGCCCTCGGCCGCGGATTCCGCGTCGGCGGCGCCGATTGCAAAACGTACCGTGGTGCCAGCAAGTTCGGAGCGGACCTTTTCCCAGTCAACGGTACGGATCCAATCCTTGTTCGGATCCCAGAGCGGTTCACCGCTCATGTTGTAGAGTTCCTGGTAATCCTGGCGAACGTATTTTGCGACAGAGATGTCGTTGAGAACGGACGCAGGATCTGGCAGGTGACCATCCGCCAGGGCGGGAATTGCCAACCCGGTTACCGTAGACGTTGCGCCGATGGCGGCGGATCCCTTTAAAAAGGATCTGCGCGACGGCTTTATTAATCTATTCATCAAACTCTCCTCCATATTGATGATTGCGAGGGGAAATTTGCGTCTGGATTTGCGGCCGTGAGACGCTGATATCCCTCAGGTTTGCGTCCCGAAGGACGACACGTTCCGTATGCTCCACGATTTCCTCCCTTGCGCCGCTGTGCTTGCACAACGGTTCTGTGATCATTACTAATGTTCATTCAATCAGAGCTGTCAACACTTTTGTGACAGGTCTGCAACAAGTTCGGGACAGAGTGTGTGAACATATGTGTTGACCTTGTTACTAATGTTCTGTCAGATTGTGGTAAGTTTGGGAGGAAAGACTATGGTGTCGAACGTTGCGTTGACTGGCTTGGCCAGTGAACTGGAAAAACGGGCCGAAACAGGAAAACCAATCCGAATTGGACTGATCGGCTCCGGCGAAATGGGCACCGATATCGTTACGCGTGCAAACATGATGGCGGGCATCGATGTGGTGGCCATTGCGGATATCCGTGTCGATAACGCAACCCGTGCGGTGGATATCGCCTATCAGGAGAACGGTCATTCAACCGTGGCCACTTCGACGGATGCGCTGAACGCGGCGATGGAGGCGGGTCAGGTCGGCGTTGTGGAGGATGCCAACCTCATGCTGGAAAGCGGCATGGTGGATGTTGTGGTCGAGGCGACGGGTTTGCCCGGAGTCGGCGCCGAGTTGGGCCTCAAGGCGATGGAGCAGGGCAAGCATCTGGTCATGATGAATGTCGAGGCAGACATCACGATAGGATCTTACCTGAAGACTCAGGCCGAGAAACTGGGTGTCGTCTATACTTTGGGGGCAGGTGATGAGCCCTCATCCTGTATGGAGTTGATCGAATTTGTATCCGCCATGGGACATAAAGTGGTCTCTGCTGGCAAGGGTAAAAACAACCCGTTGAACGTGGATGCGACGCCGGATGCCTACCAGGAAGAGGCGGATCGGCGGAATATGAACTCTCGGATGTTGGTGGAGTTTGTAGATGGGTCCAAAACCATGGTCGAGATGGCGGCTATTGCCAATGCGACCGGTCTGATTCCTGACAAACCCGGGATGCATGGCCCGGCCGCAGGCCCCAAGGAACTGGCCACGACGTTGATTCCCGAAAAGGATGGCGGTGTTCTGAGCGCGGCTGGGCGGGTCGATTTTTCTGTGGGTGTCGGGCTGGCTCCGGGCGTTTTTGTGGTGGCCGAGGCCGAACATCCGCGCATCTGGGAGCGGATGACCGATCTGAAAATGGGTGATGGTCCGTATTTCTCGTTCGTGCGCCCCTATCACCTGACCTCGCTTGAAGTGCCGTTGAGCTGTGCCAAGGCCGTCTTGCATGGCAAGGCAGATATGGTGCCGTTGGACCGACCGGTTGCAGAGGTTTGTGCTGTTGCCAAGAAAGATCTGTCCGTTGGGGAACGCCTGGATCAGATCGGAGAGTACTGCTACCGCGCCTGGATCATGGAGGTCGTCGAGGCCCGAACGGCATCAGCCATTCCGTGCGGTTTGCTGGCGGGCGCTATCGTCACACAGCCGATTCGCAAAGGGGAGCTGATCACCTATGCGAATGCGACGCCCCCCGCCGAGTCCAAGATAGTTCAACTGAGAGCGATGCAAGATCAGATGATCTTTGGCTCCTGATACCTGGGACATGGATATGGCCAATCAAATGACAGAGAACGAGCCGTTTGCGTTGAAGCGGTTTTCGCCAGAGCAGTTGAGGGATGCGCTGCGCAAGATGCATCTCATTCGAAAGTTCGAGGAAGGCGCCGAGGACTGCTACACGCGGGGCATGATCCACGGCACGATGCACCTGTCGATAGGGCAGGAATGCAGCGCGGTTGGCAGCTGTATGCCATTGGCGGAGGATGATCAGATCACCTCGACGCACCGGGGGCATGGGCACTGTGTGGCCAAAGGCGCAGACGTTTCGCGGATGTTTGCAGAGTTTTTTGGCAAAGAGACGGGGTATTGCAAAGGCCGGGGTGGCTCGATGCATATCGCGGATGTGGCCAAAGGCAACCTGGGCGCAAATGGCATTGTGGCCGGCGGTATTCCGATTGCGGTCGGAGCGGCCCTGACCTCCAAGCGATTGAACACAGGCAAGGTCGTTATGTGCTTCTTTGGCGATGGGGCCAACAATGAGGGTGCGTTTCACGAATCGCTGAACATGGCATCTGTGTGGAAGCTGCCGGTGGTGTTTGTTTGTGAGAACAACAAATACGGCATGTCGACTTCGATTGAACGCTCGACATCGGTCAAGAACATCGCTGACAGGGCGGCCGGATACTCGATGCCTGGGGTGACGGTGGATGGAAATGACTTCAATGCCATCACCGAGGCGATTGACACAGCGGTCCAGCGCGCCCGGGAGGGGAATGGTCCCAGCCTGGTTGAATCACTGACCTATCGGTGGCGAGGGCACTCGAAGTCGGACCGCAACCGGTATCGGACCAAGGATGAGATCAACGACTGGATGTCGAAAGATCCGATTGCGCGGTTTTCGTCCTTCCTGGTCGAACACGGCATCTTGAGCGAAGCGGATGCCGAAAAGGTAGAGGCGGATGTGGTGGCAGAGATTGCCGCAGCGATCGAATTTGCCAAATCCAGCCCGGACCCGTCGGTGAGCGACGTGTCGCGCGATGTCTATACCGAGGTGACGGCATGAATGCGTTGATCCAGGAAAGTACTCTGGACGTGGTCGAAATGTCCTACTCCGAAGCGATCAAGGATGCGATGGATATTGCATTGGGTCAGGACGAGCGCGTTGTGCTGATGGGCGAGGATATCGGCGTTTACGGCGGGGCGTTTCAGGTTACCGGAGATTTGGTGCACAAATACGGCGAAGAGCGGGTGATGGACACGCCGATCTCGGAACTGGGCGGTGCTGGCGTGGCCGTTGGCGCTGCGTTGACTGGTCTGCGGCCGATCTTTGAGTTTCAGTTCTCCGATTTTGCAACCCTGGCGATGGAACAAATCGTCAATCAGGCGGCCAAGGTGCGATACATGTTGGGTGGCGAGGTCTCGGTGCCTCTGGTCATGCGCTTCCCGGCGGGGTCCGGAACTGGGGCAGCGGCACAGCATAGTCAAAGCCTCGAAGCATGGTTGGCGCATGTGCCCGGTTTGAAAGTGATTCAGCCGACAACCCCTCATGACGTGAAGGGAATGTTGCTGGCTGCGTTGGAAGATCCTGATCCAGTCATGATATTCGAACATAAGCTGCTGTATAAGACCAAGGGCATGGTGCCCGAGGGATATTATACTGTCCCGATCGGCCAGGCGGCCATCCGGCGCGAAGGCACGGATGTCACCATCGTGGCGACTTCGATCATGGTCCACAAATCCCTGGCGGCCGCAGAAGAACTGGAGAAAGAGGGCATTTCGGCAGAGGTGATCGACCTCAGAACCATACGTCCGATTGACCGAGATGCGGTTTTGAAAAGCGTGGAGAAAACGTCCCGGCTGGTCTGTGTTTATGAAGGGGTGAAAACCCTGGGCATCGGTGCCGAGATCAGTGCAATGGTTGCAGAGAGCCACGCGTTTGATTTTCTGGATGCGCCGATCCTGCGGCTGGGGGGATCCGACAACCCGATTCCGTACAACCCGGAACTGGAGAAAGCATCCGTGCCGCAGGTGGACGACATTGTCTCCAATGTTGCGCGTCTGGTCAAAGGTAAGATCTGATCATGCCGATTGAAGTTATTCTTCCCAAAGTTGACATGGATATGTCGACGGGCACCATCGCTGGCTGGCATGTCGCAGAAGGCGAGCATGTCGCAGAGGGTGAAGCCCTCTTCGATATAGAGACCGACAAAGCTGTGATGGAAGTGGAAAGCCCCGGGACCGGCACGCTGCATTTTGTGGTGGCGCAGCCTGGGGATGAAGTGCCGATTGGCCAATGCGTGGCCTGGCTGTTTGCTGAGGGTGAAGATGTTGTTGCGCCGGAGGGCTCTGCACCTGTGGCCGCTGCAGCAGAGGCCGGATCTGGACAGGGTGTCGGCGGGAATGAGGCTGCCGAGGATCTGCCAGTGTCGGTGCCATCCGCTACCAATCGCCCTCGGGCTACACCATTGGCCAGAAGGGTTGCCCAGACGTTGGGTGTCGACCTGAATGCAGTCCAGGGCTCGGGTCCGCGCGGTCGCATTACCCGTTCTGATGTCGAGGCAGCTGCAGAGCTTGCTGCGCTGGGCAGCGGGGCGCCGCACTCGGATCCGGCACCCGCAAGGGATGTGGGTGCCAAGACAGGCGCAGAGCGAACGGCCCGAGAATTGGAGTTGGAACATAGCGTTGTCCCGGTTAGCAAGATGCGCTCTGTCATTGCGTCGCGTCTGGTCGAGTCCAAGAGCACGGTTCCGCATTTCTATCTGAACGCGGATGTAGAATTGGATGCCTTGCTGAGCATGCGGTCACAGATGAATCAGGTATTGGACGGGACAGGAGCTAAAATCTCGGTCAACGATCTGTTGATCAAGGCCTGTGCGGGCGCGTTGAAGGCAGTGCCCGAGGCGAACGCAGCATGGGATGGTGACACGATCGTGCGCTATGCGGATGCGCATATTTCGGTCGCGGTTTCAGTTGATGGTGGGCTGGTCACTCCCGTGGTCCGCCACGCTCAGAAGAAAGACATTCAGACCATCTCTGCAGAAGTGGCGGATTTGGCCGCTCGGGCCAAAGCTGGCAAGTTGTCGAGCAAGGAGTACCAGGGCGGTTCATTCTCGTTGTCGAATTTGGGCATGTTTGGCGTGAAATCCTTTCAGGCGATTATTAACCCACCTGAAAGCATGATTTTGGCTGTTGGGCAGGGGGTTGGTCAGTTTGTGCCTGATGCTGCGGGCCAGCCTCGGTTGGCGACGGTCATGAGTGTGAGTTTGTCCTGTGATCACCGGGTTGTGGATGGTGCCTTGGGGGCGATCTGGTTGCAGAAGTTCAAACAGCTGGTCGAGATGCCGGCGGCCATGATGTTGAACTAGGGCGTTCCAGGTATTGTCACATTACCGGCGCGGATTGGACGCAACTCGAATGCCGTGCGATCACATGGTTTTGGCGGCCAACGTCCATTAACCTTGGCCTGATGATGGCCGTCGCGGGACCTCGGCCGCCCAATCTCAACTGAAGCTAGCCTTGGCATGGATCCGCTTTGCCAAGGACCGCCCTGCGCGCTTTGGAGCACAAGGCGCATCGATGTACGTCCTATTGGACCTCGCCTTACTCCACAGTAACGGATTTAGCCAGATTTCTGGGCTGATCCACATCCGTGCCCTTGGCCACAGCCGTGTGGTAGGCGAGCAATTGGGCCGGCAGCGCGTACAGAATGGGGTTCAGCGCATCGTGAACTTTGGGCATGCGAACTGACATCCACACACCGTCGCCAGCTTCTTGGATCCCCGCTTCGTCCGAGATCAACAGGACTTTGCCTTCTCGCGCCATGACTTCTTGCATATTCGAGATGGTTTTATCAAAAAGCGCGTCGCGCGGAGCCAGGACCACAACGGGCATATGAGAGTCAATCAAGGCGATTGGGCCGTGCTTCAGCTCTCCGGAGGCATATCCTTCGGCGTGAATGTAGCTGATCTCTTTCAGCTTCAATGCCGCCTCAAGCGCGAGCGGATACATCGCGCCGCGGCCCAAAAAGAGCACGTCGCGTGCTTCGCTGAGTTGCGATGCGGCCTGGCGCAACAACTCGGTCTGATCCAGTGCGGATTCCATCATCGCGGGCAGGTTGCGGATTGCGGCGATGGTGTTTTCCCGGTCGGTATCGCCTATGGTTTTGCGATCCGTCGCCGCCTTGAGGACCAGATTAAGCAGGACGGTCAATTGGCAGGTGAACGCTTTGGTCGAAGCGACGCCAATTTCAACGCCAGCAAAAATCGGCAGGGCCAGGTCGCTTTCGCGCGCGATCGAGCTTTCGGGGACGTTGACAACGGACAGGATCTTATCCGCTTTGCCTGCGCAGAATCTCAGAGCGGCCAATGTGTCTGCCGTTTCACCGGACTGGCTGACAAACAGGGCCAATGTCCCGGATTCGATGGGCGGCTCGCGATAGCGGAATTCGGAAGCGACATCAATTTCGACAGGCAGCCGGGCGATTTGCTCGAACCAGTATTTGGCGACCATACAGGCGTAGTAGGCGGTGCCACAGGCCACCATCACCAGGCGATCGACTTTGGTGAAATCGACGCCTTCACCGGGTAACCGTACCGTGGTGCTGCCAATGGGCAAATAATGGGTCGAGGCGTCGCGGATCACGGCCGGTTGTTCGACGATTTCCTTGGCCATGAAGTGTTTGTGGCCGGCCTTGTCTATGCGGGTGCGATCCATTTGGATGTGGCGGATTTCGCGATTGGCCAATGCACCGTTCGCATCGCGGATTTCCAGCGATGTGCGGGACAGGACGGCGCGGTCACCTTCTTCCAGATAAGTGATCCGGTTGGTCATCGGCGACAAGGCAATGGCGTCAGACCCCACGTACATCTCGCCGTCTCCGTGGCCAATTGCCAATGGCGACCCTTTGCGTGCGGCAACAATCAGATCTTCTTCGCCGTCAAACAGGAACGCGAGGGCAAAGGCACCTTCCAGCCGGTCAATGGCGGCATTTGCGGCTGCCACCGGCGACAGGCCACTGTCCACATAATGTTGGGTCAGCAGGGCGACGGTTTCTGTATCGGTGTCGGTTTCAAAGCCGATGCCATGTTCTGCCAGTTCGGCGCGCAAGTCGCGGAAGTTTTCGATGATGCCATTGTGCACAACCGCCACGCTGCCAGCCCGATGGGGGTGAGCGTTGGAGACCGTCGGCGCGCCATGAGTTGCCCACCGTGTATGGCCGATCCCGGATTTGCCGGGCAGGGGATCGTGGACCAGCAGATCCGAAAGGTTCACCAGTTTGCCGACTGCGCGGCGCCGGTCCAGTTCACCTTCGTTGATGGTGGCCAGACCAGCGCTGTCGTACCCACGATATTCGAGCCGCTTTAACGCTTCGACCAGAAGTGGGGCGGCCTCGTGTTGCCCCAGAACGCCAACGATTCCACACATTCAGTTAATCCTTGTTCCGTCTGGCCTTTTTGGCCCGCAAAATGTTGCGCAGTTTCTTGGCTGCGCCGGGGCGGTTGATCTGCTTCGCCCTCCCGATTGCCATTGCATCTGCGTCTACGTTGTCGGTGACCACAGTCCCGGTCGCCGTCATGGCGCCGTCGCCCAGAGTGACAGGTGCAACCAGCATCGTGTCAGATCCGATAAAGACATCTGCCCCAATTTCGGTCCGGTGTTTCAGGAATCCATCATAGTTACAGGTGACCGTGCCGGCCCCCACGTTGGTGCGCGCACCAACGGTCGCATCACCGATGTAGGTCAGGTGATTGACCTTGGCACCCTGGTCAATCGTGGCGTTTTTGATTTCGACAAAATTGCCGACGCGCACATCTTCGGCCAATTCGGCGCCAGGCCGCAGTCGGGCATAGGGCCCAACGATGCCTCCGCGGCTGACGTGGCATCCCTCAAGATGAGAGAACGCGCGGATTGTGGCGCCGGATTCAACGGTGGCGCCCGGGCCAAACACAACATTGGGTTCGATCATCGTGTCGCGTCCTATGACTGTGTCATGCGCAAGATAGACCGTTTCCGGTGCCATCAGGGTAACACCATTCTCCAGCAGGGCGGCCCTGGCGCGGCTCTGGAATACAGCGTCGGCGGTGGCCAGATCAGCACGGGAATTGATGCCCAGCGTTTCGGATTCATCGCAGGCAATCGCGGTGACGGACAGGCCCTTGGAGCGTGCGATTTCGACAATGTCGGTCAGATAATACTCGCCCTGGGCGTTGTTGTTGTCGACAGCCGAGAGGAGGTCGAACAACTTGCGGGCGTCGCAGGCCATCAGGCCGCTGTTGCAGAAGGTGATTTCCCGTTCCGCATCTGATGCGTCCTTGAACTCTACAATCCGCAAGAGTGCGTCGCCGTCCATGACCAAGCGACCATAGCGGGCGGGATCGGCGGCTTCGAAACCGAGGATGACCAGATCGTGGGTCTCACGCGCGGCGACCATTCGCTCCAATGTTTCGGGTTGGATAAACGGTGTGTCGCCATAGAGCACAACGACGTCGCCGTCGAACGCGCTCAACGCCTCGCGGGCCATGTCCACGGCATGTGCTGTGCCGTTTTGTTCTGCCTGTTCGACGACCTCGGCGGTTTCGTCGATGGCCAGCGCGGCGGCCTTGACCTGGTCAAAACCGTGTCCGGCAACCACCACCGTTCGGTCCGGAGACAGGTGTGATGCGGCCCCCATGGCATGCGCCAACATCGGCGCATGGGCGATGGGGTGCAGGACCTTGGGCAAGTCAGATTTCATGCGGGTACCTTTACCCGCAGCGAGGATCACCAATGAAACCGGCATTTCTGTTCCAAATTCAACAAAGCTGGCGTTGTTCTATCGGCAAAACCCGGCGGTGCAAGCCGAGAGAGGATCAAAGTTCATTGCAGCGCGTTGCATCTATCGGCGAGGTCCCGCGCATCAGGGGTGTTTGTTGCTACAAAATACCCCTGCTTTGACGGGTTGCAGGTGGAACTTTGTGACGACTTTTGTCGTTTCTTCAGCCAACGCACACAGACGCAAAAGTATATGTTTTGAATTTGGAATGTATATTCTCAATAATGTCATGGTATTGGCATCGCAGGTTCAGGATCGGGCCGGCAGCGCATTCGGGGTTTGCATGAAAATTTTGGTCACTGGGGGCTGTGGTTTTATCGGGTCAGCCGTGGTGCGCTTGGCGATTGAACGCGGGCACTCCGTGGTGAATCTGGACGCGCTGACATATGCGGCCTGTCCGGCGAATGTGGCCAGTGTGGCGGATCATTCACAGTATTGGTTCGAGCATGCCGATATCCGTGATCGACCTGCTCTGGACGAAATTTTCACGCGCCACCAGCCAGATACGGTAATGCATCTGGCCGCCGAGAGCCATGTGGACCGCTCGATTGATGCGCCGGGCACGTTTATCGAAACAAATGTGATGGGCACTTTCCATCTGTTGGAAGCGGCCCGAACCTACTGGGAGTCGCGAAAGCGGTTCGCCGGTTTCCGGTTTCATCACATTTCGACGGACGAAGTGTTTGGCAGCCTGCCGGATGATCCGGCGGTGCAATTCACCGAGAGCACCCCATATGATCCGCGCAGCCCCTATTCTGCGTCCAAGGCGTCGTCGGATCATCTGGTCCGTGCCTGGCACGAGACTTTTGATCTGCCGGTTGTGCTGACCAATTGCTCCAACAACTATGGTCCTTATCACTTTCCGGAAAAATTGATTCCGGTGGTGATCCTGAATGCGCTGGCGGGCAAGCCGCTGCCGATTTACGGGACGGGATCGAATGTGCGCGATTGGCTGTTTGTCGAAGATCACGCGGATGCTCTGCTCCTGGTTCTGGAAAAGGGACAATTGGGCGGCAGCTACAACATTGGTGGCGAAAACGAACTGACGAATCTGGATTTGGTCAAGATGGTTTGTGCCATTCTGGATGACTTGAAGCCGGCCAAGGCACCTTATGCGGATCAGATCACCTTTGTTACCGATCGTCCCGGGCACGACGCGCGATATGCGATTGATCCGTCTCACATGCGCGCTGAACTGGGATGGCGGCCCTCGGTGACGGTCGAGGAAGGTCTTCGACGGACGGTACAGTGGTATCTGGACAACGAAAGTTGGTGGAGGGCGCTGTTGAAAAAAGACGGAGTCGGTCAGCGGCTGGGAACAGGGGCGACGGCGAAATGATCCTGGTATTTGGCCAGTCAGGGCAAGTGGCGCGCGAACTAGGTTTGTTGAGCGATGAGGTCGTGCTTTTGGGTCGCCATGCGGTGGATTTGCGCGATAGCGAAGCCTGCGCTGCGGCGATCCTCGAACACCGGCCGTCCGCCGTGATCAACGCCGCCGCATGGACAGCTGTCGATGCCGCCGAAGAGCACGAAGCAGAGGCGCTGGCCGTCAATGGAGCCGCACCAACAGCGATGGCAGGCGCGGCCGCGCAACTGGCCATTCCGTTTGTCCATATTTCCACTGACTATGTCTTTGATGGCGCCGGTGATGCGCCGTTTTCGCCAATGGATTCAGTGGCGCCAGTCGGTGCCTATGGGCGCAGCAAGTTATCGGGCGAGGATGGGGTACGTGCTGTGGCAGGCTGTTATGCCATCCTGCGCACGTCCTGGGTATTTTCGGCCCATGGGTCAAATTTTGTGAAGACGATGCTGCGTTTGTCCGAAACCCACTCCGCGTTGCGTGTGGTGAATGACCAGATCGGCGGGCCAACATCCGCCCGGGCGATTGCCCAGGCGTGTCTGACAGTGGCGCATGCCTTGATGTCTGATCCCGGCAAGGCAGGGACATATCATTTTGCGGGCGCGCCAGATGTCAGCTGGCATGGGTTCGCAGAGGCGATTTTTGCAGCGGCGCAGCGTCAGGTTGAGGTCGCCGGGATCGCGTCTGTCGAGTATCCGACACCAGCAGTGCGGCCTTTGAACTCTCGTTTGAATTGCCAATCCACACAGGCCACCTTTGGAATCGCTCGCCCCGACTGGCGGGTGGATTTACAGGACGTGTTGGAACAATTGAATGTCCAGAAAGGGCCTGTCGCATGAAAATCACCAAAACGGCCATACCCGACATTTTGCTGATCGAACCTCGCCGTTTTGGCGATGCGCGCGGCTGGTTCATGGAGAGCTGGAGCCGGGACAAGATGCGCGAGCTGGGCGTCGATATCGAGTTTGTGCAGGACAACCATTCATTCAGTGCGCCGGCGGGAACACTACGGGGTCTACACTATCAGGCGCCGCCGCATGCGCAGGACAAACTCGTCCGCGTTGCACGCGGCGCGGTTTGGGACGTTGCGGTCGATGTGCGGCGGGGATCGCCTACTTTTGGAAAGTGGGTGGGTCAGGAGCTATCGGCGGAAAATGGGCTCCAGCTGCTAATTCCAAAAGGGTTTCTGCATGGGTTTGCGACGCTGACGGACAATGTAGAGTTCCTGTACAAATGTTCTGATATCTACGCGCCCGAAGTGGATGGCGCGGTGGCGTGGAATGATCCGGATCTGGCGATAGATTGGAAAATTGCGCCCGAAGCTGTCACATTGTCGGACAAAGACAGGAATGCTCCGGCTTTTGCCGATTGGGAAAGCCCATTCACGTGAGAGGAAAAGTTAGATGAAGCCGCGCAAGGGAATTATTCTCGCTGGCGGGTCGGGCACGCGGCTCTATCCGGTGACAATGGGTTTGTCCAAACAGCTTGTTCCGATCTACAACAAGCCGATGATCTATTACCCGCTGTCCGTTTTGATGCTGGCCGGCATCAAGGACATCGCAATCATTACAACGCCGCAGGATCAGGATCAGTTTCGCCGGACGCTGGGAGATGGATCCCAGTGGGGTATGAATCTGGAGTTTCTCACGCAGCCAAAGCCCGAGGGCCTGGCCCAAGCTTATACAATTGCAGAGTCTTTTCTGGATGGTGCGCCATCCTTGATGGTGCTGGGGGACAACCTGTTCTTTGGCCACGGTCTGCCCGAATTGCTCGGTGAAGCCTGTCAAACTGACCCGGGCGGCTGTGTCTTTGGTTATCATGTGTCAGATCCGGAACGCTATGGCGTGGTTGATTTTGACGACAAGGGAGGCGTGCGCTCGATCATTGAAAAACCCGAGGTAGCGCCATCGAATTTCGCGGTGACGGGTCTTTATGCTTTGGATGGGACGGCTCCAGCCCGCGCCAAGGAGGTCACCCCGTCCGAGCGCGGTGAACTAGAGATCGTTTCGTTGCTGGAAAGCTATCTGAGCGACGGTCTGTTGTCGGTCAAGACCATGGGGCGTGGCTATGCCTGGCTGGATACCGGTACGCATGACAGCCTTCTGGATGCGGGTAATTTCGTACGCACACTTGAGGTGCGCCAAGGGCTGCAAACCGGCAGCCCCGATGAAATCGCCTACAATCAGGGTTGGATCACCACAGGGGAATTACAGGCCCGGGCGACCATGTTTCGCAAGAATGCTTACGGGCAGCACCTGCAATCTCTTCTTGGATAGGCCGGCGGCTGCGTCGCCGGTCTGATTGGGATGTTCAGGTGTTTCCGCGTGGCTGGTAGAATTCCTGATACCATTCAACAAACGCTTTGACCCCATCCTGAACACTGGTTTTAGGGGTATACCCGGTCAAAGATTGCAAGAGTTCGGCATTTGCCCAGGTTGCGGGCACATCGCCCGGCTGCATGGGCATCAGGTTTCGTGTCGCGGAAAGCCCTGTGGCGGCCTCGATGGCCTCGATGAATTCGGTCAACTGCACGGCCTTGGTATTGCCGATGTTGACCACACGATGCGGCGCAACTGGTGACAGGCTGTCACCCGGGGGTACGACCCCATCAGCTGGCCGAACTGGAATCGCGTCCATCAACAGGCGAATGCCGGTGACCAGATCGTCGATAAAGGTAAAGTCACGCTTCATGTCACCATAGTTATAGACGTCAATCGGCTCGCCTCCCAAAATCGCCTTGGTGAATTTGAACAGTGCCATATCCGGCCGCCCCCAGGGACCATAGACCGTAAAAAAGCGGAACATCGTGACCGGAATGTTGAACAGGTGAGCATAAGAATGCGCCATGCTCTCGGTTGATTTTTTGGTGGCCGCGTAAAAAGACATCTGGTGATCTGTTTTTTGTGTCTCCAGATATGGCATTTCCAGGTTGGCCCCATAGGCCGATGACGTCGACGCAAACAGCATGTGTTTGGGCGGGTTTTCGCGCGCGGCTTCCAGGATTTCAAAGGTGCCTATGATGTTGCCTTCGAGGTAGGAACGCGGGTTGACCAATGAATAACGGACGCCGACCTGGCCCGCCAAATGTATGACAAACTCTGGTTGATGGTCCTGAAACAGCTGTTTCATGACGCCCGGGGTTTGAATTTCAGCATTCAGAACCGAGAAATCCGGGTTCTGTTCCAACATGGTCTGGCGCTGTTTCTTAAGAGCCACGTCATAATAGTCTGTCAGGCTGTCAATTCCGACAACCTTCCATCCTTCGTTCAAAAGACGTTGCGACAATGCATGGCCAATAAAGCCAGAGCAGCCAGTCACGAGGGCAGTTTTTTGACCCATCAGCAGGCCCAAGGCAGGGCGCCAATCCGCACCATAATTCGTTTCTCCAAGCGCTTCGGTTTGCCGAAACTTTTTGATCCCGTCGGGCTTTCAAAGCAGCCCAAGCAAAACGTTTTCCACATTTCAGTGTATGTTGACGGATCGGCCCTTAGCCAGCCGAAACATTTTGGTATCGCTGCGATTGGCCTGACGACTTGACCGGAGCGCCCTTAACATCCAAGCCCGGAAACCACAATATTAAGATCTTTTTGGGCTCAGCCCAGAACGGTCGCGTATTCGGTTTTCAGGAACGCCGCATAGGCATCGCGGATACCGTCTTCCAGCGATCGGGCCCCGTTCCAACCCATCTGATGCAAGCGGGAACTGTCCATGAGTTTGCGCGGGGTGCCGTCGGGTTTTGTGCTGTCAAATGTCAGTTCAGCGTCATAGCCGACGACTCTTGCGATGGTCTCCGCAAGCTCGCGGATCGTCACCTCGACACCAGAACCAACATTGACATGATCGTATTGCGAATACTCCTTCAGCAGAAACACTAGGGCATCCGCCAGATCATCGCAGTGCAGAAACTCGCGAAGAGGCGAGCCCGATCCCCATAGTTCGACAGACGGCGCGCCGGCCTGTTTCGCTTCGTGAAACTTTCGCAACAACGCGGGTAAGACGTGGCTGGATTGCAGATCATAGTTGTCGCCAGGCCCGTACAGGTTGGTTGGCATCGCCGAGATCCAGTCACGCCCATATTGCGTGCGATATGCCTGAGCCAGTTTGATACCCGTGATCTTGGCAATAGCGTACCATTCGTTTGTCGGTTCCAGCGCGCCAGTCAGCAGGCTGTCTTCCTTGATGGGTTGTGGTGCGAATTTGGGGTAAATGCAGGACGAGCCCAGGAACAGAAACCGGCTGACATCTGCCTCGTGGGCCGCCTGGCTGATATTCGCCTCGATCATCAGGTTCTGATACAGGAAATCGACCGGAAAGTCGCTATTGGCCTTGATGCCGCCGACCTTGGCCGCAGCCATAACCACAGCGTCCGGTCTGGTTTCCATCATCCAGCTGCGCACGGCGGCCTGGTCTATCAGGTCAACGGTTTCGCGCCCGGCCGTGATCACTTCACAGTCTTCGCGTGCAAGGCGACGCACAACGGCCGCGCCCACCATTCCCCGGTGACCAGCAACCCAAATGCGTTTTCCTGTCAAGTCATAGCTCATGGCGTTGCCCTTCAGTGGTCTTCGACCGAAATTGAAACACCCATGCCGTGCTCTTTCAGCAGCGCATGCCGACGTGCAGTCTTTAGGTCTTCTTCGACCATTTCAGCACACATTTCCTGGGCGGTGATTTCGGGAACCCACCCCAGCTTGGATTTTGCCTTGGACGGATCACCCAACAATGTTTCAACTTCTGCTGGCCGGAAATAGCGCGGATCAATCCGCATCAGAACGTCGCCGGGCTTGACCGCCGGCGCAATGTTGTTGTCCACGGATTTGACGGTGGCAATCTCGTCGACACCCTCGCCCGAGAATTCAAGTTCGATCGATAGCTCTTTGGCCGTCCAGTCGATGAATTCCCGTACAGAGTATTGGACGCCAGTCGCAATGACAAAGTCTTCGGGCGTATCCTGTTGCAGCATCATCCACTGCATGCGCACATAGTCCTTGGCATGCCCCCAATCCCGGAGGCTGTCGATATTGCCCATGTAAAGGCAAGGCTCGATGCCCAGGGCGATGTTGGCCATGCCCCGTGTAATCTTGCGCGTCACAAATGTTTCGCCGCGCCGCGGGCTCTCGTGGTTGAACAGGATCCCGTTGCAGGCGTACATGCCGTAGGCCTCGCGATAGTTCACTGCGATCCAATAGGCGTACATCTTTGCCACGGCATAGGGCGAGCGGGGGTGGAACGGCGTGGTTTCGCTCTGAGGTGTTTCCTGCACCAAACCATACAGCTCCGACGTTGAGGCCTGATAGAAGCGTGCCGTTTTCTCCATTCCCAGAAAGCGTATGGCTTCCAGCAGACGCAATGTACCGATCGCGTCGACATCTGCGGTATATTCTGGCGCTTCAAAGCTGACGGCGACATGGCTTTGCGCCCCAAGGTTATACACCTCGTCCGGTTTGATTTCGGACAGCAGCCGGGTCAGATTGGAGGTGTCCGTCAGGTCTCCATAGTGGAGCTTGAACCGTTGATCGGCGCCATGGGGGTCTTCATAAATGTGATCGACGCGGTGCGTGTTGAACAGGGATGCACGGCGTTTGATCCCGTGCACCTCATAACCCTTCTCAAGCAACAACTCAGCCAGATAGGATCCATCCTGTCCGGTGACCCCGGTAATGAGTGCTCGTTTCATTTGGCTGTTCCTCGAGAATAACTTGATACGTGTCCCATGCGCGATACCATTTCCAACTGATTTTTAAGACGCGACAAGATCGCCGCCAATATCCTTGCCTTTGTTCTGTTCCGTTGTCGCGATGACCGATGGTTCAGAGGCACAGGAACCTGCCCGGTGATGTAGAATGTACAAGTCTGCATTTCATGCCCAAACGGTCAATCGCAGATTTTTGGATCAGGGCAACGCAGTTCGGTCCCTGGTGGAAGGTGAACTGTGAGGTTGAGCGTTTCAGGTTTTCGTGGCGGTGCCTTTTTTGTTTGTTTTGGTATGATTCCGAGTGAGTCGTTGGTGTTTGGGTTGTTGGGTTTCGCAAGATGTAGTGTTTTTGATTGTTGTTGTTTTGTTTT
>JAXMOA010000027.1:0-22062 GCA_034670145.1 Marinibacterium sp.
TTCAACAAGATCAAGAACTACCGCGCGATTGCAACCCGATACGACAAACGCGACGACAACTTCCTCGCCTCGGTCCAACTCGCTTCTATCCGCATCTGGTTGCGGAGTTATGAGTCGGTGGCCTAGGATGGGTTTTGAGCCAATACTCATTGATCTGCCATGCGACGAGCGTGTTGCGCCGGAAACGGCTAGGCGGTTGGATCATTCTGGGCTGTGCGGTATTCCAACGGGCTGACGTCGAAAGCGGTTCTGAATGCGCGGGCAAAATGGCCTGCCGTAGAATAGCCGATTTGCGATCCGACCTCTGATATCGTCAGCGGAGTGCAGGTCAGGAGTTCTGTCGCCCGTCGCATTTTCACCGAGCCGACCAGTTTTCGGAAATCTGTGCCCTCTTGGTCAAGTGGGCGTTGCAATGTTCTTCGGCTGATGGCCATCGACTTGGCAACATCATTCAGTGCAACCCCGTCGATACAGAGAAATTGGAGCACGAGATGCTCTACAATTTGCGACAAACCCATTGGAGGGCCACCGGAGCACGCGCGCTTCACGTCTTGGGTCGTTGTCCAAGCCTTTGGCGCGAATGGTGCCTTGGCCTTTAGTTCATGATTGGAGATTTCGATGGCGATGCAGTTTTGTTCTGTTCGAACCTTGGTCTCTAGCACCGCTTCGACAGTGTTTGCGGGCTCTTTGTCGCCGAGGTCGAGGTCAACAGAGATGGGCAGCCATGCATCCCCTAGATAGTGCCTTGGAATGCTCAACATTGGCCCAAGAGACGCCAAGGCGATCTGCCGGTATCCAGGGCCGCGCCGCTCTGCAAAGGAATATTCAAGCTTGGAGGAGGTGGGCCCTTTGCGCAGATTAAGACCGTCTTGGTCTGCATGTAGGTGAATGATGCGGGTTGCCCTTGTCAGTGCTTGGCCCAGGGTTGGGGCCTGGAGCACATAGTCACCCCACGCTCCGTAGTCCTTGACGGATAGGTGCGGGACGAGGCCCAATCCAAACAAGTCGTCGTCGGCCTGTTGTGCAGCGCTTGCCAAGAAACGGTCGATTGATGTCTCGGTTACGAAGCTTCCGTTCTTGTCGGCAATGTCGGTGGGAAGCCCAGTTGACGCGAGGCATTTTTGTAATGCGCGTTCGCCGAGTGAAACCTCGATCAGCAGTGGGATGCTGCCAAGAGCTTCGCCGACGGTCATTGCGGGCAATGACGGCATAAGAGACCGAGCCTCCGATACGAACACAGGTTGGCGCAAAATGGTTCAACGATCGAGGCCACAGAGGCTAACGTTGAGCTGCGATTCACTCACACTTGACCTCTGTAGGGTAGGTAAATGACACGATTTGGCAATCTCTTCTTGGTGGCAAGCCTGTGTTTGTTGCTGTTACCTGACCCGGCAAAAGCTGGTGAAGGCGCGTTTTCAAACTATTTTCCAGGTGCTTACGGAAATCTGCTTCCTGGGGTCGCTCCGGAAGTGGGACCGGTTTTTGCTAACGTCAATTTGTTTTACAGCGGCAAGGCAAGTCGCGCGGTCAGGCAGGGGCAGGTCAATGCATCCATGAAGAGCAAGGCCCTCTACTCTTTGTTTCAAGGGCTATACGTTTGGGACGCTCCGGCTATCGGTGGGCGTTTTGCCGTCGGGGGCTACGTGCCTTTGGGGTATGCGTCTTACAATGCGTCCGTTGGGGGGCTGGCCAGGTCTGAGGATGAGTTCGCCTTGGGTGACATGGGCTTTATCCCGGCGTCGTTTTATTGGAATTCCGGAAACTTTCACGCCAACCTCTACGCTCTGATCATCGCGCCGACCGGCCAATATAGCACCGGAAACCTGGTCAACATTGGCCGCAACTATTGGACCGCTGACCTTGTTGGAGCCTTTACCTGGTTCAATCCCGAGAGCGGGACGGAAATCTCAGTTGTTCCGGGCCTGATGTTCAACACGGAAAACCCCGACACAAACTACAAGACCGGAACTGAGTTTCACATGGATTTCATGTTCAATCAGTTTGTGTCTGAAGACCTTGCCCTTGGCGTCCACGGCTATGTTTACCATCAGATCGGAGGTGATTCTGGTTCTGGCGCGCTTCTTGGAGGGTTCAAGGGCGAAGCTGTTGGCATCGGGCCGTCAATTTCGTGGATACCGAAATCAGGTGGCGGGGCCATCGCATTGTCTGCCAGTTGGCTGCACGACGTTCATTCCAAGAACCGTCTTTCTGGCGATTACGGCGTGATCTCGTTCAGTATGCAGTTTTGAAATTGCGCACAGAGGGCCCAAAACGTCAGACCTCATGAGAAAGGAACCGAAAATGAAAGCTCTCTTGTTTTCCGCGGTCGTTTCAGCGGCCTTGTTGGTTGCCCCCGGTCAGGCGGTTGCAGATACGAAACCAAACATTGTTTTCATCTTTCTCGACAATTTTGGCTGGGACGAGCCTGGTTTCAACGGGGGCGGTATCATTCGTGGGTCATCGACGCCTGCCATGGATGCTTTGGCGGATGAAGGAATGCGTTTCCAACGTCAACGTTGAAAGCCAATGTACGCCATCCCGAGCCGCTACAATGACAGGTAGATACGGCATTCCCAGCAGCCATCACACCATCCCGCTGAGCGGGGGTGTTTATGGGCTGGTTCAATGGGAAGTGACCATCGCCGAAATGCTGGCCGATGCAGGTTATAACACGGCGATGCTGGGGAAGTGGCACCTGGGGTGGTCAGAGGGGCGCTATCCCACGAACCAGGGATTCGATGACTTTTACGGTGTCGAGACCACGGATGCGACTGTTTGGGAGACCCTGACCGGATTCGCGGCAGCGGACATGGAAACACCTGCGGTGAAACAGGGCGTTGAGGGGGAACCGGTGCAGATTGTCCCGCCCTACGACTTGAGTCCCGCGCGCTGATGGATGGCGATCTGACGGATCGGGCAATCGACTACATCGGTCGCGCCAGCGAAGAAGACACGCCTTTCTTCCTCTATCTTGCCTACACCTCTACCCATTACCCAACTCTCCCGCATCCGGATTTCGACGGCGCGACGGCGCGACGGGCAATGGGGCGTGGTGGCAATGAGCGTTGGCGGTGGCGGCGGGAATTCGGGCAATGCGATCACCGGATCGGCGTTTCCCATCGACGTTGCGGTGGGCCGCGCCAAAAGCGGTGGCAGCGGGGGCGATGGTGGCGCGGTCAGGGCGACCAGCTTTGGCGCGATCAGCACATCGGGCGCCAATGCAACCGGTGTTCTGGCATCATCCGTCGGCGGCGGTGGCGGCAGTGCAGGCACGACGGTGGCTGGCTCTGTTGGTTTGTAGATGTCAGCACGACCATTGCGGATGCTGGATCCCTGGGTGGGGACGGCGGCGATGTTACCGTCTGCCGCGCTTACATTTTGGGGTATGGCGAAGACTGCCAGGGCGACGGAGAGGCGAATGTCTCGGCAGGTGGGCTGACCACGACGGGTAACAATTCGGTCGGAATCCTGGCCTCCAGTGTGGGCGGGTCCGGCGGCCATTCGGGTGTTGATATCGCGGGCTCTGCCAGTGTTGGCAATGTAAATGTGGGCGTTGGGGCCGATGGTGGCGCGGGCGGTTCGGGCCAAACTGTGCAGGTCTATTCCGGGGGAGGTATCAGCACTTCGGGCGATGCCTCTTCGGCGATTGTTGCTACAAGTATTGGCGGTAGTGGTGGCGCATCTTATGTCACCGGCGCGGCAAGCGCAGGCAGCATCGGGGATGTCAGCGTTGCGATTGGGGGATCGGGAGGTGATGCGGGCGGCTCTTTGAACGCCGATGTTACGTCGCGCGATAGCATTACAACAACTGGCAACAGTTCCAATGGTATCGTTGCTTTGAGTCAGGCGGGTAGTGGCGGTTTGGGCGGCGTCGCCGTAGGCGCCAGCGGGATTGAGGCCGGATCAGCGGATATTTCCGTCGGCGGGTCAGGCGGCAGCGGCGGGAGCGCCTTTGTCAATTGGCTGGGCTCCCGCATGACTATGACCGGCGACCATTCCTCTGGTATCCTGGCGCAGGCCAGCGGGGGCTCGGGCGGGGTTGGCGGCTATACTGTGTCGGGTCAGGCGATCGGCATGGGATCGGTTGGTGTTTCTGTTGGTGAATCCGGCGGCAATGGCGGTAGTGCAGGGGACGCCAGCGTGACGGCGCATGGTGGTTCGATCACAACCAGCGGGTCATTTTCATCCGGTATTTCGGCGCTCAGTCTGGGTGGCCATGGCGGGCGCGGCGGCACATCTATCGCTGCTGACGGGCTTTCCCAGATGCAGGCAAATGTCTCTGTCGGAGAGAGCGGTGGTTCTGGCGGTACGTCGGGCACGGCCGAAGTGCAAAATCTGGGCGGTACTGTCACTACGAATACAGAGCATTCCAGCGGGCTTGTTGCCCAATCAATTGCGGGGAATGGCGGCCAGGGTGGCATGGCCATCGAAGCGGCACTGGATGTGCAGTTTGACAGCGAACTGCCCACGGGCAGTGTGGGCGTTGTGCTTGGCGGCAGTGGAACGGGCCTGATGGGCGAGGCTGGACCAGAGGCCATCGTGCCGCTCGCACGGTCCGGTAATGGCGATCTGGGCGTCCGGTCCGCAACGCCCAATGTGACGGTCCACAACCACACCGCAGCGGCTGTCGATGTGCAGCAGAGCGGCGACGAGACGCTGATTGTGATCGGACGGGCCGTGCAGGCCGTCGAGGCCCGGTTCGCCCGGTCGATGGCAACCGGTCAGGGTGTCTGGTCGAGAGGCGTTGAGGCCGGATTTACGACACGAAGGAGCTATAAGTGACTGTTGATGTGAAATTGGCCCTTGAGCATGCTGTCATGCCGTTTGCGGGCCTCGGTCTGGCGGTCAATGCCGCCGTCCGACCCCTGCGTGATTTGGTCGAAATCGAGATCCAGGTTCAGGGTCTGAGCGTGGCGTGCGAGCGTCTGCCAGCGGATCTCTCGGATGCGGAAATGGTGGGGCGGTTCCTGACCCGCTGGGGTCCGTTGCTTCGCGTCTTGTACCAAGTTCAAGGAGGCCCACTGCGAACTCCCGACCTAACCGAATCGCTTCCGACATTCGCACCCTCCGACCATGACCACAGACAAGCAACCTAACAGGCGAATCGTCCCTTGGACAAGGTCCGAGGTTCTCGCCTCGGCCCGCTGGTTCGACCGGCCCATTGATTGGCGACGTGGTGATCTTCCAGCCTATCGTGCAAGCCAACGTCATGGTTTATACGACGAGGCGACTGCTCACATGAAGCGACCGTACCGAATCAGTGAGGCTGAGATCCTCGTCGCTGCGATGAATTATCAAACACCAAAAGCGTTCGAACGTGGCGACCCATCCGCTTATCAACACGCCAAAGAAAACGGCCTGTTACCACGCGCCACCATGCATATGCGAAAACAACCCACCTACTCCCAGCAGGCTTGTCTTCTCTCGGCACGCCAGCACACACGCGTTATTGACTGGGAAAAAGCCGACAAAGGTGCTTATCGTGCCTCAAGGCGACGTGGATGGTATCGGTTTTGCGTGGCGCACATGGATGGGACCAGAGGTGGGATCAAACACTAACCCATTGATCTAAAAGAGCCGGTGGCGGACATCCATCTCCGCCAGGCCTGCGCTCTGGACATTGTGGTTGGATGATCCTCACTATGGTGCAGTGATGCGGGAGGGCAGACATGAACACGACAGGGGCAGGGTATTCGCGGGAATTTTCGCTGACGGATTTAGAGGGGGGCACCCATAGCTTTCCGACACAACGGGCCAGTCTGATCTGTTTCGTCAAAGAAGATTGTGAAACCTGCAACACGGCAGCACCGGTGCTGGAGGCCTTTCACAAGGCCTATGGGGATCAAGTCGATGTTTTTCTGATTTCGCAATCCGGAGAGGCCAATACGCAGTTCGCCGAGCGCCACGACCTGACCATGCCGCTTCTGGATGATCGCGCCTGCAAGGTTGCCTTTGCCTGGGACATCGAAAGCGTTCCATCGGTTTTCTGGATCCCGCAGGGGCAGGGTCCGGTCACGCAGTTCGAGGGGTTCATCCGCACCGATTGGGAGGCTTTGGCGGAACAGATCAGCACGCAGACGGCCCTGCCTGTCGCTCAGGTCGATTGGGCCAGCCTGCCTGCCTGGCGGCCGGGATGCGGGTCCAGACATCTGGATCCGTCGATCTATGACAAATTGCGCGCCGAGGCCGAGGGCAGCCCGATCAGGGCCCGCCGCATTGATGTGGCGGACGGCGATGATGTGGCCGAATTCATGTTCGATCAGGGGTTTTCGGATGGGTTGCCTTTGGTTCCGCCAACGCCAGAGCGTGTGATGCGGATGCTGGAGGGGACGCATCGGGACCCACAGGAGGTGATTGCAGTTGTTCCGCCCAATATGGGGGATGCCACGGTTGAAAAAATTGCGATCAACGCGGTCATGGCGGGGTGCAAGCCAGAATATCTGCCGGTGGTCATTGCCGGGGTCGAGGCCGTGTGCACGGATGAATTCAACATCCACGGGGTCACGGCGACAACGATGGGGGCCGCGCCGGTGATGATCGTCAATGGCCCCATCCGCGAACAGATCGGCATGAACATGAAGCTGGGCGCCTTGGGCGCGGGCAACCGGGCCAATGCCACGATCGGGCGGGCCCTGCGCTTGGTCGTTCGCAATGTCGGCGGGGCCTCGACCGGCGGGGTCGAGCGTTCGACATTGGGCAACCCGATGAAATTTACCATGTGTTTTGCCGAATGGGAGGAACGCTCGCCCTGGCCGGCCCTGCATGTCGAGCGTGGTTTTGCGCCCGAGGATTCGGTTGTAACCGTGTTTGCGATGACGGGGGGGCCGGTCCATATCTTTGATCAGACCTCGCGCGGGCCGGATCAGGTGGCAGGGTCCTTGGGCATGGGGCTGGAAGGGGTGTTTTTGCCCAAGCTGCGGAATTTGCCCATTGATGCCTTGCTGGTCGTCTGCCCCGAACATCTGAACACGCTGACCCGGGACGGGGCGTATTCGAAAGACAGGCTGCGACAACGCATTCAGGAAGTCACCGCGCGCCCGACGAGCGATATGGTTGTGGATGAGACCTCGGGCGCGGGGATCGCTGTGGATGTGGCGGAAAAAATGGGGCCAGAGGCGTTGGCGAAACCGGTGGGAAAATTTGCCAGCACGGATTTCATTCACATCGTCGTGGCCGGTTCTGAGGCGGGTAAGTTTTCTTCGGCCTTTCATGGCTGGTCCACCGGTGCGGTCGGGTCGGTATCGGTTTCAAAGAAGATTGATCTGGGCTAGGCTGATCCAGAGAGGAGGACTGTGATGACAACAATTCTTGATCCCACGAACGAACGCAAACCGGTCGAGCGGCAAATCACGCCACGACCCGATGCGTTGTCGGGGGTGGTCGGGCTTTTGGATATCAGCAAACCACGTGGCAATGTCATGCTGGATGAACTGGAGCGCTTGCTGGCGCATAGCGCGCCGGATGTGACGGTGCGCCGGTACAGCAAGCCGACATTTGCCAAACCCTGTCCAGAGCCTTTGCGTCAGGAAATTCGCAAGGAATGCAACTTTGTAGTCGAAGCTCTGGCTGACTGAGGATCCTGCACGACGTGCAGTATGCACGACAATGTCTGGTTTGAAATCCAGGGGATCCCAGCCGTCTCGATCGCATCAAGCGAATTCCGCGAAGCCGCCGAAACCCAGCGCCAGGCGCTGGGAATGAACGAAGCGCGCTTTGTCCTGGTGCCGCATCCCATTCAGGATGCCACGGATGATGAAATGAGAACCAAGGCCGCCGAGGCCCTGGATCAGATCTTGCAGGCGTTGACTGAAAAAGAGGACGCCTGAAGGCCATGGCCACGCTCTGACCGGGGGTGGCCATGGCTTTGCCATAGCGGCGGCGGCTTTGGTCGCGGCTGTGCGCTATCCCACCTGCGCTATCAGCTGTTTGTTGAGGCCAGCCAGCAAGGTTGCCGCAGCCAGCAGACAGGCGATGGTGCGCAGGCTGTTCCAGAAGGTCCAGCGCGGCAGATAGGTCTTTTGCCAATACGCCAGCGTCTGCGCCTCGCCCAGATCCATTTGGGCCAGAGCCTCGTTCATGGGCACATTGGCCAGGACAGTAACCGCGAAGGCCGCCAGCAGATAGGTGACGCCCGCCAGCGCAATCCAGGCAGCGCCGGGCGTGGAAAAAGTGATCAGCCCATAGCCCGTCAAAACGACCGAGGCCGGGGCCATTCCGATAAACAGGATCATGAAAACATAGCGAAAGACTTCGCGGTTGATGATCTGCATGACCTCGACCCCGCCGGTGTGTTGCGCCAGAGACAGTGACCGCATGATGAAATCGGAGAAAGCCAGAAAGACGCCCGCCAAAAGGCCAAAGCTCAGGACGCAGGCGTGGCAAAAGAGAAAGAACCAGGGTGACATGGGAGGATCCTTGAATGAAAGAGCCGGTGCCTGCCCCTTTGACGGGGCAGGGCGTGACGGTGGTGCGTCCGGTTACGCGGCCTTGGGCCAGGCGCCATTGCGGGCGGCTGCCTGCGCAAACTCGGCGAAGTCGCGCGGGGCGCGGCCCAGGGCGCGTTGAACCCCATCGCCCAACCATTCATTGCGCCCATCCAGGGCTTCTTCGCAGACATGGGTGAAAACATCCGCGATGAAGGCGCCGCCGGTCTCGGTCATGGCGGCGTGGAACTCGGCCAGGGTGATGGGTACATATTGCACCGGGTGGCCACTGGCCTGGGACAGCGCGTGCGCGGCCTCGGAAAAATGCATGAGCCGGGGGCCGGTGAGTTCATACAGCTCTGCCGAATGGCGCGTCAGATCCGTGAGGGCCGCAACCGCAACTTCGGCGATGTCCTCCACATCCACGATGGGTTCGCGCACATCACCAGCCGGCAGGGCGACCATCCCACCAAGGACCGGATCGCGCAGATAGCCTTCGCTGAAGTTTTGCGCGAACCAGGCGCAGCGGACCAATGTGTAGTCAACGCCCGAAGCCGCGACGATATCTTCGCAATGTTTGGCGTGTGTTTCGCCTCGGCCTGACAGCAGAACAAGACGCCGGACGCCTTTTTCCCGGGCCAGGGCGCAGAGTTTTTCGATCTTTTCGGCCGCGCCGGGAAAGGCCAGATCGGGAAAATACGACACGTAAGCCGTCAATATGCCATCAAGGGCTGCGGTCCAGGTGGTCTCGTCTTCCCAATCAAATGGAATGGGCGCGTTTCGGGTGCCCGGGCGCATGTTATAGCCCTGCGCGCGCAGGCTGTCGGCGATGCGGCGTCCGGTCTTGCCGTTGGCGCCGATGACGAGGATGGGTTGGGTTTGGGGCTGGCTGTGCATCTTGATATCTCCTTATGGGATGTGATGCACGGAACATGCCGGATCTGTGGCCGGGGGTATTGACCCGCACGGACAGCGGTTTGACCCAACCGGCCAAAGTGGCAGGTTCGGGCCTGTGCCTGTTCAAACGGCCTTGTGTTGCTCCCGCCATGCCGCTGGCGTTTGTGCGACCCATCGTTTGAACGCGCGGGTAAAAGCGCTTTGTTCGGAGAAACCGGTCAAAAACGCGATCTCCGCAATCGGATGGTCGCTTTGCAGCAATAGGCCCTCGGCCAGCTGACGGCGGGCCTGTTCCAGCAAGATCTGAAAAGAGGTGCCTCCGTCGGACAAACGGCGGTGCAGGGTGCGTTCGCTCATCCCCATTTCACGCGCCAGATCGGCGGTGCGGGGGGGACCTTCGCTCAGCCGGTCGGAAATACGCCGCAGCAATGTTTGTTCAAAGGAGGTGTGGCGCTCACCGGCCTCAAGTTCGGAATCCAGATGGGGCCGCAGAAATTTCGCGATGGCAGGGTCGCCCAGACGATTGGGTTGCGCCAGCGTGTCCGCAGACAGCAGGATTCCGTCATTTGGCGCGTCAAAAACCACCGGGCAGCCGAAGTAGGCCAGATGCGCCTCCACCGATTTGGGGGCGCGGTGTTGGAAATGCACCTCTTGCGGAACAACCGGGGCGGGGGCGACTTCGCGCATGATCGCGACCGAGCTGGCCAATGTCGCCTCGTTCGACAGGCGCATGCCCAGGGTGCGCGGACCGGCGCGGTGCAGCAGGAACAGGCTGGCGGTGGGGCGGTCCTGAATTTCGTATTGCGCGACCGAGGTCAGCAGCCGCGCATAGCGTTCGGCCCGTTCGATGGACCCACGCAGGGTGGGCGCGGTTTTCCAGGCCAGCCCGAAGGCCCCGTAGTCGTCGCATTGCATCGAGGCCCCGACCCGCAGGGGAAAATCCGTGGCATCCGCCAGCGTGGCGGCGATTTTTTCCAGCAGCGCATAGTAGTCCACGTCGGCCACCATGGTCTTTACGTCGGTTTCCTCGCGCGGCAAGCGGACCATGCGCAACAGGTCGTCCGGGGCAATATCAGGCCCGGCCGCGGCTATCACTTTGCGGGCAAAAAGAGCGGTGATCTGGCCCATTAAACAAACGGTCCCTGTTGGAGTTGCACTGAATATAGGTCATTCGGGCGCAATCAAACCATCGCTTTGCATGTTCTGGGGTGTCTTTCATGGGTCCTTTGACGGTTTTTGCAGCTCTGCCTGCTGGGCGAAATGGTCTCGCAAGTGACGTGCGCCATGTGGATCCCCGACCATGTCGATGCCCATGGCGCTCAGGAAAAACTGTGCCGGGCCGTGGATGCGGCGCGGGGTTGCCCATGGCAGGACGGTCAGGGTGATGCGGCGCAGCAGATCGGGCAGGCGGGTGACCTTCTGGGCGGTGCCCAGCGTTTCAAAGGCAAGCTGTGCCAGTTCCATATGCGAAAAACTGCCCGGGCCGCCCACGTCCAGCCACGCGCGGCCTGCATCTGTTGCCTCCGCAATGGCCTGGGCCAGATCGGCCCCATGGATCGGGTTGATGCGCTTGTCCCCAGCGCCAAACAACCAAACCCGGCCAGAGCGCGCCAGGGACAGGAAATCGCCCATATCCGAGAAATAGCCCGAGGGCGCGATCACGGTTGATGCGATTGCGGATTCCTGCAATGCGCGCACAAATGCAGATTTTGCCGCCACCAGCGCAACGCCGGGCATTTGCTCTGCGTTCAAGACGTGAACATAGGCAAAGCGCGCGACCTGAGCGCGCTCGGCCTCGCGCAGGAGGTTGAGGTTGGCGCCATAGTCGACCTCCTGATAGCCGAGCCCGTCGCGTTGACGGGTGATCCCCAGGGCCGAGACCACAAGGTCCACATCATCCATCATTCCCCTCAGGGACATAGGGTCTGTGGCCTGGGCCTCGATCAGGGCATCGGCGTCCAGATCTGCGGCCCGGGTCGCATCGCGCACCAGCGCCATCACATACCAGCCGTGTTGACGATATTCGGCACAAAGATACCGGCCCAGATAGCCGGTTGCCCCGGCGATGAATACGGTCTGCATGATGGTTCCTTTCGCGCTGCAACAGATCTGCTCTGGTTCGGGTCAGGGGTGGCTCGCATCACAACAGGGCAGGGCGGGCCCGGATTGAAGGGGGCGGCCAAAGGGTCGTTTCTCGCCATGGCGCGCGCCGGCCCGATCATACACAAACCCGACCAGTTTGTGCAGGCGTCCACAGAGGACAGACCAGGCCGCCGCCCTGAACCGTCCGGGTGCAGCGGCTGAACCGCCGTCCGGGTGGCCGCCCGCCCCGGTCAACAGGTCGTGGAGCGCATCGAACCGATGCAAACGTTGTTTGAACATAGGGTCCATTTTATCTTCTCCTATTTCTGAAGGTCACTATCCAACCACGCGATGGCCACGGCCGCGCAGGCATTCCTTGACGATGGATTCGCGCCGTTCCGCGACATCCACCGCGCTGGCTGTTCCACCCGCCAGGGCCCCCACCAGAGCGCCACCGGCCGCATCGCCATCTTCATCCAGATCGCCAAGGGCGGCACCGACACCGGCGCCGATGACCACGGCGGCCAGCGTTTCCTGATCCATTTGGCGCTGGTCCCTGGCCAGGGTCTGGCACGCGCTCAGGTCGCTTTGAAACGCGGGCGAGGGGACGCCATCCAGGATGGGGGTATAGCTGGCACCGCTATCTGAGCAGCCCGCCAGGACCCCACCGACGAACAACAGCGAAATGATGGGTCGTTGCATTTTGATTTCCTCTTTCATTTTCATCATTGAAGAGGAAATAGGCGCGCGCGCCGCGCGTTTGCATGACCGCTGGTGACATCCAGTTGACCCCTGGTATCAATCTTTGACCATTTGGTCAGATTTCGGCGTCCAGATAGGCCGTCGGGCTGACTCCGGTCCAGCGCCGAAACGCCCGCACAAAGGAAGAGGACTCCGAAAACCCCAGCAGATAGGCGGTTTCGGCCACTGACACTTTCCGGCTTGTCAGATAATCCAGCGCCATGCGCCGCCGCAGCCCGTCATGCACCTGGGCAAAGGTTACGTCCTCGTCCTTGAGCCTGCGATAGAGGGTTTGGCGGCTCATCCCCAGATCCTGCGCGACCTTGTCCATCGAGCTTGACCCGAAATGCAAATCCGGCAAAAGCCGCTCTTCGACCTTGGCGCGGATGGTTTCGGATTTGGTCAGATCCTCCAACAGGGCGTCTGCATGGCGGGTGAATATGCCAAATGCATAGGAATGGCCGGGCGTGAATGGCGATCTCGGGCTGTTCCAGATCGGGTCCAGCCGCATGGCGTTGCGGCGGGCATTGAAACGCACCGGGATCTGGAAAAGCTCTGGGTATTGATCGGCATGAGGCGGCGGCCCGTAGGTCACCTCCATCTCCAGTGCGAAGGTCTGCGTCGGGAAAGAGCGGCGAAATTCGCTGAGGAAGCGGGCAAAGGATGCTTCTACGGAAATGAAATCTGCCGCTGGCACGGGCTGGTGATCTATGATCCACAGTTGTCCGGCCTCTGTGCGCAGCTCGAAACGGTCCTGGTGGTCCTTGGCGGTGATATCGGTCATCAGGCGCAGATACCTGTTGAGTTGCTCGAACGAATGGGCGAGCGAGGCAGAACTGTGCACGATCTGACCCACCACTGAAATGGTCTCCAATTCGGACTCCAACGTGTGGCGCAACAGCAGGGCGGTATCCCCTGTCGCGGCAATCGCTGATCCGATCAGGGTTTGATAGGCGGAAACAGGAATACGATTGTCCTGATGGTCCAGCGCCTCGTCTGACAGGGCGCAGACCCGCATCAGAGCGTCCCGATCCGCCCCTTTGGTTACAGCGTAGTCCAGAAAAGCGGCCGCAAACCCGGCGGCCATGGTTGGCTCAGTCACACTCATTCAATGATCGACCCGATTTCTGCAAAAACCTATCAGTCACTCAAACTCTGGTCCCCGGGCAAGCGTCGGGGCCCGAACGCGCGAACAGGATTCCATATTCGGTCTGGTGGTGAAACCCTTTGCGGCGTGGCAATATGTTCCACGCGATCCGTGGCAGGGCGAGCGGGCCCCATCCGTCAACCGAAGGCCGGGGGCGGATGGGGACCGTCAGGCCGCCAGATAGGTGTCGCGGATTTCGGGGTTGGCGATCAATTCCTTGAACGCGCCATAAAATACCTGCGAGCCGCTTTCGATGATCACAGCCGCGTCCGCCACAGCCTGGGCAAAATACATGTTCTGCTCTGACAATAGCACGGTCAGCCCCTCGGATTTCAGCTGGCGGATGACATTGGCCATCTGCTCGACGATGACGGGGGCAACGCCTTCGCTGGGTTCATCCAGCAGGACAAAATAGGGGTTGCCCATCAGGGTGCGTGCGATGGTCAGCATCTGCTGTTCACCGCCGGACAGGGCCTTGCCCCGGTTCGCGCGGCGCTCGGCCAGGTTGGGGAACAGGTCAAACAACATGTCCTGTGTCCAGGTCACCGCGCCTTCGCGTGGGGGTTGCTGGCCCACCAGCAGGTTTTCTGCCACCGTCAGATCGGTGAAAATCCGGCGTTCCTCGGGGACATATCCCAGCCCCAGTTTGGCAACCTTATGCGTGGGCAATCCCTTGATGGACTGACCGCGAAACCGGATGTCGCCAGAGGCCGGGCGGACCAGCTGCATGATGCTTTTGATGGTTGTCGTCTTGCCCGCGCCATTGCGGCCCAACAAGGCAACCACCTGGCCGGCCTGCACGTCAAAGCTCATGTCATGCAGAATATGGGCCTTGCCGTAAAAGCTGTTGATGTCCTTTATTTCAAGCATCTGCCACCTCGTCTTCGCTGCCAAAGACCATTCCGCCACCCAGATAGACCTCTTGCACCAGCGGGTTGGTGCGGATGCTGTCGGCGGTGCCTTCGGCGATCAGGGATCCGCGATTGAGCACCATGATCCGATGCGAATGGGCAAAGACCACATCCATGTCATGTTCGGTAAACAACACGCTGACCCCCTGATCGCGCACGATATCGGCGGTCAGCTGCATCAGGGCAATCCGTTCCTTGGGGGCCATGCCCGCCGTGGGTTCATCCATCAACAACAGCTTGGGTTTATGGGCCAGGGCAATGGCCAGTTCCATACGCTTGAGGTCCCCATAGGCCAGGACCGCGCAATGTCTGTCGGCCTGATCGGCCATGCCGACAATGTCCAAAAGGGCCAGCGCCTCGTCCCGGTGCTGGCGGGTGGCATAGGGCAGCAGGAGGAAAATCTCTCCATGATAGGATAGCAGGGCCATTTGCACATTTTCGACCACCGTCATCGAACTGTAGGTGGCGGTGATCTGAAAGGTGCGGCCCACGCCCTTGCGCCAGACCTGCCGGGGCGCCAATCCGTTGATCCGCTCTCCATCCAGGAAGACATCGCCACTGGTCGGTTTCAGCTGCCCCATCAGCATGTTGAAACAGGTGCTTTTGCCCGCGCCATTGGGCCCGATCAGGGCCAGAAGCTCGGCCTTTTTCAGGCTGAAGGACACATTGTCTACCGCCAGCAGACCGTCAAAGGCCTTGGTCAGGCCGCGGGTTTCCAGAACATCGCTCATGGCTGATCCTCGGATTTGAGCAGACCCAGTTTCTCGGCATATTTGCGCAAAGAGCCGACGATACCTTCGGGGGCCAGAACCACGACGCCGATAATCAGCAGACCCATTACCAGCCGCCAGTATTCAAACTTGAGCAGGACCTCTTCGATCCCTTTGAAGAAGCCGGCCCCTACGATCCCGCCGGACAGGGTTTTGACACCGCCCAGGAAGACCACGATCAAAGCGTCAAAACTGCGGGCGATTTCCAGCTCGTTGGGAAAGACGCTGCCTTTGGAGAATACGAACAACGCGCCTGCCAGACCGCCCATGAAGCCAGCGCAGCCAAACGCCAGCAATTGGACGCGTTTGGTGTTGATGCCCATCGCCTCGGCCTGACGCTGACTGTCGCGGGCTGCGCGCAGGGCATAGCCGAAGGGCGAATGCGCAAGGTGACGCAGCACCAGAATGCCGCCGACGCCGAATATGAGGGCAAAGTAAAAGAAGATCGTTGTGTCCTTTAGCCAGGTGGCTGGCCAGATATTGACCAGACCGTCATCGCCACCTGTAACCGCGCTCCATTGGAACACCAGGCTCCAAAGCAATTGCGCAAAGGCCAGGGTGAGCATTGCAAAATAGACCCCCGTCAGACGCAGACAGACCCAGCCAATGACAAGGGCCGCCAAACCGGCACCCAAGGGGGCCAGGGCAAAGGCCAGCTCCATCGGGGTGGAAACATGCGTGACCAGCAAAGCCGCCACATAGGCGCCTCCGCCGTAGTAGGCCGCATGGCCAAAGCTGACCAATCCGCCCAGACCCAGCAGAAAATGCAAGGATGCGGCAAACAGGCAGAACACCAGCACGTCGGTGACCAGCACCAGTGAAAAGCTGGACCCGTAAAGCGGCAGCAGGGCCAGCAGGATCAGACCAGCCGCGACGATCGCCCGGGTCTGGGCCGATGCGGGCTTGATCGGGCGTTCAGGCTCGCCGACCTGACCATGTTCGCCTGACACTTCCTGACGGCCAAACAACCCATAGGGGCGCACCATCAGGATCAGGATCATCACGACGAACATCAACACCAGCGTCGATTGCGGCAGATAAGTCACCCCAAATACATTCAGGACCGAAATGATGATCGCGGCCAAATACGCCCCGGGGAGCGATCCCATGCCGCCCACGACGACCACCACAAAGACCGGCGTCAGGATGTTGAAATCCATCAGCAGGTCGGCCCCCCCTTTGGGCAGCTGCATCGCGCCCCCCAGACCAGCCAGGGCAGAGCCCAAAGCAAAGACCCCCGTGAACAGCCAGGCCTGATTGACTCCCAGCGCGCCGACCATCTCGCGGTCTTGCGTCGCGGCCCGGATCAGCACCCCCAGCCGGGTCCGCACCATCAGAAACCAAAGGCTCAGCGCAACCACAGGCGTGATCAGCAACAGCACGATATCATATTTTGGGATCGGTTCTCCCATGATCCGATATACGCCGCGCAGCCCCGGCGCGCGTGGACCCAGCAGGTCTTCGGGGCCCCAGATCAGCAAGGCCAGATCCTGAATGACCAGGATCACGCCAAAGGTGGCGACCAGTTGAAACAGCTCTGGCGCGCGATACACCGGCCGCAACACCAGCAATTCAATCAGCACGCCGACAAGTCCCACGGCCACGGCGGCCAGAACGATAGACCCCCAGAAACCAACCGCACCGGGCAGGACCTGCATCAATGAATACCCAATATAGGCGCCAATCATATAGAGGCTGCCATGGGCGAAATTGACGATACGGGTGACACCGAAAATCAGAGACAGGCCGCAAGCCACCAGAAAAAGCGAACTGGCATTGGCAAGACCAGTCAATATTTGGGCAATAAAAAATCCCATTCAGGGGGTCCCTGTCCTGTCTTGAAGATGTTCGAAAAAGGCGATCCGCAGGACACCGGTCACGCCGGTGCCCTGCGGCTGTTTCAGATCAGTTCGCAGGCCGCAGCTTGGCCACTTCTTCGTCAGATGGCAGATAGTTGGCGCCATCCTTGTATTCCCAATCGACGATCACACCCTTGCCATCCTTCAGCGCGGTGGTGCCGACATAGGCGCCCGCTGTGGACTGGTGATCCAAGGCACGGAAGGTGATCGGCCCCATTGGCGTGTCGACATCCAGATCGGCAAACGCAGCCCGGATCGCTTCGGAGTCGGTCGAACCCGCTTTGGTCAGCGCGGCGGCGATGGTCTGGGCTGTCATGTAACCCACCAGCGAACCCAGGCGCGGATAGTCGTCATATTTCGCCTGATAGTCCGCAACGAATACACCGGCCGGACCGTCCTTCAGGTCATACCAGGGGTATCCGGTCACAAACCAACCTTCTGGCGCTTCGTCGCCCAGCGGGTCCAGGTACTCTGGCTCACCCGACAACAGGCCATAGACCTTGCGCCCTTCGAATACGCCCCGGTCGGTGCCTTCGCGCACGAATTTGGCCAGATCCGGGCCGAATGTCACGTTATAGATCGCGTCCGGCTTGGCCCGTTCGATGGCCTGCACTTCGGCGCCGGCATCAATCTTGAACAGGGCCGGCCATTGCTCGGCAACAAATTCAACGTCCGGATTCAGCTCCAGCAACACCTTTTTGAAGGCCGCAACCGCGTCCTTGCCATAAGCATAGTTGGGGGCAATCGTCGCAAAGGTGGTTGCGCCGGATTTCGCCGCCGCCTCGGCCAGCATCGCCGCCTGCATATAGGTCGATGCACGCAGACGGAACGTATAGTCGTTGCCCGCCGCCCAGACGAGCCCATCCGCCAGCGGTTCTGCTGCGAGGTACACATAGCCTTTTTCCGCCGCAAAGGACGAAATCGCCAGGCCAACATTGGACAGGATCGTACCGGTCAACATGACCGCGCCGTCCTTGGTCATCAGCTCTTCGGCAATCTTGATCGCTTCGCCGGGCTTGCCCTGATCGTCGCGAAAGATGAATTCCAGCGGCTTGCCCTGGACGCCTCCGGCATCGTTGATCTGCTCAACGGCCAATTCGATGCCCTGTTTGTAAGGGCCCGCAAAGGCGGCGAGGCGCTTATAGTGGTTGATCTCGCCGATCTTGATCGTGTCCTGGGCGAGTGCTGCCAGGGGCAGGGCGGCAAGGGCCGCAGCCGCAGCCAGTGATTTGAGAATTGTCTTGGGTTTCATGATGTCCTCACTGTTGGTTCGGTCCCGCTGCGCATCTTTGCGTCAGTCCTGGTTGACGAAGACCGGGTTGACCGGTTGCCCCAGATCTTCGACAGCTTCCCGCTCGATCAAATCCCGAATACGCTTGCGGTACACGTTCGGGGCCTTGTCTATGGCAATCCGGATTGGTTTGCGTGTTTGCGGTCGTTGTTCCTGTTCATGCACAGCTTCCAGGATCGCTTTGTCCTCAGCAAAAGCAATGTTGAAAACAGCGTCCATGTCCGTCGAAACATCGTCGCGGCCCAACTCATGATTGCGCAGATGCATCCAGTGATCGACGGTGTGATGTTCGTTGACGGGAGTTACAAAGTGAATGGCAAAAATCCGCATGCCACGGTCGCGCTCATCCTCGGGGCAGTTTTCCTCTGTCGCGACGCTGCCGAAATCAATAACGGCCGTCGATGGTAGGTGCAGATCGTAATAGTGCCAGCGATCGACATTGCCTGTGAAATTGCCAAATTTCTGGAAAAACCCGATCGGGGCCCCGTCACGTATCCAGCGCCACGCGCTGATCACACTGCCCGCCGTAGACACATGAACGGGCACGTTTTCAGATGCCGCATTCCCCAAGGTTGTCGGATGCACAAAGCTGACATGCGCCGGATCGACAAGGTTCTCGGCAACATTCAGATAGTGAGAGGCGATTTCCAGATGCCCGCCGTGATGCATGTGCCAGGACGGATCGTCCATGAAGGGCAAGGAAAAAATTGTTTCGCGGTCGGCATTTGCAGGATCTCCCATCCAGATCCAGACGATGCCATTGCGTTCTTCTATCGGGTAGCTGTGCACATAGGCGCTTTTGGGCGTGTTTTCCTGGCCCGGTACGCGAACGCATTTGCCATCCCCGCCAAAGGTCATCCCGTGATAGCCGCATTGGATGGTGTCGCCGATCCGTTTGCCCTTTGACAGGGGCAGCAGGCGGTGCGGGCAACGATCCTCCAGTGCGCGCAATTGACCGTTTGTTTCACGGTAAAAGACGATCGGGCAAGACAGCAGTTCGCGGACGGCGAAACCGTCCTTGAATTCACTGGACCAACCAGCGACATACCACGCCTCGTACACGAAGGTCATTGCTCACACTCCACTCTGCTTGGCTGGGACCTGCAGATATCAAGCCGTGACAATCGTTAGCTGTCAAACAAAAAATTCATTCGTAGGCTAACATAATCATGCAGGGATCCACTGCACATTATTCGGGCAGGTCGGGGCAGGGGCATATCAATCGACAAAGGCCCGTTCGACCACAAATGTGCCGGGGCGGCTGTTTGATCCTTCAACCAGGCCAAAACTTTCCAATGCGGTCTTGGTGTCGTTCAGCATCGCCATGGAGCCGCAGATCATGCCCCGGTCGACCTCTGGTGACAGAGGTGGCAGATCCAGGTCAATAAACAGCTTTCCAGACCCGATCAGGTCTGTGATGCGCCCCATCGTGTCCGAGGTTTCACGGGTTGTCGAGTTGTACAGACGCAGACCCTGCGCCATCTCTCCGACAAGAGGATCTTGCCGGGTGGCCGCAACCAATTCCTGACCATAGATCAATTCGTCCACTGTGCGGCAGGTATGGGTCAAGACGACATCGTCGAATTTCTCATAAGTTTCCGGATCTCGGATCAGGCTGGCAAAAGGGGCGATTCCGGTGCCGGTCGAAAACAGCCACAGGCGTTTGCCAGGCAGCAGCGCATCGTTGACCAATGTGCCGGTCGGCTTGCGGCGCATGAGCACTGTGTCGCCTTCCTTGATCTTTTGCAGATGCTCAGTCAGCGGCCCGCCGGGTACTTTGATCGAGTAGAATTCAATCTGTTCGTCCCAGCTGGGCGAAGCAATGGAATATGCACGAAACACTGGACGCTCTGCGTTGGGCAGTCCGATCATTGCAAATTCACCAGAGCGAAACCGGAAACTGGCGGGTCGGGTGATTTTGAAGCGAAAAAGACTGTCGGTATAGTGCTGAACCTCGGTTACCTGTTCTGCGAAGACACCAGCGGGGATCGGGTATGTCGGCTGGGCGGTTGAGCTCTGCAATTGCACGATACAATTCCTTTTGCACGGACGGTTTGTTGTGATAACTCATTAGTGTGCGAATGAATAAGGTGTGGATTTGTATTCTGTCAAGCGCTTGACGCGTGCCGCATTTAATATTTGTATGCTAACAACCAGTCCTGACAAGGAGCGTGACCATGGAAAAGCTCGTCATCAAGAATATCGGGCAGATTCTGTCCGGGAAAATGGAAGATCCTATCTACGATGGGGACTGCCTGATTGCCGAGGAGGGCAAGATCACTGCCTGGGGCAAGGAGGCGGACCTGGATTGTGACGGGGCCACAACGGTGGTGGACGCGCATGGAGTGACGCTGGCGCCGGGGTTGATTGATAGTCATGTGCACCCGGTGGTGGGGGATTACACGCCGCGGCAGCAGCAGTTGCATTGGATTGATTCCACGCTGCACGGCGGGGTGACGACGATGATTTCGGCGGGCGAGGTTCACATGCCCGGGCGGCCGAAGGATATAATCGGGCTCAAGGCAATGTCGATTGCGGCGCAGCGGTGGTATGAAAACTTCCGCCCTTCGGGGGTCAAGGTCCTGGCCGGCGCGCCGGTGATTGAACAGGGTATGGTCGAGGAGGACTTCAAGGAGTTGTCGGCCGCGGGGGTGAAATACCTGGGTGAAGTCGGGCTGGGATCGGTCAAGGACGGCAAGACGGCGCATCAGATGGTCGAATGGGCGCGCAAATATGGGATGCAATCCACGATCCATACCGGAGGCCCGTCGATCCCGGGATCGGGTCTGATCGATGCGGATATGGTGATCGAAACGGGGACGGATGTGATCGGGCATATCAATGGCGGGCATTCGGCCTTGCCGGATGATCAGATCATCTGCCTGTGTGAGACCTGCAAATCCGCGTTCGAAATCGTCCACAACGGGAACGAGCGGTCGGCGGTGCTGACGGTGAATACGGCGCGGGAACTGGGCAAGCTGGATCAGGTGATCCTGGGGACGGACGGGCCGGCCGGATCCGGGGTGCAGCCGTTGGGGATCTTGCGGATGATCGCGATGTTATCGGCCTTTGGAAACGTACCGGCAGAGATCGCCTTCTGCTTTGGAAATGGCAATACGGCGCGCCAGCGGGAGTTGGATGTGGGGCTGATCGAGGCGGGGTATTCGGCGGATTTCGTGCTGCTGGACCAGGCCCAGCACGCGCCGGGCAAGACGATGCTGGAGTCGATTCAGCAGGGCAATCTGCCCGGGGTGGGGATGACGATCATTGATGGGGTGATCCGCTCGGAACGGTCCCGAAACACGCCTCCGGCGCAGCGGTTGCCTGAGCGGGTTTTGTAGAGCGGATCTGGATTTTGCCCGGTGTGTCCTGGCTGGGACATATGTTTAATGCGTTGAAATTATAAATGATAGCGCTAACATTTTGTCCGGGACACAGCCGGCTATCAGACCCGCCCGGCCCGGCGTTGTCCCTGGCAACCCCCCCGGCAAAGTTTGCCCATCGGGCAGACGCCTGCCATAGACGAAAACCGACGCGGGTACAGATCCGGGTCTTGCGCAGCAACGCGCCGCTGAGCCGGAATGGGGGGGCAGGGCACCCCCGCTCCCGTTTTGGCCATAGAGGCCACCCGAAGACGTGACCGGCGCGTTTGATCGTCACAAGGCCTGTGTGGACTGACATGTGAATGTCGCGCCTTGGGGGGCTGTGTATGGGAGGATGGAATTGTATTTCAGCACAGGGGTATTTACGGCCCAAACCGTACTTGGATTGTCAACGGCTTCGCTGCAGCGAAGCTTTTCCGAAACGGCCATCAACTAGGGTCAGGATTCATAACCAGAACATGACAACTGCTGCGAGGGCGCAGGCTGATAGGAAGACCTTGGGGCATCTGTCATAGCGGGTTGCAACGCGCCGCCAGTCCTTGAGGCGGGCAAAGCTGT
>JAXMOA010000028.1:0-20301 GCA_034670145.1 Marinibacterium sp.
GCCCAAAATCCCACCGCTTGAACGCGTTTTGGCGCGCTCACAAACACTTGTTTTGTCCAGACAAGGCCGGGAGAATGGTATAAAAAACACAGTGCGGAAACGGGGTTAGCGGCAAGGTGGCGAATGTTGGCAATGCAGCGGGCCATCTGGTAGGGAGCCTTGAGCCTATGAGGGTTTGCAGTGTACTGTCAGCCAGTATAAGAGCCGCTCCAACCGTTCCGACAAGGAATCGCATGGGGTTCCGGCGTGTTCAGAACGAATTTTTAGAACGATGAGTTTCGGCAGAGGTCTCGAAAGAGTGCAAACAATATGAACGAAAACGCTTCTGTGCGTATCGGCGGAGCCTCTGCCATTGCCACCCGTGATCGGGAGGTAACCGGTCCGAACGGGTCGACGGATCAGGCTATCGCACCAAAGGCTGATATTGATCTGCTGCAATTTGTCGGCGCCATTTGGCGTGGCAAATTCCGCATCATGCTGTGCCTGGTGATCGCCCTGATGGGGGGCATCTATTATGGTCTCAAGGTCGCCGTTCCCAAATACGCCGCAGTGACCGAACTGGCGATTCAGGCACGCGACAACCAGGTTATCGACATGGAAAGCGTCATGTCGGGGGTGTCGACCGATCAATCTGCTATCAACACGGAATTGCGCGTGATCAAATCACGTGTACTGCTGGAACGTCTGATCGACGAACTGAACCTGGATGAAGACAAAGAGTTCAACCCGTTCCTGACGCCGCCGTCCGGGCTGTCGATTGGGGGGGTCTACAACTGGGTCAGCGAAATGTCGCAGGCCTATTTGCCGGTGAGCCTGCCACCCCGGCCGGAACCAGAGCCGCCGACAGAAGAAGATATCGCCATTGCCATTCTGGACAGTGTGCGCTCTGTCATAGGTGTGACAGCCGAGCGTCAGACCTTTGTTCTGACGATCCTTGCCATCACGACAGATCCGCAGAAATCGGCCCTCATCTCTGATACGCTGGCCCAGATCTATCTGGAAGATCAGATTCAGATCAAATTCGAAGCGACCGAGTTTGCGGTCAACTGGCTGTCAGGACGGGTTGCCGAGCTGGAGCTGGAGCTGCAGGACAAGGAAGACGAAATTCGCGAGCTGCGCTCGGATACAGAGCTGGTGAGCGTTCAGGCATTGGAGGCGCTGGGTGTCCGCGCCAAGGATATCCGCGAACGCATCACCGAGGCGCAGGAAGAAACCGTACTGGCCCGCGAAGCCATCGAAGAGATGAAGTTGCTGGCGGCACAGGGTGATCTGGCCGCCATTCTGGAGGCCTTTCCCGATGCAACGCTGGGGCGGCTTGCGCCTGATGCGCTGGAGGGCGATGAAACCGCCCGCGCGGCCTTCCTGAGCCGTTTTGAGACGATGCAGCGGCGCCAGGAGGTGATCGTAACGCGCACCGAAGCCCAGTATGAGGCGCTGAAATCCTCGTATGACCGTCTGAACAAACAGATCGCGTCGCAGAACGAGGATCTGGTGGTCCTGAACCAATTGGTGCGCGAATCTGATGCGACCCGGGTTTTGTACCAAACCTTTCTGGCGCGGTTGAAGGAAACGTCGGTCCAGATCAGCCTGCAACGTGCCGACAGCCGGATCCTGTCCATGGCCTCGCCTGGGCAAAAGGTTGAACCCAAGCTGCGTGTTCTGATGATGATGTCGATCATCCTGGGCGGCGGTTTCGGCGTGGCCTGGGTGCTGGCGCGGCAGTTCATGCACAGTGGTTTCCGCACCGCCGAAGAGCTGGAACAAGTGACCGGCTATTCGGTTCTGGGTCAGATCCCGCGTATTCCAATTCGACGTCGTCGCGGTTTGCTGGAATATCTGCGGGACAAGCCCACATCGGTGGCGGCCGAAGCGGTGCGCAACCTGCGGACATCCGTTTTGATGGCCGACATGGAGAACCCGCCTCAGGTCATCATGTCGACCTCTTCTTTGCCGGGCGAGGGCAAGACGACTCAGTCGCTTTCGCTGACGCAGAACCTGGCCGGTTTGGGCAAAAAGGTGTTGCTGATCGAGGCAGATATTCGGCGGCGCACCTTCACCGAGTATTTCAAGGAAAAGCCAAAGGGCGGCCTGGTTGGTGTTTCGATGGGAGAGATCCCGTTGGAAGAGGCCATTCTGCGCGACGACCGTATTGATGCGGACATCCTGATGGGGGACAAATCCTCGATCAACGCCGCGGATTTCTTTGCCTCGCAGGAGTTCCGGGGTTTCCTGGATGACGCGCGGACCAAATACGACTACATCATCATTGATACCGCGCCGGTCATGGTTGTGCCGGATGCGCGGGTCATTGGGCGGTCTGTCGACTCGGTGATCTATACGGTTCTTTGGGACAAGACGGCCCGGGTTCAGGTCCAGAGCGGATTGCGTCAGTTTTCAACCGTTGGCGTCAAGGTGGCAGGTCTGGTCCTGTCCCAGATTGATCCGAAGGGCATGAAAAAATACGGCTATGGCGGCAAGACCGGCGCTTATGCCCATTATGGCAGTGGCTATTACGATTCCTGATCGGGCAACTGTGTTTCGGGTGTCGGCGGGATGCAGTGCCCCGCCGCGCCACACCCCCTGGCGACTCGATTGTTCAGACCGCTGCGGGATCAGATATCCAGATAATGCGTTGTCGTGTAGCCCGCCTCCTGGGATATCTCTAACGCGACCTTTCGCAGGTCCGTGGCAATGGCGCCGTCAAACCCATCATCCAGGGAACTGGTCGGGCCCATCACGGTGACCGAGGCGATAATCTTGTCTCTGTAGTCAAAGATTGGCGCTGACAGGGCTGTGTGATCCGACAAGAGACCGCCCTGGCATCGGCTGAGCCCGTTTTTGCGGATCTCCGCCTGCAGGGCGCTGAGGTCCTTCATATGGGGTTTCAGGTCCGGGTCCGGTTGGAAGCCCCCCAGGGCGATATCCTTCAGCTCTTTGTTGACCAGGGGGGCGGTGATCTCTTCCGGGAGAAAACTGAAAAACGCGCGCCCCAATGCGGACCGCAACACCGGCAGGACAGAGCCCAGGCGCAGCTCCAGCAGGGTCTGGCTGTGATGGCCGCTGACGCGATGCACGATCGTCGGGCCCTGATTGCCCCACACTCCCAGATAGACATTGTGACCATGGCGGCGGGCAAAGCTGTCCATGCGGTCCTGTGCCGATTCAAAGATATCGAATTGCTGCAAACCGGCGATGCCCAGTTGCAGAGTATAGGGGCCAAGGCCGTAGTGGCCCGAGCGTGGGTCCTGGTGGACCGCGCGCACCTCCATCAGGCTGATCAGATAGAACTGCAATTTGCTGGGGGCCAGTTTCGTGCCTTGCGAAATCTCTTTCAATGGTACGGGGCGGCCACATTGCAGCAGAAAATCAAGCACCTTGAACCCCGTCACCAGAGACTGATTGCCCTTGCGTTTCTTCTCATCAGGGTTGGCTGACTCGTCTGTGGCCTCAAATTTCAATGTCTGTTTCCTCTTGCCTGATGAAAACCCTATCACGTCCAAAGCTGCGAACGGTACTACATTTGGCTCCGGCAGAGGCCGCATCCAAAGGTCCAAGATCCGCCAGCCTGCCGGGATCGCGTTGCCCTGACCAGAAAGCTTCAACGCGAAATCCATGTCGGAGAACGCATGGGCGAAGCCAGGACCGCCCGTTGCTACACATATCACCCCAAGCAAACAGGATAATTTCAGAGAAGCCAGAAATTTTGCACCGTTTTAAAAAATGTACGAATCCTCCGCTTATTGTACAAACTATTTTGCACACGTTCAAATTATCTGTATCTTGGGGGCAGATGACCACAGGAGATTCGTCATGTCATGCCCAATGGACCCAGAGCACGACAGCGAGCAATTCAGTTATCAACAGCACTTGCAGCTGGAAAATCTGCTCGACACGATGCAGCCGATCACCTCGCATCCCGAAGAGCACTTGTTTCTGACCACGCATCATGTGCTGGAGCTGTGGTTCAAACACATAATCTTTGACCTCAAACGCATTTGCGCGCTGTTGGATCAGGACAATCTGGCGCAAGCGAACTGGCTGATGCGTCGGATCGCAGAGATTCTGAAACTCGCCGAGGCGCATTGGACCGTGCTCGAAACCATGACCGCATCGGATTTCGCAGAGTTTCGTGGCGAATTGACCGGCGCCTCTGGTATGCAATCCAGGCAGTTTCGCGAAGTCGAGGTAATGATCGGCCTATGTGAAACGGCTGGGGAGACTTATAGCGAGCGGGTTGAAAAGCTTTGGCCGGGGCTGATTGCCGAATATCCGCGCACGCTGCGGCGTGTTTTTTTCGATGTGTTTGAGCGGCGCAATGCGACGCTGATCGACGTTTACCGCAACCGGTGGATTGACCACGATCTGTTCCAGCTGGCGGAAAACGCCTTTGAAATCGACCGAAGGTTTCAGTCCTGGCGTCACAATCACATCCTGATGGTGCGCCGCCAGATCGGGATTCGCGCGCGGGGCACCGGTGGAACCTTCTTTCAGGACTACCTTGCAACGACGACGGGCTATTACTTTTTCCCCGAGTTGTTCGAGTTCCGCAACGAACTGACCGTCGCGGCGGGTGGCGAAGTCCAGGCGCAGGAGAGCTGACGCGGTGGGGCTCAAGTTTGATCATCTGACCCGGGAAGAACTGGACCACCAATTGTCGCCCAGCCGGTCCGCCAAGGACGCCATGGGCGTGTTGAACCGGCATGTTGCGATGACGCAGAGCGCCCTGGATGCCGATGACTGTGTCGTCAGGCGTGACATCGCTTATGGCCCCGCCCCGGAACAATGTTTCGATGTGATAACGCCCAGCGGCACGGGCCCGTTTCCCTGTCTGGTCTTTATTCATGGCGGGTTTTGGCAAGAGGGCTCCAAAGCAGGTTCCGGTTTTGCCGCCAAAGAACTGGTGCAGAACGGGTGGGCCTGTGCGCTGATCGGGTACAGGTTGACCCCCAAGACAAGTTTGACCCAGATTGTCGCTGATATCGGAGAGGCCGTTGTTGCACTGTCCGGGGCCTGCCCGGACCTGGGTATTGATCCTGGCGCAATCGTTCTGGCGGGCCATTCCGCTGGCGGGCATCTGACCGCCGCAACGATTTGTGGGCTGGCCGGATCGCAGGCCGCAACGGCGATTGCCGGGGCGGTTCTGATCTCTGGCGTGTTCGACCTGGCGCCGATTGCGGCCTCTTATGTGAACGACCTGGCCCGGATCAGCGATCCCGAGGTTGCGGCCCTGTCGCTGCTGCACGCCAGACCGGTAAAGGACATTCCAATCCACATGCTGATTGGCGCGGATGAACCCGCCGCCTTTCAGGCACAGACACAGTATCTGCGCGCTGCCTGGGCCGATGCCCGGGTAACGGTCGATACCCCCAAGGGCCGGGATCATTTCGATGTTCTTGATGAACTGATCGACCCGGCCTCTCCCACATTTCGTCAGATAGTAAAGATGGTCAGTTGACAGGTTTCGATGAACGCGCGGTGGCAATGGATGCCGCAGACAGCCTCGCCTCTAAACGCGAATTGTTCCAAAGGCCCCAGGGGGGCGTCTATCTGGATGGCAATTCGCTGGGGTTGATGCCGCTTTCGGTGCCGGCACGTATGGCATCAGTCACCAAGACAGAATGGGCCGATGGCCTCATTCGCAGCTGGACGGACGCCGGGTGGTTCCACCTGCCGCTGAGCGTCGGGGACAAGATCGCCCCGCTGATCGGAGCCGGATCAGGGCAGGTCGCGGTGGGGGATTCGACCTCGGTCAACCTGTTCAAATGCCTGTCTGCCGCGCTCCACCTGAATCCGGGGCGGCGGGTCATTCTGGCCGAGGGCGACAATTTTCCGACGGACAGCTATATGGCCCAAGGCCTGGCCGCGCTTATCCCGGACGTTGAATTGCGCTATATTGAGGCCGATCAGGACCCTGCATCGGATGTCGATGCGGATGTCGCCGTTGTTCTGCTGAGCCATGTTGACTACCGCTCTGCGCGCGTCCGGGACATGGCCCGCATCACCCGCGCGGTGCAGAACAAGGGTGCGCTGATCCTTTGGGATCTGTCGCATACAACAGGGGCCCTGCGCTGTGACCTGTTGGGAACAGGCGCAGACATGGCCGTCGGCTGCACGTATAAATACCTCAATGGCGGGCCGGGTGCCCCGGCCTTTTCCTGGGTGAACCCGAAACACAGCGAAACCGCCATACAACCGCTATGTGGTTGGATGGGCCATGCCGCCCCTTTTGATTTCTCGCGCGGATATACCCCGGCCGAGGGGGCACGGCGTTTCATTGCGGGCACGCCGCAGATCCTCAGCCTGTCGTCCCTGGACGAAGCCCTGACGCTCTGGGCTGATGTGGATTTGGATGTGCTCTGGTTCAAATCCCGGGAAATGACGTCCTTTTTCATCGAGGCGGTCCAAAAGCTTTGCGCCGGGCACGGGCTGGTATTGGCCAGCCCGGCAGATCCGACCGTTCGCGGCAGCCATGTGTCATTCGATTTGCCCGACGGCGGCGGCTACGAAGTGATGCAAGCCATGGCCGCGCGTGGTGTTCTGGGTGATTTTCGTGCGCCCATGACCCTGCGGTTTGGGTTTGCGCCCTTGTATCTGAGCTTTGCAGAGGTCCTGACCGCCGCGCGCCATCTCGCCGAGATTCTGGAGACGCGGGAATGGGACGATGACCGTTTCCGGGTCCGAGGAGCGGTGACCTGAGCGGATGTCCGCGGAATTGACGCCTTATGGAATATCAGTCCTAAACCAGGGGAAAGAACATGCTGAAAAGAATGATGAACCTTGCCGTTACAGCGGCGCTTGCAATTGGGCTTGCAGGGCCTGTCCTGGCGGAAGAATGGCAACCGGATGGGCCAATCACATTGAATGTTGGCTTTGGGGCCGGTGGCTCCACCGACGCGCTGGCCCGCGCGATTGCCCAGTCCATCGAAGCGGATACAGGGTGGGATGTTGTCGTTGAAAACCTGCCCGGCGCGGGGGGTGTTGCGATGTTGTCCAAGCTTCAGGCGGCCAAGCCGGATGGGCTGAGCCTGGGCGTTGGTGTCAGTATTCCGGTCTGGATTCAGCTCAAGCGCCGGGGGGATCAACTGCCCTTTACGCTGGATAGTTTTGATTGGTTGTCGACCATGGGGCGCGCCGGATTGGCGATGGTGGTCGCAGGGGATTCTGCGGTCCAGACGTTTGACGATCTGCTGGCCAAGGCCAAAGACAGCGGCGTGACTGTTGCCACCAACGGGCCTGCGCAGGAAATCATCGTCCGCGCGCTTGCCACGGAAACCGGCGCTGATTTCCGGCATGTCCCCACCAAATCCGGCGGTGAAATCATCCAGAACCTTCTGGGCGGTCATGTCGACGCGGCCACGTTGGGCGGTGCCCATGTGCCCTATGTGCAAAAGGGCGAAATGCGGGTGGTTGCCGGGCTGGCGCCGGTACGCGACAACGCTGACCTTGATGTGCCGACGCTGATGGAAATGGGGTATCCCTTTGCGATCGACGCGAGCTTTTACATTGCCGCTCCGGCTGGTTTGCCGGATACGGCAAAGGCGGCTTTGTCGGGGGCTGTGGATCAGGCCCTGGCCTCTGATGGCGTACAGAAGGCGTTGCAAGCGATGGGTATGGACGGCAACAACCTGGGGCCGGATGGCACAGCCCAGATGATGTATGACGGTCTGGAAACCATCGCCGGCATGTTGGCCGCCGCAGATCAAAAGTAGCAACAACAGGCGCTGCTGCCAGGTGATCGCGTCGCCTGGCAGCACTGGATGATCCGACCATGACAGCAGACCGCATTTGCACTCTCGCCATCCTGCTTGGTGCAGTGGCCTTTTTGACGGCGGTCCTGCCGAACGGGGCAGAACATCTGGACTATGGCACGCTCAGCCCCGAAGTCATGCCCAAGGCACTGGCCTATGTGATCATCCTGCTGGCCGCGTTTCAGTTGGTGTTTCCTCTGGTGTCCCACGGCGAAACTGGCGCGCAACCGCAACGGCCGAGCCCGAGCGAAGCCCTGCGCGCCACGGCGTTTTTCCTGTTGACGCTTTTGGGGGCCGGGTTGATCCAGACAGTTGGGTTTTTGATTGTCTCTGTGGCCATCGCAACCCTGGGCTGCCTGCTGATGGGAGAGCGTCGGCCGCTTTGGGTCGGACTGGGCGGCGTTGGGCTGCCAGTCGCAATCTGGTTTGTCGTCGTCTTCCTGCTTGACCGGAACCTGCCATCCGGAGGGATCCTGTGATCGACCTGCCAACTGTCCTGGCCGGGCTGGGAGACGCGTTTTCGCCGGCGACTCTGGCCTTTGTCCTGCTTGGGGTGATTGTCGGGCAGTTTGTCGGTGCCTTACCCGGGATCGGGCCTGTCATCACGATGGCAGTGGTCATCCCGTTTACCTTTGTGATGGACCCCCTGCCTGCCATTGGGTTTCTGATCGGGATAACCAAAGGCGGCACGATTGGCGGCGCCATCCCCGCCATCTTGATCAATGTTCCCGGCACACCGGACGCGGCCGCAACGGCGCTGGATGGCTATCCCATGGCGCAGGCGGGCAAGCCCGTAAAGGCGATGAAAATGGCGCTCTACTCATCTGTTACGGGCGACACATTCAGCGACATTGTCCTGATCACCGTATCCGCGCCCCTGGCCGCGCTGGCCCTGATGATGGGCCCGGTCGAAGTCTTTGCCCTGATGATTTTTTCCTTTGCGGTGATTTCGGGCATGTTGGGGCCCTCAGTCACCAAGGGGCTGATTGCCCTGACACTGGGGCTGTTGCTGGCCACTGTCGGGATGGACCCCGAGAACTCGACCCCGCGGCTGATTTTCAACAATTACGCCTTTTTCGAGGGGCTGCCGATTGCGCCGGTCGCCATCGGCACGCTGGCCGTCGCCGAGATTTTCAGGCGGGTGTCACAAACCGGATCCGGTGCGATGGCATCGTTGATGTCCACGGCCAGCACGGCTGGCAACGACAGCCGCGTCAGCTGGAAGGAATATTGGGCCTGCCGCTTTGTCATGCTGCGCGGTGGTTTGATCGGAACCGGGATCGGTGCGGTGCCCGGGGTCGGCTCTACGGCAGCTGCATTCATGAGCTACGCATCCACCAAACAGGCATCCGGCGACCCAGACAGCTTTGGTCGTGGCAATATCAAAGGGATCGCGGCCACGGAATCCGCCAATAGCGCGGTCACCGGGGCAGATATGATCCCTTTGCTGACCCTTGGCATTCCCGGCAGCGCAAGTGCGGCCATGTTGATTGGCGCCTTCATCATTCAGGGAATCCAGCCCGGTCCGCTGCTCTTCAATGAACAGGGCAGATTGATCTATGGGCTGTTCGGCGCGATGCTGATTGCCAATGCCGCCAACCTGTTGGTGGGCAATGTCGGCTTGCGACTATGGGCCAGAATTATCTCGGCACCGCAGGCCGTTATCCTGGGTGGTGCCATCGTGCTGTGCCTGGTCGGAGCTTACCTGTCATCGGGCGGGATGCTGGGCATTTGGGTCATGCTCACCTTTGCGGCCCTGGGATATGTCATGACCAGCTTTGGCTATCCGGTGGTCGTGTTTGTCATCGCATTCTTCCTGGGGCCACGGTTTGAATTGTCGCTGATCCAGACCCTGATCGTGACGCGGGGCGATATTACCCGGCTATTGCAGCACCCTGTCGCGATTGCCTTTCTGGTTCTGTCGATCGTCATCATTTACATGCTGGGCATACGGGCCCCGCGCAAGGCGCGCGCGGCTCTGTCCCGGGCCACGGAGACCACAAGATGACCAAAAACATCCTCTTCATCATGTGTGACCAACTGCGCCATGACTATCTGGGCTGCACCGGCCATCCGACCATTCGCACGCCGAACATTGACGCGCTTGCCGCGCGCGGTGTCCGGTTTGACCGGGCTTATGTGCAATCGCCGATCTGTGGCCCCAGCCGCATGAGTTTCTACACAGGCCGCTATGTGGCAGGACATGGGTCAACCTGGAACATGTCTCCGCTGCGTGTGGGTGAATGGAACATCGGAAACCACCTGAACCCACTGAACATGCGCACGGTCCTGTGTGGCAAGACTCATATGGCGGCGGATCATGCCGGCATGGCGCGTCTGGGGATTGATCCAACCAGCGACATCGGCGCAAAGATCAGCGAATGCGGGTTCGAGGTCTGGGACCGGCTGGATGGGCTGCATCCTGCGAAAGGGACCAAGAAACCCTCGCATTACAATGCCTACCTCAATTCCCGAGGTTACGAGGGACCGGACCCTTGGGAACATTGGGCCAACGCGACCCTTGGCAAAGATGACGAGGAATTGTCGGGATGGTTGATGGAAAATACAAACCGCCCAACCCGGGTTGACCCGCAGGACAATGAAACAGCCTATAGCACGACCCGCGCGATGGAGTTTATTGATCAGGCCGATGACACGCCCTGGTGCCTGCATCTGAGCTATATAAAGCCGCATTGGCCGTACGTGGCGCCCGCGCCCTATCACGACATGTACAGTGCAAAGGACGTGATTCCGCCGGTCCGCGACGAGGGCGAACTGGATAATCCGCATCCTGTTCTGGGGGCATATCACTCTCATCGGGTGTGCCAGGTTTTTTCCAGACCCGGTGTGCGCGAAAGGGTGATTCCGGCCTATATGGGGCTGATCAGCCAAATCGACGACGAGATCGGCCGCCTCATGGCATGGCTGGAGGAAACCGACAGGGCCAAGGATACCATGATCGTCTTTACGTCAGATCATGGCGACTATCTGGGCGATCACTGGTTGGGGGAAAAGGAATTGTTCCACGACCCATCCGTGCGCATCCCTCTGATCATTGTGGACCCATCCGCCCGGGCCGACGCCACACGCGGCAGCGTGTCCTCTCATCTGGTCGAGGCCATCGACCTGCTGCCGACTTTTGTCGAGACCGCAGGGGGAACCATTGCGAACCACATCCTGGAGGGCCATTCGCTGTTGCCCATCCTGCACGACCCGCAGGCCGGGCCACTGCGGGACGCGGTGTTCAGCGAATATGACTATTCCTGCCGATTGGCCCGCACGATTCTGGAACGCGACATTCCCGATTGTCGCCTGCAAATGGTCTTTGACGGACGCTGGAAGATGATCCGGGCCGAAGGCTTTCGCCCGATATTGTTCGACCATCAATCCGACCCATCAGAATTGCACGACGTCGCAACAGATCCGGCCAACGCCGCAATCATCGCGGGTTTGAACGAACAGTTGCTGTCATGGGCCACCAGGTTCCGCTCCCGCATCGCCAGATCGGATGCCGATATCGCCGCCTATGCGGGAACCGAGTTTCAGGCTGGCATTCTGATCGGGTTCTGGGATGAAAAAGACCTGAGAGACGCGAAATCAAGGGATCACGGCGGGAACTAAAGCAAAATGCGCCGTGATCCCTGGGTGACGCTCGGCCATCGGGAACGGGGTGTTGGGCGTCACTCCAACTGGCGGGCCAGATCAGCCAGAAGCGACCAAAACCCATCCACCATTGCCGATGGGATATGGAGCCGGAACTGCCCTGCACCATGGCTGTAGAGCATGACAGGATAGCCATGAAACCCGCGCAGAACCGATTTTGAGGCCGCATCCGGCGTGATTTCGGTGCCACGGCGCAGCAGGTCAAAGGCCTTGGGGCCGCCAAGCGCCAGCATCGCATAGCCCCCCGTCATATCCGATACGGCGACCCCTTTGGCGGCGTGCCATCCGTCTGACAGGGCATCGCCGTTGATCACCAGAATCCTGTCACGCCGCAGTCTGACCGCATAATGGTCACCCAGAGCGGCCTCTGGCCAACCCGTCGCGGTTTCAACATTGGCGCACTGCAAGGCCGCAGGGTATGGCCCGCTGATCAGCGTCTGGCGATTGGGGCGCAAAATCTTCAGCGTCACGGCGGGGGTCTGGAACGCCTCTCGGTCCAGGCCCGCTGCCGGATCCCATCTGGCACTGTCATCACGCATGGAGCCGTTCTCCCTTTGGATCAAAGAAACAGGGTGCGGTGACAATGGCGCGTCGTGTTTGGCCCAGATGCAGCAACTCCACCTCTGTCCCTTCGGTTGCCTGTGTCTGGTCGAGATGAGCCAGAGCAATCGGATGGCCCAGCGTTGGGCTGAGATAGCTGGAACTGACATAGCCGCAGGAGCTCGGACCGCCCTGGCCACGGGTCACGATATGGGCGCTGACAGGCAGCATCGGATCGCCGTCGGGCACCTTCAATCCGACAAAACGGCGTCGGTCGGGGCGCGTGGCATTCTCTGTGTGCAAGGCCCGGTCACCAACAAAGGCGGCCTTCTTTTTCAACCGGGGAATGGAGAAACCCAGATCATGCGGCATGGTTTCGCCGTCCGTATCCTTGCCGATGATGACATAGCCCTTTTCCGCGCGCATGACCGAGACCGCTTCGAGCCCTAATGGCCCCGCGCCATGCTCTGCTCCGACCTCTAAGGCCGCATCCCACAACGCTTGGGCCTGCGCCACAGGAACCGAGATTTCATAGCTGACCTCACCCGTGAAACTGACCCGGGCAATGCGGGCCGGAGCAGCCTGAAACCGTCCCTCGCGCATTTGCATATGGCCAAAGGCATCGGGCGACAGATCTACGCCCAGGTCCAGCCGCCGCAGGATGTCCCGCGCCTTTGGGCCGGTCACGGTGATGGTCGGCCAGTTCAGCGTGGTGTCATGCACAAAGATGCGGTCGGGGTCGTTTCCGTCCTGACGCCAGGCCTCTAACATGGCCGATACGCCTTCGACATGGCTGGACGAACAGGAAATGACAAACCGGTTCTGGTCGATCCGCGCGATCACGCCATCGTCATACACTATCCCCCCTTCGGTCAGCATGAACCCATAGCGGATGAAGCCCGGCTTGAGCGTCGCGATGGTGTTGTAATAGATGAAATTGACAAACTGCTCGGCGTCCGGCCCCATCACCTCGATTTTGCCCAATGGTGACGCATCCATGACCCCGGCAGAGTGCCGGACCATCGCGATTTCGCGCTGTATCGCATCCTGTGGCGTGTCACCCCCGTACCACCCCGGCCGCAGCCATCCCCCATACTCTCCAAGCGCCGCGCCCGCCGCGCGGTGGCGATGCTCCAGGCAGAGACGTTTGAGTGGGTGAAACTGCTGGCCCCTGTGCGCACCGCGATAAAGTTCCAGCGGAACCGGAACAAAGGGCGGGCGGAATGTGGTTGTCCCCGTCTCGGGTATGGATTTTCCCCGCAGACTGGCCATCGTCGACAGCCCGGGAATGTTAGAGGTTTTGCCCTGATCCGTGGCCATTCCCAGCGTGGTGTAACGTTTGAGATGTTCGACCGAGACGTAGTTTTCCCGCGCCGCGATTTCGATGTCCTTCACTGTCACATCGTTCTGAAAATCGACCCATTGACGGCTCTTGTCAGTCAACACCACCTCGGGCGGGTGTGCCTGATAGGCGCACAGCCGCTTTGGCCGGTCATCCCCCACCGCGACTGCCCGCGCTTCAATCAGTGCATCGGCCAGGTCAAAGGTGCCATTCGCGCCACCAACCGCCGTCATCCAGTCTGGCCCGCTGGCCGGAACAAAGGCGCTGGCGGTGCTATCCCATGACAGCTTGCCCCCGGCATGACGCCACAGATGCAACACCGGCATCATGCCAGCCGAGGTCAGGATCGTGTCACATCCATATGTCTGGTCGCCAACCCGCAGCCCCCTGAGCCGCTTGCCGCCCAAGGCCCGAGCGGGTCCGTCCGGGGCAACCTCGGTCATCGTGGCCCCGGCGTCGCGCAACATTTCAATTTGGGCCGCAGCCTGGCTGTGCGGGGCCATCACGGCGATGCGCTGCCCGGCCAGGACCCCGTAGCGCGCCAGCAGATCACAGGCCCCCGCCAGTGACATGACACCCGGGCGGTCATTGTTGCCAAATGTCACCGGGCGGTCCAACGCCCCGGCGGCCAGAACACAACGTTGCGCGCGCATTCGGATCAAACGCGGACCCCGGCCAAAGCCGCGTTGCTGGATCAGCGCCACCAGTTGATGGTCATACACGCCAAATGCCGTTGTGCGAGACAGGATCTGACCGCCCGCTGCCTGAAACGCGGCAATCTGTTCGCGCATCCAAACGGCCATGTCCCGATCTTCGATGCGAGCGACCTGCAAACCGGATCCGCCCAATGCGTCGTGATCTTCGACCAGGACGACCGACATCCCACGCTCTGCCGCCGCGCGCGCCGCAGCGATCCCCGAAGGCCCCCCGCCCACCACCAGCAGATCACAGGCATCATGAGTCTGATCGCTGACGTAGCCATCAATTTCAGACATCTCCAATTTTCCCAAACCCGCCATTCTGCGGATCGTGGGTTCAAACAGATGCCAATCGGGCCACATGAACGTCTTGTAATAAAACCCCGCCGGCAAGAACCGATGGCCCAGATCCAACGCGCTCTTGAGATCAAATCGCGCCGAGGGAAAGGCGTTGACGGATCTCACCTCCATACCGTCCTGCAATTCGGTCGTTGCACCGGGGCAGTTTGGCAGTTCATGCCCGTTCAGGCGGATGGCAAAAACGGCATTCGGATCGTCAAACCAACTGCTCCAGGCGCCGCGCGGACGGTGGTATTTGAAACTGCGTCCCATGACCCGCACACCATTGGCCAGCAGCGCGGAAACCACCGTGTCACCCGCGCAACCATAATAGGCGCGCCCGTCAAATCTGAACGACAGGATGCGGTTGCGGTCAATCAGGCCCCGCGCTGGAGCACGAAATCCGGTCATACCGTTTCCTTTCTAAGCGGCTCCACATCCAGAACCGTCATGGCCGCCGTATCGCGCGCCATCACAAAGTATTCCTGACAAGGCATGTGCACCCATATTTCGCGCGTCGCCCCCAAGGGATTGCGCACAACATGCAAGTGGTCGGACCAGTCGCGGGCGCTGATGTCCCTGGTCGTGTCTGGCCGGCGTTTTCCGGCTTCGGCGGCGAAACGAAACTCGCGCTCATCGCGCAAGCCACAGAAAGGGCAGGGAAATTTTTGCATGTTTCAGTCCTAATGCTCGATGCCGGATGCGGCACCCTCATCAATCAGGCGCCCGGTCTGGAAACGACCCAGATCAAAGGGGCGGCCAATCTGGTGGTGCTGGCCGGTCGCCAGAAGATGCGCGAACAAATAGCCCCCCGCCGGAATCGCCTTGAAACCACCGGTGCCCCAGCCGCAATTCAGGTAGATGCCCTCGACCCCGGATGGCCCGATGATCGGCGAGCTGTCCGGGGTCACATCAACGATTCCCGCCCAATGGCGCAACAGCTTGACCTTGGCCAAGGCCGGGGCCAGTTCGACCAAACCCGACAGCACGGCCTCTTGCATGGGTTGGTTGCCGCGCTGACCATAGGACGGCACACGGTCCAACCCCCCGCCAATCACCAGCCCGCCCTTGTCGGACTGGCTGAAATAGGCGCCGTAAGATGGCGAAAAGGCGATTGTGTCGATCACCGGCTTGATTGGCTCACTCACAAACGCCTGCAACGCGTAGGATTGAATGGGCAACCGATACCCGGCCATATCTGCCAATACCGAAGAGTGGCCAGCCACTGCCGCGCCAACCCGCCCGGCGCGGATCCGTCCGCGCGATGTCTCGACGCCTTTGCAGACGCCCGCTTCCATCAAGAACCCCGTCACTTCACAGTTCTGGATGATGTCCACGCCCAGGGCATCAGCCCCCCGGGCATAGCCCCAGGCCACCGCATCATGACGGGCCGTGCCCGCGCGCCCCTGCCAGATCGCGCCGTGGATCGGAAACCGTGCATCTGCCCGGGCGTTCAACAACGGCGCGCGCCTTTTGACCTCTTTGGCGTCCAGCAATTCGGCGTCGATGCCATTGATCTGCATCGCATTCACCACTCTCGCGGCCAGCTCCATCTCTGGTTCGGAATGCGACAGCACCAACATGCCCCGTTGGGACAGCATGACATTGTAGTTCAGCTCGCGCGACAGGCCCTCATACAGTTTCAGCGACAGATCATAGAGCGCCGCGCTTTCAGGGTAGTAATAGTTTGACCGGATGGCCGTGGTGTTGCGCCCGGTGTTACCACCGCCCAGCCAGCCTTTTTCCAGAACGGCAACACGCGACACCCCATGGGTCCTGGCCAGATAATAGGCGGTCGCCAATCCGTGGCCCCCGCCCCCGATGATGATGACATCATATTCCGGCCCGGGATTCGGAGACCGCCAGGCCGCCCCCCATCCTTTGTGGTTGCGCAGCCCTTCCCGCAGAATACGCAAACCTGAATAAGACTTGGTCATTTGCTTCCGTACTCGATAAATTACCGCATGTTCCTGTCAATTATGTACACTACTGAACATGATTTATTTTGACAAGTCCTCAGCATGGGAGTCGACATGGATAAAGAGACCAGGAAGGGCGTCCGAGGCGCACAACGCACAACCCGCGAGGATTGGGTTCAGGCGGCGCTGGAGGTGTTGGTGGACCATGGGATCGAGGCGGTTCGCATCGCGACGCTCGCCGCGAGACTGGATTGCGCCAGGTCCAGCTTTTATTGGTACTTCAAGGACCGCGAGACCCTGTTGAACGACCTGATCGACTATTGGCAGTCCACCAACACCGAAGCGATCATCAACCGCGCCAGCGCAAATGCGGCGAGCATAAATTGCGCCGTGACCAATGTGTTTGCGTGCTGGGCCATTGATATGGAAACGGGCAAAAAACCCTTTGATAGCCGCCTGGATTTTGCCATGAGGGATTGGGGGCGCAAGGATGAAGCCGTGCACCGCGCGGTCAATGTTTCGGATGATTCCCGGATTTCCGCAATCAAGGGGATGTTCGAACGCTTTGGTTACGACCCCGATGAATCAAGCATCCGCGCCCGGATTCTGTACTACACCCAAATCGGGCATGAGGCCCTGGGAGACCGCGAACACAAGCTGGACAGGGCCAAATCCGGCCCCCATTACCTGTTCTGCCTGACCGGTATCCAACCCAGTCAGGACGAAGCCGATCAAATTGCAGCGCAGGCGTTGAGAGGGATGAAGCCCTAGGTGCAAGAGCCCGGATACCTGTTGCGCAGACATCAATGTCCGGCAGGTGACAACCTGCAAAAATAGACACATATGTACAAAAAACTGACGAACCATTGTCGAGACGTGACGAGCCGATCGCATCAAGCCGGCGATCCAGCGCCATGTGTCACCAGATCTTCCACCAAGGTCTTTTTCGGAAAGAGAACTTCATGATCGGGATCTCCTCGGGCGTGCAGAGCCAATCGTCACAGACGCCTTCGAACTGGAAACCCAGCATCGCCAGAAGCGCCGCCTAGGAAAGGTCAAGGGGATGGAATGGAAATGGATAAGGCTCTGTTTCGTCCGGTTCATCGTCTTGCGGGAATGCGCCTTACCAGAAAGGCACCTCAAACGGCGATCTTTCGGCTGGCCCCATTGCGCACGCTAAGGCGCAATCTGAATGTTCTCTGCCAGAAACCGTTCCGCCAGAATGCGGGCTGTAGAGACAAATCGCGTGTTGCGGGCCTCTCCGCCCTCTTCATTCATGCGCGGTATGATCCAGCCGACATAGGTAAAGGCCCGCAAAAGCAGAAACAGATCAAGGGCGCTGCAATCTATTGAACGGTGGCTCTGATACCCATCCATCAGCGCATCGCGCAAATCAGGATAATCGGGTTCACGCAGGTTTTTGATCAAAGCCGTGGCAATATCGAAAACCCGAAATCCAAAACCGGAATCATCGAAATCAATGAATTGCAGGGTGTCCCCATCCGCCATGACGTTTTCACGCACCAGATCCGCGTGAATCAGCCCGAAGTCCAGCGTTCCCTCGATCTGTTTTAGCCGCGCATCCGCCTGTTGGCGCGCCCGTTCAAACAGCGCCCGGTCCTGGGCTGTCAGGGTGGGGTTTTTCCAAAATTGTCCCCAAAGCGGCATCTGACCAACCAATCCGTCCCGGTCCCAGCGGCAGCGGGTAAACCCCTCGGGCGGGCTCCAGGCGTCAGACAGGCTGTGCAGGCGGGCCATTTCGTGCCCCAGTCGGGAAAACAGCCCCTGGCGATCGTCGACCTCCAACTGTCCGCCGGTCGCGCCAATCGGCGCACCGGGCAGCCAGGTCAGCAGATCAAATTGAACGCCATCAATCACCTCTATGTAATGGCCCGCGCTGGACCGGATCGGGGCGGGAACATGCAGGCCCCCATCCGCCAGCGCGCCCATCCATTCCAGCTCTGACCACAGCTCTGCATCCGTCCGATACCCCGCCCGATGCAGGCGCAGCGCAAAAGAGCACCCGTTGTGATCCACGCGATAGACATGGTTTTCCCGCGCAGCAGCCAATGCGCAGGCCGCATCCCCCAAACCCCAATGGGTCAGGGCCTTGCCAACCGTATCCTTCATGATGTGACCGGCGTTTCGGCCAAAACGTCATCCAACGTGTCAAAAAGAAGATCCGCGTTTTCAATCGAGAACGGCATCGGCGGGCGGATCTTGAGCGTGTTTTTATGGCGCCCAAGCTTTGAGTGGATAATGCCCCGGTGCCGCATTGCGTTGATCACCCTGTCTGTAAAGGCGCTCGCAGGGGTCTTGTCCTGCTGATCCAGAACCATCTCTGCCCCAAAGATCAGCCCCGATCCCCGGATATCACCAATCACGCTGTATTTGTCGCGCAGCTGTTCCAGTCTTTTGCGCGCGTGATCTCCGACAGTTTTGGCCTTGGCCACCAGATCCTGATCGCGCAGCTCGTCCAGCACAGCCATCGCCGCGGCGCAGGACACCGGATTGCCACCAAAGGTGTTGAAATAGCGATACCCCTTGCGAAAGGTCGCCTGGATTTCAGAGTTGGTAACCACCGCCCCAACAGGATGCCCGTTGCCCATGGGTTTGCCCAAGGTCATGACATCCGGCACGATTCCCATTTTCTCATGCGCCCACATATGCGTGCCGATCCGGCCAAAGCCGGATTGCACCTCGTCACAGATCAACAATCCGCCGGCCTTGCGGACAACCTCGGCCGTGGGTTTCAACCAGCCGTCGGCAAGATCGGGGAACCCTTCGTTCAGGAAAAAGGGACAGATCAAAAGCGCAGCAAATCCTGTGCTGCTTTTCTCGTGCTCTGCGATCTGCTCGGCCACGGCCTCTGCGAAAAGGGTGCCGTCCGGGTCCGGGGTCCGATAGCTGTCCGGGGCTGCCACAAAGCGGAAATATTGCCCCAGCCCAAACCCGACGGTGGGAACGTTCGACTGGCTCAGCTGGCTCACCAAAGAGGTGTTGCCGTGATATGTTGCATCGGTGGCAATGATCCCGCGCTTGCCGGTCATGCCCTCGGCCATACGCAGGGCAATGTCGTTTGCCTCTGACCCTGTGCAGGTCAGGATCGCCGTATCCAAAGCGTCATCCAGCGTCGCGGTCAACCGTTCGACATAGTCCAGAATACCGTCATGCAGGTATCGGGTGTGCGTGTTGAGGGTGGCGGCCTGGCGGCAAATGGCCTCGACCACGCGTTCATTGCAGTGACCCACATGTGGGACATTGTTGTAGCAATCCAGATACTTGCGCCCCTGCGCATCCCACAACCAGACGCCTTGTCCTTTTACCACGTGGATTGGATCATCATAAAAGGTGGCAACATTCGGCCCCAACAGGCGCGTCCGGTCGGCCAGCAGCTGGTTAGTGGTCCTCGTCAAGTTCGCGTTCCTTCTGCGCTGTGCGGATGGTCGCAAGAAAGCGTTGAGATCCGCGCAGTGTCAATGCACCGGGCCTGTTTCATCCTTGGGAATGGCAGGTCAGCGGTGTCACAGCGCATCTGCGCGTTGTCGTTATGAGTCTGGCACTTTATGCAGGATCGGGCGGCACCCATGCCCGATAAACCCAAAGAGCTGAACAGGACCACACTGAATGATTGCCTATGTCACCGTCGGCGCAGATGACATCGCAGGGGCCAGACGGTTCTACTCGGCCTTCCTGCCGGCCCTGAATTACGACCTCAAAGAGGGCCCCGAGGGGTTGAGCTATACGCTCCCCCTCGCGCCCGGTGAGGCACCGGTTCTGCCCGATTTCTACGTCAAACCCACCTTTGACAGGGCGCCGGCCTCGGCCGGGAACGGAGCGATGGTCGCCTTTGAGGCCGGCAGCCAACAACAGGTGCGTGACCTGCACGCCGCCGCACTGGCCGCAGGCGGCACGGACGAAGGCCAACCCGGATTTCGCGCCGCATACGGCCCGCATTTTTACGTCAGCTACCTGCGCGACCCTCAGGGCAACAAGATCGCCTTGTTCTCTGCCAACCCCAGCGAACCGGGGCGAGACGACTAACCCTCGTC
>JAXMOA010000029.1:0-18549 GCA_034670145.1 Marinibacterium sp.
ATAGGCTTTGAAGTCACCGAAATACCGCGTGATCGCCGCCGTCAGCGTCGTCTTGCCGTGGTCCACGTGACCAACAGTACCGATGTTTACATGCGGTTTCGTCCGCTCAAACTTTTCCTTTGCCATGTCTCCGGCGCCTTTTTGTGTGTGGGCCCCCCCGGGGGCCGAGTTACCACTGCGGGCGCCAGATATTGGCTATGCGCGAGAAAATCAAGCGGCACTTGCATCTTTGAGCCGATTGCAGCGTGACGTCAGATTCCGTCCATCTGCGGCACTTCCTGTTTTGGAGGCTCTTTGGCGGGTTTGTCGGTGAACCAATCAAGGGTTTTGTAGTTTTCAACCAGCCATTTTTCGATCTCATATGCCGCGTTATAGCTGAGCATTTTGAGCTGTTCATTCTTGGTGCGGCCCCAGCCCGAGCCGATGACGAGCGAATCTTCGTTCGTGTCCTCGAAGGCGGTGATGAGGAAGGGTTCCGAATTCATCTTTTTGTTCTTGGCGTCATCCCAGACGGTGATTTGCACCAGCAGCGCGGATTTGGGGGTATAGACCAGTGGCACGCCTTTGGGGGCGAGCATGTAGCCTTCGATGCTGACGCCGAAATGATAGAGCTTGTCGCCCTCATAGCGGCCGAACCGGTCGGCGATTGCGCCTTTGAGGTTGGTGGTCCATTCCTCTTCGGTTGCGTCGCGGGACACAGGCCCTTTGCGCATTTTGGAGGCGATCACAATGTTGTGGCCCAGGCTGAAGTTGCCCAGGTCGGCGGGCGGATCTTTCAGATTCTGGGGCGTACAGGCGGCGAGCCCGATCAGAAGGGCGGCAGCGACAAATGCGCGGATCATGTAAGACCTCGTTTGGTTCAATGCTGAGCAGATAGACCAGAGCCAGCGGGCCTGTAAATGGGCTGAGCGGGGATCGGCATCAATTTACCGTAAGCGCGGATCGGGCCCGGCAAGCGCAGGCCGGGCCGTTTGCAGAGGGGGTCGCCGCGTCATCTGTCAGGTGAAACGGTTGGATTTGGGGAAGCCATAGGGTGGTTTTTTGCCCACCCCTGCCCGTTTGCCCAGCCAGTCGGTCATATCGGGTTCATGACGGGTTTTGCCGCCGCCCATTTCCCAGCTGAGGCCGGTTTCCCAGTTGAAGGTCACCAGATCAGAGAGGCCGCCGTCGAGTTCCAACGTGCCCTGACGCCCGCGTGCCATGTTGTATTTTTGCAGCTTCACGCCCTTGCCCCGGGTCATTTCAGGCAGGTCAGCCACGGGGAACACCAGGAAGCGCGCGTTGAGCGAGATGATGGCCACATGGTCGCCCTGAACCGGGCGGCAGATATGGGCCTTGGCGTCGCCGGTGACGTTGAGCGCCTGTTTACCGGCGCGGGTTTGCGCGATGATGTCGTTTTCGGGCACCACGAATCCGTTGCCATCCGAAGAGGCGATGATCAGGCGCCGGTCGGGCACGTGGATCATCAGATCGACGATTTCGACCTCGTTTGGCAGGTCCACCATCAGGCGGACCGGTTCGCCCATACCGCGCCCGCCGGGCAGGTTGGCGGCGCTGAGCGTGTAAAACCGTCCGTTGGACCCGAAGATCAGCAGGCGGTCGGTGGTTTCGGCGTGGAAGATGAAGCGCGGTTTGTCGCCATCGCGGAACTTGAGCTCTCGGGTCAGGTCGATATGGCCGGTCATGGCGCGAATCCAGCCCATCTGCGAGCAGACGACGGTGATGGGTTCACGCTCGATCATCGCTTCGAGGGGGACCTCCTGCGCCTCGGCGGCCTCTTGCAGGCGGGTGCGGCGCGCGCCGCCCGGGTAATCCTTGCCAAAGGTTTTGCGGGTCTCGCGCAGCTGCTCGGCGATGCGGGCCCATTGCAGGTCGGAACTGGCCAGCAGGTCGTTCAGACCGGCGCGTTCCGCTTGCAGGGCGGCCTGTTCGCGCAGCAATTCAAGCTCTTCGAGGCGGCGCAGGGAGCGCAGGCGCATGTTGAGGATGGCGTCGGACTGGACCTCGCTCAGCTCTCCGGGGCCGGGCGGGGGCGAAACGTAGTCGGATTCGGACGTGGCGCGGATGAAGTCGCGGCTCCAGTCTTCGCGCATCAGGGCGGCCTTGGGCTCATCATCGTAGCGGATGATGTCGATCAGCCGGTCGAGGTTGAGGAAGGCGATGATGAAACCGGCGAGCACTTCGAGGCGGTGGTCGATTTTGCCCAGGCGATGGCGGGAGCGGCGCTGGAGGACCTCCTGGCGGTGATCCAGGAAGGCGCGCAGCACTTCCTTCATCGAGCAGACCTGGGGCGTGACCCCGTCGATCAGCACGTTCATGTTGAGGGAAAAGCGGAGCTCGAGGTCGCAATTGCGGAACATCATGTTCATGAGCACGTCAGGGTCGACGTTTTTGGAACGCGGTTCCAGCACCATGCGGACGTCATCGGCGCTTTCGTCGCGGACGTCGGCGAGGATCGGGATTTTCTTGGTCTGGATCAGCTCTGCGATTTTCTCGATCAGTTTGGATTTCTGGACCTGGTAGGGGATTTCGGTGACGATGATCTGCCACTGGCCGCGTTCCAGTTTCTCGATTTCCCAGGAGCAGCGCAGGCGGAAGCTGCCGCGACCGGTGCGGTAGGCCTGGGCGATGTTTTCTGGCGGTTCGACGATGACGCCGCCGGTCGGGAAATCGGGGCCGGGGACGTAGTTGAGCAGGGTATCGTCGCGGGCGTCCGGGGTTTTGATCAGGTGGAGGCAGGCGTCGCACAGTTCGCCGATGTTATGGGGCGGAATATTGGTGGCCATGCCGACCGCAATGCCGGTGGAGCCATTGGCCAGCAGGTTCGGAAACTCGGCCGGGAGAACAACCGGTTCGCTGAGGGTGCCGTCGTAATTGTCGCGGAAATCCACGGCGTTTTCGTCAAGCCCGCGCAGCAGCGCCTCGGCGACGATGGTCATGCGGGCCTCTGTATAGCGCGAGGCGGCCGGGTTATCGCCGTCGATGTTGCCAAAGTTGCCCTGGCCGTCGACCAGCGGGTAGCGCACGTTGAAGTCCTGGGCCAGGCGGGCCATCGCGTCGTAGATCGCGGCGTCGCCATGCGGGTGATAGTTCCCCATCACGTCGCCCGAGATCTTGGCCGATTTGCGAAAGCCCCCGGTCGCGGAGAGGCGCAGTTCTCGCATTGCGAACAATATGCGCCGATGGACCGGTTTTAGCCCGTCTCTGGCATCAGGCAGGGCCCGGTGCATGATTGTTGAGAGCGCATAGGTCAAGTAACGCTCGCCAATGGCGCGGCGCAAAGGTTCTGCAAATTCGCCGCCGTCGGGCAGCTTGATATTGGGGTCGTCTACCGTGTCTGTCATAGATGATGTGATACGCCCGAGCGTCGCGCGCAGCAAGCGTTGACGCAAGGAAAGCCGGACTGTGTCGAAATTGAGGTGTATTTCGTGACTTTCCCCGATGCATCGAATCAGGCATTGGCGTATAGATCAGCGTGTGAGTTGATGAGTAGGCGTCGGGCTGCCACCCGATTTTGGTTAAAGCGATTTTTGCTTGGGGGGGCACGCCATGCGATTTATTTTGATATTCTTTGTTTTCATGGGCTTTGCTTTTTATCAGCTGAGCGGTGGTGCGGAATTTGAGCCTCGGACGTCGCGGGGTGACGTGGAATTGGTGCGTGATACGGTCCACCATGCCAGCGTACGGGACGTGACATTGCCTGCGCGTGACAAGGTCGAGGCTCTGCTGGCGTCAACCGAGGTTGTGCGGCTGGAGCCGACGGCCGTGGCGGAGCAGATCAAGGCTGCGGAAGCGGCGACGCGGGTGGATGCGCTGGGGGTCAATGAGGCCGAAAGCTCTGAAGCTGTTACGGATCTGGCGTTTCGGTTCAATCAGATGTCGGCCCAATCCGGGCAAACCAGTGATGCGGAGGTTCAGTTGGCCTCTTTGGCGGATGGCGCCGGCAATTTCCCTCAGCCGCTGTTTCTGGAGACGGCCCCGGGTGCAACCGGTGGCATCAGCGCGGCTGTGACGGCGGCGGTCACCAGCGGGGACGAGGCGGCGGCGCCAGAGCCACGTCTGGACATTCGTGAAGTGACCGGCAGCCGGGTGAACATGCGGCAGGGTCCGGGCACCACCTATGCGGTGGTCGGCACGTTGTATTACGATGATCAGGTCGAAATTCTGGACGATCTGGGTGACGGGTGGGTGCAGCTGCGCAAAGTCGGCTCTGACCGCATTGGTTGGATGGCAGCGCGGTTTGTCGGAAAACCCGTACGCTGACCATCTGGCAATTGTCATCTGGCACGCGGTGGGCGACAAGTTGCCCCGTAACGGATGGCTTGCCTGACAAACGGATGGAATGATGACAGCTTCGGCACCTGCTTTGGGGGCTCTCGTACATGGGGGCCGGTCGATTTTGATTACGGGCTGTTCCTCGGGCATTGGGCTGGATGCGGCGGAGCAATTGCGCGCGTTGGGATGGCGGGTGTTTGCCAGCTGTCGGCAGGAGGCGGATTGCGCGCGGTTGCGGGCGCAGGGATTTGAGGCGCCGCGCATTGATTACACCGATGCAGAGACGATCCGCACGGGGCTGGCCGAGGTGCTGGAGGCCACTGGCGGGCGGCTGGATGCCTTGTTCAACAATGGGGCGCATGCGCTGTCCGGGGCGGTGGAGGATTTGCCTGTGGCCGGGCTGCGGGCGATCTTTGAGGCGAACTTCTTTGGCTGGCACGATCTGACGCAGCAGGTGATTCCGGTGATGCGGGCGCAGGGCGCGGGGCGGATTGTGCAATGTTCGTCGACGCTGGGCCTGGTGTATATGCCCTGGCGCGGGGCCTATGCGGCCACCAAACACGCGCTGGAGGCGTTGAGCGATACTCTGCGGATCGAGATGCGCGGCACCGGGATCGAGGTGATCCTGATCGAGCCGGGGCCGATCACGACGATGTTTCGCGAAAAGGGCATTGCGCCGTTCGAGCGGTACATTGACTGGAAATCCTCGCCCCGGCGGGCGGATTACGAGGCCCGGCTGGTGCCGCGAATGTATACGGAAAGCGGGCCGGACCGGTTTGAGCTGCCGGCCTCGGCGGTGACGCGGAAACTGATCCGGGCGCTGGATGCGCCGCGCCCGGCGGCGCGGTATTATGTGACCTTCCCGACCTATCTGGCCGGGTTTTTGCGCAGAATTCTGAGCACGCGGGGGATTGATCGGATTGTGGGCCGGTTGTGACCTGCCCGGTTTGACAAAAGGCGGCGACCCGGCGGATGCGCGACAAAATTTCGGTTCGCTTTTATGGGCCGCGCCACTATGTCAGCAAAGGACCCCACAGCAGCGGGTGAAGCGGAGACAAGCGAATGGGCGACGATTTACTGTTCAAGGCGATTGTCGTCATGATGGCGGCGGTGGTGATCATTCTGGTCATCGGCATTGGCGGCTTTGCCCGCGGCGGAGCGTTCAACAAGAAATACGGCAACAAGATGATGCAGCTGCGGATTGCGGCGCAGGCTGTGGCGATCGTGTTGATTCTGGTGTTCATCGGGCTGCGGTCGCAAGGGGGCTGAACATGGTTGTTCTGAACAAGATTTACACGCGGACCGGCGATGCCGGGGAAACGGCATTGGGCGACGGGTCCCGGGTGGCGAAATATTCGGCGCGGGTGGCGGCCTATGGCACGGTGGACGAGCTGAACGGGTTTGTCGGCGTGGCGCGGCTGGTGGCGACGGGCGCGGTGGATGCGCAATTGGCCGCGATCCAGAACGATCTGTTTGATCTGGGCGCAGATCTGTGCCGGCCGGATATGGCCAAAGATGCCGAGGCCGAGTACCCGCCGCTGCGGATGCTGGACACGCAGGTTGTCCGTCTGGAAGACGAGATTGACGTGATGAACGCGGAACTGGAGCCTTTGCGCAGTTTCATTCTGCCCGGCGGCTCGGCGCTGGCGGCGCATCTGCATGTGTGCCGGACAGTGGCACGGCGGGCCGAGCGGCATACCATCGAGCTGGCCAGTGAGGCGACTCCCGAAAGCGGCGACGTCGCGAACCCGGCAGCGATCCGCTATTTGAACCGGTTGAGCGACTGGTTCTTTGTGGCCGCGCGCATGGCAAACAATGGCGGCAAGGACGATGTGTTGTGGGTTCCGGGGGCCAATCGCTAGGCCGGATGCCCGGTTTGCACCCCAAAAATTGCCTTTCGGACGCAAAACGCGACGTCCTTGGGCGCTGACGTGACGATTTTACCCTGTTTCCCCCCCTGCCCCGTCGCTATCTACGTTCAAGGTAAACTGGAATTGAGTCGCGCTGCGGCTTGCATTTTTCGATGAGGAGAGACCGCAGATGAAGGTACTGGTGCCTGTCAAGCGCGTGATCGACTACAACGTGAAGGTTCGCGTCAAAGCGGACGGATCGGGTGTTGATCTGGCCAATGTAAAGATGTCGATGAACCCGTTTGACGAAATTGCCGTCGAACAGGCCATCCGTCTGAAGGAGGCCGGTCAGGCCGAAGAGGTTATCGCCGTTTCGATTGGTGTGAAGCAGGCGCAGGAAACTCTGCGGACCGCTTTGGCCATGGGCGCGGATCGTGCCATTCTGGTGGTTGCCGCCGAGGATGTGCACATGGACATCGAGCCTTTGGCCGTGGCCAAGATCCTGGCGAAGATTGTCGAAGAAGAGGCCCCCGGGCTGGTGCTGTGCGGCAAGCAGGCGATCGACAATGACATGAACGCGACAGGTCAGATGCTGTCGGCCCTGCTGGGCTGGTCGCAGGGTACATTTGCATCCGAGCTGACCATTGAGGGCGACACTGCAAAAGTCACCCGCGAAGTCGATGGCGGTTTGCAGACCATCAGCGTCAAGATGCCAACCATCGTGACCGTTGACCTGCGCCTGAACGAGCCGCGTTATGCGTCGCTGCCCAACATCATGAAGGCGAAGAAAAAGCCTTTGGATGAGAAGACAGCCGCAGATTACGGCGTCGACGTTTCACCGCGTCTGGAGATCGTGAAGACAGAAGAGCCGCCAGCGCGGGCTGCGGGGATTGTCGTGGGCTCGGTTGACGAGCTGGTAGAGAAACTCAAGGAAGCGGGGGCTGTTTGATGGCTGTACTTCTTCTTGCGGAAGTGACCGATGGCGAATTGGCGATGGATGCCACAGCCAAGGCTGTGACGGCTGCCAAGGGTTTGGGCGATGTGACCGTGCTGTGCGCGGGCGGATCTGCTGCGAGCGCGGGCGAGGCTGCGGCCAAGATTGACGGCGTTGCCAAGGTGCTGGTGGCTGAGGATGAGTCGCTGGGGCATCGTCTGGCCGAAGCCACGGCAGCGTTGATTGTGTCGCTGGCCGGGGATTATTCGCATATCGTTGCGCCTGCGACGACAGATGCCAAGAACGTCATGCCGCGCGTCGCCGCGTTGCTGGACGTCATGGTGTTGTCGGATGTGTCCGGCGTTGTGGATGCGGATACGTTCGAGCGTCCGATCTATGCCGGGAACGCGACTCAGACCGTGAAATCGCTGGATGCGACCAAGGTTGTGACCTTCCGCACGGCGAGCTTTGATGTGGCCGGTGAAGGCGGCAGCGCAGCGGTTGAGACCGTGGCCGTTGGCGACAACCCGGGCCTGTCGGAGTGGGTTGAAGACAAGGTTGCCGCGAGCGATCGTCCTGAGCTGACCTCGGCCGGGATTGTTGTGTCGGGCGGCCGTGGTGTCGGCTCTCAGGAAGACTTTGCGCTGATCGAATCCCTGGCGGACAAGCTGGGCGCGGCGGTTGGTGCGTCGCGGGCTGCGGTTGATTCGGGCTATGCGCCGAATGACTGGCAGGTGGGTCAGACGGGCAAGGTTGTTGCACCGGATCTGTATGTTGCCGTTGGCATCTCGGGCGCGATTCAGCACCTGGCCGGCATGAAGGATTCCAAGGTGATCGTTGCGATCAACAAGGACGAAGAAGCGCCGATTTTCCAGGTTGCCGATTTTGGCCTGGTGGCGGATCTGTTCGCGGCCGTGCCCGAGCTGGTTGAAAAGCTGTAAGCCAGCACGCTTGCGACAAGGATTATGCGGCCCGCCAGATCTGGCGGGCCGTTTTTTGTGTCAGAGCCGCCCGATGGCCTGCACCAGCTGATCCGCGATTTGCGCGTGGCTGAGCGGGCCGGGCATGTGCAGCGCGGCCGGAAGCTCCATCTGGTTGATGAACATGCCTTCGGTATCTTCGGGGTTGCCGATATCGCGCATTTCGATGGGGACCACATCGACCAGCTGATCCCGCAGCGCCTCGATCATGGCGTTATCCACCATCAGCGGTTCATCCCCCAGGACGCCACCAGACGCATCCGAGCGCAGCCAGAGCAGCAGAACCGGGCTGTGGATGGTGGACAGCAGCAGCTGCATCCGGCCCAGCCATGCCTGGCGCAATTCGGCGCGGACCGTTTCGAACCGGTCTGACGAGACGCTCTGCAAGGTGCTGAGCATGTGTTTGTTGAAGCTGAATTCCGTGAAATCGACCTCTCGGTAGATGGCCTGAAGAATCGGAGAGGCCTGGAGGAACCGGTCATTTCGGCGGGGATGCACCCGGTAGAAGCGGTTTGACAGATTTTGCGCGCCCGCCACCTGGAGCACGGTCAGCTGCGCGCCATTGGCGATGCTGAGCACATCCGGGTCATGCAGGAAAGAATCGATCCCCGCATTGCGGCACCCGAAGTTGACACAGTCGCGCCGGAGCGCCTGTTCGACCATGGCCGGGAACGGCTGCGGCACGAATTTGCCGTAAGTCACGCTGTCGCCCAGAAACAGAATATACGGTTTTTCCAAACTCCGCCGGGGCCCCCGGAACAAAAGCCGAGAGTTACCGTATCTGCACGGAAGATAATCCAGCGCCTGCGCGCCAGTCCGCTCAATGCTCATCACACCACCACAATTTTTTCACCCGGGGAGAGAGTCTCCTCAAAACCTTATGAAAACCCTAAAGAGACAATTGTCTGGATTCTTTTGAAACGGCGACCACTTGCGGCCCTGGCAAGCGGACCGGTAGAGTGACGCAGCAAACAAAGGAAGGTCCGGGCATGGAAATCCGTTCAGTTGGGGTTATCGGCGCAGGGCAGATGGGCAATGGGATTGCTCATGTGATGGCCGTGGCCGGGTATGATGTTGTAATTACAGACATTTCGCAGGATTCCCTGGACCGTGCCATGGGCGCGGTTGAAAAGAACATGGCGCGGCAGGTGAGCCGGGGTCTGATTGAGGACAGCGAAAAGAGCGCGGCGATGGCGCGGATTCGGCCCAGCCTGCAATTGCAGGACATCGGGGCGACTGATCTGGTGATTGAGGCCGCGACCGAGCGGGAGACGATCAAGCAGGCGATTCTGGAGGATCTGGCCCCGCATCTGAAGCCGGATACGATTTTGACGTCCAACACCTCTTCTATTTCGATCACGCGGCTGGCGAGCCGGACGGACCGGCCCGAGCGGTTCATGGGGTTTCATTTCATGAACCCGGTGCCGGTGATGCAATTGGTCGAGCTGATCCGCGGGATTGCCACGGATGAGGAAACCTTTGCCGCCTGCAAAGCCGTGGTGGACCGGCTGGGCAAGACGGCCGCCAGCGCCGAGGATTTCCCGGCCTTTATCGTGAACCGGATTCTGATGCCGATGATCAACGAGGCGGTTTACACGTTGTATGAGGGGGTCGGCTCGGTTCTGTCGATTGATCAGTCGCTCAAGCTGGGTGCGAACCATCCGATGGGGCCTTTGGAACTGGCGGATTTCATCGGGCTGGATACCTGTCTGGCGATCATGAACGTGTTACATGACGGGCTGGCGGATACAAAATACCGCCCCTGTCCGTTGCTGACAAAATATGTGGAGGCTGGTTGGTTGGGGCGCAAGACCCAGCGCGGGTTCTATGATTATCGCGGGGAACATCCGGTTCCGACCCGCTGAGCGGGCCGGCGGAACCGGGTTTTCGGGGTCGATCCGGGTGGGGCGGTTTCGCCCTGCACCTTAGTTGGCGGTGTTTTCCGGATTGCCCAGATCAAGCGTGTGCTGTCGCAGCCAGGCCATGAAACCGCGCGGATCGGTTTCCAGCGGCGCCATCTGTTCGTCCGTCAGCGGTTTGCCGACAATCGGCGCCTGAGGTGTGTTGCAGCTGCGCACGATTTCATGCAGCAACAGCCCCTGGCGCAGGATTGGCGAAACCTGGCAGGCGATCTGATAGGCACGCGAGTTGCGGCCCGGGTAATAGAGCGGCACGACGCGGGCGCCCGATTTGCGGATCATCTTGGCGGTGAAAACGTTCCATTCCCGTTCGATCGGGGGGCCCCACCAGCTGTCGGATGACATCACGACACCGGATGGAAAGAGCGCCACGACGCCGTCATTGGCCAGCCAGTCCATCGCCTTGGCGCGCATTTCGATCATCTTGCGCTGCGCTTCGGGATCATGGGGGAACGGCACGGGGATCATGAAAGAGGTCGCGGCCTCGTCCAGGCCGGTGAGGATGGAGCGGGTCAGGATGCGATAGTCCTGTCGGACGCGGCCGATGAGGTCGGCAAAAATCATGCCGTCAACCATGCCATGCGGGTGGTTGGCGACGACGACGACGGGCCCATCCTTGGGGATGTTTTCAAGCTGTTCGGGCGGTGTCACCAGGTCGATGCCCATGGTGTCCAGCGCGCCGCGCCAGAAATTCTGGCCGCGATATTTGGCGTTGTTGCGTTCGAATTGATTGACCATCCGCAGGATGCGCAGTTTGCCGGTCATCCATTCGATGGAGCGGATGGCAAAGGCGGTCCAGGGATCATCAAAGGAATTGGCGTAGGTCAGCGTCCGCCGGTCGTAGGTTTCGACCGTCTGCGCGTCCGTCTTGGCCCCCAAGCGCGGATTGCTGTTCTGAGCGGTATCTACCAAATTGTCCTTCCCGTCCCTTGCAGAGCCGAACGCCTGTTCAGAAGCCTTCGCCGAATTTGTCGGCGATCAGTGTTTCAATTGCCTGAGCCAGCTCTTCGGCCTGGGCCCCGGTGGTTTCGACCTGGATCATCGTGCCCTTTGAAGCGGCCAACATCAAGAGGCCCATAATACTGTCCCCTGACGCACACAAGCCATCACGCGAAACCTCTGCCATTGCGTCAAAACCTTCGATCAGCTCGACCAGCTTGGCTGAGGCGCGGGCGTGGAGGCCTTTTTCGTTTACGATTGTGAAGCTGCGTTGAATCATTGAAGCCGCATTTTTGAAGAACCACGTGCCGTTCAGTCCAGACTCACATTCTGGGTGTTTATGTATTTTCTGCCGGCCTCCATCGCGCCGCGCACGGCGTCGGCCACCGGAAGCTGGCGCGATTTGGACAGCTTTATCAGTGCCGGCAGGTTTGCGCCATAGAGAATGCGCCGGTTCTCGGGTGCGCAGGCGCGCAGCGACAGGTTTGACGGAGAGCCGCCGAACAGGTCGGTGACGATGACCACGCCGTCGCCTGTATCAACGGTGTCGGCGGCATCGCAGATCTCTTTCTGTTTGGTGGCGCGGTCGTCCTCAGGGCCGATCGAAATGGCCAGCATGTTTTGCTGAAGGCCAATAACGTGCTGTATGGCCGACAGGTACTCCTGGGCCAAACCTCCGTGTGCAACGATTACTATACCGATCAATCGCGCCTCATTTTATCTGCGATTGTTCCAATTCTCTGTGCCTTTTAGACACTTGCAGCCCATCCTCTGCAAGGGCTTTGGCCAGCGTCTCGACAAGTGTGACAGAACGGTGTCGCCCCCCGGTGCAGCCGAAGGCGATTGTGAAGTGAGATTTGCCCTCTTCGACGTAGGCGGGCAGCAGCAGGCGGGTCATGTCGAGCACGCGGTCAAAGAACGGATCGAACCGGGCATCGTTGCGGACATAGGCCTGAATCGCGGGGCTGCGGCCGTCGTGATCGCGCAGGGTGTCGTCCCAATAGGGGTTGGCCAGAAAGCGGCAGTCGAACATCATATCAGTGGCGCGCGGCACACCGCGTTTGAACGCGAAAGAGACCAGCGACACGGCGAGCGGGCGGGAGCCGTCGGGGACGAACAGGCGCTCAATCTCGGCCCGGAGCTGGTGGACGTTGAGTTCGGATGTGTCGATCAGGATATCGGCCCGGTCGCGGATCGGTTGCAACAGGTCCAGTTCGCGGCGCACGCCGGTGTCGGCGCTTTCGGCCGGGGCGAGCGGGTGACGGCGGCGGGTTTCGGAGAAGCGGCGCAGCAGGACCTCGGAGCGGCAGTCGAGATAGAGCAGGTTGACCTCCAGGCCCGGACGTTCGCTCAGCTCTTGCACCTGTTCGAGCAAACCCGCGACGGTGAAGTCGCGGTTGCGGGCATCCACGCCCAATGCCAGTGGCTGATCCATCATCGGCCCGTCCAGCAGCCGGCGCAGGAAGCCCAGCGGCAGGTTGTCGATGGCCTCGTATCCGAGGTCTTCGAGCACTTTGGTCGCCGTGGTGCGCCCCGCGCCCGAGGGGCCGGTCACCAGCACCAGTTTATGTTTTTTGGCATCACCCGGGCTCATGCGCCGCTCCTTTGATCTGCTTTTAGATATTGCAGAATCGCTGGGGCAAAATGGGCACTCTCTACCTTGTGAAGCAAGCGAAAGGCGCAGTTGAAATAGGAAATTTCACGCGGTTCGGGCAGGCGGGCCTGTTCGGACTGATCCATGTCGACGACAAGGGCCAGGGGCACGTCGGATTGGGTCTGGGCCGGGAGGATGCCGATGCCGCGGGCCTCGATCAGGCCAGAGATCGGGGCCGGAGATCCGGTCAGCACATATGGGCCGTCAGGCCCGGTTCCGGGTCGGATCACGGTGCGATCATCGGCCACCAGGGTGGCGCCATAGGCCATCAGCGCCAGGGCAAGGCCGGATTTTCCGCTGCCGGATGCGCCGGTGATCAGCACCGCGCGATCATTCAGCGCGACGCAGCTGGCGTGCAGGATACGCGCGCCTGCGGGTTCTGTCATGGCCTGGTCGCGGGTGTCCTGTGCGTCGGGGTCCACCTGTGTTTCAGACGGGCAAACCCACGACAAAGCGCGCGCCCAGGGGTTCGGAGGTGATATCAGCCTCGGTCGGGCGGATGTTTTCGGACCAGATCACACCGCCATGCGCCTCGACGATCTGTTTGGAAATCGCCAGGCCAAGACCCGAGTTGTTGCCAAAATGCTCTTCGGGGCGTTGCGAGTAGAACCGTTTGAAGATCTTGGTCAGCGCCTCGTCCGGGATGCCCGGACCGGTATCTTCGACCACCACCAGGACGCGGTCATCACGCTTGCGCGCCCAGACGCGGATGGCATCGCCATCTTCGCAGAAGGAAATCGCATTTGTGATGAGGTTGACAAAAACCTGCGCCAAACGCGGTTCCAGCCCGTGGATGATTACCGGATCATTCGGCATGTCGGTGATATAGTCGATGCCCTTGCTTTGCGCGTCTTCGCCCAGGTACTGGTTCAGATTGCCGAGCATTTCGAGGAGGTTGAACTCTTCTTCCTCTTCTTTGACCAGTTCGGAATCCAGACGCGAGGCGTTGGAGATGTCGCTGACCAGACGGTCCAGCCGGCGCACGTCATGTTCAATGACATCCAGCAGTTTTTCGCGCTGGTCCTCGCGCTTGATCATCCGCAGCGTGCCGACGGCAGAGCGCAGGCTGGCCAGGGGGTTCTTGATTTCATGAGCCACATCGGCGGCGAATTGTTCGTTCCCGTCGATGCGGTTGTAGAGGGCGGCAACCATGCCGCGCAGGGCCGCGCTGAGGCGGCCGATTTCGTCAGGGCGCGCGGTGAGATCGGGGATGCGGATGCGGCCCGGGTTCATTTTGCGCGCGTTGCGGTCGCGGCCCAGTTCGGCGGCCTCGGCCAGATCGGACAGGGGGTTGGCGATTGTGGAGGCGAGTACCAGGCTCAACCCGATGGACACGAGGATCGCCACCAGGAACATTTGGAGGACGCGCTCGCGCTCGCTGCGGATGAGCGCATCGACCTGACCTGCCGGGCTGGTGATGGCGACCGCGCCGACGGCGGTGCCGTCATGCAGGATGGGAACAACGGCGGCAAACACACGCCCGCCAGAGGTGACCAGCCCGGACGGCACCAGTTTGCCACTGGAGAGTGCGTCGGGCACGAGGGTCAGCAATTGGGTTTCCAAAGGCGCGATCTGTTCGCCCGTGTCACCGGAAGAGACGAGGCCGGACAGGCCGGACCAGATCACCGACAGGAAGTCGCCGATCACCGTCGGGCTGGGCTGAGCGGCGTTGGCGGTTTGCATATCGCCGGTGACGTTGCCGACCAGGGCCGGCACGGTGTCATAGACATGCACCTGTGTGCCCTCGGCCAGGCTGAGGTGATCCAATGTCGCGGCAACGTCGATCCCGTCGCCGGCCACCAGGTTCACGGGGCCAACGCTGGGCAATTGCGCCTCGAAGACGTTGGCGATCAACTGCACCTCGGTTTCGAGGGCTACGGCCCGTTGCACGGCCAGGCGGTCGCGCGAATAGTTCAGGTAAAGGATGCCGCCCACCAAAAGGTTGAGCGCCACGAGGTTGAACATGATGATCTTGCGGGTCAGCGGCGATGTCTTGAGCGACAACAACCCTCTGCGGGCCCGTTTGACCTGCATTTCCTGTTCAACTGTGCCTTCCGGGGCAACCCAATCCTCGCCGAGGACAACGTCCCCGGCGGGTGCGGCGCCATTCGGATCTGGCGAGAAAGACCGTTCAGCGAAGCTCATATCGGCCCTTATTCCTCATTATAGCGGTAGCCGATGCCATAGAGCGTTTCGATCGCGGAGAAGTTTTCATCCGCACCGCGCATCTTTTTGCGCAATCTCTTGATGTGGCTGTCGATGGTGCGGTCGTCTACATAGACCTGATCATCATAGGCAACATCCATCAGCTGATCGCGGCTTTTGACGAAACCGGGGCGTTGGGCCAGGGCCTGAAGCAGAAGGAATTCGGTCACGGTGAGGGACACATCGGTGCCCTTCCAGGCCACGGCGTGGCGCAGCGGGTCCATCCGCAGGTCACCGCGTTCCATCACCTTGGTTTCCGGTCCGTTGCCGGTTGCATCCCCTGCCACGGCCTCTTGCCGGCGCAGCAGTGCGCGGATGCGTTCGACCAGCAGGCGCTGCGAAAACGGTTTCTTTACGTAGTCGTCAGCCCCCATGCGCAGGCCGAGCACTTCGTCAATTTCGTCATCCTTAGAGGTCAGGAAAATGACAGGCATCGACGTTTTCTGACGCAGGCGTTGCAGCAGATCCATGCCGTCCATCCGAGGCATCTTGATATCAAGAACCGCCATATCCGGTAGTTTTTTGTTGAACGCATCCAACGCGGCCTGACCATCATTATACGTTTCGACCTCGAACCCTTCGGCTTCCAGAGTCATCGAAACAGACGTCAGGATATTCCTGTCGTCGTCAACCAACGCGATTTTTGACATCGTTACTGCCCTTATGCTGCCTGCACTTTTTCATTTTTGTCTTATTTTTGATCGCAACATTTGCGTTTTTGACCATGCGAATCAATCCTTAACTGCGAATCACGCCCTGTTTGTCTGCGATTGGGCCAGAAATTTCTTAGGAATGGCTGAATTCACACAGTTTACACCCCGGGCGCTGCTGCAAATGCACGCGGGTGCCCCCTGCCCTGAAAATGGTTGCGCTAACTGCGTCATAGCGACCTGTTCATCCCGGAAATACCCGTGATATGACCGGCGACAGGCACAGTGCCACACGCGCAGCGGGCGCAATTGCAATGTGGAAACAGACGTGACCACGGGAGAAAATATTATGACGACTGGACGGGTTAACCCAAATTTCCGACTTGAAGACCAAGGAATCCAGGGGCTCGGCAACGTCTATTATAACCTGATGGAGCCGGCGCTGGTTGATCTGGCGCTGCGTCGCGACGAGGGCCATCTGGGCCGGGGCGGCGCGTTCCTGGTGACCACCGGAAAATTCACCGGCCGGTCCCCAAAGGACAAGCACGTGGTCAAGACTGACAGCGTGGCCGACACGATCTGGTGGGACAATAACGCCGAGATGTCGCCAGAGGGTTTTGACGCGCTGTATGCGGACATGCTGGAGCATATGAAGGGCCGCGATTATTCGGTTCAGGATCTGGTGGCGGGTGCTGATCCGTCCCATTCGATCAATGTGCGGATGGTCACAGAGCTGGCCTGGCATGGTCTGTTTATCCGCCATCTGCTGCGCCGTCCGGACCGCGAGGATCTGGATGAGTTCGTGGCGGAGTACACGGTAATCAACTGCCCCAGCTTTCAGGCCAATCCCGAGCGCCATGATTGCCGGTCCGAGACAGTGATCGCGATGAATTTCGATCGCAAGCTGATCCTGATCGGTGGCACGGAATATGCCGGTGAGAACAAGAAATCGGTGTTTTCGCTGCTGAACTATCTGCTGCCGGAAAAGGGCATCATGCCGATGCATTGCTCGGCCAACCACGCGCAGGGCAACCCTGTGGATACGGCCGTGTTCTTTGGTCTGTCGGGCACTGGCAAGACCACGCTGAGCGCCGACCCGGACCGGGTTCTGATTGGCGATGACGAACATGGCTGGTCCAACCGGGGCACGTTCAACTTTGAAGGCGGGTGTTATGCCAAGACCATCGGCCTGAACCCCGAGGCGGAGCCCGAGATCTTTGCCACGACGTCGCAGTTTGGCACTGTGATCGAGAACATGATTTACGATCCGCAAACGTTTGAACTGGACTATGAGGATGACAGCCTGACGGCGAATATGCGCTGTGCCTATCCGCTGGAGGCGATTTCGAACGCATCCGGCACCGGGTTGGGCGGCCATCCCAAGAACATCATCATGCTGACCTGTGATGCCTTTGGTGTGCTGCCTCCGATTTCTCGGCTGACCCCGGCGCAGGCGATGTATCATTTCCTGAGCGGGTTCACATCGAAAGTGGCCGGAACCGAGCGTGGCGTGACCGAGCCGGAGCCCACATTCTCGACCTGTTTCGGAGCGCCGTTCATGCCGCGCCGCCCAGAGATCTATGGCAATCTGCTGCGTGAAAAGATTGCCGAGCATGGGGCGACCTGCTGGCTGGTGAACACCGGTTGGACCGGTGGCGCCTATGGCACGGGCAACCGGATGCCGATCAAGGCGACACGGGCCTTGCTGACGGCGGCGCTGGATGGATCGCTGGCCAATTCAGAGTTCCGCAAGGACAAGAATTTCGGCTTTGACGTGCCGGTTTCTGTGCCTGGGGTGCCTGAGGTGCTGCTGGATCCGCGCCGGACCTGGGACAATCCAGAGAGCTATGACCGTCAGGCCGCCAAGCTGGTGCAGATGTTTGCCGATAATTTCGAACAATACACGCCCTTTATTGATGATGACGTAAAGGCGATTGCCATCGGCTGAGCGCGGGCGACCCTGCGGTCGCCTCTTTGCGGGCAATGGCCTGTTTGACAAACGGCCCGTCAGAGCGATCTGGCGGGTCTTTTGCGTTGCGGTCATTGAGGCGATGGGGCAGGCAAAAAGAGGTCAGTTGCGGATAGGGGCGAAATCCTGCGCTAAGCTTACCACCCTCTCTGCGGTGCGGAAAATGGCGGCTGTGAGCCCTTCTTGACCAATGCTGCACGGTGAAAAAGTGGCTGTTTTGCCGATTAATGTGGTCATTCTAGCTACTCCTTCGATGACCAGTTTTCATGTTTTCGAATTGTACAGATCACTTTCTCGGGGCTAGTTAATTGCATGAAGAATTGCCAGCCGAGTTAGCACTGCAGTAAAATGCTGCGCCTTATCAACACTATAAAGACGGGAACACTGATCAAATGATTCGAAACTACATTCTGTTCGGTGTACTTTTGTTGGCTGCTGTGCCCGCGTCTGCAGCAGATTTCTCTGTTGGGTCAGGTACCTGCGACCTCGTCCTGTCTGGTCAAATAGAAGAAGGCGACTTCCAAGCTATCCAAGATTCCTCCATTGGATGGGGCGACACTCTTTGCTTGGATAGCCCTGGTGGAAGCCTTGCGGAGGGATTAAAAATTGCGAGGTATCTTGTCTCCAATTCGATTGGAACGCGGTTAGAAGCTGATGTTCGGTGCTATTCGGCCTGCGCCATCATCTTCATGTCGGGAAGTTCAACAATTGATGTATTCGTGTCTCCGAGAAGGTCTATGCACGTCGCAGCAGATCTCGGTTTCCACGCTCCCTATCTCATCACGCCAAACGATGTCTATGATCGACAAGCAGTTGAGTTGGCCTACGCCGTCGCGGTTAGCCAAATGGCAGAACTGATGGATATCGGCACTCATCCGTATGCTCCCGGCGAAGGCTCTATAAGCGTTCGATTGTTCCTAGAGATGTTGAAGCGGGGGCCATATGAACTCTTCATGATTGATACCCCCGGACGGGCGTTGGAATATGAAATTGAACTCTTTGGTGCACCAACTCCCCTTTGGAACAAAGATACTCTCTGCCAAGCGTGTACTAGGGTCAGGATTCATAACCAGAACATGACAACTGCTGCGAGGGCGCAGGCTGATAGGAAGACCTTGGGGCATCTGTCATAGCGGGTTGCAACGCGCCGCCAGTCCTTGAGGCGGGCAAAGCT